>NZ_JBEGII010000001.1:0-1355833 GCF_040675875.1 Microbacterium sp. LWO12-1.2 | reverse complement strand
GCAGACCATCGAGCTGCGGCGGACGCTCGACACAGAGCTGCCCGGACGGTACGGTCTGTTCACCTCCGGGACGTACGGGTACGTGAAGCTGGGCGCCGTGCTGAGCGCGGATGCCACCAGTGTGCGCCGCAAACTGCTGACGCAGATCGAACCGGGCGCGCAGGTCGATCGCGATGCGCGCTTCAGCGGCTGGTACTACGCGTCTCCGAGCGAGCTCCACCTGCCGAGCCAGAACGTCCTCATCGGGTCACCGGCGGGACCATGCCCTGCCTGGTTCTTCCCGGGCGAATCCCGGACCTGGGTCATCCAGGTGCATGGACGCGGTGCCATGCGTGCCGAGTGCCTTCGCGCGGTGCCGGTGCTGCACGCGGCGGGGATGCCCACCCTCGTCGTCTCCTACCGGAACGACGGTGAAGCACCTCGCAGCCGGGGTGGCGCCTACGCGCTCGGCGCTTCGGAATGGCGCGATGTCGACGCCGCGATCGCCTATGCGCTGCGTCACGGCGCCGACCGTGTGATCCTCATGGGGTGGTCGATGGGTGGGGCGGTGGCCCTGCAGGCTGCGGTCTCCTCGGGGAATCGCGATCGGATCGTGGGCCTCATCCTCGATTCTCCCGTCGTGGACTGGCGTACCGTGCTGCGGTTCCAGGCTCACGCCGCCGGAATGCACGCGCCGTTGCCCGATCTCGCGATGGGGGCGCTGTCGATGCCGATCACGGCCCGGCTGAGCGGCGCCGACGACGCGATCCCGTTCGACCGGCTCGACATGGTCGCCCGTGCGCAGGAACTCTCGGTGCCGATCCTCATCCTGCACAGCGAGGACGACGGCTTCGTTCCCGCCGATGCCTCGCATGCGCTCCATGACGCGCGTCCGGACCTGGTGACGATGCCGCGATTCACCGTCGCACGTCATACGAAGCTGTGGAACTACGACCAGACGGGGTGGAACGCGGCGATCACCGAGTGGCTGCAGGCGCAGGGGTTCAGCGCTTCTGCCTGACCTGCTTCTTCGCCCGCATCAGCATGCCGGTCATGCCGCCGATGCGCAGCGGAGACACGGCCTTGGTGAGTCCGATCGACTGCGGGTAGTCGTCGGGGATCGCCAGCACCTCGTCGGGGGTGAGGCCCGTGATGCCCTGCACCAGGATGCTCGCGAAGCCGCGCGTGGTCGGCGCCTCCGGCGGCGCGGTGGCGTGCATGGTCACGACTCCATCGATGACCTCGACGTAGATGTAGACGGGGGACTGGCACTCCGCCACCCGCTCGCACATCTCCGGATGGTTCGCCACCTCGTCGGACACCGGAGGAAGTTCGTCCGCGAACTCCAGCAGGAGCAGCAGACGATCGGCCTCCGGTGTCTCGAGGAAGCCGTCGCGGATCTCGGCGAGGATGTCGGGGACGTCGGTGGTGCTCATCCCTGAATTCTCACACGATCAGAGGGAACCGGGCTCGCTGCCGGTGACGATCGGCACGCGGACCGCGCTGCCCCACTCGGTCCACGAGCCGTCGTAGTTGCGCACGTTCTCGAAGCCGAGCAGGTGCTTGAGCACGAACCAGGTGTGGCTGGAGCGCTCACCGATGCGGCAGTACGCCACGACATCGTCGCCATCGGCGAGACCCGCGCCGTCGCGGTAGATCGCATCGAGCTCTGCACGCGGCTTGAATCCGCCGTCTTCCGCCACAGCCTTCGCCCACGGCACGCTCTGTGCCGTGGGGATGTGGCCGGCGCGCAGCGTTCCCTCTTCCGGGTACGCGGGGGCCGTCGTGCGCTCACCGCTGTACTCCTCGGGAGAGCGGACGTCGATCAGCGGGTTGCCGATGTGGGAGAGGACATCCTCTTTGTAGGCGCGGATCACGGAGTCGTCGCGCTCCACGATCGGGTACTCGGTCGCCGGGCGGACGGTCGCCTCGCGGGTCAGCTCGCGACCCTCCGAGATCCAGCGGTCACGGCCGCCGTCGAGCAGCCGGACGTCTTCGTGGCCGAACAGGGAGAAGACCCAGAGCGCGTAGGCGGCCCACCAGTTGTTCTTGTCGCCGTAGATCACGACCGTGTCGTCGCGCGCGATGCCCTTGCGGCTCAGCAGCTCGGCGAATCCCTCACCATCGACGTAGTCGCGCACGACCGGGTCGTTGAGCTCGGTGTGCCAGTCGACTTTCACCGCGCCGGGGATGTGCCCCGTCTCGTACAGCAGCACGTCCTCGTCGGACTCGACGACCACCAGCCCAGGAGTGTCCAGGCGAGCCGCAAGCCACTCGGTCGTCACCAGCCGTCCCGGTTCCGAATACTCGGCGAACTTGGGGGAGGAGGAATCGAACTCGATGGCCATAGGGATCTCCAAAGCGGTGAGCGGACGATGTGGCTGTGCGGACGGCGTAAAGTTGTCCCGTCCCCTACGACGATAGATCCCCGCTGTGCGCCCTGCGCCGGATTCGTAAGACTTCGACACAGGCCAGCACCGATACAGGACCGTGATGACCGATACGACGAGCCGCACCGGCATCGTGCACCTCACCGAGCGCCAGCCCACCGTCAGCGGTCCCGAGATGTTGGCGAGCCTGGTGCCGCCGCCGCAGTTCGACACCGCGACCTTCGAGAGCTATCGAGCGGATGCCGCGTACCCCTCTCAGGAGGAGGCCAAGGAGACGCTGATGCGCTTCGCCGGTCGGGGCGCCCCTGTGAAACGCGGAGGGTTCTTCAGCCGGGCCAAGAAGGAGCCCGAGCTGAAGCCGGGCGTCTACCTCGACGGCGGTTTCGGCGTCGGCAAGACCCACCTGCTGGCGTCTATATACCACGCCATGCCGGCTCGCCGGAAGTACTTCGGCTCGTTCATCGAGTACACCGCCCTGGTGGGCGCGCTCGGCTACAAGAACACCGTCGACCTGCTCAAGGGCGCCGATCTGCTCTGCATCGACGAGTTCGAACTCGATGATCCGGGTGACACCATGGTGATGACGCGGCTCCTCGGAGAGCTCGTCCCCACCGGAACCCGGCTGGCCGCCACCTCGAACACTCCGCCGAACGCACTGGGCGAGGGACGCTTCGCCGCGCAGGATTTCCTCCGCGAGATCCACGCGATGTCCGACAGCTTCCAGACGCTGCGCATCGACGGCGTCGACTTCCGTCAGCGCGCCCTCGACGGCCATGCCGTGGTGCTCGATGACGCGCAGTACGGTGAGGCGCTCGAGGAGGCCGGTGCGGCGAAGCGCGCCTCCGACGATGCATTCGACGATCTGATCCGCCATCTCGCGCAGGTGCACCCCTCTCGATACATCCGTCTGCTGACCGGAATCGATGTGGTCGGCCTGCGTGGCGTCCACCAGCTGGTGGACCAGTCCGAGGCTCTGCGGCTGGTCGCTTTCGTCGACCGGGTGTACGACGCGCAGATCCCGGTGATCGCCACCGGAGCCGGTCTGGACACCGTTTTCTCCGATGAGATGCTGTCCGGCGGATACCGCAAGAAGTACCTCCGCGCCATCTCCCGATTGAACGCCCTCACGCATTCTGCGTAACCGCGAAGGCCCCTGTAACGCGATGTTCACACCCAGGGGCAGGCTGTAACAGGGAAGAAACAAACTTCACGCATTGACGAAACCGCGCGTGGTCACACTGAAGCTCTCAATTACTTCGGATGTGAGGTTTTCCTATGGATGCTCCCGGCAACATCTCGTGGGCGATCACCGCGACAGCGCTGGTTCTGCTCATGACGCCTGGCGTCGCCTTCTTCTACGGCGGTCTCGTCAAGGCGAAGAGCGTCGTCAGCATGATGATGATGAGTTTCGGCTCGATCGGACTTGTCGCCGTGCTGTGGATTCTCTTCGGCTTCTCGATGAGCGCCGTCGACAGCCCGACCGCCTTCGCAGGCAACCCGTTCGCCGACTTCGGACTGGCGAACCTCGCCGCCGGTGAAGGCTCCAACGTGGCGCTGCTCGGCGTCGCCTACGGTGCGACCTTCGCCATCATCACCGTCGCGCTGATCTCCGGTGCCATCGCCGACCGCGCGAAGTTCGGCAGCTGGCTGATCTTCGCCGGTGTCTTCGCCACGGTCGGCTACTTCCCGGTCGCCGCCTGGGTCTGGGGTGGCGGCTGGATCATGAACCTCGGCACCACGCTCTTCGGTGAGGACAGCGGGATCGGCGTCATCGACTACGCCGGTGGTACCGCGGTCCACATCAACGCGGGTGCCGCAGCTCTCGCCCTGGCCCTCGTCCTCGGCAAGCGCATCGGCTTCCAGAAGGGCATCCTCAAGCCGCACAACGTGCCGCTGACGCTCCTGGGCGCCGCGCTGCTGTGGTTCGGCTGGTTCGGCTTCAACGCAGGCGCTGAGTGGCTCGCAGAGGACATGGGCGGCGTCGGACTCATCGGCCTGAACACTCTCGGCGCCACGGCGGCCGCGATCCTCGGCTGGATCCTGATCGAGCGCATCAAGGACGGCAAGGCCACGTCGGTCGGCGCCGCATCCGGTGCGGTTGCCGGTCTGGTCGCCATCACGCCGGCCTGCGCCAACCTGACGCCCGGCTGGTCTCTGCTGCTCGGCGCTGTCGCCGGTATCGTCTGCGCTCTCGCGGTGGAGCTGAAGTTCCGCCTCGGCTTCGACGACTCTCTCGATGTGGTCGGCATCCACCTCGTCGGTGGTCTGATCGGAACGCTGTACCTCGGCTTCTTCGCCACCGAAACCGGCCTGTTCGTGGGTGGCGACGCTCGCCAGCTCGCCGTCCAGGTGATCGCCGCGCTCGGTGTGCTGATCTACTCCTTCGTGGTCGCCTTCATCATCGGCTTCGCGATCGAGAAGACGATCGGCTTCCGCATCACGAACGAGGACGAGATCGCCGGTGTCGACCAGGTCGTCCACGGTGAAGAGGGATACGCACTCGCAGATGCATGAGGGGCGGTTAGGGTGACCGTGTGAGTTCTTCCAACGGCATCCTCTCCACTCTCGCGGAGATCCTGCGCAACGCACTGGGATCGAATCGGGCGTCTCGGACATCAGCTCCGAGGCGCCCGACTGCGCGTCTGCGCACAGAACCGCGTGAGGAATCACGCACCGGGACCGACGCCGGGAGCGCTGCGGGAAAGGCCACCATCCGCGTCGATCCCGACCGGATCGGATCGCTGCGGATCGACTACGCGCCCGACCGCGACGGAGCCCCGGACGCCGGGGAGATCATCTGGACCTGGGTGCCGTACGAGGAGAACGACGGTCGCGGCAAAGACCGGCCCGTCCTGGTGATCGGCCGGGAGTCCGCTGATCGTGTCTACGCGGTGCGGATGACCAGTAAGCCGCACGACGGCGAGCGGGATTACCTCTCGATCGGAACCGGCACCTGGGACTCGCAGGGGCGTGAATCGTGGGTCGACATCGAACAGCTGTACAGCGTGCACGATCGAGGACTCCGGCGCGAGGCCGCGGTCCTCGATCGCCGACGCTACGACCGCGTCGGGGCTGCGCTCACGCGGCGCTACGGGTGGCGGGCAGCGGAGTGAGCGCCGGGAACGCCTGAAGCACCATGTCGACGAGGTCGGACAACGGCCGCGTCAGAGGATCTGTGGCCGGGAGCCCTGTGTCCAACTCGATCTCATCGATCGCGTCTGCCAGCTCCTGCGCCGACAGGTTCTCGTGGTTCACGGTGACCCCGATCACTCGGGTGTCGGAGAAGGCTTCGATCAGCGCGATCTCGCTCGTGACGGTCGGCATGTCGACCATCGGGAAGTCTCCGAGCACCTTGCGGCCGGGTGCGTGCTGCACGATGACGCCAGCCGGCTGGCTTCCGCGGAGGATGTGAGCGGACGTGATGTACGCGGGGTGGCTGAGCGCCCCCTGGCCCTCGACGATGATCACATCGGGGTCCTCGCCCTCGAAAGCGGCGACGACCTGGTTCTCGACCTCGCCGGAGCAGAACTGCGGGACGAGGGCGTCGAGCGCCACACCGTACTTGCCGCCCTGGATGATCGTGGTCTGTCCGGTGCCGACCATCACGGCATGGATGCCCCGCTCGTTGAGCGCACGGACGAGCAGAGTCGACGTGGTGCGCTTGCCGATCGCGCCGTCGGTACCGAGAACCGTGATGCGCGGGCAGGTGACGTCGAAGATCCGACCGGAGAACAGATGCAGGTCCTTCTTCTCCTTGGGGCGACGGACATCGGTGATCGTGACACCGGCGAGAAGGCTCGCCGCGACGAACTCCGCATCATCGGTCAGGAACTCGTGGAGGCCGTTGATGATGTGCATCCCTCGCGAGATGCCATCGAGCAGCACCGTGCGCTGATCCTCGGAGAGCATTCCGTCGGCGGGGGCGACACCGCAGATCAGGTAGTCGGGGACGTGCCCGGCGTGCGCGATCGCCGATGCGAGCCCGTCGAGGATCGGGATGCTCTTAGCGGTGCCGTCGAGCAGCATCCCGGCATCCGCGCCGGCATGCGTCGTGTCGATGACGCTGAGGATCTCGTACTTCTCCGAGTGCCGGACCAGGCCGTTGGCGGTCTTGCCGTCCTGCTCGCCGAACTGGCCTTCGCAGTAGACGACGGCCGTCGTGCCGAGCGGAAGTGCGATCGGCGCAGCCCACTCGCGGGCGGCAGGGTTGATCGAACGGGGTAGGGATGACACGGGCAGGACGCTCCTCGCACTCGCACAGAGGAGGCGACGGAGAACGAAATGGCCGAGAGGCCCGTTGGTCGACAAGAAGTCTTCCCTGACGTCGGCAAGCTGCCGACCTGCCCACCGTACCAGTGCCGCCTGGGACGGCGCCGCGAGTCGTACGGCGCAGTCCCCGGCCGACTCAGCTGCTCTGGAAGGTCAGCACTCGGTCGATCACGACGTCAGGCTTCTTCTCTCCGGCGAGCACCTCGAAGTCGAGGTGGTTCTGGCTCGGTGGAAGCGGGCATGTCACGAAGTTCGTGAACGCGCAGGGCAGGGCGGTCAGGTAGTTGAAGTCGATGTGATCGATGCGCTCACCGGACTCGTCGCTGAACTGCAGCTCGACGACGCGCCCCGCGCCGTAGGTGGTCTTCGCGCTCGTGAGGTCGCGGATGTGCGCCACCGGCTGCACGCCGTAGGCCGCGTCCTTGCCGATCAGTGCGAGCTCGTACGTGCGCCCGGCGTGCTCGAAGGCGAGCGTCCCGATGCGCGCGGTCGTCTCGCGCACGCCGGTCTCGACCGTGACCTGCTCCACGTCCTCGCGGACGGCCGGGGTGAAGCGCGCGGGGATGCGCCAGGACGGGTCGTACTCGTACGCGGTGAGACCCGAGAAGTCCTTGCGGGCGGACTCGCGGGGGTCGCGCACGCGGACGGCGAAGATACGGTCGCCGTCATCGGTCGTGCGGGGGATCGTCTCGACCTCGCTCAGCCCGAAGTAGACGGGCACGCTGCTCCCGTGTCCGTAGGTCTGATTGCGACCGGGGACGACCTCGACCGTCGCCGTGGCGTATTCCCCGTCGACGACGAGGTTCGGCCCCTCGGTGGGCGGTGTGTACAGGACCTTCCCGTCCTCCACGCCCCACGTGCCGGGCAGACCCTCGAGCTCGAGCCCGGTGTCGCCGTCGCGGAGCCAGTGCTGGGCGACGAGCGCGGTCCACCCGTAGGGGCGTGTGAGTTCCGCGACCCTGGCGTGACGCCACTCCCGCCACTGGCCTTCGAGGTGCTCCTTCGCGGGCATGACTACCGTCCTTCGTTTCTCGGTGTAGTGCGGCCGACGGCGGATGCCTGGGCGGCCGAGCGGTGGATGAAAGCGCAGACCTGCTCGAACGAGTCGGCGCTGGCGGCGGCGATGCCCCTCGGAGTGCCACCGTTCGAGTAGCGCACACCGGAGACCGGATGCGTGCGCTCGATGTCGGTGCTGGGCAGGTGGGGGAGCGCGATGCCGTGGCCGGCGTCTTCGTAGTCGAGGTGGAGGCGCTCCGCAGCGTGGCCGTGCCGCGCCAGCGTGTCGATGACGAGGCGGGACGCCATGCTGGACGGCCAGGCACGATCGTCGAGTCCGGAGATGCAGAGCACCGGCCCGGTGAAGTTCTCGATCGGGATGCGCGACGCGCGCGCCAGCTCGCGATCATGCAGACCGTCGACGTAGACATCGCGATGACGCGTGGGCGGTGGCTCGTCGTTCCACGGCTGCCAGGTCACTCCGGAGTTGTCGTGCCAGAGGTGCTCCAGGGGTTCGCCCGCACGGGTCCAGGTCGGTCCGCTCCAGCCCTCGGCGGGATCAGCCGCGCCCTGAGCGCCGAAGACGAATGCGCCAGGTACGAACGGCACACTCGCGAGCACCAGCTCGGGGTAGGTCGCGGCGAGCAGCAGCGACAGCTCGCCGCCGCGCGACTGCCCGCTCACGATTGCGCGCCCGCCCGCGGGGTCGAGCTCGGTTGCGACGTAGATCAACGCGCGTTCGAAGTACTCGAGCGGAGTGCGGGAGATGTGGTCCGACAGCCCCGGTGCGCGGAAGTATCCGAGCGCCAGCGCCTGTATGCCGCGAGACGCATACTGTGCGGCGCGAGCCTCGTTGATGCCGCCACCCGAGCCGTTCAGCACGATGACGGTGGGCAACGGGCCGGGCAGCGCGGGGCGGAAGAGGGTTCCGACGAGTCCGTCGTCGCGGATCTCCGTGCGAGAGACTCCCTCGCCGCGGAGCCATTGCACGACCTCGACCGTGTCGCGAGACGCGCGTGCGCCTTCGCCGGCGACATCGAGGTGGCCGGTTCCTGGCTCATTCCATGCGGTGACGGTGGTGACGACGGGAGTGTCGACTCTCGACGGCTCCGCGGAGCCGGTCGTGCCGGGTTCTCGCCTCTGCGACCAGAACAGCCCCATCGCGTCGGCGACGCGGTAGTCGCCGGAGACGGGTGCCTCGGTGGCGGCATCTACGCGTCCCTCGGCATCCGCGAGGAAGGTCGCCTGGGCAGCCCACTCGCCGCCGTCGCGCCGTGTGACGGCACGCACGGTGACCAGAGACCCGGGAGAGGCGCCGCTCACGCTGAGGGCGCGGCGCTCCCACAGGGGCCCGACCGCAGGCGAGACGTCGAGAGTGAAGGATCGAGGGGAGCTGCTCATGCGGGCGAGCTTCCGGCGACTCTGTCGGACAACCAGGCGACCGCGGACTCTTCGATCTCGAGGGCGTCGGGGAGGTCTTCCGGCCGGTCTCCGAGCGCGTCGAAGCGCGCGGGCAGGTGTCCTCCTGCGGCGCGCCAGTCGCGGTCGAGTGTGGACGCAGCCGCGGCCGCGTCGGTGCCACCGGCGCGGGCAGGATCGAACGCCACGATCACGGCGCCCCGGCTCATCCGTGCCTCCGGATCGGTGACCCGTCCTCCCACCGCGACGCCGGCCAGCAGTTCGACGACCAGCCCGGTCAGTGAGCCTGCGAGCCCCGCAGGGAGCACGGCGGCCACGGCGGCAGGATCGACGGTCGGCTCGCCGGCCGCGTCCAGCGCGATGCCCTCGGGGAGCAGCGCACCGGAGCGGCGCGCCTCATGCACGGCGGCCAGGGTGAGCGACGACGTCGCGTAGTCGACGACCAGGGGAGGAGCCTCGGTGCGTGGAACGGCGATCGCGAGCGGATTCGTGCCGATAGCGGCGGCCCGTGCCCCCCACGGCGCGACGGCTGCGGGGGACTGTGCCGCGATGAAGGCGACGGTGCCCTGCGACGCGAGCGATCGCGCGGCGAGACCCAGGATGCCGAGCGCACCGGCTCCGCGGATTCCCACGAGAGCCAGTCCATGTGCAGCGACGGCTTCCGAGGCACGCCGCACCGCGGACGCCAGCGCGACCACACCAGGGACTGCTGTCGCGTCGATCGAGCCGATCGCGGCACCGTCCCCGACGTTCGCCGCGGCCGTCGCGTCGTCCTCCTCGAGCCGTTCGAGTTCACGGACCAGCATCCGGATCCCGAACTCGCCGAGACCGAGCTGTTCCGCCTGCACGAGCCAGAATGCCGCACGCGCGACGTCTGCGGGATCCGCCGCAGGCGCCGCCGCGCCCAGCGTCTGGCGGAGATCGGCGAGGAGATGCGCAGTGATGACCCTCATGTCGCTCCGTTCAGTACTTCACCCAGGGCACGACACGACGCTCGAGGAGCGCCCACAGCCAGGTCGCCGCGTAGCCGAGCACCGAGATCGTGACGATGCCGACATACATCTTCGAGACGGCGAAGGTGCCCCATGAGCTCCAGATCATGTAGCCGAGGCCGCTGTTCGCGCCGACGAACTCCGACGCTGCGATGATGACGAACGCTCCTCCGGTCGCCAGCTTGATGCCGGTGAAGATGGAGGGCAGCGCATAGGGGAAGGACACGGTCATCCAGCGCTGCAGACGGGTGGCGCCGTTCGCGTTCGCGACGTCGTTGAGCAGTGGAGGCGTCTGCATGACTCCGCTGAGCGTGTTGAACAGGAGATAGAAGAACACGCCGATCGCGACGATGACGTACTTGCTCGTCTCTCCCAGTCCGAAGATCAGCAGGAGCAGCGGGAAGATCGCGACCTTCGGCACGGGCAGCAGGCTCGAGAAGATCGGGTCCAGCAGCAGGCGCAGGGTGCGCACAGATCCGAGCAGGACACCCAGGATGATCCCGGGAATCGCTCCCATCACGAATCCGATCGCGATGCGCGACAGCGTGATGCTGATGTTCTCGAGCAGTACTCCCGAAGCCAGCAGCTCGAAGAAGGTCTCCACGATCGAGCTCGGTGCGGGGAAGAAGCGTGCATCGAGAACGCCCGTCCGGCTGCAGATCTCCCAGACCAGCAGGATGAGCAGCGGCGTGTACGGCCCGAGACGACGGACCCACACCGAGCCGCGTTCAGCCTTGACCGCGTCCTTGAGCTGCCGTTCGATGGCCGGATCGGCGATCGCGCTCACGACGCCACCTCCTGTTCCGTTCCGTGTTCCAGCAGAGTCCACAGCCGTTCCGTGATCTCGCCGTAGCGCGGGTCCTTCCGGAGCCCGGCGATATCGCGCGGCCGCCCGAACGGCACCTCGATGTCGTCGATGATGCGACCGGGACGGTGCGACATCACGACGACGCGGTCGGCGAGCATGAGGGCTTCGTCGACGCTGTGGGTGATGAACATGACCGCCTTCGAGGTGCGTTCCCAGATCTGCAGGAGCTCCTGCTGAAGTGCCACCCGTGTCTGCTCGTCGAGAGCGCCGAAGGGCTCGTCCATGAGCAGCAGATCGCCGTCGTCCGCGAGTGCACGCGCCACCGAGGTGCGCTGGCGCATGCCGCCGGAGATCTGTGCGGGGAAGTAGCCGCCGAACTCCGACAGTCCCACGAGGTCGAGGAGCTGCTCCACGCGCTCGTTCCGCTGCGCGCGCGACAGGCCTCGCAGCTTGAGCGGATAGCCGATGTTCTGCGCGACGGTCAGCCAGGGGAAGACGCCGTGCTCCTGGAACACCACGGAGGGACGGCTGGAGGTCTCGATCGTCCCGAGGCTCGGCTTCTCGAGGCCGGCGGCGATGCGGAGCAGAGTGCTCTTGCCACAGCCCGAGGGGCCGAGGACGCAGACGAACTCGTTGTCCGCGATCTCCAGATCGATGTCCTCGAGGGCCACCAGGAGCTCATCCTTGCGATCCGCGTTCGGATACGCCTTCCAGAGCCCCTTGACGCTGAGGCCGCTCATTTCCCGGCGGGTGCCAGGTCGCCGCTCTCGACGAGAGCGATCGCGTCGCTCAGGATGTCGTCGCGGTAGATGTCCTGGATGCCGGAGTCGCCGTCGAACTCGAGAGCGTCGCGATCACGGAAGAACTGCTCCTGGCGGGCGACGTCCTCCCAGTCGATCGCGCCGCTCGGGTCCTGCGTGGTGAGCGCGATGGAGGTCAGGGTCTCGACGGGGAGGTCGGTGTACTCGGCGATGATCTTCTGCGTGGCCGGGTCCTGCCATCCGCCGTCCTCGAGCTCCTTCACAGCCTTGAGGTAGGCCGCGGTGAAGGCGGTGACGGCGGCCGGGTGCTTGTCGACGTACTCGGTATTGAAGACCATCGCGCCGAGCTCGACGCCGGCCTGGTAGTCGATGTCGAGCAGCTCGTGTCCGATGCCCTGGGCGATGACGGCAGACGAGATGGGCTCGATGGACCAGCTGGCCTCGACGGACCCGTTCGCGAGCGCGGCGGGGATGTCGCCGGGGCTGAGGTTCACCAGCTCGACGTCTGCGACCGAGAGACCGACGGATTCCAGTGCCAGCGCGACGGAGTAGATGCCGAAGCCGCCGTCACCGGGGATGCCGATCTTCTTGCCCTTGAGGTCGGCGGCATCGGTGATGCCCGAGGCATCGGAGGCGAGCAGGGGAGAGGGGTTGGGGCCCGACTCGGGGATGCGGGAGACGCTGGCGATGACGGAGATCGAAGCGCCTGACTTGGTGGCGTTGAACAGGCCGGCGCCCCAGGTCGCGCCGCCGGCGGTGATGTTGCCCGTGCTCACCTGCTGGTAGGTCTCGCCCGAGCTCCCACCCTTGGCGACGAGCTCGACGTCGACGCCGGCGTCTTCGAAGTAGCCCTTTTCCTCGGCGAGGAAGAACGGCGCGTAGTCCGCGTAGGGCGAGTACAGGAACGTGATGGGCGGCGCGTCTTCGGCGGAGTCCGTGGCCTCTCCGGCTCCGGTCGAGGTGCAGGCCGAGACCAGCAGGGTGCTGGCGAGAAGGAGGGATGCGCCCGCGAGGGCACGGCGGCGAGAGGACATGTCTTGCTCCTGAGGTCGGGTGTCGTGCGCGGGTAAGCACGGGTATCTCGAACCTATCGATCCGCCGATATTTTGGGATACCGCGGCGTCACACTGTGACACGACTGTGAGGAGAAGGGGGCTTGCGGCTTCCCGATGGGCGCGTGCACTGAGTTCCGACAATCCGTTTCGGGGTGGGTGCCGAACCATCGTTGAGCCGCAACCGCGGCGAAGCACAAGGAGGAATCATGCGTTTCATCCCCACCAAGGTCCACGGTGCACTCGACTACATCGTGGGTATCGCGCTCATCGCCGCACCGTGGCTCTTCGGCTTCGCCGCCATGGGTGGCCCGGCCGTGGTGATCCCGATCGTCCTGGGCGTCGGGCTCATCGTCTACAGCCTGTTCACGAGGTACGAATGGGGACCCTTCGGCTTCATCCCGATGCCCGTCCACCTCGTGTTCGACATCGTCGCGAGCCTGTTCCTGGCGTTGTCGCCGTGGATCTTCGGCTTCTCCGGTGAGGCAGTGAACGTCTGGCTGCCGCACGTCGTCGTCGGCGCCGCCGTAATCGTCGTCGTGCTGTTCTCGCAGCCGCAGCCGGCACCGTCGCGAAACAGGGTCGCCACCGCGTGACCTGCACCCCGGCCGCTCCCGCTGTCTCGTGAGCTGCCTCTGATCCTGTGATGACATGAGTCGGGCCGCTGTTCTCCTCGGGAGCAGCGGCCCGACTCATGTGTGCCGGTCGCTCGTCATCCGTTGCGCTGGAGCGCCTCGCTGAACCATCGTGCATAGAGATGCCAGGGTTCGCCCGCGGCGCGGACGGTCGCGATGTGCTCATCCAACGCGGACGTCAGGGTGAACCACTCGCCCCCTTCTCGCAGGGCGGCGAACTCGAGGTGCCGACGGTGCTCGACGACTCTGTCTCCGCGTTCGAAGGCAAGTAACTCGTCGTGGCGGATGCTGGCGAGACGCTGGCGAGGCCGTCTGCTGGTGCCGATCTTCACCCGGCGATCGAAGCGCAGGTAGTAGACGACATCCACTCGAGGAAGGGGCAGGCCCGAGTCGGGCACGTCGCCATACCGCCACCCGCAGACCGTGCACACCCAGGCATGCTCGATCCGGGTGCCGGTCGAGCCGCCGCACAGGTGGCAGGGGCCGGGGAGGGCGTCGATCGTGGGCACAGCGCGAACCTACGCGCCGCCACGGACATCGGAAACACAAGAAGCCCCCGACGAATCGAGGGCTTCTGATCTGTGGGCGATACCGGACTCGAACCGATGACCTCTTCCGTGTGAAGGAAGCGCGCTACCAACTGCGCCAATCGCCCATGAGCTGTGAGGCTCGACAACCGATACTACCCGACCCGAAGTCGCCCGGATGACCATCCTGGGAGACACGCGCGAGATTCGCTTCGGGTTTGGACACCAGCGAATCATCGGCTAATGTTTCATGAGTGCCCGGGACAACCGGGAACGAAATGCGGATGTAGCGCAGTTGGTAGCGCACAACCTTGCCAAGGTTGGGGTCGCGAGTTCGAGTCTCGTCATCCGCTCGAGTGTAGAGGGTCTTCTTCGGAAGGCTCTTTACGCGTGGGGTCAATCCACACGGTGGCGTGGCCGAGCGGCTAGGCACCGGCCTGCAAAGCCGTTTACACGGGTTCGAATCCCGTCGCCACCTCGTCACACACAACTGAACAGCCTTTTTAGGCGCGATTGGCGCAGCGGTAGCGCGCTTCCCTGACACGGAAGAGGTCACTGGTTCGATCCCAGTATCGCGCACACTGAAACCCCCGGTTATCCGGGGGTTTTTCGTGTCCGGGGGAGTGCTGCGTGATCGCGGCCCCCACCTCACCCCATCTGATCGATCAGCAGCTCGCCGTGGGCGTTCAGGCTCTCCATCATGCGGGCGATCCGCGCCGCGTCGATCTTGGGCACCTTGGGGGCGTCGAAGGCGAAAACCATAGGGATGCTCGGATGAACCCACGCGGTGAGCCGACCCACGGGGTTCTTATCGTCGGGAAGCCACGTCATCATGAAGCTCTCCTGCCGGCGCAGTTTCGTCGCGATGATGATCTTCAGGTGTGCGAGAGTCTCGTCATCGATCTCGATCGGCGGCCGAGAGCTGTTGTATTCGAGTGTTCCCATGGTCAGGACACTAGAAGACCTTGTGGTGAGTGGACAGGGGCTTGACGGGAACGCGCGTGCTTGCCTAGGCAGCCGCTGCTATGTCGTGGGAATGATCCCGTGCGCGCGCTGCAGATGAGGCTGCGCAGCGGGGCGTGCGGTCCATCCCGCGGCAACAGGTCCTCTCGTGCTGCTCGAGCCGGCCGATCGCGATGTGGCCAGCACGTCGGGACCCTGAGCCCCGGTACCCGCGTGTAGCCAGCCCTGGTTGTGGTGTGAGGCGGTCGTACCTGGGTGCGGGTGACCGTACGAGTTGTTCGGCCCGAAGGAGTAGAGCAACCGCGCGTACGGGCGGCGCCCGCGCTGAGGAGGGGTGCCCCGGAGCTTCTGCTTGGCACCATGATGTGAGGCGATGAGGACGACCGGGGAGCCACCGAAGGAAGGCATCACGGAATAGTCGGCGTCTCCCGGATAGATCCAACACAGATCGTCGGCCTGACGTCTGATCGACAGAGCCAGGCCGTTGTCGTTGCGGTTGCTCTTGCGGTTCGCGTGGAAAGCTCCTGAGCAGTACGCCAGATCGATGTCCTGGGATGCCAGCTGGACACGCACGCGGGGGTGGCTCGACCGCTTCACGATCAACAGCCGGCCGCCTGCCTGCAGGATGCGGGCTCCATGCGTCGCGTGCGTGGGACCGATCATCTGGCGCGGGGCGATCCAGGTCAATGAGAGCAGCCCGGTCTCGTGTTTCGCGCCTGCCCAGTGGTCGGTATCCCAGTGCGACAGGATCACAGGTGGAGCGTTGCAGACGCAGAAAGGCAGGTTCGCGGGCCGAGTCCTCGCGTTCCGGCCATCCGCGGCCCCGACATCGAAGTACAAGCGGGCCTGGCCCTGCTGGTCGACGAGCATGTTCGCTGACCCCTGTCCGATATCGAGGGCGATCGTCTGTGCGAGCGCACGGACGTCAGAGAACGCGTCGCTCACCACACGCGCTTCGGCACTCGGCCAGAGGGTCATGCCGAAGATCCTGTGGAGGCGGCGTCCCTCGTCCGGTTCCACGGCGGCAGCGTCGATGCGCCCTGCGGCTTCCCCGGTGGAGGTCACCCGCAACCAGGTGCCCTGCCGGTGCCAATCCTCCCAATCGCCCGTCCCTTCGGCGAGAGGCACGATCGCGAGCCCACCCTCGAACGACTCCAGCGCTGCGAGGACTTCCGTTGCTACCTCGGGGGCCTCGAAGGCAGTACGCCAGCGTTCCCGGAACCATCCCGACGTCTGACGCGCAGCGGCGGAGTTGACAAGCCTGCTGTCGCGCGAGTCGATGACATCGAGCATGACGGCGTCGGAGGCGACGGCGTCCACGAGGGCGAAATACTCGACGCCGGGGGACATCTCGTACAGTCGCTCGTCGCGCAGATCATGGTCTCGGGCGGGTACCTCGCGACTGTCGAGTTCGTCCATACGCCCACCCTAGGGGCAGGCCGATGTCGTTTCGAATGCGGGTGAACAGGCCTAGACGGCTGCGGCCTCTGCGGGGAGATCGATCACTTCATCCACCAGGAGGATGCCGCCTGTGGAGTTCGCCGAGTGCATCAGCTCCTCGACCCACTTCACGTTGATCTCCGGCGGCTCCGGGTCGTCGAAGGTGAAGCGCAGAGGAATCGACGGATGCACCCAGATCGTCGAACGACCAGGGGCGTCGGCTTCGGGATGCTTCCACGACAGTGTGAAGCTCTCGTTCCTGCGCAGCTTCGTCGCGATGACGATCTTCAGATGTGCGAGTGCGCGATCTTCGATGTGAATGGGCTCAGTGCCGACGCCGTAATTCAATGTGCCCATACGCGTAACCATAGTGTCCTCCGCGACGCTCGGATGACCGCTCCGCCGTCTCCGCGGGACAGACACCATGCCTGAAGCCACGGAATTCGTTGCGGTCGTCGCGCGTCATAGTACGTCCGCTGCGCCCGAAGGTCGAGGGGCGTACGGATACTCGTGCACGGGAACAGTATGTGCGGACACCCACCACACCCAGCCAGCGGAGGCGCGTCATGCATGTCCAGGTCCACGAGTTCCTCAGGGAGCACGCGCCGGCGGGATCGTCGACATCGATGCGACCGTCGGGGCATGAGGCGACGTCGGGGACGTGCGTCTGATGGCGACGAACGTGCGGCGCCTCGACTGCACCCCCGCCGATGTCTTCGCGGTGCTCGAGGACGGCTGGCTCTACCCGTGCTGGGTGGTCGGCGCCACGCGGATGCGCGAGGTCGACGCGAACTGGCCGAGTCTGGGCTCCGAGCTTCATCACTCAGTTGGCGTCTGGCCGTTCGTCCTCGACGACACGACGCGCAGTGCGGACTGGGCGCCTCCAGGGCGCATGAAGATGATCGCGCGGGGGTGGCCGCTCGGTGAGGCCGAGGTCACGATCCGCGTGCGTACCGAGGGCCGTGGATGCGTCGTCCGGATCGATGAGGAACCGTCTAGCGGGCCTGCGCGCCTCATCCCACGCTTCCTCGCGACGCCGCTGCTCCGGGGGCGCAACGCGGAGACGCTGCGCCGTCTGGCGTACCTCGCTGAAGGGCGACGCGGACCGACGTGGTGACCGTCGGGCGCGCCGGAGGGCCCCGGCCATAGAGTGAAGTTGTGAGCCGTATTCCCGATTCCCGACCCACCGGCTGCCGGGAGGCACGGCTGTCCGATTCGGTCGCGCTGCTCCTCCTCAGCCTTTCCGGGACCGCGTTGATCACCTGGCGCTTTCGCCCGTGGCGGTGGATGCTACTTGTCGTCGCGGGCTTGATTCTGCTCGAGGTCACGGTCTTCGCGCTGATCGGGGCGGGGGAGCTCGCCCTCCTGCTCGTCCTGTTCATCCTGATCTTGATCGTCGCGTCCGTGCTGGTGCTGGCGGCACACAACATCTGGCGCGTCCTCGATCGTGGGCGCATCGTGCTCCTGGCAAGGGACAACGGTGCCTGCCTGGACGCGATCTTCCACCGGAACGGACGCATCACGTTGGCCAATCACTGCCGCGCGTTCGGCGCGAGCAGCGCATCCTCGCTCAGGCAGGCCGTGGCAACGTGGCTCCGTGATGTCGACGGAGGCCGTCTGGACCTTCGTGCGCAGAACACGCGGGTCGCCGCACACTACATGGCGCAGTTCCCGCAACTCCGCATCGTCGGGCGGGACTGGATGGGCCATGTGAGGCTGGGGATGCGCGCTGGTGTCGAGGAGTCCGGTCCCGTCGGCTGAACGAGCGTCCACTCGGTCTCCACCGACGCGCCTCGGCTCACTCCTGGCCGCGCGGCGTCCTCTTGACCACGTCGTAGGCGGCGAGCGCGGCCTTACGCGTCTCGCCGAGGTCGACGATCGGTTCCTGAGCCAGCGTGTCCCCGGTCCACTGGGCCACGTACAGCCCCTGCGGGTCGAACTTCTTCGCCTGCAGCTCGGGATTGAAGATGCGGAAGTACGGGGCGGCGTCTGCACCGGAGCCGGCGACCCACTGCCAGTTGAACGGGTTGCTCGCCCCATCGGCGTCGACGAGCGTGTCCCAGAACCACTCCTCACCACGGCGCCAATCGATCATCAGGTTCTTGATCAGGAACGACGCCGTGACCATCCGCACACGATTGTGCATGAACCCGGTGTGCCAGAGCTCGCGCATCCCGGCATCCACGAGTCGCACGCCGGTATCGCCGCGCTGCCATGCCTCCAGGTGGCTCGGTTTCACGCGGGGCCAGGGGAACGCGTCGAACTCGCGTCGAAGATTCTTCGTCGCGAGGTCGGGGAAGTGGAAGAGCGTGTGCCACGCGAACTCCCGCCACCCGATCTCCGACAGGAAGCCGCCAGCGCCCTCGGTGTCGACGGCCGCGGCCCACACCGTGAACGGGCTGAGCTCGCCCCAGCGGAGTCGTGGCGAGAGCAGCGAGGTCGCCCCGGCCGACGGCTCGTCGCGCGCGCGGTCGTATGCCGGCAGATCCTCGTCGAGGAAGGCCTTCAGACGGCGACGGGCCGCGGGCTCTCCGGGTTCCCAGGTCTCGCGCAGGCCCGCTGCCCAGTCCGGACGCGTGGGCAGCAGGCCCCAGTCGTCGAGGTCGTCGGATGCCGGGGCTGTGCGGACTCCGTCGATCGTCTGCGGCTCCGGCAGCGGTGCCCGTGGTGCCGGCAGAGCGAGGCACGCGCGCCAGAACGGCGTGAAGACCGAGTAATGCGTGCCGCTGCCGGTGGTGACGGTCCAGGGCTCGTGCAGAAGGGAGCCGGCGAACGAGCTGACCTCGCGGCCGTCCGCACGCAGCGCGGTCTTCAGGTCCGCGTCGATCTCACGCTCGGCGCCGCCGTAGCGGCGGTTCCAGAACACCGCGCCGGCGTCGAGCTCCTGCACCGCCTCGCGCACGACTCTTCCGGCCGGACCGCGGCGGAGCACCAGGGTCGCACCGCGTTCGCGCAGTCGCTCGCTCAGCGAGGCGAGCGAATGATGCAGCCACCACCGTGCGGCGCCCCCGTGCGGTCGGATCCCGGCGGACTCCTCGTCGAGCACGAAGAGCGCGACGACGGGTTCACCTCGATCGATCGCTGCCCTCAGCGCCGGATTGTCGGCGATGCGAAGGTCGTCGCGGAACCAGACGATCGTGGGGGAGGACATGGCACCATTCTCGTGGAAGGGACCGACGTCGTGCCGATCAGCGCCGACGGCGGGTGTTCGTTCGAGCCGGCTCGCGGGTGCACCAGAGGGCCCAGGCGACCAGCACGGGCTGCAGGAACAACCGTCCGAACCGCCGAGCGTCGGTGTCGAGTCCTGGTGTGGAGCGACGCATGCGCCACTGGTGGATGTTGCCGGGCAGTACGGCGACGAAGAACGCGGCGGTCGCCCATCCGACCCGCTGCCGTTCCTTCGGAAGGGTGAGGAGTCCTGCGGCGAGCGCGATTTCTGCCGCACCGGACGCGATCACGATGTCGTTCTTGTCGAGTCGCGTGACCCGTGTCGCCCAATCGGGCACCACCACCCTGAACCCGCGCGTGCCGACGAAGTGGAGAACACCGATCGCGCCGAGAGCGAGGGCGAGGACCCATCGTGCGATTGCTCTGCTCATCCGCTCACGCTACTCCGCGTGGTCGGGAACCACGGCGCGCACCCCGGTGCGATCGAAAGCCCGTGGGCGCGCGCGGTGGGTTCGGCTAGTCGGCCGAGACGGTGCGCGTCTGCTCCCAAGCACGGAATCCGTCGGCGATCTCGGGGGCGTGGGTGTGGTGCAGGTAGTGCTCGCCGTCCAGCGCCACGACTGTGCCGTCGGCGGCGGCCGCAGCCTGACGTTCGTGCAGCGGGAGCCAATCAGGGTTCTTGGGATTGTCCGCGACCACGAACAGGAGGAGGGGCAGCTCTGCCGGGAACCCGGTGCCGATTGCGTCGGCGAAGTTCGTGCGGATGTGCGCCATCTCGTCGAGGTAGGTGGGGCTGAACGAGTTGCGGTTGCTGATCAGGCCGATCTGCTCGCGCGCCTCATCGGAGTACACGGGCCCCTCGTAGCCGACCCCGCCGATCGCGGTGAGCACGCGCACGAGTCCGAGGTTCTTCGCGGCGGCCATGAGCCCGATCGGAAACTCGGTGTCCATGTTCGGCTGCCCCGGTGCGCTGGTGTCGATGCCGACGAAAGCGGTCACCTCATCGGGGTAGCGCTGAGCGAACTCGATGCCGTAGATCCCCGCGATCGAGTGCCCCATCAACACGTACTGGTCGACGTCCAGCGCCTCCAGCGCATCGTGCACCTCGCTCACGATGTTCTCGGTGGTGCGTTCGACATCCGTGCCGTCGCTGAGCCCGTAGCCGAACGGCTCGACCACGATCACACGGTGGTCCTCCGCGAGATCGTCGACGAGCGGCGCGAAGTCCCACACCGGAGAGGCGGTTCCGAAGCCGGGGAGCAGCACGATGTCCTCCGGGCCGTCGCCCGCGATATAGACGTTCATCTCATGGCCGTCCACCGTCACGGTCTCGCCGTACGGTTCGATGCGATCCTGCTCCACGCTGCTCGCCACGGCGTTCACGACGGTCGTGGTGGCAAGACCCACCGCCAGCACCGTGCCGATCGCGCCCGCGGTGATGAGCGCTCTCTTGGCGAACTTGTTCATCGATCCCTCTCCCGGAGCGCGCGGTGCGCTCCCGTACTCCAGCGTCTCGTGGAGCCGTTGGGTGCACATCAGCCCTGCGCAGACACCTACGTACTGCGATCGCGGTACAGCCGTCTCATCCCGGCGGGGGATTCGCGGCGATGCCGGCGGCGGAATACTGGTCTCATGACGTCGCTCCGCCCACCGGGAATCGCTGCGCCGTTGAGCGACGTCATCGCTGTCGCGGTCGTCGTGGTCTTCGCGGTGCTGCCGTTCCCTGACGAGATCTATCGTGCGGGTGGTCTGCTCCTCGTCCCCGCGCTGATCCCCGCGGCGGCGATGCCCTTTCGACGGCGCCTGCCTCTCGCCGCGCTCGGTGTGAGCCTGCTCTGCGCAGTCGGGCTGGCGGCAGCCGGCATCGTGGCACCCAGCGCTCTGCTCGCCGCAGCCATCAGCTGTTACTCGGTGATGGATCGCCACGGGCGCCTGATCGGAACAGTGAGCGTGACGGCAGCGGCCGTCGTGGTGTTCTTCTCGAACGGCATCGCCCTCGACGGAGAACTGTTCGAGTCGACCGCGTTGCAGTTCGTGCTGTTCGTCCTGCTCGCGGGCGCCCTGGGAGACGCGGCGCGCTCACGTCGCGAGTTCGCCGTGGCCATGACCGAACGCGCGGAACGGGCGGAGCAGGGGCGGGAAGAGGAGGCGCGCCACCGCGTCGCCGACGAGCGGGTGCGCATCGCCCGCGATCTGCACGACGTCGTCGCGCATCAGATCTCCGTGATCAGCCTCAACGCCGGGGTGGCCTCTTCGGCACTGGAGACGAGGCCCGAACGAGCGCGGGAGGCGCTGACGACCATACGCAGCGCGTCCCGTACCGTTCTCGCCGATATCGGGGGCCTCATGGCCCTTCTTCGCGCGGATGATGCGGATGACATGCGATCTCTGCACCCGCAGAGCGGCTTGGCCGAACTGGATGCACTCGTCGACCGGTTCTCCGAGGTCGGGCTGCAGATCGATCTGGATCGAGCGGAGACCACGTCCGTTCTCTCGCCCGCGAGCGATCACGTCGCCTACCTGGCGCTCCTGGAGGGGCTGACGAACGCGCACAAGCACGGCGCCGACGGGGCTGTCGCCGTGTCCATCCGTACCGATCACGATTCTCTCGTGCTCACTCTGACCAATGCGCGGCGCCCGGCACCCTCCGACTCGACGCTCAGCGGTCATGGGCTCCGCGGGCTCCGCGAACGAGTCGCCGCGGTGCGAGGGCACGTCTCCACGGATGACACGGACGGTCGCTACGTCCTCTCCGTGCGGATCCCCACCACCGGAAGCAGCACGTGATGGCCATCTCCGTCCTCGTCGTCGATGACCAGCCGCTGGTACGGCAAGCCGTGCGCGACATCCTGACCGATGGCGGCATCCGGGTGGTCGGCGAGGCATCGAACGGGCGGGAGGCGGTGCGCATGGTCACGGATCACGCGCCGGATGTCGTGCTGATGGATATCCGGATGCCGGAGCTGGACGGCATCGCCGCAACCGAGACGATCTGTTCGGAGCACCGCGACGGTGAGGTGCGCGTGCTCATCCTGACGACCTTCGAGGAGGACGACTACGTGGTGGCGGCCTTGCGGGCGGGCGCGAGCGGCTTCATCGGCAAGGGCGCGGAGCCGGAGGAGATCGTGCATGCGGTGCGGACGATCCATGCGGGGGAGTCGCTGCTGTCGTCCGTCGCGACGCGTGCGCTCATCGAGCGGTCGGTGTACGGCGCTGCGCCGATGCTTTCTCAGGTGCAGAGCGAGATCCTCGCGCGGCTGACCGTCCGAGAGCGGGAAGTGCTCATCCACGTCGCGGGAGGACGCACGAATCAGGAGATCGCCGCCGAGCTCTCGATCTCGCCGCACACGGCCAAGACGCACGTGAACCGGATCATGTCGAAGGTGGATGCGCGCGACCGGGCTCAGCTCGTGATCCTCGCCTACGAATCCGGGCTGGTCATCGCCGGGACGTGAGAGATCCTGCGGGCGGCGCAGCAACATGCCGCCGCCGGTGACGGTGCCGCAGCGGTCGGGAGGCCCCGGGCATGCGAGTAGCCTAGATCCAGACCCAGATGGAGTGATCAGTGCCTGAAAACGCCCAGCCGACAGACGGCTTCGCCCTGTTCTCTGACCGATCCGTCGTCGCCATGCGCGTCAACGGCATCCTCAAGGACCTCGCGACCACAGTGACCGATGCCGACGAGGTCGAGGCGGTCACGATCGACAGCCCCGACGGACTGAACATTCTGCGCCACTCGACGGCGCATGTGTTGGCGCAGGCGGTGCAGCGCATCAACCCGCAGGCGAACCTCGGCATCGGTCCGCCCATCACCGACGGCTTCTACTACGACTTCGGTGTCGAATCGCCGTTCACGCCGGAGGACCTCAAGGCGATCACCAAGGAGATGCAGCGCATCGTCCGCGAGGGGCAGCGCTTCGTGCGCCGTGTCGTCTCGGATGAGGAGGCGCGCGTCGAGCTCGCCGATGAGCCGTTCAAGCTCGAGCTGATCGGCCTCAAGGGTGGGAAGGAAGCCGCCGAGGGCGCATCCGTCGAGGTCGGCGAGGGCGAGCTGACGATCTACGACAACACCACCCGTGATGGCGAGGTCGTCTGGAAGGACCTCTGCCGCGGACCGCACCTGCCCAACACGCGCATGATCGGCAACGGCTGGGACCTGACCCGTATCGCCGCCGCCTACTGGCGCGGCAGCGAGAAGAACCCGCAGCTGCAGCGCATCTACGGCACTGCCTGGCCATCGAAGGACGAGCTGCGCGCCTATCAGCACCGGCTCGAGGAGGCCGCCAAACGCGATCACCGTCGCCTCGGCAAGGAACTCGACCTGTTCTCGTTCCCCGAGGAGATCGGTTCCGGTCTTTCGGTGTGGCACCCTCGCGGTGGCATGATCCGCGGCGAGATGGAGCAGCACGCGCGCAAGCGCCACATCGAGGGCGGCTACACCTACGTGTACACGCCGCACATCTCGAAGGAGGACCTCTTCCTCACCTCGAACCACCTCGTCACCTACAAGGACGGGATGTTCCCGCCGATCGTCATGGACGAGGAGCGCGACGACGAGGGCAACATCACCAAGCAGGGTCAGGACTACTACCTGAAGCCCATGAACTGCCCGATGCACATCCTGATCTACAAAGAGCGTGCGCGCAGCTACCGGGATCTGCCTCTGCGCTTCGCCGAGAACGGCACGGTCTACCGCAACGAGCTCTCCGGCGCGCTGCACGGACTGACCCGTGTGCGCGGCTTCACCCAGGACGACTCGCACCTGTTCGTCACGCCCGACCAGCTCGAGGCGGAGGTAGCCAAGGTCCTGGAGTTCATCCTCTCGATGCTCCGCGACTTCGGTCTCACCGACTTCGAACTCGAACTGTCTATGAAGGACGATGAGAAGTCGAAGTGGATCGGATCCGACGAGTTCTGGGAGTCCTCGACCGACGCCCTGCGCCGGGTCGCCGTCGCCTCCGGACTGAAGCTCACCGAGGTGCCTGGCGAGGCCGCGTTCTACGGTCCCAAGATCGACCTGAAGACGCGCGATGCGATCGGCCGCACCTGGCAGCTGTCGACCGTGCAGGTCGACCCCAACCTGCCAGAGCGCTTCGATCTCGAGTTCATGGACAAGGACGGGCAGAAGAAGCGACCGATCATGATCCATCGCGCGCTGTTCGGCTCGATCGAGCGCTTCTTCGCGATCCTGCTCGAGCACTACGCCGGCGACTTCCCGGTGTGGCTGTCGCCCGTGCAGGTCGTCGGAATCCCGGTCGCGGATGAGTTCGCCGACTACCTCGGCGACGTGGTCCGCACGCTGCGGGACTCCGGCGTGCGCGCCGAGCTCGACTCCTCGGACGATCGCATGCAGAAGAAGATCCGTACGCACACGACCGGCAAGGTCCCGCTGCTGCTGATCGCGGGAGAGAAGGACCGCGAGGCCGGTACCGTCTCGTTCCGCTACCGCGACGGCACGCAGGAGAACGGCGTCCCGATCGCGGACGCCGTGGCCCGCATCCGTGCGGCGATCGACACGCATGCGCTCGTGCAGACAGCAGGGGATCTGGTGTGACCGACTCCCCGCAGCACCCCGTCGAAGATGCCGGCCATCTGGCCGGCGTGCCCGACGAGTTCCAGCGGCTGTGGACCCCGCATCGGATGGCGTACATCCAGGCGGGGCCCGAGCCGCTGCGCGAGGAGTGCCCGTTCTGCGAGGCGCCGAAGCATCCGGACGCCGAGCGTCTGATCGTCGCGCGCGGCGAGACGGCGTATGTGCTGTTGAACCTGTTCCCGTACAACTCGGGTCACCTGCTGGTGTGCCCGTACCGGCACATCGCCACCTACGACCAAGCGACGGCGGAGGAGGTCGCCGAGATCGGCGCGCTCACCCAGATCGGCATGCGCGTGCTGCGCGAGGTGTCGCACTGCGACGGATTCAACCTGGGCATGAACCAGGGTGCCGTGGCCGGCGCCGGTGTCGACGGGCACCTGCACCAGCACATCGTGCCACGCTGGACCTCGGACGCGAACTTCTTCCCGATCATCGCCAAGACCAAGGCGCTCCCGCAGCTCCTCGGTGAGGTGCGGGAGGCCGTGGCGAACGCGTGGCCTAGCGGACCTGACGCGCGGTGAACTGCATCTGCGGGTTCGCGTAGAACTCCTGCGCCTCGACGAGGAGCAGTTCGCGTTCTCCGGATTCGAGCGTGGCCTTGAGCAGGTCGTACACGCTGGACGCGGTGCGCTCGAGTGCGGTCTTCGCGCTGCCCGTCTCGACGTAGTGAGCCGTGAAGAGAGCGGCGGTCACATCGCCTGAGCCGTTCGCCTTCATCGGCAGATGAGGTGTCTGCACGATCCACGCGCCGTGTTCGTCGGCTGCGAGCATCTCGATGGTGCCATCTTCGCGGTCGGGCCGCTCGACGCTCGTCACGAGGACCGTGCGCGGGCCCATGGCGTGCGCGAGGTCGACAGAGGCGAGTGTGGATTCGAGGGTGTCCGGCTCGGTGCCCGTGAGGAATCCGAGCTCGAACTGGTTCGGGGTGATGATGTCGGCCACCGGCACGACCTTCTCGCGCAGCAGCACCGGGATCGCGGGTGCGACGAAGCAGCCCGACTTGGCGTTGCCCATCACCGGGTCGCAGGCGTAGATCGCCGCGGGGTTCGCCGCCTTCACGCGGGCCACGGCGTCGATGATCACATCACCGATGCCCTCGCCGCCCTGGTACCCGCTGAGGATCGCGTCGATCTGGCTGAAGACACCGCGATCCTCGATCCCGGTGATGACCTCGCGCACGTCGTCGGGAGAGATCAGCGGGCCGCGCCACGCCCCGTAGCCGGTGTGGTTGGAGAAGTTCACGGTGTAGACCGGGAGCACCTCCACTCCGATGCGCTGCAGCGGGAAGACCGCTGCCGAGTTCCCGACGTGGCCGTATGCGACGGCGGACTGGATGGAGAGGATCTTCATCTCCCGATCCTTTCATTCAGGGCGCACTGCTGTGCGCGACGGGGGATCATCGCACTGCCGCGACGAGGTCGGTGACGAGCGTGGCCGCATCGTCGTCGGAGAGATCGTGCACGGTGAGGCGCAGGTGGTGGGAGGGCTCTGCCCGGTCGCCGAGCGCGAACTCGTCTCCGGTACGGGCGAGCCACCCGCGGCGCATCAGGCGTTCCACGACGAGCCGTGCAGGGCGCGGGAGCTCGATCCAAAGGCTGAGGCCGTCGGTGACGGGCGCGTCGATGCCGTGCTCGCGTAGGCGCGCGGTGAACGCGGCATTGCGTGCGGCGTAGTGGACACCGGCGGCAGCGACGCGGGCGGACACATCGTCATCGGTCAGCTGCGCCAGCGTGAGGCGCTGCAGCAGATGGCTCACCCAGGTCGTGCCGGGGCTCAGGCGCATGGCGAGCCGGTCCGCGGTGTCGGGATCCGTCGCAGCGATCGCGAGGCACATGTCGGGGCCGAGGAACTTCGACACCGACCGCACCAGTGCGTATCGACGATGCTCCGGTCCGATGAGCGACTCATAGGGATGCTGGGACAGCATCGAGAAGTGGTCGTCCTCGATCAGGAGCACGTAGGGGTGATCGACCAGCACCGCGCGCAGTTCCGCGGCACGACGCGCCGACATGCTGGCTCCGGTGGGGTTCTGCGCGCGTGGCGTGCAGATGACGGCGCGGACTCCCGCAGCGAGCGCGGCGCGCAGACCTTCGACGGTCATCCCCTCCGCGTCGACGGGGACGGGGACCGCACGGTACCCGCCGAGTCGCACGGTGTGGATGCTGGCGAGGAAGCACGGGTCTTCCAGTGCGACCGCGTCGTCGCGGGTCAGGGCCTGAGCGAGGAGCCGTTCGACCGCGTCGACCGCGCCGCTGGTGACGGTGATCCGGAAGTCGGCGTGGGGGAGATCGGGGGAGACCCAGTTGCGGGCCCAGGCGTCGAGCCCGCGGTCGATCACGGGTTCGCCGTAGAGCACGGGTCGGCCGGCGACGGTGGCCAGCGCAGGGAAGGGATCGGGGATCAGCGCGGGATCGGGGTTCCCGGTCGCCACGTCGCGCAGAACCGTGTCGGAGGCGTAACCCTCTTGTGCGACAACATCCACGCCGGCGATCACGGTCCCGGCACGTCCTCGTGAGACGACGAGTCCTGCCTGGGCGAGTTGGCGGTACGCCGCCACCGCGGTGTTCCTGTTCACCCCGAGGGTGGCCGCCAGTTCGCGGACGGGAGGGAGGAGGCTTCCAGGCTGCAGCACACCGCGTTCGCGAAGGGCGCGCACGCTGTCGGCGATGTCGGCTGCGGTGGTCCCTCGAATGTCGTCGCTCATGTGTCCTCAGAACCGATTCTAGGTCGTGCCGGACGATGCTATCTTTTGACATAGATCAAAGTCGACATCGGATCACGCAAAGGATCGCGTCGATCAGTCCACCCGAGAGGAACGTCATGTCCAGCACCGAACAGGCCCCCACCGGATCCGCGCGCGTGAAGCGCGGACTCGCGGAGATGCTCAAGGGCGGCGTCATCATGGACGTCGTCACCGCAGATCAGGCGAAGATCGCGGAAGATGCCGGAGCCGTCGCCGTGATGGCGCTCGAGCGGGTGCCCGCCGACATCCGTGCACAGGGCGGTGTCTCGCGGATGAGCGACCCCGACATGATCGACAGCATCATCGACGCGGTCTCGATCCCCGTGATGGCGAAGGCGCGCATCGGCCACTTCGTCGAGGCTCAGGTGCTGCAGGAACTCGGTGTCGACTACATCGATGAGTCCGAGGTCCTCTCTCCGGCCGACTACGTCAACCACATCGACAAGTACGGTTTCACCGTGCCTTTCGTCTGCGGTGCCACCAATCTGGGTGAGGCACTGCGCCGTATCAACGAAGGTGCGGCGATGATCCGCTCCAAGGGTGAGGCCGGAACGGGCGACGTCTCGGAGGCGATGAAGCACATCCGCAAGATCCGGGGCGAGATCGCCGCACTGACCGCGCTCCCGAAGGACGAGCTGTTCGTGGCGGCGAAGGAGCTGCAGGCACCCTACGAGCTCGTCGCCGAGATCGCGGAGACCGGCAAGCTCCCCGTCGTGCTGTTCGTGGCCGGCGGCGTCGCGACGCCCGCTGATGCGGCGATGATGATGCAGCTCGGCGCCGACGGCGTGTTCGTCGGCTCGGGCATCTTCAAGTCGGGAAATCCGGTCGAGCGCGCCAAGGCGATCGTCAAGGCCACCACGTTCTACGACGACGCCAAGGTCATCGCAGAGGTCTCGCGCGGCCTCGGCGAGGCGATGGTCGGCATCAACGTGTCTGACCTGCCCGCGCCGCACCGCCTGGCTGAGCGTGGCTGGTAACACCCGCGTCGGAGTCCTCGCTCTGCAGGGCGACGTGCGTGAGCACGCCGCCCTGCTCGCGGGGCTCGGGGCCGACGTCATCCTGGTGCGCCGCCCCGAGGAGCTGTCATCCGTCAACGGGCTCGTCATCCCCGGCGGAGAGTCGAGTGTGATCGACAAGCTGTCCCGAGCCTTCGGCATGCAGACGCCGATCCGCGAGAGCATCGCGGCGGGGCTGCCGGTCTATGGCACGTGCGCGGGCTTGATCCTTCTCGCCGACACCGTGCTCGACGGCATCGACGGGCAGGAGTCCTTCGGCGGGATGGACATCGAGGTGCGCCGCAACGCGTTCGGACGTCAGACCGAGTCGTTCGAGACGGAACTCGACGTCCCGGTGCTGGGTGAGCAGCCCGTGCGTGCGACATTCATCCGGGCGCCGATCGTCGAGCGGGTGGGCGCGCGGGTCGACGTCCTGGCATCGCTGGCGGACGGCACGATCGTCGCGGTCCAGCAGGGCGCTCTCCTCGGCACCAGTTTCCACCCGGAAGTCGACGTCGAGACGCGCTTCCACGAGCGCTTCCTCGAGAGTGCGCGATCGTACGCGGAGACACGCGGCTAGTTCTTCATCAGGGCGCGGATCGCCTGCACCGTGAGGTCGATGTCGTCCGCTGTCGTCGCCCAGGACGACATCGAGCAGCGCAGAGCGGCCCGGCCGCGCCACTCTGCCCCGGTGACCGCGGCAGTGCCCTCGTCGAGGATCGCGGCGCCCAGCGCGCGCGTGGCGTCATCCGAATCTGCACGGAACATCACCTGGGTGTAGTCGACGTCGTTGACGACCTCCACTCCCTCGATCGCCGCGAGCCCGGTGGACATGGTCACGGCATTCGTGTGCAGGCGGTCGATCAGCGCGGCGACGCCCGAGCGACCGAGACTGCGCAGCGCGGCCCAGGCGGGAACCCCCCGTGCCCTCCGGGAGAGCTCGGGGGTCAGATCCCAGGGGTCGAGTCCGGAGTAGATGAGGTAGTCGCCGCCGGTGCGGAATGCGGAGATGGAGTCGGCGGGATCCCGCACGATCGACATTCCGCAGTCGTAGGGGACGTTCAACGTCTTGTGCGCATCTGTCGCCCAGGAGTCCGCGTCCTCGACTCCCGCCGTCAGGTGGCGCAGCGCAGGGGATGCTGCCGCCCACAACCCGAACGCGCCGTCGACATGCACCCATGCGCCCTGACGCCGCGCGATCGGGATCAAGGTGGAGAAGTCGTCGAATGCGCCGGTGTGCACCTCACCTGCCTGAAGACACACGATGAGTGGTCCTGTGCCGCCCGCGAGCACGTGCTCCAAGGCATCAGGGCGCATCCGGCCCTGATCGTCGGAGTCGACGACGATCAGCTCGGCCCGGCCTATCCCGAGAAACCGGGCAGCGCGATCGATCGACCCGTGACGGTCGGCGCCCACGACGAAGCGGATCGCCGGCGCCGCGCCGAATCCGCGTTCCGCCAGGTCCCAGCCGACGCGGGACAGCACGGCATGACGCGCTGCGGCGAGGCAGGTGAAGTTCGCGAGCTGCCCTCCGGTGACGAATCCGACGCTGGCCGTCGAGGGAAGACCGAAGAGGTCGAGCATCCACTGCCCGGCCACCCGTTCCATCGCGACTGTGGCAGGGGTCAGCGTCGACGAGCCGGAGTTCTGGTCCCACGCCGAGACGAGCCAGTCCGCGGCGAGCGCGGCGGGCAGTGTCCCTCCGATCACGAAACCGAAGAAGCGGCCGCCGGGGATGGCGACGAGACCGGGCTCGGCGCGCTCAGCGATCTCGTCGATCACCTTCACGGGGTCGACCCCGGCCTCCGGGAGGGGGCCGCCGAAAGCCTCGAGCATCTGATCGAGGGATGCCCGCGGCCACACCGGACGCTCGGACACCGATTCCAGGAAGCCGAGGGCGGCCCGATGCGCGCTGTCCAGTGCGCGCGCCCGGGCGTCTGAGGCGTGCTCTTTCATGCCTCAGGCCTACACCCGCGCGGAACGTCGCGCCAGGGGGACAATCCACCGGCCGCCTGATGCGTGCTCCGCGAACGGTCGATAGGGTCGATGGATGACGAGTGCACGAGAATGGCAGCTGATCGGCCTCAACACGATCCACTCGAACCTGCAACGTCTGCACGCGTGGGACCGTGCGTCGGCGCTGATCGCCGGCAGGTCGGAAGACGAGGCGCGGAAGACGGCGCTGCACGGCTGGATCGACACGGTCACCCCGGCCTTCGCCTCGACGCTGGACGGAAGGGACCTCGACGCCGCCACCCAGGAGACCCTGCTGCCGCTCGCGCCGTGGCTGCGGGACGAGGTCGCGCGTTATTACGCAGCGCACGACGGCGAGGCACCGCTGCGCGAACAGGCGGCGTTCGGTGCCGCGCATGTCATCGCCTCGGACTACCAGACCAAGGGAGAGCGGCTGATCGCCGAGTCGGTGGGCAAGGCGGAGGAAGCGGATCGCCTCCTGCAGTACGCACCGCGCATGATGGCACTGGTCCGGCAGGCGAACGCGGCCGTCGGCACCAGTGCCGAGGGCGAGCCCGACGATGACGTCAAGGGGTACATCCGCGAGCACGTCAAGGTCACCGTCCACGACGAATCGCGGGTCACGCTGCAGGTCGGCGCGATCCCGCTGATGCTGCAGGGGCGAGACCCGAGGGAATGACTTCGACACGGTCATCTGCAGCACGGATCTGATCGGCCGGGCCCGGGTATTCGTTAGAATAGACGATGCCCTGGGTGCGAGCTCCTGGGCGGATACGACGAGCGGAGACTTATGTCCGGGCATTCCAAGTGGGCGACCACGAAGCACAAGAAGGCCATCATCGACTCCAGGCGCGCCAAGTCCTGGGCCAAGCTCATCAAGAACATCGAGGTCGCGGCGAAGCTCGGCGGACCTGATCTGCAGGGCAACCCGACGCTGTTCGACGCGGTGCAGAAGGCGAAGAAGACCTCTGTCCCCAAGGACAACATCGACCGCGCGGTGAAGCGTGGTGCGGGTATCGGCGGCGAGGCCGTCGAGTACCTCTCGATCATGTACGAGGGCTACGGACCCAACGGCGTCGCTCTCATGATCGAGTGTCTGACCGACAACAAGAACCGCGCTGCCGCCGAGGTGCGCACGGCTCTCAGCCGCAACGGCGGCACTCTCGCCGACCCGGGCAGCGTCGCATACAACTTCAGCCGCAAGGGCGTCATCGTCGTCGGCTCCGAGGGCACGACCGAGGATGATGTCATGATGGCGGCGCTCGAGGCCGGCGCCGAGGAGATCGAGCCGCACGCCGAGGGCTTCGAGATCGTCACAGAGGCGAGCGACCTGGTCACGGTGCGCAGCGCGCTGCAGGACGCCGGCATCGACTACGAATCGGCCGACGTCGAGTTCGTTCCGAACCTCAAGGTCGAGATCGACGCCGACACGGCGCGCAAGATCTTCCGCCTGATCGACGCACTCGAAGACAGCGAAGACGTGCAGAACGTGTTCACCAACTTCGACCTCACGCCCGAGGTGCAGGCCGAGCTGGAGAACGACGAGGGCTAGGCGCGCCGAACGGCTCGTGTCCTCCCTCCGGCCTAGCCTGGGGGAGTGACCTCTTCTCTGCGCGTCCTCGGGATCGACCCCGGCCTCACCCGCTGCGGTGTCGGCATCGTCGACGTCGACCGCACCCGTCGCGGGACCCTGGTGCACGTGGGAGTCATCCGCTCGTCGCCGGATGCCGACATCGGCGACCGTCTCGCGATCGTCGCTGCGGGCATCCGCGAGGCGATCGCCGAGCATCGCCCGGACGCCGTCGCGGTGGAGCGGGTGTTCGCGCAGCAGAACACGCACACGGTGATGGGCACGGCGCAGGCGAGTGGTGTCGCCCTGCTGATCGCCGCGGAGGCGGGCCTTCCCGCCGCGACCCACACACCGAGCGAGGTCAAGGCCGCCGTCACCGGCTACGGCGCCGCGGACAAGCGCCAGGTGCAGGCGATGATCGCCCGCATCCTGCGACTGGACGCCCCGCCACAACCCGCGGACGCGGCCGACGCCCTCGCGATCGCGCTGTGCCATGCCTGGCGGCGGGGGAGCGCCGGTGTCCCCGGTCAGTCGGCGCTGACGCCGGCCCAGCGCGCGTGGGCCGACGCGGAGCGTGTCGCTCGAACATACCTACGATCAGGGTCGTAGGCTGAGGGGATGATCTCCTCCCTGCACGGCGTCGTCCTGCACACGACGGCCGACCAGGTCGTCATCGAAGTGGGCGGCGTCGGGTTCTCGGTCGCCGTGCCCGCCGACATCCCGCACACCGCGACCGTCGGAGAGCGCCTGCTCCTGCACACCAGCCTGATCGTCCGCGAAGATGCGCTCTCGCTCTACGGGTTCGCGGATCGGAGCGAGCTGGAGATCTTCGGCCTGCTGATCAGCGTCACCGGAGTCGGGCCCAAGTCCGCGCTCGGTGTGCTCTCGCACATGACGGTGGACCAGATCGCCGAGGCGGTCACCGCGGAGGACGATGCCCCGTTCCGACGTGTCTCTGGCATCGGCCCGAAAACGGCGAAGCTCATCGTGCTGCAGCTGGCGGGCAAGGTGCAGCCGGTCGCGCCGAGCTCGAAGCCGTCACGTGCCGGTTCGACCGACGTGGTGTCTCAGGTCGCCGCCGCTCTGGTCGGACTCGGCTGGTCCGACAGGGTCGCGACGGAAGCGGCCGCGCAGACCGCTGCAGAGGCGACGGATGCCGAGCGCGGTTCGGTCGCGGCACTGCTGCGCCGTACGCTCGCGCTTCTCGGCCCCGCGCAGGGCGGCCAGACGCGTGCCTGACGCTCTGGACGCCACCGAGCCGGTCGATGAGACCGAGCTCGCGATCGAGGGCGCTCTGCGGCCGTCGAGTCTCGGCGAGTTCGTCGGTCAGCAGAAGGTGCGCGGACAGCTGCAGCTCCTGCTCGAGGCGGCGCGCATCCAGAGTCGCCCCGCGGATCACATCCTGCTCGCCGGCCCTCCTGGGCTCGGCAAGACCACGCTCGCGATGATCGTCGCGCACGAGAGCGACCGGCCGCTGCGCATGTCGAGCGGTCCGGCGATCCAGCACGCCGGAGACCTCGCGGCCCTGCTGTCCAGCCTGGTTCCCGGTGAGGTGCTCTTCATCGACGAGATCCACCGGATGGCGCGCTCGGCCGAGGAGATGCTGTACCTCGCGATGGAGGACTACCGCATCGACATCATGGTGGGCAAGGGCGCGGGCGCCACGAGCATCCCGCTCGAGCTGGCACCGTTCACGCTCGTCGGAGCGACCACCCGCTCCGGCCTCCTGCCGAACCCGCTGCGCGACCGCTTCGGCTTCACCGGGCATCTCGAGTTCTACGAGGAGTTCGAGCTCGAAGAGGTCATCGCCCGTTCCGCGACCGTCCTCGGCGTGGACGTCCCGACGGATGCGCTGTCGGAGATCGCGCGTCGATCTCGGGGAACTCCGCGAATCGCGAACAGACTGCTGCGCCGTGTGCGCGACTACGCGTTGGTGCACAACGGGGGAGACGCCACGATCGCCGATGTGCGCGCGGCTCTCGAGCTGTACGACGTCGACTCGATCGGTCTCGACAGGCTCGACCGTGCCGTGCTGGAAGCACTCGTGCGGCGGTTCCGCGGCGGTCCGGTCGGACTCAGCACGCTCGCCGTCGCGGTCGGCGAAGAGGGCGAGACGGTCGAGAGCGTCGTGGAACCGTACCTCGTGCGGATCGGTTTCCTCGGGCGTACGCCGCGCGGTCGTGTGGCGATGCCGGAGGCGTATGCGCACCTCGGGGTACCCCATCCCGACGGGACGCTTCGCCTTGATGACCTATAATCGCTGAAGACTTCCCGGATACCTCTGCGCGCCCAATGGCTGGAGTGCGCACCTGAGAAAGGCGCTGCACCCATGCCCATGGAATTCCTCCTCTTCGGTCTTCTCGCCGTCCTCCTCGTCTTCATGATCTTCAACACGCGTAAGCGTACGAAGGCGATGAAGGCGGAGCAGGAGGAGAAGGCGACCAAGACCGTCCCCGGTGTGAAGGTGCTCCTCCAGGGCGGCATCTACGGCACGATCGTGGCGTACGACCCCGAGGACCTCGACTCGCCCGCGCTCGTCGAGATCGCTCCCGGAACGATCATCGAGGTGCACAGCCAGGCGATCCTGCGCATCGTGGAGCCCAAGGATGTCGTCGTCGACGAGGTCGTGGCCGATGACGCCGCTGCCACGGCCGCTCCGGCCGTCGACGTCGAGACGCCGGAAGAGACGCGTGCGCGTCTCGAGCGCGACGCAGACGACAAGTAATCCTCCGCCTCCGCGCGGTACCTCGGAACTCCGGCATCTCAGAAAGCTGAACACACGTGGCTTCATCCTCTCCGGTCCGTCACGCCTGGCGGGTCCTCCTCGGCCTGCTCCTCGTGACGGGCGTGCTGTTCGGCATCAACTCACTCGGCGTCTACGTCTTCACGGACAGCAACGGCGATCCTGCGAGCTCCTGGGCGCCTGAACTCGCACTCGACCTCCAGGGCGGCACGCAGATCGTGCTGAGCGCCGAGACAGAAGACGGCGCCGACCCCTCGGCCGAGCAGCTCGACCAGGCCGCGGCGATCATCCGTCAGCGCGTCGATGCCTCAGGCGTCGCGGAGGCCGACATCACCACCGAGGGTGGACGCAACATCGTCGTCCAGATCCCGGGGCCGGCCGATGAGCAGACCCGTGAGCGGATCCAGTCGAGCGCTCAGCTCGAGTTCCGCGCGGTGCTGGCCACGACGGGCGCAGCCACCGAGTTCACGGGCGAGGACGGCAACGCGACGCCGTACCCGAGCCCGGATCCCACGCTCGAGTCGACCCCGTCCCCCGAGCCGACGGACGGCAGCGACCTGGCGTGGGCCACGCCGAAGTTGCAGGCGGAGTTCCTCGCCTATGACTGCAGCGACCCGGCGAACGACGCGTCGAACGCACCGCAGGATCAGCCGCTGATCGCGTGCGACCCCAGCGGTCAGACCAAGTTCCTGCTCGGACCGACCGAGCTCACCGGAACGGCGATCGAAGACGCGACCAGCGGTCGCGACCCGAAGTCGGGCGCGTGGATCGTGCAGCTGACGATGAACGGAGACGGTGCCGACGCCTTCGGCAAGGTCAGCACGCGTCTGAACCAGAACCGCATCGACGGCCTGGCGCCGCGCGACCAGTTCGCGTTCGTGCTCGACGGCAGCGTGATCTCGGCGCCGCGGATGAACGGCGTGATCCTCGATGGTCGCCCCAGCATCTCCGGCTCGTTCACGCAGGAGTCCGCGACGACCCTGGCCGACCAGCTGAAGTTCGGTGCGCTGCCCCTGAGCTTCACGGTGCAGAGCTCCGACACGATCTCGGCGACACTGGGTACCCAGCAGCTGCAGATCGGACTGATCGCGGGTCTGATCGGCCTTGCGCTGGTCGCCATCTACTCGCTGATCGTCTATCGAGCACTCGGGTCGGTGATCATCGCGTCCATCGCGGTGATGGCGGTCCTGACCTACATCATCATCTGCATCCTCGCGTGGCGCATCGGCTTCCGCCTCTCGCTCGCGGGTGTCGCAGGTCTCATCGTCTCGATCGGATTCACGGCTGATTCGTTCATCGTGTACTTCGAGAGAATCCGAGACGAGCTGCGCGATGGCAAGTCGATCACGGCGGCGGTCGAAGACGGCTGGGGCCGTGCGAAGCGCACCATCTACATCTCGAAGTCGATCAACATCCTCGCCGCGCTCGTGCTGTACATCCTGGCCGACGCCACGGTGAAGGGCTTCGCGTTCACTCTGGGTCTCACGACGCTGATCGACGTGTTCATCTTCGTGATCTTCACGCACCCGGTCATGCAGCTGCTCGCCCGCACGCGCTTCTTCGGGGGCGGACACAAGCTCTCCGGACTCGACCCCGAGGCGCTGGGTGCGGTCTACCGCAGCCGATCCGCGTACCGCGAGGTCGCGACCAGCTCGGTGGGCCGCGGTGCGAAGACCGCCCGTTCACGGGGTGAGGCGGAGCGTCGACAGACCATCGCCGAGCGCAAACGCGCGGAAGCACTCTCCTCGAAAGACAGATCGACCACAGCCGGAAGTGAGGGAGACGTCTGATGCCTTCCATGAATGAGTTCGGCAACAACCTCTACAGCGGGAAGACCTCGTTCCCGTTCGTCGGCAAGCGTCGTCTGTGGTTCATCATCGCGATCATCCTCGTGGTGGGCTCGGCCCTCGTGCCGTTGATCCGCCCGATCCAGTTCTCGATCGAGTTCACCGGCGGGTCGCAGTTCACGGTGCAGGCACCGGACAGCCGCGATCAGGACATCGCCTCTGACGCCGTGCGATCCGTCGTGCCCGGTGCGGCGACCAAGGTCGTCATCGTGAGCGACAAGGACGTGCGGGTCCAGACCGACCAGATGAGCGCCGCCGAAACGCAGCAGGTCGCGAACGCCCTCGCCAAGGCCTACGACGTCGAACCCGACGCCGTCACGTCGTCGTTCATCGGACCGGCCTGGGGTGAGAACGTCACGCGCCAGTCCCTCTGGGGCCTTGCGATCTTCCTCGCCCTGACCTTCCTCATCCTCGCGATCTACTTCCGTACCTGGAAGATGTCGGCGGCAGCGATCATCGGTCTGCTCGACGTGCTCGTGATCACGGTCGGCGTCTACGCGCTGGCGGGTTTCGAGATCTCTCCGGCGGCCGTCATCGGCTTCCTGACGATCCTCGCCTACTCGCTGTACGACACCACGGTCGTCTTCGACAAGATTCGAGAGAACACCACGGAGGACGGGGAGAAATCCGCGCGCCTCTTCGGCGAATCGGTCAACCTCGCGGTGAATCAGACTCTGATCCGGTCGATCAACACCTCCGTCGTCGCGGCGCTGCCCGTGGGCGCTGTCCTCTTCATCGGCGCCTTCTGGCTCGGTGCGGAGTCGCTCACCGACATCTCGCTGTCGATCTTCGTCGGCATCCTGGTCGCGACGTACTCGACGCTGTTCGTGGCCGCGCCGCTGTACTCGCTCTTCCGCGAGAACGAGCCGCAGCTGAAGGAGCGCGACGCGCGCATCCGCGAGGCGCGCAGCAAGGCGTCGGTCGAGGCCTGAGCCTTCCTCCGGCGGGGCTGATGCCCCGCAGACACGCGTAAGATGATGTAGTTCGGAGGTGAGTGGATGGCGGATACGCAGTCGTCTTCGCAGGGATCCAGCCTGCGACGTCTGGTTCCCCGCATCTTCTCGCGCGCGTCCAGGGTCAACGACCTCGACAATCTGATCCGGACGGTCCGCGCCAATCACCCGCGCGGCGACTTCTCGGTCATCGAGCGTGCTTACGCCGTCGCCAAGGAGAAGCACACCGGACAGCAGCGTCAGAGCGGCGAGCCGTACATCACGCATCCGCTCGCGGTGGCGCAGATCCTCGCCGAGATGGGTCTCGGACCCCGAGCGATCGCCGCCGCACTGCTGCATGACACGGTCGAGGACACGGGGTACGCCCTCACCGATCTGACGGCAGAGTTCGGCGACGAGGTCGCGATGCTGGTCGACGGCGTCACGAAGCTCGACAAGGTCAAGTACGGCGAGAGCGCGCAGGCAGAGACCGTCCGCAAGATGATCGTCGCGATGTCCAAGGACATCCGCGTGCTCCTCATCAAGCTCGCCGACCGGCTGCACAACGCGCGCACGTGGGGCTTCGTGCCTCCGGAGAAGGCCGCGAAGAAGGCCAAGGAGACGCTCGAGATCTATGCGCCGCTGGCGAATCGACTCGGTATCCAGGCGATCAAGTCCGAACTCGAGGACCTCTCCTTCGCGGTACTCCACCCGAAGATCTACAACGAGATCCACAGCCTGATCGCCCAGCGCACCCCGCAGCGCGAGAAGTACCTGACCCAGGTCGTCGAGGAGATCGACGAGGACCTCCGCGATCTCCGCATCCGCGGCAAGGTCGTCGGGCGCCCGAAGCAGCTGTACTCGGTGTACCAGAAGATGGTCATCAGAGGCCGTGAGTTCGACGACATCTACGACCTCATCGGCATCCGCGTGCTGGTCGCATCCGTTCGTGACTGCTACGCGGTGCTCGGCGCCATCCACGCGCGCTGGACCCCGCTGCCGGGCCGGTTCAAGGACTACATCGCCACCCCGAAGTTCAACCTGTACCAGTCACTCCACACCACGGTCATCGGACCGGCGGGGCGCACGGTCGAGATCCAGATCCGCACGCATGAGATGCACCAGCAGGCGGAGTACGGTGTCGCCGCGCACTGGATGTACAAGGAGCGGATGAACGGCGGCGGCAAGACGGAGCTGCGCGCGTCCGACAACGACATGGCGTGGCTGGCGCACATCTCCGACTGGCAGGCCGAGACGGCTGATCCAGGTGAGTTCCTGGATTCCCTCCGTTTCGAGATCGGTGCGAAAGAGGTCTACGTCTTCACCCCTAAGGGGCGTGTGATCGGTCTTCCCGCTGGTGCGACTCCCGTCGACTTCGCCTACGCGGTGCACACCGAGATCGGCCACCGCACGATGGGTGCGAAGGTCAACGGACGTCTCGTGCCCTTGGAGTCGCAGCTGAAGAGCGGCGACGTGGTCGAGGTCTTCACCTCGAAGAACCCTGATGCCGGACCGAGCCAGGACTGGCTCGGGTTCGTCGCCAGCACCCGCGCGCGCAACAAGATCCGCGGATGGTTCACCAAGGAGCGTCGCGAAGAGGCCATCGAGCAGGGCAAGGAAGCCATCGCCCGCGCGATGCGGCGCCAGAACCTGCCGCTGCAGAAGCTGATGAGCCAGGACTCGTTCGCCGAGGTCGCGCAGCAGCTCCGCTACGAGGATGTCTCCGCGCTCTACGCGGCAGTCGGCGAGGGACACGTCTCCACGCAGTCCGTGCTGGAGAAGGTCACCGCGCTGATCACGGCGAACGACCCGCAGACCGGCGCCATCGACCTGCCAGGCAGCATGCCGACGAGGGAGCCACGCGCCGGTGACTCGGGTGTGCTGGTGCGCGGCGCCTCCGACATCCTCGTGAAACTCGCGAAGTGCTGCACGCCGGTTCCCGGCGACGCGATCGTCGGGTTCGTGACACGGGGGAGCGGCGTCTCGGTGCATCGCGCCGACTGCGTCAACGTCAAGGCTCTCAGCGCCGAGCAGGACCGCTTCGTCGAAGTGTCGTGGGCGCCCACGACCAAGAGTGTGTTCCGGGTGCAGATCCAGGTCGAGGCGCTGGACCGCTCGGGTCTGCTGTCGGATGTCACGCGGGTGCTGAGCGAGCATCACGTCAACATCCTCTCGGCGACGGTCAACACGAACGATGAGCGTCTGGCGCTCAGTCGCTTCGTCTTCGAGATGGGCGATGCGGTGCACCTGGATCGCGTGCTCAACGCGGTGCGCCGTATCGACGCGGTCTACGACGTGTACCGCGTCACCACGTCCTGAGAGCGACCCGTTCCAACACCGACCGGCCGATGCGGCTGCCGGGCACCCGGTTCCACTGCGTCATGGCGTCGAGGCTCTCGGCGACGAGGGCGGGGTCGGCGCGAGCGAGACGTTCGATCCATTCGCGCAGTCGCGCATCCCGGTGCAGTCCGGTCGCGAGGTCGAGCATGGTGCGCAGCGGCGTCGACACGTCGATACCTCCGATGTGTTCGATCTCACTCTCGACCAGCGCTCCGTCATGGAAGATCAGACGGCCGCTGAGGTACGGTCGCACTCGGCGTGGGACCGACCGACGAATGTGATGCACAGCTGGTGGTGCGGCACCAGCACCGTGGATCCAGGCTGCGGTCGGGCCCGCGGCTGCGGTGCCGGGGCGGACCAATTCCGCGACCGAACTGGCACGCACATCCGGGCTTTCGACGAGATCCGCGGGGATGTACGCATCGCCGATCTCCACGACATCTCCGTCGAGCCGAGCCGCGCTCAGCTCCGAGAGGCTGAGCCGTCGACCGGGGACATACAGAAGCGCGGGGTGCATCACGCCAGTGTGGCGTAGTGCACCCCGCGCTCGGGAGTTGTCGAGAGACCTGTGGAGAGAGGTTCAGCCGCCGAGGGCGTTGAGCCAGGTGCGACGTGCCTCGAGAGCATCCGCTGCGGTCTTCGCCGCCTTCTTGTCGCCGGCCTTCTCGGCGGCGGCGAGCTCGGCCTCGAGCTTCTCGATGGCCTCGAGCAGTTGCGAGCTCATGTCGTTCGCACGAGCCTTGGTCTCGGGGTTGTTCTTCTTCCAGTCGACCTCTTCGCGCGCCTTCAGCGCGTTCTCGATGACGCGGAGACGATCGTCGAGGGCACGCTCCTTCTCACGCGGGAAGATACGGCCCTGCTCGTCCCACTGCCGCTGGATGTTGGTCAGCAGCGAGCGCGCACGCTTGATGTTGGGCTCGTCGGCGACGGCCTTGGCCTCTTCGAGAAGTGCCTGGCGTGCCTCGATCTTGGGAGCCGATTCGGCTTCCTCCGCGGCGGACTGTTCGGCGCGTGCGGCGTAGAGGGCGTCGCCTGCAGCCTTGAACCGTGCCCACAGCGCGTCGTCGGCCTTGCGACCCGCGCGCCCCGCAGCCTTCCATTCGTCGAGAAGGTTGCGGTATGCGGGGATACCGTCGGTGCCGCGCGGTGCGAGTGCCTCTGCCCGCTCCACGAGACGCGTCTTGGCGTCTCGGGCGGACTTGTGCGTGTCGTCGAGCTCGGAGTAGAAGGCTCGGCGGTGCTTGTCGACCACGGCGCGTGCATCGCGGAAGCGCTTCCAGAGCTGCTGCGAGATGCCCTTCGACAGACGCGGGCCGTTCTGCTGCTGGGCCTGCCAGGCGTCGAACAGCTCGCCGAGCTCGGCGGTGACCTGCTTCCACTGCACCTTGCTGAGATCACGCGCGGCGATCGCCTCTGCGCGCTCGACCAGCAGCGTACGCTCGGCGATGGCCTGGTCGACCAGTTCCTTCGCCTGCTGCGCCTCCTGCGCGGTGGCCTCGGACAGCGACGAGGTGAGAGCGTTCAACCGCTCGCGGAGTCCGGCGAGATCGCCGACCGCGGCCGCATCCGTCGCCTCTTCGAGGACGTGCCCTGCCTGCTTGACCAGGTCGCTCGCAGCGGCGCCACCGGCCTGATGACGCGCCTCGAGCGCATGCACCTTGAAGGCGATGTCGTCGAACTTGCGCACGAAGTAGGCGAGAGCCTCATCGGGAGTGCCGTCGGGGTACTGGCCGACGACGCGCCAGGCGTCGCCCTCGCGGACCTCGACCGTGCCGTCATCGGCGACGCGACCCCATTCGGCGGCGTCGGACTTCGTCGGTGCCGCTGCGGCGACGGGTGCGACGGCGGCAGGCTTGGGGACCTTGCGCGGCAGCGGCACAGCCGGGGGAGCGGGAACGGGCGGAGTCGGCTTCGAGGATTCGGTGGCAGACACAGTGATTCTCCTTGCGCGGAAGGGCCGCGGGAGGCGGAAGGGACGAGGTTCAGCCTAGTACGACCGCACCCTCCTGGTGGGGACGACAGAGTTCGCACGGTCGTTATCGATCTGTGAGCAGAAAGTTCGACGGCGGAAACATGCAACGTGACGTCCGGGTAACACGTCGCTCCTATCGTCGCCAGCACGCTACGTCTGCTGTCGACAGGAGTCCCATGAACCACGAGCCGCCCCACGAGATTCTGGTCGTCGGCGCGGGGATGGTGGCGCATCGCTTCGTGGAGAGCCTCCTGCGGCGCGGAGGGACGGGTGTTCGGGTGACCGTCGTCGGCGACGAGGACCGCGCTCCCTACGATCGGGCGGGGCTGACGGGTCTCTTCTCCGGCGCGACGGCCGATGACCTCACCCTTGATCCTTCGGTGTTCGCGGATGAGCGGGTGGAGTTGGTCCCGAACGATCGGGTGCTGCGCATCGATCGGAGTGCACGAAGCGTGACCACCCGGTCACGACGCAGGATCGACTACGACACGCTCATACTCGCGACCGGTTCGTACGCTGCTCGCGCTGCAGTCGACGGGGCGCGTCTTCCCGGATGCTTCGTGTACCGGACCTGGGATGATCTCGAGTCGCTACGGGAGTTCGTGCCACAGCGATCGAAGGAACTCGGGCGGTCGCTGCGGGGCGCTGTGATCGGCGGAGGATGGCTGGGTCTTGGAGCGGCAGAGGCACTGCAGGGCATGGACGTCGACACGCTGGTGGTCGAGGACTCCGACCGGTTGATGCCCGCAGAACTCGACACGGCGGCCGGCGGGATGCTGCTCCCGCATCTGGAGGCGCGAGGCATCGCCTTCCGTACGGAGTCACAGATCGCGCATCTGGATCCCGATGAGTCAGGCGCTGTGACCGCGATGGACTTCGAGGACGGCTCGTTCCGGCGCGTCGACGTCGTGGTGTTCGCCATGGGCGTGCACCCCCGTGACGAGCTCGCGAGGAACGCGGGATTGGAGGTCCACCCCGGTGGCGGCGTCATCATCGACGACCGATGCGCGACGTCCGACCCGCGGATCCTGGCCATCGGAGAGGTGGCGAACTTCCGCGATCGCATCGCGGGGCTGGTCGCGCCGGGGCATGCCATGGCGGAGGTCGTCGCCGACCGGATACTCGGAGGGGACGCGCGGCTCTCCGGCCACGATCACTCGGTTAACCTCACGCTCTCCGGCGTCGAGGTGGCGAGCTTCGGCGACGCGCTGGCACGTACGCCCCACGCGGTCGAGGTGACCTGCACCGACGCCGATACCGGCGTGTACCGGAAGCTCGTGCTGTCGGACGACGCGCAGATGCTGCTCGGGGGCATTCTCATCGGAGACGCGTCCGCATACGAGGCGCTTCGTCCGCTCGTCGGCACACGGCTCGGCGCTGACCCTTCGGCGTATCTCGAGACCCCCGGAGCGGGAGGGGACAGCGGCGGCGCCATCGCGCGCTGTGAGCACTTCGATATGTCACATGACCAGCTCCTCGATTCCGTGCGTCTCGCCGCGCTGACGACGTTCAGCGCTATCTTCGATCACTTCGGGGTCGGTGGAAGCTGCGAGATCTGCACACGCGAGGTCGCCCGCATCCTCACCGTTCTCGCCGTCCCTCGGCAGTCCGGGACCGTCGCCCTCACCCCGTCCGATCCCGTGATGTCGGAGATGCACGAGGGGATCTCTCTCCTCGCGCGTGTGCCCGGCGGGGACGTCACTCCGGATGGGCTGATCGCCGTGGGACTGATCGCCAAGGAGTTCGCTCTGCGGACCAAGATCATCGCCGCGCAGGGAATCGGAATGATCGGCGTTCATCGAGAACAGCTCCCGCTGATCAGGGCGCGTCTCCTGGAGGCGGGGTTCGTCGCGGAACGGTCGTCCTTGTCGTCGCCTCATGGTTTCGCGGAGCACGGACCGCTCCGCCCGGCGATCGTGAAGGAGGGCGATGCGGATTCCGCGCCGATCGCAGGGCGCGTCCGACAGGCATCACGGTGAGCGCGACGGCATTGGTCGGCTGTTCCGTGGTCGTCGCAGCCGATCATCGATCGGTCGACGTCGCCGCGGTCCTGGAGCGACAGGGAGCCGCCGTGCGCAGCGCTCCACCGGGCCAGGCAGGTGTGCAAAAAGCAGCGGTTCAGGCAGGTGCCGGCGAAGTCGACGCCGTGCTCTTCGCATCGGCGGACGGCGCAGCGTCCTGGGTCGCTGTCGCCGCGACGACGGGTGCGCTCGAGGATATTCGGCGTCGGGCGGCGACGGGGAGGCTGCTCCTCGCCGCGTCGAGCCCGATCGTGGCCGGGCCGCTTCGCGCGGAAAAACTGCACAATGTGGTCGCCGAGAGCGGAGCAGGAGGATCGCTCGCTCGATGCGTGGTCGCGCACTTCGGTGGCGAGGGGGCGCCGTCGCTGCGTACGGATGCCGGCCGGCTCGAGGTGCGCAGCGGAGGCGCACTGATCGACGGGGGGTTCGTGCCGCTGTCACGGACCTCGGCCTCATTGTTGGAGACCCTCTTCATGGCGAGAGGGCGGGTACTGTCCAGGGTCGAGATCGCTCGTGCACTGCCTGGCCCGTCGCGCAACGGCCACGCGGTGGAAGCGGCCGTCGCTCGTCTTCGCGAGTCGCTCGCCGGCGCGGACCTGGTTCAGACCGTCGTGAAGCGTGGGTACCGTCTCGCTGTCACCGGCGTGTGACCTCGGCTCCGCCTGGCGCCGACCATATGCCCGAGCGGGCGATCACTCCGCGGGAGTCTCCGACGGCGTGGGCACCTCGGTCGGGCTGTCGCTCGGCGTGGGCGTCGTGGACGGCTCGACGGTGGGTGTGGGCGTCGGTTCCGGCGCGGTCACCTGGGCGTGCACCACCTGGCTCGTGATCGCCGCGGCGACCAGCAGGCCGCCGATGATGCCGGCGATCGTGTTGTCGCGGATGCGGCGGCGGATCTGTCCCCGGTGCCAGTCGCTCCGGGCTGCGTGCAGTCGCGCGCGCTCTGCCTGGGTGCGCTCCTGCGCGCTCTTGGAACCGCGTGCCGCCATGCCCTGCTCCCTTCACCGACATCGGTGCTCGATGTCGCCTGAGAGCCTACCGTCGTGAACGTCGTGACCCCGCATTAGCCTGGGAGCATGACGTCTCCTGCCGCGCTGCTCTCCGGGCAGACGCCCCTCGCCGTGCGCATGCGCCCGATCTCGCTCGCCGAGGTGGCCGGACAGAAGCACCTCCTGCGATCCGGTTCTCCGATCGTGGCGCTCGCAGATCCAGATTCCGCGTCCCCTGGTGCGGTGTCGATCATCCTGTGGGGACCTCCCGGTACCGGCAAGACGACGTTGGCTCAAGCGATCGCCCGTTCGTCCGGTCGCCGGTTCGTCGAGCTCTCGGCGATCACCGCCGGCGTCAAGGACGTGCGCGAGGTCATGCAGGAGGCGATCACGCAGCGCGATCTGTACGGGCAGACGACGATCCTCTTCCTCGATGAGATCCATCGCTTCACGAAGGCGCAGCAGGATGCCCTGCTTCCCGGTGTGGAGAACGGCTGGGTGATCCTGATCGCGGCGACCACCGAGAACCCGTCGTTCTCGGTCATCTCTCCGCTGCTGTCGCGTTCTCTTCTCCTCACGCTGCAGCCGCTCACCGATGACGACATCGGACTGCTGGTGGATCGTGCCGTGACCGACGCGCGCGGTCTCAACGGCGCTGTCACCCTCAGCGATGAGGCGCGCTCGTCGTTGATCCGTCTCGCCTCCGGCGATGCGCGCCGCGCGCTGACGGGACTCGACGCCGGTGCGGCTGTCGCGCTCTCGCACGCCTCCGCGTCTGACAAAGAGAAGGATGCGGAGGCGACGCCTGAGACGCCAGAGGTCTCCGCCGACGACGTCGCCCAGGCCGTCGACAAGGCACTGCTCCGATACGACCGTCAGGGTGATGAGCACTACGACGTCATCAGTGCGTTCATCAAGTCGATCCGCGGCTCCGACCCCGATGCGGCGCTGCACTATCTCGCCCGCATGATCGAGGCGGGGGAGGACCCGCGCTTCATCGCACGCCGTCTGGTCATCTCCGCCTCGGAAGACGTGGGGCTCGCCGACCCCCAGGCCCTCACGATCGCGGTGGCGGCGGCCGACGCCGTTGCGTTCATCGGTATGCCCGAGGGGCGGATACCGCTGGCCGAGGCTACCGTGTACCTGGCGACCACGGCGAAGTCGAACGCCGCGTACGTGGGCATCGATGCGGCGATCGCCGACATCCGCAAGGGCGGCTTCGGTCGTGTGCCTCTGCATCTGCGCGACGCGCACTACCCGGGTGCCAAGCGACTCGGGCACGGCCGCGGCTACGTCTATCCGCATGACGCGGAGTACGGCATCGTGCCGCAGCAGTACCTCCCGGATGAGCTCGACGGTCGGCGCTACTACGAGCCGAAGGCGCTCGGTTCTGAACGCGACATCTCCGCCCGCCTGGAGCGGATCCGCCGCATCCTCGGCGATCGCTGAGCAGCGCCGGGCGATCTGTTAGACTTGACCGGCTCGAAACCGAGTTTTCGGGCATCTCCTCGTTCACACCCCACCTTTGCCAGCGCCCCGGCGTGCGCTGCTCAGGCAGAACGCGGACGATACGTCCGTGAGTCGTGAAAGACGCGACCACGTCATCGGAAGGACAGCTTCGTGACCACGAAGTCCCAGGACCGCCGCAAGGTGCGTCTGAGCCGTGCCCTTGGCATCCCGCTCACCCCGAAGGCCGCCCGCTACCTCGAGAAGCGTCCCTACGCTCCGGGTGAGCACGGTCGCACCAAGCGCAAGGCTGACAGCGACTACGCCGTCCGTCTGCGTGAGAAGCAGCGTCTGCGTGAGCAGTACGGCATCCGCGAGAAGCAGATGCGCAACACGTTCAACGAGGCTCGTCGTCAGGACGGCCTGACCGGTGAGAACCTGGTCGAGCTCCTCGAGATGCGTCTCGACGCTCTCGTCGTGCGTTCGGGCTTCGCTCGCACCACGGCTCAGGCTCGCCAGCTCGTCGTGCACCGTCACATCCTCGTCGACGGCCAGCTCGTCGACCGCCCGTCGTTCCGCGTGAAGCCGGGTCAGCTCATCCACGTCAAGGCCAAGAGCGAGGGCACCGAGCCCTTCCAGGTCGCAGCGGCCGGCGGTCACGCCGAGGTCCTGCCTCCCGTTCCGGGCTACCTCGAGGTCGAGCTCGACAAGCTCCAGGCTCGCCTGGTTCGTCGCCCGAAGCGCGCCGAGGTCCCCGTGACCTGTGAAGTGCAGCTCGTGGTCGAGTACTACGCGGCTCGCTGATCCAGCGATCGAGCATTGGGCAAGAGGCGTCGGGTTTCCCGACGCCTCTTGTCGTTTCCGCCTACGATAGGTACACCGCGCCTTCGCGGGTAAAAGGCAAGGATGATGTCATGAAGAGCATGCAGTGGTTCCTGATCGGTGTGATCGGTGGCTTCGTCGCCGCGCACTTCATGAACAAGGACCCTCGTGGCCACGACATCCTGGCCGAGGTCGACGCCCGCATCAACGGGTTCACCGCGATCATCGGCGACGCCTACCGCGAGCAGGAGGCACGGCTCACGGAGCCGGGCAAGAACTGAACCATCGCCGCGCTTCGGCGCAGCATCTTCACGCAAGGACACCCGGCACCCTATGAAAACTGCGGAGATCGCGCAGCGTTACCTCGACTTCTTCGAGAAGAACGACCACCTCATCGTCCCTTCGGCCTCGCTGGTCAGCGATGACCCGTCGCTGCTGTTCACGGTCGCCGGAATGGTGCCGATGATCCCGTATCTGACGGGTGTCGTCCCCGCCCCGCATCCGCGTATCGCGGATCTGCAGAAGTGCATCCGCACCAACGACATCGAAGAGGTCGGTCGCACGGCCCGTCACGGGACGTTCTTCCAGATGCTGGGCAACTGGTCGTTCGGCGACTACTTCAAAGAGGGCGCGATCCGTTACGCCTGGGAGTTGCTCACGAGCGCCGAATCCGACGGCGGTCTGGGCTTCGACGAGAAGGACCTCTGGGTCACCGTCTACGAGACGGATGACGAGGCCGAGGCCATCTGGCGGGACATCATCGGGTTGAAGCCCGAGCGCATCCAGCGTCTCGGCCGTGCGGACAACTACTGGAACACGGGCCAGCCGGGTCCCGGCGGCCCCGACTCCGAGATCTTCTTCGACCGCGGTCCGTCCTACGGCAAGGACGGCGGTCCCGCCGTCGACGACTCGCGGTTCCTGGAGATCTGGAACCTCGTGTTCATGCAGGACTTCATCGAGAACATCCGCGGCAAGACGGAGTTCGACATCGTCGGCGAGCTGCCGATGAAGAACATCGACACCGGCATGGGGCTCGAGCGCGTGGCGTTCCTCAAGCAGGGCGTCGAGAACATGTACGAGTCCGACCAGGTGCGCCCGGTGCTGGACCGCGCCGTCGAGCTCTCCGGCCGTCGTTATGGCGCGTCCCACGAGGATGATGTCCGCTTCCGGGTGATCGCCGACCACGTGCGCTCCTCGCTCATGCTCCTGTCCGACGGCGTCCGTCCGTCGAATGAAGGTCGCGGCTACATCCTGCGCCGCCTGATGCGTCGCACGGTCCGTTCGATGCGACTGCTCGGCGTCGACGAGCCGGTCTTCCCCGAGCTCTTCGCCACCTCGCGTGACGCGATGAAGGCCGTCTACCCGGTACTCGAGAAGGACTGGGCAACGCTGTCGGCTTCTGCCTTCGCCGAGGAGGAGACCTTCCGGCGCACGCTCGCATCGGGGTCGACGATCCTCGACCTCGCACTCGACGAGACCAAGAAGGGCGGCGGAGCGACGCTCAGCGGTCCTGAGGCGTTCCTGCTGCACGACACCTACGGCTTCCCGATCGACCTCACACTCGAGGTCGCAGAGGAGGCGGGGCTCTCCGTCGACCGTGCGGCTTTCGACACGCTCATGCAGGAACAGCGTCAGCGTGCCAAGGCCGATGCGCGCAACCGCAAGCGCCAGCTCGCCGATGTCTCGGTCTACCGCGATCTTCGCGCTCTCGGCGAGACCGGTTTCGACGGGTACACGGCGCTCGAGGTCGAGTCGCGCATCCTCGGACTGCTCGTCGACGGTCAGCCCGTGCGCAGCGCCGCAGAAGGCCAGATCGCCGAGGTCGTCCTCGCCGAGACCACGCTCTACGCGGAGTCCGGTGGCCAGGTGGCCGACAAGGGCACGATCGTCGGACCGGGCTTCGAGCTCGAGGTGCTCGACGTGCAGCGTCCGGTGCCGGGGCTCATCAGCCACACCGTCGAGGTCGTCCGCGGCAGCGTCGCGGTCGATGACGCTGCCACCACGGTCGTCGACGCCGCCAACCGTCGTGCGGCCCGTCAGGCGCACTCCGCGACGCACCTCGTGCACGCGGCGTTGCGCGACACCCTGGGGCCGACCGCAACGCAGGCCGGTTCGCTGAACCGCGCCGGCTACATGCGCTTCGACTTCTCCTGGTCGCAGGCGCTGTCGGGAGAGACGCGCTCGGAGATCGAGGAGATCACCAACCGCGCTGTGCAGGACGCACTCGAGGTCACCACGAGGGTCATCTCTCTCGACGAGGCCAAGGAAGCCGGAGCGATGGCTCTGTTCGGCGAGAAGTACGGCGACGTCGTGCGGATGGTCGACATCGGCGGTCCCTGGTCCCGTGAGCTCTGCGCTGGTACGCACGTGAACTCGAGCGCCGAGATCGGTCTCGTCAGCGTCGTGGGCGAGTCCTCCGTCGGTGCGTCGAACCGGCGCATCGAAGCCCTCGTCGGCGTCGACGCGTTCCGTGAGCTCGCTGCGGAGCGGGCGATCGTGTCGCAGCTCACCAGCTCGCTCAAGACGCCCAGGGAGCAGCTCCCCGAGCGCATCGCCGACCTCGCTGCGAGCCTCAAGGCCGCCGAGAAGCGCATCGCCCAGTTCGAGGCCAAGGAGCGGGCGGGTCAGGTGCCCGCGATCGCCGATGCTGCCGTGCGCGTCGGGGCGTTCCTCGTCGCCGCGCAGTCGCTCGGAGACGTCGCTTCGGCTGACGACGTCCGCGATCTCGTCCTCGGCGTGCGCGAGCGCCTCGGGTCCGCGGCCGCGGTCGTCGCACTCGGCGCCGTCGTGAACGGCCGTCCGGTGGTGGTCGTGTCGACCAACGACGCGGCACGCCAGGCCGGAGCCAAGGCCGGAGCGCTCGCGAAGCGCGCCGCCGGGGTGCTCGGCGGTGGCGGTGGCGGACGCGACGACGTCGCACAGGGCGGGGGGACGGATGCTGCGGCTCTGCCCGCGGCGCTGGAGGCCATCGCTCAGGAGCTGCACGCAGCGTGAGCGGGTTCCGCCGCGGCGTGCGGCTCGGGATCGATGTCGGGCGTGCCCGGATCGGGGTCGCGCGCTGCGATCCCGACGGGATGCTCGCTGTGCCGGTCGAAACGGTCGCCCGCTCGGAGGCCTCGATCGACCGGCTCGCCGAGCTCGCAGGCGAGTACGAGCCGCTCGAGTTCGTGGTCGGTCTCCCTGTCAACATGCAGGGGAGTGACACGGCCTCGACCGTCGACGCCCGCGAGTTCGCTGCTGCTCTGCAGGTCCGCACCGGTACGCCCGTGCGGCTCGTCGATGAACGATTGAGCACGGTCACGGCACACGCGGCCCTGCGTTCTTCCGGGAGATCTCAGAAGAACTCTCGTAGCATTGTGGATCAGATCGCCGCCGTCGTCCTTCTGCAGCAGGCGATCGATATGGAGAAGAGCACCGGAAACCCGGCCGGTGCCACGATTCCGCTTGACGAGGAGCCCGCCTGAACATGTCCGAACGAGAGAGTGCTTCCCCCCAGCACGATCCGGACGCCCGGTTGGGCGACCTGTTCGAGAACCTTCCCGATCCGACGCAACAGCTCCCGACGGTGGACAACAGCGCTCCCGCACCGGGTTCCCGTCGCGCCGCACGGGAAGCCGCCTCCACTCCCGGACAGGGAGCGACGCCTACGAGTGGTCCTGCCGTGCCGTCCGAACCCGTCTCCGCACCGGTCCGTGCCTCCGCGGACGATGCGCGGCTCGGCGTCCCCTCGGCGACTCCGGTCCGTGATTCCGCTGATGCCGCCGACGCCCCTGCGGCCGGTGACACCCCCACTCGCGCACTTCCTCAGGTTGCGCCGGGCTCTGGCGATCCGCAGCCGGTATTGGGCGGAGGGCTCGACGACCTCTTCGCGCCGCATGAGGATGAGCACTCGAGCTCGCGCGCACCCAAGAAGAAGCGCCGGACCGGATGCCTCGTGGCGCTGATCATCGTGCTCGTGATCGTCGGCGGTATCGCGGCGACCGGCGTCTGGGTCATGAACACCTATGGCGACAAGATCAACGAGGCCATGGGGTGGGGCGAGTCCAAGGACTGGGAAGCGGGCCTCGCCACCGGCGAGGCGCTCGTGACGATCAGCGAGGGCGACACCGGTGCGCCGGTGTCCACGAAGCTGTTCGAAGCAGGAGTCACCAAGACCGATGGCGTCTTCTACGACTACCTCGTCGCCGAGGCACCCGACCTCACGTTCTACCCCGGCGTCTACAAGCTGCAGAAGAAGATGACGGCCGCAGCGGCCGCAGAGGCGCTGCAGAACCCGGACAACAAGATGGAGAACACGGTCTCCATGTCCGAGGGCGGGACGATCATCTCGTCGCTGCCGGCGATGGCGGAGTCCCTCGGACTGCCGCTTGCCGACTTCGAGGCTGCGGTCAAGGACCCGTCGGCTTATGGCGTCGACGCACAGAACCTCGAGGGGTGGCTGTTCCCCGCCGTCTACACCTTCGATCCCGAGGTCACAGCCGTGCAGGTCATCCAGAGGATGGTGGATCGCACCCGCCAGGCGCTGACGGAGGCCGGTGTGCCTGATGCCGATGCAGAGCGCGTCCTGACGATCGCGTCGATCATCCAGCGCGAGGGACGCACCGACGATTTCGCCAAGGTGTCGAGGGTCATCCAGAACCGCCTCGACATCGACATGAAGCTGCAGATGGACTCGACCGCGCAGTACGGCTACGGCTCGCTGCACGAAGGCGTGGTGTCCAGCTCGGCCGAGGCCCTCGCGGACCAGAACGACTGGAACACCTACGTCATCACCGGTCTCCCGGCCACGCCGATCGCGAGCCCGAGCTTCGCCGCCATCGATGCCGCGATGCATCCGGCGGACGGACCGTGGCTCTACTTCGTGACGATCAACCTGGCGACGGGTGAGACGCAGTTCTCTGAGACGTACGAGGAGCACCAGGCGGGGATCGAGAAGTGGCAGGCATGGTGCCGGGACAACCCCGATGCCGGATGCTGACATCGTGACCGTGTCACGTCTCGCGGTCTGGGGCGATCCGATCGCGCATTCCAAGTCGCCGGCTCTTCATGCAGCCGCGTACGACGTGCTCGGTCTGGACTGGGAGTACGGGCGCCGTCAGGTGTCTGCGCCCTCGTTCCGCGAGGTGTTGGCTTCCCTCGATTCCTCCTGGCGTGGGCTGTCGCTCACGATGCCGCTCAAGGAGGAGGCCTTCCGCGCTGCGGTGACCCGTGATCGCCATGCCGAACTCAGCGGCGCCGTGAACACGCTGCTGCTCGGCACCGAGCCGGCGGGCTTCAACACGGATGTGGGTGGCATCGTCGATGCCCTCGCCGAGAGCGGCATCATGGCCGTCGAGACCGTGCGCATCCTCGGTGCGGGAGCCACAGCGGCATCCGCCCTGCTCGCGGCAGCCGAACTCGGCGCGACCAGGGCAGACGTGCGGGCACGACGTCCGGAGAGGGCCGCAGGGCTCGTGGCTCTGGGGGAGTCGCTCGGCGTGCGCGTCACGATCGACACATTCGACGCGCCGGCCGCACGGGTGGACCTCACGCTCGCGACTCTGCCCAGCGGGACCGACCTCGATGCGTCCGTCTCGGCTCGACTGGCCGACGACGGGGGAGCGCTCTTCGACGCCGCGTACGCGCCCTGGCCATCGGCCCTGGCCTCGGCATGGGGCGAGCGGCCCGTGGTCTCCGGCCTCGGGATGCTGCTGCATCAGGCCGTGCGCCAGATCCGGGTCTTCCGTCACGGCGACCCTCTCGTGGAGCTGCCTGACGAGGGACGAGTGCTGGCCGCGATGCGCGCCGCGCTCTGATTCGGCACCCGAGGGCTCACGCCCACATCGCGGCACGGCGACACGCGGCGCGTCAAGGACCGCAACCCATGGGAGACTGGAGCAATGCTCCGCGTGCTCACTGCCGGCGAATCGCACGGCCCAGAACTCATCGCTGTGATGGAAGGACTGCCCTCAGGCGTCCCGGTGTCCTCCGAGGCCATTCAGGCCGATCTCGCCCGCCGCAAGCTCGGCTATGGACGTGGCTCACGGATGAAGTTCGAGCAGGACGAGCTCAGCATCTCCGGCGGCGTGCGCCACGGCAAGACGTTGGGCAGCCCGATCGCCCTGCGCATCGGGAACACCGAGTGGCCGAAGTGGATCGAGGTCATGAACCCCGAGCCCGTCGAGCTCACCGACAAGTCGCGAGGCCGCAGCGCTCCGCTGACCCGCCCTCGCCCCGGCCACGCCGACCTGGTCGGCATGCAGAAGTACGACTTCGACGAGGCGCGGCCCATCCTCGAGCGCGCCAGCGCCAGGGAGACGGCCGCGCGCGTCGCCCTCGGCGCGATCGCCCGCTCGTTCCTCGGCGAGCTGGGTATCCGCCTCGTCAGCCACACGTTGTCGATCGGACCCGTCCGTGTGCCCGATGGCTCCGTGCTCCCGACGCCGGACGATGTCGACCTGCTCGACGCCGATCCGCTGCGCTGCTTCGACCCCGCCACCTCGGCGCTTATGGTGGCCGAAGTCGACGATGCCAAGAAGGACGGCGACACGCTCGGCGGCATCGTCGAGGTGCTCGCCTACGGTCTGCCGCCGGGACTCGGTTCGCACGTGCACTGGGACCGTCGCCTGGACGCGCGGCTCGCACAGGCGCTCATGAGCATCCAGGCCATCAAGGGCGTGGAGGTCGGCGATGGATTCGAGACCACCCGCCGTCGCGGCTCTGCAGCCCACGACGAGCTGTTCGCCACCGCCGACGGCATCACCCGCGGCTCCGACCGCGCTGGTGGCACCGAGGGCGGCATGTCGACCGGCACCGTGCTGCGCGTGCGCGCGGGCATGAAGCCGATCGCCACGGTGCCGCACGCCCTGCGCACGATCGACATCGCCACCGGCGACGAAGCCACCGCCCACCACCAGCGTTCCGACGTCTGCGCTGTCCCCGCGGCGGGTGTCGTGGCCGAGGCCATGGTCGCGGTCGAGCTGGCACGCGCCGTGCTCGAGAAGTTCGGTGGCGACAGCATCCGCGAGACGCGGCGCAACCTCGAGGGGTACCTCGCCGGTATCCCGGAGGAGCTGCGTACGACCCCGGCGTCCGAGGCGGCGCTCATCGCGCATGACGAGCGAGGCTGAGCCCCTCACGCTGGTCCTCGTCGGCCCGATGGCCGCGGGCAAGACCAGCGTGGGTCGCCGGGTGGCTCGACGACTGCGCGTGGCGTTCATCGACACCGACAAGCGCATCGTCGCCGAGCACGGTCCGATCCCGGCGATCTTCGCCGAGCACGGTGAAGGGCATTTTCGCGATCTGGAGCGTGCGGCTGTTGCTGCCGCGCTCGCGGAGGGCGGCGTGATCTCGCTCGGCGGCGGAGCCGTGACCGACGCGGGCACACGTGAACTGCTGCGTGAGCACGCCGTCGTGTTCCTCACGGTCTCTGCCGATGCGGTCGCCGATCGGATCCGGGGGAGCAGTCGACCGCTCCTGTCCGGAGAGGACCCGCTGGCGCGCTGGGAAGCGATCTTCGAGGAGCGCCGCGGCTGGTACGACGAGGTCTCGTCGACGACATTCGACACGTCCCGCAGACCGATGCAGAGGATCGCGGACGAGATCGTGGCATGGAGAAGAGAGCAGCGATGAGCACGACGACAATCAGCGTCACCGGGAACGACCCCTACGACATCACGATCGGACGCGACATCCTGGACCGCGTCTCGGCGGCGCTCTCGCCCGCTGTGCGCAAGATCCTGGTGGTGCACCCGCCGACGCTGGCCGCACGCGCCGGCGAGCTGCGCGACCGGCTGCTCGCCGACACCGCCAACGGCCCCCGCGAGGTGCTGCTCGCCGAGATCCCCGATGCCGAGCAGGGCAAGCGCATCGAGGTCGCCGCTTTCTGCTGGCAGGTCATGGGCCAGGCCGACTTCACCCGCACCGACGCTGTCATCGGCTACGGCGGAGGCGCCGTCACCGATCTCGCCGGTTTCGTCGCCGCGACCTGGTTGCGCGGCATCGAAGTCGTGCAGGTTCCCACCACCGTGCTGGGGCTCGTCGACGCCTCCGTCGGCGGCAAGACCGGTGTGAACACCGCCGAGGGCAAGAACCTGGTCGGGGCCTTCTGGGCTCCGCGTGCCGTGATCGGCGACCTCGACGAGCTCGCCAGCCTGAGCCCGAACGAGGCGACCGCCGGTTTCGCCGAAGTGGTCAAGGCCGGATTCATCTGGGCGCCGGAGATCCTCGACATCATCGAGGCCGATCCGGCGCGGGCGATCGACACGACGACCGATGAGTTCCGCCGCGCGGTCGAGCTCGCGATCGACATGAAGGCCAAGGTCGTGTCCGACGACTTCCGCGAGGCGGGTCAGCGCGAGATCCTCAACTACGGGCACACGCTCGGACACGCGATCGAGCACTCCGAGCGCTACAAGTGGCGTCACGGTGCGGCGATCTCGGTGGGCATGCTCTTCGCCGCTGAACTCTCACGTCTCGCCGGCCGGCTTCCCGATGCGGCGGCGCTCCGCCACCGCACCATCCTCGAGTCGCTCGGACTGCCCACCTCGTACCGGGCGGGGGCATGGCCGGCGCTGCTCGCCACGATGCAGCGCGACAAGAAGAGCCGCGGCGGCATGCTGCGCTTCATCCTGCTCGATGACATCGCCAAGCCGACCGTGCTGCAGGCGCCAGACGAGTCCCTGTTGTTCGCGGCCTACCAGGAGGTCGGCGCATGACACGCCGTCTCCTGCTCGTGAACGGCCCGAACCTCAATCTGCTCGGCTCCAGGGAGCCGGACATCTACGGCACCGCGACGCTTGCCGATGTCGAGGCGATCGCCGGAGCTGCAGCGGCGGACTCGGGGTTCGAGGTGCGCGCGGTGCAGAGCAACCACGAGGGCGTGCTGATCGACGCGATCCACGATGCCCGCGCGGACTGCGAGGGCATCGTGATCAACCCCGGAGGGCTCACGCACACCTCCGTCGTGCTGCGTGACGCGCTCACCGGGGTGAGCCTGCCGTTCGCCGAGGTGCACATCTCCGACGTCTACGCCCGCGAGGAGTTCCGGCACCATTCGTACCTGCACGATGTCGCCGCAGTGCGGGTGATCGGCGAGGGCGTGGACGGCTACGCGAACGCCGTGCGGCAGCTGCTCGCGCTCATCCCGTAGAATCGACTGTCGGTCCACCCTGTCCTCGGGGAAGGGCGGCCGAAAAAACCACACACGAACGGAACCCGCAGCGCATGGCATCTACCGCAGACATCAAGAACGGCGTCGTCCTCAGCATCGACGGTCAGCTCTGGAGCGTCATCGAGTTCCAGCACGTCAAGCCTGGCAAGGGCGGAGCGTTCGTGCGGACGAAGCTCAAGAACGTCGTCTCGGGCAAGGTCGTCGACCGCACCTACAACGCCGGTGCGAAGATCGACATCGAGAACGTCGACCGCCGCGACTACACCTACCTCTACACCGATGGCGACGGCTACGTCTTCATGGACGCCACCGACTTCGACCAGATCACGGTCGGCGCCGCCACGGTCGGAGATGCGAAGAACTTCCTCCTGGAGAACCAGCAGGTCACGATCGCGCTCAACAACGGCAACCCGCTGTACATCGACCTGCCGGCCTCCGTCGTGCTCGAGGTGACCTACACCGAGCCCGGCCTGCAGGGCGACCGCTCCTCCGCAGGCACGAAGCCCGCGACTCTGGAGACCGGCTACGAGATGCAGGTTCCGCTGTTCCTCGAGGCCGGCACCAAGGTCAAGGTCGACACGCGCACGGGTGGCTACCTCGGCCGCGAGAAGTAAGGCGTGGGCGCCCGCACGAAGGCGCGCAAGCGCGCTCTCGACATCCTGTTCTCCGCCGACGTCCGTGGTGACGAGGTCACTGTGGCCCTCGCCGCGGAGGCGAAGCGAGCCGCGAGCGAACCCGCCCGTGAGGCCTCCTGGCTGTATGCCCGCGAGGTCGTCGACGGCATCGTCGATCACCGCGACGAGATCGACGAGCAGATCACGACGCACAGTCGTGATTGGAAGCTCGAGCGCATGCCCGCCGTCGACCGCGCTCTGCTGCGCATCGGCGTCTGGGAGATCCTCTACAACGACGAGGTGCCGACAGCCGTAGCCATCGATGAGGCGGTCGAGCTCGCCAAGGAGTTCTCGACCGACGATTCCGGTGCGTTCGTGCACGGCGTGCTCGCGCGCGTCTCGCGCTCCGCCTGACCCCTCTCGTCCGGGCCGTCGGGCCCATGTCGGACTCTGCGGGAAGGATGGTGGCATGCCCGCACCTCACGTCGACCTCCGTCATCTCATGCAGATCACGGATGCCGGTGGCTACGCACGCGGGCTGGCGTACTTCCGCGAGGGAAACGTCCTCGACGTCGTCTGGGACGAGGACAGGCACGAGCTCGAAGCCCACGTGAGGGGCAGCCGCGACGCGACGTACCTCGTCGAGGTCGGATTCGTGTCGTCGAACGGCAAGAGTCACGCGCGCTCGACGCGGTGTTCATGCCCTGTCCGTTCCGGATGCAAGCATGTGGTCGCGGCGCTTCTCGCGTCGAACGTGCATGAGTACTCGCAGCAGAGCGGAGCGATCACGGTAGAGCCCGCCGCGTCGACGCCACCTGCTACGCCACCGGCGGCACCGTCATGGCGGGCGCTGGTGGATCAGACGGCCACCGCACAGACGCGCCCGCTGGCCCTCGGCGTCGAGCTGCGCCATCGCGAGCCGCGCGGCGACAACCACTGGGGTCCACGGGCGGTGCGTCCGGCGACTCCGCGAGACCTCGCCAGAGGCACGGGCGAGCTTCTCCTGGCGATCCGCCCGCTTATGCGCAGCCATCAGAGCGGAGCGTGGATCCAAGGACACGCCACGTGGGACATCGTGCGACGCGACGCATCTCAGTTCGGCCGCGTGCAGAACCGCTGGTTCGGCGACCTGCTCAGCATCTCGCGCGACTCGCTGCTGTCGGGCAACGCCGGCGACTGGCTGGTGCTGGACCAGATCGAGTCCGGACTCCTGTGGGGCCATCTGCGCGCAGGAGCGGCTCTCGGCATTCCCCTGGTGGCCAATCAGAAGAGCTCGACCGTGCGCCTGGCAGACACGGCGGAGATCTCCGCGCGCATCAGCAGGGACGACGAGAGGGCGCTGACTCTCGCTCCCACCGTGATGATCGACGGGACGGATGTCCCCGCCGCAGACGTCCACCCCATCGGGCGCTCGGGAGTGTACGCGGCCACTCAGCTCGGCAGTCGGATCCAGATCACGCTTGCAGAGGCACCCCTGAGCACCCAGGTGCGTGCGCTGCTGGAGGCGCGGCGCCCGATCGTCGTGCCGACGCAGGAGGAGGAGGCCTTCGTCGCTGAGGCCTATCCGCTGCTCGCACGTCGTACCGTCGTGCAGGCGATCGGGGATGTGGCGCTGCCGGTGATCCCGCCGCCGGAACCCGTTCTGAACGTCGCCTTCGAGAGGGGGGACGTCGTCAGCTATTCGTTCGTGTGGTCGTATCGCGGCTTCGGTACCGTGCCGTTCGCGTCCAGCCACGCGGCGGTGCGCGATCCGGAAGCCGAAGAGGTGCGTGGTGCCGAGCTCGAAAGCGTGTGGCAGGAGCACATGGCCACTCGGTTCCGGGCTGCCGGTTCGTTCCACGACATCGATGCCGCGGCCTTCATCGCCCAGGTCGTGCCTGCGTTCGAACGAGTGGGAGTCACCGTCGTCACGACCGGCGTGCGCAAGGAGTATCGGGAACTCACCGGCACGCCCGAGGTGGCCGTGTCGACGGTTGAGACAACGGACGCGGACTGGTTCGATCTCGGCATCATCGTCAGGATCGACGGAAGGAGCATTCCGTTCGGCCCGCTGTTCTCCGCGCTCAGCAAGGGGAAGAAGAAGCTGCTGCTGTCCGACGGCGGCTACTTCCCCCTGAACCATCCGGCGCTCGACCGACTGCGCGAGCTGATCGAAGAGGCGGGTGAACTCGACGAGTGGGAGACCGGGCCGCGCATCAGCCGCTATCAGACCGATCTCTGGGAGGAGTTCGAGGATCTCGCGGATGAAGCGCAGCCCGCCGTGAGCTGGCGCTCCACCGCAGAGGGCCTGCGCCAGGCGACCGGTGTGCCGTCGACTCCTGTGCCCTCGGGGCTTCGCGCTGAGCTGCGTCCGTATCAGAAGTCCGGATTCGACTGGCTCGCCTTCCTGTGGCGACACCGGCTCGGCGGCATTCTGGCCGACGACATGGGGCTCGGCAAGACGCTCCAGCTGCTGACCTTCGTGCAGCACACGCGCGACCAGGGGGAGCGGCGCCCGTTCCTCGTGCTCGCGCCGACCTCGGTGCTCAGCACCTGGAGGACGGAGGCAGCGCGATTCACGCCAGAGCTCCGGGTGACCATCGTGGAGAGCACCAGCGGAACGCGTCGCGGAACCCTGGCTGATGCTGCCGCTGGCGCCGACGTCATCGTGAGTTCGTACACGGTCGCGCGGCTCGACGAGAAGGAGTTCGGCGCGGTCGAATGGGCCGGGCTCATCCTGGACGAGGCCCAGTTCGTCAAGAACCCGAAGACCAAGCTGCATCGGGCGATCTCGACATTCCACGCCGACGTCACGTACGCCGTGACAGGAACACCGATGGAGAACAGCCTCTCGGATCTGTGGTCGTTGCTGAAGCTCGCGGCTCCTGGCCTCTTCCCGTCCGCTCGGAAGTTCCGCGATCGCTACATCCAGCCGATCGAGAAGGGCAAGGTCCCCGAGAACGAAGAGGGCGGGGAGTACCGCCAGCGCCGGCTCGCGCAGTTGCGTCGCCGCATCCGACCGCTGATGCTGCGCCGCACGAAGGAACTCGTCGCTCCGGATCTGCCGCCGAAGCAGGAGCAGGTGCTCGAGGTCGAACTGAGCGCGGCCCATAGGTCCCTCTACGACGTGGTGCTGCAGCGGGAGCGGCAGAAGGTCCTGGGCCTCCTGGACGACCTCGACCGCAACCGTTTCATCGTCTTCCGTTCTCTGACCCTGCTGCGCATGCTGAGCCTCGCACCGGGACTCGTCGACGAGAACGACGCCGACATCGGCTCCAGCAAGCTCGACACGCTCCTCGAGCGCGTGGCGGAGCTGCAGGCCGAAGGGCACCGTGCGCTGGTGTTCAGCCAGTTCACGTCGTTCCTCGACCTCGCGGCCGCGCGGCTCGAGGAGGCGGGCATTCCGTACGCCCACCTCGACGGGTCGACGCGCCGTCGACAGGACGTCGTGGAGGGCTTCAGAGCAGGGGAGCAGCCGGTGTTCCTGATCAGCCTGAAGGCCGGTGGCTTCGGGCTCACTCTCACCGAGGCGGACTATGTGTTCCTGCTCGACCCGTGGTGGAACCCTGCCGCCGAGGCGCAGGCGATAGACCGCACGCATCGCATCGGCCAGACCGGTCAGGTCTTCGTGTATCGCATGATCTCCGCCGGGACGATCGAGGAGAAGGTCCGCGAGCTGCAACAGCGCAAGGCACGCCTGTTCACCGCCGTCATGGACGACGAGGCGCTGTTCGCTCAGTCGCTCACGGCCGACGACATCCGCGGGCTGTTCGACGACTGAGCGGTTTTCTCACGGCCGGTCAGACGGCTCGTCCAGCATGCCGCCGGTAGAATCGAGCGCGTCCATACGAGGCATCCGGATCGGGTGCCCGGGATGCACAGGAGGAGCGCAATGCGGATCACGGGACTCGGTCACGCCGGGATGTTCATCGAGACGGTCGGCGGCAACATCATCTGCGACCCCGTGCTCGGTCCGTCCTTCTTCGGCTCCTGGTTCCCGTTCCCCGACAACCGGGGCCTCGATTGGGAGCGCTTCGGGCGTGAGGCTGATTTCCTCTACATCTCGCATCGTCACCGCGATCACTTCGACCCGAAGCTCCTCGAGCGCTACATCTCCAAGGACATCGAGGTCCTGCTTCCGGAGTACCCGATTGACGACCTCGAGCGCGACATCCGTGCACTCGGGTTCTCGAACATCACGTACGCCCCCGCCGGCGAGATCATCCAGCGCGGCGCGCTCAAGATCATGATCACCCCGCTGCGTGCACCCAGTGACGGGCCCATCGGGGACTCCTCGCTGAGCGTCGATGACGGTACCGGTTCGATGCTGAACCAGAACGACTCGCATCCGCTCGACCTCGACTCGCTGCTCCACTTCGGCAAGCCCGATGCCTACTTCACGCAGGTGTCCGGCGCGATCTGGTGGCCCATGGTCTACGACTTGCCGCTGGAGGCGAAGCAGAACTTCGCGCAGCTCAAGCGCGACTCGCAGAACAAGCGTGCGATGTACTACATCGACAAGGTCGACGCACCACATGTGTTCCCGATGGCCGGGCCGCCCATGTTCCTGCGTGACGACCTGTTCGACTTCAACGGACTGGGCAAGAACGGCGAGTCGATCTTCACGGATCAGAAGCAGTTCCTCGCGCACATGAAGGAGCTGTCTCCGCAGTACGACGGTCATCTGTTCGTGCCGGGCACGCTCGTCACGGTCGACGGTGGCGAGGTGACGACGGAGCAGACGCTCTACAGCGAGGCCGAGCTCACGCACATCTTCGACGAGAAGTGGGACTATCTCGAGGAGCAGCGAGCCAGCCGTCAGCAGGAGATCCTCGATGAGGAGGCGTCGCGCGCCGAAATCATCCCTCCGGACGAGATGCTCGCGGCGATCAAGGAGTGGTGGGAGCCCCTGCTGAAGAAGTCGCGCACCATCCGCCTCGGCGTCGGCGGCAACGTGCGGTTCCGCATCGGCGAGCTCGACATGGTCGTCGATTTCCCCCGCGCCAAGGTGCGCGAGTACGCAGGGGAGGAGTGCGTGTACTGGTACACGATCCCCGCTGATCTCGTGTCGACCAACATCCAGGACCATGAGATCGACTGGTCGAACTCGATCTTCCTGTCGATGCAGTTCCAGGTGGGTCGCAGCGGCAAGTTCAACGAGTTCCTCACCACGTTCCTCAAGTGCCTGTCGGTGGACCGGATCGAGTATGTCGAGAACTGGTACCAGGAGCAGACCGACCAGAACGAGGACGCCGTGATCGGCGACTGGGTCGTGCAGCGCCGTTGCCCGCATCTGCGCGCCGACCTCACGAAGACCGGCAAGGTCGATGAGGATGGCGTGCTCACCTGCAGCATGCATGACTGGAAATGGGACCTGAAGACGGGAAGCTGCCTGTCGACGAGCGGTCACCCGATCCGCGCGACCAAGGCGGAGAACGTCGCCGACGAGCTGGTGGAGACGGCGAGCTGACCGGCACGGACTGACGTCGTCGGAGTCTGAGCGTCTCCGATAGACTCGACTCACAAGCAACCTTTAACACCGTCCTGTGAGGCGGAGAAGGGAGCGGCAGATGAGCACGCGCACTGTGCTGCAAGAAGCCGATATCTCGCGGGGATTGACCCGCATCGCTCATGAGATCCTCGAATCGAATCGGGGCGCTGAGAACCTCGTCCTGCTGGGCATTCCGACCCGCGGCGTCACTCTCGCACACCGCCTGGGCACGTTGATCAGCGAGATCGCCCAGGAGTCCGTTCCCGTGGGTGCGCTGGATGTGACCCTGTTCCGCGACGACCTCTCGAAGCATCCGACGCGCTCTCCTCGTCCGACGGAGATCCCGGTCGGCGGCATCGACGGCAAGACGGTCGTGCTCGTCGACGATGTGCTCTTCTCCGGGCGCAGCATCCGGGCCGCACTCGACGCGATCCAGTCGATCGGACGCCCCGCTGTCGTGCGGCTCGCGATCCTGGTCGATCGGGGCCACCGCGAGCTGCCCATCCGTCCCGACTTCGTCGGCAAGAACATCCCCTCCGCCCGCACCGAGCGGGTCAACGTTCGACTGTTCGAGAACGATGGGGCCGAAGAGGTGACGATCGGCGCATGAGGCACCTTCTCGACACCCACACCCTCGACAAGGCCACCGCGCTGCGCATCCTCGATGTCGCCGAGGACATGGCGGACACGCAGTCCCGCGAGGTCAAGAAGCTGCCGACCCTCCGCGGCAAGACCGTCGTCAATCTCTTCTTCGAGGACTCGACCCGCACCCGCATCTCCTTCGAGGCCGCAGCCAAGCGCCTCTCCGCCGACGTGATCAACTTCGCGGCGAAGGGATCGAGCGTCTCCAAGGGTGAGAGCCTGAAGGACACCGCCCAGACGCTCGAGGCGATCGGCGCCGACGCGGTGGTCGTGCGTCACCCGAGCTCCGGAGCGCCGCAGACGCTCGCGACGAGCGGCTGGATCTCCGCCGGCGTCGTCAACGCGGGAGACGGCACGCACGAGCACCCCACGCAGGCGCTCCTCGACGCGTTCACGATCCGCAAGCGCCGCTTCGGGGCGGACAGCCGCGGCCGGGATCTCGGCGGCCTGCGGGTCGTGATCGTCGGTGACGTGCTGCACTCCCGGGTCGCGCGATCGAATGTCTGGTTGCTGACGACGCTCGGCGCCGACGTCACGCTCGTCGCCCCGCCGACGCTCGTGCCTCAGAACGTGTCGCAGTGGCCTGTACGCGTGCTCTACGACCTCGACGTCGCCCTTGCCGACGAGCCGGACGCAGTGATGATGCTGCGTATCCAGCTCGAGCGGATGAACGCCGCGTATTTCCCCACTGAGCGGGAGTATTCGCGACGCTGGGGGCTCGACGCACTGCGTGTGGCCGGTCTGCCGGACGGTAGCATTGTGATGCACCCCGGACCCATGAACCGCGGGCTGGAGATCTCCTCCGCAGCTGCCGATTCCGCCCGTTCCACGGTGCTGGAGCAGGTCGCGAACGGAGTATCCGTCCGCATGGCGGTGCTGTACCTGCTGCTGGCAGGAGAACGAGACGACGAACGAGGGGGAGACCTGTGAGCGAGACCCTCGTGATCACCGGTGCACAGCTGGTGGGCGCCGAGAGCGCCGACATCATCATCGAGAACGGTGTGATCGCCGAGATCGGCACCGGGCTCAGCAGGGCGGGAGCCCGTGTCATCGACGCGAACGGCCTGGTCGCCCTTCCCGGTCTGGTCGACCTGCACACGCATCTGCGCGAGCCGGGGTACGAGGCTTCGGAGACGATCCTCACCGGTACCAGGGCAGCGGCCGCCGGTGGTTTCACCGCCGTGTTCGCGATGCCGAACACCTCGCCCGTCGCCGACACGGCCGGTGTCGTGGAGCAGGAGCTCGCGCTCGGCGAGGCGGCGGGGTACGCGACCGTGCAGCCGATCGGCGCCGTGACCGTCGGGCAGAAGGGCGAACGTCTCGCCGAGCTGGGCGCCATGGCGACCTCCCGGGCGAAGGTGCGCGTCTTCAGCGACGACGGCTTCTGCGTGTTCGACCCGCTGATCATGCGCCGCGCCCTCGAGTACGTGAAGTCGTTCGGCGGCGTGATCGCTCAGCACGCGCAGGACCCTCGCCTGACCGAGGGCGCCCAGATGAACGAGGGCATCGTGTCGGCCGAGCTCGGCCTCGCCGGCTGGCCGGCCGTCGCCGAGGAGTCGATCATCGCCCGCGATGTCCTGCTCGCAGAGCACGTCGGCTCGAAGCTGCACGTGTGCCACCTGTCCACCGCGGGATCGGTCGACATCATCCGCTGGGCGAAGAAGCGCGGGATCGCGGTGACGGCCGAGGTCACGCCGCATCACCTGCTGCTGACCGACGAGCTCGTGCGCGGGTACGACGCACGGTTCAAGGTGAACCCGCCGCTGCGCCGCGAAGAAGACGTGCTCGCCGTGCGCGAAGGCCTGGCCGACGGCACCATCGACATCGTCGCCACGGATCACGCTCCACACCCCAGCGAGCACAAGGCCTGCGAGTGGCAGGCAGCCGCGAACGGCATGGTGGGGCTCGAGAGTGCCCTGCGCGTGGTCCACCAGTCGATGGTGCAGACCGGCCTGATCGGTTGGAGCGATGTCGCACGCGTCATGAGCGCCACGCCGGCACGGATCGGTCAGCTCGCCGGACACGGCACGCCTCTCGAAGTCGGACAGCCCGGTCACATCGCGCTCTACGACGCCTCGATCGACGGTGTCTTCACCGAGGCCGACCTGCACGGGCGCAGTGTGAACTCGCCGTACCTGGGGCGCGCCCTGCCCGGTCGCGTGGAGTTCACCGTCCACGGCGGCATCGTGACCGTCGACTCCGGCTCCGTGGTCGAGGAGCTGAACGCATGAGCACACGCGATCTCGCCATCGCGATCACGATCGCCGTGGCGCTGCTGGTGCTGTTGACGATGCTCCTCGCCTGGCGACGACGACTCCGACGCGACTCGGCGCTCAGCGCTCCGCTCGGAGTGCCGGAGCATGCCGAGGTCGCCCGCCGCGACGAGGTGCTCTACGTCTCGACGACCCGGCACGAGCAGCCGCTCGAGCGCGTGACGGTGTCGCCGCTGGAGTACCGCGCCCGCGGTGAGCTGGCCGTGACCGATCGCGGTGTCGCGCTGTGCCTCGACGGAGCGCCCACCGTGTTCCTGGCCTCCTCGCGACTCGTCGCGGTCGATCGAGCCACGGTCACGATCGACCGTGTGGTCGAACCCGGCGGCCTCATCCGCATCGCCTGGAACGCGGACGACGAGACGATCGTCGACTCGTACCTCCGTCTCGCCACCGGCGATCCCCGAACCCTCATCTCTGATCTGCAGCGGCTCGTCCCCGCTGCCCCCGACACAGGAGCCACACGATGACCGCTCTGCCCGAACCCGCCGTACTCGTCCTCGAGGACGGCACCCGCCACGTCGGCCGCGCTTACGGCGCCCGCGGAACCACCCTCGGCGAGGTCGTCTTCGCCACCGGCATGTCCGGCTACCAGGAGACGCTCACCGATCCGTCCTACGCCGGGCAGATCGTGCTGCAGACCGCGCCGCACATCGGCAACACCGGCATGAACGACGAAGACACCGAGTCCCGTCGCATCTGGGTCGCCGGCTACATCGTGCGCGACCCCTCACGCGTGGTGTCGAACTGGCGGGCGAACGCCTCGCTGGACGAGATCCTCGTTCAGGACGGCATCGTCGGCATCAGCGGCATCGACACCCGCTCGATCACGCGCCACATCCGCTCAGCCGGCTCGATGCGCGGGGGGATCTTCTCGGGTGACGCCGCAGCGCTCGACGCCGAGGAGCAGGTGCGCATCGTGCGTGAGGCTCCGCAGATGGCTGGTCGCAACCTCTCGGCCGAGGTCTCGGTCGACGTCGCCACCATCACCACAGGGATCGGTGAGCGCGTGGGCAACCTCGCCGTGCTGGACCTCGGCGTGAAGCAGGCGACGATCGACAACCTCGCGGCGCGCGGGTTCGACGTGCACGTGCTGCCCCAGAACGTCACGATCGAGGAGATCCGCGCGATCGACCCCGTCGCGGTGTTCTACTCCAACGGCCCCGGCGACCCGGCCGCGTCCGACGGGCATGTGGAGCTGCTGCGTGCGGTGCTCGACGACGGACTGCCCTTCTTCGGCATCTGCTTCGGAAACCAGCTGCTCGGTCGTGCGCTCGGCCTCGGCACCTACAAGCTGCCGTTCGGACACCGGGGGATCAACCAGCCGGTGCTCGACAAGACCACCGGCCGGGTGGAGATCACCGCGCACAACCACGGGTTCGCCGTCGAGGCCCCACTCGAGGGCTCCTTCGACAGCCCGAACGGCTACGGCAAGGTCGAGGTCAGCCACGTGGGCCTGAACGACAACGTGGTCGAGGGACTGCGAGCCCTCGACATCCCCGCATTCTCCGTGCAGTACCACCCCGAGGCCGCAGCCGGCCCCCACGACGCCAACTACCTCTTCGACCGGTTCCGCGACCTGGTCGTGGCCACCAAGAAGGACGCCAAGTAATGCCCAAGCGCGACGATATCCGCTCCGTCCTCGTCATCGGCTCCGGCCCGATCGTCATCGGTCAGGCCTGCGAGTTCGACTACTCCGGCACCCAGGCGTGCCGCGTCCTCCGTGAGGAGGGCGTGCGCGTGATTCTGGTGAACTCCAACCCCGCCACCATCATGACCGACCCCGACTTCGCCGATGCGACGTACGTGGAGCCGATCACCTGGCAGGTCATCGAGACGATCATCGCGAAGGAGCGTCCCGACGCGATCCTTCCGACGCTCGGCGGTCAGACCGCACTGAACGCGGCGATCCAGCTGCACAACCACGGGATCCTCGAGAAGTACGACGTCGAGCTCATCGGCGCCAACTTCGAGGCGATCAACAAGGGCGAGGACCGTCAGATCTTCAAGCAGCTGGTGCTCGACGCCGGCGCCGACGTCGCCGACTCCCGCATCGCGCACACCATGGACGAGGTGCTCGCCGCGGCCGACGAGCTCGGCTACCCCCTGGTGGTGCGTCCCAGCTTCACGATGGGCGGCCTGGGCTCCGGCTTCGCGTACGACGAGGAGGACCTGCGCCGCATCGCCGGCGCCGGCCTGCACGACTCGCCGACCAACGAGGTGCTCCTGGAGGAGTCGATCCTCGGCTGGAAGGAGTACGAGCTCGAGCTCATGCGCGACACGGCCGACAACACGGTCGTGGTCTGCTCGATCGAGAACGTCGACCCGGTGGGCGTGCACACGGGTGACTCGATCACCGTCGCCCCGGCGTTGACGCTCACCGACCGTGAGTACCAGAAGCTGCGCGACATCGGCATCGACATCATCCGCGCTGTGGGGGTGGACACGGGTGGCTGCAACATCCAGTTCGCGGTCAACCCCGAGAACGGCCGCATCATCGTGATCGAGATGAACCCGCGCGTCTCGCGTTCGAGCGCACTGGCCTCGAAGGCGACGGGCTTCCCGATCGCGAAGCTCGCGGCCAAGCTCGCCCTCGGCTACCGCCTCGACGAGATCCCCAACGACATCACGGGCGTCACCCCTGCGAGCTTCGAGCCCACGCTCGACTACGTCGTGGTCAAGGTGCCGCGCTTCGCGTTCGAGAAGTTCCCGGCCGCCGACCCGACCCTGACGACGACCATGAAGTCGGTCGGCGAGGCGATGGCGATCGGTCGCAACTACGCGACGGCGCTGCAGAAGGCGCTGCGTTCGCTGGAGAAGCGCGGATCGAGCTTCCACTGGGGTGCAGAAGAGCGCTCCCTGGAGGAGCTGCTCGAGGTGTCGAAGACCCCGACCGATGGCCGCATCGTGGTGCTGCAGCAGGCGCTGCGCAAGGGCGCGACCATCGAGCAGGCGTTCGACGCCACCGCGATCGACCCGTGGTTCCTCGACCAGATCGTGCTGATCAACGAGGTCGCCGAGATCGTGCGCACCGCTCCTGAACTGGATGCCGCGACCCTCCGCTACGCCAAGGAACACGGCTTCTCCGATGCCCAGCTGGCCGAGATCCGCGGCATCAGCGAGGTCGAGGTCCGTGGACTCCGCCACAGCCTGAGCATCCGTCCGGTCTACAAGACGGTCGACACCTGCGCAGGGGAGTTCCCCGCCCTCACTCCCTACCACTACTCGAGCTACGACTTTGAGACCGAGGTCACGCCCTCCGAGCGCACGAAGGTCGTCATCATCGGCTCGGGACCGAACCGCATCGGCCAGGGTGTCGAATTCGACTACTCCTGCGTGCACGCCTCGTTCGCGCTGTCGGATGCCGGGTTCGAGACCATCATGGTCAACTGCAACCCGGAGACCGTCTCGACCGACTACGACACCTCCGACCGGCTCTACTTCGAGCCGCTCACGCTGGAGGACGTGCTCGAGGTGCTCGATGCGGAGGCCGCGAGCGGCACCATCCTCGGCGTCGTGTGCCAGCTGGGTGGCCAGACGCCGCTCGGACTCGCCAAGGGCATCCAGGACGCCGGGTACACCGTGCTCGGCACCAGCCCCGAGGCGATCGACCTCGCCGAGGAACGCGAGCTCTTCAGCGGCATCCTCGACGCCGCCGGCCTCGTCGCCCCGCGACACGGCACGGCCATCGACGTGGACGGTGCCGTGGGCATCGCCGAGGACATCGGATACCCGGTGCTCGTGCGCCCGAGCTTCGTGCTCGGCGGTCGCGGCATGGAGATCGTCTACGACTCGCCCAGCCTGCGCGACTACTTCGTGCGCACGGCAGGCGAGGTCATCATCGAACCGGGCAAGCCGCTGCTGGTGGACCGCTTCCTGGATGACGCGATCGAGCTCGACGTCGACGCGCTCTACGACGGCACCGACCTCTACATCGGCGGCGTCATGGAGCACCTGGAAGAGGCCGGCATCCACTCCGGCGACTCCAGCTGTACGCTGCCGCCGATCTCGCTGGGCCGTTCCGACATCGACCGGGTGCGCATCGCGACTCTCGCGATCGCCGAGGGCGTCGGCGTGCGCGGGCTGCTGAACGTACAGTTCGCGATCAGCGCCGGAGTGCTCTACGTGATCGAGGCCAACCCGCGCGCGAGCCGCACGGTGCCGTTCGTCTCGAAGGCCCTGGGAATCCCCCTCGCCAAGGCGGCCAGCCGCATCATGGCAGGGTCCACCGTCGCCGAGCTGAAGGCCGAGGGCCTGCTGCCCGAGAACGACGGCTCGCGGGTGCCCCTGGGTGCACCGGTCGCTGTGAAGGAAGCGGTGCTTCCGTTCAAGCGCTTCCGCACCAAGGACGGGAAGATCGTCGACTCCGTGCTCGGCCCGGAGATGCGCTCGACCGGTGAGGTCATGGGAATCGACAAGGACTTCCCGACGGCGTTCGCGAAGAGCCAGGCCGCAGCGTACGGCGGAATGCCCACCTCTGGCACCGTCTTCATCTCGGTCGCCGACTCTGACAAGCGTGCGGTCATCCTGCCCGCTCACCGTCTGCAGCAGCTCGGTTTCACGATCGTCGCGACCGAGGGTACCGCCGAGATCCTCTCGCGCAACGGCATCGCGGTCACGGTCGTCGAGAAGTACAGCGAGACCCAGGAGAGCGGTGCGCAGAACGTCGTCGATCTGATCAACGACGGTTCGATCGACATCGTCGTGAATACGCCTTCGGGTGGAGCAGCGCGTGCGGACGGCTACGAGATCCGTGCGGCGGCCGTCGCGGCCGACAAGGCGCTCTTCACCACCATGGCGGTGCTCGGCGCAGCCGTCAGCGGTATGGACGCCGCGCACGAGGGCTTCGACGTCAAGAGCCTCCAGGAGTACGCGCTGGACCGGAAGGCGACGGTGTGAGCGCAGGTTTCGGTGAGCGCGTCCGGACGGCACTCCGCTCGTCCGGGCCGCTCTGCGTCGGGATCGACCCGCATGCGGCGCTTCTCGACGCCTGGGGTCTGACGCAGGACGCCGCCGGTGTGCGGGAGTTCGGTCTGCGCACGGTGGACGCGGCGGTCGGCCGAGTGGCGATCGTCAAGCCGCAGGTGTCGTTCTTCGAGCGCTTCGGATCCGCCGGGTTCGTCGCGCTCGAAGAGGTGCTCGCGGCCGCGCGTGCCGCGGGTCTGATCGTGATCGCCGACGCCAAGCGCGGTGACATCGGCTCGACGATGGATGCGTACGCCGCCGCCTGGCTCACTCCGGGCTCCGCACTCGAAGCCGATGCGCTGACGGTCAGTCCGTACCTCGGCGTCGGCGCGCTCGACGGGGCCTTCTCTCTCGCCGCACAGCACGGCAAGGGCGTCTTCGTGCTCGCCGCCACCAGCAATCCCGAAGCCGAACCGCTGCAACGTTCGCGTGGCGATGATCGCTCGGTCGCGGCGGGAGTTCTCGCCGAGGTGTCGACCAGGAACGAGGCAGCGGTCGCCTCAGGGGAGTGGGGGAGCATCGGTGTGGTCATCGGCGCCACCGTCGACTGGTCGGCTGCCGGTATCGACGCGTTCGCTCCGAACGCGCCCATCCTCGCCCCCGGCTTCGGAGCGCAGGGCGCGGAGCCGGCCGACCTCGCTGACCGTTTCGGCGCTATGGCGGCGTGCGTCATCGCCAGCGAGAGCCGCAGCATCCTCGGTGCCGGACCGGAAGGCATCGCCGCAGCGATCGAAGCGCGCGTCGCGCAATACCAGGAGGCCGCACGTGGCTGAGACACGAGTCATCCCCGAGGTCGATCGGGCCGCTGCCGCGCGCAAGGCCGTCGAGCGTCGACGCGCCCGTGCCTCGCTCAAGCGCGACCTGACCATGCGGGTCATCACGCCTCAGGCCGTGCTGCATCGAGCGATCGAAGATCCGGACTCGGTCGAGGGATCCATGCGGATCACCGACTTCCTGCTCGCCCTGCCAGCGATCGGTGCGGGCAAGCGCGACCGTGTGCTGGAAGACCTCCAGATCTCGCCGGTGAAACGGCTCGGAGGGCTCGGCGCCCGGCAACGGGTCGTGCTCGAGCACTGGCTCGACGGACGCTTCCCGCCGTTGTCCCCGCGCGGAGCGCGCAGCCGGTTGCTCGTGCTCGCCGGCCCCACCGCCGTGGGTAAGGGAACAGTGGCGGCCCACATCCGTGAGAACCACCCCGAGATCCACCTGTCGGTCTCGGCAACCACGCGCCCGCCACGCCCGGGCGAGATCGACGGCGTGCACTATTACTTCGTCGACGACGCCGAGTTCGACCGGCTCATCGAGCACGGCGAACTGCTCGAGTACGCCGTCGTGCACAACCGTTCACGCTACGGCACCCCGCGCCCACCGATCGATGCCGCGTTGGCCGAGGGGAAGACGGTCCTGCTCGAGATCGATCTGCAGGGTGCGCGCCAGGTGCGAGCAGCAGAACCAGCCGCCACGCTGATCTTCCTGCTGCCGCCGAGCTGGGACGAACTCGTGCAGCGACTGGTCGGTCGAGGCACTGAGGGCGCCGAGGAACGCGCCAGACGACTGCGCACCGCGAAGGTCGAATTGGCCGCCCAGAACGAGTTCGATCACCTCATCGTGAACGAGAACGTCGCCGATGCCGCCGCTGAGGTCGTAGAATTGTCTTCAAGCTCTGCACGCTGACCCGCTGAGCTGGGTCCCTGAGCCTGTCGAAGGGCCACCTGGGCCCCTGAGCTTGTCGAAGGGTCGCGTGCCTGCAGCACCGTCTTCGCGACGATCCCGTCGCCTGATCAGGAGGTCAACCATGGCCGGACACCACAACAAGGGCATCATCGATCCCCCCATCGACAACCTGCTGGATCGAGTCGATTCCAAGTACGAGCTCGTGATCTACGCGTCCAAGCGCGCCCGTCAGATCAACGACTACTACTCCGACCTGCACGAAGGCAACCTCTTCGACAACGTGGGACCGCTGGTCGACTCCTCGGTCGAGGACAAGCCGCTCACGATCGCTCTGCACGAGATCAACGAGGACAAGCTCCGCCTGCGTCACGCGGAGTGATATTCCGGACCGCGCCTCGCACTCTGTCCGAGGCGCGGTTCAGAATGGGTGTATCCGCCCTTCTTCTCACCCATCCCGTTCTGGAGTATCGATGAGCGCCCTGCGTCTGTTCACGTCCGAGTCCGTCACCGAGGGACATCCGGACAAGATCTGTGACCAGATCTCGGACAGCATCCTCGACGGCCTCATCGACAAAGACCCCGAATCGCGCGTCGCCGTCGAGACGCTCGTCACGACCGGACTCGTCCATGTCGCAGGCGAGATCCGCACGGAGGCGTACGTCGACATCCCCACGATCGTCCGACAGGTCGTGAACGGCATCGGCTACACGTCCAGCGACACCGGATTCGACGGTGACTCGTGCGGAGTGAGCATCTCGGTGGGAGAGCAGTCCACCGACATCGCCCACGGCGTCGACAACGCGCAGGAGCATCGCGACGGCTCTTCCGTCGACCCGCTCGACGGCCTCGGCGCGGGTGACCAGGGCATCATGTTCGGTTTCGCGACCAACGAGACCCCGCAGCTCATGCCGATGGCCGCCTGGACGGCGCACCGCATCGCCGAGCGACTCGCCGAGGTGCGCCGCAGCGGACTCCTCCCGTTCCTGCGCCCCGACGGCAAGACCCAGGTCACGCTCGGCTACGACGGGTTCACCCCGAAGACCGTCGACGCGGTCGTCGTGTCCACGCAGCACCACCCCGACATCTCGCAGGAAGACCTGCAGCAGCAGGTGCGCGAGCACGTCATCGCGCCGATCCTCGAGAACACGGGTCTCGACCTCGACGACGTCACGTTCTACATCAACCCCGCCGGCCCCTTCGTGACCGGTGGCCCCAAGGGCGATGCCGGACTGACCGGCCGCAAGATCATCATCGACACCTACGGTGGCGCCGCGCGTCACGGTGGGGGCGCTTTCAGCGGCAAGGACCCGTCGAAGGTCGACCGCTCGGGCGCCTACGCGACCCGCTGGGTCGCGAAGAACGCCGTCGCCGCAGGGCTCGCCGACAGGCTCGAGGTCCAGGTTGCGTACGCGATCGGGGTCGCCCGTCCAGTCGGCCTGTATGTCGAGACCTTCGGCACCGGCAGGGTGTCCGACGAGATCATCACGCGCGCGATCAACGAGGTCTTCGACCTGCGCCCGCAGGCGATCATCGACCAGCTCGATCTGTTGCGCCCGATCTACGCGCAGACCGCCGCCTACGGACACTTCGGACGCGAGTTGCCGGAGTTCACCTGGGAGCGCACCGACCGCGTCGAAGAGCTGCGCCGCGCTGCCGGTCTCTGATGGGGCTTCGGTTCTCATGAGTTCGGAGAGCCGTCGCATCGCGCGGGTGCTCCTCGACTCCCCGTTGCCACAACTGGACCGTCTCTTCGACTACTCGCTCCCGGCCGAACTCGGTGACGTTCCGCTGGGCGCTCGGATCAAGGTTCCGCTACGCACCGCGGGGCGCGTGATCGACGGCTATGTCGTCGAGCTCGGTGTCGAAGACGATGCGGATCGTCCGCTCTCCGAGGTCGACAGCATCGTGTCTCCGGTGTCGGTGCTGCCGGAGCGCCTGCATCGCCTCGCCAGACGCGTCGCTGATCGGGCTGCGGGGTCGGAATCCGACATCCTCCGGCTCGTGATCCCCAAGCGTCAGGTGCGCGTCGAGAAGGCCTGGACTGCGGATTCGCCCACCGTCGGGCCCGACGATGCAGCACTGGCGCACGCTACGGGAGTGCTCGACACCTACGACGGGTTGCTCAGCGTGCTCGAGAACCACGGCCGCGCGGCTGTGGAAGCGGTTCCGGGGGTACGCGCTGACGGGCCGCTCTGGGCGTCGCTCCTCGCCGCCGCTGCCGTGCAGACGTTGGCGGCGGGGGAGTCGTCGATCCTGATCGTCCCCGATCATCGTGACCTCGATCGACTGCTCACCGCACTCGCGCAGATCGCGCCCGAAGAGACGATCATCCGGTACGACTCTCGGCAGACGAATCCGGCCCGGTACCGCTCGTTCCTCCGCACGCTCGAGGACGCGCCCTGCATCGTCGTCGGCAATCGGTCTGCCGTGTACGCCCCCGTGCACGCCGGGCTCGTCGCGATATGGGATGACGGCGATCCACTTCTGGGTGAGCCATTGGCCCCTTATGTCAACGCCCGCGACGCCGCGCTGCTGCGTCAGGAGCAGGAGGAGAGCGCGCTCCTGTTCGTCGGCCACACCCGCACCACCGACGTCGAGCGGTTGGTCGCGCACGGGTGGTTGCAGGACGTGCGGGCGACCCGCCGCGTCCTTCCCCGAGTGGTGCTGAGCACTCCTCAGGAGATGGAGCAACCGACCGCGCAACGTCTGCCCTCGTCGGCGTTCCTCGCGGCGCGGACCGCTGCGGCAGAGGGGCCGGTGCTCGTGCAGGTGTCCCGCCCGGGTTTCTCGCCGTCCCTGGTATGCGCCGAGTGCCGCGCACCCGCGCGGTGCGCGCACTGCGGAGGTCCTCTCGGCGCGCGTCACCGCGGCGCGGTCCCGGTGTGCGGCTGGTGCGGCAGGGGAGCGCGGGCCTGGGCGTGCCCGTCGTGCTCCTCGACGAAACTGCGACTTGCATCATCCGGGAGCGAGCGCACGGCGGATGAGCTCGGACGAGCGTTCCCCGGTGTGCGGGTCATCGTCGCCGACAGCGCTCATCCGATCGAACGTGTCGATGCGAAGCCCGCTCTCGTGGTCGCCACCCGCGGCGCTGAACCACTCGCAGATGGCGGTTACCGCGCTGTCGTGCTCCTCGATGGGCCCCGCATGCTGCAGGCGCCCGATCTGCGCGTCGGCGAATCGTGTCTGCGGTGGTGGTCGAACGCGGCAGCCCTCGCCGCTCCCGGAGCGCCCGTGCACCTGGTCGGTGTCGACGGCGGCACGGCCCGCGCTCTCGCGACGTGGAATCAGGCCGGCTATGCACGGTCGGAGCTCGAGAGCAGAGCCCCGCTGCACATGCCGCCGACCACACGGGTGGCGCTGGTCGAAGGGACGGCCGCGGCGGTCTCGCGCGCGCTGATCGCACTGGGCGAACTCGCCCTCCCGGCCGATGCCGTGCTGGGCCCCGTACCGATGGAGTCCGATGACGTGCCGCCGCGAGTCAGGGCGCTGGTGCGCTTCGAGTACGCAGCCGGAAGCCGCGTGGCGACCGTGCTGCGCGCGGCGGTCGTGGCCGAAGCGGTGGCCAGTCGCCGCGGCCGGGGCCGCAATCCGAGGAGCGCTCTCTCGGTTCGCCTCGATATCCTCGATCCAGAGCTTTGATCCTTCCGGAGTACCTTCATGCGCCTCGTCTTCGCCGGCACGCCTTCTGCGGCCGTTCCCACTCTGCGCCGTCTGGCGCGCGACCACGACATCATCGCGGTCGTCACTCGACCCGATGCGCCACTCGGGCGCAAGAAGGTCCTCACGCCTTCTCCTGTCGCGCAGGCCGCCGGTGAACTCGGCATACCGGTGATCACCGCTGCGCGTCTGGACGACGAGGCGACGCAGCGCATCGCAGCGCTGCGGCCCGAACTCGGCGTGATCGTCGCCTACGGGGGACTGGTGCGTGAACCGCTGCTGTCGACACCGGATGCGGGGTGGATCAACCTGCACTTCTCGCTGCTTCCGCAGTGGCGTGGCGCGGCACCGGTGCAGAGGGCGTTGATCGCGGGTGACGCGCAGCTCGGCGCGAGCGTCTTCCAGCTCGTGGCAGAGCTCGACGCGGGAGCTGTCTTCGCTTCGCGCGTGGTCGACGTCCCGGCCGGCGCGACCGCCGACGTCGCACTGGAGGCGCTGGCGATCGACGGGGCCGAGCTCACAGCGGAGGTCGTGGCGGCGATCGCTGCAGGCACGGCGCGCGCTGTCGCGCAAGAGGGAGAGGCGACGTTCGCCCCCAAGCTGTCGTTGCCCGACGGACTCCTGGACTGGTCGCGACCCGTGGAAGAGGTGTTCGCGCGGTTCCGGGGCGTGACGCCGGAGCCGGGCGCGCACACCACGCTCGACGGACAGCGCCTCAAGATCCTCGAGGCGTCACCGGCACCCGAGGCCGAGTCCCTCGAGCCCGGTGCGATCGTGGCGACGAAGGCTGCGGTGCTGTTCGGCACGGCCTCCGCGCCGCTCGCCGTCACGCGGGTGCAGCCTGCGGGCAAGGGAGCGATGAACGCCGCTGACTGGTGGCGTGGGCAACGAGGAGCTGAAGGGGTGCGTGCCGGGTCATGAGCGACGGTCAGCAGAATCGCCCGAACAGGCGTCCGCAGGGGCGTGTCGGCGGAACGGGGCGCTCGGCACCAGCGCAGTCCCGTGGGCCGGTGCGCACGGTCCAGGCTGCGCGCCGCGTGGCGTTCGACGTGCTGCGTGCCGTCTCGGACTCCGATGCCTACGCGAACCTCGTGCTTCCCACCGCGATCGCGGAAGCGGGACTGAATCCGCAGGATGCGGCGCTTGCGACCGAGCTCACCTATGGCACGCTGCGGCGCCGGGGCACGTACGACGCGATCATCGCTGCAGCGGCTGATCGCGGTACAGACGGTATCGACCCTGCCGTCTTGGATGCGCTGCGCCTCGGAGTGCATCAACTGCTCGCCACGAGAGTGGCATCCCACGCCGCAGTGAACGAGTCGGTGAACCTCGTCGCGACCGAGGTCGGTCGCGGGGCGTCGAGCTTCGCGAACGCGGTGCTGCGCAGGATCACCCGGCAGAGTCCCGAGGACTGGCAGGAGCAGATCGAGCGCGAAGCCCGCTCCGACGATGAGCGGCTGGCGTTGCGTTCGGCGCACCCGGTCTGGATCATCCGCGCGCTCCGGCGCGCTCTGGCCGCCGAGGGCCGCGTCGATGAGCTCGAGGCGCTGCTCGAGGCCGACAACGTCTCGCCCGAGGTGACTCTCGTCGCGCTACCGGGTCTCGCCGAGCCGGACGACCCACGACGACCGTACGCCGCGACGGCCTACGGCTCTCCGGGTGGGGACCCGTATCGGATCGTCGCCGGATCCGGCGGAACGGTGCGGGTGCAGGACGAGGGTTCTCAGCTCGTCGCGCTCGCTCTCGCGGCAGCTGCGCCGATCGGCGAGGGCGAGCGCTGGCTCGACCTCTGCGCAGGGCCCGGCGGCAAGACCGCACTGCTGGCAGCAGTGGCTCATCAGCATGGCGTGACCGTCGAGGCGAACGAGGTCGTCCCGACCCGCGCGCGGCTGGTGCGCAATGCACTGCGCGGCGTGCCAGGCGATGTTGTGGTGCACGAGGCGGATGGCCGCGAACTCGCGACCTCACGAGCAGGCGAGTTCGACCGCATCCTGGTCGACGCGCCGTGCACGGGCCTCGGTGCGCTGCGTCGACGCCCGGAGGCCCGGTGGCGGAAGAGCCCGGCCGACGTCGCCGAGCTGGTACCCCTGCAGGTGGAGCTCCTGAGCGCCGCCGTCGAGGCATTGGCGCCGGGCGGCATCGTCGCGTACGTGACGTGCTCACCGCACCTGGCCGAGACCACCGGTGTGGTGCAGGATGTGCTCCGTTCGCGCGATGACCTGCGCATGCTCGATGCGCGCGCCGTGGTCTCCGGGGTCGCACTCGCACCGATCGACCTCGCAGACGACGGTCGCTCCGAATCCGGAACGGTGCAGCTCTGGCCGCACCGCCACGGCACCGATGCCATGTTCCTCGCGCTGCTGCAGCGCACACCACAGGGAGAGTAGAACCATGGATCTGCCCCGCGCCCCCCGTATCAACCCGAGCATCCTCGCGGCGGACTTCGTCAACATGCAGGCGGATCTCGCCCGCATCGCGACGGCGGACTTCGCCCACGTCGACGTCATGGACAACCACTTCGTCCCGAATCTCACGTTCGGTCCGCAGATGGTGGAGCGCATCCAGGCGACCAGCCCGATCCCGCTCGACGTGCATCTGATGATCACCGACCCGGATCGGTGGGCGCCGGGGTATGCGGAGATCGGCGCTGCGAGCGTCACCTTCCACCTCGAGGCCGCCGCCGACCCCGTGTCGCTCGCGCGTCGTCTGCGCGACATCGGCGCCCGCGCCGGGGTCGCGGTCAAGCCGGGAACACCTGTCGAGGGGTTGTTCAGCGTGCTGGACGAGTTCGACCAGATTCTGGTGATGACGGTGGAGCCGGGCTTCGGCGGGCAGGGTTTCATGCCCGAGACCATGCCGAAGCTGCGCGCACTGGCCGATGAGGCCCGGCGACGTGGCTCCCAGGTCTGGTTGCAGGTCGACGGCGGCATCTCCGACGCCACGATCGAGCAGGCGGCCGCGGCGGGAGCCGACACCTTCGTCGCCGGATCCGCGATCTATGGAGCGGAAGACATCGAGGCGGCGGTCACTCGGCTCAGGGACCGCGCGCGAGCCGCTAGCCTTGAGTGGTGAAGACTTTCGACGAGCTGTTCGCTGAGCTCAGCGTCAAGGCCGAGACCCGCCCAGAGGGATCCGGCACTGTCGCAGAGCTCGACGGCGGTGTGCACACGATCGGCAAGAAGATCGTCGAAGAGGCCGCCGAGGTCTGGATGGCATCCGAGTACGAGTCCGATGAGGCGGCTGCCGAGGAGATCTCGCAGCTGCTCTACCACGTGCAGGTGATGATGATCGCGAAGGGTCTCAGCCTGCAGGACGTCTACCGACATCTGTGACGCGCTCCGCTCCTTCTCCTTCGAACTGAAAGCTGTTCATGCTGCGCATCGCCGTTCCCAACAAGGGCTCTCTCTCCGAGACCGCCGCTGAGATGCTCGCAGAGGCCGGTTACGCCGGTCGACGCGATCCCAAGACCCTGCACGTCATCGACGCCGACAACGACGTCGAGTTCTTCTTCCTGCGTCCCAAGGACATCGCCACCTACGTCGGATCCGGCGCGATCGATGTCGGCATCACGGGCCGTGACCTGCTGCTGGACGCCCGGATGCCCGGCGCCCGCGAGATCGAGGCACTGGGCTTCGCCGGTTCCACGTTCCGCTTCGCCGCCCCCTCCGGACGCTACACGGATGTGTCCGAGCTCGACGGACTGCGCATCGCGACGTCCTATCCGGGCCTCGTCGACGCCTTCCTCGACGAACGCGGCATCGCGGTCGATCTGGTTCCGCTCGATGGTGCAGTCGAGTCCGCCGTGCGGCTCGGTGTGGCGGATGCTGTGGCCGACGTCGTCGAGACCGGAACCACGCTCCGTCAGGCCGGGCTCGACGTGTTCGGTCCTGTGATCCTGCAGTCCGAGGCCGTGCTCATCGCCGGTCCCGTCGACGCCGATGGTGCGGAGACGCTGCTGCGCCGTCTGCGTGGCGTGATGGTGGCTCGTCGTTTCGTGATGATCGACTACGACCTTCCCCTCGCCCTGCTCGACGACGCCGTGAAGATCGCGGGCGGCGTCGAGTCGCCGACCGTCTCGCCGCTGCGCGACCCGGAGTGGGTGGCTGTGCGGGTGATGGTGGCACGCGCGCGGGTCAACCCCGTGATGGACGCGCTGTACGCGCTCGGCGCGCGGGCCATCCTGGTCACGGCCATCCACAACGCGAGGCTCTGATGACCCTCGCCAGCCGTGTCATCCCGTGCCTCGACGTGGCCGACGGCCGCGTGGTCAAAGGCGTCAACTTCGAGAACCTCCGCGACATGGGTGACCCTGTCGAACTCGCCAGGCACTATGCCGCACAGGGTGCTGACGAGATCACCTTCCTCGACGTCACGGCCACGGTCGACGCGCGCGCCACGACCTACGACGTGGTGCAGCGCACCGCAGAGCAGGTCTTCGTGCCACTGACCGTCGGCGGGGGAGTGCGCAGCGTCGATGACGTGGCACGGCTGCTCTCGGTCGGCGCCGACAAGGTGGGTGTCAACTCCGCGGCGATCGCGCGTCCCGAGCTGATCGGCGAGATCGCCGACCGATTCGGTGCGCAGGTGCTCGTGCTCTCGCTCGATGTGAAGCGAGCCGACACCACGCCGTCCGGGTTCGTCGTCACGACGCACGGTGGACGGACGCAGACGACGCTGGACGCCGTGGAATGGGCGCGCGAGGCCACCGAGCGTGGTGCCGGCGAGCTCCTTGTCAACTCGATCGACGCCGACGGGACCCGCGACGGATTCGATCTCGAACTTGTGCGACTCATGCGCGAAGCCGCCTCCGTTCCGGTGATCGCCTCGGGCGGTGCCGGTCTGGTCGAACACTTCGCCCCGGCGATCAAGGCGGGCGCGGATGCCGTGCTCGCCGCGAGCGTCTTCCACACCGGCGCGCTCACGGTCGGCGATGTCAAGAACGCGCTGCGCGCAGAGGGAGTGATCGTCCGATGAGCGACATCGAGACGCGGATCGCACAGGTCGCCTGGAACGCCGACGGCCTGGCCCCGGTGATCGTGCAGCAGTGGGACACGCTCGAGGTGCTGATGCTGGCCTGGGTCGATGCGGAGGCGCTGCGTCGCACGTTGACCACCGGCCGCGTGACCTACTGGTCCCGCTCCCGCCAGGAGTACTGGCGCAAGGGCGACACCTCCGGCAACATCCAGGTCGTGCACGATGCGCGTCTGGACTGCGACGGAGACGCCATCCTGCTCCGCGTCGACCAGACCGGACCTGCCTGCCACACCGGCACGCGCACCTGCTTCGACACGACGGACCTCGAGGCCGTCGCAGGAAGCACCACGGCATGAGCATCGCCCGACGCGGTCGTTCACTCTCGGTACTCGGATTCCTGCTCGCCGGAGCGATCGGGATCATCTCCTCCACGCAGACATGGGTCACGGTGGAGCGTGCGGATGCCGGAGAGGCGATCCTCGTACCCGGTGCCTCGGCACTGGTGCTTCTCGCGCCGCTCAGCCTCGCGGTGCTCGCGCTCGGCGCGGCGCTCTCGATCGCAGGACGCCCCGTGCGACTCGTGTTCGGTGTGCTCGCCGGCGCATGCGCCGTGTTCCTCGGCTGGTCGACGCTGCAGCTGCTCATCTCTGTGCCGGAGTCGGCGATCGGCCCGACGGTCACGGAGGCGACAGGGCTCGCCGGCAGCGCTGCACTGGCCGACGTCGTGCAGTCCGCCGTGCCGACCGCCTGGCCCGTCATCGCACTGATCGGCTGGATGATCCTGCTCCTCGCCTCACTGCTGGTGCTCGTCACATGGCGGAAGTGGAAGGCGGGTGGGCGGCGCTATCGCACCACGACCGCGGATGCGCCGGCACACGATGGCCCGATCGACGCGGTCGATTCCTGGGACGACCTGTCCCGCGGAACCGACCCCACGCGTTGACACCGATAGACTGAACCCGATCCCGTAGTCGTCCCCGGAGGAGAACATGACCAACCCGATCGCCGACCCCGGCCACGGACACTCGCCGGCGGCCTGGACCGCCGTGATCATCATGCTCGTCGGCTTCACGGTCGGCACGCTGGCGTTCTGCCTCGCTGAGTTCAGCCCCGTCTGGGTCGCCCTCATCTGGGTCTCTGCCGCACTCATCCCGATCGGTGCGCTCGTGGGCTGGGTGCTCGCACGCGCCGGCTACGGCGTGAAGGGCCCCAAGTACTCGCCGAAGGCGCACTAGTGGTCCTCGCCGACCTGACGGCCGGCGCAGTCGCTGACGCCGAGCGTCGCTCTCAGTCGCGCCCGCTGGCACAGGTCGAGAGCGATGCTCTCGCACGTCCTGCGGCCAAGGATGTCCTCTCGTTCCTCGCCCCGGCGGATCGCGTGAAGATCATCGCCGAGGTCAAGCGGGCGAGCCCGTCTCGCGGTGCGCTCGCGTCGATCCCTGATCCGGCACTTCAGGCGTCGCTCTACGAGACCGGCGGTGCGTCGGCCATCAGCGTGCTCACCGAGGAACGCCGCTTCGGTGGCAGTCTCGCTGATCTCGAGGCGGTGACAGCGCGGGTCTCGCTTCCCGTGCTGCGGAAGGACTTCATCGCCACCCGCTATCAGGTGCTCGAGGCACGGGCTGCCGGCGCCGACCTCGCGTTGCTGATCGTCGCCGGTCTCGAACGCTCGGTGCTGGAGGAGCTGTTCGGCTTCATCACCGAGCTGGGCATGACCCCGCTGGTGGAGACGCATTCGTCAGATGAGCTCGAGGTCGCGATCGACCTCGGCGCCCCCCTGATCGGTGTGAACGCGCGCGACCTCACCACACTCGAGCTGGATCGTGACCTGTTCGGGCGTCTTGTCGACCGCATTCCCGACACCGCGGTGAAGATCGCCGAGTCGGCTGTTCTGACGCCGGACGACGTCACCCACTACCGCTCCGCCGGCGCCGATGTGGTGCTGATCGGCGAAGCCCTCGTCACGGGCGACCCAGTCGCCACGTTGACGCGGTTCCTCGAGGCCGGATCCCTTGCACTACCCGGCAGGAAGAAGACACCGTGAGCCTGCGCGACCAGCATGGTCCCTACTTCGGAGATTTCGGCGGCCGGTTCATGCCGGAATCGCTCATCGCCGCGATCGACGAGCTGACGGCCGCGTATACGGCTGCAGTCGCCGACCCCGAGTTCCGCGCCGAGCTCGCTCATCTGCTGAGCTCCTACGCCGGTCGGCCTTCTGCGATCACCGAGGTCGCCCGCTTCGCCGAGCACGCCGGGGGAGCGCGCGTCTTCCTCAAGCGTGAAGACCTCAACCACACCGGTTCGCACAAGATCAACAATGTGCTCGGTCAGGCACTGCTCACCAAGCGGCTCGGTAAGACACGCGTGATCGCCGAGACCGGTGCTGGCCAGCACGGCGTGGCGACGGCGACCGCCGCTGCACTGTTCGGCCTCGACTGCACGATCTACATGGGCGAGGTCGACACCGAGCGCCAGGCGCTCAACGTCGCGCGGATGCGCCTGCTCGGCGCCGAGGTGGTGGCAGTGACCTCCGGATCACGCACACTCAAGGACGCGATCAACGATGCGTACCGCGACTGGGTCGCGTCGGTCGAGACCACCAACTACATCTTCGGCACGGCCGCCGGCCCGCACCCGTTCCCCGCAATGGTGCGCGACTTCCAGAAGATCATCGGCGAAGAGGCGCGAGAGCAGCTCCTCGCCGAGGTCGGACGTCTTCCTGACGCCGTGGTCGCCTGCGTCGGTGGCGGATCCAACGCGATCGGCATGTTCGACGCGTTCCTCGACGACGAAGGTGTGAAGCTCTACGGCGTCGAGGCGGCGGGTGACGGGGTCGACACACCGAGGCACGCAGCATCGATCGAGCGCGGTCGTCCGGGTGTGCTGCACGGCTCCCGCACGTACGTCCTTCAGGACGAGGATGGACAGACCGTCGAGTCGCACTCGATCTCGGCGGGACTCGACTACCCGGGAGTGGGTCCGGAGCACTCGTGGCTCGCCGACATCGGTCGTGCCGAGTACATCCCCGCGACCGACGACGAAGCCATGCAGGCTCTGCGTCTGCTCAGCCGGACCGAGGGGATCATCCCCGCGATCGAGTCCGCGCACGCGCTGGCGGGCGCGCTGCGCATCGGCCGCGAGCTCGGCCCGGATGGTGTGATCGCCGTCTGCCTCTCCGGACGCGGCGACAAGGACATGGACACCGCTGCGAAGTACTTCGACCTGTACGATGCAACGACGACCGACGGCGGCAACGCATGAGCCGGGTCGAAGCAGCGATCCTCAAGGCGGAGGCCGAAGGGCGCAGCGTTTTCGTCGGCTACCTGCCCGTCGGCTTCCCGGACCTGCAGACGAGCATCGACGCCGCGATCGCGCTCGCGCAGAACGGCGTCGACATCATCGAACTCGGTCCGCCTTACAGCGACCCGGTGATGGATGGGGCGGTGATCCAGGAGGCGACGACCCTCGCCTTGGCTGCCGGGTACAAGACAGCTGACCTCTTCACCGCGCTGCGAGCCATCACGGCCGCTGTCGATGCCCCCGTGCTGGTCATGACCTACTGGAACCCGGTGCTCCAGTACGGCATCGATCGCTACGCCGACGACCTACTCGCTGCCGGAGGTGCGGGGCTCATCACGCCCGACATCACGCCGGAAGAGGCAGGGGAGTGGATCGCGGCGAGCGAGCGCACCGGCCTCGACCGCGTGTTCCTCGCTGCTCCGACGTCTTCGGATGCGCGTCTCGAGCTCGTCGTGAAGGCGTCGACAGGCTTCGTCTACACGGTCTCGACCATGGGGATCACCGGTGAGCGTGCCGAACTCGATCGCGCCGCCCGCACCCTCGTCGCTCGCCTGCGCGCGCACGGAGCCACCCGCGCGTGTGTCGGCATCGGCATCTCGACCGCTGAGCAGATCGCCGGGGTGTCAGAGTACGCAGACGGCGCCATCGTCGGCACCGCACTCGTCCGCGCCCTGCGTGACGGCGGAATCCCCGCCCTCGCAGAAGTCACCCGAAACCTGGCCTCCGGCACGTCGTCGGCACGCCCCGTACACGAGAACTAGAATCGCACTCATGTCCCTTGCGCTCCACACCTTCAACGGCGTGCTCGCCAGCATCCCGAGCCCTCCCGTGTCCTACATCGACCTGGGACCGATCCGCATCCACTTCTACGCGCTGTGCATCATCGCCGGCATCATCGCCGCCACGCTGATCACGAACCACCGTCTCACCAAGCGCGGTGCAGAGCCGTGGGTCGTGATCGACATCTCGATCCTCGCCGTTCCGCTGGCGATCATCGGCGCGCGCATCTTCCACGTGCTCACCCACCCGAACTTCTACTTCGGTGAAGGCAAGAACACGTGGAACCCGTTCGAACCCGGGTCCGTGTGGGCCATCTGGGAGGGTGGCATCGCGATCTTCGGCGCTCTCATCGGTGGCGCGATCGGTGCGTACCTCGGCTGCAAGTGGACGGGCATCCGCTTCTGGACCTTCGCTGACGCGCTCGCCCCCGGACTCCTGCTCGCACAGGCGATGGGCCGCTTCGGGAACTGGTTCAACCACGAACTCTTCGGACTGCCGACCGACCTGCCCTGGGGCCTCGAGATCGAGTCGACGAACTCCGCATTCCCTCCGGGCCTGCCCGAGGGCACGCTGTTCCACCCGACGTTCCTCTACGAGGTGCTGTGGAACGGCCTCGGCGTGCTGGTGCTGCTGTGGCTCGGCCGCAAGCTGTTCTTCCAGTGGGGCCGCCTGTTCGCGATCTACCTGATCTGGTACAGCGCTGGGCGCGTCGTATGGGAGTCGATCCGCATCGATCCGAGCGAGATCATCCTGGGGCTGCGCAGCAACGTCTGGGCTGCCATCATCGGCATCCTCGTAGGCCTCGCGATCCTCATCGTTCAGACTCGTCGTCACCCCGGCTTGGAGCCTTCGCCCTATCAGCCGGGGCGCGGACGGAAGGATCTGGACGCTGATGTACAATCGCAGGACAATCCCTCTGATTTCGTGGACGTGAGCGAGCCTCCGTCCGAGGAAACGTCAGCAGGAGCCACTGCCACAAGCACTGCTCCCACAAGCACCGCTCCCACGAGCGAGGCAGGCGCTCGATAAGCCGCCCTCGTGGCGGGAGACCATGTATTGAACGAGCGGGCCAACGTCGTCCCCGGTGTCACTTGAGTATCTGAGGACGGTAACTGGTGTACTTCCAGCCACCCTATGGCGCATCCGGCGCTTACCCCCCGAAGCAGGGCATGTACAACCCGGCGTTCGAGAAGGACGCTTGTGGCCTCGCCATGGTGGCGACGCTCCGCGGCACCGCCGGGCACGACATCATCGCGCTCGCCCTCGAGGCGCTGCGCAACCTGGAGCACCGCGGTGCGATCGGGTCGGACGCCGGCACCGGCGATGGCGCGGGAATCCTGACGCAGATGCCGGATGAGTTCCTGCGCGCAGTCACCGGCTTCGAGCTGCCCCCGGTGGGGGAGTATGCAGTCGGGCTGGCGTTCCTCCCGCGTGATTCGAGCGAGCGTCGCCAGCAGAAGGCCGGCATCGAGAAGATCGCCCGTTCGGAGGGCCTGCGCGTGCTCGGCTGGCGCGAGGTCCCCACGGTCAACGAGCACCTCGGCAAGCTGGCCGACGAAGCACGCCCCGCGTTCGAGCAGCTCTTCGTGAGCGCCGGTGGGGCTACGCACTCCGACGCCCCGCTCACCGGAATCGCGCTCGACCGGGTCGCCTACCGTCTGCGCAAGCGCGCCGGCCATGAGCTCGGCGCCTACTTCGTGTCGCTGTCGAGCCGCACGCTCGGCTACAAGGGCATGGTCACGACGCTGCAGTTGGAGCCGTTCTACCCCGATCTGCAGGATGAGCGCTTCGCTTCGGAACTCGCCGTCGTGCACTCGCGCTACTCGACCAACACCTTCCCGTCGTGGCCGCTCGCGCAGCCGCTGCGCATGCTCGCCCACAACGGCGAGATCAACACGGTCGGCGGCAACCGCAACTGGATGCGTGCGCGTCAGTCGCAGCTCGAGTCCGAACTGCTGGGCGATGTGGCACCGCTTCTCCCGATCTGCACAGACGGGGCCAGCGACTCCGCGTCGTTCGACGAGGTGCTCGAGCTGCTGACCCTCACCGGTCGCAGCCTGCCGCACGCCATCATGATGATGGTCCCCGAAGCGTACGAGAAGCAGTCCGACATCTCGCCGGAGCTGCGCTCGTTCTACGAGTACCACTCGAACCAGATGGAGCCGTGGGACGGCCCGGCCGCCCTCATCTTCACCGACGGAACGCTCGTCGGGGCGACCCTCGACCGCAACGGTCTGCGCCCTGGACGCTGGACCGAGACGACCGACGGTCTGATCGTCATCGGCTCGGAGACCGGTGTGCTGAAGTTCGAGCCGGAGCGCATCAAGCGCCGCGGTCGCCTGCAGCCCGGCAAGATGTTCCTCGTCGACACCGCTCAGCGCCGCATCATCAGCGACCAGGAGCTCAAGCAGGACCTGGCCACCATGCACCCGTGGCAGGAGTGGCTGGATGCGGGGGCGGTACGGCTCGCCGACCTCCCCGAGCGCGAGCACATCGTGCACCCGCCGGCATCCATCACCCGTCGTCAGCGCACCTTCGGCTACACCGAGGAGGAGGTGCGCATCCTGCTGACCCCGATGGGGCAGAACGGCGTCGAGCCCCTCGGCGCCATGGGATCCGACACGCCCATCGCGGTGCTCAGCAAGCGTCCGCGCCTGCTGTTCGACTACTTCACGCAGCAGTTCGCGCAGGTCACGAACCCGCCGCTGGACTCGATCCGCGAAGAGGTCGTCACCAGCCTCAAGCTCGGGCTCGGTCCGGAGAGCAACCTGCTGTCCTGGGGGCCGGAGCACACCCGTACGGTGTCGCTCGACTTCCCCGTGATCGACAACGACGAGCTCGCGAAGATCCGGCACATCGACAAGGCACTTCCTGACCGTTCCAGTGTCACGATCCGCGGCCTGTACCACTTCGACGCCGGCCCCGAGACGCTGCAGGATCGTCTCACCGAGATGTGCGCCGAGGTCGACGCGGCCATCGAGAGCGGTGCCGAGTTCATCATCCTCTCGGACCGTGACTCGAACAAGGACCTGACACCGATCCCTTCGCTGCTCATGGTGGCGGCGGTGCACCACCATCTGATCCGCCGCGAGAACCGCATGAAGGTCGGTCTGATCGTGGAGGCCGGTGACGTCCGCGAGGTCCACCACGTCGCGACGCTGATCGGCTACGGGGCCTCGGCAGTCAACCCGTACCTGGCCATGGAGACGGTCGAGCACCTGGTGCGCACCGGCTACATCACCGGTATCTCGCCCGAGAAGGCCGTGAAGAACCTGATCTACGCGCTCGGCAAGGGCGTGCTCAAGATCATGTCGAAGATGGGGATCTCGACGGTCTCCTCCTACGCCGGCGCCCAGGTCTTCGAGGCCGTGGGGCTCAGCCAGGAGTTCATCGACGCCTACTTCACCCGCACCGAGTCCAAGCTCGGCGGTATCGGGATCGAGGAGATCTTCGCCGAGAACCAGGCGCGCCACGACTACGCCTACCCGGAGGACGCCGCCGCACGGGCGCACGAACGCCTCTGGACCGGCGGCGAGTACCAGTGGCGTCGTGACGGCTCCCCGCACCTCTTCAGTCCGGAGACGGTGTTCAAGCTGCAGCACTCGACCCGCACCCGGCGCTACGACATCTTCCGCGAGTACACCAAGCTCGTCGATGACCAGGCCGCCGAGCTCAAGACGCTGCGGGGACTCTTCACGCTGCGCACGGGAACGCGCAAGCCGGTTCCGCTCGACGAGGTCGAGTCGGTGTCCGACATCGTGAAGCGCTTCTCTACCGGTGCCATGAGCTACGGCTCGATCTCCCGCGAGGCGCACGAGACGCTGGCGATCGCGATGAACCGCATCGGCGGCAAGTCGAACACCGGTGAAGGCGGCGAGGACAGCGACCGTCTGGTCGACCCCGAGCGTCGCAGCTCGATCAAGCAGGTCGCGTCAGGTCGGTTCGGAGTCACGAGCCTGTACCTGACCGAGGCGGATGACATCCAGATCAAGCTCGCGCAGGGTGCGAAGCCCGGCGAGGGCGGACAGCTGCCGCCGACCAAGGTGTACCCCTGGGTGGCGCGCACCCGTCACGCCACCGCCGGCGTCGGCCTCATCTCACCGCCCCCGCACCACGACATCTACTCGATCGAAGACCTCAAGCAGCTCATCTTCGACCTGAAGCGCGCGAACCCCGAGGCGCGCATACATACCAAGCTGGTGAGCCAGTCGGGCATCGGCGCGGTCTCAGCCGGTGTCGCCAAGGCGCTCAGCGACGTGATCCTGGTCTCCGGCCACGATGGCGGAACCGGTGCGAGCCCGCTCAACTCGCTCAAGCACGCGGGTACGCCCTGGGAACTCGGTCTCGCCGAGACTCAGCAGACGCTCATGCTCAACGGCATGCGCGACCGCGTGGTCGTGCAGGTCGACGGCCAGCTCAAGACCGGTCGTGACGTGATCATCGGCGCACTGCTGGGTGCGGAGGAGTTCGGGTTCGCCACCGCACCGCTGGTGGTCAGCGGCTGCATCATGATGCGCGTGTGCCACCTCGACACCTGCCCGGTGGGCGTCGCCACGCAGAACCCTGCGTTGCGCGAGCGGTTCACCGGCAAGCCGGAGTTCGTCGTGAACTTCATGGAGTTCATCGCCGAAGAGGTGCGTGAGCTGCTCGCAGAGCTCGGCTTCCGGTCGATCGACGAGATCGTCGGTCGTGCGGACCTGATCGAGGTCAACGCCGCGGTCGAGCACTGGAAGGCCGACGGACTCGACCTCAGCCCGATCCTCGACGGACCCGCGTTCCCGGCCGGTGAACCGCGTCGCAGCGGACGCTCGCAGGACCACGAGCTCGAGAAGCACTTCGACGTGCAGCTGATCGACATCGCGAAGGGCTCCCTGCTGAACGGAGAGCCCGTCCTGGTCGAGCTGCCGATCGCCAACACCGAGCGCGCCGTGGGCACCATGCTCGGGCACCAGGTGACCTCGCGTCACGGGGCCGAGGGACTTCCCCGCGAGACCATCGATGTGACCCTCCACGGAACCGCCGGACAGTCACTCGGTGCGTTCCTCCCGCCGGGCATCATCCTGCGGCTGGAGGGTGACGCCAACGACTACGTCGGCAAGGGCCTCTCGGGTGGTGACATCACCATCCGGCCGCCGCGTGGCTCGTCCATCACCCCGCAGGAGAACGTGATCGCGGGCAACGTGATCGGCTACGGCGCGACGTCAGGCACCATGTTCATCTCCGGTGTGGTCGGCGAACGGTTCCTGGTGCGCAACTCCGGTGCCACCGCCGTCGTGGAGGGCGTGGGCGACCATGCGCTGGAGTACATGACCGGTGGTCTCGCCGTCATCCTCGGGTCGACCGGCCGCAACTTCGGCGCCGGCATGTCCGGGGGAGTGGCGTACGTCCACGCTCTCGACACCGCCAAGGTCAACTCCCAGTCGCTCGGCAGCGGCGAACTGCTCCTCGAGCAGTTGGACCGCGCCGACCTCGAAGTGCTCCGCAGTCTGCTGGTCGAGCACATCGAGCGCACAGCGTCTCCGCTGGCCTCCGAACTGCTCTCGCGGTTCGATGTCGCGGCGACCGAGTTCGTGAAGGTGCTCCCGCGTGACTTCGCCGCCGTGCGAAGCATGCGTGAGGAAGCAGTCGCCGAGGGCATCGACCCGGATGGCGATATCGTCTGGAACCGCATCCTGGAGGTGACCGGTGGCTGATCCCAAAGGTTTTCTGAAGGTCACCGAGCGGGAGCTCCCCGCCCGGCGTCCCGTTCCGGTCCGCATCATGGACTGGAAAGAGGTCTACGAACCCGGAGACCAGGCCGTGCTGCGTCGTCAAGCCGGCCGGTGCATGGACTGCGGCGTGCCGTTCTGCCACTCCGGATGCCCGCTGGGCAACCTGATCCCCGAGTGGAACGACCTGACGTGGCGAGGTGAGGGTCGCGCCGCGATCGATCGTCTGCACGCGACGAACAACTTCCCGGAGTTCACCGGGCGCCTGTGCCCGGCACCGTGCGAGAGCTCGTGCGTGCTCGGCATCAATCAGCCGGCCGTCACGATCAAGCAGATCGAGGTCTCGATCATCGACGAGGCCTTCGCCAAGGGATGGGTGGAGCCGCAGCCGCCGGCACGACTGACCGGCAAGACGGTCGCCGTGGTCGGATCGGGTCCTGCCGGACTCGCGGCAGCTCAGCAACTGACCCGCGCCGGCCACACCGTCGCCGTCTTCGAGCGCGACGACCGCATCGGTGGTCTGCTCCGTTACGGCATCCCCGACTTCAAGATGGAGAAGGGCCAGCTCGAGTCCCGACTGCGCCAGATGCAGGAGGAGGGCACGCGTTTCCGTGCCGGCGTCGAGATCGGCAAGGACATCTCCTGGCCCGACCTGCGGGCCCGGTACGACGCGGTCGTCATCGCGACGGGTTCCACCGTGCCGCGCGACCTCGCCATCCCCGGTCGCGACCTCGACGGCGTGCACTTCGCCATGGAATACCTGGTCGAATCGAACCACGCTGTCGCCGGTGACAAGGTCACCGATCAGATCAGCGCCGAGGGCAAGCACGTCATCGTGATCGGTGGCGGTGACACCGGCGCTGACTGCATCGGCACCGCCCACCGTCAGGGCGCGCTGAGCGTCACCAACCTCGCGATCGGCACGCAGCCGGGCACCGAGCGTCCCGACCACCAGCCGTGGCCGATGATGCCGACCTTGTTCGAGGTGTCCTCCGCTCACGAGGAAGGCGGTGAGCGGGTCTTCCTGGCCTCCACCGTCGAGTTCCTGTCGAACGAGGTCGGCGAGGTCCGGGCCCTCCGGGTCGCCGAGACCGAGTACATCGACGGACGTCGCGTGCCCAAGAGCGGCACCGAGCGCGAGATCCCCGCGGACCTCGTCCTCATCGCGATGGGCTTCACCGGACCGGAGCAGGACGGATACACCGACGAGACTCGTCCGCAGACGACGGCCCGCGGTGCCTTCGTGCGCGACTCCTCGTACGAGTCGACCGTTCCCGGCGTCTTCGTGGCCGGCGATGCCGGGCGTGGACAGTCGCTCATCGTGTGGGCGATCGCCGAAGGACGCGCGGCAGCGGCCAACGTCGATCGCTTCCTGATGGGCAGCACCGTGCTGCCGGAGCCGGTGCGTCCGAGTGATGTCGCGCTGGGCCTTCAGCCCGCGTAGGCTGAGCCGCGGCGCTTGCGCCTGTAGTACCTTCCCCCACCACAACCCTGGAGCATCTGTTGAGACGCGCGAAAATCGTCGCCACCCTGGGCCCTGCCACATCCACCTATGAGACTGTCCGCGCACTGATCGACGCCGGTGTGGATGTCGCACGCCTGAACCTCAGCCACGGCGACTACTCCGTGCACGAGAACAACTACGCCAATGTTCGTCGCGCCGCCGACGACGCCGGCCGTGCCGTCGCCATCCTGGTCGACCTGCAGGGCCCGAAGATCCGCCTCGGCAAGTTCGAGGCCGGCCCCTACGAGCTCGCCGAAGGCGACATCTTCAAGATCACCACCGAAGACATCATCGGCAACAAGGACATCTGCGGTACGACCTTCAAGGGTCTGCCCCAGGACGTCAAGCCCGGTGACTTCCTGCTGATCGATGACGGCAAGGTCCGCGTCGAGGTCGTCGAGTCCGACGGCGTCACCGTGACCACCAAGGTCATCGTCGCCGGAGCCGTCTCGAACAACAAGGGCATCAACCTGCCCGGTGTCGCCGTCAACGTCCCCGCGCTCAGCGAGAAGGACGAGGACGACCTCCGCTGGGGTCTGCGTATCGGCGCCGACCTGATCGCGCTGTCGTTCGTGCGTAACGCGGAGGACATCACCCGCGTGCACGAGATCATGGCGGAGGAGGGTGTCAAGGTCCCCGTCATCGCCAAGGTCGAGAAGCCGCAGGCCGTCGACGCCCTCGAGGGCATCGTCGACGCGTTCGACGCGATCATGGTCGCCCGTGGTGACCTGGGAGTCGAGCTGCCGCTCGAGGCCGTGCCGATCGTGCAGAAGCGCGCTGTCGAGCTCGCCCGCCGCAACGCGAAGCCCGTCATCGTCGCGACGCAGATGCTCGAGTCGATGATCAGCAGCCCCGTGCCCACGCGCGCCGAGACCTCGGACGTCGCCAACGCGGTGCTCGACGGTGCGGACGCCGTGATGCTGTCGGGTGAGACGAGCGTCGGTGACTATCCGGTCGTCGTCGTCGAGACGATGGCTCGCATCATCGAATCCACCGAGGAGCACGGCCTGGAGCGCATCGCGCCGCTCACCACCAAGCCGCGCACCCAGGGTGGTGCGATCACGCTGGCCGCACTCGAGGTCGCGGAGTTCGTCGACGCGAAGTTCCTCTGCGTGTTCACGCAGTCAGGTGACTCGGCTCGTCGTCTGTCGCGTCTGCGCTCGCGCATCCCGATGATCGCCTTCACCCCGGATCCCGACATCCGACGCCGCATGGCATTGACCTGGGGCGTCAGCTCGAAGCTGGTCGAGATGGTGCAGCACACCGACCTGATGTACCTGCAGGTGGATGACTACCTGCTCGGCAGCGGTCTGGCCCAGGAAGGCGACAAGGTCGTGGTGATCTCCGGATCCCCTCCCGGGATCGTGGGCTCGACGAACGACATCCGCGTCCACAAGGTCGGGGACGCCGTCAACGGCGCCGCTCCGATCTACAAGGAAGCGACCGTCTGATCTGACGGAAGAACGAAGGGGCGGGGCCATCGGCTCCGCCCCTTCGTTCTTCACTGTCCCCCTCAGCTGCCTTGCTTCCCTGGATCGGAGTACAGGTACTCCCTGATCGATGACGACTCCCGTGTCGCTTACGCGGAGAGCCACGGCGATGAGAAGGGCATGAGCACGACTGTCCGGCGCCGGTCCGCGCCTGCCTGTGCCTCGTGCTCGACGGCATCCGCGTCCGCCGGAAGTGCCTCACTGATCGCTGTGGCGCAAGGCCTAGCCACCCACCCAGAGCGCTAGGTTTGAGGAAGTTTTGACAGGTGCCGCCGATCGCGGTCCAGAGAGGGAGCATTCGGTGAAGACACGACTCGCAATCGTCGGAGATCAGCCGACTCGCGATCCCAAACTCGGTTTCGAGTCCTACGCTTCGGCCCTGATCGATGCGATCGAGGGTGGGCAGCCGGCACAATACACGCTAGGTCTTTACGGCCCTTGGGGATCGGGCAAGTCGTCCCTACTAGGAGCTCTGGCGTCCGGATTGCGCGATAACGGTAAGACCGTCGTCATCGAGTTCGATGCCTGGCGCTATCAGCCAGGTGGCGAGCTCGTCGCGTCTCTACTGACATTGATTGCGCGGTCGCTCTCCGGACACGCGAAGTTGAGAGAATTCGGTGAGAAGATTTGGCAGGTGGTCACAGCCATGGTGCGTGCGACTTCGTTGTCCGTCGGTGAGATCACGGGACCCAAGGCCACCATTGACGGTGGGGTCCTGGTCGACGCGCTTTCTCAAAGTCGTGCGCCTCTGAACTTCGTCGATGCGATACAGGAGATGCGCGCTGCGGCAGGCGCCGTGTCGGGAGAGCGAATCGTCGTTCTCATCGATGATCTTGATCGATGTTCTCCCTCGAACCTTGTGTCCGTTCTCGAGACGATCAACAATGTCATGGATCTGGAAGGGTTCGTCTTCGTGATCGCCCTCGATTACGACGTGTTGGTGAAGGCGATCACTGTTGCCTATCCGCATGTGTCGGGGCACGAGTTTATTGAGAAGATGGTGCAGATTCCCTTCCGAGTGCCACCGCTAAACACCGCATCTACTCACGTCCTGCGGGACCTCCTGCCGAATCTCAACAGTCTTGTCAGTCTTCAAGACGAGCGTTTCCAGTCAACCTTGCTTGAAGTGATTCGGCGGGCGCTTCGTGGTAATCCGAGGCAGGCCAAGCGGCTCGTCAATTCGTACCTCGTGCTCGACAGGATTCTCGTCGCTCAGAGGTCCAACTCTGACCGAACCCTTCTCCTCATCGTCCTCGGGCTGCAGTTCGGGTGGCCCGACGCCTATCGTCGTCTTCAACGAGCGGTGACGATAGGTGCCCTGGAACGCGCAGGAGAGCTGCACGACTATTTCCTTGAGGCCACAGATGAACAGGGGCTGGCGGATTTCCTGGACAAGGCACTGCTTGATGAACTCGCCTCAGTGTCGCTTCTCGAGATCATCCACCTTGCGGCAGCGACCGCACCAAGCACGTTCACTGACGACTACGACGTTCAAGTCGAAGATCTTGCTCATATGCTCGCAGTGCATGGATGGATCGAGGTTGACCTCGACATCTGGAAGCCCGGAGACGATGTCGAACAAGGCCACATCGTTCGATTGGCGTTGAGGGGAAAGCGTGTAGCGATCGAGATGCGCGAGTACACACAGGGTAACCAGGGCAAGAAACGTAGCGCCAAGACCGTATTCCACACGATCACGCATGTGCCGATCTCGGATGCGCAAGCGCTGGAACCGACGATCGAACGACTCTCGTCTTCTGCGGGCCTCAGCGCTTGGCGCAAGGAGAAGATGGCTCAGCGCCAGTCTCGTCTCGCCGATGTCACGCACCGCGTGTCGGGTCCTCAGCCCGCTGCGGGAAAGAGCGCACGACCGCCCCGGGCATAGGTTTCGTAACCCGGGTGTGCCCCGGTGTGCCAGTGGACTTAACGGCGACAGCAGATGAGCGGCCTGGGCCTAGGGGCAGGTGCTCGACGGCGTCCGTCCGGACGTCACCGTCGACAGCCACAGCAGCATCTCGGGCAGCGACGCATAGGCGGCGAGACCATGCGTGACTCCCGGGTAACGGTGGAAGGCGACGTCCGCCCCCTGCGAGCAGAGCAGCGTGACGTAGTCCTCGGTCGCCTTCGGCTTGACCAACTCGTCGGCCAGTCCCTGCCCCACGAAGACAGGAACGGTGAGAGGCTGCGACCCGGCGCTGTTCTCCTTCAGCAGTGTCTCCCACGGTTCCGTGGTGGACGGGTCGCTCCTCACATAGCCGCCGATGAGTGGATCGGCGATCGCGTGGATCTCCTTGTTCTGCGACAGCAGGCACAGTGCGGCCATCTCCGGCGTCGCCGCCGAACCAGCCGGGGTGAGGATCGCGGCGATCTCACCGTCGGGATACCGGTCGTCGTAGGCAGCCTCGTAGGCGGGGATGGCGTATGAGGCGATAGTGACGCCCGAGACGTTCACGATGTCGTCGCTCATGAGCTCGCTGAGGTTCGCCGCTGGAGCGGCTACGGCGACCCCGAGGAGCGTCAACTCCGGGGCGTACGTCGCGGCCCGCTCAGCGGCGAACAGGGCCGCCTGCCCGCCCTGGGAGTGTCCCCACAGCACGAACTCGTCACCCGTCTGCGCCTTGTCGATGGCACGGGCGGCCCTGACGGCATCCAGCACGCTGTTCGCCTCCGGAACCCCCAGAAGGTACGCAGAGGCGCCGTCGACACCCATCCCGGGATAGTCCGTCGCGACGATCGCGTAGCCCTCGGCGAGGAACTCATGGAGCCCTTCGATCAGCTGGAACGGATCCACACCCAGCGACGGCGCGCACTTCGCCGCGGCTCCGGTCGTCGGATGCCCCCAGGCGACGACCGTGCGGCCCTCCGCGGGGGCGGGCAGATCGGGAACGATCACGACAGCGGACACCGGGATGTCCGTACCGTGCAGATCGCGCGAGTGGTAGATCACTCGCCAGGCGGTCGAACCGAGTGGTGCGCTCGCGATCTCCTCGACACGGATGATGGTTCCGGGTTCCCCTGCAGGCAGGGGAGCGGGGAGTGTGTAGAACGCCGGGTCCGTCTGGAGATCGGCTTCGCCCTCGATGTGGCGGCGGATGGCATCGGCGCCGAGCACCCCGCCCAGCAGGGCTACGAGGACACCCGCGACGACGAACCCACGCCGGACTCGCCGGGTGCGGCTCCAGATATCCGCTGAATCGCGCGGGTGCATGAGAGATTTCTACCGCATCCCACGCATACTGTGTGTGCCGGCGGTGGGACTCGAACCCACACGCCCTTTCGGACAAAGCATTTTGAGTGCTCCGCGTCTGCCATTCCGCCACGCCGGCTCGTGTGTCGCGTCTACGACTTTAGCGCAGCGCAGCGGTCGTCGACCGCGCGGGCAGTGCGTGGCCGCTGCAGGGAGGCTCTCGACTAGGATGGGTCTGTGACCGAGGAAGATATGGCAGAACAGCCCACGGCATCCGCCCCGCGACGCGTCGTCGTCGCCGAAGACGAATCGCTGATCCGTCTCGACATCGTCGAGATCCTTCGCGACAACGGATTCGACGTCGTCGGAGAGGCCGGTGACGGTGAGACGGCTGTCGCACTCGCGACCGAGCTGCGCCCCGACCTCGTCATCATGGATGTCAAGATGCCGCAGCTCGACGGCATCAGCGCGGCCGAGAAGCTGCACAAGGGCAACATCGCGCCCGTCGTGCTGCTGACCGCGTTCAGCCAGAAGGAGCTCGTCGAGCGGGCGAGCGAAGCCGGCGCACTGGCCTATGTCGTGAAGCCGTTCACTCCGAACGATCTTCTTCCCGCGATCGAGATCGCCCTGGCCCGCCACGAGCAGATCATTACGCTCGAGGCCGAGGTCGCCGACATGGTCGAGCGCTTCGAGACCCGTAAGCTCGTCGACCGGGCCAAGGGCCTGCTCAACGAGAAGATGGGTCTGAGCGAGCCCGAGGCTTTCCGCTGGATCCAGAAGGCATCGATGGATCGTCGCCTGACGATGCAGGATGTCGCCAAGGCGATCATCGAGCAGCTCGCGCCCAAGAAGTAGTGGACCGTCTCGACGCCGCACACACGCTGCGTCCGGTCGGCATCGGTGATGGCGCAGCTCTGGCGCGCGCCTACCGCCGCAATCGTGAGCACCTGGCCCCGTGGGAGCCGGTGCGCGATGACGGCTTCTTCGATGAGGGCTGGCATGAACACGACGTCGCCCAGTACGTCGCGGATGCTCCCGCCGGCCGAAACGTGCGGCTCGTGATCGCTTCGGATGACGGCGAGATCCGCGGACGAGTGAACCTGAACAACATCGTGCGCGGCGCGTTCTGCAGCGCAGATCTCGGATACTGGGTCGAGAGCACACGACAGGGCCGTGGGCTCGCCACGCGGGCGGTGGAGTTAGCGCTCCGACACGCGCGGCAGGATCTGATGCTGCACCGCGTGCAAGCGGCCACGCTGGTTCACAACACCGCGTCGCAGCGCGTGCTCGCCGCGAACGGCTTCGAGCAGATCGGTCTCGCCCCGCGCTATCTGCTGATCGCCGGCGCCTGGCAGGACCACATCCTGTTCCAGCGTCTGCTGGAGGATCCGGTCACGGGGCGGCCGGGGCGTCCTTGATCATGTTGGTGATGCGGATCGTGGAGCAGCGCCTGCCCTGATCATCGGTGACGACGATCTCATGCACCGTGATGCTGCGGCCGAGGTGCACGGGCGTGCAGACACCGGTGACCACGCCGGAGGTGGCTGAGCGGGTGTGGGTCGCGTTGATGTCGACGCCGACGGCCAGACGGCCGGGACCGGCGTGCAGGTTCGCGGCCATGGATCCGAGCGACTCGCCGAGCACGACGTAGGCGCCGCCGTGCATGAGACCGACCGGCTGGGTGTTACCCTCCACCGGAAGCGTCGCGACGCAGCGCTCGAGGCTGAACTCGAGGAACTCCATGCCCATCTTCTGGGCCAGAGCACCCATCCCGCGGGCCGTGGCCCAGTCGAGTCCTTCGCTCGTGGCGACGTCGCTCATGAATCCTCCTCAGCGGGTGTCTGTCGTCCTCGTTAGGCTGACAGGGTGACGGACTCCGCAAAGCCTACCCTCATGGTCGTCGACGGCCATTCGCTCGCCTATCGTGCCTTCTTCGCCCTTCCGGTCGAGAACTTCACGACGAAGGACAACCAGCACACGAACGCCATCTACGGCTTCCTGTCGATGCTGGTGAACCTCATCAAGGCTGAGCAGCCCACCCACCTCGCGATCGCGTTCGACACCTCCCGTCACTCGTTCCGCACGGATGTGTACCCCGAGTACAAGGCCACCCGTTCCGAGACTCCGCAGGAGTTCCGCGGACAGATCCCGCTGCTGCAGGACTGCCTCGCCGCGATGTCGATCCAAGTGCTCACGAAGGAGGGGATCGAGGCCGACGACATCCTCGCGACTCTCGCCTCCCAGGGGGCGGCCCAGGGCTACGACGTGCTCGTCGTGTCCGGAGACCGCGACACGATCCAGCTCGTGACCGACGACGTCACGTTGCTCTACCCCTCGGTGCAGGGTGTCTCGCAGCTGAAGCGCTACGACCCCGTCACCGTGCAGGAGCGCTACGGGGTGCGTCCTGAGCAGTACCCCGACATCGCCGCCCTCGTCGGCGAGACCAGCGACAACCTCCCCGGTGTGCCGAAGGTCGGCGAGAAGACCGCGGTGAAGTGGCTGACGCAGTTCGGCTCGCTCGATGATCTCCTCGCCCGTGCCGAGGAGATCAAGGGCGTCGTCGGAGGCAATCTGCGCGAGCACATGGACGATGTGCGTCGGAACCGTCAGCTCAACCGACTGCTGACGGATGTCGAGCTTCCGGTCGCACCCGATGACCTCGCCGTCGCGCCCATCGATGCGCAGGCGGTGCGCGACATCTTCGCGCGGCTCGAGTTCCGCACGCTTCTGCCGCGGGTCTTCGAGGCCGTCGGCGCGGGCGAGGTCGCCGATGACCCGGCCTCGGCCGTGGTGCTCCCCGAGCCCGTGCAGGTGACGCCGTCCGAGTTCGTCGCGTGGGCCGAAGCGCAGGAGCAGGAGCTCGCGGTTCGCCTTGTGACGCAGGGCGGGGCTCCGGTGCGTATCGGCGCCTCGTCGGCCACCGAGCTGCGCGAGGTCGACTGGACCGCCGATGGCGCTGACACGCTGCGTGCGTGGATCGAATCCGACAGCGCCAAGGTGCTGCACGACGCGAAGCCCCAGGTGAAGGCGCTGCTGCGTCAGGGCGTCCGACTCGGAGGTCTCTCCTACGACACCAGCCTCGCGGGCTGGCTGCTGCGTCCGAGCTTCCCCGACAAGACGCTCGGCGACCTGGTCGAGCGCTATCTCGGTGAGAAGCTGCCTGAGGCGGACCCCTCGCAGCTGGTCCCCGAGACCGAAGGGGCGACTCCGTCACAGGAGGCGTGGTTCGCGCGCCGTGTGGCTGAGGCGCTGCGTGAGGATATCCCGGAGCCCGTGGCGAAGGTGCTCGTCGACATCGAGCTCCCGACGCTCCTGACGCTGGCCGACATGGAGGTCGCCGGCGTGGCGGTCTCGCACGAGGTGCTGTCGACGTTCTCGGGTGAGCTCGCGACACGGGCAGAGGGCATCGCCCAGGAGGCGTTCACGACGGTCGGGCGCGAGTTCAACCTCGGCTCACCGAAGCAGCTCCAGGAGGTGCTGTTCGAAGACCTCCAGCTCCCCAAGACCCGCAAGACTAAGACCGGCTATTCGACGGATGCCGCGGTTCTCGCCGACCTGCAGGAAACGAATCCGCATCCCTTCCTGAATCTGCTGCTGCAGCACCGTGAGGCGACCAAGCTCCGCCAGATCATCGAGTCGCTCGACACCGCGATCGGCGACGACCACCGTGTGCACACCACGTACGTCCAGACCGGGAGCCAGACCGGCCGCCTGTCGAGCACCGATCCGAACCTGCAGAACATCCCGGTACGCACCGAGGAGTCTCGCCGGATCCGCAGCGCATTCGAGGTGGGGGAGGGCTACGAATCCCTACTCACCGCCGACTACTCGCAGATCGAAATGCGGATCATGGCGCACCTCTCGGGCGATGAAGGACTCATCGAGGCGTTCAACAGCGGCGAGGACCTGCACCGGTTCGTCGGTGCGCGAGTGTTCGGCGTCGAGCCGAGCGAGGTGACCTCTGCCATGCGCACGAAGGTCAAAGCGATGTCGTACGGCCTCGTCTACGGTCTCTCGGCGTTCGGGCTGTCCAAGCAGCTGCGCATCGAACAGTCCGAAGCAAAGCAGCTGATGGTCGAGTACTTCGCGCGGTTCGGCGCGGTTCGCGACTATCTGCGCGCCTCTGTCATGAAGGCCAAAGAGGTCGGCTACACCGAGACGATCTTCGGCCGCCGCCGCCCGTTCCCCGACCTCGCCAGCCCCAACCGCGTCCTGCGGGAGAACGCAGAGCGTGCGGCTCTCAACGCCCCCATCCAGGGCAGCGCGGCTGACATCATGAAGATCGCACTGCTCCACATCCACGAAGACCTTCGGTCCGAGGGTCTTGCATCACGTGCGCTGCTGCAGATCCATGACGAACTCGTGGTCGAGGTCGCACCAGGGGAGTGGGAGGCGGCCGAGCGCATCGTCCGCGCGCGGATGGGCGATGCGGCCGAGCTCACAGTTCCGCTCGACGTGCAGGTCGGTCGCGGTCGCGATTGGAACGAGGCCGCGCACTGAGGTCTGCGGCCGTCGGAGTGACGGGGATAGGCTGGAAGGTATGACTTCAGCCCCCCGCACTCCCTCTGCCATCGACAAGGTCGCCGATGAATGGGTCGACACGATCGCTGTGCTCGCCCCGACACTCGGCACCTACATCGGACGCGACGAGGCGAACGACCGTTTCGGCGATCTGAGTCCGGCCGGGCATGACGAGATCGCCGCCGCGACGCGCAAGACTCTCCAGGAGCTCGATGCGCTCGAGCCCGTCGACGCGATCGACGAGGTGACGAAGGCGGACCTGAGTTCGGAGCTGCGGCTCGATCTCGAGTTCCACGATGCCCAGTGGCATCTGCGCGACCTGAACGTGATCGCCTCGGCCGCTCAGGATGTGCGTGCCGCGTTCGACCTGATGCCGACCGCGAATGCGGACGACTGGGCTGTCATCGCGACTCGCCTCGCCGCTGTTCCCGACGCCCTGCGCGGCTACACCGAGACCCTCCGGGCGGGCATTGCGGCCGGGGTGACCCCCGCACGTCGTCAGGTGATCGAGGTCGCCACACAGATCGACCGCTACACGGCCGACGACGGATTCTTCGCGGCGTTCGTCGCCGACGCGGGTCCAGAGGAGGGCCAGCTGCCGGCATCCCTTGCACGGACACTCGCCGACAACTCGGCCGCGGCGCGCGTCGCCTACGACGCACTGCGTCGATTCCTCGCCGAGGAGCTGGCCCCTGCCGCGAACGAGGTCGACGCCGTCGGACGCGATCTGTACGCGCTCAACTCCCGCCGCTTCCTCGGCGCAACGATCGACCTCGACGAGACCTACGAGTGGGGCAGGGAAGAGCTCGCCCGCATGGTGGCAGAGCAGACCGCGATCGCGCACGAGATCCTCCCCGGTGCGTCGGTCGAAGAGGCGGTCGCGCACCTCGAGGCCGACCCAGCACGCAAGCTGGTGGGCACGGAGGCGCTGCAGCGCTGGATGCAGGAGACCAGCGATCGTGCGGTTGCGGAACTGGGCGCCTCGCACTTCGACATCCCCGAAGCCATCCGCACCCTGGAGTGCATGATCGCTCCGACGCAGGAGGGCGGGATCTACTACACGGGTCCGACCGATGACTTCTCGCGTCCAGGGCGCATGTGGTGGTCTGTGCCCGAGGGTGTGACGGAGTTCGACACCTGGCGTGAACTCACGACTGTGTATCACGAGGGTGTGCCCGGCCATCACCTGCAGATCGCGCAGGCGGTGCACAACCGTGCAGAGCTCAACTCCTGGCGGCGCCTGCTTGCCGGCACGTCGGGCCACGCCGAGGGCTGGGCCCTGTACGCGGAGCGTCTGATGCAGCAGCTCGGGTATCTCGACGACCCGGCCGACCGTCTCGGCATGCTCGACGGTCAGCGCATGCGTGCCGCTCGCGTCGTGCTCGACATCGGCGTGCATCTCGGCAAGCCCCGCCTGGAAGGTGCAGGAGTGTGGGATGCGGAGTACGCGCTCGACTTCATGCGTAAGAACGTCAACATGTCTGACCAGTTCGTGCAGTTCGAGGTCAACCGCTACCTCGGCTGGCCCGGACAGGCGCCGTCGTACAAGGTCGGCCAGCGCATCTGGGAGCAGGTGCGCGACGCGGTGCAGGAATCGCAGGGTGACGCGTTCTCGTTCAAGGACTTCCACAAGCGCGCTCTCGACCTCGGCGGCGTCGGCCTCGACACGCTGCGCACGGCGCTGCTCCCGCGCTGACGGGAATGCCCGCCGGCCTCCGCGTGTTCATTCACGTGAATAGGAAGGGCTGACATGGCTATCGAATTCGGGCTGGACACGTTCGGCGACATCACCCGCGACGCGGACGGGGAGCTCCTCACGGGAGCACAGACGATCCGCAACATCGTCGCGCAGGCAGAACTCGCCGATTCCGTCGGCGTGGACTTCTTCGGCGTGGGCGAGCACCATCGCCCGGAGTTCGCCGTGTCCGCGCCTGAGATGGTGCTCGCGGCGATCGCGGCGCGCACGGAGCACATCCGATTGGGCACCGCGGTGACGGTGCTGTCGTCCGACGATCCTGTTCGGGTGTTCGAACGCTTCTCGACCCTGGATGCCGTCTCGAACGGGCGAGCGGAGGTCGTGCTCGGTCGCGGCTCCTTCATCGAGTCGTTCCCCCTGTTCGGCTACGACCTGCGCGACTACGACGCCCTGTTCGAGCAGAAGCTCGAGCTGTTCGTCGAGCTCCTCAAGGAGGAACCGGTGACCTGGTCGGGCACGATGCGGGCGTCGCTCGACAATGCGAACGTCTTCCCGAAGACCGAGAAGGGCCTGCGCACGTGGGTCGGCGTCGGGGGGAGTCCTGAGTCGGTCGTGCGCGTCGCCCGTCACGGCTTGGGGCTGATGCTGGCAATCATCGGCGGTTCGGCTGCCCGGTTCCGCCCGTTCGTCGACCTGTACCACCGCTCGGTCGCGTCTTTCGGCACCACCGAGCATCCGATCTCTGTGCACTCGCCCGGGCACATCGCCGACACGGATGCTGAGGCCTGGGATGCCGCCTACTCCGGATTTGAAGCGATGAACAACACCATCGGCCGGGAACGAGGCTGGCCGGTGTACAGCCGCGCACGATTCCAGAACGACATCGGCCCCGAGGGCGCGATCTACGCCGGATCACCGGAGCGGGTCGCGGCGAAGATCGCTGAGACCATCACCACCCTGGGGCTCGGTCGTTTCGACCTGAAGTACGCGACCGGCACCCTGTCCCACGAGTCGATGATGCGCAGCATCGAGCTCTATGGCACCGAAGTGATCCCGCGGGTGCGCGCGCTTCTCGCCCAGGAGTCCTGATCGTGGCCATGCTCTTCATCGCCCTACGATGAAGAGCATGGCCACCAACGATCTGCCGAGTCGCGCGTCGCTCGCAGCCCGTCTTGACGACCTGCCGTTCACCCGGCGCCACCTTCGACTGCTGAGCGGTTCGGGGGTGGGCTGGGCGCTCGATGCGATGGACGTCGGTCTCATCTCCTTCATCCTCGCCGCGCTCACGCAGCAGTGGGACTTGACGAAGGGCGAGGCAGGGTGGATCGCCTCGGTCGGCTTCATCGGGATGGCGTTGGGGGCGACGCTGGGCGGGCTGCTCGCCGACCGCTTCGGACGACGGCAGGTGTTCGCGCTGACGCTCCTCATCTACGGCGTCGCCACCGGTGCGAGTGCGCTCGTCGGCGGGATTGCGGCGCTTCTCGTGCTGCGGTTCCTCGTCGGTCTCGGGCTCGGTGCCGAGTTGCCCGTGGCATCGACGTACGTGAGCGAGTTCGCCCCCGCGCGGATCCGGGGTCGACTGATCGTGATCCTGGAGGCGTTCTGGGCGGTGGGGTGGACCGCGGCAGCGCTGATCGGCTTCTTCGTGATCCCGGCGTCCGATGACGGATGGCGCTGGGCGTTCGCCCTCGGAGCAATCCCGGCGGTCTACGCCCTGATCGTGCGCTGGGGGCTGCCGGAGTCGCCCCGCTGGCTGGCCTCGCGCGGACGCATCGCCGAAGCCGAACGGATCGTCTCGGCCTTCGAGGCCGACGCCGGTGTCCTGCGCGAACCGGCGATCCGGAAGGAACCGCCGTCCCGCGCCATGGCGGTGACGGTCCGGGCGCGACTGGCGACGCTGTGGAACACGGAGTTCCGGGTGCGGACGCTCTGCCTCTGGGCGGTCTGGCTGTGCGTGAACTTCGCCTACTACGGCGCCTTCATCTGGATCCCCAGCATCCTCGTCGACGCCGGCTTCGACCTGGTGCGCTCCTTCGGCTTCACGCTGATCATCACGCTTGCCCAGCTCCCCGGCTACGCCGTCGCCGCGTGGCTGATCGAAGTATGGGGGCGGCGTGTGACGCTGTCGGTCTTCCTGGTCGGAGCAGCGGTGTCCGCGGTCTTCTTCGGCACGGCGACGACAGAGCCGTCCATCATCGGCGCAGGAATGGCCTTGTCCTTCTTCACGCTCGGTGCGTGGGGCGCCCTTTACGCCGTCACTCCGGAGATCTATCCGACCTCGCTGCGGGGGACCGGCGCCGGCTGGGCCGCGGGTATCGGCCGCATCGCCTCGATCATCGCGCCTCTCGCGGTGCCGGTGCTGCTGCTCGCAGGTGGGGCTCCGCTCCTCTTCGTGATCTTCGGCGCGTGCTTCCTCGTCGCCGCGGCCGCCGCCTGGGGTTTGACGGATCGTCGCGGTATCGCCCTCGACGACCGCTGAGCATGCTGAGGCGCCCTGGGCGGGAATAGGCTGGTCGGGTGACTGACGTACGTTTCGTGGCCATCGGCGACTCCTTCACCGAAGGGGTGGGCGATCTGCTCCCCGACGGTCGCGAACGCGGCTGGGCTGACCTGGCGGCGCAGGGCTGGGCCGACGCGGCGGGGCGCCCGATCCAGTACGCGAACCTCGCCATCCGCGGCAAGCTCGCCTGGCCGATCGTCGAGCAGCAACTCGAACCCGCCCTGGCCCTTCGTCCCACGCACTTGAGCTTCAACGGCGGTGGCAACGACATGCTGCGACCGCGCACCGACCTGGAACACATCGCCGACGCGTTCAGCCGCGTACTCCGACGCTGCGACCAGGAGGGGGTCACGCTGATACTGCTCTCCGGTGCGAACCCGAGCAGGCAGCTGCCGATGGGCTCACTGGTGCAGAAGCGGGGTGACCTGCTCTCTGAGGCCGTGCTGCGCCGCGTCCAGGATCGCCCCGATGTGGTGCGCGCACTGAACTGGGGGGATCAGGAACTGTCTCGTGCGCAGTACTGGTCCGAGGACCGCCTGCACATGAACAGCGCCGGGCATCATCGTGTCGCCGCGCGCGTGCTGCACGGCCTCGGCTACGAGCCTCCGGCAGCCTGGTGGTCGCCGGCCGCCGCAGCCGCAGCGGGACCGTCCGGTCTCGCCTACTACCGGGAGTTCGTCGGCCCGTGGGTGAAGCGCCGCGTGACGCGCACCTCTTCCGGAGACGGCCGCGCGGCGAAGTATCCGACGTGGGTGGAGAGGACGCCGGCGTGACCCGACTCGCCGGACGGCGGATGCCCCGACGAATCGTGCAGCTTCTCGTCGGACTCTTCCTGTACGGGATCGGCATCGCTTTCATCGTGCGGGCAGCGATCGGCGCCGCCCCCTGGGACGTACTGACCCAGGGGATCGCCCGTCACGTACCGTTGACGTTCGGGATGATCACCATCCTCGTCAGCGTGGTCGTGCTGCTGCTCTGGATTCCGTTGCGCCAACGCCCGGGTGTCGGTACCGTGCTCAACGCCCTTCTCGTCGGACCTTCAGCGGATGTGGGCTTCCTGCTCATCCCCGAAACGGACTCGCTCTGGATCCGCGTCCCTTTCTTCGTGGTGGGACTGCTCCTGCTGTCAGCAGCGACCGGGTTGTACATCGGAGCGGCCTTCGGACCAGGGCCGCGCGACGGTCTCATGACCGGACTGCACCGCCGCACTGGCTGGGCGATCTGGATCGTGCGCACCGGGCTGGAGGTGACGGTCGTCGCCGTCGGCTGGGTGCTCGGGGGAAATGTGGGCATCGGAACGGTCGCATTCGCCCTGCTCGTGGGACCGATGTGTCAGTTCTTCATGCGGCTGTTCCGAGTACCGCTCGATCGACCGACGACATCCGAAGGGTCGGAATCAACCGTGACCTCACCGATCCACATCGCGGGCAGGACGACGCGGTGACCGACATCGAGATGGCGCGCATCGCCGGCGGCGAGGTCGTGTTGCACGACGCGCGAGAGAAGACACGTCGCAGGGTGCTGCTTCAGCCGTTCCAGATCGGTGTCTATCCGGTGACCGAGGAGCAGCTGGCAGAAGTGCTCGGCGTACCTTCGCGACACCCGCGACATCCTGCCGCCGACGTCAGCTGGTTGCGCGCGGTGCATTTCTGCAACGCTGCGTCGGAGTGGGAGGGTTTCGATCCCGTCTACCTGTTCGACGGCGAAGAGGTCACCTGGGACGTGACGGCAGACGGCTACCGGCTCCCCACGGAGGCGGAGTGGGAGTTCGCCTGCCGTGCGGGGTCGATCGGTCCTCACTACGCGCCGTTGGCCGATGCCGCGTGGACAGGCGCGGACGGCACCGCCACTCCGCAGAACGTCGGTGGGAAACTGCCGAACCTGAACGGGCTGTTCGACACGCTCGGCAACGTCTGGGAGTGGTGCTGGGATCTGCTCGACCCTGCACGATATGACGAGTACCGGGTGTTCCGTGGCGGCGGTTTCGCAGACGATGCCTGGAGCGTGCGCGCGTCGGTGCGGCGCGGGGGAGCTCCCCGTATGCATCACGAAGACGTCGGGCTGCGACTGGCGCGCGGGGACTTCGACACTCCGGGAGAGGCGCAGGGATGGTCTGCTCTCGCAGATCGGGAACGAGCGACCGCGGGAGACGGCCCCACCCCGTCGGGATGGACGCCACGCGGTCGCTGACACCGCTCATTTTGCCTGACGATACGGCGGGATGACAGGCTGGAGGATATGACCTCCCCGTTCTCGCTCATCGTCTCTCAGGGCCGCGTTGCCGACCGTACGGATGGAGCGCTCGTCGGCGCCCGACGGACGGCGGAGGCCCTCTCGACGCTGCTGAAGCTCACACCGACCGTCATCGGCACCCCGACCGCTGCGTCCACGGACGACTGGTCGGTGGCACTGCCTGCGGCCGAGTCGACACTGACCGGCCTGCGCGACGCGGTGCGTCTGGCGATCGACGCCGGAGAAGTCCCGCTCTTGGCGACGAACACCTGCGCGGCGAGTCTGGGAACGCTGCCGACCGTGGCGGAGAAGCACCCGGATGCCGTTGTGCTCTGGATCGACGCGCACGGCGACTTCAACACTCCGGCATCCACCGACTCCGGGTATCTCGGTGGCATGGTCCTCGCCGCAGCCTGCGGGCTGTGGGACAGCGGACACGGGGCTGGTCTGAACCCCCGTCAGGTCTTCGTGGTCGGCGGACGGGACGTCGATCCGATGGAGGGAGAGCTGCTGTCGAACGCCGGGGTCACCGTGGTGCCGCCGGCGGAGAGCACGCCTGAACGCATCACGGAGCTCGTCGCCGGTCGTCCCGTCTGGATCCACGTCGACTGGGACGTGCTCGAGCCCGGCTACATCCCCGCTGCCTACCGCGTGGGGGCAGGACTCTTGCCGCACCAGATCGCGGCCATCTTCGCGGCGCTCCCTGTCGACGCAGTGCGCGGAGTCGAACTCGCTGAGTTCGAGGCCGGTGACGCGGACGTGCCGGAGAGGGTGAGCATCGAACTCATCCTCGAGACCTTTCAGCACCTGCTGCGCTGAGACCGATCCGTCCCGGCGGGCACGAGATGGTCAACGGCGACGGTCGGGATCGAGCCCAATGCGGATGCGCGTGCGTTTCCGCTCGATCAGGATGAAGATCACGCCGATGATCCAGAGAGGCACGGGCATCAGGAAGGCCAGCCGGAAGGCGTCGAGCGAATAGGTCTCCGGCGTGCCCGCACCCTGCAGGTCGAGCGCGAGCCCGATCAGGAAGATCGCGATCAGAGCAGCGATGAACCCGCCGGCATTCGTCACACCGGTCGCGGTGCTGAGTCGGTGCGAGGGGTTGTGCGTTCGCGCGTGGTCGAAGGCGATCATGGACGCCGGCCCACCGGTTGCGAGCGCCACCCCGAGAACGTACAGCAGCCAGAGCGGCGCCGGATCGGGGAGCGCGATCACGAGGAGCCACGCCACCATCTGCACGCCCACGGCGGGGAGCACGAGCGCGAGTGAGCGATGGTTGGGCAACCGTCGGGAGAGATCGCCGATCACCGGACCGAGTGCCATCCCCGCGACGACGTACACGGAGATGATTCCTGCCGCGTGCGCGGTGTCGAGCCCCTGCGCCGCCGTCAGGAAGGGCATTCCCCACAGCAGCACGAATGCCGTCCCGGCGAAAGGGGTCGTGAAGTGCGACCAGAATGCGAGGCGCGTTCCGGGATGCGCCCATGCGGCCCGGATGCCGACGCCGGTGTCGATCGCCGAGGTGACGACCCGGATGACCCCGGTGTCGGTGTTCACAGTGACGTCTGCGCCACGCTCAGGCGGATGATTGCGGATGACCAGTGCGACGAGGATCGTGAAGAGAACACCGAGCCCTGCGATGCTCCCGAAAGTGATGCTCCAGGTGGTCGCATGCAGCAGCGCGGCAAGCGGCACCAGCGCGATGAGCTGTCCCGTCTGTCCGAGGATTCCGGTGAACTGCACCATGAGTGGTCCGCGCTGCGCGGGGAACCAGGTCGCCACGAGCCGGAGCACGGCAGGGAAGATCGCCGCATCACCGGCGCCGAGCAGCACGCGTGCGAACACCGCGATGCCGATGCTCGGTGACAGCGCCATGGTCAGCTGTCCTGCTGCCATCAACAGCATCCCGATGGTCATGATCGGACGCGAGCCGAAGCGATCAAGGAGCACCCCGATCGGAATCTGCATGCCCCCGTACACGGCCAGCTGCACGACGGCGAACAGGGCGAGGGTCGACGCATCCGCCTGGAAGCGGTCAGCGGCCTCGACCCCGACGGCTCCCAGCGAGGTGCGGTTGGTGATCGCGAGGACGTAGGCGGCGACGCCGACCGACCAGATCACCCATGCGCGCCACCCCGGAGTCGAGACGGGGGAGAGGGGGACACGCTGCACCCTTCCACGCTACTCCTCGTCGTCCGCCGCCTCGTGCCACTGGACACCGTCGAGCATCCGACGAGTCCACCGGAAACGGAAGAGGTGCCCCGCGACAGAGTCACGGGGCACCTCTTCCGGTGTGACGAGTGTCAGCCGGCGCAGATCGTGCTGAGCGCCGTCGACGACTCCTGCACGTCAGCCATGATCGTGGTCATCTCCGACGCCGCGGAGGTGTCCTGATCGATCAGGACTTTCGAGAGCACGTCGCGCAGAGCGCCGAAGTCGTCGTAGACGTCGCCCACGGCAGCCTTGACCTCAGGGTTGCCCACGGACTCAGCAGCGGCGCCGATCGCGTCGACCGTCTTGCTGAATGCGTCGACGGTGCCCTGCGGGTCAGCAGCAGCGGCGGACACGTCGAGGGAGGACAGCTCCTGAGACGCTGCCTGGACCTTCGTGCCGGCCTCGGTGCACGCGTCGGCAACGCTCTGGTCGGTGTTCTGCTCGGCAGGAGCCGAGTTCTCGCCCTTGGTCGACGACTCGTCGGTCGCGCTCGGCGAACCCGAGCAGGCGGTCAGGCCGAGGACGGCAACAGCGGCGATGGTCAATGCGGCAATACGGCGGTTCATGAAAATTCCCCCTTCATAGGCGCTGCCGATCGACAGCGCCTTCTATACAAACGGGAGTCAGTCAACCACATCCGGGTGTCGTTGTGGGGTCGGCGCGCGACGTGGCCCCTCGCCGCGAACCCCGATGTGAATCCGGACCTAAAGTGGAGGAGACGTCGCCGCAGCGACGGAGAACAGTAGGCCGAGGCGCAGGAGTGGGTGGATGATGTCTGAAGCCGACACTCGCGAGGCCGATCTGAGTGGCCCCGACGCGGCCGTCGTGAGTGCGCTCGTGCGCACGTACCTGGTCAAGACCGAGCAGGAGAAGCAGGAGGAAGGGGTCGCTCCTGGACCTCGGGGCTCGCTTCCCGAGAACTATGTGCGCGAAGTCGGCGATCCCGCGGTGGCGTACGCCGGGTGCCGCGTCATCATTGCCGACATCGACGGGCAGCCCGCCGGAGTGGTGATCGTGGGCGATGGCGCAGGGACGCACGAGATTAAACGCCTCTGGACGGAGCCGCGAGCGCGCGGCCGAGGTGTCGGTCGAGCGCTGCTGGCGGCGGCGATCGATTCGTCTGACGGACCGCTGAGCCTCACCGTGTGGCACTGGCGCGCACCGGCGATCAGGCTTTACGAATCCCTCGGATTCGTCCGCGTCGCTTCATGGGATGCTCGCCCAGGGCTGGTGTGCATGGTGAGGAATCCCGAACCCTCCATCTGAGCGAGCGCGGACGCCTAGAGCGCCGGCGGACGGGCTCTGGGCTCAGCCGCCGGGGCAGTCGCAGTCGCCGCCGCTGTGACATTGGCAGGGGAGTGGTCGATAGTCGGAGCCGTCCACGCTTCGCCGCAGGTCGAGCTCATCCAGATAGACCTCGATCGACTCGCCGTCATCGCGCACTTCGTCGCCGAGCGCCGGGCCCACGGCGTCGCCGCAGTCGGCGGGCAGCGTATCGATGCGCGATCCATCAGGGGAGACGAGGAGCACGAAGCACACGCGACCCTCATCGGAACTGATGAAGAATCCTCCACCACGCGTGACGTCGACCTTCGTCGTCAGCGTGAGAGCCGTTCCTTCGTCGGTCTTCGCCAGGTCGATGAGCGTCCAAATGCCGGGAGGGATCTCGAGCGTCGGGTCTGACAGTGCCGCCCGCGCGTCCGCGATGCCCCCGACCTCGGGTATCGCAGCCTCAGGGTCAGCCGCGAGCTCACCACGGAACTGCCAGGTGGCATCCTGAGCGCCTTCGACCATGTCCGCCAGCTCTGACTTCAGCTGACGATCCATCTGCGCTTCCGGGCTGATCCAGGAACATCCGGAGATCACACCGGCGGCGACCAGCACGATGGCGGCGACGCCGGCGAGTCGAGCCTTCGTGACCTTTTTCACGGAGACAGCGTGGCACAGGACATATCCCGATACTGGAATATTTGATGCGCCGCCTTGCCACGGCGCCCGAGTGCCGCCCGTGGTCGGAGGGCCGAGCGCATCGTCGCGAACGCGGGCTTCAGTCCTGCGACCGGCTACGTTCGGCGGTGTTCCCGGGGCTTTCCGTGCCGGAGCCGTTTGATTGGGGGAGCGGCGCAAGGGGGAGAGCATCGTCGAACCAGTGATGCCACTGCCCATCGGGGGCCGCGGCCGGTGCACATCGCATTCCGAGCACGACCGCCAAGACGCCCAGGAATGCGACTCCTGCAGCGGGTCCGTAGAGGCTGAAGATCGCCCCGAAGCTTGCGACCGGGGTTCCGAGCGGTGCGGCGGAGAAGAAGGCCAGTCCGATCGCGTACGTCACGGGCGTCCAGATCATGACCCACAGGGGTGCCCAGTGCCACGGCGCTGGGATCACCCTGGCGCGGACGATCGCGATGACCGAGATGAGGGCGAGCAGGACCAGGATTCCGAAGTATGCCGTCGCGACCAGCACCCACGCGTCTTCCTCGGCATTCAGGTCACCCGTGCTGTCCGGAAGGAGGGCGAACCAGTAGGACTGCGTCAGCGGGGCGACGACCAGGAGGGTGGTCGAGAAAGTACCCACGAAGCGTCCTGCCGTGATGCTCCCGCCGCGGCCGATGCCGATCACCAGGACAATAACCGCGGCCGCGAAGAGCCAATCCTTGCCGGGGGAGAGGTCTGCGAGTGGCCCGCGCGCTGCGAGTTCGACAGCCACAGACAACAGCAGCAGAACACCGCCGGCCACCCAGGTGCGACGCTGGGCCCGCTGTGTTCTCAGTTCGCTACTCGCATCGTCGCTCACACGATCACGATAGCCCGACATGTTGCGAGCAGCTGCGACGCGGACGCGCAACGCGAAGCGGTTGAATAGATAGATGCAGCATTCCGAGACACCCGGATCCGCGACGCAACCGTCAGCGCATTCTCGTCGGCGCTTTCTGATCGCCGCGGGTGCGGGCGTCACCGCCACAGCCGCGGGAATCTGGCTCTCTACGAGCCACGTGGCTCCAGGCGATGCGACGATCGCCGTGGATCCCGACAATCCGAACGGACTGACCGAGTACGTTCCCGTCTACGACCGTGCGGTGAGAGGACTCGAAGCACCCCTGGGGTTCTCGGACTGTGCACACCCCACCGATCGGGCACGCCGTGACACGGCGGGAAGCGACCGTCGCGCCGTGACGCCGGTCATAGACCGGTTCATCATCCACCACACCGGCACGACCAATGACCAGCTGGACTTCTTCTCGCGCTGCAACAAGCGATCCTCGGCGCCGACCTTCTATCTGCGGCACGACGGGTCCGTCATCGAGCTGATCCGCCCTGGGGCGAAGCCGTCCGCAACCGGAGCCGACTGGAACTGGCGCTCCCTGGCGGTAGAGACTCTGGACCATTCCGGGGCGCCTGATTACGCCGTGACGGCGGCGCAGTTGGAAGAGCTCTCGCAGATGATCGCGTGGCTCGCGACCTTCGACGGCAAGAGTCTCGACGGCGTACCGGTGTCGTTCACGATCGACCGGGAGCACGTCATCACACACCAGGAGACCTGGTCGGGTACCGAATGCCCCGGCCCGTACCTGCAGGCGCGACTCGATGACATCGTGAGCCGTGCACGACAGATCTTCATCGCGAAGCGCTCTGTGTAGCCCCGCTGCACCGACGATCTACAGCGCGCTGGGTGGTGGCGTCGCGGGTTACGGCACGAACATGATCGGTACGCTCGCTATATGAGCGATGACGGAGTGAAAGCGAGCCCCCGGCTTCTAAAGGATGGACTCTATGCACGCGCGCAGGGGGTCGAATACGAACTCCTCACCATCAAGGGCCGCTGGGTCCTGATGTCGCACAGCCCGGCGCCCGGTTTCACGAAGCTCAAGACACCGAAGAACACGCCAGCGAGGTACGCGCATGAGATCACCGCTGACGAACGGATCGACACGTATAGGCTGTCATATGACGGCACGTATAGAGGTGTGGACGTCCAGGTGTATCCCCAGGCTGACACCCTGATGGTCGTCGCGAAGGATCCGAGTTCGCGCGCGCTCGGCTTCGAGAACTTCGACCGGGACCAGTGGATGAAGTTCTTCACTCTGGACGATCCCCAGCTGCAGTTCACCGCCACGCGCACCCCGGTGGTCGCGCCGTGGCTGCGGCCCTGAAATGCCCACGGCGAACGATGCGGTCAGTGCAGCCACCGGGGGAGTCGCACCACAACCCGAGGACGGCTGTCGCTTCCCGACCCACCCACCGTCACGCTCAGACGCGACGATATCCGCGCCGTCGTGCACTGGCTCAAGATGACCCGGCTGCCGCGCTCAGGTTCCTTCGCCGATGAGTTCGAGGTCTATCTCGATGACGACTACTACGAACTTCGACGCAAGAACTGCAGCCGCAATGACCACCGGGAGTTGTTCGGCTCCCGGTGGGGCCCCGACGGTGCGCGAACTGAGATGTCGGTGGAGGAAAGCGGTCGAATGGTTGCTGGCATCCCGCTATCCGTAAACGATCAGGGAACGTTTACGGATAGCGGGGAAGCGTTGCCCGCTTCGTCGCGATTGCGAGAAGTGCAGTCTGTTTGATTTAAACTGACATAATGTGCATTATCGGCTACAACTCGAGAGTGGCCGACACCTACACGCCACCGGCGACGATCTGCGTCAGAGCGCAGCGTCCGCCGACATCCGAAGGTCGCTCACCGGCTCACACACCGACGTACGCGGCGAGGTGCTCACCCGTCAGCGTGGACTTGTCGGCGACCAGATCGGCAGGCGTTCCTTCGAAGACGACTCGGCCGCCGTCGTGTCCGGCACCAGGCCCGATGTCGATGATCCAGTCGGCGTGGGCCATGACCGCCTGGTGGTGCTCGATCACGATGACGGTCTTACCGGATTCCACAAGACGATCGAGCAGGCCGAGGATCTTGTCGACGTCTGCAAGGTGCAAGCCGGTGGTCGGCTCGTCCAGCACGTAGATGTCGCCCTTCTCACCCATCTGGATCGCCAGCTTCACGCGCTGACGCTCGCCGCCCGACAACGTCGACAACGGCTGACCGAGTGACAGGTAACCCAGGCCGACGTCATCCAGCCGTCCGAGGATCGCTGTCGCTGCCGGGATCTTCGCCTCACCTTCGGAGAAGAAGACCCGTGCCTCCGACACGGGCAGATCGAGCACTTCGGTGATGTCCTTGCCCGCCAGCTTGTACTCCAGCACGCTGGCCTGGAAGCGCTTACCGCCGCAGTCCTCGCACGGCGTCTCGATGGAGTCCATGAATCCGAGCTCGGTGATGATGACGCCTGCGCCCTTACACGTGGGACATGCGCCCTCGGAGTTTGCGCTGAAGAGTGCCGGCTTCACACCGTTCACTTTCGCGAAGGCCTTGCGGATCGGCTCCAGAAGCCCGGTATAGGTCGCCGGGTTGCTGCGCCGCGAGCCCTTGATCGCTCCCTGGTCGATCGCCACGACGCCTTCCCTGCGTGTCACCGAGCCGTGGATCAGTGAGCTCTTCCCCGATCCGGCGACGCCCGTGATCACCGTGAGGACACCGGTGGGGATATCGACGTCGACGTTCTGGAGGTTGTTCTCCGTCGCGCCGCGGACCTCGATCGCTCCGTCGCCGCTCCGTACGGAATCCTTCAACGCGGCGCGATCCTCCAGGTGGTCGCCGGTGAGAGTACCGCTCGCCTTGAGGCCGTCAACCGAGCCTTCGAAGCAGATCTCGCCGCCCGCACTTCCGGCTCCGGGACCGAGGTCGACCACGTGGTCGGCGATCACGATCGTCTCGGGTTTGTGCTCCACCACGAGCACCGTATTGCCCTTGTCACGCAGCTTCACGAGCAACCCGTTCATACGCTGGATGTCATGCGGGTGCAGGCCGATCGTGGGCTCGTCGAACACGTAGGTGATGTCGGTGAGCGAGGATCCGAGGTGCCGCAGCATCTTGATCCGCTGCGCCTCTCCCCCGGACAGAGTCCCCGACGGACGTTCCAGGCTCAGGTATCCGAGCCCGAGGCTCACGAAGGCGTCGAGGTTCGCGCTCAGCGCCTCCAGCAGAGGTCCCGCACCCGGCAGATCGAGACCGCGCACCCAGGCGGCGAGATCCGTCACCTGCATCCGACACGCATCGGCGATGCTGATGCCGTCGATCTTCGACGACCGTGCGCCTTCGGTCAGACGAGTGCCGTCGCATTCGGGGCACACCGCGAAGGTCGCGACCCGCTCGACGAAGGCACGGATGTGCGGCTGCAGCGCGTCGAGGTCCTTCGAGAGCATCGACTTCGTGATCTTCGGGATCAACCCCTCGTAGGTCATGTTGATGCCGGAGATCTTGACCTTCGTGACTTCGCCGTACAGGAAGAGATGACGCTGCTTCTCGCTGAACTCCGAGATCGGCTTGTCACCCGGGTAGAAGCCGGACTGCGAGAACCCCTTCACCATCCATCCGTCAGCAGTGTAGCCGGGCACCATGATCGCGCCTTCGTCGAGGGACTTGGACTCATCGACGACCTGCGTGAGATCGATGTCGGACACCGCTCCCCTGCCCTCGCAGCGTGGGCACATACCACCGAGATAGATCGCGTCCTTGACGATCTTCTTCTCGCCGCCCGGGCCGGTCATGACACCGCTGGCGCGCTGCGTGGGGATGTTGAAGGAGAACGCCGTCGGCCCCCCGATATAGGGTGTGCCGAGCTTGCTGAACAGGATGCGCAGCATCGCGTTCGCGTCGGTGACAGTGCCGACTGTGGAGCGCGGGTTGGCGCCCAGGCGTTCCTGGTTGACGATGATCGCGGTGGTCAATCCCTCGAGCACATCGACGTCCGGCCGTGGGACGGACGGCATGAATCCCTGCACGAACGCGCTGTAGGTCTCGTCGATCATGCGCCGGGACTCCGCAGCGATGGTGTCGAAGACCAGCGAGCTCTTTCCCGAGCCGGAGACGCCGGTGAACACCGTCAAGCGGCGTTTAGGGATGTCGACGCTGATCTCCTTGAGATTGTTCTCGCGTGCACCCTGAACGCGGATCAGGTCATGGCTGTCGGCGGCATGTGAGGAAGAGGACATCGCCATCCTTCGTGGTGAGGGCTGAGAGTTCAGCCGGCCTGGTTGATACGGAGCAGGTTGCCTGCCGGGTCTCGGAACGCGCAGTCGCGCACACCGTAGGGCTGGACCATCGGCTCCTGAACGACATCGGCGCCCTGGGCGACGAGGTGCTCGAACAGCTGATCGAGATCATCGCTGGACAGGGTCAGCGCACCATAGCTGCCCTTGGCTATCAGCTCGAGGATCGTACGTCGCTCATCTTCGGTGATACCCGGATCCGTTGCCGGCGGGTGCAGCACGATCGACGTCTCCGGCTGCCCGGCGGGTCCCACCGTCAACCAACGGAGACCGTCGTAGCCGACGTCGTTGCGCACTTCGAATCCGAGAGCGTCTCTGTAGAAGCCGAGAGCCGCGTCGGCGTCGGTGTGCGGGAGAAAGGCGTAGTGGATGTTGATCTTCATGATGCTCACGTTAGGTGCGCGTCGGTGCGCGGTGCTTCTTGATTCCTGATCGGCCTGGTGACGTGCTTCGCCTGGAACACGGGGATCCCTTCCACGTTCGCGGCTCGTTCACGGTACACGCTGGGTGGGACACCGACGAGCTCGGTGAATCGGGTGCTGAATGTGCCGAGTGATGAGCATCCGACCTCGAAGCACACCTCCGTCACGCTGAGGTCGCCTCGCCGTAGGAGCGCCATCGCCCGCTCGATGCGCCTGGTCATCAGATAGGAGTACGGAGACTCGCCATACGCGTCGCGGAACCGGCGACTCAGATGCCCGGCCGACATGTGCACGCCCTTCGCGAGGGCCTCCACATCGAGAGGTCTCGCGTACTCCCTGTCGATGCGATCCCGCACTCTCCTCATCACTGCGAGCTCGCGCAGGTGAGCGTCTTCGTCCGGTGCCACGAGATGATCCTGCCATGACGGCGCGTCTCGCTCCATGACCTCCGACGACGCGCTGCCGCACTCCTCCCCCACCTCGCTCCGCCCGAGCGCTACTCTGAGGGCATCCCTCACAGGATCTTCTCAGAAAGGGGTCCCCATGTCCCACGCAGTCAACGAAGCGAAGTCGCTGTTCAAGTCCATCCGGATCACACTCGCAGTCTCCGGTGTCATCGCACTGATCGCCGGTATCGTCCTCCTCGTGTGGCCGGTCAAGTCCGCCGTCATCGTGACCGCGATCTTCGCGTCCTACCTCGTCGTCGCCGGTGTCGTGTACATCGGACTCGGCATCTTCTCGAAGGCCAAGGGCGGGTGGGCGCGCGTCGGACACATCGTGCTCGGCCTGCTCTACATCGTCGCCGGCGTGATCGCCTTCGCCAACCTCGGTGCCGCGGCCGCCACGCTGGCACTCGTCGTCGTGATCTTCATCGGCATCAGCTGGATCGTCGATGGAGTCGTCGCGCTGACGCTCCTCGGTCAGGACGGGTCGCGCGTCTGGACGCTGCTGTACGCGCTCCTCAGCATCATCGCCGGAATCATCGTGCTGTTCTCGCCGCTGATCGCAGGGCTGGCCTTCTGGCTCTTCCTGGGCATCTCGCTCATCGCACTCGGCATCGTGCAGATCGTCCGCGCGATCACGATCGGCAAGGAGGCGAAGGGCTTTGTCGCCTCCGTCCAGGACGGCGTCGCCGGCTGACCCGCCACCGCACAATGAATCGGCCCCGTCCTGCAGTTGCAGGACGGGGCCGATTCATTGTGCGGAGAGCTACTCGGCAGCGAAGGCGCTGACGTCTCCGACGAGGCGCGTGTTGTCGGCGGGAACGGGGTCGACCGCGGCCTGAGCGACCTCCGCGGCGAACTCCGAGACGTTGTAGAGCTTGCCGGCTGACTCGCGTCGCTCGGCGATAGCACCCGGGTTCGCCCGCTCCAGCAGCGTGGCGGTGATGGTGCCCTCGATCATGTCACCGGACACGACGGTGAAGCCGATGCCCTTCTCGGCCAGAGCCGGGATCAGTTCGCGAAGCGCGTCCTCGCCGGCGCGCTTGGACAACGCAACGGGCTCGTACTCGGGCATGGTCGGAGTGGTGCGGATGAAGTGCGCCTGGTGGCTGGTGACGAACACGACGCGGGCCCCCTCTCCGAGCAGAGGCGTCGCGGCGTTCAGGACGTTGAGCTGTGCGTCGCGGTTCAGGGTCAGGGCGTAGTCCTCCGCCATGCCGGACTCCATACCGCCGGATGCGTTGAGGACGAGCACGTCGAGGCGCCCGTACTCGGCGCGGATGGCGTCGAACATCTGCGCGACGGAGTCAGGGTCGGTCAGGTCCGCGCCGACCACGAGTGCGCGACGACCGAGCTCGCGAAGCTGCTCGGCGAGCTTCTCCGCACGCGGTGCCTTGTTGCGGAAGTTGATGACGACATCGGCGCCGGCCTCCGCGAGGTAGCGCACCGTGTCGGCGCCGATCCCCCGCGACGAACCGGTGACAAGAGCGACCTTGCCGTCGAGAGAACCTGCGGGAAGAACGTCGGTCACGGTGACTCCTCTTGATGCGTGAAACGCCGCGATCACGCGGCGTTCTCAGACTACCAAGACCGTCCTCCGAGGCCCGGGTCGGCCCAAGGGCACGTGATAGGTTGACCGCAAAGGAGGCCGCATGGACAACTTCGCGACATTCGTACAGTTCATCGACCAATGGGCATGGATCGGCTGGCTGATCCTGATCGCCGTCTTCCTCGTGATCGAGATGCTGACGTTGGATTTCACCTTCCTGATGCTGAGCTTCGGCAGCGCCATCGGCCTGGTGACCGACCTGGTCGGCATTCCTGTCTGGGCCCAGGTGATCATCGCCGCCGCCGCAGCCGCCATCTTCATCCTGTTCCTGCGCCCACCGCTGCTCAAGCGGCTCCGCCGCGGCGAGGACCCGACGAAATCGAACGTCGACGCACTGATCGATCTGCGTGGAATCGCGCTGCATAACATCACCCAGATCTCCGGCCAGGTGAAGCTGAGCAACGGCGACACCTGGACCGCTCGAACCGCCACCGCCGTTCCGATCCCGCAGGGATCTCCGATCGCCATCACCGCGATCAACGGCGCGACCGCCATCGTCCGACCCGTCAACGACTAGGAGAACTCCGTGAACGACTCTTCGTTCATCCCCACCGCCATCGGCTGGATCCTCGCGATCGCGGTACTCATCTTCGTGGTGGTCACCCTCGCGCGCGCCATCCGCATCATCCCGCAGGCCACGGCCGGTGTGGTGGAGCGTCTCGGCCGATATCACAAGACCCTCATGCCGGGACTGAACATCCTGGTGCCGTTCATCGACCGCCTCCGGCCGCTGATCGACATGCGCGAGCAGGTCGTGTCCTTCCCCCCGCAGCCGGTGATCACCGAGGACAACCTCGTGGTCTCGATCGACACGGTCGTCTACTTCCAGGTGACCGATGCGCGCGCCGCCACCTACGAGATCGCCAACTACCTGGGTGCCGTCGAGCAGCTCACGACCACCACTCTGCGTAACGTCGTCGGTGGTCTGAATCTCGAGGAGGCTCTGACGAGCCGTGACAACATCAACGGCCAGCTCCGCGTGGTGCTCGATGAGGCCACCGGCAAGTGGGGAATCCGCGTCGGACGTGTCGAGCTGAAGGCCATCGACCCGCCCATCTCCATCCAGGACTCGATGGAGAAGCAGATGCGCGCTGAGCGTGACCGTCGTGCGGCGATCCTGACCGCCGAGGGCACGAAGCAGTCCGCGATCCTCGAGGCCGAGGGGTCCCGCCAGGCCGAGATCCTGCGTGCCGAAGGAGACAAGCAGGCGGCGGTGCTGCGTGCGCAGGGTGAGGCCGAGGCGATCCAGAACGTCTTCAGCGCGATCCACCAGGGTGCACCCGATGACAAGCTGCTCGCCTACCAGTACCTGCAGATGCTGCCGAAGATCAGCGAAGGCCAGTCGAACAAGCTCTGGATCATCCCGAGCGAGCTGACCGAGGCGCTGAAGGGAATCGGGAGCGCCTTCACCCCGAAGCCAGGGCAGGGTCCGACGAACACCCCTCCCGGCGTGTGACCCACCCGTACTTCGAGAAGGCACGGTACCCCCGAGTCCTCGCTCACCGCGGCCTCGTGACCGCGGCGGGCGAGGACTCCGGCGTCTGGGAGAACTCCGCCGCTGCCTTCGCCGCTGCCCATGCCGCCGGAGCGGACTTCATCGAGACCGACTGTCAGGTCAGCGCCGACGGCGACGTGGTGCTCTTCCATGACGCGACTCTCGAACGCCTGACTGGCGACCCGCGCCCCGTCCGCGAGGTGCGCACGCGGGAACTCGAGAAGCTGTTCGCTTACCACGGAGGGCTACTGACGGTCGCGGAGGCGCTGCAGCTGTTTCCGGAGGCCCGCTTCAACATCGACGTGAAGACAGATGCGGCGGTCGCCCCGCTCGGACCCGTCCTCGTCGACCACACGCATCGGGTGCTCGTCACCAGCTTCTCCGACGTCCGGCGCCGCGCCACGATCGCGTCAGTGCTGCGCGCGGGAGCGTCCCTCCGCCCGGCGACGTCCGCAGGCAGCAGGACGATCGCCTCCGTGCGCGGACTCTCCGCCGTGCGCCTCTCCCCCGCCACCGCGCTGCGTGACGTCGACGCGCTGCAGATCCCGGAGAGGCACGGCGCCCTGCGCATCCTCACTCCCTCGCTCGTGCGTGCCGCACACCGGCAGGGCGTGGAGGTTCATGTCTGGACGATTAACGACGAAGCCACGATGCAGAGACTCGTCGATGCGGGCGTGGACGGGATCGTCTCGGACCGCTCCGACGTCGCGATCAGCACACTCTCCCGTCAGGATCCGCCACGCCGCTCATAACTCCCCGCGCTGGGATTCCGCTGTGAATCCCGCCGAGATTGCGGGGACGTGGATGAAGCGCACAGGCTGGAGCGTTATACCTGACAGCGACGAGAGGACCACAAAATGGCAGATCGCAGCCTGCGCGGCATCCGACTCGGCGCCCAGAGCCTACAGAGCGAAGAGGGCGTCGTTTTCATGGAGCGCCGCGAGACCACTTACACCTGTGACACATGCGGTCACGTGACCAACCTGATGTTCTCGGCAGACGCGGAGCCGCCCCAGACCTGGGAATGCCGGTCCTGCGGAGCCGACGCCCGACTGAACATCGACGGCCATGCCGTGACCCTCGAGGTCACGGATGAGAAAGCCGCACGTACGCACTGGGACATGCTCCTGGAGCGTCGCACCCGTGCCGAGCTCGAAGAGCTCCTGGAAGAGCGCCTCGCGTTTATCCGAGCCCGCCGCGGCGCCGGCGAGGACCCGACCAGGGAGAAGATCGGCGCCTAACGCGTCCGGGCGCGCCACCATCCGATGAGGAGGGCGCCCAGCCCGCCCCAGAGCAGCAGCTGCTGCACCCAGGGGCCCAGCACGACACCAGCCGTGAGGCCGGAGCGGAGCTCGACATCCTCGAGCATCGCCCCGGCCTCTCCTGCATCCAGGCTCGTGACAGTCGTGCCGTCCGGCCGGATGATCTGGCTCGTGCCGACCGTCGACACGTTGACCACGCTGCGTCCCGTCTCGATCGCCCTCATGCGCGCGAAGGCCAGCTGTTGCAGGTTCTCGTCGGTGCCGCGGAAGTCGGCATTGTTCGTCTGGAAGACAAGCACCTGCGCGCCCGCGTTCATGCTCTCGGTGATGACGTCGTCGTAGATCACGTCGAAGCAGATCGCGAGCCCGACCCCGACACCCTCGATGTCGATGACCGGTGGGTTCTCACCGGGCGTGTACTCGCGTTGGATGAGCCCGATCAGATCGGGCGCGAGCGCGTTGAAGAACGGCCGGTCCGGCACGTACTCCCCGAACGGCACGGGATGCCGCTTGTCGTGGAGCTGAGTGGCTCCCCCGGCATCTGTCCACAGCATCGAGGTGTTGTAGTAGCGGCCGCCCCGTCCCGTGGCGGCGTTCGCCAGCAGTGGGGCATCGATCCGCGTGGTGATGAGCGTCATGCGTCTGGCCAACGTCTCGTTCTGGAACGGATCGGTGTCGAGTGATCCCTCCGGCCACACGAGCAGATCCACATCTTCCCCGTACAGCGGCTCGGTGGCATCCGTCTGTGCGTCGATCACCGAGAAGGGGGGCCGCTCATCGAAGTAGCCGGTGGGTCCGTTGCCCTGCACGGCCGCGATACGCATCGAGCCGGAGACCGCGGTCGGGAACGCAGGAGTCAGCACCAGGACGGCGACCAGAGCGGCGGGGACGAGCAGCGGGAGCGGGCGCCGCCAGAGGCGCAGCCGTGCGACCTCGATCGCGATCGCGACCAGGAGCACCATCAGGAAGCCGAGCCCGCTGACACCGAGCCATGACGACACCGGCGCCAGCGGGCTCTGCGCCTGGCTCATGCCGATGCGCGCCCAGGGGAAGCCTCCGTAGGGCCAGGAGCCGACGAACAGCTCTCGACCGACCCACAGCGCCGCCACGACGGTCGGCAGCAGCAGGAGGCGCCCTGCGGTGCCGGGGAACGCGCGAGGCAGCCAGCGGTAGGCCAAGGCGATCGGCACGAGCGCGAATGCGGTGAGGGCGCCTTCCAGGACGCTGAGCGCTGCCCATGGCACCGGGCCCAGGTAGCGCGAGGTCCAGGACACCAGCAGCGCGAAGAAGAGGATGCCATACACCAGCCCGACCAGGAGCGCTCCCCCGAACCGTCGGCCGATCAGCGCGAGCAACAACAGCGCGGTCGCCGGGAAGGCGAAGATCCACACCGCCGCCCCCGGGTACGCAAGGTACATCAGCAAGCCGGAGAGCGCGGCGGCGATCACGGCTGCCCACAGCGGCAGAAGGGGGCGCGGGAGCGCGCGGGACTCGGACATCCCTCCTATTCTCACATCGAGGAATAGGCGACGATGCCACGACGGACACCGTCGAGCGCCAGGCGTGCCGTGCGGGCGAGGGCACCGTCCTCGGCCACGATCGACAGCTGATCGAGCAGATCGATGGTCTGCTTCGCCCACCTCACGAAATCACCCGCGGACATGTCCGCATCGACCAGCACCTGGTCGAGCATTCCTCCGCGCGCCCAGGCGTGCATGGGACCTGCCAGACCGGCTGCGAGCGGCTCCGTCCCCGGCAGATGGTGGTCCTTCTCCAGGTCGTCCAGCTCCGCCCACAACGTGGTCGTCTTCTCGTAGGCGGCCCGGAACGAACCTCGGGGCAACCCTCGCTCCCCCGAGTTGGCCTCGTCTCTGCGCGGCTCATAGACCAGGCAGCAGGCCATCGCCGCGAGCGAGGGCGCGTCGAGACCCTTCCACAGGTTCTGGCGCAGTGACTCGGCCACGAGAAGGTCGCGGTCGCCATAGATGCGACGCATCGTGCGGCCGTCTTCCGTGAGAACGGTCCTGCCGTCTTCCTCACCGAGATAGTCGAGAGTCTCGAGCACCTCCACAACCCGGTCGAAGACGCGTGCAACGGTGCCGGTGCGGGTCTCGATCTGCCGACGGATGCGGTCGGTCTGCCGCTTGAGCTTCCAGTACCGCTCCGCCCACCGAGCATGCGACTCGCGATCGGGGCACCGGTGGCAGGGGTGGCGCTGCATGCTCGTGCGCAGCGACTGGATCCGTTTCATCCGCTTCTCCCGGGAGGCCCGAGGAGCCTGGGAGTCTTGTCTGTTCTTCTTCTCCAGATCACTCAGCTCGCGTCTGATGGCTGCGTACTCGGGGAAATCTCCGTGCTCGCAGGCCATGGACTTCTCATAGCCGGCCAGCGAGCCCTCTGCTTCGCGAACCTGCCTCGCGAGGCCCACGACGGAGCGGTCGGCCTGGAACTGCGCGAATGAGGATTCGAGAACCTGTCGCGCGCGAGGCTTCCCGAACAGATCGATCAGGTTGACGGCCATGTTGTACGTCGGCCGGAAGCTGGAGTTCAGCGGATAGGTCCGTCGAGACGCGAGCGCGGCGACGGCCTGCGGATCCATCCCCTCGGTCCACTGCACGACCGCGTGTCCCTCGACGTCGATCCCGCGGCGTCCGGCGCGGCCGGTCAGCTGCGTGTACTCGCCCGAGGTGATCGCGACGCGTGCCTCGCCGTTGAACTTCTCCATCTTCTCGAGCACGACGGTCCGCGCCGGCATGTTGATGCCGAGAGCGAGTGTCTCCGTCGCGAAGACCGCCTTCACGAGTTTGCGTCGGAAGAGTTCCTCGACGACCTCCTTGAAGGCTGGAAGCAGTCCGGCATGGTGCGCGGCGACACCACGCTCGAGGTTGTCGAGCCAGTCCCAGTAACCGAGGACGCCCAGATCCTCCTCCTGCAGGGTGCGCGTGCGCTCCTCCACGAGGGCACGGATCTCCGCACGCTCCTCCGTGGTCGTGAGCCGGATGCCGGAGCGTCGCACCTGCTGCACGGCGGCATCGCACCCGACCCGGCTGAAGATGAAGAAGATCGCCGGGAGCAGGTTGGCGCGCTCGAGCAGGCGCACGACGTCCGGGCGGTCCATGCGCTCGATCCGCCGCACGTTCGCGGAACGCACGGGCCGTCGCCCTCCGCGCTCCGGACGTTTGGCCTGCCGACCGGCATGACGATCGCTTACATACGACTGTGCTCGCCGGTTGTTCTCGTAGTGCGAGCCGGTGAAGGACCTGATGCGCATCAGCTCCTGGTTCACCTGAGCGGTCGCGATGCCTGCCCTGTCGTCGAAGAGGGGAAGCAGGTCATCGCGCACGAGCACATGCTGCTCCAGAGGCACCGGGCGGATCTCGGAGACGATCACCTCGGTGTCGCCTCGCACTGTGTCGAGCCAGTCGCCGAACTCCTCGGCATTCGAGACCGTGGCGCTCAGCGAGACCAGCCGCACGTGCTGTGGCAGGTGGATGATGACTTCTTCCCACACGGCACCGCGGAAGCGATCGGCGAGGTAATGCACCTCGTCCATCACGACATAGCGCAGGTCCCGAAGTGCCGCGGAATCGGCGTAGATCATGTTGCGCAGCACCTCGGTGGTCATCACCACGATGCGTGCGTTGCCGTTGATGTTGGTGTCACCCGTGAGCAGCCCGACGTTCTCGGCACCGTAGACCTCGACGAGTTCACGGAACTTCTGATTCGAGAGTGCCTTCATCGGCGTCGTGTAGAACGCCTTCTGATTCGGCGTCTGCATGGCGAGATGGATCGCGAACTCGCCGACGATCGTCTTGCCTGCCCCGGTCGGCGCGGCGACCAGAACGCTGCGTCCGCGCTCCAACGCATGGCAACCAGCCACCTGGAAGGGGTCGAGCTCGAACTTCTGTCGCGCCGCGAACGCCACCGTCTCAGGATTGTCCGCCGCTTCGCGCGCTGCGGCGTACCGTTCCGAGGGTGAGCTCATACGGGGTCAGGCAGAATCCCGCTGGCGGCATCCCGCTTGCGCTTACGCCGGTCGAAGATGAGGGAGAGTCCTGCCGCCGCGAAGAAGAGCACGATCAGGATGCCCGCGAGCATCAGCATGCTGACGACGTCGGCCGCGGGCGTCGCGAGTGCGGCGAAAACCGTCGCGATCACGATGGCGACCCGCCAGCCCTTGAGGATGGCCCGCCCGGACATGATGCCGGCCAGATTGAGCGCCACGAGGAAGACGGGGAGCACGAACGAGATACCGATCACGATCATCAGCTTGAAGATGAAGTCGTAGTACTCCTGTGCCTGATAGAAGTTCGTGCCTCCTTCAGGAGTGAAGCTCCACATGAGTTCGATGACGTGCGGCATGATCATGATGCCGAGGTAGCAGCCGGCGAAGAAGAGGGGCACAGCGGCGGCGACGAAGCCGATCGTGTACCTGATCTCCTTGCGGGTGAGACCGGGCATGATGAACGCCCAGACCTGCCAGAGCCACACCGGGGCCGAGAGGAAGAGTCCGATGGAGAACGCGATGCGCATCCGCATGTCGAACGCAGAGGTGATCGTGCCGAAGTTCAGCGCGCTGAACTGATCACCGCGCTTCTCCGTGATGATGCGGATGGGTTCCGTGATGAGGTGGATGACCGGATCGGCGATGATGAACGCGACGACCATTCCGACCAGTAGCGCCAATGCAGCGAACATCAAGCGCTTGCGAAGCTCGACGAGATGCGCGCCCAGCGACATCCGCCGATCCCGACCCGCCTTCGTCTCCCGGGTCGGCTCGATGGCTACCACGGGCGGTCAGGCCCGGGGCGGGGTCTCAGGGGTGGTTCCCGAGTCCTTCACCGTGGTGGGCTCGACAGCGACACTGTCCGTGCGGTCAGCGTCTTCTTCCTTCATGGCCTTCATCTCGCCCTTGAAGACGCGAGCCGACTGGCCCATGCTCTTCGCGAGCGCCGGGAGCTTCGCTGCCCCGAACAGGAGAAGGATGACAGCGAGCACGATCAGCAGGTGCCAGCCTTGCATTCCAGCGAACATGTGAATTATCCCGTCGTCGGTGGGCGATTCGTATCAGTCTACAGATCAATCGTTCGTATCGGGCTGGCGATAGAGCGCGAGTCCGGATGCCGCCCACTCCCGCGCAGCGTTGCGTGCGATCGGCGGATCCAGCACTTCCATGCGTCCGCCGAATCGCGCCGCGAGACGCTTGATCCCGCGGGGATCCGCGAGGTGCAGTCGGGCGGTCAGGGCACCGGCCTGGGTCTCATGGTTCGCTGCGGTGAGGAAGTCCCCGAGCAGCGGCGCGAGCCGTTCGGGCAGTCGAACGGTGACCTCGCGCTCGTCATCGAGGCTCGCGAATGCTTCTGGCACGTGCTCTCCCGCATGCGTTATCGGGATGTCCGTGAGGTGCGGATCGCTCACCCGGTCGAGATGGAACGTGCGCATCGCCTGACGCAGATGGCACCAGCCCTGCAGATACCACTGCGCATTGGTGATGAGGATCTGCACGGGATCGACGGTCCGGGTGGTGGGCTCGGCATCCGGCGCCTGGTAGGTGAACGAGACGGCTCGTCCCTCCTGCACCCCGCGCGACACGGCCTCGCGGACCACGTCGACAGCGCCGGGGGCGACCACGACATCGGCCGGCGCATCGGCCGCACCGCGGGAGAGCTTGGAGATCAGACCGGCGACCAGTCCAGAGTCCGACACCGCGGGCACAGCGGCCACCATCTGCAGTCCGGCCAGCAACGCCGCGGCCTCGCGGGCGGTGAACCGTGGCACTCGACGCAGCGCGACGTCATTGGTGATCTCGATGACATCCTCCTGGTCCAACAGGTCCCAGTTGATGTCGAACATCTCCTGCGGCTGCTGCCAGAACCCGGACTCTCCCGGAAGGCCGATCACGGTGAGCTTCTCGACCATGGCACGCATCTCGCGTGGCGAGACGCCGAACTCCGCAGCGGCCTCCGCGAGGGAGACCTGGCCATGCTCGAGCAGGTAGGGAACGAGCGTGAGGTAGAGGCGGACGCGATCGGCTGCGAGCAGAGGCTTCGGCTGGGCCATCATCGAGCGCCTCTCTCATCGTGCGCGTCGACCACGGCCAGCAGGCGCGCGACGACCTCGTCGCGTAGCGATGCCGGTTCGACGACGCGCACCTCGGGACCGTACGACGCGAGTTCGTCGGCCAGGATGTGCAGATCCACGAACGGTACGAGGATTCCCTGGGCCGCGGGGCGTGCACGCCGCCCGAGTCGCAGTGCGGCCTCTGTTCCCGGGGTGATCTCGAGCAGCGCCGAGTTCTCGGCCGCCACCCGGGCGAGCCCGGTGAGAGCCCGCTCCCCCGCACCGTCGCGGAGAGCCGCGTCGAAGGTTGTCGATGCCGTCGTGACATCACCGACGATCCGCCCGAGCAGGAAGGTACGGTCCTCATCGACGGCGACGTCGATGCCGAAGACATGCCAGCGGGCTTCGTAGTCGACCAGCGCAAGAGGCCTGATCGTGCGACGCCGCGGCGCCTCCTCCCCCGGCTTCAGATAGTCGAACGACACCACGCGGCTCTTCTCGATCGCAGCCTGCAGGGGCGCGAAAGCAGGGTCCTGAGCGGTGATGCGCGGCGCGAATCCGATGATCGGCTCATCCCCGTCGATGCCCAGTGCCCGGATCTTGCGCACTCCCGACTGCGCATCGCCGGATGCCGACTCGGCGCTCCAGACGCTGCCGGCCAGACGGAGCACCGCGAGCTCAGCCGGGGTGAACTCGATGTCGCTGGGGAGGTCGTACTCGGCCTGGGGAATGCGGTAGCGCGCCTCACGGAGATCGTTGGGATCCGCGGCGTCGCCGATCGTCTCGATCGGGACGCCGAGGGAACGCAGTTCTTCCTTGTCGCGCTCGAACATCTTCTCCAGCGCATCCGACCGCGTCCCGGCGTTCGCACGCTGGCGGTACCCGGAGACGTTGTCGAGGATCTGCTGCTTGGTGAGCCCGATCTCCGTGGCCATCAGCGCCACGACGAGATTCGTCAGGCGCTCCTCCGCGGGTATCCGGGCAGCCATCACTGCGTGGCGGCCGGCACGATGCCGAGGATGTCGACGACCACAGCGGTCGCGACGTTGCCCTCAGCGGCGGGGATCACGACGAGGAGCTGGGAACCGACCGTGGCACCGACGAGTTCCTTCGCGGCGGCACCCATGCTCGCGGTGGCACCCCACGTGTTCGTGGCGACGGTCTTGTCGTCCCAGTTGACAGCCATGACGTTCGTGACGAGCATGTCACCCTGCTTGACGGCCGCACCGTCACCCTTGATCAGCGTCTGGGTGACGGGCTTCGTCGGAGCAGCGCTGTCCGGGATGATGATCCCCGGCGTGCCGTCGACGGCACGGACCACGGTGGGCAGTCCTCCGGCGTCGTTGAACTGCAGCGCACCGGATGCCCGCGTGGGGTACACATCGAGCACATCGATCACTGCCACGACGTTCTCGTCCTTGGCGAGTCCGAAACCCTCGACGTTCTGAGCGCCGAAGTCCTCGGGCGTGAGCACCGCGAGCACACGGCTGCCACCGGTCGCGCACTGCAGCACGTCTGCCAGGCCTGCTGACTTCTGCGCCCAGAAATCGATGTTGTTGACACGGCTGAGGTCGCCGTTGAATTCCGAGGCGTAGAGCTTGTCGCCGCTCTTGCCCCCGTAGAAGGCGATGTCCATCACGAGGGGCTGGAAGTCCGACGTCAGCGCGAGACCATCGCCGACGGTGACATCGGCGAACGAGGTCTCCTTGACCTTGACCGGGCTGAACACCTCTACGTCGGGCTCGGATCCGATGTCGCCGGTGACCGTAGCGGCGTTCAGGACGCTGTCGCCGTCGGCGGCACGATCGCAAGCGGCACCATCGAAGGACGGCGCGGCGGTGCACCCGGTCAGGGCGAGGACGGCGAGGCTGAGAGTGGCCAGAACGGCGGACGTTTTACGCACGCGCTCCAGTCTATTCCGTCGGCTGGTCCGATTCGCGCGATGTGGCCGCCAGGCGCGCCCCCTCGGCAGCTCGGGCCGCCTCCCGTGCGCGCTTGCGCAGGTTCTTGTCGTTGATCTCACGATCGCCGACGGCGCCGGGGGTCCACTGCTCGACATCGTCATCGCCGTAGCTGCTCTTCGACGCACGTCGCTTCACGGACGGGGCGATCGCCCCCGGAGCGAGTCGGCGTGCCGTGATCAGGAAGCCCGTGTGGGCGACCATCCGGTGATCCGGGCGTACCGCGAGCCCCTCGACGTGCCAGCCGCGCACCATGGTCTCCGATGCATCCGGCTCGGTGAACAGGCCGGTCGCCCTGATGTACTCCGCGACACGGGACAACTGTGTGGCCGTCGCGACGTAGCAGAGCACGACCCCGCCGGGGGTGAGGGCGTCGGCGACGACGTCGATGCACTCCCAGGGCGCAAGCATGTCGAGCACGACGCGGTCGACGCTGCCGGGCTCTGCCTGGATCGGAAGAGCTTCGAGCAGATCTCCGACGACCACGCTCCAAGTTTCGGGCGTTCCGCCGAAGAAGGTCTCGACGTTGCCACGGGCGACGTCGGCGAAGTCTTCGCGTCGCTCGAAGGAGATCAGCTTCCCGTCCGAACCGATCGCGCGCAGCAGCGAGAGCGACAGCGCCCCGGAGCCCACCCCGGCCTCCACCACGGTGGCTCCGGGGAAGATATCGGCCTGCATGACGATCTGCGCGGCGTCCTTCGGGTAGATGATCGCTGCACCACGGGGCATCGACATCGCGAAGTCGCGGAGCAGGGGCCGCAGCGCGAGGTACTCGTGACCGGAGCTGTTGGCCAGCACCGAACCGTCGGGAAGACCGATCAGATCACGATGGCGCAGCACGCCCTGATGCGTGTGCAGTTCTCCGTCCTCACGAAGCGTGACGGTGTGCAGACGGCCCTTCGGGCCGGTCAGCTGCACACGATCGCCTTCGCGGAATGGACCGCTCGGTCGCTGCGCACGGGTATCGGTCATCGGGTGGCTCCCTGCGTGGCGTTCTGTCGGTCGAAGAGGTCGATGAGGTCGGCGGCGCTGCGTCCCTCGAGCGTCGGCCAGAGCTCGTGAGCACCCACGTCGTCGAGCGAGACGATGTGGGGCACGCCCAGCGTGACGGCCCCGGAGGCGATTCCGGCACGCAGACCGGTCGGCGAGTCCTCGATGACGATCGCGTCGGTGATGTCGACGTCCAGCAGTGCGGCGGCCTGCAGATACGGCTCCGGGTGCGGCTTCGGGTTCTCGACGTCATCGCCGGCGACCACGAGCTCGAAGGCGTCGAAATCGATCAGTTCGACGACGCCGAGAGCCATGCGGCGGAGAGACATCGTCACCAGCGCGGTGGGGATACCTGCCGCCTTGAGGTCGGTGAGCAGCTCCCTCGCTCCGGGACGGAAGGGCACGCCCTGGGTGCGCAGCGCCTCCTGCACGGAGTCTGTGAGCAGGGAGACGATCGCCTCGGCCTCCATGTCGACTCCGGCTTTCTGCAGGATGATCGCGCTGTCGATGAGCCCGTTGCCCACCAGCTGGAGTGCGTCCTCGTGAGTCCAGGTGCCTCCGAACGACTCGACGAGTGTGGTCTCCGCCGCCATCCAGTACGGTTCGGTGTCGACGAGTGTTCCATCCATGTCCCAAAGGACCGCGCGGGGCTGTCTGCTCACTGAACCCATGGTAGCCCGGGCCGCCGCCCACTTCCGGCCCACGCGGACTAGCCTGGAGGGATACGTCCCCGACCTCGGAGGGAGCCCCGGATGGATGTTCTCGGTTCGCGCATCGTCATCGTCGCCTTCGACGGCTGGAACGATGCCGGCGAAGGGGCGAGCGGTGCCGTCGAGGCTCTCCGCACCGCGAACGACTACGAGCTCGTGCATTCTGTCGACCCCGAGCTCTACTTCGACTACCAGTACACACGTCCCTCGAGCCAGATGGATGCTGAGGGACGACGTCAGCTCAAGTGGCCCGAGGCGGGCCTCTGGCGTCCGCGCGATCCGGCACCGGGCCCGGAGTTCTGGGTTCTGACCGGTGTCGAGCCGGCAAGAACCTGGCAGGCCTTCGCCTCGGAGTTCATCGACGTCGCCCTGCGCGACGACATCACGGGAGTCGTGACGCTCGGCGCCATGCTCTCGGACGTGCCGCACACCCGACCGATCTCGATCTTCGCGTCCAGTCAGAACGAGCAGGTGCGCGAAGCTCACGGTCTCGAACGGTCTCTCTATGAAGGCCCCGTCGGGATACTCAGCGTGTTCGAGCATTTCGCCGAGAGTGCCGGGATACCGACGGCAAGCCTGTGGGCCAGCGTTCCGCACTACGTCGCCACCGCGACGCCGTCTCCCAAGGTCACCCTCGCCCTCCTCGATCGGCTCGAGGAGTTGACGGGCGTCGACGTTCCCCGCGACGGTCTGCGTACCGAGGCGGCCGCGTGGGAGGCATCGATCGATGCCGCTGCGGCCGACGACGAGGACATGGCCGAGTACATCCGCCAGCTCGAGCGCACGCGCGACACGTGGGACTCCCCCGAAGCATCCGGCGACGCCATCGCCCAGGCGTTCGAGCGCTACCTCCGCCGCCGCGACGACGGCCCCGGCGACCGCAAGCGCTGAGCATCACCCCGCCGTTCATGAGGCGGGGATGCTCCGGCTCGCGCTCAGGCCGCGACCGCAAGCGCTGAGCATCACCCCGCCGTTCATGAGGCGGGGATGCTCCGGCTCGCGCTCAGGCCGCGATGACTCCGGTGCCGAGCAGGATCAGCAGGGTCGTGCCGAGCAGGATCCGGTAGATCACGAACGGCAGGAAGCTGCGCTTCGAGATCCAGTTCATGAAGAACGCGATCACGCCGAGGGCCACGACGAATGCGATTCCGGTGGCCGCCAGGGTGTCGCCGAACGAGAAGAACGACGGCTCTCCCCAGCTCTTGTAGACCTGGTAGAAGCCGCTGCCGAATACGGCGGGGATCGCGAGCAGGAACGCGTAGCGGGCGGCGGCGGCGCGTTCGTAGCCGAGGAAAAGTCCCATGGTGATCGTGCCGCCGGAGCGCGAGACCCCGGGGATCAGCGCGAGCGCCTGGGCGAAACCGTAGGCGATGCCATCCGGGTATGTGAGGTCCTTGAGGCTGCGGCGCTTGGCCCCGACATGATCAGCGATTCCGAGCAGGATGCCGAAGACGATGAGCATGATCGCGACGATCCACAGCGACCGCAGCACGCTCTCGATCTGGTCCTGGAACAGCAGCCCGAGCAGCACGATCGGGATGCTGCCGATGATGATCAACCAGCCCATACGGGCATCCGGGTCTGAACGAGGCACGCGTCCGACCAACGAGCGGAACCACTGTCCGATGATGCGCACGATGTCGCGCCAGAAGAACACGACGACCGCGGCTTCCGTGCCGATCTGCGTGATGGCGGTGAACGCCGCTCCCGGGTCCTCGCCGGAGGGGAGGAACGTGCCGAGGATGCGCAGGTGCGCGCTGGACGAGATCGGCAGGAACTCGGTGAGTCCCTGGACGATGCCGAGGATGAGCGCTTCAAACAGGTGCATGGAGAGATGGTGCCTTCTGGATCGAGGACGGCGCGGGAGAGGTCCTGCGTCGCTCAGAACGAGCGCAGCAGATCGGTCAGCACCCGCTGGCCGAAGACAAGCGATTCTACGGGTACGCGCTCGTCGACACCGTGGAACATGCCCGTGAAGTCGAGGTCGGCGGGGAGCTTGAGCGGCGCGAATCCGTAACCGGTGATGCCGAGCGCTGCGAGCGCCTTGTTGTCGGTGCCCGCCCCCAGCAGGTACGGGATCACGGGAACGCCCGGGTCGTGACGGCCGATGCTCGCGACCATCGCATCGACGAGATCACCCTCGAACGGGGTCTCCATGCCGATGTCGCGAACCACGGTCTCGATCACGATGTCGTCACCGACGATGCGCTGCAGTTCCGCCAGCACGTCATCCTCGGTGCCGGGGATCACGCGCACATCGATCAGGGCCTCGGCTCGCTCGGGGATCACGTTGTGCTTGTAGCCTGCGGTGAGTGCCGTCGGGTTCGCCGTCGTGCGGAACGAGGAGCGCAGGAACGCCTCAGCGGGTCCCGCCGCGGCGGCCAGAACATCCGGGTCCTCGACGCCCCGTCCGGTGAGGGCGCTGAGGCCTTCCAGGAGCGCGGTGGTGGTCGCGGTGAGACGGATGGGCCACCGGGTGCGTCCGATCGCCGCCACGGCCTCAGCCAGCCGCGTCACGGCGTTCTCCTCGTGCAGGCGGCTGCCGTGGCCCGCACGCCCCTTGGCGACCAGGCGGATCCAGATCAACGCCTTCTCACCCACCTGCAGCAGGTACGCGCGGCGATCGTCGACCGTGATCGAGTAGCCGCCGACCTCGCTGATCGCCGAACAGGCGCCCTCGAACCACTGGGGGCGGTCCTTGACGACGAGCGCCGACCCCTCCACCCCGCCGTTCTCCTCATCCGCGAAGAAGGCGAGGATCAGATCGCGCTCCGGCTGTTCTCCGGCACGAAGGATCTCGGCGACCGCGGTGAGGATCATCGCGTTCATGTTCTTCATGTCGACGGCTCCGCGTCCCCAGAGCATCCCATCGCGCACGAGACCGGCGAACGGGTCGACGCTCCACTCCTCGGCCATCGCCGGGACCACGTCGAGATGACCGTGCACGACCAGCGCGGGCTTCGAGCGATCACGGCCCGCTATCCGAGCCATGACGTTGGTCCGACGAGGGATCGGCTCGTAGTACTCGACATCGAGCCCCAGCGCTTCGAGGTAGGTGCCGACGTACTCCGCGGCCTCGCGCTCGCCCTTGGCATTGCCTCCGCCGAAGTTGGACGTGTCGAAGCGGATCAGGTCGCTCGCGATGCGGACGACCTCCGGAAGGGACGGATCAATCATGGCTCCAGGCTATCGAAGCCGCGCGCCACGCCCGGGCGTGCGCCTCGGTTCGAGAGGCCGCGGAGGACGTGGTAATGTCATTCTTCGGTCGGCAACGATCATCCAAAACCTGCGCGGGTGGCGGAATGGTAGACGCGCTACGTTGAGGTCGTAGTGCCCGTAAGGGCGTGGGGGTTCAAGTCCCCCTCCGCGCACAGATGTGATGTCTCTGGACATCGTGAACGGCTGAACCCCCGGTTTCCGGGGGTTCAGCCGTTTTTGCGTTGGTAGTTCTTGGTGGGGTCGAGGGTGAATTCGGCGAGGAGTTCGCCGGTGCTGAGGGTGATGATCGTGGCGTCGTCGTTGTGGACGAGGCAGATGATCTCGGTGCGGGTGTGAGCGCGTCCGATGCCGAGGTGGAGGAGTCTTCCGTGGTGGCGGAGGGTGATCTTGCCGTCGTTGTCGATGGTGTCGTAGCGGACGCGCCAGGTGTTCGGGTCTTCGGGTGGTGTGGGCTGGCTTTCGGGATCAGTTGGTAGGCGAATGTGGGGGTCTTTCGGTTGATGCCGCGGTGCGGGCGGATGTTGTTGTAGTAGTCGCGGAACGTGTCGAGGGCGGCCTGCAGCTCGGTCAGGGTGGCTGCGGGGTGCGTGTCGGTGTATTTCTTCAGGGTCTGCCAGAAGCGTTCGATCTTGCCTTGGGTGGTGGGTTTGAAGGGTTTGCCGTTCTTCTGGGTGATGCCGAGGGTGGCGAGGAGAGTCTCGAATCCGTTGCCGGCGCCGTCGCCTCTGCCGCGTCCTCCGCGGGCGAGGCGGGTGGTGTAGACCATGCCGTTGTCCGTGAGAGTCGCGGTGGGATACCCGTGCTGGGCTGCTGTTTCGCTGAAGGTGTCGGTCACGGTGCGGCCGGTGACGCGGCGGTGAGCGCTGAGATGGAGCACGTAGCGAGAGTGGTCATCGATCCAGCCGATGACTTCACTATCGGTGCCGTCGGCGAGGGTGATGTGGGTGAAGTCGGATTGCCAGAGTTCGTTCGGTCGGTCCGCGGTGAACCGGTGCCAGGACGATCGGGGACGCTTCTGGGGTTGTGGGGTGACCTTTCCTCCTGCGGTCAGGATGCGCCAGATCGTGGTCCGTGAGAGAAGAGTGCCCTCGCGGGCGAGGTGCTCTGCGATCGTGTCTGCCCCGGCATCCACTCCGTTGCCGATGAGCTCATCCCGCAGAGCGATCACGCGTTCACGGGTCGGGACCGCAGTCCGATTCGGCGTCGTCCGCGGCCGGCGTGAGAGGGGCTCGAACGCCGCATCTCCCTCGACGAGCCACCGGTGATGAAGCTTATGGACCAGCGTTTTCGAGACCCCGTACCGGGCGGCGACCTCACCGTAGGAGAGGTGTTGAACGGTCACGGCTGTGATGAGGATCTCGTACTTGGCCACCGTTCACGATGTCCTGAGACATGCCCGCGCCACCAGCTGCACTGTTCACGATGTCCCGAGACACCCGTTCACGATGTCCTGAAACCAGACACCCCTCCGCGCACAGAAGAAGAAGGCTCCCGAGAGGGGGCCTTCTTCTGGTTAACAGCCGGCTGACGCCGCCGCATCCGTGTACGCCCACGATCGCAGGCGTACACGGTGATGTCGGCAGCGGGATCGGCCTCCAGCGACACGGACAGCGGGGTTCGCAGAACACTGAGCAAAACGCTGCCCTGGCAGCGCAGACGACGGACGGTCCTCGCCGCACCGCTGTTCAGACCGCGCCGACTCCGAACAGCAGTCCCAGGAGATAGGTGACGGCCGCCGCACCGAAGCCGATCGCCAGTTGGCGCAACGCTCGACGCAGTGGCGGCCCCCCGGACAGGATGCCGACCATCGCACCGGTGGTCAGCAGCGCGATTCCGACCAGGATCAGCGCGACGACCACGGCTGCCGTTCCCTGCAGCCCGAAGATCCACGGCAGCACCGGAATGATCGCGCCGGACGCGAACAGGAGGAAGCTGGAGATCGCGGCCGTCCAGTCGCTGCCGACGATGTCGTGGTCGTGTCCCCCGTGTGTGCGGACAGGGCCGGTGGCGGCGCGACGCACACCCGCCTGCGCTGCGGCGACGATGACGCGGGCACGTTCCAACGCCTCGTCCTGATCCATCCCTCTGGCACGGTAGACCAAAGCCAGCTCGTTCTCGTCGATGTCGAGATCACCCGCGGCGGCGGCCGCGTCGTCGTTCGCCTCGGTGGCTGCCAGCAGCTCTCGCTGTGAACGCACCGACACGAACTCGCCGGCTCCCATCGACAGCGCTCCGGCCAGGAGCCCGGCGATCCCGCTGAAGAGCACGAATCCGGAGCTCACCCCCGTCGCGCCGATGCCGAGCACCAGAGCGAGGTTGCTGACGAGGCCGTCGTTCGCCCCGAACACCGCGGCCCGGAAGGAACCGGACAGGCGTCGGCGCCCGCGTGCGGCGAGACCACGGACCACCTCGTAGTGCACCTTCTCGTCGGCGCGCATCGCAGGTGTCGCGTACTGCTCCGCGTCGTACGGCGAACGCGCCTCCGCACTCTGCGCGAGCGCGAGCACGAAGATGGACCCGAACCGTCCGGCCATCCAGCCGAGCAGGCGGGAACGCACACCGGCACGAGGCAGCCGCTTCGGCTCGCCGCCGAGCAGATCGAGCCAGTGCTGCTCGTGGCGGCGTTCCGCATCCGCAAGGTTCAGCAGAATGTCCCGTTCTTCGCCCTGCCTGCGCGCGGCGAGCTTCTGGTAGACGGAACCTTCGGCACGTTCCTCGACGAGATAGCGGGCCCAGCGCCGGCGATCGGCGGCGGTCGGCTCAACGGCAGCGGGGGCTGTCATGGGTCCTCCAGATGTGACCGTGCCCGGTGCGCGGGCAACCGTTCAACGCTAGCCGGGAAGCCTCACGCACACTCCGCTGAGACGCGGATTGCCAGCATTTCGGGGATCCGAAGCGCCGCCCGCAAGCGGTGCAGAAGCGTTCCCGACGGCGCCGTCAGGCGCGCACGCGCTTGCGGAGAACCTCGATACGTGACTGGAGCTGTGTCACCGTCGCCTGCGCGACGGCCGGTCCGCCGCAGATACGGCGGAGCTCCGCATGCACGGCACCGTGCGGCTCACCCTTCTGGCGGGCGTACAGCCCGACCAGGCTGTTGAGAAGCTGGCGTTGCTCCTTGAGGGTTCGGTGCAACGGCGCCGGCAGCGTCGTCGTCTCCGTCGGTCCGGCCGATGCCTCTCGCGCCTCTCTCAAGCGGGACTGACGAGACTGCCGCTGCATGAGCAGCTCGTGCACGTGCTCCGGCTCGAGAAGCCCAGGGAAGCCGATGAACTCCTCTTCCTCAGGCGTGCCCGGCTCGGCCAGCTGACCGAACTCCTGCCCTTCGAAAACCACCCTGTCGAAGTGGGCGACCGACGAGAGTGCCTGATAGCTGAACTCCTGGGTCAGCGCATCCGACGTCTCCTCCTCGCGGTTCGCGCTCTCGAGCAGCGAGTCATCGAGGCCGTCTTCTTCGCTCGACTGACGGTCGAGCGCGTGGTCGCGCTGCTTGTCCATCTCGTTCGCGAGCCCCATGAGCACGGGAACCTGCGGGAGGAAGACGCTGGCGGCCTCGCCACGGCGCCGGGCGCGCACGAACCGGCCGATGGCCTGCGCGAAGAACAGCGGAGTCGAAGAGGACGTCGCATACACTCCGACGGCGAGACGCGGGACGTCGACGCCCTCCGAGACCATCCGCACGGCGACCATCCATCGGGCATCGTTCGCGCTGAACTTCTCGATCCGCTCCGACGCGGTCGCATCGTCGGAGAGCACGATCGTCGGCTGTTGGCCTGTGATGCTGTGCAGGATCTTGGCATAGGCGCGCGCGACCGTCTGATCGGTCGCCAGCACGAGCCCTCCGGCATCCGGAACGTGGTGGCGGATCTCGGTGAGACGGCGGTCGGCGGCGGACAGCACCGCCGGCATCCAGTCCCCCTCCGGGTCGAGTGCCGTCCGCCAGGCCTGCGACGTCACATCCTTGGTGTTGTCCTGGCCGAGGTGCGTCTCGAGCTCGTCTCCCGTCGTCGTGCGCCAGCGCATCTTGCCCGCGTACATGTGGAACAGCACAGGGCGGACGACGCCGTCGGCGAGGGCCCGACCGTAGCCGTAGTTGTAGTCCGTGCGGGAGATGCGTGCGCCGGAATCGTCGGGGTGGTACTCGACGAACGGGATCGGTGCGGTATCGCTGCGGAACGGTGTGCCGGAAAGGAGCAGACGCCGCTTCGCGGGACCGTAGGCGTCTCGGATGGCGTCGCCCCAGCTGAGCGCGTCACCGCCGTGGTGGACCTCGTCGAGGATCACGAGTGTCTGGGCGTCTTCTGTCAGGTGCCGGTGCACCGACGACTTCGCGGCCACCTGCGCGTACGTCACGACCGCCCCGTGATAGTGGCGGGCGGGCGCCCAGTCGCTGTTGCGGAAGCGGGGGTCGAGGCGGATGTGCACACGCGCTGCCGCGTCGGCCCATTGCGTCTTGAGATGCTCGGTGGGGGCCACCACGATGATGCGGTTGACCTCGCCCATGCGCATGAGCTCGACAGCGAGGGTGAGTGCGAACGTGGTCTTGCCTGCACCGGGCGTGGCGGCGACGAGGAAGTCGCGTTGATCCGCCGCGAAGTACTGTTCGAGGGCCTCCTGCTGCCAGGCGCGCAGCTTGTTCGCGGTTCCCCAAGGGGCGCGCTGAGGAAAGGACGGTGAGAGCATCGACTCCACGATAATCGCTGCCGAGGACACTGGATCACTCGCCGCGGTTCCCGCGCGTGCCCCTCCCCCGGACGTGCGCCTGCAGGTAGGCTCTGACACTGCGCCGCGGTCACCACCGCGCCGCAGAACGTTCGCGAAGGAGAGCTGGATGACCGACCAGGATTCGACTCGGACCCCGTACGTCGACAACGATGCACCCCACCCCTGGCGCCGTTTCGTGGCGATCGGGGACTCGTTCACCGAAGGGATCGGCGACCCCGACCCGCGCAGTCCCGGAGGACACCGGGGCTGGGCAGACCGCGTCGCCGAGGTCCTCGGACAGCAGGTGGACGACTTCGCCTATGCGAACCTCGCGGTGCGTGGAAAGCTCATCGCCCAGATCGTCGCCGACCAGATCGAACCGGCCGTCGCCCTGCACCCTGATCTCGTCTCGATCTGCGCCGGAGGCAACGACGTGATCCGCCCGGGAACCGACCCGGACGCGATCGCCGAGCAACTGGAAGACGCCGTCACGCGCCTGTCATCGACGGGCGCTGCGATCCTTCTCTTCACGGGCATCGACACGGCCTTCACCCCGGTCTTCCGCGCGTTCCGCGGCAAGGTAGCGATCTACAACGAGAACGTGCGGGCCATCGCGGAGCGTCACGACTGCATCGTCGCCGACCAATGGGCGCTCAAGGTCGTGCAGGATCCCCGCTTCTTCGATGACGACCGGCTGCACTACAACGCATTGGGCCACCACGAGGTCGCCCGCATGGCGCTGCGCGCGTTGAACGTTCCGAACGACCTCGAAGCCATGCAGCCGGAGCCGATACCGGTGCGCACGTGGCGGGAGGCGCGCGCCGGCGACCTCGGCTGGGCGCGGGAGCACCTGGTCCCGTGGGTGCTGCGCCGCCTCCGGCACCAGTCTTCGGGCGACAACCTCGCCGCCAAGCGCCCTGAGCCGTCGCCGGTGTTCCTGCCAGAGCAGGACTGAGCGGTCAGCTCTTCATCGACCAGAGTGCGACCGCTGCCGCGGATGCCACGTTGAGCGAGTCGACCCCACCGGACATCGGGATCGTGACGATCGTGTCCGCGCCCGCCATCGCCTCTCGCGAGAGGCCGTCGCCCTCAGACCCCATGACCAGGGCCACGCGTTCGGGGCGATCGGCGGCGTAGACGTCGAGCGTCACCGCATCATCGCGCAGTGCCAGCGCCGCGATGTCGAAGCCTGCGGCGTGGAGATCGGCGATGGCGGTCTCCCAGTCCGTGATGCGCGTCCACGGCACCTGGAACACGGTGCCCATGCTCACCCGGACGCTGCGGCGGTAGAGCGGGTCCGCCCCACCGGGCGACACGAGCACTGCATCCGCGCCGAGCCCCGCAGCTGCGCGGAAGGCGGCACCCACGTTCGTGTGATCGCCGATGTTCTCCAGGATCAGCACGAGGGACGCGCCTTCGAGGACGTCGCGCACGGGCGGCAGCGCCGGGCGGTGCATGGACGCGATGGTCCCCCGGTGCACGGCGAAACCCGTCACCGCCTCGGCGACCTCGTCGGGGACGACGTAGACCGGCACGTCGAAATCGCCGACGATCTGGCGGATGTCGTCCACCCGACGCTCCTGCACCAGCACGGAGCGTGGGCGATGACCGGACGCGACAGCGCGGGCGATCACCTTCGTCGACTCCGCGATGTACAGCCCACCCGATGGCTCCGACAGTGCACGCAGAGCCGTGTCGGTGAGGCCGCGGTAGTCATCGAGGCGTCGGTCATCGGGGTCGGTCACACGCTGCAGTTCCACGGGGTCCACTCTGCCATCGCGAGCGTGCCACCCCGCACCGCTTCTTCCGGAGACGGCGTCGAGGTCGTGGGCCCGACCTCCCTCCGCACCGTAGACTCGCTCGAGGAGGTCCTGTGAGCGTGTCGAATTCTGCCGAGATGTCGGCCACCATCGCCCACGCTGCAGAGCTGCTGCGCGGAAAGCGCATCGCCCTCCTGACAGGTGCCGGCATCTCCACCGATTCCGGTATCCCCGCGTATCGCGGTGAAGGCGCCAGGACGCGCAGCGACCCGATGACGATCCAGACCTACCTGGGTGATGAAGCCGCTCGACGACGGTATTGGGTCGGCGGCCATCTCGGTTGGAAGGCGTTCGCGCAGGCCGGACCGAATGCCGGTCACACGGCCCTCGCCGAGATGGAGGCCTCGGGCCTCGTCTCCGGAGTGATCACGCAGAACGTCGACGGCCTGCATCTGCGGGCCGGCAGCTCCCACGTCATCGAGGTGCACGGCACCATGCGTCGTGTGCTCTGCCTGCACTGCGGTCAGGTGTTCGATCGCCGCGACGTGGCCGTGCAGATCGAGGAGCTCAACCCCTGGATCACGGTCCCCGAGAATGTCGCACTGGCACCGGACGGCGATGTCCTCCCGGAGTCGACCGAGGGGTTCGTCATCCCGGTGTGCACCGTGTGCGAAGGCATGCTGAAGCCGGACGTCGTCTTCTTCGGCGAGTACGTTCCGCAGGACCGCTTCCGCGCAGCCGAATCGTTGCTGCGCGCCAGCTCCGCGCTGATCGTCGCCGGGTCCTCGCTCGTCGTGAACTCGGGCGTGCGGCTGGTGGAGCGTGCGCGCCGACGCAGCATCCCCCTGATCATCGTCAATCGCGAGCCGACGCGCGCGGATGTCTGGGCCGATGTCACCATCGCCGCCGGCACCAGCGACGTGCTCCCCGCACTTCAGGAGCTTCTTCGATGACTCTGCTCACTCTCGTCCGGCACGGCCAGACCGACTGGAACCTCGCGAAGCGCATTCAGGGCTCCACCGACATCCCGCTCAACGAGACCGGACGTGCCGACGCCAGGTCGGCGGCGGAGAAGCTCGCTGGCGACACGCATCATGCCGTCTACACCAGCCCGCTGCTGCGGGCGAAGGAGACCGCGGAGATCATCGCGGAGCGACTGGGGCTCGAAGTCACCGGTGTCGTCCCCGACATCCGTGAGCGTGAGTTCGGCGAGGGCGAGGGCATGCTCGTTCCCGACTACATCAAGGCCTACGGGGACTGGCATGCCGAGGTGCCCGGCGCCGAGTCCCTGCACGACGTCGGCGAACGGGCGATCGATGCCCTGCACGCCATCGCCCGCGAGGCACGCCGCCGCTCCGCACCGCGCGCAGAGTCGGTCATCGTCGTCGCCCACGGCGGAGTGATCCGCGCCGTGATCGATCATGTCTCCGGCGGAACACTCCCCCGTGACGGGCAAGTCCTGCAGAACGGCTCGGCACATCGTTTCGTCGCGGCCCCCGGATACCTGCGGCTGCTCGAGGAGTCGCCGGTCCTCTGATCGAGGACTGGCCCGCTGGATCGACCAGCCGGGTCACTTGTGCGGACCGGAGTCAGGCCTCGCGCGACACGACGGAGCGGGCATGCCGGAGAACGGGTTCGTCGACCATCCGGCCCTGGAAGCGGAACACCCCCCGCTCCTGCTCTGCCGCCACGAGCACTGCACGTGCCCAGGCGAGAGTCTTCTCGTCAGGCCGGTAGGCCGCTCGGATCACCGGAACCTGGCTCGGATGGATGCAGGCCGTCGCGGTGAAACCGGAGGCCGCGGCATCCGTCGCCTCCAGCGCCAGACCGTTCACGTCGTCGATGTCGATGTGCACGGCGTCGATGGCGCGCTTCCCGTGTGCGCCGGCTTCGATCAGAACGCGTGCCCGCGCGTAGCGGGCCACATCGCGATACGCCCCGTCAGCCCGACGACTCGATGTGCCTCCGATCGAGGCGACGAGATCCTCCGCTCCCCACATCAGGGCGACCACCTGCGGATGCGCGGCGATGCGGTCCGCAGCGTGGACACCGCGCGCGGTCTCGCAGAGCGCGATCAGCGAGAAGCGCGGGTCGAACGATGCAAGGCTCTCCGGGGCCTCGGTCTTCGCGACCATCACGGTGCGGAAATCGGTCTGGCTCAACGTCGCGAGATCCGACACGAACGCCTCGGTGCCCGGCGCATTCACTCGCACGATCACGCGATCGGGATCGATGTCCGCATCGATCAGGTTGCCGCGGGCAGTCGCTTTCGCCGCCGGCAGTACCGCGTCCTCCAGATCGAGGATCACCGCATCCGCGCGGTCGAGAGCGGTACGGAATCTTTCAGGGCGATCGGCGGGGCAGAACAGGATCGCGGGTCCGAGCGCGAACGTCATGGTGCAGGGGTCCCTTCGGGGAGAGTATGAACGAGGACGGACCGGGTCGCGGTGGCCACCACCGTGTCATGCTGGTTGCGGCCGGTGTGCGCGATACGGACGATCCCCTGTCCCGGACGGGAGGAGGAGAGTCGCTTATCGAGCACGATGCTCTCGGTGTAGAGGGTGTCACCGGCGAACAACGGCTTCGGGAACGCGATCTCACCGAAGCCGAGCTGAGCGACGAGGGTCCCCTGCGTGAGCTGCCCGACCGATGCGCCGACCATCGTGGAGAGCGTCCACATCGAGTTCATCAGGCGCGCGTGGAACGGCTCCTGGGCGTCGGCGAACGCCGCGTCGAGATGGAGAGCCTGCGTGTTCATCGTCAAGGTGGTGAACAGCACGTTGTCGGCCTCTGTGGCCGTGCGTCCCGGCCGGTGGAGGTAGCGAGCGTCGACCACGAACTCCTCGTAGTAGAGCCCCCGCTGGATGATGTCCTGCGTCATGCTGCCACGCTACCCGGCGAGCCCGAGACCGCGCGCGATGATGAGCAGCTGGACCTCCGTGGTCCCCTCGCCGATCTCCAGGATCTTCGAGTCGCGGTAGTGACGGGCCACCGGGAACTCGTTCATGAAGCCGTTGCCACCGAAGATCTGGGTGGCATCGCGGGCGTTGTCCATCGCCGCTTCGCCTGCGACCAGCTTGGCGATCGCCGCCTGCTCGGCGAAGGGACGCCCGGCGTCGCGGAGCCGCGCCGCATGGTGCCAGGCGAGTCGTGCCGTGTGTACTCTGGCGCGCATCCGGGCGAGCGTGAACTGTGCGTTCTGGCGCGTGCTCAACGCGCTGCCGAAGATCGTCCGGCTCTTCGCATACTCGACAGAGGCCTCGAGGCAGCCCTCTGCTGCTCCGGTGGCCAGCGCCGCGATCGCGATGCGGCCCTCGTCGAGAATGCTGAGGAAGTTCCGGAACCCGGTCCCGCGCGCTCCCAGAAGGTTCGCTGCCGGGACTCGTGCCCCGTCGAAGGTGAGCGGATGTGTGTCGGAGGCGTTCCAACCGACCTTGTCGTACGGCGCTTCGACCGTGAACCCCGGGGTCCCGTTGGGAACGATGATCGTGGAGATCTCCTTGCGGCCGTCCACATTGCCCGTCACGGCCGTCACCGTCACGAACCTCGTGATCGGGGTGCCGGAGTTCGTGATGAACTGCTTCGATCCGTCGATCACCCACTCGTCGCCATCCAGACGGGCTGTCGTGCGGGTCGCTCCGGCGTCGCTCCCGGCCTCCGGCTCCGTGAGGCCGAACCCGGCAAGAGCACGCCCCGCGAGCAGATCAGGGAGCAGCGATCGCTTCTGCTCCTCGGTGCCGAACCGGTACACCGGCATCGCCCCCAGGCTCACCCCTGCCTCGAGCGTGATCGCGATGGACTGGTCCACGCGGCCGAGCGCCTCGATCGCGATGCCGAGCGCCATATAGTCGCCGCCCTGCCCGCCGTACTCCTCCGAGAACGGCAGACCGAACAGCCCGAGGTCGCCCATCTGGCCCACGACGTCCATCGAGAGCGTATGGGTGCGATCGGCCTCGTAGGACTGCGGTGCGACGACCGTCTCGGCGAACTCGCGCACCATCCCGGCGAGCTCGCGCTCCTCCTCGGTCAGCTCTTCCATCATCGACTCTCCTCCGTCATCACGCGGGCGACCGCTTGGTCGCGCCGGACCTGCTCTCCCACCGACACCAGAAGGTGCACCGTGCCGTCCTGCGGTGCGAGCACCTGGTGCTCCATCTTCATCGCCTCGATCGAGACGAGCGGAGTGCCCGCCACGACCGTTGATCCCTCGTCGACATGCACCGCGACGACGCTCCCCGGCATGGGCGCGCGGCCTTCCGGACTTCGCACTCCGCTGTCGGCCTGCGAGGCGGACAGCCGGCGTCGCATCACGGCGCGCCGATCCAGCGGACGCAGGCGTGCGGTGATCCCGTCCTGAGCGACCCACACCGCCCCCTCAGCGTCGACCGCGGTCTGGACTCTCCCGTCAGTGTGCTCACGGCCGATCTCGACGGCGAGCAGCTGGTCATCGTCGGTGACGAACTGCGGCCGCGGAGGTTCGACAGACGCGGCCCCCGACCGCCAACCCGGCAGCTCACGCCAGAGCGGGCTCGTCCGCAGTGGTTCGGATGCCCACTGGACCGCACCGGCAGCGGCGCTGAGCATCGCCGCAGTGGGCGGTGTCGGAGCGACCGGCAGCAGTGTCTCGATCAGCCCGGTGTCCAGATCTCCGGCGACGACTCGTTCGTTGCGGCAGAGCCGGCGCAGGAAGGCGATGTTGGTGTCGACGCCGAGCACTACTGTGTGTGCCAGTGCGGAGTCGAGGAGCGCCAGCGCCGTCGCCCTGTCTTCGGCGGTGGCGATGACCTTCGCGATCATCGGATCGTAGAATCCGGTGACCTCACTCCCGCTCTCGATCGCGGCATCCACACGGACACCGGCCGGCGGGTCGAAGCGCAGGATCGTCCCCGTGGAGGGAAGGAAGCCACGCTCCGGAGACTCCGCATAGATGCGCGCCTCGACGGCATGTCCTTGCACGGACGGGACGATGTCGAGCGGTAGGCCGGCGGCCACCCTGACCTGAAGTGCGACGAGGTCGAGACCGGTCACCTGCTCGGTGACCGGATGCTCCACCTGCAGGCGCGTGTTCATCTCGATGAAGAACACCTCGTCCGGCGCGTCCGCGTCGACCAGGAACTCCACGGTGCCCGCTCCGACGTATGCGACGCTCTCGGCGGCACGCACCGCCGTGGCGAGCAGACGCTCCCTCGTCCCGTCCGCCAGCCCCGCGGAGGGTGCCTCCTCGATGACTTTCTGGTGCCGGCGCTGCAGCGTGCACTCCCGCTCGCCGAGGGCGAGGACGGTGCCCAGTCGATCGCCGAACACCTGCACCTCGATGTGGCGCGGACGTCGGATCAGCCGTTCGAGGATCAGTGCGTCATCGCCGAACGATGCCGAAGCGACACGACGGGCCGACGCGAGTGCCGACGCGAGCCCTTCGGCACCCGTGACGACCTCCATACCCTTACCGCCGCCACCCGCACTGGGCTTGACGAGCAGGGGGTAGCCGACGCGGTCGGCCTCGACCGCGATCTGTGCATCCGACAGGCCGGAGGCGTCGAAACCGGGCACAACAGGGACGCCGTGCTGAACGACGTGCGCGCGGGCCCTCGCCTTGTCGCCCATCACCTCGAGAGCCGTGACGTCGGGGCCGATGAATACGATCCCCGCAGCCGCGCAGGCCTGCGCCAATCCGACGCTCTCCGACAGGAATCCGTAGCCAGGGTGGATGGCCTGCGCGCCGGTGCTCTTCGCCGCGGCGATGACGGCGGCGATGTCGAGGTAGGACTCCGAAGCCGGGGCCGGACCGATGCGCACGGCGACATCCGCCTCGCGGACATGCGGCGCCGCGGCATCCGCATCGCTGTAGACCGCGACGCTGCGGATCCCGAGGTTGCGCAGCGTACGGATCACCCGTCGCGCGATCTCTCCGCGATTCGCGACGAGAACGGTGTGGAACAGTTGGTCAGTCATGTCTCTCACATCCGGAAGACGCCGAAGCGAGGTTCGGGCAGCGGGGTGCGGGCGACCACGTCGAGCGCGAGCCCCAGCAGGTCGCGCGTCTGCGCGGGGTCGACGATCCCGTCGTCCCAGAGTCGGGCGGTGGCGTAGTAGGGCTCCCCCTGCTCCTCGTACTGCTCCCTGATCGGTGCCTCGAAGTCGCTGCGTTCCTGCGCAGACCACTCCGCGCCCCGAGCGGTGAGCTGATCCTCCTTCACCGTGGCAAGCACGGACGCCGCCTGAGGTCCGCCCATGACGGAGATGCGACTCGCGGGCCACGTCCACAGGAAGCGCGGCGAATACGCGCGGCCGCACATGGAATAGTTCCCGGCGCCGAACGAGCCGCCGATGATCACGGTCAGTTTCGGCACTCTGGTGCTCGCGACGGCGGTGACCATCTTGGCCCCGTCCTTCGCGATCCCGCCGGCCTCGGCCTCGGAACCGACCATGAATCCGGTGATGTTCTGCAGGAACAGCAGAGGGATCCCGCGCTGGTCGCTCAGCTCGATGAAGTGAGCACCCTTCTGCGCCGATTCGCTGAACAGCACACCGTTGTTGGCGATGATGCCGAGGGGATGCCCGTGCAGTCGGGCGAACCCGGTGACCAGGGTGGTGCCGTACTCGGCTTTGAACTCGCGGAAGCTGTCGGCGTCCACCAAGCGGCGTATGACCTCATGGACGTCGTACGCGGCGTTCACGTCGACGGGGACGGCGTCGTACAGCGACGAGAGATCTTCCGGTTCTCGACTGGCGATGACCTCCCACGCCGGCTCTGCGGGCGGAGGCAAGGTGGCGACGATGTCGCGGAGGATCTCGAGCGCGTGCTCGTCGTCCTCTGCGAGATGGTCGACCACGCCGCTGCGGCGTGCATGCAGTTCGCCGCCGCCGAGCTCCTCGGCCGTCACGATCTCCCCGATCGCCGCTTTCACCAGCGGAGGACCACCCAGGAAGATCGTGCCCTGCCCACGCACGATGACGGTCTCGTCGCTCATTGCCGGTACGTATGCTCCTCCGGCCGTGCAGGATCCGAGTACGGCTGCGAGCTGGGGTATCCCGGCGGCCGACATGTTCGCCTGATTGAAGAAGATGCGTCCGAAGTGATCCCGGTCCGGAAACACCTCGTCTTGCCTTGGGAGGAACGCTCCGCCCGAGTCCACCAGATAGAGGCAGGGAAGGCGGTTCTCGAGGGCGATCTCCTGAGCACGCAGATGCTTCTTGACCGTCATCGGGTAGTAGGTGCCGCCTTTGACGGTGGCGTCGTTGCAGACGACCATGACATGACGGCCGTGGACAAGGCCGATGCCGGCGATCACGCCCGCTCCTGGCGCCTCTCCCCCGTACAGGCCCTCCGCCGCGAGCGGCGCGACTTCGAGGAACGGGCTGCCCTCGTCGAGCAGCCGGGCCACGCGCTCGCGCGGCAGCAGCTTTCCACGGGCGATGTGACGTTCTCGGGAGGTGGCCGGTCCTCCGAGCGCCGCTGCCGCGAGGCGGTCGCGCAGCGCTTGCGCCAATGACTCCTGGGTAGCAGGCATCGTGAAGTCCTCCTCGACCCACGTCACGCGGCGTCTCACGGTGGCGCTGCGTGTGCTGATTCGGTTAGTGTTCACTAACCCGTACATTCAGGTTAGCGAGGATTAACTGGAATGACAACCCCGACGACTGCCAGGGACCGCGCCAAAGCCGAGCGCTCCGATGCGATCCTCCATGAGGCCGCGCGTCTCTTCGCCGCGCGCGGATACAACGGCGTCAGCCTCGAGGACATCGGCGCAGCGGTCGGCGTCTCCGGACCTGCCGTCTACCGGCACTTCGCCGGAAAGCAAGCTCTCCTCGGCGCCGTGCTGGTGAAGGTGAGCAACGACCTCGTCACCGGTGGGACAGTCGTCGCCGCAGCGTCTGCAGAACCCGAAGAGCGGATGCGGTCGCTGATTCGCTTCCATGTGGACTTCGCCCTCGGAAATGCGGAGGTCATCCAGGTGCAGGACCGGGATGTCGCCCATCTGTCCGATGAGGATCGCGCCGAGGTGCGTCGGTTGCAGCGCACCTACATCGAGGTGTGGATCGAGGCCCTCGCGCCCCTTCTGACGGCTACGCCCGAAGAGCTGCGGCTGCGGGTGCAGGCGTGCTTCGGCCTGATCAACTCGACCCCGCACAGCACGCGGGCGACCACCAGAGCGCACACCGCCACCGCGACCGTGCTGGCCGCGATGGCGGATGCCGCGTTGCGCGCCGCTACCTGAGCAGCATCGCGCGACCGGGCTGCTCGAGCACGTCGGCGACGTCCTTGAGGAATCGCGCGCCCTCGGCACCGTCGACGAGACGGTGGTCGAACGAAAGGCTCAGCGTCATCACCTGACGCAGCGCGATCTCGCCGCGGTGCTCCCACGGCTGACGACGCACCGCACCCACCGCGAGAATGCCGGATTGACCTGGTGGCAGGATCGGTGTTCCCGCATCGACACCGAAGACACCGATGTTCGAGATCGAGAATGTCCCCCCGACCAGCTCAGCCGGAGACGTCTTGCCCGCACGCGCCGTCTCCGCGAGGGACTTGAGCGCCTCACTCAACTCGACGAGCGAGAGACGATCCGCATCCCGGATGTTCGGCACGATGAGACCGCGCTCGGTCGCGGCTGCGATGCCGAGGTCGACGTAGTGGAACTGCACGATCTCGCCTGCGGCCTCGTCCCAGTGCGCATTGAGGCCGGGAGTGCGGGACAGCGCGAGACAGACGACCTTCGCGATCACGGCGAGCGGACCGATCCGGTGTGCAGCGAGCGCCCGATCTTCTCGGAGCCCGGCGAGGAGATCCATTGTCTCCGTGACATCGACCGTGTGGAACACCGTGACATGGGGAGCCGTGAACGCGCTGGCCACCATCGCCGCAGCAGTGTGCTTGCGCACGCCGCGGATCGGGATCCTCGTCTCGCGTTCGCCCGGCGTCAGCGCGGCAGCGGTCGCGGGGATGCCAGGTGCCGAGGGCGCCGCCGCCGGCGCTTCACCGTGGCTGGAACCGGTGCGCTCGGCGTAGGCATCCACGTCGTTGCGGGTGATCAGGCGATCGCCGACGGCAGCAGCGACCAGCACGAGATCGATTCCGAGGCGCTTGGCATGGGCGCGCACGGGAGGCGTCGATCTGGGCCTCTCGATCACCTGCTCGACGCTCGCGGACGGCACCGCGTCGTGCGGCGCCGCTTCGAGCACCGCGGTGTCCGCTGCGGACCTCGCCCCCGTGCTGCGACGTGCGCGGCGGGCGGGACGACCGGTGGCAGTCGGTGCTGCACCGTAGCCGACGAGGTTCGGCTGCGCCTTCTCCTCGGCGTCCGGCGAAGGAACCTCGTCAGTCTCCCCCTCCACATCGAAGGCGATGAGCGGTGCGCCGACCGCGACGGTCTCGCCCGCGTCCGCGTGCAGTGTCGACACGGTGCCCGCATACGGCGACGGCAGCTCCACGACCGCTTTGGCGGTCTCGACCTCGGCGAGCGTCTGATTCAGCGTCACTGCGTCGCCCGGCGCGACCAGCCACTGCACGACCTCCGCTTCCGTGAGACCTTCTCCGAGGTCGGGCAGTCGGAACTCGGCGATCATGCGTCCACCTCCGTGAGGCTGTTCGGCCGGTCGAGCACGCGATCCACCGCGTCGAGAAGACGATCGAGGTCAGGCAGGTGGAACTTCTCCAACTTCGCGGGCGGGTAAGGGATGTCATGACCGGTCACCCGCAGCGGTGCGGATTCGAGGTACTCGAAGCAGCGCTCCGTGATGCTGGCGATCACTTCGGCGGCGACGCCGGCTTCCCGCGACGCTTCGTGAGCGACCACGACTCGACCGGTCTTGCGAACGGAGGCCGCGACCGAGTCGTAGTCGACGGGCGAGAGTGAGCGCAGATCGATCACCTCGATCGAGATGCCCTCGTCGTCCGCAGCTTCCGCTGCTTGCAGCGCGGTGCCGACCATCGCGCCGTACGTGATGAGTGAGACGTCGTGACCGGTTCGTACGACACTGGCCAGCCCCATCGGCGGAGCATCCGCCAGCGAGGCATCAAGGTCGACCTCGCCCTTGTGATGGTAGAGACGCTTCGGTTCGAAGAAGATCACCGGATCGTCGCAGGCGATCGCCTGGCGAAGACTCCGATACGCATCGGCCGGGTTCGACACCGCGACGACACGGAGACCGGCGGTGTGCACGAAGTAGGCCTCTGGCGACTCCGAGTGATGCTCGGCCGCGCCGATCCCTCCGGCCCACGGAATACGGATCGTGATCGGCATCTTCACCCGCCCCTGGGTGCGGTAGTGGAGCTTGGCGACCTGGGCGACGATCTGATCGAACGCCGGGTAGACGAATCCGTCGAACTGGATCTCGACGACCGGCCGGTAGCCGCGGAAGGCCAATCCGACCGCAGTGCCGACGATTCCGGACTCCGCGAGCGGTGTGTCGATCACGCGCTGGGCACCGAACTCGTCGAGCAGTCCATCGGTGATGCGGAACACGCCACCGAGCTTCCCGATGTCCTCGCCGAGCAGAACGACCTTCTCGTCATCCCGCATCGCCCGTCGCAGGCCGGCGCCGAGTGCCTTGCCCAGAGTCATCTCCCCCATGCTCATGCCTCACCTTCGAAGCCGGCCAGGTACGCGGCGTACTCGTCGCGCTGGCGGTCCAATCCGGCGTGCGGCTCGGCGTAGACGCCGTCGAACACCGCGAGGGGCGCTCGCGTGACCATGGAGAGGCAGGCCGCACGCATGTCCTTGGCGACGACGTCGGCAGCCGACTGGATCTCCGCCAGCTGCGACTCGTCGAGTTCACCGATGCTGCGGAGGTGAGCGTCGAGACGCGCGATCGGGTCGCGGCGACGCCACTCCTCGAGCTCCGCCTCGTCGCGGTAGCGCGTCGGGTCATCAGCCGTGGTGTGGGGCCCCATCCGGTACGTGACGGCCTCGATGTATGCGGGCCCCTTGCCCGCCCTGGCATGATCGAGCGCCCATCGCATCGCCGCCATGCAGGCCAGGACGTCGTTGCCGTCGACACGAAGACTCGGAATGCCGAAGCCCGGCGCGCGCCCGGCGATCGGGTACTGGGACTGCAGTGCGACCGGCTCGGAGATCGCCCAATGGTTGTTCTGGCAGACGAAGACCACCGGCGCCTGGTACGAGGCGGCGAAGATCATGGCCTCGTTGACATCACCCTGGCTGGTCGCACCGTCGCCGAAGTAGGTCACTGCGACCTCGTCGGCGCCGTCATGACGGATGCCGAGCGCGTAGCCGACGGCGTGCAGGGTCTGGGCGCCGATGATGATCTGCAGCGGCGCGACGCGCAGGGCGGCAGGATCGTGCCCCGCTCCCTCCTCCCCGCGCCACATCCGTACGAAGTCTCCCGGCTGAGCGCCGCGGGCGTAGATGACACCGGTCTCGCGGTAGCTCGGGAAGACGTAGTCCTGGGGGGCCAGCGCGCGGGCCGTCCCGATCTGCGTCGCCTCCTGCCCCTGACACGGGGCCCAGAGGCCGAGCTGCCCCTGACGCTGCAGCGCCACGCCCTCGGCGTCGATGCGGCGAAGGATCACCATGTCGCGCAGAAGAGCGCGCAACTGCGCGGCGTCGATGTCGGCGACGTAGGGGTCGAGGTCGGGGTGCGCGACGCGGGTTCCATCCGGAGCCAGGAGGCGCTCGGTGAGCTCCAGGTCCTGGGTCGAATCGGCGATGGGCGTGATCTGCGGTGACATCATCGTCCTCCAAGTCTCAGCGGCCCCGAAGGGCTGTGCGCGCTGCACCCGGCATCATCACCGGCGTGGTCTGAGCGTACGTCTGCTGAACACCTCGCTCAAGCAATTGAAGTGGGCTTGAGCATGTTGCTCAATTTTGAGACATCAGCCCCTGCTAAGGTTTGGCACTATGCCTGGACTGGACCGCATCGATCTCGAGCTTCTCGCCGCACTCGCCGACGATCCCCGCATCACGATCGTCGCTCTCGCGGAGAATCTCGGTCTCTCGCGCAACACGATCCAGGCGCGGATGGCCCGGCTGGAGCAGACAGGTATCTTCCTCTCGTACGAGCGCTCCTTCGCGCCCGAGGTTCTCGGCTTCCCGCTGCAGGCCTTCGTCAGCATCGGAGTCCGCCAGACCGAGCTCCCCCGCATCATCAACGAGCTCGCACGCATCCCCGAGGTCGTGCAAGCGCACGGTCTGAGCGGATCCATCGATCTCCTCGCTCGTGTGGCCTGCCGCGACGCCCGTCATCTGTTCGACACGGACGCGCGGATCCTCTCGATCGAGGGCGTCGAGCGTACAGAGACCTCGCTCGCGATGGGCGAGGTCATCCCGTTCCGGGTCGCCGGACTCATCGGCCTCGCGCGACGGGAATCCTGAGGAATCGACGGATCGCCCCGGCGGCCTCCGCGGGGGTCTCGTAGTGGATCAGGTGACCCACGTGAGCGATCTCGACGAGCGATGCATCGGAGAACCGCTTCGCGAGGGTGCGCTCCGCCTCGATCGGGGTGATGTCGTCCCGCTCCGCGGCGACGAGCAGCGTGGGGACGTCGATCTCCGAGGCGAACTCCCTCACATCGTGCGACACGCTCGCCACGAACGCGTCGCGCAGGACGTCACGGTCGGAGAACCGCGAGAAGTAGGTGTCGTGCTGGTCGTGGATGAAGCGGCGCAGCGCCGGATCCTTGGTCTTCGCCATGGTGATGCTCATGACGCGCACGATCACCCGATTGCGCAGCAGCGCGGTGCCGAGTCGTTCGGGGAGACGCGCACCGAGCGCGTAGTAGAGCACGGCGAGCCGCGTCATCAGCCCCTTGGGGCCTTCCAGCGCCGGGGCGCCGATCGGGTTCATCAGGATCAGTCGTGGCGTTTCCAGCCCCCCGGCGACGGCCGCAGCCGTGACGATGGAGCCGAAGGAGTGACCCAGGATGACCGCCCCGGGGGCGACCGTCCCTGCGAACTCCGTCAGCCACTCGGCATAGGCATCGAGATCATGCGACTGGCCGGGCAGAGGTGAGGTTTCACCGAATCCGGGCAGGTCTGGCGCGATCACGCGTGCTTCGGGGAGGAAAGCGAGCACCGGTTCGAGCCCATGATGCTCACCTCGGAAGCCGTGCACCGCGATCACGGTGGTCTCCGCGTCCTGCGGACCATAGACCCAGTAGGCAGTCACACCCCCTGACACCTCGACCTCGTGCCGCTGAACGGGCAGACGGCTCAGGCGGTCAGCGTAGGGGGAAGGCACGGTCATGCATCGAGTCTACGGAGTCGCCGTGTGCCTTCCGCTGGATGTCGGCGGCTCGTCCTACCGTGAAGGCATGGCGCCTGCACCAGACCTCCCCGCCTGGCTCACCCGCGTCGGCGTGTTCGACCTCGAGACCACCGGTGTCGACGTCACCGCGGATCGGATCGTCACCGCGCACGTCGGGGTTCTCGATGCGAACGGACGACAGGTGGCGGCTCGCTCCTGGCTCGCCGATCCCGGCATCGCCATCCCAGAAGGTGCGACCGCAGTCCACGGCATCACGACCACCCACGCCCGCGCGCACGGCCGGCCGGCCGCGGAGGTCGTCGCCGAGGTGACCGGTGCACTCCGCTCCCTCCTCGCCCAAGGAGTACCGGTCGTGGCATACAACGCGTCCTATGATTTCTCCTTGCTCGCCCACGAGGCGGTGCGTCACGGAATCGAACCTCTGACCGACCCCTCGCCGATCATCGATCCGCTCGTGATCGACAAGGCCTACGACCGCTACCGCAAGGGCAAGCGCACACTCGAGGTCGTCGCGGCGCACTATGCGGTGCCGCTCGAAGGCGCACACGAGGCCTCCGCCGATGCGATCGCAGCCGGACGCGTGGCTCAGGCGCTCGCTCGGCAGTTCGTGCTTCCGCAGTCGCTCACAGAACTGCACACCCGCCAGGTCGGCTGGGCTCGATCCCAGGCGGAGAGTCTCACCGAGTACTTCATCAGCGTCGGACGCCTCGAGCCGGAGGAGACACTCGACGGCACGTGGCCCGTACGACCGCACGCTCTTCAGTGACGGCCCTTCAAACCCGTCAGACAGTGCATAGCCCCGAATCCCGGAAGTTCACGAAGTCCGCATGGCTCTGCGGCGTGTCTCCGCCGTAGTAGCCGGCCGCCGAGCCGACATTCGAGGAGACGACGGTGTTCTTGTAGTAGAGCGTCATCCCGTTCAGGAAGTAGTGGTTGCGCAGGGGCTTCGCCGTGGCGGGCACGGAGGCATAGGTCTCCGCGACGCCTCCACCCTCCCGGTAGGTCACCCAGGTGCTTCCGAGCAGCACGTCGGCGTAGTCGTTGTTGGGGCTTCGGAAGCCGATCGCTGATTGGGCGTTCGTCGTCACGATGCTGTTCTTGAACCACAGCGTGGTGCCGTTCAGGAAGTATTTGTTGCCGATCGGGGTCGCCGCGGCAGGAACCGCGGAGTACGTCTCGTAGACGCCGGTCCCTGCGTACGTCGCCCAGGTGCTGCCGATGAGGACGTCGGCATAGTCGGTGTTCCCGCCGTGCCAGCCGCGCGCGTTCACCACGGACGTCGACACGACGGTGTTCTTGAACCAGAGGGTGGTTCCGTCGAGGAAGTAGTTGTTCTCGAGCGCCGTCGCGGATGAGGGTACTGACGCGTAAGTCGCGCTCACCGAGTTGCCCGCGTAGCTGACCCATCGACCGCCCACGTAGGCGGAGGCGTAGTCACCGTCGTTCCCGTGGAACGCGATGGCCTCTGCGACACCGGTGGCGACCACGAGCCCTCCGACGTTGCGATCGTTCCCCCAGTACAACGTGTTGTCGGCGAAGAAGTAGTTGTTCCCCAACGGCGTCGCCGAGGACGGTACATTCGCGAACGTCGTGTTGCGATCGAGGCTCGTCAGTCGATAGTTCTGCCAGGCGGTGGGGGTGCCCACTGCCCCGGTGATCGTGACCCTGGCCGTGGTGATGATCGACTCGGCGCTGGCGCTCACCGTGTAGATCCCCGTGTTGGCGGGTGCCTGCAGCGCCGTGAGAACGACTTCGCCGGTTCCACTGCTGGTGAGGACGCGCGCGCTCGCGGTGCCATCCGTCCAGGTGAGTCCGTCGGGCAGCGTGACCGTCACAGGAACCCCTGCCGCCGACAGTCCCCCGCGGGTGACGGTGATCGCGACGGATGCCAGGGTCGCGCAGCCCGCGCCCGTGTAGGACGTCGCACCGAACGCCAGCTCGAGGTCGCCAGGAATGGATGCCGCCGCCGCGGGAGTGGCGACCGCGAGAGCAATCACCGGGAGCGACCAGGCGGCTGCTCGGATCATACTGCGGCGACTTACCTCAGCAGTCTCGATGCGCTCGATCATGTCGGACGACCCCCTCCGGAGCCTTCAGCAACTCACGCGCCGGGTTACGCGCTCGTCAGAATGACTCGATATGTCGGATAGACGCTACCGAGCGTGCACCCACCGCTGGAAGAGCGCGGACGCTACGCCTTCGTTGCGCCGTCGAAATCCTTGCGGTGACAGGGATGACGGCGATGCTTCGCCGACAAGCAGTTCTGTCGCGCCGTACTTGGGGATGAACGGAGGGACTGTTCCTGTCCGTCAGCTGGAGGTGTCGTCCGAGTGACGACGGATCTCCCTGGCCTCGCGGACCTCGTCCGTTGCCCGCTGCTGCTTCGCCTCCACCTGGGTCGTGTCACGCAACGGCAACTGCACACGGTACTCGGCGGGCTCTCCCGCGCGCAGCTCGCGCGCTCGCTCCACTCCGGCATCGAACTCGACCCCCAGCACCAGCGCCAGGTTCGCGATCCACAGCCAGAGCAGGAAGATGATCGCGCCGGCGAGCGGACCGTAGACGCGGTCGTAGTCCACGATGGTCGAGACATAGAAGCTGAAGAGCGCCGTGGCGATGAGGAGCACGAGGATCGCCGTACCCGCGCCGAGACTGACCCACCGGAACTTCGGATGCTTCACGTTCGGCGCCCGGTCGTAGACGAAGGCGACCGCCGCGACGACGAGTGCCGCAAGGAGAGGCCAGCGGATGATCTGCCATCCGATGAGAACCGAATCCCCCAGCGAGAGCGCATCCCCGATCGCCGATGCCACCGGCTCAGTGAGCGTCAGCACAGCCACAGCCGCCCAGATCGTCGCGAACAGGACGACGCTGACACCGAGCTGCATCAGCTTCAACGCCCAGCCGGGCCGCCCCTCGTCCACACCGTAGATCCGGTTCATACCGCGTCCCAGCACGGCGATGTAGCGAGCACCCGCCCAGATCATGAGCGCGAGACCTGTCGCCAGTGCCAGCCCGGCGATCGAGGAGTCGGCCAGCGCATCCACGAGCGATGCCAGGCCTTCCGCGACCTCCGGCGAGGCCACCGTTCGGGCGACCTCGAGCACGAGCCCCACGGTTTCAGACTCCTTCCCGAGGAGACTCACGACCGACACGATGACCATGATTGCGGGGATCAAGGCGAGCAAGGCGTGGAAGGTGAGACCGGCGGCGATGTCGCCCGTGCCGTCTGCACCGAACTTGCGGAGCACGCTACGCGCGACGAACCTCCATGATCGAGCGTCGAGGTCGTTCGGTGACGGCTCGTCCTCGGTGGTGGCTTCACTCATGTCGCGACGACCCCATGGCGCGTCGGGGTCACGTCGAGCCCCTCCGCATCGATCCAGCGCTGCCAGCCGTCACGGACATTCCCGTCCCACCCGTCACCCCAGACGAACCGGCTGTCAAACGTTCCGATGAGCACCTGACCATCGCGCATCTGACGCGCCTCGTACTCACCGCCATCGAGCCGCACTGTCCACGTCCATCGGGAAAGCTGCTCCACCTCCGACATCGGCACACGGATCACGTCGACCACGTCCGGACGGTCGACCGACAGCTCGGTGGTCCCGGCGGGCACATCCGCTCGGCGAGCAGTGACATAGTCGTCGGGGGCGCCGAAGGTGCCGGCGCGCGCGATGGTCAGGAGTGCGACCTCGACACCCGCGATGTGGCCGAAGAGCCCCGGTGGGTGCGCCTTGCTATGTTCAGTCATCGTCTTCCTCGTCGCCCGGCCGGCCTCCGCCCGCGTTGGATGCTGATGCCGATATCGCGGCGGACACCCCTCCATTCCACCATGAGCGCCCCGCAGCCACGCCATCCGTTGGTTCCGCCTGCACGGGGCGACGGGGCGAATGCATGATCGGCGAGTCGCCGCTGCTGCGACCATGAGCCACACAGGCCTCTTGAGGAATCTCCGACAGTCCGCATGCTCACGCGGCTACAGAGGGAGGATGAGTGGGGCGGGTGGGACTTGAACCCACGATCGTCGGGTTATGAGCCCGCTGCCTTGACCAGCTTGGCCACCGCCCCGTGTGCACCCAGCTTATCGGTGGACGCGCATCAGGCTGGCGTCGCAGCGCTGTGCGTCTGCAGGTGCGTCAGGTAGATGTCGGCATTGGCGACGAGGCCCGCCCGCTCCTCGTCGCTGAGCGCACGGCGAACCTTTGCGGGCACGCCGGCGACCAACGAACCGTCGGGTACCTCAGTGCCGCCGAGGACGACTGCTCCCCCGGCGATGAGGCACCCGTCTCCGATCACGGCGCCGCTGAGGATGACGGCGCCCATACCGACCAATGAGCCGTCGCCGATCGTGCACCCGTGAACCACCGCGTTGTGACCGATCGACACCTTCGCACCGACCACGACCGGGTGGCCATCATCGACGTGCAGCGAGACGTTGTCCTGCACGTTGCTGTCACGACCGATCACGATCGGCGCCGAATCCGCGCGCAGCACGGCGTTGTACCAGACGCTGACCCCCGGAGACAGGGTCACGTCGCCGACGACACGCGCGCCCTCGGCGACGAAGGCGTCATCGGCGATGGACGGGGTGCGATCGGGGAGGGCGAGGACGGACGCGCCTGCTGCGATGGTCATGAGGCGAGACTATCCTCACATCGCCGGAAAACCGCGGGATTCCGCGCGTGTAAGTGGAGCCTCAGCTTGCTTGCGGAATGTCTGAGCCTGAGTAGCGTTGTCTTCATCAGGTAAGAGAAGGCACCACGGAGGAGCACAAGATGAGCAAGGCACAGACCGTTTCCACCACCGCCAGCGACCCGACCGTGGCGGCTGCCGCAGCGCAGTTCCTCTCTCCGGTCGTTCTGGGTCTCGAAGCACTCACCGTCAACGGCAAGCAGGCCCACTGGCACGTCCGCGGCGCGAACTTCATCGGCGTCCACGAGCTGCTCGACACGATCGTCGCCCATGCTGGTGACTTCGCCGACACGGCTGCGGAGCGCATCGTCGCTCTCGGCCTCCCGATCGACGCGCGACTGAGCACCGTCGCCGAGAAGGCCGGCACCAGCGCAGTGCCCGCAGGCTTCACGCAGTCGGACGAGCTCGTGCGCGCCGTCATCGCCGACATCGACGCGATCCTGGTCGACGTCAAGGCCGCGATCGACGGTCTGGACGAGGTCGACCTCACGAGCCAGGACGTCGCGATCGAGATCATGCGCGGCCTCGAGAAGGACCGCTGGTTCCTCGTTTCGCACATCGCTGCGTAAGACCTCGCGGCATCGAAGGGGGGGGGCATCGGGATACGTCCTGATGCCCCCTTCCGCGTCTCCTCAGGCGGTGTGGGTGACTCGGCCTGCCAGAACAGTCGCCATGACCGGCATCCCGCGCAGCTCCGACCCCGTCGATGTCTGCGGGTTCAGGCCGCACAGCACGATGTCTGCAGGCTCACCCGGCCGGATAGATGACCGCACACTTGCCTGCAGCGCCTGGTCGACGCTCACGCGCTCCTCCGGATGCCATGGCTCGCGCTCATCGTCCGTCCGAGACACCGCTGCCGCAATCGCACGCCAGGGATCGAGCTCTGCGACCGGCGCATCCGATCCGAACCGCACCTCGGCTCCGGCAGCGAGGAGTGAGGCGAGCGGGTACCCGATCGCTGTCTGCTCGGCCCAGTGCCGCTCGACGAGGTCGCGGTCGTCGAGCGCATGCTGCGGCTGCACACTGGCGCTCACGCCGAGCCGCGCGAATCGGGCGAGATCGGCGTGACGCACGAGCTGAGCATGTTCGATCGTGCCGGTTGCGCCGCTCACGGTGAAAGCGTCGAGAGCAGAGGTGGTCGCTCTGTCGCCGATCGCATGCACGGCCACGCTCAGTCCCGCGCCGGTCGCCGTGACAAGTGCCTCGATCAGGGCATCGCGCGGGACGTTCAGCACGCCGAAGTTCGCCGGGTCTCCCGGGTAGGCGTGCGAGCAGGCCGCGGTGCGCGTCCCGAGCGATCCGTCGGAGATGATCTTGAGGGGCCCGACCCGCACGAGTCCGCCCCTCGCGGACGGGTCGCCCTCCGGTTCGAGCAGTTCTCCGGTGCGCAGGCCCGCGGCAATCGCCCTGTCCAGATCGAACGGGTACACCGCGAACTCCACGCGATGTGCGGCGAAGCCGGCTGCGATGCGGCGCGGCCACGCCTCCGCGTTCCAGGCCATGTCGAAGTCGACGAGTCCGGTGACACCGCGGGAAGCTGCCTGCTCTCCCGCCTGCTGCACCGCACGATCGCTGTGAGCGGGATCCACGGCGTTCAGACGCCGCGAGATCTCGAAGGCGTCTTCCTCGCGAAGAATCCCGTCGACGCTGTGGAATCCCTCGCGTCGAAGCGCGGCAGAGTTCAGCCACACGCTGTGCACGTCGGCATTGATCAGGTACGTCGGCACGTCACCGGTCGCGGCGTCCAGGGTAAACAGATCGGGTGCGTCGCTCCACAGGGCGTCACGGTAGCCGCTGCCCACCCGACGACCGTCCGCCAGCGGCGCGACATGCGTCATCCGGCGTGCGGCCTCCGCGGCAGATACGACCAGGCCGAGCGGCTCGCGCTCTGCCGCCAGTGCCCATTGCACGGTGTGGACGTGGTTGTCCCACAACCCAGGCACCGCCCACGTGCCGTCCGCGTCGAGCACCTCCCCCTGCGGTCGGAGAGTGCCAGTCGGCGCGATGTCGACGATGTGCCCCTCCGCGATCTGGATGTCGACAGGTTCATCGTCGAGGAGGAACTCGCGGCCGGGGCCGCCGATGCGCACGGCACGGATCATCGCGATCGGCTCGCTGGACGGGGAGTTCTCACGCATGTTCTCAGCCTCGGGTCGACGATTCGGAACGGGTGCGGTCACGCCTGGCAGCGCGGGCACCAGTAGAGCTTGCGGGCGCCGATCTCCTCGAGCGCGATCTCGGTGCCGCACACGCGGCACGGGAGTCCGGCGCGGTGGTACACCCAGTGCCGGTCATCGCGGCTCGCCATCGCGGCACGGTACTCGTCCGGAGACAGGTCATCCATCGTCATCATCTGCCCGGTCTCCACACCGATCGCGAGCAGCCGTACCCAGTCGCGCCACAGCGCGCGCACGGTCTCTTCGCGCACATCACGCCCTGGTGTGTGCGGATTCAGGCGTTGCCGGAAGAGCATCTCCGCGCGATAGACGTTGCCGATCCCGCTGACGACCGACTGGTCCATCAGCAGGAGTGCGATGACGGTCTGCTTCTTCGCGACCGCGCGGACGAAGCGTTCCTCGTTCTCGGCAGGATCGCCCACCAGCGGGTCCGGGCCGAGCTTGGCGACGGTCGCGAGCATCTCTTCCGGCGTCTGGAGCACGCAGGCGGTCGGACCGCGCAGATCTGCTGCCGTGATGTCGGTCAGCAGTCGCAGACGCACCTGCCCCACCACCGGCGGTGGCCACTCCATCCCCTCATCCACCAGACCTCTGGTCTGCTCCGACATGCGCACGTGCACGCGCGTGCGCCGGGGAGCACCGATGGAGGCGAGCGAGTTCTCGCCGGCATCATCAAGGATCGGATCATCGAGATCGGTGCCGCGCTGGTTCGTCTGCCCCATGCGTCCGTTGGCCGAGGCGATGGTGGGGTCGACGAGGATCTCCCCCGCGAAGTCCCACGCGCCGTAGAGCCCGAGGTGCACCCGCAGCCACAGATCGCCCTCGGTCTCGAGGAACATCTGCTTTCCGACGGCCTGCACGCTGACCGCGGCGCGGCCGTCGAGGACGGCGGCACCCTCCGCGAAACGTCCTTGAGGGCTCGACGCCGACAGCGTCTTTCCGATGAAGTTGCGATCGAACTGCCGCGCGATCCGATGGACGGAATGGCCCTCAGGCATGTCAGGCCCGCGGATCCGGGAGCAGCGAGCCGTCGCGTTCGAAGTCGGCGATCTGACCGATGCGGCGCACGTGACGCTCGTCACCCGAGAACGGCGTGGCGATGAAGCGGTCGATCAGCGCGATGACCTCGTCGAAGGTGTGTTGACGAGCGCCGATCGCGATCACATTGGCATCGTTGTGCTCACGGGCGAGTTCTGCGGTCGACAGGTTCCAGACGAGGGCAGCACGGATACCCTCGACCTTGTTCGCCGCGATCTGCTCGCCGTTCCCCGAACCTCCGAAGACGATGCCGAGCGCCTCGACGCCGGCCGCCTGGTCGCGCACCACGGCCTGTGCCGCGCGAATGCAGAACGCGGGATAGTCGTCGACCGCGTCGTAGACGATCGGGCCGTGATCGACCACGTCATGCCCGGTGGCGCGCAGATGGTCCTGCAGCTGCGTGGAGAAGTCGAGACCGGCGTGATCGGTGGCGATATGGATGCGCATGGCTACCATCCTAGGATCGGTGCGCGCCACGGATCGCGCCTCAGGGCGCGACGCCGGCAGCGGCGGGCTTGAAACCGGCGCGGATGTTCTCGCAGCACCCCGGTCGGCAGACATCGAAGCCACCGGGAAGTGCGGTGACGTGCGGCCGCTCTGCATTCGGAACACCCTGCAGACGCTCCTGGATGAGGTCGACGATGCCGGCGACGAAGGTCGGAGAGACGCCAGGAGTGGGAGTGCGGGTGAAACGGAGTCCCGCCTCCTCCGCCGCCTCAGCTGCTTCGGTGTCGAGGTCCCAGAGCACCTCCATGTGGTCGCTCATGAATCCGACAGGAACGACGGCGACGGCCTTGCGTCCGCGGCCTCCGAGCTCGCCGATGACATCGCACACATCGGGCTCGAGCCACGGCTGCGACGCAGGGCCGGAACGGGACTGGTAGACGAGCTCCCATGACACATCGGCCGCGGCGGGAATGGACTGCCGCACCTGGCCCATGACCCATTCCGCGACGGCGAGGTGCTGAGCCGCGTACGCACCGCCCTCGCCCCAGTCGATGTCGCGTGCTCCTGAGCGCTCAGCGTCGGCGGTCGGGATGCTGTGGGTGGAGAACAGGATCTGGATGTCGGCAGCGGCGACGCCCTCAGCGAGGAAGCCCTCGATCGCTTCACGCACGCCGGTCTCGAACGCGTCGACGAATCCGGGGTGGTCGTAGAAGGGACGGATCTTGTCGATGGTGACCGTGTCCCCGAGCCCCGTCTCCTCGAGCACGCGTGCGAAGTCCTCGCGATACTGGCGGCAGCTCGAGAAGGAGCTGTAGGCGCTGGTGGCGAAAGCGAGGAGAGTGTTGTGCCCGCGCTCGGACGCCTCGACCACGACCTCTTCCAGATACGGAGTCCAGTTGCGGTTGCCCCAGTACACCGGAAGGTCGATCCCGCGCTTCGCGAGCTCGCCTTCGAGGGCTTCCTTGAGCACGCGGTTCTGCCCGTTGATCGGACTGACGCCGCCGAAGTGACGATAGTGGTGCGACACCTCTTCCAGCCGCTCGTCGGGGATCCCGCGGCCGCGCGTGACGTTCCGCAGGAACGGGATGACGTCGTCCTGACCCTCCGGTCCGCCGAATCCGGCGAGCAGGATGCCGTCGTATGCGACGGGCGTCGTCACGAACGGCTCACCGCTCGCGGCGGCAGCAGAGGCAAAGGGAACGAAGTTCGGCTCGATCGCAGTCACTCCCCCATCCTTTCACCTCCGCGGAGTGAAGGCGCGCGTCTGCCTGGCGTAGGCTGTCATGGTTGCCGTAGGCGCCAACTGCGCCAATCCCCGGTGACGTCCCCTCACCCCTGGGAGTACAGCTGTGCCTGGAGAGAACCTCACACGTGTCGAAGCGCAGGAGCGCCGCGACGTCATCGACACTCAGTCGTATGAAGTCGCACTCGATCTGACCAAGGGTTCCGAAGTCTTCGGCTCCCGCAGCGTCGTCCGCTTCACCGCGACGCCGGAGAGCTTCACGTTCATCGACCTCATCGCCCGCGAGGTCCGCGAGATCTCGCTGAACGGCGAGCAGCTGGACCCGAACGAGGTCTTCGCCGACTCGCGCATCGCACTCAGCGGCCTGCAGGCCGAGAACGTGCTCGTGGTCGACGCGGATTGCCTCTACACCAACACCGGCGAGGGGCTGCACCGATTCGTCGACCCTGTCGACGACGAGGTCTACCTCTACTCCCAGTTCGAGGTTCCCGACTCTCGACGAGTGTTCGCGGTCTTCGAGCAGCCTGACCTGAAGGCGACGTTCCAGTTCACGATCACCGCTCCTGCGGCGTGGAAGGTCGTCTCCAACTCCCCCACGCCTGAGCCGATCGTGCACGACGACGACTCGATCGCCACCTGGGGCTTCGAGCCCACGCCGCGCATCTCCTCGTACATCACCGCGCTCGTCGCCGGTCCCTACGAGTCGACGTTCTCCGAGCTGACCAGCGCCTCCGGCCGCGTCATCCCGCTCGGCGTCTACGGACGCAAGAGCCTGTGGCAGCACCTCGACGCGGACTACATCTTCGACAAGACACGCGAGGGCTTCGCCTACTACGAGTCGAAGTTCGGTGTCCCGTACCCCTTCGCCAAGTACGACCAGCTCTTCGTCCCCGAGTTCAACGCGGGCGCGATGGAGAACGCCGGAGCCGTCACCTTCACCGAGACCTACGTGTTCCGCAGCAAGGTGACAGACGCCGTCAAGGAGCGCCGGGTCGTCACGATCCTCCATGAACTCGCGCACATGTGGTTCGGTGACCTCGTCACCATGAAGTGGTGGAACGACCTCTGGCTCAACGAGTCGTTCGCCGAGTGGGCATCCACGATCGCCACGGCCGAGGCAACCGAGTGGACCGAGGCATGGACCACGTTCAACGCCATGGAGAAGACCTGGGCGTACCGCCAGGACCAGCTCCCGTCCACGCACCCGATCGTCGCCGAGATCAACGACCTGGAGGACGTGCAGGTCAACTTCGACGGCATCACCTACGCCAAGGGCGGATCGGTACTCAAGCAGCTGGCAGCCTGGGTCGGCATCGAGGCGTTCTTCGCCGGGGTCTCGCAGTACTTCCAGAAGCACTCGTGGGGCAACACCGAGCTCAGCGACCTGCTCGTCGAGCTGGAGGCCACCAGCGGCCGCGACCTCAGCACCTGGTCGAAGAAGTGGCTGGAGACCGCGGGCGTGAACACGCTCGAGCCGGTCATCGCCGATGACGCGAACGGTGTCATCTCACGCTTCGCCGTGACCCAGACCGCGCCTGCGGACTATCCGACGATCCGCCCGCACCGCCTGGGGATCGGCTTCTACACGCTCGCCGACGGCTCACTGACGCGCACGTACTACGTCGAGGTCGATGTCGACGGCGACCGCACCGAGGTGCCGGAGTTGCAGGGCATCGCTCGCCCCGACCTCGTGCTGCTCAACGACAACGACCTCGCCTACGCGAAGATCCGTCTCGACGAGAAGTCGCTCGCGACCGCGATCGCGCACCTGGCCGACATCAACGATCCGCTCGCCCGCTCGCTCGTCTGGGGTGCAGCCTGGGACCAGACCCGCGATGCCGAGAGCGCGGCATCGGACTACATCGATCTGGTGCTCGGCAACATCGGCCGTGAGACCGAGTCGACGACCGTGCGCACGACGCTCGCGCAGCTGCGCACCGCCGTGAACCTCTACGTCGCCCCGGAGCAGCGCGCCGAGGCGCGTCTCAAGGTAGCGGATGGCCTCTGGGCACTCGCCGAGTCTGCTGCTTCCGGCAGCGACAGCCAGCTGCAGTTCGTGACCGCGTTCGCGAACTCTCTCGTCACCCCGGAGCACGCCGGCATCATCGGTCGCCTGCGCTCGGGTGAGGAGACGCTCGCCGGACTCGAGATCGATGCAGACCTCAGTTGGCAACTGCTCGTCGGTCTTGCCACGATCGGCGCCACTGACGCTGCGACGATCGACTCCGCCCTGGCCGCCGACAACACGGCCAAGGGTGGCGAGTTCGCCGCACAGGCGCGCGCAGCCCTGCCCGACTCCGCGTCGAAGAAGGCCGCGTGGACGTCACTGATCGAACGCGATGATGCGCCCAACACGATCGTCCGTTCCGCCGCGCTCGGCTTCGTGCACCCGGCAGGCGTCGACGTGCTCGCCGAGTTCGTTCCGGCGTACTTCGACATGCTGCTCCCGATCTGGGAGTCGCGAAGCTACCAGATCGCGCAGTACCTCGTGGTCGGCCTCTTCCCGACGGCGCTGGCGAACGTCGCACTGCGCGATGCGACCCGTACCTGGCTGTCGACGAATCAGGACGCCGCGCCCGCGCTGCGCCGTCTGGTGCTCGAGAACCTGGCCGACGTCGAGCGCTCCCTCGCTGCACAGTCCCGCGACGCGGACGACTGACACGCCGCGCCTCGTCGATCGGGCCTCTGCGCGGTGCATCCAGCCCGCGCAGAGGCCCGATCGCTAGGATCTGGTACTGATGATGATCCCCTTCGACGTGAACGCTCCGACCGTGCCGACAGCCGTACCCGACTGGCTGCAGCCCATTCTCGACGTGCTCGTGAAGGTCGGTTGGAAGGCCTTCGCCGTGGCCGCGATCATCGCGAGCTGCGTGGTCGTCGGGCTCGTCCTCCGGGTCGTGATCAGGCGGGTCGTCCACCGCATCGTCGACAGCGCGAAGAACAAGGCCTCCGTCGACGACACCCAAGCCCTGGAGCGCTCTCCCCTCGCCGATATGCGCCTGGTGCAGCGCACCCGCACGCTCGGCACGATCCTGCAGAACATCGTCAACGTGATGCTCGTGGTCATCGCGGTCGTGCTGATCGTCAACGCCCTCGACAACACGTTGCTCGGCTCCCTCACCCTTCTCACTGCGGCCGTCGGCGCCGGTCTCGGTTTCGGCGCGCAGAACATCGTCAAGGACGTGCTGAACGGCATGTTCCTGGTCGCGGAGGACCAGATCGGCATCGGCGATGTGGTCGATCTGGGACTCGCCAGCGGTGTCGTGGAGTACGTCAGCGTGCGCATCACCCAGGTCCGTGATGTGAACGGCACCCTCTGGTACGTGCGCAACGGCGAGGTCACCCGCATCGGGAACATGTCGCAGGGCTGGGCCAGGGCGATCATCGACATCGGGGTCCCCACTGATTCCGACCTCGAGGTCGTCGAGCAGACGATGCTGGAGACAGCCCAGGCACTCGCGAAGGACCCGAAGTGGCGCACGCGTATCGTCGAGAAGCCCGAGTTGTGGGGGCTCGAAGCGATCACCGGCGAGGCCCTCGTGATCCGCATCGTGATCAAAGCACGCGCGAACGCCAAGGACGACGTCGCCCAGGAGCTCCGCAAGCGTCTGCGCACCGCACTCACCGAGAAGGAGATCGGCATTCCGAGCATGGAAGCTGTGACCCCGACGGGCCTCGAGGGTGCGCGCCGCGTGCGGGGAGCCAATCCGCCAAAGACACGTCCCAACGCCGTCACCGGCGTCCCGGTCATCCCGGACCGCGGGATCTGGCGCCGCAAGAAGCCCACCGATGACGGGAGCACCCAGAAGTGACGTTCTACGACGAGGTCGGCGGTCGCGAGACGTTCGCCAAGATCGTCTCGGTCTTCTATCGCGAGGTCGCTCTGGATCCGGTCCTCAAGCCGATGTACCCCGAAGAGGACCTGGGTCCCGCTGAAGAGCGCCTTCTGCTCTTCCTGGAGCAGTATTGGGGCGGTCCCACCACCTACGGCGAGACCCGAGGACACCCGCGTCTGCGGATGCGCCACATGCCCTTCCGCGTCGATCCGGACGCGCGAGATCGTTGGCTGCGACACATGCGCACCGCTCTCGACGAGGCGAAGTTGTCGCCTTTGCACGAAACCACGCTCTGGGACTACCTGGAGCGCGCGGCCTATGCCATGGTGAACACATTCGAGCCCTCGGGCATCGGCGCCGCCGCCGACGGGCGCCCGACCCTCGAGACCCGGTCACGTCAGGAATCAACGGAGAGCTGATGACGAAAACACCCCTGTCCACAGACGTCCTGGTGATCGGATGGGGGTTGGCGGGGCTCGTCGCCGCCGCTGAGGCGCTCGATGCCGGACGCCGTGTCATCCTCATCGACCAGGAGCCCCGCACGAACCTGGGCGGTCAGGCTTGGTGGTCATTCGGGGGGCTCTTCTTCATCGACTCCCCCGAGCAGCGCCGCATGGGCATCCGCGATTCAGTGGAGCTCGCGACGCAGGACTGGTTCGGGAACGCGGCCTTCGACCGCCCGGAGGACGAGTGGCCGCGTCAGTGGGCAGAGGCCTACCTGCAGTTCGCGGCCGGTGAGAAGCGCGCCTGGCTACGCGGACGTGGCGTGGGCTTCTTCCCGGTCGTCGGATGGGCGGAACGCGGCGGGTACGGTGCCATCGGCCCCGGAAACTCCGTGCCACGCTTCCACATCACCTGGGGCACCGGTCCGGGTGTCGTCGCTCCGTTCGCCGCTGCTGTCGAGCAGGGCGAGCGCGAAGGGCGCATCACGATCCTTCCGCGTCACCGCGTCGCCGAGCTCATCACCGCCGACGGCACCGTCGTCGGCGCTCGCGGAGCGGTGCTCGCCTCCAGCGGAGCCGGACGGGGAGTCCCGACGTCTCGCGATGAGATCGGCGAGTTCGAGATCACCGCCGGCGCCACGATCGTTGCGTCGGGAGGGATCGGCGGGAACCACGACCTCGTCCGGGCGGCATGGCCGGGACGACTCGGCACTCCCCCGGCGCACATGCTCACCGGCGTGCCCGCCTACGTCGACGGCTCCATGCACGCTGTCAGTGCCGCAGCCGGTGCCCGGTTGATCAACGGTGACCGGATGTGGCACTACGTCGAGGGCATCACGAACTGGGACCCGGTGTGGCCCTCGCACGGCATCCGCATCCTGCCAGGCCCGTCCTCACTGTGGCTCGACGCCACCGGCACCCGTCTTCCTGTACCGCTCTTCCCCGGCTTCGACACGCTGGGCACGCTCGCCCATCTGCGCACCACCGGATACGACCACTCCTGGTTCGTCACATCGCGACAGATCGTCGAGAAGGAGTTCGCGCTCTCCGGCAGCGAGCAGAACCCTGACCTGACCGGCAAGGATGTCAGCCTGTTACTGAAGTCCCGTCTGGCCAAGGGACCGACCGGCCCTGTCCAAGCCTTTCTCGACGAGGGCGCGGACTTCATCGTCGAGAACGACCTCGAGTCGTTGCTGGAGCAGATGCGTCAGCATCCTGGCGGCGAGGCTCTGGACATCGACAATGTGCGCCGCGAAGTGATCGCACGCGACCGTGAGATCGACAACGACTTCACGAAGGATGCGCAGATCGGAATGCTGCGCTCGATGCGCGGATACCGCGGCGACAAGCTCATCCGCACGGCAGCGCCGCACCGTCTGCAGGACCCCTCTGCGGGCCCCCTGGTGGCCGTCAAGCTCCATGTCCTCACACGCAAGTCGCTGGGAGGCATCAACACCGATCTCGACGGGCGTGCACTGAGCGCGGACGGCCAGGTGATCCCCGGACTGTTCGCGGCAGGAGAGGCCAGCGGCTTCGGTGGCGGTGGTGTGCACGGATACCGCGCGCTCGAAGGAACCTTCCTGGGGGGCTGTCTGTTCTCCGGACGCCAGGCGGGTCGCGCAGCCGCGCGCTGATCGCTCCGGCTACTCGGACGTGCCGGTGCCGCGCACAGCGGTGAGACCGGAAGCGACAGGTCCGCGCGCAAGAACGTGCCCGCGCCGGAAGGCCAGCCGTGTCCATCGACCGGAGCGTGTCACCGGCACCTGCTCCTCGCCCGAGATGAACCCGAGCGCATCGGCGGCGAAGGCGATGCCGCGGGGCAGATCGGCGAGGTCCTCATCGGGTTCCCCCCAGATCGCCGCACGCAGCGCGCGGACGGCTTCCTCGCCTGCCCCGGGAGTCGCTCCCCTGGCGACCGCTGAGATGCCCCACTGTGCACGTCGAGCGATCACCGAGGCGTCCAGGGTGGTCAGCGGCTGCCAGTCGGAGCGTGGCGGCGCGACGCCGGCCCAGGCGGGCGACAGGCCGGTCTCCGGGAGCGTGAGGCTGCGCTCGTCCTCACCTGCCGTGAGCTCACTCACCACGATGTCGCACTGCAGTTCGGGGTCGGCATGCACGATCCGCATCGCCAGAACGGTCGGCGTCTGGTCGAACAGGCCGTGGGGCGCGAGCGCCGCGGTGGTCAGGGCCAGCACTCCGCGTGCCGCTTGGAGTCGCACGCCGTCGTCGGTGATCCGCGCCGCCCTGCCTACGAACGTGAGAACGTCCCTGGAGGTCTCGGCGTCGGAGAGGAGAAGCTGGTGAGGCACGCGTTCTAAACTACCAACGGTGCCGCATGTGCGGCCGCGGAGAGGATGTTCATGAGCACGGAGAACCCTGCGGTCCGCAGCGTCGAGCGCCTCCTCGAGGTGCTCGATCTTGATTTCACGCAAGCCCGCACCACCGAGGACATCTTCGTCGGCGACTCGCATCCGATGCCGACAGGGCGGATCTACGGTGGGCAGGTGCTCGCGCAGAGCCTCATCGCGGCCGAGCGCACGCTCCCGGAGGATCGCGCCGTGCACTCGATGCACGGCTACTTTCTCCGGCCCGGTGACGCCAGCCAGGGCATCACGATCGCAGTCGACCGCATCCACGACGGCCGCTCCTTCTCGACTCGACGCTCTCAGGCGTACCAGAACGGGGTGCCGATCTTCTCCATGATCGCGTCGTTCCAGGATGAAGGCCCCGGAGTCGAGCACGCGGAGCCCATGCCTTCGGATGTCCCGGCGCCGGACACTCTGCTGCCCGACGAGGAGCGTGTGAACGGTCTCGCAGGAGGCGCCAGGCGCATGCTGAGCGAGCGCGCAGCTGACATCCGTCACATCGAACAACCGCTGTATCTCCCGGGTGACGCCGATCGCACTCCCCGCCAGGGTGTGTGGATGCGCCTGCGCTCGCCGCTGCCGGATGATCCACGACTGCACCGCGCCGCCCTGGCGTACCTGAGCGACATGTCGATCCAGGAATCGATCCTGCGAGCACATGGGCTCTTCTGGTCGTTCCCCGGGCTCAAGGTCGCGAGTCTCGACCATGCGATGTGGTGGCACCGTGCGGCGCGTGTGGACGAGTGGCTGCTGTACGTGCAGGAGTCGCCCAATGCGCGTGGCGGTCGCGGGCTGGCGACGGGACGGATCTACACGCAGGACGGCGTGCTCGTCGCGAGCGTCGCGCAAGAGATCATGATCCGCGTTCCTGAAGGCACCGAGTAGCCTCGAGCGATCCTGACTTCGAAGGCCTGACGTCGGGCCCCTGCTCGCGCGCGGCCGGGACGCGGATCACCTCAGCGGCCGAGCCGCTCAGCGGTGGGTGTAGACGATCGAGGGGCCGATGAACGGCTCCCAGACATCGCGCATCTCCTGCGTGAGGCGGGTCGGCCGCCCGGTCGTGGCGTCCACGAGCACGATCACTGCGGTCGAACGGGCGTAGAGCTCCCGGGGAGTCGCGCTCGGGTCGTTGTGCACCTCGTAGCAGACCTCGACGCTGGACCCGCCGAGCTTGCCGAACCACATCTGCACCTCAAGCGGGCGCCGCTGATACGGCACCGGGGCGAGATACTCGATCTCCTGCCGCGCGATCAGAGTGAGGATGCCCTCGTCGATCCCCGAATCGAGCACCGCGGTCGAAGGAGCCTCTTCGCCGGGACCTGCACGCCAGAACGCCCTGACCCGAGCTTCTTCGAGAAGCTTGAGCATCGAGGTGTTGTTGACGTGATTGAACGCGTCCAGATCCCCCCAGCGGAGCTGGATCGGAATGTGGAGGCGCGGTCCCGGCGTCGAGGTCGACTCGCTCATCGTCAGCTCAGTCGCGCGTGAGCTTGCGGTGGGTGGAGCGGTGCGGCTTCGCCGCATCCGGCCCGAGGCGCTCGATCTTGTTCTCCTCGTACGACTCGAAGTTGCCCTCGAACCAGTACCACTTCGCGGGAGCGTCGTCTGTGCCCTCGTACGCGAGGATGTGCGTGGCGATGCGGTCGAGGAACCACCGGTCGTGAGTGATGACCACTGCGCAGCCGGGGAACTCGAGCAGAGCGTTCTCGAGGGAGCTGAGCGTCTCGACGTCCAGGTCGTTCGTCGGCTCGTCGAGCAGCAGCAGGTTGCCACCCTCCTTCAGGGTGAGGGCCAGGTTCAGGCGGTTGCGCTCACCACCGGAGAGCACGCCGGCCTTCTTCTGCTGGTCGGGTCCCTTGAAGCCGAACTTCGACACGTACGCACGCGACGGGATCTCGGTCTTGCCGACGGTGATGTAGTCGAGCCCGTCAGACACGACTTCCCACAGCGTCTTGTTCGGATCGATGTTGGAGCGCGACTGGTCGACGTAGCTGATCTTGACCGTCTCGCCGATCTTCAGGTCGCCACCGTCGAGAGGCTCCAGTCCGACGATCGTCTTGAACAGTGTCGTCTTTCCGACACCGTTCGGACCGATCACGCCGACGATGCCGTTCGGCGGAAGGCTGAAGCTCAGTCCGTCGATCAGCACCCGGTCGTCGAAGCCCTTCTGCAGCTTCTTGGCCTCGATCACGACGCTTCCGAGACGAGGGCCGGCGGGAATCTGGATCTCCTCGAAGTCGAGCTTCCGAGTCCGCTCCGCCTCCGATGCCATCTCCTCGTAGCGGGCGAGTCGCGCCTTCGACTTCGTCTGACGGCCCTTCGCGCTGGAGCGCACCCAGTCGAGCTCCTCCTTGAGGCGCTTCGCGAGCTTCGCGTCCTTCTTACCCTGGATCTCGAGGCGTTCGCCCTTCTTCTCCAGGTAGGTCGAGTAGTTGCCCTCGTAGCCGATGAGACGACCACGGTCGACCTCTGCGATCCACTCCGCGACGTGATCGAGGAAGTACCGGTCGTGGGTGATCGCGATCACCGCACCCTTATAGGCCTGCAGATGCTGCTCGAGCCAGAGCACACTCTCGGCGTCGAGGTGGTTGGTGGGCTCATCGAGGAGCAGGAGGTCGGGCTTCTGCAGCAGGAGCTTTGCGAGCGCGACGCGTCGCTTCTCACCGCCCGAGAGCGGAGCGATCGCGGCGTCGCCCGGCGGGGTGCGAAGAGCGTCCATCGCCTGGTCCAGCTGAGAATCGAGATCCCAGCCGTCCGCGGCGTCGATCTCTTCCTGAAGACCGCCCATCTCGGCGAGAAGCGCATCGAAGTCGGCATCGGGATCCGCCATCAGCGCGGAGATCTCGTTGAAACGGTCGACCTTCGCCTTGATCGCGATGCCGTCCTGAATGTTCTCCAGCACGGTCTTCGACTCATCGAGCTCCGGCTCCTGCATGAGGATGCCTACGCTGAATCCCGGCGACAGCTTGGCCTCGCCGTTCGACGGCGTGTCGAGCCCTGCCATGATCTTGAGGATCGTCGACTTACCGGCACCGTTCGGACCGACCATGCCGATCTTCGCTCCGGGGAGGAACGCCATCGTGACGTCGTCGAGGATGAGCTTCTCGCCCACCGCCTTGCGCGCACGAACCATCGAGTAGATGTACTCAGCCACCGAAAACCGCTCCTTCTATTGGCGTCGAAGATCGACACTCCAGCCTACCGGCCATCGCCGTGGTCACCAGTCGATCGAACGGGTGGTTCCGATCAGGCAACGGCCTTCTGCCAACTGGGGCATCACGACAGTGACGACCTGTCCGGTCGACGGGCCGACCTGTCCGACCAGACACTCCTTCTCGCCCCATCGCACCGAGAACTGGAGGCTCTCCGCGGGGTTGCCCACCGTGGAGGTGTCCTGCGTCACCTGCATGGCTTCCCGATCGAATCCCGCGGCGATCAGTGCATCGATGTAGGCACGTCCTGCTCCACGCTGCTCGCTCGCCCAGACGGCATCCGCCACGGCGGTGAACAGTGGGAGGTTGTCGTCTGCGCTTCCGTCGGGCTGCAACGTCGGAGCTGAAGCCGTCGGGTCCACGGTGGGCTCCGGCGAGGCGCTGTTCGGCGGCTCCACCGCGCTCGGGGCGCAGGCCGCAAGACTGAAGAGCAGCGCTGCCGCCGCACCCGCCACGCCCGCAGCGCGTCGTGCAGAAGATCCCGATCGTCGAAACACGACCTGAGTCTACGTGTCTGCCGGGGTTCCCCCGCTGCGCCCCGCTTGCTCCCGGGCGGGGCGCAGCGACAATCCTGCTCAGTGCGACAAACTCACGGATTCGCTGGCACCGGGCAACTCGTCCCACGATGTCGAGAGCGGCATCGGGATGCCCGCCTCCTCCAGCTGTTCGTGAGAGTCGGGATCTGGTTCCGGGGTCACGCGGTGCGGACTCTCACCGGTCGACGCGCGCGGCGTGCGCAGATACGCCGTCGTCCCCCACCGCAGGTCGTGTCCGATCGCATCGGCCTCGATGTCGACGCTCGTGCCGTTCTTCCCGTTGCTCTCCCAGTTGCGGATCTTGAGGCGCCCGGTCACGATCACGCTGTCACCGCAGCGGAGAGATGCCTTGGCATGTTCTCCGAGCTGCCGGAAGGCGGCGATCGAGAACCAGTTCGTCTCGCCGTCGACCCAGGTCTGCGTCACCGGATCGAGTCGGCGGTGCGTGCTCGCCAGGCGGAAGTTCGTCACGGCGATCCCGCCGCGGGTCTGGCCGCGCACCGGATCGGTCGCGACTCTGCCTACGACGGTGAGTAGTTCGGTCATCATCTCTCCTTCGATCCCGGGACGTCGCCCGGCTTGCACCCAGAGTGCGCGCTCGAGAGCCGCGCCGGACCGGCTGATTGCGCGATAGGTGGAGAACCCGTCAACTCACGGGAACGTGCAGTGAGAGCCGTGATGGCACGGAGCCCGGTCTGCGACCGAATGTCGGAGGTCGGTCATATGTTCGAAAGCGGAAGGAGAATCCCATGTCCGACAGCCTGATCACGTCATTGCCCGAGGTGCCCTACGCGACACCGCAATTGTCCTCGTCCCGCGAGCATCTGGTTCGCGCCGCCGATCATCTGTGGCGCGTGCAGGACACGGCAGACAAGGTGTTGGGGCACCTCCGCATCGTCGCCGATCCCCTCGGACTCCGCTACCGCGCCGAGCGACTGCACCTGGCGACGGGAGCTTTCCGCATCATCGGGGAGTTCTGGCGCGTGGACGACGCGATCTCGGCGTTGCGATACTCCTGAGCGATAGGAGTGAAGGGTGCCCCCGGCAGGATTCGAACCTGCGACCGGCGGATTAGAAGGCCGCTGCTCTTCCTCTGAGCTACGGAGGCGATTGCTTCTACCGTACCGCCTCACGCACCACGTTCCGCGTCAGGAAACCGATGTCTGGTCCGTCGATAGGATGACGACATGGTATCTGCGTCGGATAATGATCGACTCGTTTGGATCGACTGCGAGATGACAGGGCTCGATCTTGCGATCGATGAGCTCGTCGAGATTGCTGTGGTCGTCACCGACTTCGAGCTGCGGCCTGTCGATCCCGGCTTCCAGATCGTGATCCGTCCCAGCGATGCGGCGCTGGCGAACATGAACGATTTCGTCACCAAGATGCACGAGAAGTCCGGCCTCATCACCGAGATCCCGCTCGGGGTTTCCCTGGCAGAGGCCGAAGCGCAGACGCTGGCCTACATCAAGCGGTTCGTTCCGCTCGAGCGCAAGGCTCCGTTGGCAGGCAACACGATCGGCACCGATCGAATGTTCCTCGCGAAGTACATGACCGAGGTAGATCAGTGGCTGCACTACCGGAATGTGGACGTGTCGAGCATCAAGGAGCTCTCGCGCCGTTGGTATCCGCGAGTCTTCTTCCAGGCGCCCAGCAAGGACGGCGGTCACCGCGCCCTCGCCGACATCCTCGAGTCGATCCGGGAGCTCCGCTACTACCGCGAAGCGGTGTTCGTCGATGAGCCGGGACCATCGAGCGACGACGCACGCGACATCGCGACCCGCACCGTGTCAGAGTTCACTCCGAACATGTAATAGACTCGTGTGGTCGCCCGCTCCGGTGGGCACATGGTGGGTATAGCTCAGCTGGTAGAGCGCTGGCTTGTGGTGCCGGATGTCGCGGGTTCGAGTCCCGTTACTCACCCCATCACGAAAAGGTCCGAATCGTAAGGTTCGGGCCTTTTCGCGTATCCGATCCGAAATTTCATCACTCAATTCGGAATACCCCCTAGGGGTACCCTGTTGTTCTCGGAGTAGCCACGAAGGGAACGTCATGATGGCGCAGCACAAGAAGCACTCGGAACCCGCACCACATTCCGCGCAGCACACACACGACGCCCACGCCGGGGACCATCCGCAACACAGGCACGAACTTCGCGACGTCCACGCGGAACATGACGCCACTCATGTGCATGGTGAGCATGCAGCGCACGGCGACCATGCTGACCACGCCGGCCACGGGGACCACTCCGGCCACACCGATCGCTTCCGCAGGCTGTTCTGGATCATGCTCGTGATCGCGGTGCCGGTCGTCGCGGCTTCGCCTATGTTCGCGATGATCCTGGGATACGACGTCCCGGGATGGGCGCAGTGGGTCGCCCCGGCGCTCGGAACCGTGATGTATGTGTGGGGTGGCACGCCGTTCCTGACCGGCGCTGCGAGCGAGATCCGTTCCCGCAAGCCCGGCATGATGCTGCTCATCGCACTCGCGATCACCGTGGCTTTCCTGGCCTCCTGGGGCGCGAGCCTCGGACTGCTGCATCACGAACTCGAGTTCTGGTGGGAGCTCGCTCTGCTGATCGTGATCATGCTTCTCGGACACTGGATCGAGATGCGTTCGCTCGCCCAGACCACGTCCGCTCTGGACTCTCTCGCGGCGTTGCTCCCCGACCAGGCCGAACGCGTCGAGGGCGAGCTGATCGTCACGGTGTCGCCGTCCGACCTGGGCGTCGGAGACGTCGTGGTCGTACGTCCGGGAGGACGCCTCCCCGCAGACGGCATCGTGATCGAGGGAAGTGCGAGCATCGATGAATCGATGATCACGGGAGAGTCCGCGCCCGTTCGCCGTGATTCCGGTGATCGAGTGATTGCCGGCACCGTCGCAACCGACTCGGGTCTCCGCGTCGAGGTCACCGCGATCGGCTCAGATACCGCCCTCGCCGGCATCCAGAAGCTCGTGGCCGATGCGCAGGCGTCGTCTTCCCGTGCACAGCGGCTCGCCGACCGGGCTGCCGCCTGGCTGTTCTGGTTCGCACTCGGCGCCGCCGCGATCACGGCCATCGTGTGGACGATCGTCGGCGCACCAGACGAGGCCGTCATCCGTGCCATCACCGTCTTGGTGATCGCCTGCCCGCACGCTCTGGGCCTTGCGATCCCGCTGGTCGTGTCCATCGCGACCGAGCGCGCCGCGCGGGCAGGGATCCTGGTCAAGGATCGGCTCGCGCTCGAGAGCATGCGCACCGTGGACACCGTCCTCTTCGACAAGACCGGAACACTCACGAAGGGCTCACCGGCGGTCACGGCGATCGAGGCTGTCGCACCGCTCACTCCTGACGAACTGCTCGGTCTCGCCGCCGCCGCCGAACGCGACTCGGAGCATCCACTGGCCAGGGCGATCGTGCGCGCGGCACACGACCGCGACCTCACGATTCCGACCTCGACGGACTTCTTCTCCTCGCCAGCCGTCGGTGTGAGCGCGCTTCTGGCAGGAAAGCGAGTGGCGGTGGGTGGACCGCACCTCCTCGCGGACGCCGACGCTTCTGAGCTCACCGTCGCAGACTCCTGGCGTGCCGAGGGCGCGATCATCCTCCACGTGCTGGTCGACCAGCAGGTCGTCGGCGGACTGCGACTCGCCGACGAGATCCGCGAGGAGTCACGTCAAGCGGTCGACGCCCTGCGCCGCGACGGCGTCGAGGTCGTGATGATCACGGGTGATGCGAAAGCCGTGGCACAGCATGTCGCCGCCCAGCTCGGGATCGAGCGGGTGTTCGCCGGAGTGCGCCCGGAGGACAAGGCATCACGCGTCCGTCAGCTCCAGTCGGAAGGCAGGTCGGTCGCGATGGTGGGCGACGGCGTGAATGACGCGCCCGCCCTTGCACAGGCCGACGTCGGACTGGCGATCGGCGCGGGGACCGATGTCGCCATCGCATCGGCGGGCGTGATCCTGGCGAGCGATGATCCGCGAGCGGTCCTGTCGGTCATGGCACTGTCCCGTGCGAGCTACCGCAAGATGAGGCAGAACCTGTGGTGGGCCGCCGGGTACAACCTGCTATCGGTTCCATTGGCTGCAGGCGTCCTGGCCCCGATCGGCTTCGTCCTGCCGATGTCGGTGGGTGCGGTGCTGATGTCGCTCTCCACGATCGTGGTGGCACTGAACGCTCAGTTGCTGCGGCGCCTCGACCTGCGTCCGCAGCGATTCCGCACCAGTTCCTGACTGCGCGGGCGGCGGTAGGGACGAGCCCTAGACTTGCGAGGTGTCACTCGCCGTCTGGTTCTCCCTGCTGACCGCCTGCGTGGTGATCAGCTTCACGCCGGGCGCCGGCGCGATCAACACGATGTCCAACGCTCTCAGCCAGGGGTGGCGGCGATCGATCTGGGGCATCATCGGGCAACAGCTCGCGTTGATCGTCCACGTGGTGATCGTGGCTGCAGGAGTGGGGCTCCTGGTCTCGCGCTCAGAAGTGCTCTTCAACGTCATCCGCTACGCGGGTGCAGCGTATCTGGTGTATCTCGGCATCCGACTGATGCTGTCGAAGCCCAGCGGCACCGAGGTCGACGACGTCACCGTCATCGAAACCCGTGAGAGCCACTGGTCCATGATCCGGCGTGGATTCTGGGTGAACCTGCTCAATCCGAAAGCGATCGTCTTCTTCCTCGCGTTCATTCCTCAGTTCATCCGGCTGGATCAGCCACAGCTCCCCCAGTACCTCACCTTGATCGGCACCGTCATCGTGGTCGACGTGATGGTCATGTGGGGCTTCTTCGCCGCAGCGGCACGACCGTTCCGCCGCCTCACACGATCTCCGCGAGGTCAACGAACACTCAACACGGTCTTCGGCGCTCTCTTCATCGCCGTCGCAGGGCTCCTGGTCTTCCTGCACTGAGGGCTGCACCGATCTGCTGGCGTGAACACCCGTCTAGGCTGGACATGATGGAGATGGATGCCGTGGCCTTCGAGGCCCTCGTGATCGACGAACTCGACCGTCTACCTGACGACATGGTGGAAGGACTCGAGAACGTCGTCTTCGTCGTCGAGGACCGCCCGGAGGACGGGACACTCGACCTGCTGGGACTGTACGACGGCTTGGCACTCACGGAGCGGACGCAGTACGGCATGGGCGACCTCCCCGACCGGATCATCGTGTTCCGTGAACCCCATCTGGTTGCCTGCGAGTCCGAGGAAGAGCTCCGCGACGAGATCCACACCACGCTCGTACACGAGATCGCGCACTTCTACGGCATCGATGACGAGCAGCTCCACGAGTTGGGATGGGCATGACCGCTCCTCTTGCGACGCCGGACCTCGACGAGGTCACGGATCTCAGCGCGGCGCCTCTCGAGCCCTGGCAGGTCGTCGTCTGGAACGACCCGGTCAACCTCATGAGCTATGTGGTGCGGGTTTTCCGGACGTATTTCGGATACAGCCAAGAGCACGCGACCTCACTGATGCTCGCCGTGCACCATGAGGGTCACGCCATCGTCGCCACAGGACCGCGGGAGACCATGGAAGTGCACGCGCAGGCTATGCACGACTACGGGCTGTGGGCGACCGTGCGAAGGGCACCGCAATGACCTCATCGAGGATCGTCATCGCCCTCGCCTACCTCGAGGGTGTTCATCTGGCACAGCTGGTGGATGACTTCATTGACCTGCTCGGAGCAGACCGCGACGTGCAGGATCCCGCTCTCGCTCGGCTGACGCCGACGCCGTATCCGGAGGATGAAGAGGCGTCGGTTTCCTTCGCGGCGAGCACTCGTGAGGATCTGCTCGACCGTCGGCTTCTCGACGCCCAGACCGTGCATAACGCGCTGCGCGGTTTCCGTGTCGAGGACGACCTCACCGAGGACGCTGCTCTGGCCCCGCACGACGTGGTCATCCGCACGACGGATATCGATGCGTGGATGCGGACTCTCACAGCCCTGCGCCTGGTCATCGCCACACGGCTGGGCATCACCTCCGACGACGATCACGATCCAGAAGACGACCGCTACGGCATCTACGACTGGCTCGGATACCGTCTCGAGACAGTGATCCAGGCCGCGGACGAGATCAGTTGAACAGGCTCGGTCGCTAGGGGATCTCGACGATCCGAGTCGCGTGCGTGCGCGGTTGATCACGCTCCACATGGCGGAGTTCCTGCGCGGCCCAGCGGTCCCAGTGGGGCCGGTAACTCTCGCCATCGCGCGCGAGAGCCCGCGCCTTCCTGACGGGATCAGCTGCCTCCACCCAGACGCGCACGTCGGCAAGCGCGGCGGTCGCAGGCGTCAACACACCGCTGCCCTCGATGATCACCCCGAGGGCCGGATCCACCGCATGGCTCTCCGCCTGGACGCCCTGCTCCCAGTCCCAGCGGTGCCACGTGCCCAAGTAGCCGCGACCGTGCGGACGCAGAACACCGTCGAGGACGTGAGCGACCCCCGCATCGAGCCCGTCCCAGCCTGGATACAGGGAGTCGAGCGCGATGACCTGCACCCGCCCCACCAGCGGCCACTGCTGCGCCACTCGAGTCGCCAAGGACGACTTGCCGGCTCCGCTTCGCCCGTCGATCAGGACGACCGGATTGGCTGCCGATACGGCTCGGATGTCCTGCTCGATCAGAGTCGCGGCGCGCTCGAGTGCGGCCGCGACGGGGTCGTCACTTCTTGAGGGCACGGATGATGCGGCTGAGCGCGCGACCGGTGACCCAGATGAACGGCACGGCGACGACGAGAAGCGTGACGATGTTCGGCTCGAAGCGAAGGCCTTCCTCGCGGCGCACGTAGACGCCGACGGGGACCGACACGCCGCCACCGCCACCACCTTCTGCTCCGTCTCCGCTTCCTCCGCCGAAGCCCGAGTACGTGAAGGCGACCGGTGTGATGCTGACGCCATCGACGTCCTGCGTCTCGCCGTAGGCGCTCTTCACGCCGAAGGTTGCAGCTTGCTTTCCGAGTTCCAGTGCGATGTTCGGCATGGTCCCACGGTACTCGACAGAAGGCGTGCGTGCGGGGTCAGTCGCTCTCGTCAGTCCAGACCGTGCGCCTTCGGGTGCTGAACCGCGCCGCGCCCGTCGTCGCGTCCGAGATGCCGTGCCCGCGTGATCGTGGCGCTGCCGAAGCGGGCGACCGCGTCGTCGACGGCACCCTCCACCCGGCGCCAGTCCTCATCGTCGTCCCACAGCCCGAGGCCGCCGCCCCCGGCGGGACGGAGCTTCTCCGCTCGGACTCCGACGAGACGGACCGGGTCGCGGCGCTCGATCTGCTCGAACAGCGCGTTCGCGGACTCTCCGATCCGTTGGCCCACCGCGGTCGGCTCCGCCAACGTCTGCGAGCGAGTGAGCGTTCGAAAGTCGTCGAAGCGAACCTTGATCGAGACGGTACCGGCTTCCCACCCCGCACGGCGCAGCCGCGCGGCGACACGATCCGCGAGCCGCAGCAGCTCGCCGCGGAGGAACACCCTGTCGACGATGTCGTGCTCGAAGGTCTCCTCGTGCCCGACGCTCTTCTCGACGCGATCGGTCTCGATCGCCCGTGCATCCTGACCTCTGGCGAGCTGCTCCAACCGCGCGCTCAGCGCCGCTCCGACCGCACGGTCGAGCATCTCGTGCGGTGCGTCGCGGATGTCCTGGATGGTCCTGATGCCCCGCGCCTCGAGCGCTTCGGCGGCCTTCGGCCCGACGCCCCACATCGCTCGGACCGGCCGCGGAGAGAGGAAGGCGAGCGTGTCGGCTGCGGCGACCACCAACATGCCATCGGGCTTGGCGACGGTGGATGCCATCTTCGCGACATGCTTCGTCGCTGCAACGCCGACGCTGCAGGTGATCCCCACCTCCGCACTCACACGCTCCCGAATGAGGGCCGCGATCTGCGAAGGGCTGCCCCAGAGCCGCCGGACGCCGTGCACGTCGAGAAACGCCTCGTCGACCGAGAGCGGTTCCACAAGAGGCGTGAACGATTCGAAGATCGCCATCACCTGACGGGAGACCTCTTGATATCGATGGAAATGTGGCATGACGATGCGAGCGGTCGGGCACAGGCGCATCGCCTGTGCTACCGGCATCGCCGCGCGCACACCGTAGCGTCTCGCTTCATACGACGCGCTCGATACGACGGACCGACCGTCCGGTGCACCGATGATCAGCGGCAGTCCCCGCAGACTCGGGTCGTCGAGCACCTCGACCGCCGCGTAGAACGCGTCCATGTCGACATGAAGAATGCGAGTACCGGCGTCATCGGCGTTCGCGGGCGAGACAGTCCGTCCTCTACCGTCGCCGTGTCCCATATGACCATTCTCCCCCGGGCCTCCGACATGGAGGCCCAGGGTCGATGATTACTGTGCTGCGCGCTCGAGAACCAGTTCGCGCACCCGGGCGGCGTCGGCCTGGCCCTTCATCGCCTTCATGACCGCACCGATCACCGCACCGGCGGCCTGCACCTTGCCGTCCTGGATCTTCGCGAGCACGTCGGGCTGCGCGGCGAGAGCCTCATCGATCGCGGCGATCAAGGCGCCGTCATCCGACACGACCGCGAGCCCGCGGGCGTCCACGACTTCCTGCGGGGTTCCCTCGCCGGCGATGACACCCTCGAGTACCTGACGGGCCAGCTTGTCCGTCAGCGTTCCCGCGTCGACGAGCAGCTGCAGCGCGGCGACGTTCTGGGGGCTGATCAGGGCAGCCGCATCCTTCTCCTGCGCGTTCGCCAGGCGGCTGATCTCGCCGGTCCACCACTTTCGTGCCGTGGCGGGAGTCGCACCGGCGGCGATAGTGGCCTCGACCTCGTCGATCAGACCACCGTTGCGGACGTCCTGGAACTCCAGGTCCGTGAAGCCCCAGTCCACCTTCAGGCGGCGACGGCGGGCTACGGGCTGTTCGGGCAGAGCAGCCCGCAGCTCCTCGATCAGCACCGGTGCCGGCTGCACGGGCAGCAGGTCGGGCTCGGGGAAGTACCGGTAGTCGTCGGCGTCCGACTTCGGGCGGCCGGGTGAGGTCGTGCCGGTGTCCTCGTGCCAGTGACGCGTCTCCTGGGTGATCGTTCCGCCATCAGCGAGGATCTGCGCCTGACGCTGGATCTCGTACCGCACGGCCCTCTCCACCGAACGCATCGAGTTCACGTTCTTCGTCTCGGTGCGTGTGCCCAGCTTCTCTGCGCCCCGGGGACGGAGGGAGACGTTGGCGTCGCAGCGGAGGTTGCCGCGCTCCAGTCGCGCCTCGGAGATTCCGAGGCTGCGCACGATGTCACGGATCGTCGAAACGTACGCCTTCGCGACCTCGGGAGCACGGTGCTCGGCGCCGAAGATCACCTTGGTGACGATCTCGACGAGAGGAACGCCCGCGCGGTTGTAGTCCACGAGCGAGTACTCGGCGCCCTGAATACGGCCGGTGGCGCCACCCATGTGAGTGAGCTTGCCGGCGTCCTCTTCCATGTGCGCGCGCTCGATCGGGATCGTCACGAGAGTGCCGTCCTCGAGTTCGACCTCCACCGAGCCCTCGAAGGCGATCGGCTCGTCGTACTGCGAGATCTGGTAGTTCTTGCCCAGGTCCGGGTAGAAGTAGTTCTTGCGAGCGAAACGGCTCGACTCGGCGATCGAGCAGCCGAGCGCGAGACCGAGGCTGATCGACGAGCGGATCGCGGTCTCGTTCACGACGGGCAGCGAGCCGGGCAGACCGAGATCCACGGGCGCGATGAGCGTGTTCGGCGCAGCGGAGTGGAATGCTTCGTTCGCCGGGTTCGGCGCGTCGGAGAACATCTTCGTATTGGTGTTGAGCTCGACGTGAACCTCGAATCCGAGAACCGGCTCGAAGAGCTCGAGTGCCTTGTCGAAGTCCATGAGCTTGGCGGCAGCCATCAGCGGGTCCCTCCTGCGAGCTGGGGTGCGCGTGTGAGGAGTGGTGCCCCCCACGCATCGAGGAGCACGGCTTCGAGGGCGGCGCCGACGCGATAAAGACGGGCGTCCTCTCTGGCCGGGGCGATGAACTGGATGCCGACGGGCAGCCCGTCCTCGGCAGCGAGACCGCTGGGGATCGAGATACCGGGCACACCGGCGAGGTTCACCGGGATCGTTGTGATGTCGTTGAGGTACATCTGCAGCGGGTCGTCGATCTTCTCGCCGAGCTTGAAGGCCGTGGTCGGCGCCGAAGGCGTGGCGATGACATCGACGTCGGCGAATGCCGCCGCGAAGTCCTGCTGGATCAGCGTGCGGACCTTCTGCGCGCTGCCGTAGTAGGCGTCGTAGTAGCCGGCCGACAGTGCATAGGTGCCGAGGATGATTCGACGCTTGACCTCGTCGCCGAAGCCGGCATCACGTGTCGCGGACATGACGTCCTCGACCGTGGGGTTGCCGTCCGGGGTGACGCGCAGGCCGAAGCGCACGGAGTCGAACTTCGCGAGATTGCTGGATGCCTCCGCAGGGAGAATCAGGTAGTAGGCGGCGACGCCGTACTCGAAGTGCGGAGCGCCGATCTCGACGATCTCCGCCCCCTGGGCCTCCATGAGTGCGAGTGCGCTGCGGAACGAATCCGCGACACCGGGCTGGAAGCCGCTGTCGGGGAGCTCGCGGATGACGCCCACCTTGAGGCCCTTGAGCACATCGCCCCGGGCGCCTTCCCGTGCGGCGGCGGCGAAGGAGGGCCATTCATCGCGCAGGGAGGTGGAATCCTTCGGGTCGTGCCCACCGATGACATCGTGCAGCAGGCCGGCGTCCAGCACGGTCCGGGTGACCGGGCCGACCTGATCGAGGCTCGAGGCCAGAGCGATTGCTCCATACCTGCTCACGCCGCCGTACGTCGGCTTCACACCGACCGTTCCGGTGACGTGCGCGGGCTGGCGAATCGAGCCACCCGTGTCGGAGCCGAGCGCGAGAGGCGCCTCGAAGGCGGCGACGGCTGCGGCGGATCCCCCACCGGATCCACCGGGGATGCGGTCGAGATCCCATGGGTTGCGGGTCGGGCCGTAGGCCGAGTGCTCCGTGGAGGACCCCATGGCGAATTCGTCCATGTTGGTCTTGCCCAGCGGCACGAGGCCGGCTGCGCGCGACCGCGCGACCACGGTGGCGTCATACGGCGAGAGGTATCCCTCGAGGATGCGCGAACCGCTCGTTGTGGGCTGGTCGGTCGTGACCAGGACGTCCTTGATCGCCAGCGGAACACCGGCGAGAGGACCCAGGGCCTCCCCCGCCGCACGCTGGGCGTCGATCGCTGCAGCCGTGTCGAGTGCGCGCTCGTTGATGTGCAGGAAGGCATGGACGTCGCCATCCACGACGGCGATGCGGTCGAGGTGCGCCTGCGTGGCCTCGACGCTTGACACCTCGCGCGACGCAAGCTTCGTGGCGAGTTCTGCCGCGGTCAGTCGGATGATGTCGCTCACTGCTCTTCTCCCAGGATCGCGGTGACACGGAAGCGGCCGTCGGCGGCATCCGGTGCATTCTGGAGCACCTGCTCGTGCGTGAGAGTCTCGCCGACCACATCGGGACGGAAGACGTTGCTCAGCGGAATCGGGTGACTCGTCGCGATGATGTCGTCGGTTGCCACCTCCGACACCTTCGCGATGTTGTCCACGATGGCGTCGAGCTGGCCCGTGAGCCGCGACACCTCGTCGTCGTTCAGCTGGATGCGCGCGAGCACACCGAGATGGCGTACAAGATCAGGGGTGATTTCAGACACGCCCCAAGTCTAGTTGTCGCGCTCGGCGCCGCTCACCCGCGGCTTCCCGGGCGCGGCCTATGCTGAGCGGGTGAGCACGTTCCAGCCTCCTCGCCCGTGGGTCGCCAGCTACGCCGCCGGTGTCCCGGAAGACCTCGCCCCCGTATCGGGATCGCTGATCGACATCGTCGCCGCGTCCGCACGGGACTACCCCGACGCACCTGCCCTGCAGTTCTTCGGTCGTGAGACCACCTACGCGCAACTGCAGGAGGCGATCGATCGCGCCGCGGCCGGTCTGCGCGATCGAGGCGTGCGCGGCGGAGATCCTGTCGCGATCGTGCTGCCGAACTGCCCGCAGCACATCGTCGCGTTCTACGCGGTGCTCAGACTCGGAGCCGTCGTCGTCGAGCACAACCCGCTCTACACACCTCGGGAACTGCGCAAGCAGTTCGAGGATCATGGCGCGAAGCATGCGATCGTGTGGAACAAGGTCGTCGCGACAGTCCAGGAGTTTCCGACCGACCTCGCCGTGAGCACGCTCATCTCCGTCGATGTCACACGTTCCATGCCGTTCCTGACGCGTTTCGCCCTCCGGCTGCCGGTCACCAAGGCGCGCGAGTCGCGTGCGGCTCTGACCGAGAAGGTACGCGGAACCGTGCCGTGGGAGACGCTGCTCTCCGCTGCCCCGCTCCCCGCATCCCACCCCAGCCCGTCCACCGACGATCTGGCGATCATCCAGTACACCTCAGGCACGACAGGCACGCCGAAGGGCGCGGCGCTGACGCATCGGAATCTGCTCGCGAACGCGGCGCAGGCACAGGCCTGGGTGCCGTCCATCCAGCGCGGCAAGGGATGCGTCGTCTACGCCGTGCTGCCGATGTTCCACGCCTACGGCCTGACGCTCTGTCTCACGTTCGCGATGTCGATGGGCGCACGCCTCGTGTTGTTCCCGAAGTTCGACCCCGATCTGGTGCTCGACGTGATGAAGAAGCATCCCGCGACGTTCCTGCCTCTCGTCCCCCCGATCGCGGACCGCCTGCTCGCCGCGGCGACCCAGCAGGGCGTGTCTCTCGACGGGGTCGAGGTCGCGATCTCCGGCGCCATGGCGCTGCCGCACGAACTCGTCGTGCCTTTCGAGGCGGCGACCCACGGCTTCCTCGTCGAAGGCTACGGACTCAGCGAATGCTCGCCGGTGCTGATGGCCAACCCGGTGGCGGACAACCGCGTCCCCGGCACGGTCGGGCTTCCGCTGCCCGGCACGGAATGCCGCGTCGTCGATCCCGAGAATCCGACCGTCGATGTTCCCGCAGGCTCGGCCGGTGAGCTGATCGTGCGGGGACCGCAGGTCTTCTCCGGCTACTACGGCAAGCCCGAGGAGACCGATGCGGTGTTCGCGGACGGCTGGTTCCGCACCGGCGACATCGTCACGATCGATGACGCCGGTTTCATCCGGATCGTCGACCGGATCAAGGAGCTGATCATCACGGGTGGCTTCAACGTCGCACCGACCGAGGTCGAGAACGTGCTGCGTCAGCATCCGCAGGTGGTCGACGCAGCTGTCGTCGGGCTGCCCAGCGAGCACTCGGGCGAAGAAGTGGTCGCGGCGATCGTGGTCGACGGCGCCGCCGATCTCGACGTCGAGGCGATCCGTGAGTTCGCCCGCACCATCCTGACGCCATACAAGGTGCCGCGTCGGATCTTCGTCGTCGACGACCTGCCGAAATCGCTGATCGGAAAGGTGCTCCGACGGCAGGTCAAGGAGAAGCTCCTGGCTCTCACGAACGGTTCCTGAGGACGCCCTCACAGGCAGGGAGCAGCCCGCCACGCTACCCTTGGTCAGTGACTCCTGAAGATGCAGTGCTGACCGACGCCCCCGAGGACTCCCCCGCGACCCCCGGATTCGAGGAACTCGGCATCACCGGGCCCGTCCTCAAGGCGATCCGTGATCTCGGATACGAGACCCCCTCCCCCATTCAAGCCGCAACGATTCCGACGCTGCTCGCCGGACGCGACGTCGTCGGCATGGCCCAGACCGGAACCGGTAAGACCGCGGCATTCGCGCTTCCCGTCCTCGAGCGACTCGACGTGTCGCAGAAGTCGCCGCAGGCTCTCGTGCTCGCGCCGACCCGCGAGCTCGCGCTGCAGGTGTGCGAGGCGTTCGAGTCCTACGCCTCCAAGATGAAGGGCGTGCACATGCTGCCCGTCTACGGCGGACAGGCGTACGGTGTGCAGCTCTCCGCGCTGCGCCGCGGAGTGCACGTGATCGTCGGAACACCCGGCCGCATCATGGACCACCTTGCCAAGGGCACTCTGGATCTCTCCCAGCTGCAGTATCTGGTTCTCGATGAGGCCGACGAGATGCTGAAGATGGGTTTCGCGGAGGACGTCGAGCAGATCCTCGCGCAGACCCCCGTCGAGAAGCAGGTCGCACTGTTCTCCGCGACCATGCCCCCGCAGATCCGTCGCCTCGCGCAGAAGTACCTGCGCGATCCGGAAGAGATCAGCATCAAGTCGAAGACCGCGACCGGGACGAACATCACGCAGCGCTACCTCGTGGTGTCGTACGCACAGAAGGTCGACGCGCTCACCCGCATCCTCGAGGTCGAGAACTTCGACGGGATGATCGTCTTCGTCCGCACCAAGAACGAGACCGAGACGCTCGCCGAGAAGCTGCGTGCCCGCGGCTACTCCGCTGCAGCGATCAACGGTGACGTCCCCCAGGTGCAGCGCGAACGCAGCGTGAACCAGCTGAAGGCCGGCAAGCTCGACATCTTGGTCGCGACCGACGTCGCGGCACGCGGTCTCGACGTCGAGCGCATCAGCCACGTCATCAACTTCGACATCCCCACCGACACCGAGTCGTACGTGCACCGCATCGGACGCACCGGCCGTGCCGGACGCAGCGGCGATGCGATCAGCTTCATCACGCCGCGCGAGCGCTACCTGCTCAAGCACATCGAGAAGGCGACGCGTCAGGTCCCGACGCAGATGCAGCTGCCCAGCACCGACGACGTGAACACCACGCGTCTCGCACGCTTCGACGACGCGATCACTGCCGCGCTCGGCGACGCCGCGCGCGTCGAGAAGTTCCGCGATGTGATCGCCCACTACGTGCGCAATCACGATGTGCCAGAAGCCGATGTGGCCGCGGCGCTGGCGATCGTGGTGCAGGGCGACACTCCGTTGCTGCTGGACCCGGCCGATGACCCGCTCGCCAAGGCGCTCGAGGCAGACAGCCGTCCGCCGCGAGAGCGCGGCACTCGTGAACCGCGCGAGCCGCGCACTGAGCGCCGCGGACGTGGCGACTACACCGCATACCGCATCGAGGTCGGCCGTCGCCACCGCGTCGAGCCGCGTCAGATCGTCGGTGCGCTCGCGAACGAGGGCGGGCTCGGGCGCGATGACTTCGGTGTCATCAACATCCGCCCCGACTTCTCGACCGTCGAGCTGCCGTCGAACCTCAGCCCTGCAGTGCTCGACAAGCTCCGCGACACGCGCATCTCGGGCCGCCTGATCGAGATCAAGCCGGACCGCGGACCGATCGGCCGACGCAACAGCGGACCCCGCGATGCCGACGGTGGTCGCGGAGACCGCTTCGAGCGCCGCGAACGCGACGAGCGCCCCGCGCACTCGGACCGCGACGAGAAGCCGTACCGGAAGCCACGCCACAAGGCCTGAGGGCCGGAGCACGAAAGAAGAGCGGGGCCGGTTCGCCGGCCCCGCTCTTTTGTCTTCGTCGAAGAGTCCCGCATCGAGAAGGTCGTCGTGGCGCCGTCGAGTCTGCCGCTCTGCTCGCGAGTCAGGCCGCCCCACGAGCGAGTTGCGCGGCGACGTCGATCAGCTGCTCCGGATGCGCCAGGAGTGCGCGCTGCTCGGGGTTCTCGATGAGGTAGGCAAGCAGGCTGTGTGCGCCTGCGACCGTCGGCGCCCAGTACCCACCGACGTGGTGACGACTCAGTGGCACGGTCAGCGGCTCGCCATCGACGGTGAGCGTCACAGCGCCATCGTCGGGGTCGATGCCGATATCGGACAGCGCGACCGCCGTCAACGCGCCGAGCACGACCGTCCCCACGAGGCCAGGCAACCGGAACCGCGTCGTCGGCACGTCCAGCGCGATCTCATCGACGCTCGCCCACGAAAGGATGCCCCGGCTCTCCGCGCCCTCCCGAAGGAGGACCGCATCCTGCGTCAGACGCAGGTGATTCCTACCGGGGTCCCCGACGGCTAGTGCCTCGGAGACAGCGATCAGCGGTCCGTAGCGCTTCACGATCCCGAGGGTCCGACGGGCGGGAGCGCGTCCGGCCCCTCGGTCACGAGAATGTGGAACTGCGCCGCATCGAGGATGCGCACACCGAGCTCCTCCGCCTTCGCGAGCTTGGAGCCCGCGCCAGGCCCTGCCGCCACGAAGTCGGTCTTCTTGGAGACACTTGATGCGGCTTTGCCACCCGCCTGGATGATCGCCTCCTGCGCACCATCACGCGTGTACCCGTCCAGTGACCCGGTCGCGACGACGGTCAGCCCGTCGAGCACACCGCCCTCTGCCACGGCCGCTCCGGGACCAGGATGACCGGGTGTCGACCACTGCACGCCGGCATCCGCCCATGCCTGCACGATCTCCTGGTGCCAGTCAACGTCGAACCAGTCGAGCAGCGAGTCGGCGATGATCCCACCGACGCCTTCGACAGCCGCCAACTCCTCCCGCGACGCGGCACGGATCGCGTCGAGCGACCCGAACCACTGGGCCAGTGCGCGAGCCGCGACGGGACCGACGTGCCGGATGTTGAGCGATACGAGCAGCCGCCAGAGTTCCTTGGTCTTCGCCTTCTCGAGCTCTGCCAGCAGTGTCAGAGCCTGCGACGAGGGCTGAGGGCCGTCCTTGCCCGCCTTCTTCTCCGCAGCGGTCGGGTTTCGCCGGAACGGCGCTCTGGTCTTGACGACACCGTCGTCATCTTCCTTCGGCAGTCCGGTCTCGGCATCCCGCACGAACAGCTCGATCGGCACCAGCTGATCGAGGGTGAGGGCGAACAGCCCCGCCTCGGTCACCAGCGGAGGCACCTCGGGCGTGGTCGGCTGGGTCAGTGCAGCCGCCGTCACCTCACCGAGTGCCTCGACATCGAGGGCGCCGCGCGAGCCGATGTGCTCGACGCGCCCCCGCACCTGCGCGGGGCACGAGCGCGCATTCGGGCAACGGAGGTCGATGTCGCCTTCCTTCATCGCGCGCAGCGGGGTTCCGCACTCGGGGCAGTTCTCGGGCATCACGAACTCGCGCTCCGTACCGTCGCGACGCTCGACGACCGGCCCCAGCACCTCGGGGATCACGTCTCCCGCTTTACGGAGTACGACCGTGTCACCGATCAGAACTCCCTTGGCCTTGACCACGTCCTTGTTGTGGAGGGTCGCCTGACGCACCACAGACCCTGCCACGTGCGCAGGCGCCATGACGGCGAACGGAGTCGCACGGCCGGTGCGTCCCACCGACACCACGATGTCGAGAAGCGTGGTCTGCACCTCCTCCGGCGGGTACTTGTATGCGATCGCCCATCGCGGCGCGCGGCTCGTCGCCCCGAGTTCGTCGTGCAGGGAGAGCTCATCGACCTTCACCACGATGCCGTCGAGCTCGTGCTCGATGTCGTGTCGATGCTCGCCGAAGTAGGCGACGAAGTCCGCGACCTCGTCGATGCTCGAGCACACCTTCGTGTGCGGGCTGGTCGGCAGGCCCCATTCGGCCAGCAGCCCGTATACCTCGCTCTGGGACGAGACCGGGGGTTTCGCCCACGCGCCGATCCCGTGCACGTACAGCGCGAGTGACTCGATGCGCAGCAGGCCTGCCTCGAGCTCCAGCCCGTCCTTCTTGTCGATCTGCTGCCGGAGACCACCGCTGGCGGCATTGCGAGGGTTCGCGAACGAGGGGAATCGTCGTGCAGCCGCCGTCTTCGCCTTCTCCTCGTCGAACGGCTTCTTGGCACCACCGCGCGCCTCCCAGCGGCTCAGGGCATCGTTGTAGGCGCGCTCACGGAAGTCCGCCTGAGCGGCGTTGAGACGTTCGAACGCGGCGACGGGGATGAACACCTCGCCGCGCACCTCCACGATCGCAGGATGCCCGCTGCCCACCAGGCGCTCGGGAATCTCCGGGAGCCGCAGCGCGTTCTCGGTGACGATCTCGCCCACGCGGCCGTCGCCGCGTGTCGCCGCCGAAGTGAGAACGCCATGCTCGTAGCGGAGGTTGATGGCGAGACCATCGATCTTCAGCTCGGTCAGCCACGCCACGTCTCGCCCCGCGGCGGCGTGCGTCTTGGCGGCCCATTCCCGCAGCTCCTCGATGGAGAACACGTTGTCGAGGCTCAGCATCCGCTCGGCGTGCTCGATCGTCGCGAGTCCAGTCGCCTCGGCTGCCCCGACCATCTGCGTCGGCGAATCCTGCCCTTGAAGCTCCGGATGCAATCGCTCGAGTTCTTCGAGCCGATGCATCCAGCCGTCGTAGGTGAAGTCGTCGACCACAGAGGTGTCGCGCCCGTAGTACGCATCCTTCGCCTCGAGGATGCGGGTCGTCAGCCCCTCGGCCTCGGTGCGGGCGTCTTCCAACGAGATGTTCTCAGGCACCCCGTCAGTCTACGAGCGCCCACCGACATCGCTCCGGTGCCTCGCTGATCCTCAGCGGTCAGACAACGACGGGAACGGCCGACACCGTCGCATCGATCGTGAACTGCCCGAGTACGCGCGTGCCGATGTACAGCACCGCGGTCTGTCCGGGCGCGACGCCGTCGAGCGGCTGCTCCGGGACGACGCGCACGCCGTCCGCCGTGACGAACGCCGTCGCAGGGACCGGTTCCGCATGCGCACGGATCTGCACGTGGCAGAAGAACTCCGCTTCGACCGGGCCCGCACCAGCCCAGCTGAAGCGCGCACCAGAGATCTCGCCGATGGCGAGCGCCTCCTTGGGACCGACCACGACCGTGTTGGACACGGGCCGTACCTCGAGCACGAAACGAGGCTTGCCGTCGGCAGCGGGAACACCGAGCTTGAGCCCACGCCGCTGCCCGACAGTGAATCCGTGAGCGCCCTCGTGCGAGCCGACCACGGCTCCGGAGCGATCCACGATCTCCCCCGTGGCCGTGCCGACCTTGTCGGCCAACCAGCCGCGGGTGTCTCCGTCAGGGATGAAGCAGATGTCGTGGCTGTCCGGCTTCTGCGCGACCGTGAGGCCGCGCTCTGCGGCCTCGGCACGGACGATGGCCTTCGAGGGGGTCGTGCCGAGCGGGAAGTAGGTGTGCGCGAGCTGCTCCGCGTTCAGCACGCCGAGCACGTACGACTGATCCTTGGCGTTGTCTGACGCGCGGTGCAGCTCGAGCCCGGCCTCGCCCTCGATGAGCGTCGCGTAGTGGCCCGTGCACACCGCATCGAAGCCCAGCTCGATCGCGCGCTCGAGCAGTGCCGCGAACTTGATCTTCTCGTTGCACCGCATACACGGGTTCGGGGTGCGCCCCGCCTGGTACTCGGCGATGAAGTCGTCGATGACGTCATCGCGGAAGCGCTCGGAGAAATCCCATACGTAGAAGGGGATGCCGAGTCTGTCAGCGGCTCGGCGCGCGTCCATCGCATCCTCGATCGTGCAGCAGCCCCGGCTGCCGGTGCGCAGCGTACCGCCCGCGCGCGAGAGGGCCAGATGCACCCCCACCACGTCGTGTCCTGCCTCCACGGCGCGCGCAGCCGCCACGGCGGAGTCCACTCCCCCGCTCATCGCCGCCAGTATCCGCATACGACCAGTCTACGAGCGCGCGCCTGTGCTGGACCCGGATGCGCGCGCATAGACGTCGGCGATGACGCCGAGCACCGCGTCCACGTCCGCGTCGGTGGATGTCCGACCCAACGTGAATCGCAGCACGCTCCGGGCATCCTGCTCCCCTCGCCCCATCGCGATCACGACGTGCGACGGTTCCGCCACGCCGGCCTGGCACGCCGATCCGGTGGAGGCCGCGACTCCGGCGACGTCGAGGAGGAACAGCAGACTCTCGCCGACTGCGCCAGGGAAGAGGAGATGCGCGTTCCCGGGCAGACGCTGGCGAGGATCACCGAGCAGCTCTGCGGTGGGGACACGCGATCTGATCCCGTCCACCAGACGGTCGCGCAACGCGCTGAGGCGTGCACTCTCCGCCTCTCGTTCCTGCTCGGCGAGCTCGATCGCGGTGGCGAACGCCGCCGCACCTGCGACATCCTGCGTACCGGCGCGGAGGCCGCGCTGCTGCGCGCCACCGCGGAGCAGCGCGGTCAGCTTGGCCGTCCGCGCCACCACCAGCGCTCCGACGCCGACCGGCGCCCCGATCTTGTGGCCGGCGACGCTCAGCGCGACCAGGCCTGTCCCCGCGCTCGCCTGCCCACGCAGCGAACGGAACGACATCGGAAGGTGTCCGAGCGCGGCGACGGCGTCGAGATGCAACGGCACTCCGGCCGAAGCGGCAGCCGCCGTCAGCGATGCCGCATCGTTGATCGTGCCGACCTCGTTGTTCGCGATGAGAGCCGTGGCGAGGGCGGCACCGGGCAGCCGTTCCGCGAAGTCGGACGAGGCGATGCGCCCGTCCGTCCGCACCGGGACCGTGCGCACGACCGCTCCCTCGACGACCAGAGCCGCGACCGTGTCCATCGTCGCGTGATGCTCCGCGTCGGGGAGCACGATGTCGCACGTCCCCGGGGTCCTGGCATGCCAGAGGCCTTGCAGGGCGAGGTTGATCGACTCGGTGCCACCCGACGTGAAGACGACTTCGATGGGGTCGGCGTCGAGCACCGCCGCCACGCGCTCTCGTGACTCCTCCAGGAGTCGACGGGCGTCCTGTCCAGCCCCGTGGGTCGAGGAGGCGTTGCCCACCAGCTCCGACGCCGCCAGCCAGGCGTCACGCGCCTCCGGCCGCAACGACGTGGTCGCCGCATGATCGAGATAGTGCCGCATGAGTCCATGCTCCCCCATTTCCGCACCCCCAGGGCACGGGGAACCGAGTGCACGTTGTCCTGACACCCGGTCACATCCGCCTAGTGTGTACTCATGCCCGCGTCCCGAGACTTCACTGCGCCCGGCGGAACAGCACTCGACGACCTCGGCGTGCGCCTGCACGACGGTGTCGGTACCCTCCGCATCTGGTCGCAGAACGCTTCGTCCGTCGAACTCGTCGTCTTCGATGCGACCGACCTCGATTGGGCGACCGATCAGGTTGCGCTGGAGCGCCTCCCCGGTGGCATCTGGCAGGTCACCACCCCCCTCCTCCAGCCGGGTACCCGCTACGCGATCCGTGTCGGCGGTCCTCACGGTCCCGGGAACACGTTCAACCCGGAGACCATGCTCCTGGACCCCTATGCGCGCGGCCTCGCCCAGGGCGACGGTTACGAAGAGTGGCGCTCCGTCGTGATCGTCGACGGCTTCGACTGGGGCGACTCCCAGAAGCCTCGTATCCCGCTCGACCGGACCGTGATCTATGAAGGCCACCTGAAGGGCCTGACCAAGCGTCACCCTGACGTGCCGCCCGCGCTGCACGGCACGTACGCAGGACTTGCGCATCCCGCGATGATCGCGTACTTCCACGAGCTCGGGATCACCTCGGTCGAGCTCCTCCCGGTGCACGCATTCGTGCCCGAGCCGCGACTTCTCGAACGCGGACTCACGAACTACTGGGGATACAACACCCTCAACTTCTTCACACCTCATAACGCCTACGCCAGCGAGGACGCACGCAAACAGGGTCCGGAAGCAGTCCTCGCCGAGTTCAAGGGGATGGTGCGGCTGCTGCACGAGGCCGGGATCGAGATCATCCTCGACGTCGTCTACAACCACACGTCCGAAGAGGGCATCGGAGGTCCGCGGTCGAGCCTGCGCGGGATCGACAACGCCAGCTACTATCGGCAGGACGAATCCGGGGTCTACATCGACACCACGGGGTGCGGCAACACGCTCGACACGTCGACCGATGCCGGTGCACGGCTGGTCCTGGACTCCCTGCGCTACTGGGCTCAGGAGATGCAGATCGACGGCTTCCGCTTCGACCTCGCCGCCGCGATCGCCCGCGACGCCTCGCACACCTACACGCCGGAGCATCCCCTACTCACCGCCATCGCGAACGATCCGATCCTGCGCGACACGAAGCTCATCGCCGAGCCGTGGGACGTGGGTCTCGGCGGATGGCAGACCGGCAACTTCCCGGCCGGCTGGCACGAGTGGAACGACCGGTATCGCGACCGCGTCCGCAACTTCTGGCTCAGCGACATCGACTACGCACGACGTGCATCCGCCCCTGTCGGCATCGGCGGCTTCGCGACGCGCCTCGCCGGTTCCTCGAACACGTTCAGCGAAGACCGCGGCCCGCTCGCCAGCGTCAACTTCGTGACCGCCCACGACGGGTTCACCCTGCACGACCTGGTGTCCTACGACGTCAAGCACAACGAGGCGAACGGCGAGCAGAACCGCGACGGCGCCGACATGAACCGCGCGTTCAACCATGGCGTGGAGGGCCCGACCGACGACCCGACGATCCTCGCGGCGCGACGGAAAGCCATGCGCAACCTGTTGGGCACGCTGCTGCTGTCCGCGGGCATCCCCATGCTGACGGCCGGCGACGAGGTGGGCCGCACACAGCGTGGCAACAACAACGCCTACGCGCAGGATTCCGCCATGACGTGGCTGGGCTGGGAGTTCGAGCCCTGGCAGAACGATCTGCGTGCGCATGTCTCCCGGCTCATCGCACTCCGCGCATCGAACCCCGCGCTGCGCCCGAGCCGCTACGCCCGCCTCGGCGAGCACATCCCGAACGCCTCGGTCATGGACTGGTTCGACCAGAACGGCGAGACCATGGAGAGCGCGCAGTGGACGGACCCCGGCAACCGTACGCTCCAGTATGTCGCGGCCTCGACCCCGGATCGCGAGCAGTACAACCGCATCCTGCTCATCGTGCACGGGACCGAATCGCCGATCGACGTGCGGCTGCCCGACGAGATCGAGGACGCGACGCGATTCGTGTCGCTCTGGTCGAGCGCCGATGAGCGTCCGTCCGACACCGAGGAGTCGTTCTCGCCCGGCGATGTGCTGCCGATCCCCGGAACCTCGATGAGGCTCTTCCGGGTGGAATGACATCCCTGGCCGACGCACCCGGAGCGGTCGCTACCCGCGGCCCCTTCTGCGCGGTACATTCGGGGTGTGGCTGCACGTGCTGGTACCCGGTCCTCGGCTCTTCGGAGCTCCGCTCAGATCCCGACGCGCGCGCTGGTCGGTGATACTGGCAGAGAAGGCCTCCGCGCGACACGGCTCCCGCTCTCGGACGCGTCGCCGTCGGTTCCCGGCGGATTCCCCGCGAAGGCGTTCGTCGGAGAGGTCGTCCCGTTCAGCGTCGTCTCGTTCCGCGAAGGTCATGACGCACTCGGTGTGCATCTCCGGCTCACGGATCCGCACGGCGAGCAGAGTCTGCATCGGCTGACTCCCCGCAACGACGGCACCGATCGCTGGACGGTCGATGTCGCGCTCGACGTCCAGGGGACGTGGACCTATCGGTTCGAGGCGTTCTCGGATGACTTCGCGACGTGGGCGCACGCGGCCTCTCTGAAGGTCGCGGCCGAAGTGGACGTCGACATCATGGCGGCTCTCGGAGCCGAGCTGCTCACCCGCGCAGCGGCGGAGAAGGATCGACCTGCCGCGCAGCGCGCGCGGTTGCGTGCAGATGCCGCCGCCCTTGCTGCGGGAGACGCGGCCACGACTCTTGCGCTGTCGACGGACGCCGGCCTCGCTCGGATCTTCGCGGACCGCCCCACGATCACGTTGAGCTCCACCTCGGACGCGCAGTCGATCGTCGTCGATCGCACCGCCGCTGGCGTCGCCGCCTGGTACGAGTTCTTCCCTCGGTCCGAAGGCGCGAAGCGGTTGAAGGACGGCACGGTCAAGAGCGGCACATTCCGCACGGCTGCGAAGCGACTGCCCGCGGTCGCCGCCATGGGTTTCGACGTGCTCTACCTCGTGCCGATCCACCCGATCGGAGAGACGAACCGCAAGGGACGCAACAACACGCTCACCACCGAGCCGGGCGACCCCGGGTCTCCGTATGCGATCGGCTCGGCGGACGGTGGACACGACGCCATCCACCCCGACCTGGGCACCGCACAAGACTTCCGGGCATTCGTGCGCGCTGCACGCAAGGAGAGCCTCGAGATCGCCCTCGATCTGGCGCTGCAGGCGTCGCCCGATCACCCGTGGGTCACCGAGCATCCCGAGTGGTTCACGACGCTGCCGGACGGCACGATCGCCTATGCCGAGAACCCGCCGAAGAAGTATCAGGACATCTATCCGCTGAACTTCGACAACGACCCCGAGGGCATCTACGACGAGATGCTGCGCATCGTGCAGCATTGGGTCCGGCAGGGCGTGAAGATCTTCCGCGTCGACAACCCGCACACCAAGCCGCTGCAGTTCTGGGAGTGGCTGATCGCTGTCGTGAACGCAGAGGATCCGGATGTCATCTTCCTGGCGGAGGCCTTCACCCGTCCGGCGGTGATGCGCGCTCTCGCGGCGGTCGGATTCCAGCAGAGCTACAGCTACTTCACCTGGCGAAATACCAAGGCGGAGCTCGAGGAGTTCCTCACCTCGGTGTCGCAGGAGACCAGCGACTACATGCGTCCGAACCTCTTCGTGAACACGCACGACATCCTCACCGAGTACCTGCAGTTCGGCGGCAGAGCGGCCTACCGCATCCGGGCGTGCATCGCGGCCACCGCAGCTCCTCTGTACGGCGTGTACGCGGGCTACGAGCTCTTCGAGAACGTCGCCAGGCCAGGTTCGGAAGAGAACATCGACAACGAGAAGTACGAGTACAAGTTCCGCGACTGGGAGGGCGAAGAGAAGCGCGGCGACTCGCTCGCCCCTCTCCTGCGATCCCTCAACACGATCCGCCGCGCGCACCCCGCCCTCCGCCAGCTTCGCAACTTCCGCGCGCATTGGAGCGATGACGACGCCGTGCTTGTGTACAGCAAGCATCTGGATGCCGCCTTCACCGGCACAGGCCAGGCGGACACCATCATCGTCGTCGCGAACGTCGACCCCCATTCGGTCCGCGAGACGACCGTGCACCTCGACACCACGGTGTGGGGTGTCACGCCCGGTGAGAGCTTCGAGGTCGAGGATCTCCTCACCGGAGCGGTGTGGACCTGGAACGACCACAACTACGTACGCCTCGACGCCTTCATGGAGCCGGTGCACATCCTGAAGGTGAAGGAGCGGTCATGAGCTACCTCGAAGACGTCGCGGCATCCACCGATTGGGAGGCGATCGCAGCCGGATCGTTCCACGATCCCCATTCCCTGCTCGGCTCCCACCCGATCACGGATGCCGCTGATCGTACCGTCACCGTGGTCCGCGCCCGGCGCCCGCTCGCGTCGTATGTGGCGGCCGTCTTCGCAGATGGCAGTCGACTCGAACTCGCGCATGTCGCTCATGGGATCTGGGAGGCGCGGCATGACGGACCACCCGTCGCGTATCGCCTCGCGACCGCCTACGGCGACGATGAAGAGACGATCGCCGGCGACCCCTATCGCCACCTTCCCACGCTGGGCGACCTCGACCTGCATCTGATCGCGGAGGGTCGTCACGAGCGCCTGTGGCACGTCCTGGGCGCACACCCGCGCACGCTGGACGGCGAGGATGGTGTCGCATTCTCGGTATGGGCGCCGAACGCCACCGCTGTGCGGGTCGTCGGGGACCACAACGGATGGAACGGTGAGCCGCACGCGATGCGGTCGATGGGCGTGAGCGGCATCTGGGAGCTCTTCATCCCCGGGTTGAGCGCCGGCGACCACTACAAGTTCCAGATCCGCACCCGTGAGGGGTCCTGGATCCTGAAGGCCGACCCGATGGCATCCCGTGCCGAGGTGCCTCCCGCGACGGCGTCCGTCGTCGCGACCTCCTCGTATCGCTGGGCGGACGGCGCCTGGATGACGCGGCGTGCAGCGACACACGCTGTGGCGCAGCCGCTGTCGATCTATGAAGTCCACCTCGGTTCGTGGCGCGGTGGACTCGGCTACCGTGACGCCGCCGAGCCGCTCATCCAGCACGTCACCGACACCGGATTCACGCACGTCGAGTTCATGCCGCTCGCCGAACACCCCTTCGGCGGATCGTGGGGGTATCAGGTCAGCGGCTACTACGCGCCGACCAGCCGGTTCGGGAGCCCGGACGACCTCCGCTACCTGATCGATCGCCTGCACCAGGCCGGTATCGGCGTGATCATGGACTGGGTGCCCGGCCACTTCCCCAAGGACGCCTTCGCGCTCGCGCGCTTCGACGGTCAGCCGCTGTACGAGCACCCGGACCCCCGCCGAGGCGAGCACCAGGACTGGGGCACGCTGATCTTTGACTACGGTCGCCCGGAGGTGCGCGGATTCCTCGTCGCGAACGCGCTGTTCTGGCTCAGCGAGTTCCACGTCGACGGCCTCCGCGTCGACGCGGTCGCCTCGATGCTCTACCTCGACTACTCGCGAGAGGCAGGTGAGTGGGAGCCCAACATCCACGGCGGTCGGGAGAATCTGGAGGCCATCCGCTTCTTGCAGGAGGTCAACGCGACCGCCTATCGCCTGCACCCCGGCATCATGATGATCGCCGAGGAGTCGACGAGCTTCCCCGGAGTCACCGCTCCGACCGACCACGCCGGACTCGGCTTCGGTTTCAAGTGGAACATGGGGTGGATGAACGATTCCCTCCAGTACATCGAACGCGATCCGATGTATCGTTCCCACCACGAGGGTGAGATGACCTTCTCGTTCGTCTACGCGTTCGGCGAGAACTATCTGCTCCCCATCAGCCACGACGAGGTCGTGCACGGCAAGGGCAGTCTGCTCGCCAAGATGCCGGGCGACCACTGGCACAAGCTCGCGAACGCGCGCGCCTACCTGGCGTACATGTGGGGTCACCCTGGCAAGAAGCTCCTGTTCATGGGGCAGGAGTTCGGCCAGCTCGCCGAGTGGTCGGAGGGCAGAGAACTCGACTGGTGGCTGCTCGATCAGCCCTCGCATCGGCAGCTGCAGGACTTCGTCGGCGTGCTCAACCAGACCTATCGAGCCCAGGCGCCCCTCTGGGAGCGCGACAGCGACGGCTCGTCCTTCTCCCGCCTCGGCGCCCCGAGCTGGGATCCCACCGTCATCGCCTTCGAGCGGCGCGATGCCCATGGCGGCAGGGTCGTCGTGGTGAGCAACTTCTCCGGGGTCGAGCGCGCAGGTCACCCTCTCGCCCTCCCGAAGGAGGGTGTGTGGCAGGAGATCCTGAACACCGACGCCGGAGAGTACGGCGGGCGGGGTTCAGGGAATCTCGGACTCGTCTACGCGCACGCCGACGGTGAAGCGGCAACCGCCACCATGACATTGCCGGCGCTGTCGACCATCTGGCTACGCCACCAGAACGATCCGCACGTGCCGACGATCAGCAGAGGTTGAGGCGCGGCGACGACAGCACGACTCAGCGAGCCCGGCGCCGTCGCACGCGGCGCTGAGCTCAGAACAGCAGCGATGTGAGCCTGTTGCGTGCCGCGAGCACGCGCGGGTCTGCGACGCCGATCAGCCCGAACAGCTCGACCAGACGCTCACGGACCGGCGTGCGCTCGTCCGACGGGAGCTTCTCGAACAGGTCCAGAAGTCGCCCGAAGGCATCCTCCACGTGCCCACCCGCGAGATCTAGATCGGCAACGTCGAACTGCGCCTGAACATCGAGCGGGTCAGCAGCTGCTGCCGCACGCGACGTCTGAAGATCCAGCCCCTGCGTGCGGTCGAGAAGTCGCACCTGGCCGAGGCCCGCGAGAGCATCCTCGTCGCGGGGGTTCTCTGCCAATGCCTTCTCGTAGGCGGTGACCGCAGCCGCGTAGTCACCGATCTCGATCGCCGCGAACGCTTCCGCGTGCAGCGGCGGGAGCGGCGGCTCCGCCGGCGCCTCGTCGGCCGCGACAGCGTCGCCGACGGGCAGTGAGCCGGTCACCCCGTTCTGGGCGGCGAGCTGCAGCAGCTGCGCGAAGACCTCGCGGACCTGGGATTCCGGCACAGCGCCGGTGAACATCGGGACCGGCTGCCCCGCGATCAGCGCGACCACCATCGGGATCGACTGCGCACGGAAGCTCTGCGCGAGCTGCGGGTTCGCATCCACGTCGACCTTGGCGAGCAGCACACGGCCGCCCAGCTCCCTCGTCACCTTCTCGATGATCGGGCTGAGCTGCTTGCACGGGCCGCACCACTCGGCCCACAGGTCGATCACGACCGGCACGGTGCGCGAGATCTCGAGAATCTGCCCGAAGGTCTCGTCGGTGGCGTCGACGACCACATCGCCGACGCGCGGTGCGGGCGCGCTCGGCGCGGAGGGATCCGGCCGGTTGCGCAGGCTCGACAGGTCGACGGCACCGCGCAGGGCGGCGGGAGAAATATCGGTCACTTGATCACCTTTGCGGAGATGAGGTCCTGGTGGACGGCGAGGAGTCTGATCTGTTCTGTGGATCCCTGCGCGGGGACCGCGAAGAACACCTGGAACGAATAGGTGGTCTCGATGCCCTTGGCAGCCTCCGAGACACCCGTCAGAGCCTTTGCCTGCGGGTTCTCACCGAACCGGATCACGGCATCCGGCACGGTCGGAGTGACCGTCTCGGTGTCAGTGAGGACGACGCTCACGATCGCGCCGCTGCCGAGCGTGGTCATCGCCACCGGCGCCACATCGGCGGGGGTCATGTCGAACGTCACCTGGGACGTCTCCGAGGCGTTGTTGTCGACGAGCCTCTGCACCAGTTCCTGACGGCTGTCATTGATGGACGTCGCGAGACTCAGCGACGGATCGTCGAACAGGCCGTAGGAGGCGCTCTTCTCCCCTTCGTCGACGACATCCGCGAACGCGGTGGCGAGGTCAGCAGGAGGAACAGTGAGGAAGGCGGAGTCCTCGGGGACCAGCGAGGTGCCCAGCCAGCTGGCCGCGACTTCGGGAAGCGCCACATCGGCTGACATCTCCGCCATGTGGGAGACCTTGTAGTTCGACCAAGGATCCTGCTGCGTCATCGTGAGGATCACCGGGGGGACGGTGTCGTCACTCGTGCTCTTCGACAACAGGAGCACGGTACGAGGCCACCGATCAGTCGCCTCCGGCAGGACGACCTCGACCTTGTCGGTCGGAATCGCCGCGGGAGGTGTCGTGTCTGGGAGCTCCGTGCGCAGCGCATACTCGGTCGTCCGGGCGGTGAGCGCGGGCCCGTCGAGACGGGTGGCCGCGAGGTCCAGGTCAAGAGCAGTGTCCGCGTCGACGAGAGTCGCGGAGATCTCCTGAAGAATCCGCGTCGCCTGGGACTCGGTCACGGCGGGCGGCTTCTGGTTGTCCGGAGCGATGACGGTCGGGGTCGGCGACGGCGTCGCGGACGCGTCCTCGAACTGCGGCCAGGAATCCGCCGAGCATCCGCTCGCAAGAAGCGCGGTGAGGCCGATCGCGGGCAGCGCGATCAGGCGCAGACGACGTCGAGGCGTGCGGGTGGCACGCAATGAGGTCTTCGAATCGGGATCCTTGGTCTCGTCGACGATCTCCGCATCCTCCACCTCGGAGTTCGGAGTCTGGGGAGCCGCGGACTCTCCGGACGGCTGCTCAAGGGCATCGCGCTCCGCGGGCGGAAGCGAAGCGACATCGATCGGCTCGGTGACGGGCAACGGCCCCGGCCCCTTACGGCGGGGTCCACGTCCGCGTCTCTGGTGACGGATGCCGAGGACATAGAGGATCAGACCGACCAGCAGCACGGCGCCGCCGGCAGCCATCAGGGGACCAGCCCACGGCGTGCTGTTGTCGAGGGGCCAGGAGATAGCGATGTCATCCGGCGCATCCTGGGTACCGTCGTAGGCGATCAGCACGCTCATGCCGTCGGGAAGCTGCATGTTGTTGGCGATCAGGTCATCCGTGTCGCTGAACGAGTCGAGCCACAGGTCGGAACCGACGGGGTTGCGCACGACGGGCTCGTCCGTGGTGCCACCGTCGGCGTCGCCCTCGCCCTCATCCTCGACAGGGGGTGCCGCGACATGCTCGACATCGAAGGTGCCGTCCTTCGCGACGCTCACCTGGTTGTAGTCCGAATCGGCGAGCCAGGCCTCGAGGTCGGAGGTGCGCCCGTAGGCGGCGAAGATGTCACCGTCGCCGTGGATCAGCAGCGTCTGCGCTCCCGGATTGCTCCGGAGCACCTCGCCATCCATCAGCACGAACGGCGCGGGTTCCTGGACTTCGACCCGGCTCGACTCGGTCGACGGACCCATGAAGATGGTCCGCTGAGCGATCCCGGCGCCGATCAGCACCGCGGCCAGCACGAAGGCCACCACGGCCCATACGAAACGCACGAATAGTCTCCTCACGCGTCTCGGAACCTTCCCATGACGCAACACTCGACATTCCAGACTATCGAAACCACCTGTGTGTTGCCCAAAGAACGTTCGTGCGATGCTGTTCGGCACGTCGCTGCAGCGCCGGGGTGCCGGGTCGATAGCCTGACACCAGCAGTCCCGAGGAGTTCAGATGAAGATCCACAATCCTTTCCGCACCGCCCTGGTGGCGACTCTCGGCGTGGGGTTGGGCATCCTCCTGATCGGGAGCGTGCAGAACCTCTCCACCGTTCTGCTCTACGTCGGCACCGCGCTCTTCCTCAGCCTCGGTCTCGACCCTGTTGTCGCGTTCCTCGAGCGGCGCAAGCTCCCTCGGTGGTCAGCAGTGCTGGTCACCATGCTCGTCGTACTCGGCGTGTTCGCCGGAATCGTGCTCATGATCCTCCCGCTCCTGGTCGATCAGATCAGTCAGCTGGTGCGCCGGATCACGCTGTTCCTCCAGAGCACGTACATCGGGGATGTCAAGACGTGGATCATCGAGGTGTTCCCCGGGCTGCAACCGGATTTCATCGACGACACGTTCACACGAGCGACGGACTGGCTGGTGGAGAACTGGGGTTCGATCACCGAAAGCGTCATCGTCGTCGGAACCGCCATCGTCACAGGTCTGTTCGGTGCCTTCATCGTGCTGATCCTCACGATCTACCTCACCGCCTCGACGCCTTCGCTCAAGCGCGCGGTCTACCAGCTCGTACCCGCCTCGAAGCGCGACCGCTTCGTTGACCTTGCGGAGCAGATCACCGACTCGGTCGGCTACTACGTCATGGGTCAGCTGTCGCTCGGCGTGATCAACGGTGTGCTGAGCGCGATCTTCCTGTCGATCATCCAGGCGCCGTTCCCCGCCGTGCTCGCTGTGGTCGCCTTCTTCTTCTCCCTGATCCCGCTGGTGGGAACACTCACCGGGTCGACACTGATCGTCCTGATCTGTCTGATCCCGGGGCTGGGCTCCCCGGCCACGGCCATCGCCGCAGCCATCTACTACCTCATCTACATGCAGATCGAGGCGTACATCATCTCCCCCCGCATCATGAGCCGCGCGGTATCCGTGCCGGGCGCGGTCGTCGTCGTCGCTGCGCTCGCCGGCGGGAGCCTGCTCGGACTGCTCGGGGCGCTGATCGCGATCCCGGTGGCCGCGAGCATCCTGATCATCTATCGGCAGGTGCTGATCCCGCGCATGAACGAGCTCTGAGACCGCTCAGGCGGTCGGAGGCCAGTGCGTCGCGAGGGGAAGGGCCGACGGGTTCACTGCGGCCACTATCTCCGTGAGCACCCGTCGTGTCTGAGTCTCCCCCACCCAGAGATGCTTTCCGCCATCCACGGCGATCAACTTCGCGTGCGGGATCGACGAAAAGCGCTCCCGCGCTTCGGCGGGGCGCAGGTAGTCGTCGAGCTCGGGGACGAGCACCACGACCTCTCGATCGGTGCCCGACCAGGCAGCGACCTCTTCGTCCGTCGCGCGATGCAACGGCGGCGACAACAGGATCACGCCCTCGATGTCGTGGTCGCGGCCGTATTTCAGCGCGAGTTCCGTACCGAACGACCAGCCCAGGAGCCACGGACGCGGCAGTGCGCGCTCGCGGACGAAGTCCATCGCTGCGGCCACGTCGAACTGCTCAGCGCCGCCGCCGTCGAATGCGCCGTCGCTGGTCCCCCGGGGTGATGTGGTCCCCCGCGTGTTGAATCGGAGTACCGCGAGGTCAGCCAGCGCCGGAAGACGGCCAGCCGCCTTGCGCAGGATGTGGGAGTCCATGAAACCACCGGCGGTGGGCAGCGGGTGCAGTGTCACGAGAGTGGCCACGGCCTCGCCGGCTTCCGGCTGAGCCAGCTCGCCGACGAGAGTCAGCCCGTCGGCTGTCTGCAGCTCGATGTCCTCACGTCGGGCCGGCAGCTCCAACGGGCCACGAATCTCGATGCTCACGCCATCCTCCAACAGTGTGTGTGCCAGTGTCTGCGCGCCGCCAGGTCGGCGGCGTCACCCAACACGCCATCAGCGCGCCACGCGACGAGGTGCGCGGTTCCTGCGGTGACCTCCTGGCCGCACCCGGGACAGATATAAGCCTTCTGCGCCTGCGCGGCCGACACGGGTTGCACAGTCCACTCGGCACCACGGCGCGTCTCTGAACGCTTCCACCCGGAGATCAGCCGTTCGAGCGAGTCCTCGGCGTCAGGGCGCGCCGGAGGCCTTTTGCGGGAGCGTGGCACGATGCGCGCTCACCACCAGTGGTTGTTGATCCAGAAGCTGTACGCCCCTGCCCAGCTCCCGTAGCGCCCGACCGCATATCCGGTAGCCCAACGCAGATTGTCGACTGGGTTGTAACCGTTACCGGGGACCTTGCTGCACGGCAGTGCCTGCACGAGACCGCACGCCCCGGACGACGAGTTGGTCGCGTTCGGGTTCCAGCCGCTCTCACGGGAGACGATGTAGTCCACGTATCCCTGATCGGCAGCAGCGATACCCGCCGCCGCCATCCATTCGGCCGGTGCGCCACCGCCGCTGTAGAGCAGAGGGCCGCCGCCGCTCGATCCGCCGCTGGCGTTCGTCTGCGCGACCACGGGCTTCGGCGTGGGCTTCGGTTTGACGTATACCTCGAACTCACCGCGTTCGACAGGGGTGATGGCCGCGCCTTCGACGGTGACGGTCAGATTCTGCGTGTCGGCCAGAGCAGCGGCGTACACGCTGTCCGCCACGTCGGCGGTCGGCGGGTCAGCCAAAGCGACGCCGGTCGGCGCCACGATCGCTCCGGCGAATCCGACGACGGCGACAGCACTGAAGAAGCCGACCACACCGCGGCGCCGAGACCACCTTCGAGTTCCCTTGCGCGCCGAGGTGGCCACCGCCGTAGGCACCAGCGAGGCGTTGCTTCGTTCGAGTTTCATGTCGTTTCGGGAGTTCACGATGAACGACAGTCTACGCAAAGACGTCTGAGACGACCATGGGAAGCCTCAGCGGACGGCCAGGATGACATCGATGGTGGCATCGAGCAGCGCATCGACCTGCTCTTCGCGGTAGCCGCCGCGCTGCATCCGGAACGCGGCTGACCGCAACTGCTCGGCGGTCAGGGCATCGCCGTCGCGGAGGTAGCGCACGATGCGGGTGGCGACGTGATCCACTTCGTCGACTCGATACCCGAAGGTCAGAACACCACTCCGTGCGAATCGATGACGTGCGGGCCGAGCGAGGTGGTCGAGGATCGTCTGCGCGTCCTCACGCGCTTGCTCCACCCATGCACCCGCTCCGCGAGCACGAACGACGCGCTCGCGTTCGCGCGCGGCGAATGCGTCCTCGACCCGTCCCAGTGCGGCGTCGACGTCCGCGACCACGTAACCACCCTTGACGAGGGGGAATGACGCGGTACGTACGTCTGCCGCCTCCAGCTGGTCTCCCCCGAGCTCGAAGGCTTTGCGAGCAGAGACGAGGAACGTGTCCACCGCGGCGCGGTGATAGCCGAGCGTGCGGCCGGTGGTGAGCGCGAAAGCGGGAGGAGTGTCCTCCGTGGCCGCGGTATCCAGAGATCGGTCGGTCATGACAGCACCACCCAGGGAGAGAGGAGGAAGTAGAGGCACAGCGCAGGGACCGTCGAGGGCAGGATGCTGTCCAGTCGGTCGAGCAGCCCACCGTGTCCCGGCAGCCACGAACTCATGTCCTTGATGCCGATGTCCCGCTTGAGCATCGACTCACCGAGGTCACCGAGCGTCGCGGAGAGCAGGATGGCTGCGCCGAAGATGAGCCCCGCCCACCAGGGCAGGTCCAGAAGGAAGAGCGCGAGGAGTGTGCCGGCGATCAACGATGCCGCGACAGCGCCGGCGAACCCCTCCCACGTCTTCTTGGGGCTGATCTTCGGTGCCATCGGATGGCGACCGAAAGCAATGCCGGCCGCGTAGGCGCCGGTGTCCGCGGCGACGGCGATGGCGATGAAACTCAGGACCCACCATTGCCCGCCCTCCTGCTTGAGCAGGATGAGGGCGACGCCCGCGAGGAAGGGGACGTAGATCTGCACGAATCCGCCGACGACCGCGTCGGCGAGGACATCGCCGTAGGTCCTGCCGTCTTTCGAGACCATCTGGGCGACCAGACGCCAGACGATCACGAACGAGACGGCGACGAAAAGCACGACCCAGCAGAGCCAGATCTCCGCGAAGTACGCCGAGAGCACCAGGATCGCCGCTGCGATCAGTTGGGGGACGACATCGATGCGACGCCCACCGGAGCGGAGCGCGCGCGAAAGTTCATAGACACCGAGGAGTGCCGCCGCCAGGGCGAACGGCAGGAACAACGCTTTGATGAAGAGCAACGACCCGAGCAGCGCCGCTCCGAACGCGAGTCCGATGACGATGGCCAGGATGAGGTCGCGTCCCGTGCGCTGCTTGATCCGTTCGTTCGCCTGATCCAGCTGGTCCCGCGCATGCGACACGTGAGTTCCCAGCTCGTCTCGCGCTGCCCGCCATTGCTCTCTGATCGCGTTGTGATCAGCGGTGTCGAGCTGCTCCGTCGTCACGACCTCGACTCCCCCGCTCACATACTCCTCGCGGGGCAGCGGAGGACGCGGAGGAATGCTCGTCGCATCGAACTCGGGGAAGGCGGTGTCCGCAAGCGGGATGCCGCCGTCAGGGCTCGCCCCGTCAACTGCCTCACGGCGCGACGGTGGTGTCCCCTCCTCGTCATCTCGCGTGTCGTCAGACATGCCGACTACACCTCGAGGAGTTCGGCCTCTTTGCGCTTGAGCGCGTCGTCGATGAGATCGACGTGCTGACGCGTGAGCGCATCGAGTTCTTTCTCAGCGCGAGCGATCTCGTCTTCTCCGAGTTCGCTCTTCAGCGCGTCGAGCTCGTCCTTCGACTTGCGGCGGATGCCGCGCACGTGCACCTTGGCGTCCTCGGCCTTGGTCTTGACGAGCTTCACGTACTCCTTGCGCCGATCGGCGGTCAGCTCGGGCATCACGACGCGGACGAGGTTGCCGTCGTTCGTCGGGTTGGCACCGAGATTGGGCATGTCACGGACAGCCTGCTCGATCGCCTTCAGTGCCGACTTGTCGTACGGCGTGATGATCAGCGTGCGGGCCTCCTGGTTCGCCAGCGACGCGAGCTGAGCGAGCGGGGTCGGCGTTCCGTAGTAGTCGACCAGAACCTTCTGGAACAGCTGCGGGTTGGCACGACCGGTGCGAACCGTGGAGAAGTCCTCCTTGGCAGCCTCGACCGCCCGTGCCATGCGGGAGGTGGTTTCAGCGAGGACATCCGCGATCACGGTGACTCCTATCGTCGGGGTGTTCTGGAAATTCTATCGGGCGAAGCCTGTTCGCCCGGATCACACGCTCACGCGGTGACGAGTGTTCCGATCGGCTCACCGAGCAGAGCACGAGTCACGTTGCCCGCCGGCTCCATACCGAACACACGCATGTCCATGTTGTTGTCCATGCAGAGACTGAAAGCTGTCGAGTCGACCACCTTGAGTCCCCGCTGGAGAGCGTCGCGGTACGTGACCTGCTCGATGCGCTCGGCATCCGCGTGCTTGTTGGGATCCGCCGTGTAGATCGCGTCCACGCCGTTCTTCGCGACCAGCACTTCCTGCGCCCCGATCTCGAGCGCGCGCTGCGCCGCCACGGTGTCCGTGGAGAAGTACGGCAGACCGGCGCCGGCGCCGAAGATGACGACACGCCCCTTCTCCATGTGCCGCTCAGCCCGCCGCGGAATGTACGGCTCCGCAACCTGGGTCATCGCGATCGCGGACTGCACACGCGTCGCCGCTCCCGCTTGCTCGAGGAAGTCCTGCAGCGCGAGAGCGTTCATCACGGTCCCGAGCATGCCCATGTAGTCGGCACGACCTCTGTCCATGCCTCGCTGGCTGAGCTCAGCGCCGCGGAAGAAGTTGCCGCCACCGACGACGATGGCGACCTCGACGCGGTCGACCGCTGCGGCGATATCGCGCGCGATCTGGCCGACGACGTCAGGATTGACGCCCAGCTGACCTGCGCCGAATGCCTCCCCGGAGAGCTTCAGAAGGACGCGGCGGCGTCCGGTGCGTTCGGTCATGGGTATTGTCCTCTCGTCCCGATTCAAGATAGTGCCTCGTGGGCACGAAGAAGGGGTTCGGATCTCGACGATCCGAACCCCTTCGACTTTGCTACGCGCCGACCTTGAAGCGCGCGAAGTCCGTCACGGTGATACCGGCGTCCTTCGCCACCTGGGCGACAGAGAGCTTGTTGTCCTTGGCGTAGTCCTGCTCGAGCAGTGCGACCTGCTTGATGAACGCGGACACGCGGCCCTCGACGATCTTGGGCAGCGCCGCTTCCGGCTTGCCCTCGTTCCGGGAGATCTCGGTCACGATCTCGCGCTCCTTCTCGACGGCGTCTGCCGGAACGTCCTCGCGAGCGAGGTACGACGGGTTGGCGAACGAGATGTGCTGGGCGATGCTGCGCGCGGTCTCCGCGTCGTCACCCGAGTAGGCGACGACGACACCGATCTGCGGCGGCAGGTCCTTGCTCGTGCGGTGCAGGTAGACCTCGACCTTGTCGCCGGAGATCGTACGCACGCGGCGCAGCTCGACCTTCTCGCCGATGATCGCGGCTTCCTCCGAGATGACCTGCTCGACGGACTTGTCGCCCGCCTGAGCGGCCAGACCGGCCTCGACCGAGTCCGCCTTGACGGCGGCGACGGCGTCGGCCACCTTCTCGGCAAGCGCGATGAAGCGATCGTTCTTCGCGACGAAGTCGGTTTCGCAGGCGAGCTCGATGAGCGTCACGACGCCATCCTGCTCGCGAGCGACGATGAGGCCCTCGCTGGTGGAACGGTCGGCACGCTTCGCGTTGCCCTTGGCACCCTTCAGGCGCAGGATCTCGGTGGCCTTCTCGACGTCGCCGTCAGCCTCCTCGAGTGCCTTCTTGGTGTCGACCATTCCCGTGCCGAGCTGCTCACGCAGCGCCTTGAGGTCCGCGATGGTGAAGTTGGCCATGTGTGGTGGCTCCTTGCTTCGTAATGTATGTCGGTTCGAGGGGATTACTTGGCGTCAGCTGCCTCGGCGGCGGCGACCTCAGCGGTCTCCTCACCGGAAGCGGCGGCGATGGCCTCGTCGTGTGCTTCGGCACCGGCTGCATCGGCAGCGGTCTCGTCAGCGGCGGGCGTCTCGACGACGGCGGCCTCGTCCTCAGCGGTCACGATCTCCGCAGCGTCAGCGGACTCCTGAACGGGGGTCTCGAGAAGCTCCTTCTCCCAGTCGGCGAGCGGCTCAGCGTCGCCCGTCTCGGGGTTGTGCTTCTGCTGCAGGCCCTCGGCAGCGGCGTCCGCGATGATGCGGGTCAGCAGCGAGACGGAGCGGATCGCGTCGTCGTTGCCGGGGATCGGGTACTGGAAGTCATCCGGGTCGGCGTTCGTGTCGAGGATGCCGATCACGGGGATGCCGAGCTTCTTGGCCTCATCGATCGCGAGGTGCTCGCGCTTGGCGTCGACGACCCAGATGGCCGAAGGCGTCTTGGTGAGGTTGCGGATACCGCCGAGCGACTTGTGCAGCTTGTCGAGCTCGCGCTTCTTGAGAAGCAGCTCCTTCTTCGTGAAGCCGCTGTTCGCCGGGGTCTCGTAGTCCAGCTCCTCGAGCTCCTTCATGCGTGCGAGACGCTTGGAGATCGTCTGGAAGTTGGTGAGGAGTCCACCGAGCCAGCGCTGGTTGACGAAGGGCTGGCCCACGCGGGTCGCCTGCTCGGCGAGGATCTCCTGCGCCTGCTTCTTCGTGCCGACGAAGAGGATCGTGCCACCGTGGGCGACGGTCTCCTTGACGAAGTCGTAGGCCTTGTCGATGTAGCCGAGCGACTGCTGGAGGTCGATGATGTGGATGCCGCTGCGCTCGGTGAGGATGAAGCGCTTGACCTTCGGGTTCCACCGACGGGTCTGGTGTCCGAAGTGCACGCCGCTGTCGAGCAGCTGGCGGATGGTGACCACAGCCATGGTCGTCTCCTGATTCTGGCGCGTTCTGCGCCGTTGAGGTTGTCAAGCCGATCTGACGATCGGACTTCCTGGTGCCCGGCGCACACCCGCCTGCTCTGGGAGTAGGACCTGAGGGAGTGGATGCCGCGACCTGAGTCGCTGAGGGCACGCGTAGTCACCCCGATATCGAGGTGCTCCCTCAGCATACAGGATGAGACACCGCACTTGACCTGCACCGCCGCGCGGTGCTGCCCGCTTCTCCCCCGTCCGCGGCTGGTCTGCACCGAAGTGTTCCGATCCGTATCAGGATGCACGGATGACATCCGCGACGCGACTGGTGACCTGCCTCTTCGTTCTCCTGTGCCCGGTGCTGCTGTGGGCCGTCGCGCCGACTGCCGCAGCGGATGAGTCCGCCCTCGCGGAGCGCGCCTTCTCAGCCGTCCCCGTCGTGGGACAGAACTGGACGTGGCCGGTCCCGGGTCCTCGGGCGGTCACCGCTCCGTATCGCGCTCCGGCGCACGAATACGGGGCCGGACACCGTGGAGTCGACCTCGTCGCCGTCGAGGGGACCACAGTCTCCGCCCCGGCCGCCGGCATCGTCGCGTTCCGAGGGACGGTGGTCGACCGCTCCCTCATCACCATCGAGCATTCCGACGGGCTCGTCTCGACGCTCGAACCCGTCGCATCACAGCTCACGCCCGGTGACGCGGTCGCTGCCGGTGAGCCGGTCGGGATCGTCAGAGCCGGAGGACACACGCCGCGCGGGGCCGTGCACCTCGGTGTGCGGCGCGATGGGGACTACATCAACCCGATGCTCCTGTTCGGTCCGGTGCCGAGGGCCGTGCTGCTCCCCTGCTGCGTGTAGCCGTGAAGCTCCGACATCGTCTGGCCGAACCGCGCACCGCCTCCGCAGCACCGGGACGATGTCAGGCGCGGGGGTGGGCCAGCCGGTACGTCGCGGCCAGACGCTCGGAAGAGACGTGGGTGTAGATCTGCGTCGTTCCGAGGCTCGCATGCCCCAGGATCTCCTGCACCGCTCGAAGATCCGCACCGCCGTCGAGGAGATGTGTCGCGGCGGTGTGGCGCAGCGCATGCGGGCCCACCGTCTCCGCACCCACGACGGGAGACAGCACGCGGGCCACGAGCGTGTACACGGACCGCGCGCCGATGCGCCCGCCGCGGGATCCCAGTACCAGGGCGGGAGTCGAGGCGGACGAACGCTCGATGAGTACAGGTCGCCCGCGCCGGAGATAGGCAGCGATCGCTTCCCCGGCGGGAAGCCCGAACGGAACGACACGTTCTTTCGAGCCCTTCCCGAGGACCCTGGCCGTGCGGCGGTCGAGGTCGACATCGTCGATGTCGAGGCCGCAAAGTTCAGAGACACGGATGCCGGCCCCGTAGAGCATCTCGATGATCGCGTGGTCTCGCAGCGCGATCGGGTCTCCTCCGGCGGCTGCCGAACGCTGGTGGTCGAGAAGCGTCGACATCGCGTCCTGCGACGCCACGGTCGGCAACGTGCGTCCACGTTTCGGTGCGATCAGCCGCAGACTGGGGTCGTGCGCGATCAGCTCCTGCTCTTTGGCCCAGCTGAAGAAGGACCGCGCCGCAGCCGCCCTCCGCGCGAGCGTGGAGCGTGCATCACCGCGCTGCGTGGCCATCCACAGCCACTCGCGAAGCACCTCGAGATCCACGTCCTCGACGGCGACCGCTCCCGCAGAGCCCGCCAGGTCGCGAAGGTCGGACCGATACGCCTTGACCGTCGCGGGTGAGAGCCGACGCACACGGGCGAGGTGTTCGAGGAACACCTCTGACGCGTCGGAAAGCTCCATACACTCAGCTTGCCGTCGAACGTGGGACTTCGGCGGAGCCTCGCCGTTGCGCCCTACCGCGCCGTTCACCCGCCGCCCTTCCGCTCTGGCAGCGGCAGCGGGCTAGGAGGGCGAACGCCGCCAACCGCCGTCCACTGGGTGCACCAGTCCCTCCAGCTCCAGAAGACCCAGGTGCGTGAGCACCCGCTCGATGGACAGTCCTGAGCGACGGGCGATCTCGATGGTCGGCAGCGCAGCGCGGCCACTGAGGGAATCCAGAAGTCGCACCCGCTCGGGGTCCGCGCCGCCCGCGCCTTCCACCCTGTCGAAGACCACGCCGCACAGCTCACGGATCTCTGCCGCCGAGGTCACACACACGGCGTCGTACTCTCGGAGCAGTCGATGGCAGCCTGCCGACGATGCCGAAGTGACCGCTCCTGGGACCGCGCCCAGAGGCCGGCCGAGTGCGGCAGCGTGCCCTGCCGTGTTCAATGACCCACTGCGCCACCCCGCCTCGACCACGACCGTCACATCTCCCAGGGCGGCGATCAATCGGTTGCGCGCCAGGAACCGCCACTTGGTCGGCGCGGCACCGCAGGGCAGCTCACTCACCACAGCGCCCTCTTCGGCAATCTGCTTGAGCAGACCGTGATGCCCGGCAGGGTAGGCGCGGTCCACCCCGCCCGCGAGGAAGGCGACGGTGCCCCCTCCGACGCCGAGCGCGGCGCGATGCGCCGCACCATCGATTCCGTAGGCTCCACCCGACACGATGAGCGCACCGGATGCGGCGAGGTCGCCCGCGAGCTCAGACGCGACGTGGTCGCCGTAGCCGCTGGAGGCGCGCGCGCCCACCATCGACACCCGCGGCGTGACGACCCATCGACGCGGATCGCCCCGAACCCAGAGTGCGATCGGAGCGTTGTCTCCGAGATCATCCAGCGCGACGGGCCACAAGTCGTCGCCGGGCAGCAGAAGCATGGCGCCGACCTCGCGGGCTCCGCGCAGGGCATCGCGCACGGCACGAGCCTCCACGCGTGGAGTCCACCGCCGTCTTCCCTCCGTGACAGCGCGTCGCACGCGTGGATCCGCCGTATCGAGAAGCGCATCAACCGCGCCGTCGCGCTGGGTGCCGTCTACCGCGTATCGCAGCGCTTCCTCCGCACCCAGCGCGTTGATCAACGCCCCGGCAGTTCCGTCACCCGGCTCGGCGAGCACGCTCCACGCGGCCCGCGCGAGCGCATCCGGCACGCCTTCGTTCTCACGGAGCAGCCTGACTTCGTCCATGATCTCAGCGCTCCCGAATAGGTCGTCGATCACGATGTCGTTCCTCTCCTCAAGTGCAGTGCACGTCCGATCTCCTCGAGACCCGGCCTGTCATGGCCGGTAATATCGGCCATCGTCCATGCCAGACGCAGGACCCGGTCATACCCGCGAAGTGTCAGCGCGCCCCGTTCCAGGGCGCGGTCGAGCGGAGCTCGCACTGGCGGCTCCAGCCGCAGCGCCCCTTGACGGAGCCATGTGCCTGGTACCTCCGCATTTCGCCGCCACGGCGTCGACCGCCAGCGCTCCGAGGCCCGCTCCCGTGCCACACGCACCCGTTCGCGCGCGTCGGCCGACGTGAGAGGGGCAGCCTCACCGGCTGCGGCCCTGTGCAGGGCCACCCGCGCCACCTGGAGGTCGATATCGACGCGGTCACGCAAAGGGCCGGAGAGCCGCGTCGCATAGCGCCTGATCGCCATCGGCGGGCACACGCATTCGGCGCCACGGACACCGTAGTTCCCGCATGGGCAGGGGTTCATGGCCAGCACCAGCTGGAACCGGGCGGGGAAGCGGGCGGTGAATCCGGCGCGATGCACTTCGATCGCCCCGGACTCGAGCGGCTGACGCAGGGCGTCCAGTGCCACGCGAGAGAACTCGGCCGCCTCGTCGAGGAAGAGCACGCCGCGATGTGCGCGCGCGATCGCGCCCGGCCTCGCCGCACGGGACCCGCCGCCGACGAGCGCGGCGACGGACGCACTGTGGTGCGGGGACTCCAGCGGTGGCGCCGCATCGAGTCTTGTCACGGCATCACCGCTGAGCGATCGGATCGCCGCGACCTCCAGAGCTTCCTCCTCGGTCAGCCGTGGCAGGATTCCGGGGAGACGCCGCGCCAGCATGGTCTTGCCCGCACCGGGCGGACCGCTGAGAAGCAGATGGTGTCCTCCGGCAGCAGCGATCATGAGCGCGTCCACCGCTTCCGGCTGTCCGACGACATCGGCGAGATCGAGAGGTTCTTCCTGAACCGGGGCGGGCACAGCCGCGTCGACGGCGACCACGTCCGGGACCTCGACGTCGGCTCCGTGCCATACCGCGACTTCTGCGAGCGATGCGGCCGCTCGCACGTCGATCCCCGGGACCAGGCGTGCCTCGTCTTCGTTCGCCTTCGGTACGATCACGTGATCGAAACCCGCGCGAGAGGCCGCGAACACCGCAGGCAGGATGCCGGGCACCGGACGCAGTCGCCCATCGAGCCCGAGTTCGCCGATGTGCACTGTGCCCGCGATGGAGCGCCGTGCGATCAGCCCCCCGGCCGCGAGCGTCGACACGGCGATGCTGAGGTCGAAGCCTGATCCATGCTTGGGCAGACTCGCGGGTGAGAGATTGACCGTGAGGCGCCTACGTGGCAGATCGAGCCCCGCGTTCTTACAGGCGTTGTGCACGCGTTGCACCGCCTCGCCGAGCGCCTTGTCTGGGAGCCCGATGATCTTGAACTCCGGTGTCTGGTTCGAGAGATCGGCTTCCACCTCGACAAGGTGTCCATCGACACCGGTGAGCGCCACGGCCCACGTCCGGGCGGTGCTCACGCGAGATCTCGCAGGTGTTCCAACGTTGCGGTCACGGGGTCGGGTCCGACGATACCGATTCCGTCGATCCGCACCGTCAGACCCCGCGCCTGGAGGGCGTGCGACTCTATCCAGGCATGCGCGAGCCTCCACAGGCGGCGTCTCTTGCGTTCGTCGATCGCCTCGAACGGGTGCCCGAAAGCTGTCGAGCGACGCGTCTTGACCTCGACGATCGCGAGATCATCACCATGGACGGCGACGATGTCGATCTCACCCTGGGCGCAGCGCCAGTTTCTGTCGAGCACGTCATAGCCGAGTCCCACCAGGTGGGATACCGCACGTTGCTCGCCTGCTCTTCCGAGATCATCTTTCGCTGCCATGACCTCAGCATCGCGAAACCCGGGGTTCGAGGATCACGCGACTAGCGCATCACCCGGCCATTCAGAAGAACTCGGCGGATCGGCCCGCGGTGCAGAAGAGGTGCCTCGGCGGGCGCCAGGTCACTCTCCGTCGAGAGAGAGCTCCTGCGGCAGCTCGAACTCACGGCGCTGCAGTTCTTCCACGTTCACGTCCTTGAACGTCAGCACGCGCACCGCCTTGACGAAACGGTCGGCACGGTAGATGTCCCACACCCAGACGTCGGTCATCGATATCTCGAAGTAGAAGTCGTGCTCGGTGTCGCGACGGACGACATTGACCTCATTCGCCAGGTAGAACCGGCGCTCGGTCTCGACGACGTACTGGAACTGGGACACCACGTCCCGGTACTCCCGGAACAGTGCCAGCTCGAGCTCGCGGTCGTAGTCGTCGAAGGCTTCCTCATCCATGATGAATCCATCCTAGAGTCGGACTGCCATGATGCCGCACCGCTTGCCGCTCAGAACAACGTCGGAGCATCCGATATCGCCCACGACGCCCGGTGATACGGCGACAGTCCGCTCGCCCTGATCGCCTCGCGATGCTCCGCACTCGCATAGCCCTTGTTGCGGTCCCACTGATACTCCGGGTGACCCGCGTGCAGCTCCACCATGAGGGAATCACGCGCGACCTTGGCGATCACTGACGCGGCAGACACCGACGCACAGTCACGATCGGCCTTGATCACCGGACGCACCCGGAGGGGCACGGGATGCACGGCCGACACATAGTCGTGGTTGCCGTCGAGGAGCACGAGAGCGTTCTCGACCGATGCTCCCTGCGACACCACGCCGAGTACGGCCCGGGAAGCCGCGAGGCCGAGCGCGCGCATGATGCCGACCTCGTCCACCTCAGCAGCGCTCGCCCAGCCGACAGCCGAGGCCTGCACCCACGCCGCCGCCCTGGCCGCCACGTCCGGGCGACGCCTCTCCGTGACGAGTTTCGAGTCGCGAAGCCCCTCCGGCACGCGTCGGCGCGCGCCGGCGGCATCCATCACGGCGGCCCCGACAGCCACAGGACCGGCCAGCGCTCCGCGTCCCACCTCGTCCAGCGAGATGATCAGCTCGCACTCACCCAGGAGCCTCCGCTCCAGGGTCAGCTTCGGGGCTACGACGGTCATTCCGGATCCGGGACGCCGTTGAACGTGTCGTGGTGACCGTCGATCGTCCCCATGCGGTTCAACGGCCATGTCGTCAGGAAGGCCTTGCCCACGACATTGTCCAGCGGGACGAATCCCCCGCTGGGAAGGTCCTGATGCGCGCGTGCATCGCGCGACCGGTCTCTATTGTCACCGAGCAGCCAGAGCGAGCCCTCCGGCACGACGACGTCGAACGGGTCGTTCGACGCGGCGGTGTCGCCTTCCGGCAGGTTGAGGTAGCCGAGCTCGTCGATGGGCGCACCGTTGATGGTGATCTGGCCCAGTGCGTTGCAGCACACGACATGGTCGCCGGGCAATCCGATCACCCGCTTGACCAGATGGTCCTGAGCATCCGTGGCGGAGATTCCCACGACATTGAGCACCCAGTCCACGGCCTGCACCAGCGGAGGAGCAGCGGGCTTCTGCGGCGCGGGCTCCAGCCATCCGCCCGGGTCCTTGAACACCACCACATCGCCCCGCTCATAGCCGGTCCACCGCGGCGTGAGTTCGTCGACGAGGATCCGGTCTTTGATCAGGAGCGTTCGCTCCATCGAGGCGGACGGGATGTAGAACGACCGGACCACGAAGGTCTTGACCACGAACGACACCAGCGCGGCGATGAGAATGATGACCAACACGTCGCGAAGGAATGTCAGAAAGCCGCGACGCCGCCTGGACGTGGGTGCGGACGGGGAGTCGGTCGTCATCAGCTTCCTTCACGAATCGTGCACCGCGCGCCAGCGGCAGTATCAAGGGTCGCACACCGGGGGTAGAACACAGCACCCCGAGACATCGTGTCCCGGGGTGCTGTGGAGAAGCTGCGCGTCAGCGGTCGCGCTTCTCCTTGATCTTCGCCTTCTTGCCACGGAGCTGGCGGAGGTAGTAGAGCTTCGCGCGACGCACGTCACCACGGGTGACGACCTCGATGTGGTCGATCACCGGGGAGTGCACCGGGAAGGTACGCTCGACGCCGACCTGGAAGCTGATCTTGCGGACCGTGAAGGTCTCACGCACGCTGTCGCCCTGGCGGCCGATGACGACGCCCTGGAAGACCTGGATACGGGAGCGGGTGCCCTCCGTGATGTTGACGTGCACCTTGACGGTGTCACCGGGGAAGAAGTCCGGGATGTCCGAACGGAGGGAAGCCGCGTCAACGGCGTCGAGGATCTGCATGATCGTCTCTCTCTGCACTCGCCACAGGTCGCGTGCATGATGATGGAAGGAACAAGAAAGTGTGTGTGCCGTACGGCGCTGATGCGTCCGCGGGTTCCCCTGTGGCAGAACCGGTCACGGCACAAAGAACCATTCTGCCATGAATGGGACCACCGGCCAAAACGCCGGAGATCAGTCCCGCGGGTCGGCCTCGCGCACGACGATGACCTCATGCGCACGTGTCTCGGGAGTCGGCTCTTCCGCTCCGGGGATCGTCGACCATGTGATCGTCTCGCGGATGCGTGCTCCGCTCCCCTTCGCCTCATTCCACAGCTGCCACAGTTGCAGCCAGAACAGGGCGATCCCGGCGACGATCGCCCCGGTCAGAAGCCAGGGAAACGCACCATCGATGAAGAAGCCGACAGCGATCGTGAGGCCATGCCACACCGTGAAGCCCAACACGTCCCACCAGGACACGGCGCGCTCGATGCGCACGGACGGTCGTGAACGCGTGAGCAGCGTCAACAGCAGCTGCCCTACCAGAACCGAGGGGATCGCGATGAACAAGACCCAGAGGATCGCCCATCCGCCCTGGAACACGCCCCACCCGACCAGCAGCCACAACGGCAGCAGAAACGCCGCCGGGAGGAGCCAGCGGAAGAAGGCCTGTCGCAACCACATGCTCAGATCGTACGACGCCTCGCCAGCGGGAACTCCGGTGTTCGCTGTGAGCGCGCGGCGAACGGTGCTCTCACCATCGGGGAGAATGGAGAAGACGAGAGGACACCCGATGATCGAACTGCGCACCCCTGCCGAGATCGACGAGATGCGCGCCGCCGGGCGCTTCGTAGCGGAGACACTCGCGACGCTGCGCGATGAGACGAAGGTCGGGACGAATCTGCTGTCCATCGATCGGCGCGCGCACGAGCTGATCCGCAAGGCAGGTGCCGAGTCCTGCTACATCGACTACCACCCGTCGTTCGGTGCGAGCCCGTTCGGAAAGGTGCTGTGCACGTCGGTGAATGACGCCGTGCTGCACGGACTCCCCCACGATTACACGCTGCGCGATGGGGACCTGGTGTCCCTCGACTTCGCCGTCTCCGTCGACGGCTGGGTGGCCGACTCCGCCCTCTCGTTCGTCGTCGGCACTCCGCGCGAAGAGGACCTGCGGCTCATCGACACGACCGAGCGCGCTCTGGACGCCGCGATCGCGGCCGCTGTGGTGGGCAACCGCATCGGAGACATCTCCGCCGCGATCGCCACGATCGCGCACGGAGAGGGCTACTCGATCAACACCGACTTCGGCGGCCACGGCGTGGGGCGCACGATGCACGGCGACCCTCACGTGCCGAACGACGGTCGTCCCGGACGCGGCTTCCCCTTGCGAGACGGGCTCGTCCTCGCGCTCGAGCCCTGGCTGCTGGCAACGACCGACGAGCTGATCACGGATCCGGACGGATGGACCCTCCGCAGCGTGGACGGTTCCCGGGGAGCGCATTCCGAGCACACGGTCGCGATCACGACGAACGGCCCCGTCGTCCTCACCGACCGGTCATTCCTCGGCGTCGACTGAATCAGCGACGCCGATACACGAAGACGTCAGTCACCTGCGGCAGGTCCAGCACCTCGCGTCCCCGAGTCTCGTCGGATGCATCGAGCACGGTCTCCACTGCATCCAGCATCTCGGCGCGACGGACCTCGTCGGCCACGAGAAAGCTGCTGACGGTCGCCCAGCGTCTCACGTACACCGTCCGCGAGAGCCGCTCCCGCCACCGAACTGTCTCGTGACGCACGAACTCGAAGCCGGGGAGCTCGTCGGCCGCGCTCGACGTCGTGGCGTCAGAGTCACCGACGGCTGGATGCGCGATCCGATGGCACGCGCGATCCCACCCGCATGTCGGGTCCGAGCGGTTCCAGAGCAGGCCGAGCACGCCGGCAGGGGCGAGTACTCGACCGATCTCCCGGCACGCGGGCTCACGATCGAACCAATGGAACGCTTGCGCGACAGTCACGACATCGACGGATCCGTCCGGGATCGGGATCCTCTCGGCTGAACCGTTCATCGCGTCGACGGCCGGCAGTTTCTGACGCAGGACGCCGAGCATCGCCTCGGACGGCTCGACGGCCAGCACCCTCGCCGCACGCCCGGTCAGGAGTTCGGTGAATTTCCCGGTACCGGCCCCGAGATCCAACACCGAGCGAACCGCAGCGGGAATGATCACCTCCGCAGCGAGATCGGGGAACCCGGGACGGTACCGGTCGTAGTCCGCACCGATGGACTCGAAGGAGCGTGCGAGAGCGTCATCCACCATGCTTCGACCGTATCAACGCAGCACTTCCTCACTCGTGGACGCCGCTGTGCCATCCTGAGCACATGATTCCCCAGGATCGCCATGTACCGGAGCGCGTCTTCCTGGTGCGCCACGGTCAGACGGCCTGGAATCTCGAGCACCGCTTGCAGGGCCAGCTGGACTCCCCGTTGACCGCGGACGGCATAGCGCAGGCACGCTCGATGGCCGACCGACTTGCAGGGTACGGCATCAGCACCGTGTGCTCGAGTCCGTTGGGTAGAGCGCTCAGAACATCCGTGATCATCGCGGAGCGTCTCGGCGCCGACTTGATCGAAGTGCCCGAGCTCGCCGAAGTACACCACGGCGAACTCGCAGGGATGACGTGGGCCGAGATCGATGAAGCGTTCCCGACCGCGCGGGAGGAACGAGCGGCGAATCGCTACGGCTGGGCGTTTCCCGGTGGGGAGAGCTATGCGCAGGCCAGAGTACGGGCGCGCAAGGCTCTGACCAGCTGCGGCTGGGCTGCGACAGGCACGCCACTTCTGGTCAGTCACGAGATGATCGGCAGGATGCTGCGCGCCGAGCTTCGCGGACTCGACGCGATGGGCGCTCTCGGTCTCCGCCACCCGCACAGCGTGGTCTTCCGCATAGACGGGGGTGTGGAGAGCGTGCTCTAGGCTCGTTCGTCGCCGGGTGCGAGCAGGTCGGGACGCCGCCTCCGCGTGCGCTCGAGCTGCTGTTCGCGGCGCCACGCTGCGATCGCGGCATGATTTCCGCTGAGAAGCACGTCGGGTACGGCATGTTCGCGCCACACCGAGGGCTTCGTGTAGGACGGATACTCCAGCAGCCCATCCTCATGCGATTCCTCGACGAGGCTCTCCGGGTTGCCGACGACGCCGGGGATGAGACGACCGATCGCCTCGATCATCGCCATCGTCGCGACCTCTCCCCCGTTCAACACATAGTCTCCGAGGCTGATGAGTCGCACTTCGCCGAGGGTCGACGCGTAGTCGAAGACGCGTTCGTCGATGCCTTCGTATCGCCCGCAGCCGAACACGAGGTGATCGCGATCGGACAGGTCTCGAGCGGTCGCCTGAGTGAAGACCTCGCCGGCAGGCGAAGGGAAGATGATCGTCGGTCGATCGGACAGCGCACTGATCTCATCGAGGGCGAGCCCCCATGGCTCCGGCTTCATCACCATGCCGGCACCGCCGCCGTACGGAGTGTCATCGACGGTGCGATGCCGATCGCTCGTCCAGTCGCGAAGGTCGCGGACGTGCAGATCGAGGATCCCTGAGCTCTGCGCCTTGCCGAGGAGCGACAGCGTCAGACCGTCGAAATACGACGGGAAGATGGAGAGAACGTCGATGCGCACAGGGGAACCGTATCCGGCGTCACTCGGCCGCGTCGGCGTCCGAGCTGGGTGCAGCCTCGACGTCCGACGAATCCGGGAGGTCTTCGAAGAGTCCGGGAGGCGGTGTGACGATGACTCGTCCCTGTGCCACGTCGACCGACGGCACGATCGCCTCGACGAAGGGGACCATGATCTCGCGTTCGCCCGTCTTGATGATCAGGAGGTCCTGGGCCGGGAAATGCTCGATCCTCACCACGCGGCCCACGACGACATCGTCACGGACGACGTCGAGCCCGACGAGCTGGTGATCGAACCACGCGTTGTCCTCGACCTCATCGACATCCTGATCGATCCAGAGGATCGCTCGCACGAGGCTCTCGGCAGCGGTGCGGTCCTCGACGTCGTCGAAGAACACCACTGGGCTTCCGTTCATCACCCGGTACTCGCGGATAGTGACGTCTTTTCCGTGCCACGGAGATGCCTCGGGCACCTGCAACGTGAACGCGGCGCCGGTGTGGAAGCGCCGCTCGGGGTTGTCCGTGTACAGCTCCACCTTGAGGCCGCCCTTGAGGCCATGAGCCTTGACGAGGCGCCCGACGCGCAGCTGGTTCTTGCTCTTGTTCCCGTCCTGCGACGCCACGTCAGTCGTCCGCGACATCGACGCGGACGCGACGTCCGTCGGCCAACGCGGTGATGAGCGTACGAAGCGCCTTCGCGGTGCGTCCGCCGCGCCCGATCACACGTCCACGGTCATCGGGGTGCACGCGCACCTCGAGGAGATCGCCTCGCGGCGATGTGGATTCGTTGATGCTGACATCCTCAGGGTGATCGACGATCCCCTTGACGATGTGTTCGAGCGCGGCGGCAAGCACGACGGATTACTCTGCGTCGGCGGCGGGAGCCGCGTCGGCCTCGGCAGCAGCGGGAGCCTCCTCAGCGGGGGCCTCCACCTTCTTCTCTGCCTTGGGCTTCACGACGGACTTCTTGGCGGCGTCGATCTCGAACGGAACCTTGGGCTCCTTGACCTTGAGCGTGGACTTCGCGTCCTTGTCGCCCTTGAACTTGCCCCAGTCACCGGTGATCTTGAGGATCGCGGCGACCTGCTCGGTCGGCTGGGCGCCGACGGAGAGCCAGTACTGAGCCCGCTCGGAGTCGACCTCGATGAACGAGGGCTCCTCGGTGGGGTGGTACTTGCCGATCTCTTCGATCACGCGACCATCGCGCTTGGTCTTCGAGTCGGCGACGACGATGCGGTAGTACGGCGCACGGATCTTGCCCAGGCGCTTGAGACGAATCTTGACAGCCACGATTCTCCTGAATTGTGTGGAAGGAAACGAACTGATCGCCTGGAGAGTGGGGTGCACACCCGGCGGAAGCTCAAAAGGTGAGGACGATAGCTGGATAGAGGGTCGAGCAGGTCGTCCGACCTTCTATTCTGCCAGATAGGAGCGCCAGGAGCGAAACGCAGCGACACGGGTGTTGCAGACACCTTCGCTCTGCGTGCCAGACTGTGCTCGTGACGCTCGATTTCGCGCCTTCGGCCCGCTCCACCGTCGGACTGGAATGGGAGATCATGCTCGCCGATCCGGCGAGCGGTGACCTGGTCGGACGCGCCCCCGACCTCTTGGCCGCGCTCGAGGAGGAAAGCGTCGACGAGCGTCACACCGTCACCGGCGAACTCCTCACCAACACCATCGAGGTCACCAGTGGTGTCGGCGACTCCGTCGCCCAGGCCGTGGATGACATCGCTCAGGCGATCGCCGCCGTCAGATCGGCCACCGATCCCGCAGGTATCGAGTTGCTGTCGGCAGGCAGTCATCCCTTCGCGCAGTGGTTCGACCAACAGGTGACCGACAAGACGCGGTACCACACGCTGATCGAGCGGACGCAGTGGTGGGGCCGCAACATGATGATCTGGGGCATCCACGTCCACATCGGCGTCGAGGACCAGCGCAAGGTGTTCCCGATCATCAATGCGCTCACGGGCTTCCTGCCACACCTGCAGTCGATCGCCGCCTCCAGTCCGTTCTGGGCGGGCGAGCGCACGGGCTACGCATCGAACCGCGCTCTCGTGTTCCAGCAGCTTCCCACGGCCGGACTCCCCTGGCCTCTGCAGGACTGGTCCCAATTCGAGGCGTATCTGGAAGACATGGTGCGCACGGGCGTCATGGCCGATGCCTCCGAGGTCCGCTGGGATATCCGACCGGCCCCGAAGTGGGGCACGATCGAGGTGCGCGCGTGCGACGGCGTCTCCACACTCCCGGAGCTCGCCGCCATCGCCTCCCTGGTCCAAGTCCTGGTCGAGCACTTCTCCCGCGCACTCGACGCGGGAGAAGCACTCCCCCAGATGCCTGCCTGGTATCACCGTGAGAACAAGTGGCGTGCCGCCCGCTACGGACTCGACGCCCGCATCATCGTCGATGCCGAGGGCAGGCAGCTCCCTGTGAGCGAGCACCTGGCGCAGACCATCGACGACCTCGCCCCCATCGCCGTCGAGATGGGATGCTCAAGAGAGTTCGCCAGCCTGCACACGATCCTCGACGAAGGAGCGAGCTACGCACGCCAGCTCGCGGTGGCCGATGCGTCGGACGGCGACCTGGGCGAGGTCGTGCAGCATCTGATCCGCGAGTTCCGCTCAGGGCCGGAGTCATCGATCGACGAGTCCTGAGCCTCTCGGGGAGCCTCACAGCTCAGTCGTCGACGAACAGCTCAGTCGTCGACGAGTTGTCGCGCGAGGCCTTCATCGAGCACCACGTCGGTGATGAGGTCTGCCGCGATGGCGGCACGCAGGCTCACGAGCTTAGGGATGCCGGAGACGACGCACACCCGGCGAGGGACCCGCCGCAGGCGATCGAGCCCCGGCCCTGTTGCTCGCGCGTTGACCCTGATATCACGCCATGAGCCGTCAGAGCGGAAGAACACCGTCGCCACATCGCCGATCGCATGATCCTCTCGAAGACTCCGGTAGTCGTCGCGACCGAGGTAGCCGCCCACGTAGACGCGGCTCGGCACCTCCGCCGCCGGGGAACCGAGGCTGAAGACGGCGATGTCCATCTTGGCCTGCAGGTCGAGAACCCTGCGTGTGCTGCGCTCACGCCACATGGCCTCACGCGTCGCCGGATCGTCGAAGAACGCCGGCACGGGGAACTGCTGCACCTGCGCGCCGAACGCGCTACCGAATCGCTGCAGGATGTCGCTGGAGTACTCGACACCACTGGTCTGCGTGTTTCCCGCACCGTTGAGCTGCACGAAGGTCGTGTTGTGGGTCTCCTTCTGCGTCAGACCGCGGCTGACCGCGCTGATCGTCGAACCCCATGCGACGCCGATGATCATGTTCGAGTCGACGAACTGCGAGAGGAGCCTGCCGGCGGTCAGCGCGACCCGCTCCAGCCGTTCGACCTCGCTCACGATCTCAGACATCGGGACCACGTGCGCCGCCACACGATGGCGATCACGGATCCGCTGCTCCAGAATCCCCAGCCGCTCGAGGGGTGAGTTGATCCGGATGTCGACCAGTCCGCTCTCGCGCGCGAAGCTCAGCAGCCTCGACACCGACGAGCGGGAGGTACCCAACTCCTGGGCGATCACCTCCATGGTCTTGTCCTGCATGTAGTAGAGCTGCGCAGCAGTGAGCGCCGCGATCAGCTTCGAATCGCGGGATTGCGCGCCGGGGTCGGCCATGGGTTCCTCCTCGCCCTCGATCCTTGCACATATGTGCAGTGGACTTGCGCACAGCGTTCCACAGGTCGATGCTGGGTGGCAAGCAAGGAATAGGGGTCGAAGATGATCGAGTCGACGCACTCGTCAGCGGAACGCGCTGAGGTACGCGCAGTCCGTGAATCCGGACGCACGAGCGTCCTTCTCATCGGTGGCGGGATCAACGGCATCTCCGCATTCCGGGATCTGGCACTGCAGGGAGTCGACGTCCTCCTCGTCGAACGCGGAGACTTCGCCTCGGGCGCCTCATCCGCCTCGAGTCACATGATCCACGGTGGCATCCGGTATCTCGAGAACGGCGAGTTCCGTCTCGTGCGCGAGTCGGTCGAGGAGCGCAACGGTCTGCTCAAGATCGCTCCCCACTACGTCAAGCCGCTGCAGACGACCATCCCGATCTACTCGACCTTCTCGGGGATCCTGTCCGCTCCGTTGCGTTTCCTGACGCACCGCAGCGGCAAGCCGCAGGAGCGCGGCGCCTTCCTGATCAAGATCGGCCTGACGATCTACGACACGTTCTCCCGTGACGGCGGCAGCGTCCCCCGGCACCGCTTCCTCGGGCGTAAGCGCTCGCTCGCGGAGCTCCCCTCGCTCGACCCGAACATCAAGTACACCGCGACGTACTATGACGCTTCGATGCATGACCCGGAGCGCCTCGCGCTGGACGTCCTGCAGGACGGTCTTGCCGCCCACCCCGCAGCCAAGGCCCTCAACTACGTCGAGGCGATCGGTCGCGACGGAGACACCGTGCTCCTTCGCGATCGTGAGAGCGGCACGGAGTTCGCGGTAGCGGCGGACGTGGTCGTCAACACCTCCGGCCCCTGGACGGACCTCACCAACGACGCGCTGGGCACGGACACCCGTTTCATGGGCGGAACCAAGGGTTCGCACATCGTGCTGGACCACCCGGAGCTGCTCGAGGCGACCCGCGGCCGCGAGATCTTCTTCGAGCACTCCGACGGACGTATCGTGCTCATCTACCCGCTCAAGGGGCGCGTGCTCGTCGGCACCACCGACATCGACGCGGATCCGCGCGAGGTCGCGGTGTGCACCGAGGAGGAGGTCGACTACTTCTTCGACCTCATCCACCACGTGTTCCCGCAGATCGACGTGAACCGCGACCAGATCGTGTACCGGTTCTCCGGCATCCGCCCGCTCCCCCGCCACGAAGACACGGCACCCGGCTTCGTGTCGCGCGACTACCGCATCGAGGTCGACGAGAAGGGCTCCGTGCCGCTGGTCAGCCTCGTCGGTGGCAAGTGGACCACCTTCCGGGCTCTGGGCGAGTCCCTCTCGGACGTGGTTCTCGGACTCATCCACCGCACCCGCACCGTATCCACGGCAGGGCGGGCCATCGGCGGCGGCCGGGACTTCCCCCGAACCGAGAAGGCGAAGCGCATCTGGATCCAGGAGTACCTCCCCGGCGCCGGAGACCGTGCCGAGAAGCTGCTCGCCCGCTATGGCACCCGCGCCGCGCAGGTCTGGGAATACGTCGAGCAGGGCACGGACGCCCCTCTCGCCGGCGGCGACCTCTCGACGCGCGAGCTCGAGTGGATGGTGCACAACGAGATGGTCGCGCGTCTGCAGGACGTCATCCTGCGTCGAACGAGCATCGCCTTCACCGGAAACGCCGACGCACAGGTCATCGATGAGATCGCGGACGCGCTCGCCCCGCTGCTGGGCTGGGATCGTGCGCGGCACGACGCCGAACTCGAGCAGACGCGTGAGCTGCTGAACGAAAGGCATGGACTCCACATCTCGTCGCGCACCCGCGGCTGACGAGATCTCCGACCGTCGCCCTCCTTGCGACGCTCTCCCATCCAGGTGTCACGGCAGAGGGGCCGTGACCCGCATGAAAGGTCAATGAAGACATGGCTGATGTCAATCTCGGTCTCTACTTCCTCTCGGAGTTGGTGGGCACAGCGATGCTCATCCTGCTCGGATGTGGCGTGGTCGCCAACGTCGCCCTGGCGAAGAACAAGGGCTTCGGTGGCGGCTTCCTGATGGTGAACTGGGGATGGGGCCTCGCGGTCTTCGCCGGTGTTCTGGTGTCCGCCTACTCCGGCGCCATCCTGAACCCCGCCGTCGGCGTGGGTCTGCTGATCTCCGGCACCATCACTTTCACGATGTTCCTGGTCGCCACCGGCGCCGAGTTGCTCGGCGCCATCATCGGTGCCGTCGTGGTGTGGCTCGCGTACAAGCAGCACTTCGACGAGGAGCCTGAGGCGGCGAACAAGCTCGGCGTCTTCTCGACCGGCCCGGCGATCCGCTCCTACGGCTGGAACCTCGTCACGGAGATCATCGGCACCTTCGTGCTGGTGTTCGTGATCCTCGCGTTCGCCGACTACGGCGACATCGAGGTCGGAACGCCCGGAGGCCTCGGACCGCTCACCGCGCTGCCCGTCGCCCTGCTCGTCGTCGCGATCGGCGCCTCGCTCGGTGGACCGACCGGATACGCGATCAACCCCGCCCGTGACCTCGGCCCGCGTATCGCTCACGCGATCCTCCCCATCAAGGGCAAGGGCTCGAGCGACTGGTCCTACTCGTGGGTCCCGGTCGTCGGTCCGCTCATCGGTGGCGCGATCGCTGCCCTCGCAGCACCCGTCCTGCTCCACCTCGCCTGATCCCACCTGAATTCAAAGGAGAACACACATGGCTGACTACATCCTCGCCATCGACCAGGGAACGACCTCGAGCCGCGCGATCATCTTCGACAAGAAGGGGAGCATCATCGCGACGGGCCAGAAGGAGCACGAGCAGATCCTGCCGAAGGCCGGCTGGGTCGAGCACGACGCGTCCGAGATCTGGCGCAACGTGCAGGAGGTCATCGGTCTGGCTCTGAGCCGTGCCGACCTGACACGCCACGACATCGCCGCTGTCGGCATCACCAACCAGCGCGAGACCGCGGTCGTCTGGGACAAGACCACCGGCAAGCCCGCCTACAACGCCATCGTCTGGCAGGACACGCGGACGCAGGACATCGTCGACCGCCTGGCTGCGGACGGCGGAGTGGAGCGCTTCAAGCCGATCGTCGGCCTTCCGCTGGCGACCTACTTCTCCGGCACCAAGATCGCGTGGATCCTGGAGAACGTCGATGGGGCACGCGAAAAGGCCGAAGCCGGAGATCTGATCTTCGGCACCACCGACAGCTGGGTGCTGTGGAACCTGACGGGCGGTGTCGACGGCGGCGTGCACGTGACCGATGTGACCAACGCATCGCGCACGATGTTCATGGACCTCGAGACGCTCGAATGGCGTGACGACATCCTCGACGCCTTCGGCGTGCCGCGGTCGATGATGCCGGAGATCCGCTCCTCCTCCGAGGTGTACGGCGCCGCGGAGGACTCCTCGCTGCTGCGCGAGACCCCGATCGCCGGCATCCTGGGTGACCAGCAGGCTGCGACGTTCGGCCAGGCGGCGTTCCAGCAGGGCGAGAGCAAGAACACGTATGGCACGGGCTGCTTCCTGATCTTCAACACGGGCGAAGAGATCGTCCACTCGAAGAACGGGCTGCTCACGACCGTCGGCTACAAGCTCGGCGACCAGCCCACGCACTACGCGCTGGAGGGCTCCATCGCCGTCACCGGGTCGCTGATCCAGTGGCTGCGCGACCAGCTCGGGATCATCTCCTCGGCTCCCGAGGTCGAAGAGCTCGCCGACCAGGTCGAGGACAACGGCGGCGTGTACATCGTCCCCGCGTTCTCCGGTCTGTTCGCCCCGTACTGGCGTCCGGACGCCCGCGGCGCCATCGTCGGCCTCACCCGCTACGCGAACAAGAACCACATCGCTCGCGCAGCGCTCGAGGCCGTCGCCTTCCAGACGCGTGATGTGCTGGATGCCGTGAACGCGGACGCCGGCGTGGATCTCACCGAGCTCAAGGTCGACGGCGGCATGGTCGCCAACGACGCGCTCATGCAGTTCCAGGCGGATGTCCTCGGTGTCCCGGTCGTGCGTCCGGTGGTCGCGGAGACCACAGCGCTCGGCGCCGCGTACGCCGCCGGCCTCGCGGTCGGGTTCTGGAACGGTCTCGACGACCTCTCTGCCAACTGGCAGGAGGACGAGCGCTGGGAGCCCTCGATGGAAGACGCCGAGCGCGACCGTCAGCTGCGCCTGTGGCGCAAGGCCATCACGAAGTCGATGGACTGGGTCGACGACGACGTGAAGTGACCTCGTATCACTGAGAGGCGGGTCCGGGAGCTTTCCCGGGCCCGCCTCTTCACGTGGGCACGACGGCATCGACGACGCGAAGGAAGGCCCGGGCGACGCTGCGGGGAGCATCCGCGTCCCACGCCGCATACTCGATGCGGACCGGCCCCTGGCGAACCGGAACCGCGATCACGTCGCGAGCCCCTCCCGCCACGACGCCGGGGGCGAGGAGACTCACTGCGAGGTCCGCCGTCACCAGGCCGAGGATGAGTTCCGCCGAGTCTGCCTCGAAGGCGACGTCTCGCTCGACTCCCGCCTCGCCGAACGCCACGTCGCTCTGGGCCCGCCCCGATGTGCCCGCCGGGAAATCTGCGAAGGTCATTCCACCGAGGTCCGACAAAGCGACATCGGCGCGGCGTGCGAGTGCATGCGTGCGTGGAACAGCAACGACCAGCCGCTCGCGCCCGATCTCGCGAACGGCGACACCTCGTGGCAGAACTTCTTCGCGAAGACCGAGGAGTGCGACATCGAGCTCGCCGGAGCGGACGTCGGCGACCAGTGCGTCGCTGTTCCCTACCCGGAGTTCGACGCGTGCGGACGGATGCTCCGTGCGGAACCTCACCAGCGCTCCGGGGACGTCGATGGCGGTGACGGTTGGGATGACGCCAAGCCGCAGCGTCCCGACCACGTTCCCCGCCGTAGCGGCTGCATCTTCCCTGGCACTCTCGATCGCACGCAACGCTTCGCGCGCGCGTGCGACGAAGGCGCTACCCGCCTCCGTCACGCGTACGCTTCGGCTCGATCGGACGAACAGCCGCTGACCGAGTTCGCGCTCCAACGCGGCGATCTGGTGGCTCAATGCGGACTGCGTGACGAAGCAGTGTTCGGCCGCACGCGTGAAGTTCGACGCATCGGCGACCGCGACGACGTAGCGGAGCTGAGAGAGGTCCATTCATCCATGATCACTGCTCATTGATCACATGACAAACATGCGTTGGACTCATTTGTCCGCGGTCCTCAGGCTGGAATCATGAATCGTTCGACCACGGTGCTGCTCACCGCCCTCGCCCCCATCGCCTGGGGCACGACCTACCTCGTCACCACCAGCCTCCTGCCTCCGGGGCATCCGCTGTTCGCCGGACTCATGCGTGCACTGCCTGCCGGTCTGCTTGCCGTCGCGATCAGTCGGAAACTGCCTCAGGGGACGTGGTGGCTCAAGTCGCTCGCGCTCGGAGCCCTCAACATCGGAGCCTTCTTCCCGCTGCTGTTCCTCGCTGCGGAGCGGCTGCCCGGAGGTGTCGCGGCTGCAGTCGCAGGCGTGCAGCCTCTTCTGGTACTCGCCCTCGGCGCGCTGGTGGTGCACGAACGGATCCGAGCGACCACGGCGGCCGCAGCGCTCGCGGGTGCCGGCGGGGTCGCTCTGGTCGTGCTCGGTCCGGCCGCGGAGCTGGACACCGTGGGCATCGTCGCCGCCATCGGCGGCGTGACCGCCACGGCATTCGGCATGATCCTGACGAAGCGCTGGGGCCGGCCGGAGGGAGTAGGGCCCGTCGCCTATGCAGGCTGGCAGCTGACCGGAGGAGGGCTGGTGATCCTGCCGCTCGCGCTTCTCCTCGAGGGCGTTCCCTCGCAGATCGACGGATCCGCCCTCCTGGGATACCTCTGGTTGGCGACTGGCGGGGGAATCGTCGCCTACACGCTGTGGTTCCGCGGCATCCAGAAGCTCCCGGTCATCGCGCCCGGGCTGCTCGCGCTGCTTTCGCCGATCGTCGCCACCCTTCTGGGTATCGTCGTGGCCGGTGAATCCTTCACCTCTGTGCAGGTCGCCGGATTCGTCATCACGATCGCCGCGCTCATCGGCGGACAATTCGCCGCCCGGCCACGTCAGCTCCCCGCGGGAGCCCCCGCGCGCCGATCAGCGTCCGCACCTCAGCCGATACGGCGCTGACGTAGCGCTCAGCTCTTGCCGAAGAGCTTCTGGATCTCGGCCAGGTCCGCCTCGGTCGGCGCCTTGGCACCCCCACCGAGACCGAATCCGGAGCCCGTAGGCGTGGACGTCTGAGCCACCCCTGCGTTCTCGGCCGCGCGCTTGGCCGGGTTCCCCGAGCGAGAGCCCGCCGAGGACTTGCCCTTCTTGCCGCGCTTGGATGACGCACCGGGGCGTCCCATTCCGGGCACGGCGCCCATCCCCGGAATGTTGGGCGTGCCACCGCGTGCGACGGTCTTCATCATCTTCGCGGCCTGATCGAATCGCGCGACCAGCTGGTTCACGTCCGTGACGGTCATGCCGGATCCACGCGCGATGCGCAGGCGGCGCGAACCGTTGAGCACCTTGGGGTTGCGGCGCTCCCCCGGTGTCATCGAGCGGATGATCGCCTCGGTGCGGTCGATCTCGCGCTCGTCGAAATCATCGAGCTGCTGCTTCATCTGCCCCATGCCGGGAAGCATCCCCAGCATCTTCTTCATCGAGCCCATCTTCTTCATCTGCTGAAGCTGGTCGAGGAAGTCTTCGAGGGTGAACTGCTCTGTCGCGAGCTTCTCGGCCATCTTCATGGCCTCGTCCTCATCGAACGCCTGCTGAGCCTGCTCGATGAGGGTGAGGATGTCACCGAGGTCGAGGATGCGGCTGGCCATGCGATCGGGGTGGAACGGCTCGAGGTCCTCGAGACGCTCGCCCGTGGAGGCGAAGATGATCGGACGTCCAGTCAGCGAGGCGACCGAGAGCGCCGCACCGCCGCGCGCGTCTCCGTCGAGCTTGGACAGCACGACACCCGTGAAGTCGACGCCTTCCTGGAACGCCTTGGCGACGTTCACGGCGTCCTGACCGATCGTGGCGTCGATGACGAAGAGGACCTCGTCAGGGTCGACCGCCTTGCGGATGTCGGACGCCTGCTTCATGAGCTCGGCGTCGACACCCAGTCGACCGGCGGTGTCGATGATGACCACGTCATGCTGCTGCCGACGTGCGTAGTCGACGCCGTCACGCGAGACCTTGACCGGGTCGCCGACGCCGTTTCCGGGCTCGGGCGCGTAGACGGTGGCGCCCGCCTGCTCTGCGACGACCTGAAGCTGATTGACGGCATTGGGACGCTGGAGGTCTGCGGCGACGAGGAGCGGCGTGTGCCCCTCCCCTTCGAGCTGCTTGGCCAGCTTTCCGGCGAACGTCGTCTTACCGGACCCCTGGAGCCCCGCGAGCATGATGACGGTCGGGGCCGTCTTCGCGAACTGCAGTCGGCGCTGCTCCCCGCCGAGGATCTGCACGAGCTCCTCGTTGACGATCTGCACGACCTGCTGTGCCGGGTTCAGAGCCTTGTTGACCTCGTCGCCCAGCGCACGCTCGCGCACCTTCGCGGTGAAGTCCTTGACGACGGACAACGCGACGTCGGCGTCGAGCAACGCGCGTCGGATCTCGCGCACGGTGCCGTCGACGTCGGCCGGGGTGAGCTTTCCCTTCGTGCGAAGGTTGCGGAAAGTCTCGGTGAGCCGATCGGAGAGCGTGCCAAAGGTAGCCATGGTGCTTTAGATTCTACGCGAGCGGAGCCTCGACGCTCAGCGCGACTCGAAGCTGCGCCTTCGCCCGCTGGTAGCGCCCCCGCGCGGTGGACGCCGGGATGCCGAGAAGCTCTGCGGCATCCGTCAGCGAGAATCCGTCCCAATGCACGAGACGCACGATCTCGGCCTCATCCGGTGCGAGCCGGGCGATCGCATCGCGCACCTCCGCACCTGTGTCCGCTGCCGGCGCGGAGAGGTCGCCCGTGACATGCACTCGGATGCGGTCGGCCAGCGCCCACCGTCTCCGCGCGCCACGCGCATGGTTGAGCAGCGTGCCCCGCGCGATGCCGAACAACCACATGCGCGCCCGCTCCGAATCATCCGGGAGATCACCCACGCGCCGCCACGCGACGACCATGGTCTCTCCGAGCAGGTCCGGGCCATCGTCGACACCGACCCGACGCTCGAGGTAGGCCAGCAGGTCGCCGGCACTGCGCTCGAGTGCACGCGTCAACCGCGTGGCGTCGCGGCTCACTCCGCACCCCAATCCTCGGCATCGCAGTGGACCTGACCGTGCGAATCCGTGCCGTCGAGCACGTCGCTCGTGAATCCGTGGGCAGCGAGCTCCTCGTGGAGCAGCTGCCCCACCGCCTGATCGTGCGCGGTCCACGCGGCCAGGTCCGCTCGGCGCGGATCCTGCTGCACCGCAGGGTCGTCGGCAGTGGACGCCTCGATCGTCGCGAGGTACTTCGGGACGAGGGGCGCCGCCGCGGCTTCGACGTTCGTGGTCGCGAACCAGTCGTCCACGACACGATTGACCTGGGCGTTCAGGATCGGATCGTGCGTGTCGAGTGCACTGAATCGCAGTTCGCACTCGCCCCAGGTGGGCGACGTGTAGGTGTAGACGCGGTCAGGATTGTCCAGCCCCGGGCCCCAGAGCCAGTCGCCCGATGCGGTGGCGATGCCGGCTCCGCCGATGAGCACCAGCGCCAGCGCCCCACTGATCAGAGCATTGCGCCGGGTTCGACGCGGAGAGCGCGCTTCGTCGCGCGCCGCGACGATCATCGCGCGCGTGTCCGACAGCTCGACGCGTCGCTGCGCAGGGGCCGCGGCGTTCAGCACGACATCCAGGCGATCGATGGTCATGAGATTCCTCCTCGTTCGAGTGGCAGTTCACTCCTGACCTGTCCGCTGCGCCACGAATCGTCCGCGGCACCCTCTTTCTCCCTCCTAGATCCCCCAAGGGAGATCGTGGATGGTGCCGAGAGCGTCGAGGAGCACCGTCTCGGGCGTGCTCCGTCCTGCCCCCTGCTCAGCCCACACCCGCAGAGACGACAGCACGGCGGTCGCGTGAGCAGAGCCCAGGATGTCCGCTCGGATGACGTCGACACCGGAGGCGACGGCGGCGTCTGCGATGCCCGACGACAGGCGCGCATGGCGGAGACCGGTATCGCGCACCAGTTCCTCACGAAGACCCATCGCTGCCGCGTTGCGCAGGGCGAGGGCGAGCGGGTCGGGCTCGAATCCCCGCACGATCCGCATGAGGATATCGCGCGCCGCATCTCCTCCGGCGCTGGCGCCGAGCTGATGGAACGACTGGAGCGCCTGCTCGATGCGCTCGTCGATCCCCGACCAGAGCACATCACTCTTCGAGGTGAAGTAGTTGAAGAAGCTCGACCTGCTCACACCTGCGCGCTGCGTGATGTCGGCGACGGATGTCCCGTCGTAGCCGCGCTCCAGAAACAGCTCGCAGGCCGCTTCCGCCAAGGTCTCGCGAGATGACGCCTTGGGGCGTCCGGCGCGGGCAGTCGAACTCATGTCTTCACGCTACCGCGAGGTGCGCCGCGCGCATCCGGAGCGCCTCCACGGGAGTATTGTTAGACCCGATCCAAGTAATCCTTCGACAGGAGACCCGCATGCTGGATATCGTCACGGCTGGACTCGCTCCCCACCTTGTTCCCTACCTGGAGGGGTGGGAGCTGCAGAGACGCATCCACGCGGACGTCGTCAACGGAACGCGACAGGACACGCTGATCATGCTGGAGCATGAGGCCGTCTACACCGCGGGAAAGCGCACTGAGGCGCATGAACGACCGACAGATGGCACCCCGGTCGTCGACGTCGACCGGGGCGGCAAGATCACCTGGCATGGCCCAGGACAGCTGGTCGGATACCCGATCGTGCGACTGCCCGAGCCCATGGATGTGGTCGCCCATGTGCGTCGCCTGGAGCGGGTGCTGATCGACGTCCTGCGGCCGCTCGGAGTGGACGGCTACCAGGTCGACGGCCGCAGCGGCGTCTGGGTGCGTCGGCCTCTCTCGGAGGACAAGGTCGCGGCGATCGGCGTACGGGTGCAGCAGGGTGTCACGATGCACGGCTTCGCCATCAACTGCGACAACAGCCTCGCCGGGTTCCGCGGGATCATCCCGTGCGGCATCACCGACGCCGGCGTCACCACCGTGAGCGAGGTCGTCGGTGCCGATGTCTCCCCCGCCGACATCCTCGACCGCGTCACGGACGCGTTCACCACCGAGTACGCAGGAGTTCCCGCATGACCGCCGCCCCCGAAGGACGCAAGCTGCTGCGCCTGGAGATCCGCAATGCCGAGACGCCGATCGAGCGCAAGCCCGAGTGGATCAGGACCAAGGCGAAGATGGGCCCGGAGTACACCGCGCTCCACTCCCTCGTGAAGAGCGAGGATCTGCACACCGTGTGCCAGGAGGCCGGCTGCCCGAACATCTTCGAATGCTGGGAGGACCGCGAGGCGACCTTCCTCATCGGCGGTTCGCAGTGCACGCGTCGCTGCGATTTCTGCCAGATCGACACCGGCAAGCCTACGGACTACGACACCGATGAGCCGCGCCGCGTCGCCGAGAGCGTCGCGAATATGAACCTCCGCTACGCCACCGTGACGAGTGTGGCCCGCGACGACCTCCCCGATACCGGGGCATGGCTCAACGCCGAGACCGTTCGGAAGATCCACGAGCTCAACCCGAACACCGGCGTCGAACTGCTCGCGAACGAGCACAACGCGGATCCCGCCTTCCTCGGCCAGATCTTCGACGCCCGCCCCGAGGTGTTCGCGCACAACGTCGAGACGGTTCCCCGGATCTTCAAGCGCATCAGGCCCGCCTTCCGGTATGAGCGCTCTCTCGATGTGCTCACGCAGGGTCGCAACGCCGGACTCATCACGAAATCGAACCTGATCCTCGGCATGGGCGAGGAGCCGGAAGAAGTCGTCCAGGCTCTTCACGACCTCCACGACGCCGGGTGCGACATCATCACGATCACGCAGTACCTGCGGCCGTCGCCGCGCCATCTCCCGGTGTCCCGATGGGTGAAACCCGCCGAGTTCGTCGAGTTCAAGGAGGAGGCGGAGCGGATCGGGTTCCTCGGCGTGCTCGCCGGCCCTCTGGTGCGCTCCTCGTACCGGGCCGGACGCCTCTGGGCGCAGTCGATGATCTCGAAGGGACGGGACATCCCGCCGCACCTCTCGCACATCGCCGAGAGCGCCGATCTCGGCTTCGCCCAGGCGGTGTGACGCGAAGCGTCAGTCGGCGCTCATCACCGACTGCACGCTGCCGTCGGAGCCCAGGTTCACCAGCAGGACATCATCGGTGGAGTCGGGGTCGAGCGCGTACTCGAGGACCGCGAACGGCTCCGACCCGCCGTGTTCGTCGGCGAGAAGCGTCATGCTCATCAGCCGGAGCGACCGGATGATGTCGACGGCAGGGTCGCCCGAGACGTCCACCAGGACCTCCTCGAGCTCGTCGCCGTAGGTCTCCTGCTGCTGAAGGATGTACTCGGTCACCTCGCTGGTGCGGTCATCCACTTCGGCGAGCATTCCGCGGCGTGCGGTGTCGTCCACGCTCTCCAGTCCGGCGATCAGCGACGCGGCGATGTCGAGCGCCTCCGAGGAGACGTCGTCCTGATCGGGCGCGGTCAGATCGACGGTGACGCTCTGGTCGCCGAGCTCCACCGTCTCCGACCAGAAGATCGAGCCGTCGGGACCCGAAGACAGGAGTCCGAAGTAGTCGTGTTCGATCGCCATAACGCTATGAAACCAGCCTCGTGCTCGGTGCGGTAGTCCCTCGTCATCCGACGAGAGATTGAACGAAGACGTGCGGGGTGAAACCGGTCAGATCATCGATGCCTTCGCCCTGTCCGAGGAGCTTGACGGGGATACCCGTCCGCTCCTGCACGGCAAGGACGAATCCGCCTTTGGCGGAGCCGTCGAGCTTGGTGAGCACGAGCCCGGTGACCCCGGCGTGCTCCAGGAATGCCTCCGCCTGGAGAACACCGTTCTGACCTGTCGTCGCATCCAGCACGAGAAGAACCTCGCTGATCGGCGCCTGCTTCTCGATCACCCGGCGGATCTTCGTGAGCTCATCCATCAGGCCGCCCTTGGTGTGCAGGCGTCCGGCCGTGTCGATGATCGCGATCTCGATGCCCTCCCGCATCGCGTACTCCACGGTCTGGAAGGCGACGGAGGCCGGATCCTGCCCCTGCTGCTGCGGGCGGACGATCGCCGCTCCCCCGCGCTGTGCCCAGGTGGCGAGCTGGTCGACCGCAGCGGCGCGGAACGTGTCGGCCGCGCCGACGACGACGCTGCGCTGGTAGCCGCGAAGGAACTTGGTGAACTTGCCGATGGTCGTCGTCTTGCCGACGCCGTTGACGCCGACGACCAGCACGACTGCGGGGCGCTCAGTGAGCTTCAAGGTCGTGTCGAACTTCGCGAAGTGCTCCTCGAGCGTCTCACGCAGCATCCGCTGAAGATCCTGCGGATCCGTCGTGCGGAAGCGCTCGACCTTCTCGCGCAACTCCTCGACCACGCGCTCGCTGATGTCAGGGCCGAAGTCGGCCGTGATGAGCGCTGTCTCCAGGTCCTCCCAGGTCGTCTCATCGATCGTGGGCTTGACGAACATGCCGCGCAGTGCGCGACCGAGGGACCAAGACTTCTCCGCCATGACTCCAGCCTACGTGTCAGGTGGCATCCGGAGATGCAGCGCGACGCCCTCAGAAGTCTCTGACGCTCAGCTGGCAGCGGCCGCGCGATCGCCCACGCGCTGTCCCACTACCGCCGAGACGCCGTCCTGGCGCATCGAGACGCCGTACAGCGCATCCGCGATCTCCATCGTGCGCTTCTGGTGCGTGATGATCAGCAGCTGAGAGCTCTCGCGGAGCTGCTCGAACACGGTCAGCAGGCGGCCGAGGTTCGCGTCGTCGAGCGCCGCCTCCACCTCGTCGAGGATGTAGAAGGGGCTCGGGCGGGCCTTGAAGATCGCCACGAGGAGGGCGACGGCCGCCAGCGACCGCTCCCCACCGGACAGCAGCGAGAGACGCTCGATCTTCTTGCCGACAGGCCGCACCGACACCTCGATGCCGGTGGTGAGCATGTTCTCCGGATCCGTGAGCGAGATGCTCCCCGTTCCGCCGGGGAACAGCAGCGGGAAAACCTCGCCGAACGCTTCCTTCGTGTCTTCGAAGGCGCTCGCGAAGATCGTCTGCATCCGCTCGTCCAGGTCAGCGATGATCGTCAGCAGATCCTGTCGCGTCTGAGTGAGGTCGGCGAGCTGCTCGGTCAGGAACGCATGCCGCTGCTCGAGCGCGGCGAACTCCTCGAGCGCGAGCGGGTTCACTCGTCCGAGCTGCGCCAGCTTTCGCTCGGCCTCGTTCAGACGCCGTTGCTGGATGCGACGATCGAACGGGATCGCCGTGTCGTCCTTGCCTTCGTCGCCCTCGACAACGGTGAGCGGATCGCGCGGAACCGGCTGATCGGGTCCATATTCCGCGATCAGAATATCTTCGTCGAGAGCAAGCTCCGAAGCGACCCTCTCGAGCAGGCTGTTGAGGTGGAGCTTCTTCTCGTGGATCTGCAGCTCGAGACCGTGCACGCTCTCGGTGAGTCCGGCGAGACGTTCGCGCAGTGATGTCTCCTGTGCGCGCAGCACCGTCAGCTCCTGGTTCTGAGCCGACCGCGCGGACTCCGCCTCGGCCAGGGCGACACGTGCCTCCGTGACCGAACGGTCCAGGGAATCGAGGATTCGGGGCAGTTCCTCAGCCACACCCGACGCGGACTCCCGCTGCGCGCGCCGGATCACCGCACGCCGCGCCGCTTCGGCCGCCGCTCCGCGCTCCTGCTCGCGCTGACGCTCGAGTGCGGTCACTCGCGCCTGCGCGGCACGCACGCGCTCGCGGAGCGTCTCGATCTCCAGTCTCGCCCTGACCTCGCCCTCGCGTGCGGACTCCAGTGACTCCAGAAGCCCATCGCGCGCCGATGCGTCGAGCACCGGGCGCGGAGCTGCGATCGCCTCCTCCAGCGCGTCCTTGGTCTGCTGCGCCTTCGCCTCCGCGTCGGACACAGCGGCCTGCGCCTGCGCGAGTCCGGCCTCCAGCCGCTCGCACTCGGCGACGGCGGCCTCATGCTGCACGGTGATGCGGTTCACCTGCTCGGCGTGGGTGGCCAGCGCGGCATCGTGCTCGCGGAGCGCGCGCAGCGCCTCTTTGGCGTTGCGCCGTGTCGTCTCGACGCTCTCGTTCGCATCCTCACGCGCTTCGCGCAGCGAGTCCACCACGACCTGGATCTCAGCCAGCCGCTCACTGGCGGCATCCCGCTCTGCAGCGAGTTCCAGTCGCGACCGCTCTCCACCGGAGCCGGTGCGCAGGGTCTGGGCGGTGATCACGTCGCCCGCCACTGTCACGATGGTCGTCGTCGTGTCGCCGGCGACGTCGAGAGCCGCCCGCGCTGCACGCGCCGCACCGAAATCGTCGGCGATCAGCACGTGCGCGAGGATGCCGAGCACGCCGGCCGGGGCCGTCACGGTGTCCACTGCCGGTGTCACACCCGTGAGATCCGGCAACGACAGCGTCGGGCCGGCCGCATCGGCGACGACGAAGTCGACCACTCCCCGCCGCGCGTCCGCGGCCTCCGCCGCGAGAGCGAACGCGTCTTCGGAGGAATCCACGAGTACGCCTTCTGCGAGGGGGCCGAGCACGGCAGCGAGGGCGGCCTCGAAGCCCGCGCGCACCTGCACCGCGTCGCCGACGAGTCCCCGCACGCCCCGCGCACCCGTCTTCACGATCTCAGCCGCACCCCCGGAGATCGCCAGCGCGCTGCTGAGCGCGGCGGCCTTCGCGGTGAGCGCATCGACCTCGCGCTCCGCCGCATGCAGACGTTCGCGCAAGGCTTCGCGTTCGGCCTCCGCCGTGGTCGCCGCGCGCTGAGCGCTGTCGTACGCCACAGAATGCTCGGCTGCCGTGCCCTCGGGTGCCTCGGCGTCGTCGATCGCCTCGAGAGCGTCGGCCGCCTCCCGGCGTCGCTGATGCGCGGCTTCCAGGGCGTTCTCCTGCCGGAGGACCGCGCCGCGCACGGCGGCCAGCGCGGAAGCCGCGGCGTCGGCCGTGCCCCGCAACGTGTTCAGCCGCATGTCGTACTCCGAGACGAGCGCGCTCTGCTCGGCGATGTCCACATCGAGGGTGTCGAGCTCCGCCCGCGCGTTCATGACCTCGCGACTCGCCGTCACAGCGGCGTCCTGCGCATCACCGAGGCCGGCGGAGATCTCGGTGATCTCGTCCTTCGCCTCATCGATCGTGCTCTGGGTGACGGTGATCGCGGTCACCGCCGCATCGTCCTCCTCGGACCCCAGCAGCGCGAGGCGCTGGTTGGCGAGGGTGTAGAGACCGCGCATGCGCTCCTGCACCTGCTCGAGTCCGAACGCCACACTGCGCGCCTGATCGACGGCCACGGAGTTCTGATCCTGCTCGAGGCGGGCGATCCCGGCACGTACCCCCTCGGCCTGGTCGGTCAGCACGAGGCGTTCGGTATGGCGCTCATGCTCCGTGCGCGTGTGATCTGCGAGCGCCGTACGCAGTGCGACGACGTCATCCGCGAAGATGCGGGCCTTCGCATCGCGGACGACCGCCGCGATGGTCTGCGCCTCACGGGCGATCTCGGCCTGTCGTCCGAGCGGCTTGAGCTGTCGCCGGATCTCGCCGGCCAGGTCGCTGAGGCGCGTGAGGTTCGACTCCATGGCGTCGAGCTTGCGGAGGGTCTTCTCCTTGCGACGCCGATGCTTGAGGATCCCGGCCGCTTCCTCGATGAACCCACGACGGTCCTCCGGGGAAGCCTGCAACACCGTGTCGAGACGTCCCTGGCCGACGATCACGTGCATCTCACGCCCGAGCCCGGAGTCGCTGAGCAGCTCCTGCACATCGAGCAGTCGGCAGTTGTCTCCGTTGATGGCGTAGTCGCTGGAGCCGTTCCGGAACAGGGTGCGGCTGATCGTCACCTCAGCGAACTCGATCGGTAGGGCGCCGTCGCTGTTGTCGATCGTCAGCTGCACCTCGGCGCGTCCGAGCGGACCGCGCGTCGACGTGCCGGCGAAGATGACGTCTTCCATCTTGCCGCCGCGGAGCGTCTTCGCGCCCTGCTCGCCCATGACCCAGGCCAGCGCGTCGACGACGTTCGACTTGCCGGAGCCGTTGGGTCCGACGATGCAGGTGACCCCTGGTTCGAAGACGAAACTGGTGGGTTGCGCGAACGACTTGAACCCTTTGAGCGTCAGGCTTTTCAGATGCATGCGGGCACCGCTCGTCGGGGGAGAATCACGCCCACACGCTACCGGAATCCCGCCGATCCACCCGCATCCCGCGCGGTGTGAGCGCGAACCGGGGCGCGCCGCGACACGCCGCGATCACACCACGATGCTTGACGAGTCCGCGCGCCGTTCGCTACGGTAGGCCACCGGATCGCCACACACGAAGGAGGTTACCGATGATCACTCCAATGAACGCACAGGCCACAGGCCTCGCCGCGCACGCATTCTCTGCGCCGCGCCATGCGCACTCGGTAGCCACCGGCATCCGTCTCTGCGCAATGTCCTAGAACCGCACTCGGAGACTCTCGACCCCCTCAGGTGTCGGGTCTCGACTGTTCTTCTGCGCCCGCTCGCCTGATCTCCGGATCACGCGACCTCCGCCACCCCGGCATCCGCCGACCGTGTGGCTCCGGACCCTCGTCACTCTGCGCGAGCTCCGTCCGCGACCCGGCATGACTCCGGGCACGCGCTTCTCGTCACCTCTTCTTCGAAGGAATCATCGTGAACACCACGCTGTCCCACAGCACCACCCACCCGCCCGATACCGAGGACCGACAGGTCCTGCATATCCCCGCACCCGCAGAACTGCGGCAGCTCGCACTGGCAGATCGTCTGTCGCTCCGCTTCGGGCTCTGGCTGTTCGAGCGGGCGCAGCGTCCGCGTCGTCGTCGCGCCACGACGACCACCGAACCGCTCTTCCTCGGTGACAGGAACCTCTCGCACCGCGAGTCGATCGCCCTGCTCACCTACGACCTGCAGCGCCAGCTGCGATGACCGGGAGTCTCCCTATGGCGATCGCCACTCTCACGGCCAGGGCGACCCTGCATCCGCTCGTGCTTCCGGTACGAGCGGATGCAGCGGATGCGGGCGAGTTCCACGAGCTCGCCCGCGTCCGCAACGCCGTGTATCGCGAGCTCACCGGACGCGACGAACAGGACCTGTCGCCGGCCGAGCTGCTCCCCCTGCTGCGTTCACGCACGGAGCGGACGACGTACGTCTGGACCATCCGACAGGAGGGCGAAGTCGTCGGTCGCACCGTCGTCGATGTCCCTCACGACCCGGGTTCCCGGGTCGTCATCGCCACGATAGAGCTGCTCCCGCGCGTGTGGGGGCAGGGCATCGGTACCGCCGTGCTCCCCCACGTCGAGGCCATCGCGCGCGATCACGGACGGTCGGTGATCCAGAACTGGACGGAGCAGCAGGCGAGCGACGGTCCGCGGATCGAGGCGCCGACCGGCTTCGGCAGCGTGCCCCGGGATCACGTCGCCCGATTCCTGCAGAACAACGGATTCGGCCTCGAGCAGGTGTACCGCGTGAGCCATCTCGCCCTGTCCGAGCGCGTCGACACTCATGTCGACGCGCTTCTCACCGAAGCTCGCCTCGCCGCCTCCGACTACCGTGTCGTGCACTGGACATCACCCACTCCTGCTGAGCGCATCGATGACTATGCATGGCTCAAGTCGCGTATGTCGACGGACGCCCCGTCGGCCGGTCTCGACACCGACGAGGAGAAGTGGGATGCCCGGCGCGTGACCGAGATGGAGGAGCGGGTCGACCAGATGGGAAAGACCCTCCTGGTCGTCGCTGCTGAGCACATCCAGACCGGACGACTCAGCGCCTTCACCGAACTCGGCATCGGTTCCGACCACAGCGCGACCACGCACCAGAACGACACCCTCGTGTTGAAGGAACACCGCGGACATCGTCTCGGGATGCTCCTCAAATGCGAAGCTCTGCGTCTCTGGCGCGACCTGATGCCGGAATCGACGCTCGTCATCACCTACAACGCCGAGGAGAACCGGCCGATGCTCTCCATCAACGAAGCCATCGGCTTCTCCCCCATCGCATACGAAGGCGCCTGGAAGAAGGAACTGACATGACCACCGCAGACTTGACGATCACCCCGCTCACCGTCCCGAAGAGCGTGGACGACGCGGACGCGGCCGACTTCATCGCCTTCGGCGAGCTCAACCGGCTCGTCTGCGACGAGGAGGTCGGCCTTCCGGACCTCTCCCCCACGGCCTCGCAGATGCTGGCGTCCTGGCAGGACGAATCCGACTCGCTCCACGTCGGCTACATCGCCCGCCGCGGCGGAGACATCGTGGGCATGGTGACGCTCGCGTACGCGCAGGAGGAGCACGCGAAGGCGGCAGAGTTCGATCTCCTGGTCCCGGCGGCACACGCGCACGAGTGCATCGCGGAATCGCTGCTGCTCTACGCCGAGGAGGACGCTCGTCGCCGAGGACGCGATGTGCTGCAGACCTGGACACTCCATCGTCCCGCGCACACCGAGGACGCTCTGGTGCCGAAGACCGGCTGGGGGCGGATCCCGTCGACCGCGTTGTCGCAGCTGCTCGAGGCGCACGGGTACGGCTTGGAGCAGGTCGAACGCAACAGCGAACTGGATCTGCATGCGGACCCGGGGATTCTCGAGCGCGCGCTCGCGGAGGCCACCGCGTTCGCGGGCCGCGACTACTGCGCCCTGGCCTGGGAACTGCCCACGCCGCCTGCGCTGCGCGACGGGTACGCCGCGGTGCTCGCCCGACTCGTCACCGATGCGCCCAGTGGGGACATGGAGTTCGACGAGGAGACCTGGGACGCCGATCGGGTCGCGCGTCGCGACGTGCGCATGACGAGCGCGGGCCAGCTGGTCGCGGTCTCGGCGGTCGAGTACGTGCCGACCGGTGAGATCGTCGCGTACAACGAACTGCTGATCGGGCCGGACCGCGCGGGAGTGACCCACCAGTTCGGCACGCTGGTGGCCACGGAGCATCGCGGCCACCGTCTCGGCACGATCGTGAAATGCGCGAACCTCCTGCGATGGCGAGAACTCGCACCCCAGTCACCACGCGTCTCGACGTTCAACGCCGAGGAGAACCGCCCGATGCTCGACATCAACGAGGCGCTCGGATTCGTCCCCGTCTCGTATGCGGGCGCCTGGCAGAAGAAGATCTGAGGGCGTGCGGTGCCGAACTCATCCTCCGGGATGACGCCGGCACCGCACCTTCATCCGCCCGACCGACGCTTCAGCGGAGCCGCGCAGCGAGGCTGGAAGCATGAACGTTCCCGTCATCGAAGCCCATGCTCTCCAGAAGACCTTCGGCGTCACCCGTGCTCTCGCGGGTGTCGACCTCGCGATCCATCGCGGCGAGTCCGTCGCGATCATGGGTGCATCAGGATCGGGCAAGACGACTCTCCTGCATGTTCTCGCCGGGATCATCGCCCCGGACTCCGGATCCGTCACGTTCCGGCCGGCCGAAGGGGCCGCGATCGAGGTCACCGCGCTCAGCGAATCCGCCCGCTCACGTCTCCGGCGCGAGCGCTTCGGCTTCGTCTTCCAACAAGGACTGCTGATCCCGGAGCTCACCGCTGTGGAGAACGTCGCTCTCGCATCGATGATCAACGGCGTATCCCGCAAGGATGCCGTCCCCCACGCTGCCGCGTGGCTCGCCGCCCTCGGCCTCGCGGGAATGGAGGACCGCCGCATCGGTGAGCTCTCCGGCGGGCAGGCGCAGCGCACCGCCATCGCCCGGGCACAGGCGACCGGTGCGGAACTCGTGTTCGCCGACGAGCCTACCGGGGCGCTGGATTCGCGTACCTCCTCCGAGGTGATGGACGCACTGCTCTGGTCGACGACCGGTCAAGGACGCACGCTGGTCGTCGTCACGCACGACGCCGACGTCGCCGCGCGCTGCACTCGCACGATCGCGGTCCGCGACGGACGCATCATCTCAGCGGCGGTCAACGCATGAACCGTCACGTGCTGGCGCTTCTCCTTCGTCCTGCGCGGGGACAGGGCAGCCTGGTGGCGCTGCCCATCATCGCCTTCGGCGTCGTCACCACGCTGGTGCTCACCGTCATCGGCGGTGCACAGTCCTTCTGGAGCTGGACGGACGGGTACGCCGGGCTGTACCAGGCGCTCGCCGCGATCGCCCTCGTCCTTCTCGTCGTCCCCCTGATGTCGCTCGGTGGTGCCGCAGCCCGTCTCTCCGCACGGCGGCGCGACGAACGACTCTCCACACTTCGTCTGCTGGGCGTCACACCGGGTGGTGTGGCCGTGGCGACCGTGACGGAGTCGATGCTCCTCGCTGGCGCGGGCGCGCTCGCCGGCGTCCTCGGATACCTCGCCGTCAGTCCGTTGATCGCGCTCATCCCGTTCCGCGGTGAGGCGCTCGGGATCTCGGGAGTGCTGCTTCCTCCCCTGCCGGTCCTGGCTGTCGTCGGCGGGGTGCTTCTGATCGCCGCCTCGAGCGCCGTGATCGGACTCCGACGCGTCGTGATCTCGCCACTGGGAGTGCGCACTCGAGCCGCGGCGACGAGTGCGCATTGGATCCGTGCGGTCGTGGCGGCCTGCGTCCTCGCGATCGCCTTCGTGCTGATCAAGGTCTTCCCCTCGGTCGGTGGCCTGGTCACGACGATCGTCGTGCTGTCCGTGCTGTTCGGCGGCGCTCTCGCCGTGCTGAACCTGGTCGGACCGTGGGTGCTCAAAGTCGCCGCGCAGCGCCAGCTCCGTCGTGCCGAATCGCCCGAACGGCTGCTTGCGGCACGCATCGTCCTCGACTCCCCGCAGGCGGCCTGGCGCCAGATCGGCGGCATCGCGATGGCCAGCTTCATGGCCGTCTTCGCCGGCACCGGCGTCTCGCTCATGGGACTCATGAACGCGGAAGGCTCTTCCGCGGACGCCGCTCTCGCTGTCGACATGCGTACGGGGCTGATCATCACCCTGATCGGATCGTTCCTGATGGTGGCCGCCTCTGTCGGGGTCAACCAGGCGTCCGACGTGCTCGATCAGCGGGAACTGCATGAGAGTCTGCATCGTCTCGGGATGCCCTGGAGGACGGTCGACCGTGCCCGTCGGCGCGCGATCATGTCGCCGTTGCTGATCACCGCGATCGGGTCAGCGCTGTGCGCAGGCATCCTGGTGTTCCCGCTCCTGGGCATCGCTCTCATGACCACGCCGGAGTCGCTCCTCACCATCGCGGCCGTGCTCGGCGCGGGGATCGGTGTGGTCTGGGCCACCACACGAGCGACGCGCCCGCTTCTCGCCCGGTCGTTCGCCACCGTGTGACGAGCGCCGGGTCTTCGGGCACGAGGCCCGGCGCAATGCATATCATCTCTCTATGCGGCAAGACGCGATATCGCGCATCCTCAGCGTCACCACGACCCTGGACGATGCACTCGATGAGGATCAGCTCGCGGCGGTGCAGGATCTCATCGAGCTCATCACACAACCGCTCAGCCGCGCCGACATCGAAGCCCTCATGTCGCTACTGCCCTATGAAGGAGACACAGCCCATGGCCTGAGCTGGGCGGTGCTCCACACTATCGAGGCAGCCCCCATCTGGCCGCTATGGGACGTGCTCGCCGATATCGATCATGAATGGGTGGAGGTGCTCATCGCCAGGATCCGCAACGGCGATCACCTCGCCCTCCGCTGAACCCCCGCGAACCGCCAGGTGTCCTGATGCCGTCAGCGCTTCCGCTGACACCGGCGGCAGAAGTGCGAGCCGCGGTTCATGAAACTCTCACGCACGATCGGCGTTCCGCAACGCGGGCAGGGCTTCCCCTGCTGTCCGTACGCGTTGAGCGAGTGCGCGAAGTACCCGGCCTGACCGTTCACGTTGACGTACTGGGCGTCGAAGCTCGTACCGCCCTCGGCGAGAGCCTTCAGCAGCACCGCCCGCACTTCGGCGAGCAGGCGGCGCACGGCCTGCGTCGACAGAGCGTTCGCCGGTGTCTCCGGATGGATGCGCGCGGCCCACAGTGACTCGTCCGCATAGATGTTGCCGATGCCGCTGACGACGGCCTGGTCGAGCAGCACCCGCTTGATCGCGCTGGCGCGGCGAGCGAGAGCTGCGCGGAATCCGGAGTCGTCGAAGGCGACATCGAGCGGGTCCCTGGCGATATGCCCGACCTGAGTGGGGATCTGCGATGGCCCGTCCGTGATGAGGGAGTCCACCGCGAGCGAGCCGAACGTGCGCTGATCCGAGAACACCACGGCCAGCTCGCCATGCACGGGATGTTCGAGATGGATGCGGACGCGCTCGTGCCTCTCTGCGACAGCGTCGGGCGCGCGCAAGAGCATCTGCCCGCTCATGCCGAGGTGGGCGATCAACGCCGTATCCGCCGTGTCCAGCGGCAGCCAGAGAAACTTGCCTCGTCGTGCGGCATCCGTGAACGTGCGGCCCTCGAGGCGCGCGACGAAGTCGACGGCGCCGGCCGGGTGCCGGGTGAGAGCGCGCTCGTCGAAGACGCTCACGGCCGTGATCACCGAACCGACCGCCGCGGGAGCCAGGCCCGCTCGGACCACTTCGACTTCGGGGAGTTCAGGCACGCTCGTTGAGCAGGCGCCAGGCGCTCAGAGCCGCAGCCATCTCCGCCGTCTTCTTGCTGCTGCCCTTGCCGGTCATGCTGACGTCGCCGACGGTGACCGTCGCAGTGAAACGGCGATCATGGTCCGGCCCGCTCGCCTCGATGGAGTACTTCGGCGGGGTGGCGCCGGTGCGCGCCGCGAGCTCTTGCAGGCTGGTCTTCGGGTCCATCGCCGCGCCGTAGCGCTCAGGATCCGCGAGCAGAGGTTGGGTCAGACGCAGCACCAGTTCCGTGGCGGCCTCGGGACCGGCCGACAGGTAGGTCGCTCCGATCACCGCTTCCATCGTGTCGGCGAGGATCGAGTCCTTGTCGCGTCCACCGGTCTGTTCCTCGCCGCGACCGAGCAGCAGGTGGCTGCCCAGGTCGATGCCACGAGCGACCTCAGCGAGGGCAACCGTCGACACGACGCTGGCGCGCCGCTTGGCGAGTTCACCCTCGTCGAGTTCCGGATGCGTGGTGAACAGCATCACGGTGACGGCCTGTCCGAGCACCGAATCGCCCAGGAACTCCAGACGCTCGTTGTGCGGGACACCGCCGTGCTCGTACGCGTAGGAACGGTGAGTGAGGGCCAACCCCAGAAGCTCCGCGTCGATGTCGACGCGGAGCTTAGTCGGGAGAGGCCTTGTCCCCCCGGGGACCTCCGTCACGATCTGAGTTTCGAGACTCAGACGTCAGCGACCTTGCGGCCCTTGTACTCGAGGAAGAGCTCAGTGCCCTGCGAGTCCGTGACGACCTTGGCCTGGTGAGGACGGCTGTAGACGACCTGGCCATTCTCGATGGTCTTGACGAGGGCGACGGGGGCCGCCTTCCACTGCGCGCGGCGCGAGCGGGTGTTCGAACGGGAAACCTTGCGCTTCGGGGGGTTACCAGCCATGACTAGCTCTCTTCTTTCTCGGCGGCGCGGCTTGATGCCTTGCCGTCTTGGTCTGTGATCTGCTGGAGCGCACTCCATCGAGGATCGATGGGAGCTGCCTGCTCCGTTCCGGTGCTCACGGCCAGTCGTTCGCCCGTTTTCGGGTCGAGACCCGGGCAATCCGGCTGACACACCGGCTGAAAAGGAAGTGCCAATACGGCCGCTTCCCTGACGAGAGTTTCAAGATCCACGTGGTCGTCTTGAACCTCGAAGTCAGTTTCTTCCTCACCAGGATACGCGAAAAGCTCCTGGAACTCGACTTCGACGGGCCGGACGATGTCAATCAGGCATCTTCCGCACACTCCGACGTACTCGCCTTCCGCTGAGCCCGTGACGAGAATGCCCTCGTGGACCGACTCCAGACGCACGTCCAGGTCGATCTCGGAACCTGCTTCGAAGGAGACGATGCCCTCACCCCACTGTTCCTTGAGCGTGATCGTGAACTCATGCTCACGCATCTCACCAGGACGTCGGACGATGTCTCGGGCGGGGAGGACGAAGGGGCCGTTCAGTCGAGATCGCACTCGACCATGCTACCGGCTCGCCCTGAACACGGGCCGGGGACGGCGAGACGGCGGGACGGACCCACCGGATCAGAGTCCGCGGGCGCCTGTGTCGAGGAACGATGCCACTGCGGGGGGCACGAACGGCGAGACGTCGCCGCCGAGGGATGCGACCTGTCGCACGAGGGAGCTCGACACCAGTGCGTGCGCAGGATCCGGCAGCAGGAACACCGTCTCGATATCGGCCAGGTGGCGGTTCACGATCGCCATCGGCGATTCGTAGGCCACATCGATCTGCGAGCGGATGCCCTTGACCAGGACACCGGCGTTGACATCACGCGCGTAGTCGACCAGAAGCCCCATGCTCCAGGAGCCGATCACGATGTTGCCGGGCATCCCGTCCTCAGCGATCGACTGCTCGAGCAGCGCCAGCCGCTGGGCGATCGGAAGCATGGCCTCCTTGCCGGGGTTGTGCACCACCAGCACGTGGAGTTCATCGAAGAGGATCGCGGCCCGACGGATCACGTCGAGGTGACCCAGGGTCGGCGGATCGAAGGAACCCGGGACGACGGCGATCCGGCTGCTCATGCGATCCAGCCTAGGGCACGTCCGATCACGACGAGTCGACGCGGTAACGCAGCGTCAGTTCTTCGCGAGGGCGGCGCGGTCGGCGTCGGTGACTCTGCGTGCGATCGCATCGCGCAGGCCGGGGTGTCCCTCGAGCGAGGGATCATGCGCGAGGATCTCCTCGCCGATCTCCCGAGCCCGCGTGATGAGCGCGGCGTCCTTCACGACACGCAGCAGCTTGAGCGAAGAGCGCACACCCGCCTGAGCGGCGCCCAGCACATCGCCCTCGCCACGCAGTTCGAGATCTACCTCGGCCAGCGCGAAACCGTCGAGAGTCGCCGCGACCGCCTCGACGCGGTCGCGAGCGAGCGTGTCGGACTCCGCTTCCGTCACAAGCAGGCACAGCCCCGGTACACCGCCACGACCGACGCGACCACGGAGCTGGTGCAACTGCGACACACCGAAACGGTCGGCATCGAGCACGATCATCGTCGACGCGTTCGGCACATCGACTCCCACCTCGATCACCGTCGTGGCGAGCAGAAGGTCGATCTCTCCCCGCGCGAACGCCTGCATCACGGCGTCCTTCTCGTCGGACGGCATCCGACCGTGGAGCACGGCGCGCCGAAGCCCGCCGAGAGTCGGATGCGTGGCGAGGACCTCATCGAGCTGCACGACGCCCCACCGCGGACCGTTCCCGCCTTCCGGAGCGAGAGCAGGGGCTGCGGGTTCCGCCGCTTCTGCGGTCTTCTTCGCGGTGTCGATCGCGGCGCACACCGCGAAGACCTGACGGCCTTGTGCGATCTCCTCTGCCGCACGTTCCCAGACCCGGTTGAACCACCCCGGGTGCTCGGCGAGCGGCGCGACGAACGACTGGATGCCTGCGCGACCCGCGGGCATCGTGCGGATGACCGAGGTGTCGAGGTCACCGAAGACGGTCATCGCCACGGTGCGCGGGATCGGCGTGGCGGTGAGCACGAGGGCGTGCGGACTCGAGCCCTTCGCCCTGAGCGCTTCGCGTTGCTCGACGCCGAAGCGGTGCTGCTCGTCGACGACGACGAGGCCCAGATCGGCGAAGGTGGTCTTCTCCCCCAGCAGCGCGTGGGTTCCCACGACGATGAGCGCCTGACCTGACGCCACACGCAGCGCGGCTTTGCGCCGTTCGGCCGCCGGCATCTGACCCGTCAGAAGTGTCGGCATCACGAGCGGCGCGAGCTGCGGCCCGAGCATCTTCGCGATCGACCGGAGATGTTGTCCGGCCAGCACCTCAGTGGGGGCGATCAGAGCTGCCTGTCCCCCACTCTCGGCCACCTGGAGCATCGCCCGCAGCGCCACGAGCGTCTTGCCGGAGCCCACCTCACCCTGCACCAGCCGATTCATCGGCCACGCGCCGACCAGGTCGTCGGCGATCTGCGCGCCGACGGTCTCCTGGTCGGGTGTGAGCGTGTAGGGCAGAGCAGCATCGAAGCGTTCGAGGAGACCGCCCGGTGTCGCGGTGCGCGGCGTCGCTGACAGCGCACGCACGGCATCGCGCTGCTGCAGGAGAGCGGTCTGCAGCGTGAGCGCCTCGTGCATACGCAGCGTGCGCACGGCCGGATCGATGTCGTTGCGCGTGCGCGGCCGGTGGATCCGTTCCAGGGCCTCCGGCGCGGTCAACAGCTCCTCCTGCACGCGCACGCCATCGGACAGCGGATCGGGAACCGTGTCGAGATCATCGAGCACCCGGCCGATCAGACGGGCGATCTGCCACGTCTGGAGGGTCGACGTCGCCGGATAGATCGGGATGGGGACGGCCGCTCGTGCATCCGCCGTGCGTCGGGCGGTGTCTTCGTCATCGAAGAGCTCGTACTCCGGATGCGCGAACTGGGTGACGTTGTTGAACATCCCGACCTTGCCGGAGAACACCCCTCGACGCCCGACCGCGAGGTCCTTCGACCGCCACTCGGCCGCGCCGATGTTCTTCGCGAAGAACATGAGAGACATGCGACCGATCCCGTCGCCGATCACGACGTCGACCATCGCGCCAGGGCGATTGCGCATGCGTCGGAAGCTCGAGGAGAGCACCTCGGCGACGATCGTGACGGTCTCGCCGATCGGTAGATCGCGAATCGGCGTGAGCTCTCCCGGATCGGCGTAGCGTCGCGGGTAGTGCGAGAGCAGATCTCCGACGGTCTTCATGCCGAACGCCCGATCCAGAGTCTTCGCCGGGGCCGCGCCGAGCGCGTCATCCAGCGACGAATCGAGCGTGAGCGACATGCTCCGAGTCTAGAGAACCTCACCGACACCCCGAGTACCGGGGCTGTCGTATCGTGATCAGGTGACGAGGATCATCGCAGGCCGCGCGGGCGGCGCCAGGCTCGACGTACCCAGCGCCGGTACGCGTCCGACCAGTGACCGTGTGCGGGAGTCTCTGTTCGGTTCGCTGGACTCGGCGGATGCGATCGACGGCGCCCGCGTCCTCGACCTCTACGCGGGTTCGGGCGCGCTGGGCTTGGAGTCCCTCAGCCGCGGAGCAGAGAGCGTCGAGCTGGTGGAGCAGAATCGTGCCGCTGCTGCCGTCATCCGTCGCAATGCCGCCGCTGTGGCGCGGGCCGGCGGCTTCCCTGTTGCCCGCGTGCACGAGAGCGCGGTGCGGGCGTACCTGCTGCGCGCCACGGGGACCTTCGACCTCGTCTTCACCGACCCGCCCTATGACCTCGGCGACGAGGCGATGAATGAGGACCTGAAGGCCCTCGCTCCCCTGCTGTCAGCACATGCCGTGGTCGTCATCGAGCGCGCCAAGCGATCCGCAGTGCCGGACCTCGCCGCTGCGGGACTCGAGCTCCTCCGCGAGAAGAACTACGGCGACACGACCCTCTGGTGGGCGAAACCGCTCCCGTCAACTGATGCGACAACGGCGCAGGATGACGACTCTGACGCGGCGGATCAGCCGGAGACCGAGTCCCAGTCTCGATAGGGGTCCCATCCGACGACCTCGACCGGCGCCTCATCGCACAAGACACTGTCCGCTCCTCGCGGGCGCACTTCACCGATGATCCGGAACCCTGGGGGTAGCACGCCGTCCGGGAAGGTCGCGAGCAACGCGTGATCCTCGCCACCCATGAGAGCGCGGTGAGGATCGTCGCCGAGCGTTGCACGACGCAGAGCGAGCGTCACGCCCGAAGCGGTGGCCAAGCGCCCTGCGTCCAGCGCCAGACCGTCGGAGACGTCCATCATCGACGTCGCTCCGGAGATCGCGGCGATGCGCCCCAGACCGATGGGAGGGGCAGGACGCAGCTGTGCGCTGAGCGCGGCGCTCTCCCCCGACGCAAGGCGTGCCGGGTCGACCGGCACCGGCGAGCCGTCTTCGCGGAACTTGTCGAACAGGATCGACAACCCGTGCGCGGCATGTCCGAGCTCGCCCGCCACCGCGACCGCGTCGCCGGGTCGCGCGCCGGAGCGGGTCACAGCCTCCCGTCCTTCCAGATCGCCCAGTGCGGTGACCGCGACCGTGAGCACGTCAGACGTCGTCAGGTCGCCGCCGACGACGGCGCAGCCGGGAGCGAGCGCCGCACAGGCGTCGCGGAAGCCGTCGGCGAGACGCTCGACGAACGACAGCCGAAGATCCCGTGGAATCGCCAGCGCGACGAGGAGCGCAGTCGGCTGTGCGCCCATCGCGGCGATGTCGGCGAGGTTGACCGCCGCGGCCTTCCACCCCAGGTCGTAGCCGCTGGTCCAGGCGAGGCGGAAGTCGGGGCCGTGGACGAGCGTGTCGGTCGTCGCCACCACACTGCCCGAAGGCGCGGCGATCACGGCGGCGTCATCACCCGGTCCGAGGATCGTGTGCGTCGCAGGTGCGGTGCGCGAGAGGATCGCGTGCAGGATGCGTCCTTCGGAGAGGTCGCCCAGGCGTGGATCATCGGCTTCGGGTCGGGAGGGCATGCTGTCAAAGGTAGCCTGGAAGCATGCCCCGTATCCGACGTCTCGCTGCCGCAGGGAGTGCGGTGATCGTGGCCGCCTTCCTCGCCGGATGCTCGACCACGGTGCACATCGAACCCGCCGACGATGCGAACAACCCGGCATGTGCTGCGGTCTCCGTGCTGCTTCCGGACAACCTCGCCGGTTTCGACCGGGTCTGGACGGACGCCCAGGCGACAGGAGCCTGGGGGGACCCCACGATCGTGCTGCGTTGCGGCGTCGAACCGCCCGCGCCCTCGACGCTCAACTGCACGACGCTCGGCGGCGTCGATTGGCTGGTCCTCGACCAGGAGGAGAACCGCCAGCGTCTCATCACCTACGGACGCGACCCCGCGATCGAGGTCAACATCCGCCGCGGCGAGGAGATCGACTTCGCCACCGTGGTCGACAAGCTCTCGTCCAACATCCAGTCGGGACTCGCGCCTGCCACGGCGCACTGCACCGACCGCGTCGAGACACCCGCCAGCTGACGTAGACCCGCCCGGGCGCGAACCGCGTTCTCGCCCGGGCGCACCGTCAGCGGCGCAGACCCGCCTCGATCAGTTCCGAGATCAGATCGCCGTAGCTCAGCCCCGACGCGACCCAGCACTTGGGGAACATCGAGATCGGCGTGAAGCCCGGCATCGTGTTGAGTTCGTTGACGACCAGCTCGCCGGCGGCGGTGAGGAACATGTCGACACGAGCGAGTCCTCGCCCGTCGACAGCCTCGAAGGCGCGGATGCCGGCCTCCTGGATCGCCGACACCTCGGCCTCGGTAAGCTCAGCCGGGCAGACCACATCGACGCCATCTCCCCCAAGGTACTTGCCCTCGAAGTCGTAGAAACCGCGCGAGGTCAGCACGATCTCGCCCGGAAGGGAGGCGCGTACGCCCTCTGCAGTCTCCAGAACGGCGACCTCGATCTCGCGGCCGACGACGCCGGTCTCGATGAGCACCTTGTCGTCCTCGGCGAAGGCCAGTGCGAGTGCGGCATCGAGCTCTTCGGGCACGGCGACCTTCGACACTCCGACGCTGGAGCCCGCACGCGCGGGCTTGACGAAGAGCGGAAGGCCCAGCGCCGCGGCATCCTCGCGGATCGTCTCAGCGTTCTCGGCCCAGTCCCGCCGACGCACGGTCACCCACGGTGCGACGGCGATTCCTGCCGCCTGGAGCGCGATCTTCATGAAGTGCTTGTCCATGCACAGCGCGGAATCGAGCACACCGCCGCCGGCGTAGGGAACCTCGAGAGTGTCGAAGTACCCCTGGATCGTGCCGTCTTCGCCGTGAGTGCCATGCAGGATCGGCAGCACGATGTCGATCTCGCCGAGTCCCTCGACGGTACCGTCGGTGTGCACGACGCGCAGCGTGCGGTCGCCGCCGGGCTCGGGCCAGCGCACGCGGCTGCCGTTGTCGACGACCTCCGGAAGATGCTCGGCGTCGAGGGGGAACTTCGCGGGGTCATCATCCTCGAGGACGAAGGCCCCTTCCCGGGTGATCCCGATGGGGATCACGTCGTAGCGGTCGCGATCAATCGCGCCCAGCACGCCCCCCGCCGTGGCGGAACTGATCGAATGCTCGCTGGAGCGTCCTCCGAAGAGCACCACCACCGTCTGCTTGTCCATGGTTGGTCCTCTCACCCTGGGGGGTGTCGTCGTCCGTCGTCAGGTGGGGTGCGATGTCACGGGGATCCATCTTCCCGTCCAGCACCATCTTCACCTGCTCGACGATGGGCATGTCCACTTCGGACTCGCGCGCGAGCTGCAGGATCGGCGCCACGGACGCGAGGCCCTCGGCTGTCTGCTGCATCTGCTTCACGACGTCCTGGAAGCTGTATCCCTGGCCGAGCAGGCGCCCAGCCGTGTTGTTGCGGCTGAGCGGCGACTGGCAGGTGGCGATCAGATCACCCAGTCCCGCCAGCCCCTGGAGCGTCTCGGGGTGAGCTCCGTTCGCCACCGCGAAGTCGGTCATCTCCACGAGTCCGCGGGTGATGATCGATGCCTTGGTGTTCTCGCCGTAGCCGACACCGTCGACGATGCCGATCGCCACCGCGATCAGGTTCTTGAGTACGCCGCCGAACTCGGTGCCGATCACGTCGGTGTTCACGAACGTGCGGAAGTAGTTGTTCCGCGCCGCTCGCGCGACGATCTCCGCCGTCTCCTGGCTCCGTGAGGAGATGACGGCGGCCGTCGGCTGCTCGCGGGCGATCTCCAGCGCGAGGTTCGGTCCTGAGGCCACCGCGATCCGGTCGGGATCGCAGCGCAGCTCCTGCTGGATGACCTGGCTCATGCGCAGCCCCGTGCCACGCTCGACGCCCTTCATCAGGCTCACGATCTTCGCGTCGCTCTCGGAGAGCAGCGGCCGCAGCGCCTTGAGGTTCTCGCGCAGCGACTGGCTCGGCACCGACAGGTAGATCTGCTCGGCGCCCTGCATCGCGGTCGCCAACTCGTGAGTCGCCGCCATCGTGCGGGGCAGGTTGATGCCCGGGAGGTAGCGGGAGTTGCGCTTGGCTTCGTTGATCTCCTGCGCCAGCTCGGCGCGGCGGGCCCACATGGTCACCTGAGCGCCACCATCGGCGAGGATCTTGCCGAACGTGGTTCCCCAGCTGCCCGCGCCGATCACGGTCGCCCGGGGACCGACGGGCGCGTTTCTCTTAGGAGTCAAGACGACCCGTCTCCTTCTGACCATGGCTCGTGGGGTTCCAGCGTTCAGCCGGCGCCTTCTCGTCGCGCAGCTCTTCGAGCAGCGCGGTGATCGCGTTCATGAGCCGGTTCGTGGCCTCGTTGAGAGCGGACTGCTCGCCGGCACGCCCGCGGAGATCGGACACGTCGACAGGATCCCCGATGATGACCTGCACGGGTTTGCGCAGCGGCCAGAGGCTGAGGCCCTTCTGGTAGCGACCCATGATCTCCTGGGTACCCCACTGGGCCATCGGGATGAGCGGGATGCCGTCCGCGAGCGCCAGACGGACCGCGCCGGACTTGCCGCGCATGGGCCACAGCTCGGGGTCGCGGGTGAGGGTTCCCTCGGGGTACACGATCACGCCGCGGCCATGCTCCACGAGTTCAGCGGACTGCTTCATGGTCAGCTTCGCGGATGAGGCCGATGAGGTGCGTGCGACCGGGATCATGCCCGTGCGCCGCAGCACCCAGCCCAGGACGGGAACCTTGAACAGGCTCTCCTTGGCCATGAACCGTGGAGCGCGCCCGATCCGCCACACCGCAAGGGCGACGATCAGCGGGTCGAACTCCGAGTAGTGATTCGGTGCCAGCACGAACGCGCCGGTACGCGGAAGCTTCTCCGCGCCGGTGACCCTGACCTTCGCGATCAGCGAGACCAACGGGACGACGATCGCCGCGACCGGCCAGAACAGGCTCGGCCGCGACTTCTCCCCCGAACCGGAAGACACCGGCGTCACCGGATGACGTCGAAGTCAGCGCCGACGGCGTCGAGCTTGGCGAGGAACTTCTCGTAGCCGCGGCTGAGGATGTCGACGCCCGAGACCTGCGACTCACCGGAGGCAGTGAGAGCGGCGATCACGTGGCTGTATCCGCCGCGCAGATCGGGAACGACGATGTCGGCGCCGTGCAGCGGCGTCGGGCCGGTGATGACCGCCGCCTGCTCCAGGTCACGACGCGGAACGCGACGGGGACCTGCCTGCAGGCCACGCGGGTGCACGACGATGTCTGCGCCCATCTTGACCAGGGCATCGGTGAAACCGAGCCGGTTCTCGTACACGGTCTCGTGCACCACGGAGCGTCCGTTCGCCTGGGTGAGCGCGACGACGAGGGGCTGCTGCCAGTCGGTCATGAACCCGGGGTGCACGTCGGTCTCGATGACCACGGGCTTCAGCTCGCCGTCACGACGGAAGAGGATTCCGTCCTCCTTGATGTCGAACCAACCGCCCGCCTTGCGGAAGACGTTGAGGAACGTGAGCATCTCCTGCTGCTTGGCACCGCCGACGAAGATCTCGCCGTCAGTGGCCAGCGCGGCGGAGGCCCACGACGCAGCTTCGTTGCGGTCGAAGATCGAGCGGTGGTCGTAGCCGCGGAGCTTCTCGACGCCCTCGATGACGATGACCCGGTTGGGCTCGTACGAGATGATGGCGCCCATCTTCTGCAGCACCGCGATGAGATCCATGATCTCGGGCTCGATCGCCGCGTTGCGCAGTTCGGTGACGCCCTCGGCACGGACCGCGGTCAGCAGCACCTGCTCGGTCGCGCCGACACTCGGGTAGGGCAGGTGGATGTTCGCGCCGTGCAGACGCGCACCAGGACGAGAGAGACGGATGCCGCTCGGAAGCTTCTCGACGACCGCACCGAACTTGCGCAGCGCGTCCAGGTGGAAGTCGATCGGACGGTCGCCGATACGGCATCCGCCGAGGTCGGGGATGAAGGCCTGACCCAGGCGGTGCAGAAGCGGACCGCAGAAGAGGATCGGGATACGGGAGGCTCCCGCGTGCGCGTCGATCTCCTCGAAGTGCGCGGATTCGACATCGCTGGGGTCGAACACCAGGGCGCCGGGCTCGTCTCCGTCGGAGACGCGGACGCCATGCACCTCGAGCAGAGACCGCACCACGGCGACATCACTGATCGCGGGGACATCGCGCAGCACGCTGACCGAGTCGCCCAGGAGCGAGGCGACCATCGCCTTGGTGGCGAGGTTCTTCGCCCCCTTGACGTCGACGCGGCCACGCAGCGGGCGTCCTCCTCGAATCGCAAGGACGTCTCCGGTGAGAGCGGGGACTCCGTCCGGAAGAGCATCGCGCACGGGTGTCGTCATTCGGAGCCTCACTTCATTCACGGAAAATCAGGGGCGGGTCGCCCCGAGGCCACCCGCCCCTTCCGTATCACTGCACGGGGAGGGTCCGGGGCCGCCACGACTCGCGACGGGCCTCGAACTGCGCGATCTTGTCTTCGTTGCGCAGTGTGAGCCCGATGTCATCGAGCCCTTCGAGGAGCCGCCATCTAGTGTAATCGTCGATCCCGATCTCAGCCTGGATGTCGCCGATCGAAGCGGTGCGCGCCTCGAGGTCGACCGTGATGCTCGCCCCGGGGACGCGGTCGATCTCGGCCCAGATCCGTTCCAGATCCTCTTCCGAGATGGTCGCGGCGAGCAGACCCTGCTTGCCGGAGTTGCCGCGGAAGATGTCAGCGAAACGCGGGCTGAGCACCACCTTGAAGCCGAAGTCGCGCAGCGCCCAGACAGCGTGCTCACGGCTCGATCCGGTGCCGAAGTCGGGTCCGGCGACGAGCACGGACGCTCCCTGGAAGACGGGCTGGTTCAGCACGAACTCGTCATCCTGGCGCCAGGCGTAGAACAGCGCATCCTCGAACCCGGTCTTGGTCACACGCTTGAGGAAGACCGCGGGGATGATCTGATCCGTGTCGACGTTGGAGCGCTTCAGCGGCGCTGCGATACCCGTGTGGGTCGTGAACTTCTCCATGATCAGGCCTCTTCTCCGATGGTGACGAGCAGATCGCCGGGGCTGGACAGCGTGCCGCGGATGGCGGTCGCTGCGGCGACCAGCGGGGAGACCAGGTGCGTGCGCCCGCCCTTGCCTTGGCGCCCCTCGAAGTTGCGGTTGGAGGTGGAAGCGCAGCGCTCCCCCGGTGCGAGCTGGTCGGGGTTCATCCCCAGGCACATCGAGCAGCCGGCGAACCGCCACTCCGCTCCGAAGTCCTTGATGATCTTGTCGAGGCCCTCCGCTTCTGCCTCCAGGCGTACGCGGGCGGATCCGGGGACGACCATGACACGGACGCCGTCCGCCTTCTTCTTGCCTTCGATGATCGAGGCGAACGCCCGCAGGTCCTCGATGCGGCTGTTCGTGCACGAGCCCATGAACACGGCATCGACGGGAACCTCTTTGAGAGGGGTGCCAGGGGTGAGGTCCATGTACTCCAGTGCCCGCTCGGCCGCTGCACGTTCGTTGGGGTCGCTGATGTCGGCAGGGTTCGGGACGGACGCCGACAGCGAGCTTCCCTGACCGGGGTTGGTGCCCCAAGTCACGAACGGCTCGAGCTGGTCGGCATCGATGAAGACCTCCGCGTCGAAAGTCGCGCCCTCGTCGGTCGGCAACGTGCGCCAGTAGGCGACGGCGTCATCCCAGTCCTGCCCCTTGGGCGCGTGCTGGCGGCCTTCGAGGTACGCGAACGTCGTCTCGTCGGGGGCGACCATGCCGGCGCGGGCGCCTGCTTCGATCGACATGTTGCAGATCGTCATCCGGCCCTCCATGGAGAGCGCACGGATCGCACTGCCGCGGAACTCGAGCACGTAGCCCTGTCCCCCGCCGGTACCGATCTTCGCGATCACCGCGAGGATGATGTCCTTCGCCGTGACGCCGGGACGCAGCGTGCCGTCGACCGTGATCGCCATGGTCTTGAACGGCTTCAGCGGGAGCGTCTGCGTGGCCATCACATGCTCGACCTCGCTCGTGCCGATACCGAACGCCATCGCGCCGAACGCGCCGTGCGTGGAGGTGTGCGAGTCGCCGCACACGACCGTGATTCCCGGCATGGTGAGCCCGAGCTGCGGACCGACGACGTGCACGATGCCCTGCTCGGCATCGCCCAGCGAGTGGAGCCGGACGCCGAACTCCGCCGCGTTGCGGCGCAGCGTCTCGATCTGCGTGCGGCTGGTCAGATCGGCGATCGGCTTGTCGATCTCCCACGTCGGAGTGTTGTGGTCCTCGGTCGCGATGGTCAGATCCACGCGACGCAGCGGACGCCCTTCGCTGCGCAGGCCGTCGAATGCCTGGGGGCTGGTGACCTCGTGGACCAGGTGGAGGTCGATGTAGATGAGGTCCGGCTCGCCGTTCTCGCCCTTCACGACGAGGTGGTCATCCCAGACCTTCTCGGCGAGCGTGCGGGGGCGTACGTGATCGGCACCTGATGCGGGGGTGTTCATTGCGTGTCTCCTGAAGCTGGCGGTTCGGCCCACGATGGACTCCGCGACGAGGAGGGGCTCAGAACGAGGTCTCGTCGCGGCCGCTAAGAAGGAGCACGATCCGCATGACGTCAGATTACCACCGCTTCAGCGCGGTGTGATCCGCCGTGACACTCTACTGAGACCTGCCCGATCCGAGAGGTATCCGTATGACCGCCGACTCCACCCACTTCGTCACCCGTGCGGTCCATGCCGGGCGCATCCGGGAGACGGCCACGTCGCGGGCCACTCCGATCTTTCTGACGGCGGGCTTCGAGTTCGACGACTTCGACCATGCGGCGGACCATTTCGGCACCGGCACAGGCTTCGGCTACACCCGCACGGGCAACCCGACGGTGCGCACCGTCGAGCGCCAGCTCGCGGCCCTCGAGTCCGGCGCGGATGCCGTGCTCGTCGCCAGCGGCCAGGCGGCCGTCGTCACGGCTCTCCTGACCGTCGCCGGTGCGGGCGACCACATCGTGAGCTCGACCCACATCTATGAGGGGACGCGTGGTCTGCTGCTCGACAACCTCGCGCGGCTGGGCATCGAGACCACGTTCATCGACGACATCGACGATCCGGAGGCCTGGCGCGCGGAGATCCGTCCGAACACGCGCGCGCTGTTCGCGGAGTCCATCGCGAACGCCAGGAACGACATCCTCGACATCAAGGCGATCAGCGCGGTGGCCGACCAGGCCGCGATCCCACTGATCGTCGACAACACCCTGGCCACTCCCTATCTGGTGCGTCCGCTGGAGCACGGAGCCGCGATCGTCGTGCACTCCGCCTCGAAGTTCCTCGCCGGGCACGGTTCCGTGCTGGGCGGCGTGATCATCGACGATGGTCGTTTCGATGCCGCGCGGCACGGGCACAATGCGCCGCACCTCGTCCTTCCCGGTCGCGGTGATCTGCCCAGCGTCGCGGCGCGCCACGGTGGCAACGCACGGATCGCCTACGCGCGGGAGTCCGTCGCGCCCCGTTTCGGCGCATCCCCCTCACCTCTGAACGCCTTCCTGATCGGCCAGGGCGTCGAGACCCTGGGTCTCCGCGTCGAGCGACAGTCGCGCAATGCCCTCGAGGTCGCCCGCTGGCTGGAGGCGCAGGACGAGGTCGAGAGCGTCGACTACGCCGGCCTGCCGTCCCACCCCGACCACGCCAAGGCCGAACACTACCTCCAGGGCGGATACGGGTCGATATTCACCTTCACGCTGCGCGGAGGGCTGCCGGCAGCGCGTCGTTTCGTCGAGAGCGTCGAGGTGTTCGTCCACATGACCCACATCGGCGACGTGCGCTCCCTGGTGCTGCATCCCGGCACGACCAGCCACGCCCAGCGCAGCGCGGAGGAACGCGAAGTCCTCGGCGTGCGCCCCGGCACGCTGCGCCTCTCGATCGGGATCGAGGACGTGAGCGATCTGATCGGCGACCTCGCGCACGTGCTCGCCCTGACCGAGGCCGCAATCGCATGAGCCGTCCGCAGCACTTCGGCTGGTTCCTCGCCCGCGGCTTCGGCCCGCAGGGCTGGGGCTACCCCTCGCTCGACTGGGACTACGACTGGACACGTCCCGAGATCTATCAGGAAGCGGCACGCACGCTCGAACAAGCCGGCTTCGACCTCGTCATCATCGAGGACAGTCCCTCGCTCGGGTCGCCCGAGACGATCGACATCCGTATCCGCCACGCGTTCGGAGGACCGAAGCACGATCCTCTCCTGCTCGCTCCGTACCTGTTCCAGGCGACGAAGCACCTCGGGGTCGTCCCGACCGTGAACCCTGCGGCCTCGCTGCCGTTCACCTCCGCACGCCAGTTCGCCACGCTGCAGCATCTGAGCGGACATCGCCTCGGACTCAATGTCGTGACCGACACCGGCAGTGCGCGGCACTTCTCGGATGCGCCGCAGCTCGATCACGACGCCGCCTACGACCGTGCCGAGGAATGGCTCGACGGCATCAGGGCGCTCTGGCACAGCTGGGACGACGGTGCCCTGCTCGCCGACCGTGACACAGACACCTACGCGGACGGCGCGAGGCTCCGACCCATCCGGCACCGCGGCGCGCACTTCGCGTTCGACGGTCCCCTCAACGCGCTCCCGTTCACCGACGGCGAGCCCGCCATCGTCTCCCCCGGCGGCTCCGGACGTGGGCTGGGGTTCGCAGGGGCGAACTCCGACGTGCAGCTCGCCCTGGCGCCCCTGCATGAAGCCTCCGTGCGCGCCTACCGCGCGAAGATCCATGACGCCGCGATCGCGAAGGGGCGGCGACCGGAAGACATCAAGGTCCTGTTCGCGATCCAACCCGTCATCACCTCGTCGGTCGAGGAGGCGGATCGGATCGTCGCCGCATCCGCGCAGCCCGATGACGAGGCACTCGTCCAGATCGCCCGGAAGCAGTCGAGTGACCTGGAGACGGATCTGACGTCGCTCGATCTCGACAAGCCTCTCGATCTGTCGATCTTCGGCGCGCACGTCTCTCGCGGCAGCATCCAGCGCCTCATCGGCGATCGTGGCGAGGATGCCCCACTGCGCGCCCACCTCACCGCGCTCGTTCGCGCCGGCCGCATCAGCGACCGCAGCGGGTTCGTCGGTACTGCGGAAGAGTTCGCCGATCTCGTCGAGGAACTGGGCGAGTGGGGGAACGACGGAGTACTGCTCTGGGGCGACTTCCATCCCGTGACACTGCACCGCACGCTCGACGAGCTCGTGCCGATCCTGCGCCGTCGCGGCATCCTGCGCCGCGACTACGTCGAGGGCGGCCTGCAGGCCAACCTGCGCGCATTCTGAGCCTGCGTACAGACCGGAGGACTACCAGCCCTGCGAGCCGGGCACACCTTTGAACGGTCCGACGACGGAGGACGTGACCCACCCGCCGTAGAACCCGCCCGGTTGCGGGACGACGACTTCACCGCCGACGGTGCACTCGTCCATGGGGCCGGCGTAGACGGCGACCATGTCGGCCAGCGTCTCGAACCCCGGCGACGGGTGCGGGTAGTTCCACGCCGCGCCCTCGCGCACGGCGACGCCGCCGCGCACATCGAAGTACCGCGCTGCGCCTTTGAACTCGCAGAAAGAGCTGCCGGGCGAATCCGCGAGCGCACCGGGAACGAAGTCGGCGATCGGAAGGTAGTACACGGGAGGATGGCTCGTCTCGAGCACGCGCACCGCGCCACCCGTGTCGACGATCACCTCGCCGCCGAGGCGGATGGTGACGCGCTCCGGTACCTGTTCGACCCGCGGTGGCCTCGGGTAGTCCCACACGGATTCCTGACCGGGAGCGGGGGTGATGGGAGTAGGCCTGCGCATCTGTTCACTGTACGTCGCACCGTGTTGACTGATGTCATGATCGCGATACCGATGTTCCCGCTCGGGTCGGTGCTCTTTCCGCACACCCCGCTCCCGCTGCGCGTGTTCGAGCCGCGATACCTCACCATGATCGGCCGGCTTCTCGACGAGGACGAAGCGAAGTTCGGTGTCGTGCTCATCGAGCGCGGCCACGAGGTCGGCGGCGGGGACCGGCGCACCAGCATCGGCACGATGGCGCGTCTCGTCAGCGTGGCCGCAGGCGCGGAGGTGCTGCACACCGTCGCAGTCGGCACCGAACGCTTCACCGTGGAGGAGTGGTTGGACGACGATCCCTATCCCCGGGCCGAGGTCACGCCACTCCCTGAGCTCGCGTGGACTGACGCACTCGCCCCTCTGCGTACCGAAGCCGAGGCGATCGTGCGGCGCACCCTCGCCCGCGCACCCGAGGCGCGATGGGATGCCGGCACCGAGCTGTCCGATGACCCGCTCGCCGCGGCGTGGCAGCTCGCTGCGATCGCTCCGCTCGGTGAATACGACCGATACACCCTGCTCCGGTCGACCACAGCAGGGTCGCTGCTGCGTCAGGTCATCGATCTCACGCTCGAGGCGGAGCTGCTGTGGTCAGCCGAGTGACGTGCCGCTGGCGCATCGCCAAGAACAGCGGAAAGGTGAAGGCGAACGCCGTCAGACCCGACAGGACCACGTAGAGCCAGCCGTGTCTCATCCCGAGGCGTCGCGCCTCGACGATGACGAACACGCTGCCCGCGATCGCCACGACGAGCAGATCGACCGTGATCGACGACACCGCCGGGCCGCTGGTGACCAGATCGCCGAGGAAGTCCGTCATCTGCGTGATCGCCAGAAGGTTGAACGCCCATGTCCCGATGAGCCCGGCTACCGCCAGCACGAGATAGACGAGGGCCAGGGGCGTCCAGTGACGGGTCATGGCGCCATGATCTCACTCGACGATGGCTGCGGTGTTCCTCTCCGCGCGCTTCTCACGAGAGGAAGCGATCAGGCTGGCGACGGTCGCGCCGACCATCGCCACGAGGATGACCGTCAACGACATCCAGATGGGGATGTCGGGAGCCCACTCGATGTGCTCGCCTCCGTTGATGAACGGCAGTTCGTTCTCGTGCATGGCGTGCAGGATGAGCTTGACACCGATGAAGCCGAGGATGATCGCGATGCCGTAGTGCAGGTAGCGGAGCCGATCGAGCAGATCGCCCAGCAGGAAGTACAGCTGGCGCAGCCCCATCAGCGCGAAGATGTTCGCCGTGAAGACCAGGAAGCTGTTGTGCGTGATGCTGAAGATCGCGGGGATCGAGTCGATCGCGAACATCAGATCTGTCACACCGATCGCGACGAAGACGATGATCATCGGCGTCCACATGCGCTTGCCGTCGACGACCGTGCGCAGCTTGTTGCCGTCGTACTCCTCGCTGATGTCGATGCGTCGGCGCAGCAGGCGGACGATGAAGTTCTCGCGCTGCACCTCGCCGTCGTGGTCGCCGTCCGGCATCGCCTGGCGGATCGCGGTGTAGATCAGGAAGGCACCGAAGATGTAGAAGATCGGTGAGAAGTTCTCGATGATCGCGACGCCGAGCAGGATGAACAGCCCGCGCAGTACCAGGGCGATGATGATGCCGACCATGAGCACCATCTGCTGCAGTCGCCGCGGCACGGCGAACTGAGCCATGATCAACACGAAGACGAAGAGGTTGTCGATCGAGAGGCTGTACTCCAGCGCCCATCCGGTGAGGAACTCCCCGGCGTACTGGCCGCCCGCGAACAGGTACAGCAAGCCGGCGAAAACCAGCGCGAGGCCGACGTAGAACGCGACCCACAGTGTGGACTCCTTGGTCGACGGGATGTGCGGCCGAAGGCGCACGAGCATCAGGTCGCCGATGAGGATGAGCACGAGGACGACGAGCGAGCCGACTTCGAACCAGACAGGAATGTTCACGCGCGCACTGCGCCTTTCGAGAAGGGTCGATGATCACCGAGAGTCTCTCCCCCGCACAGAGTGCGTCGCGCGCCCGGAGCAGCGGATCTGGTGCTCGTGATGACGTTACGCGCGGATACGGGATACTCCCCCTCGCGAAGCCCATGCTAGCGGAGCGGAGCGGGGTGCAGGACCGTTCGCACTCACGTGACTTCGCCGGTCGATTCTGAGACGATGGCGATTCTGTCGACACTTCTCTGGTGAGAGACACCGAACGGAATCAGGATGCCCGTGCAGACGAGTGATCAGAAGTGGGCGGCGCAGGCCGCGGCAGGCGACGAGAGCGCCTTCCGCGAGCTGTATCGGGCCCATGTCCGGCCGGTCTACTGGATCGCCAACGGCATCCTCGCATCGTCCGCCGATGCCGAGGACATCACCCAGGAGACATTCGTGGTCGCCTGGAGGAAACTGCCGACCCTGGAGCTGCACGGGGAGTCGATCCTGCCGTGGCTGGCGACGATCTGCCGCTTCCAAGCGGCGAATCGGCTGCGGCAACGGCGACGCGATCAGGCCCATACCGCTGAGGTTCTGGACGAGAACGTCCCGGACACTGTCAGCGTGGAGGAGCAGGTCATCACGGCCGCGCTCGCTGCACGGATCGCTGCGGAGGTCGGAACCCTGAACGATCTCGACCGCGAGATCTTCCGTCTGTGCGCATCGGAGGGCTACGCCTATCAGGCTGCCGCCGATGAGCTGGGAGTGAGCCACGCCGTGGTCCGGAACCGTCTCTCCCGAGTGCGCACCCAATTGCGTGGCGCCGTCAAGGAAGTGAGAGACGCATGAACGACCAGACTTCGATCGACGACCTGCCGGAACTTTCGGACGACGCGATCGCCCGCATGGAGAACTCCGTGTTCGCGCAGATCGCCGAGGAGAGGTCGCCCTCCACCCCGACAGCCGTGCGATCCCGGGTTCGCCGGCGCCGGTGGTTGACCGGTGCCGGCATCGCTGCCGCATTCGCCCTCGGAGTACTCGTGACTCCGCCCATCCTGGGTGCCGTCGGCTCAGGAACCGTGATGAGCACGGCCGACGGCACCGACATGTCGGGCGGATCCGTCGCGGATTCGATTGCGGGCTCCCCCGAGCGCAGCGCAGAGATGGCACCGGGAGATGTGTCGAGTGACGCGCCGTCGACGCTGATGGGCACTGACACCGGGGATGCGGACAGGGACATCGTCACCACGGCGAACGTCACACTTCAGGTGAAGGACATCCCGGCAGCCGCTGCGGCCGTGACCGCACTCGCGGAGGAGCACGGCGGCTATGTGGAGAGCACACAGGTCGGTAAGGCGCTCGCGACCGACGACACCTCCGCGCCTGCTCCCCCCGATCAGGGGTACGGCTGGATCAGCGTGCGCGTGCCTTCTGCCGACCTCACCGACGTGATCGGCGAACTCGGCGATTCCGGCGAGGTGATCGCGTCGTCCATCTCGAAGCAGGATGTGACCGCGACAGCGATCGATCTGCGGGCCCGTGTGGAAGCGACCAAGGCATCCGTCGCGCGGTTGAGCGAACTGATGGCGCAGTCCGGGAGCGTCTCCGAGCTCATCGAGGCCGAGGTCGCCCTGACCGATCGTCAGGCTCAGCTCGAATCGTGGGAGCAGCAGCTCGCCGCGGTCGAGGACCAGGTCGCGATGTCGACCGTGCAGGTCGAGCTGACGCGTGCCGCGGCACCGACGAGCGCCGACCCCGCCGGCTTCGCCGACGGCCTGCTGGCCGGATGGAACGGACTGGTCGTCTCGTTGAATGCCCTCGTGATCGCGGTCGGGTTCATCCTCCCCTGGCTCGGCATCGCGGCCGTCGTCGTGCTCATCGTCTGGCTCATCCGTCGCGCACGTCGGGCACGACGCGACGAGGCGGTCAGCGCCGAGAACACTGCGGACTGACGACGTCTCGAAAGCCGCCCCGGAACATGCGTCCGGGGCGGCTTTCGCTCTGTCCACGATCACGCATATCCCGTCTTTCCGGGGTATACAAGAAATCTTGTGGGTCCGCCGAAGCGGGCATAGCGTGGCGTCCCGTGGAAGACATCTCCGTGATCACCGCCGTGCACCACCCGCTGCGCCGCCGCATCTTCGACTTTCTGCTCCTCTACGGGACGTCGCAGGTCACGACGATCGCGCGCTCCCTCGACGCTCAGGTGGGCAGCATCAGCCACCACCTGCGGATGCTCGAACGCGCCGGTGTCGTCGAACGCGCCGAAGACCCCCGCGGAGATCGCCGCACCAGCTGGTGGCGCCTCGCGCGTCGCGGCATGACCTGGTCGGCCGAGGACTTCGCCGACTCCCCCGCGGAAGCTCTTCTCGCCCGCGAGGCCGAGCGGCAGGGCATCCGGATGCAGATCGAGCGGCTGCAACGCTGGCGACGTCGTCGCGGCGATCCGAACTACGCCGAGTACGACGCCTTCAACACCGAGACGACGGCCTGGGCGTCGGCGGATGAGATCAGAGACCTGTCAGAGCGTCTGCGTCGGACGCTGAGCGAATGGCAGGAGTCGATCGACACAGCGGACGGGCAGCAACGGGTGCCGGTGTTCTTCTTCTCACACGCGTTCCCGACGGAACCGTGATGAGTGTCGCGGAGCCCGTCCTGCTGCGGGAGCCGCCGCCTTTCCCGCGCGATCGGCGTGTGCAGGTCTGGATCGGGATCAAGGCGCTGTCCGATGCCGGGGACGCGCTGTGGATGATCGCGCTGGCCTGGACCGCCGTGCAGATCGCCTCGCCCGCCCTGGCCGGGCTCGTCGTCGCAGCCGGCACTGTTCCCCGCGCCGCGGTGCTGCTGTTCGGCGGCATCCTCGCGGACAGAGCGGATGCTCGCCGCGTCATGCTGCTGTTCAACGCACTGCGGGTGGGGGTGCTGATCGCCGTGGCCGTCTGGGTGGTCGGGGCGTCGCCCACCCTCCCCGTGCTGTTGTTCGCCGCGATCGCCTTCGGGATCTGCGATGCCTTCTACGAGCCCTCCGCCGGCACCATCGCGAGACAGCTCATCCGCGCGTCGGATCTGCCCGCCTATGCCGCTATCGCGCAGACAGCCTCCCGACTGGGGACGATGGGCGGTGCTGCCATCGGCGGCGTGGTGGTCGCGCATGCCGGACTCGCCGGCAGCGCGTCGGCCAATGCGCTCACCTTCGTCGCGGTCGTCGCGTTCATCGCGATCGGTCTGCGGCCGCGCTTCGCACTGCCCCGCGCCGAGAAGGAGTCGCCGTTGCGCGGGATCGCCCGAGGATTCGCGCATCTGAGAGCGGCTCCGACGACACGCACGCTCGTGATCGCCCTGTCCGGCCTGAATCTCGCGGTCGGACCTGCGGTTGGCATAGGGCTGGCGCTGCGGGCGCACGACCAGGGGTGGGGCGCCCAGGCGGTCGGCCTGTTCGAGGCGCTCCTCGGAGTCGGCGCGGCGCTCGGAGCCGCCTCTGTCGCACGATGGCGTCCGCGACGGGAAGCCTATGCCGGATTCTGGGCGCTCGTGGTGCAGGGATGCGGCATCGCCGCGCTCGGCGTCGGACCTTCCTGGACGGTGGCGACGGCATCGTTCGTGATCGGAGCAACCGCGGGATATGCGTCCGTGCTGCTGAGCTCGACGTTCGCCGCGACGATCGACACCGCCTACCTCGGCCGCATGGGGGCGATCACACGCCTGGGTGATGACTGTCTGATGCCTCTCGCTATGGTCGCGTTCGGTGCACTCGCCTCGGCGACGGCGCTGTGGGTGCCGTTCACGGTGTTCGGGGCAGCCATGGCCGCGCTGATGATCGTTCCGCTGCAGAACAGGACGTTCCGCGAACTCTCGCTCCGCCCCGTGAACTGAGCCGGATACGACGAAAGCCCCCGGAGAACCGAGGGCTTTCGCCTGTTGTGTGACCCCAGCGGGATTCGAACCCGCGTTACCGCCGTGAGAGGGCAGCGTACTAGGCCGCTATACGATGGGGCCGTCTGGCGGAACGTTTCCGTCCCGCGACAACCGTTCAAGTATGCCACGACGATTCTTGCTGCGCCAAATCGAGCCGGGGGTGCCGCACCCCCGGGCGTGGCGAACCCTGATTCGGTTTGCCCGCAGACCTCAGAAGGAGTTGACTCGTCCCATGCGCGTGACCAAGTACGAACATGCCACCCTCCGCATCGATCAGAGCGATCAGACTCTGGTGATCGATCCCGGTTCCTTCACCACACCGCTCGACGACCTCAACGGCCTGGTCGGCATCGTGCTCACGCACGAGCACCCCGACCACTGGACGCCGGAGCACCTCGATCGTCTCCTGCGCGCCGCACCCGGCACTCCGATCTTCGCGCCTGCCGGTGTGGCAGCAGCCGCAGACGGATACGACATCACGGTCGTGTCCCCCGGCGACACCGTCGCTGTGGGCGACTTCGCGCTGCGCTTCTTCGGCGGCACGCACGCGGTCATCCACTCCTCGATCCCCACGATCGACAACGTCGGAGTGCTGGTGAACGAGGAGCTCTACTACCCGGGCGACTCCTACGCGGTTCCAGAGGGCATCGAGGTCGACACTCTGGCGGCCCCGCTCGGCGCCCCCTGGCTGAAGATCGGCGAGGCGATGGACTACGTGCTGGCCGTGAAGCCACGGCGCGCTTTCGGCACCCACGACATGACGCTCTCGGTCGCGGGCAAGACGATGCACCGGGCGCGGCTGCAGTGGGCGACGGAGCAGGGCGGCGGCGAGTTCTTCGTCCTCGAGCCCGGCGAGTCGCTCGATCTCTGAGCATGGCCGACTCCCCCGCCGCCGAACACGCACTCGATGACCGGGGATTGCGCGATCTGCTCCGTGATGCGGCGCCGCGCATCGCCGCGCTGCCCCTGACACGTCTGGCCGACGGCTGGGACAACACGATCTGGCGCCTCGGCGAGGAGTTCGCCGTGAGGGTGCCGCGACGCGCAGTAGCCGCACCGCTGATCGTGAACGAGCAGCGTGCGCTTCCCGAGATCGCGCCTCGGCTCGCGTCTGTCGGTATCCGTGTCCCCGTGCCTATCGTCTGCGGAGTGCCGACAGCTCGCTTCCCCTGGGCCTGGTCTGTGATCCCCTGGATCGAGGGCGGAAGCGCGCTCACCACGCCGCGGCGGCAGAACGCGTCGTGGGCGCCCGTTCTCGCAGCAGCCCTGTCGGCACTGCACTCCCCTGCTCCCGCCTATGCGCCGCACAACCCGGTCCGCGGCGTGCCGTTGCAGCACAGGGACGCGGCGATGCGTTCGCGCCTGTCCGCCTCGGCCGAGGCGGCTCCGCTTCGAGACGCATGGGAACTCGGTTTGCTCGCCCCGCCGAGCACGGAGCGGGTATGGGTCCACGGCGACCTGCACCCAGGGAACATCCTCATCGAAGGCACGCGGCTGGTGGCGCTTATCGACTTCGGCGATGTCACCGCCGGAGATCCTGCATACGACCTGGCCGCCAGTTGGTTGCTGTTCGACGCACCAGGGCGATCCGCATTCCGGGCCGCGACGGCGGATCGCTACGACGAGCTGACCTGGACTCGTGCGCGCGCCTGGGCGGCCTACATCTCGCTCATGCTGCTCACGCAGAGCGATGACCGCGCCGACTATCGCGCGGTGGGGCTCCGCACGGCCGAGGAACTGCGCGCCGCGGACTGACGCTGAGCAGCCCGCACCCGCAGCTCCCGTGCGAGATGATCCCGCTGCTCGATCACGATGCGCCGGAGCGCTGCCGGCGCCGCCGTATTCGCGGCGAGCCAGGTGTCGACGAGGGTCAGCGAGTCCGTCGCGGGGAACAGCCCGATCACCAGGCGACGCGCGAGTTCGATGCTGCGCGAGCTCCACGCCGCGCCGATGCGCTCGAAGTACGTCGTGTCGAACCCCTCGATCAGATCGCGCCGGCCACCGGCGCGGAACCCCGCGATCTCCGCATCCAGATGGTCGTTGCTGAGCATCAGGTCATCCCAGGCGGCGTCCCAGGCCGCACGTCGCACGTCCGGATCCGGTCGTGACGCACGCGCCCGACGGGCCGCCGTGCGCCCGCTCCCGGTATCGTCACCCGCGGCTTCCGCCTCGATGTCGTCGCCCGTCGCATGCCCGGTCGTGACGAGTGCGGTCAGTATCTGCCACCGCAGGTCAGGATCGACCGTGAGCCCCTCAGGTGCCGCACCGTCGAGCATGCCGCGGAGGTCTGCACTGTGCAGGTCGTCATAGGCCGACGCGCCGGCGACGGCGCGCGCCCAGCTCAGCTGGGCGTCGCTGCCGGCATCAGCCCTCTGCAGCGCCGCCCATGTCGTCTCGGTCCATGCACGCTGTTCCTGCCCGCGTCGCTCGTCGACGACGAAGTGGCGCACTGCGTAGGCCGCATTGGCGATGACTCCGGAGAGCAACCCGATGTTCGCCTCGGCAGGTGCGTGTGCGCGCGCGATGGCGAGATAGCGGGATGCATCGAGTTCGCCGTCGCGCGTCGCGTTCCACAGCGACGACCAGAGCAACGCCCGCGCCAGCGGATCCTCGACAGCAGACAGCGATTCCTCGACGGTCTGCAGAGACCGCTCATCAAGACGTGCCTTCGCGTACGTCAGATCGTCGTCGTTCAGGATCACGAGCTCGGCGAACGGCAGGTCGATGGCGGTGCGAGGCGCGGTGATGTCGAGCGACATCTGCTCCTGACGAACGATCCGGTCTCCCTCGTGCCCGTAGAGCCCGATGCGCAGTCGATGCGGACGGGGATCCGTCTGCACCAGCTCGACCCCATCGGTTCCCTCCTCCAGCGCGAGCGTGGACATGCCGGAGGTCTCGAGCCATGCCCGCGACCAGTCGCTCATGTCCCGACCCGATACCGCGCTCAGCTGTTCCAGCAGGTCGTCGAGTGTGGTGTTGCCGAACGCGTGGGCGGCGAAGTATCGACGCGCACCTTCGAAGAACGCCTCTTCACCGACGAAGGCGACCAACTGCTTGAGCACCGCCGCACCCTTGGCATACGTGATCCCGTCGAAGTTGAGCTTCGCCGCCTCGAGGTCGGGGATGTCGGCGACGATCGGGTGAGTCGTGGGCAGCTGGTCCTGCTGGTACGCCCACGCCTTGCGGCTGGCGGCGAACTTCACCCACGCGTCGGTGAAGCGGGTCGCAGCTGCCGATGCGTGGGCGCCCATGTAGTCGGCGAACGACTCCTTGAGCCAGAGATCGTCCCACCACCGCATGGTGACGAGGTCGCCGAACCACATGTGCGCCATCTCGTGGAGGATCGTGTTCGCGCGCGCGGCACGCTGGGCATCGGTCGCCGCCCCTCGCGACAGATACGCCTCCGTGAAGGTCACCAGGCCCGGATTCTCCATCGCGCCGAGATTGTACTCAGGCACGAAGATCTGGTCGTACTTGCCCCAGGGGTACGGATAGGCGAACGCGTCGGTGAAGAAGTCGAGACCCTGACGGGTGACCTCGAGTATCTCCTCGGATTCCATGTGCGGCGCGAGCGAGCGGCGCGCGAACACACCGAGAGCGATCCGCTGATCGTCGCGCGACCATTCGCCCTCGACGCGCACGTAGGGTCCGGCAGCCACCGCGGTGATGTAGCTCGAGATCGGCAGCGTGGGGGCGAACTCGACACGCTGTCGCGCACCATCCACGTGTGCGCCGGTGACGACCTGATTCGACAGCACCTCCCAGCCGGACGGCGCGTGCACCACGAACGTGTACGGCGCCTTGATGTCGGGCTGCTCGAAGCACGCCATCACGCGGCGCGAATCCGCGGGCTCGTACTGGGTGTAGAGGTAGGTCTCCCCGTCTGCCGGATCGACGAAGCGGTGGAGGCCTTCGCCGGATCTGCTGTACGCGCCGACGGCCTCCACCACGACGACGTTGCGCGCGCCAAGACCTGCGAGGGCGATCCGCGCGCCGTCGTGACGCGGCTCCTGGACCACACCGTTGAGCGTCACGCGACCCACGGACTCCCCGATGAAATCGAGCCAGGTCTCCGCCACCGTCGCATCGAAGTCGATCGTCGTCACCGTCGGAAAACCGGTGGTGCCCGGATCTGGGGCATTCGTCAGATCGAGTTCGACGCGGATGCTGTGCACGGCGACGGCAGCGGATCGCGCCGCCGTCTCCTCGCGGGTGAGATTGGCGGTGTCCATGCATCCATCCTGTCATCCGACTCATCCGACTCATCCTGACCCGGATCCCTCTTCTGTTGTGGAATGCAACATAGAAGCGTAACGTTGCATAAGACAACAGGAGGCGCGATGGATATGGCAGATCAACGAGACCGGCACAGCGCGACGGTGCTCCGCTCGCTCGTCGCGATCTCGCGCCGCGGCCTGGCAGACGCCCGGTTCGATGAGACCCCCCTCTCGGTCACCGACCAGTCCATCGTGATGGCCATCGCCGAACAGCCCGGCATCCGCTCCATCGACATCGCGCGCATGTTCCGACTGAACCGCTCAACCGTGTCGCGCCAACTCGCCGCACTGACCTCGCTCGGGATCGTCCGCGAAGCACCCAGTGACTCAGGACGCGGACGCCCGCTCGAGCTCACACCCGCAGGCACAGCGGCCTATCGCGGCACCCTCGACACCCTGCAGAAGATCATCGACGCGCACCTCGCCCCGTGGACCGACGACGAGGTCGCCCGGTTCGCCCACGACCTCGAGCGCTTCGACCACAGCGCCGACCTGCCCTGACCGGGCGCCTCGGCACACTCGCGGAAACCGACCCACAAGGTCACCACAGAAGGAAGAGAAATGAAGAACATCACCGTCCTCGGTACCGGCGTCCTCGGATCGCAGATCGCGTTCCAGACCGCGTTCCACGGCTTCGACGTCGTCGCATACGACATCGACCAGCCCGCACTCGATCGCGCATCCGAGCGCTTCCAGGGCCTCGCCGCCCGCTACGAGGCCGATGACGTCGACGGCGCCGCAGACGGAGGCGCCGCGGCCGCGATCCAGCGCATCCGTCTGAGCGCCGACCTCGCCGACGCCGTCTCCTCCGCAGACCTCGTGATCGAAGCCGTCCCGGAGAACCTCGAACTGAAGCAGAGCATCTACCGCACGATCGCAGACGCAGCCCCCGCAGCGACCGTGTTCGCAACGAACTCCTCCACACTGCTCCCGAGCGCTCTGGCCGAATCGACCGGACGGCCCGACCGATTCCTCGCACTGCACTTCGCGAACGAGATCTGGTCGCACAACACCGCCGAGGTCATGGGCACGCCCGCGACCGACCCCGCCGTCTACGAGCAGGTCGTCGAGTTCGCGCGCCAGATCGGAATGGTCCCGATCGAGATCAAGAAGGAGAAGGCGGGATACCTGCTCAACTCGCTGCTGGTCCCGTTCCTGCAAGCAGCCGGCGAGCTCCTGGTCGACGGCATCGCCGAACCCGAGGCCATCGACGCCACGTGGCGCATCGGCACCGGGGCGCCGGCCGGCCCGTTCGAGATCTACGACATCGTCGGGCTCACGACCGCCTACAACATCTCCCGGATGGGCGACGCGAAGCAGCAGGCCTTCGCCGATCTCATCAAGGAGCGCTACATCGACCAGGGCAAGCTCGGCGTCGCGACCGGCGAGGGCTTCTACACGTACCCGCGCAGCAACTGAGCGACGCGTCGAAGCGGTCGCTCACCGGACGGTGGCGGCCGCTTCGTCGTCTCCCGTCTCAGCGACGCCGACGGGGCTTCTCGGCGAGCAGCCGGCGGATCGCGGTCTCGGGCGCGACAGACAGATCGAGCGTCGTTCCGCGAGTGTAGAGACGGAAGACCCGCGGATCGATGTAGCTGCCGCGCGCGACAGCCGTCGTGTTGCCCAGTGCGGTGGCCGTGGCCTGCACCGCGAGTCGCTCAGCCTTCTTGCGCTCAGCCGTCGTATCGAGCACCCCGATCCGTGCGAGCGCGTCGGCCGCGAGAATCGTGCCGTGCAAGGTGCGGAAGTCCTTCGCCGAGAAGACCCCGCCGGTCACACGACGCAGGTAGTCGTTCACCTCAGCGGGCGTGATGCGCACTCTTCGCCGCCCTTTGCGGTAGGCGAGAAGGAAGGCACGATCGGGCCCGGCGGAGAGCTCGGTGAGCACCTCGGCGAGCGGCGCATCGGAGATCTCGATCGACGCCGTCTGCCCGCTCTTCGCCGGGAACGACAGGGCGACGGTCGACGCGGTGATCTTCACGTCGCGTCGACGGAGCGTGGTCAATCCGCGGCTCCCGTGCTTCACGAGATAGCGGTCCGACCCGACCCGCAAGGCAGCGTCATCCAGCAGACGGAACGCGGTAGCGAGCACGCGCTCGCGGGACAAACTCTCGTCGGCGAGAGCCCGGGTGACGCGCGCCCGCGCTCGCGGCAGCCGCTCCGCCAGATCGAGTGCACGGCGGAACTTGCTCCGATCACGACGCACGCGCCAGAGCGGGTGGTAGAGGTACTGTCGGCGCCCCGCCTCGTCAGTGCCGACGACCTGGATGTGGGCGAGCGGATCAGCGGCGATCCAGACGCCTTCCCAGGCGGGCGGGATGACGAGGTCGTGGATGCGTTCCCGGTCCGGTTCCGGTGCGGGGTTACCGTCCTGGTCGACGTAGCGGAAGCCCGAACCGGAGCGACGACGACGGTATCCGAGGTCTTCGCCCGGCACGACCCGCACGAGCGAGGTCATGTTCTCGTCCCGACGGTCTGTGGTAACGAGGAAGAGGGCGGAGCGACGATCATCACCCCAGGATGCGACGCCATGGTCCGGCCGAAAAGGGGCTGGCTCCAGGCAGGAGGATGGTGCTAGGCGTGTGCGTCGATCGCCGGATCGCGGAACATCGCGCGCATGTGGTCGCTGGTGAGGAAGTCCGCGATACCGATCATGATGAGGCTGAACACGATCTGCTCGGTGACCATCCATAGCGGATACAGCCCGGGGATGGCCGCCATGACGAGCGTGATCACGGGGAAGATCTGTGCGAACAGACGGAGGCGCAGGTAGGCCCACCGCCATCCACGAGCGGCACGCCAGGCGAAGTAGAACAGGGTCGCCGTCATCCCCAGCACCACGATCGTGCGCATCCACACCGCGAGGGGAACCGGCTCGCCCTCCGCGGCCAGCACGAGTGCGACGACGACGGCGCCGACGCCGATCAGCAGTTCGACGACGAGCAGCCAGATGATCCACGTGAACGCCCGGCGGGTGCGCGGGTGGGTGCGATTGGCATCGCTGATCTCGACGCCGGCCTGCCTCCCTCCGGCGATGCGGTCGAGACGGAGCAGAAGTGGTTCGAGGGACATGTACGGAGCCTATTCCTGGTGCGGCTGTGGATCCTCACCCATTCGATGGAGATGCCGACCCGCAGGTGGACGAGGGCGAAGTTCAGCGACGAGTGCCTCGGGAGGGCGGTCGCGATTGCCGGGATCTCCCCGCACGTCAGCGGAGATCAGGCTGGCTGACTGATCGCGCGCTCGCGCGCTGGCCACCGGAACTGTTGGACGAATCCGGCGAACTTTTTCGAGCGCGTCATGAGGAGGAACAGGCCGTAGCCGATGAGCCCGCCGAGGATGTTCGTCAGCCAGTCGTTGATGTCCGCGAGGTGTCCGCTGAGGGCGAGCCGCGAGGTGGCCATCTGCGTCAGCTCGATGGCGAGGCTGGCGCTGGCGACGATCACCAGAACCTTCCACCAGCGCGGCCGCGCGATGAGCAGCGGGACGAGCATCCCGAGCGGGATGAACACCGCGATGTTGATGAGAGCGTCCTCGAGGCCGTAGTCGGCGAACGGCACGAGGTAGAGCGGGAACGGGCGCGGCCCGTCGTAGAACCCTGTCCCGACGCGGAGGAAGATCGGGAAGACCGTGTTGGCGAGCACCCCACCCGCATAGACCGCGAGCACCGCGGCGACGCTCGTCCGGGCAAGCGTGACGCGCCCGCGGGAGCGGAGAACCCAGAGGAGCACGAGGAAGATCACGACTCCGAAGGGGATCACGATCGGGAGCATGGGGACTTCGACGAACTTCATTCACTACTTCCGGAGACTGCACGGTGCGGTGCAGCAGCACCGCACCGATCGTACCGGGATCGCGAACCGCCGGTTCTGTTCGCCCGGCGGTCCGACGTGAAACCGCACCGGCGCGCGCATCCGGATTGAGGGGACCCCTGCGGTTCTGAAAGGATCACGAGCATGAGCCTGTCTTTCGAAGAGTTCCGCGAGCGCCTGTCGACACCGGGCGGCGCGGCATCGCTCGGTCTCACGTTGACCGATGCTGAAGGAGTGCAGGTGCATGCCGACGAGTCGGCATCCCGCAGCTGGTACGACTACTGGGTTGCCCTCGTCGTTCCGGCCGCACCGGGCGCGGCGACTCAGGGAGCGACCACTCCCGCAGTGTCCGAAGCTCTCCCCGCGGGCGCCGGCGGCCACGATCTCACCGCGCTGCGAGCAGCCCCCGGAGCCCACTCCGTCGGCTCCCCCGCGGCGGCACTCGTCACGGACGCCTCTGCTCGCACGAGCAGGACCGGGCTGTGGGTGCTGCTGTCGGTCCTCGGTGCTCTCGTGCTCATCGCCGTGATCGTTCTCGTCGTCGCCCTCACCACCGCCCGTCACTGGACGAAGGTGGACGTGCCGGAACAGCCCGAGACGTTCCACAGCGAAGAGTACGAGACCGGACGATTCGACGTCGCCATGGATGACGTCAACCCCTGCTTCGTCGACCAGGCGTGGTCGGACTGCATCAACGCCATGGCCGCCGAGTACGACGCGGTGTGCGCCGGTGTCGAGCTGACGGAGTCGGCGACGGCCATCTGCGCCGAGTTCACCAGCGCCATCGAGGACATGCGATCTCAGGGCACCGACGGCGTGGTCGCGAGTCTGGGCAGCTTCGGGAACCTGGAACGCACCCCCGAGACCGCCACCAGGGAGGTCTCGAACGAGGACTACCGACCCGCCGAGACGCATGAGGCGGTCTGCTACCTCGGTTTCCTCGGAGAGTGCCGGTAGCGCCCATTCACTCGAGCATCAGGCCTCTGCGCCCTCGGGCGCCGGCGTGCGACCCGTCGCGACCGATGTCGGCACCTCGCCGGGTCGGTAGCGCGGCAGGCGGCTCGCCGGAACGATCGCCAGTGCGCTCACGCCGGCGAGGATCAACAGGCCGATCTTGAGAGCACTCAACCGTGCCTCCTCGTTGACGGCCACCGCGGCCTCGACCTGAGCGGGAGTGGCATCGGTCTGCTCGAGCACCTCTTTCAGGCGGTCGTTGCTGACGAAGTTCGTCCGGTCGAGGTCGACCTGGGCCACCAGTTGCGGCGGAAGCTCGGGGTGCTCGACGAGAGAGCCCGCCACATTGACGCTGAGGATGCCGACCAGCAGCGCCCCGGCGACCGCAGTGCCCACCGCGGAGGCGAGGTTCTGCGTGGTGCCGCGGACCGAGCCGACATCTCCCGCGAGCGTCTTGGGGGACGCCGTCACGAGCACGTTGAAGACCAGGGTGACGAGAGCGCCCTGCCCCACACCGAACACGAACAGTCCCAGGATGGTCGGGAAGGTCTCCCAGTTGTTGTTCACGACGACGGCGAGCCACACCAGGGCCACCGTGGTCAGGCTGAACGAGAACACGCCGATAGTGCGGGGAGAGAAGCGCCGATAGAACCGCACGACCAGCATCGCGGTGAAGAACACGGTCAGGTTGAACGGCAGCATCGCCAGCGAGGTGTCGAAGGGCGTGCGACCCTGGACGATCTGGATGTAGAGCGGGATGCTGAAGTTCAGCGCCGCCTCCAGCCCGACCACGATGAACATCGCGTAGACGGCGGCACGCTCGCGGGACGAGCCGAACACCGACAGGCTCACGAGCGGGACCTTGCCGGCCTTCGTGCGCCGGCGTGTCCAGAGGAAGAAGAGCTGAACCAGCACCAGGCCGATCACCACGAGCACCGGCGCCGGTGACAGCCCGAGGAGGTCGAACGGGGCGTCCGCACCTGCCGTCAGCAGGCCCCACCGGTTCAGGTTGTTGACGCCCAACGTGAGGGATACGATTCCGGCGCCGATCAGGAGCGCCGCGACGACGTCGATCTTGATCTCCGGGTTCCCGGGCTCACCCCGCAGCCGGAAGCTGAGGATGAACACCGCGACCGCGAGCACCAGCACCACGATGAACACCTGCCGCCACCCGACCAGGGTCGCGAGGGTGCCGCCGATGAGGAAGGCGCTGACCCCGGCGAGGGCGCGAGCCGAGCCGAGCGAGCCGATCGCCGTCGCCTGCTGGGCCCCGCGATAGTTCTCGGCGATCAGGGCGACGAGCGAGGGGACGATGATCGCCGCGGATGCACCGGCGAGGGCCTGCGCGAGGATCACGAACTCGACCGACGGCGCCGCGATCATCAGGACCGCTGACACCGCGAAGACGGCCACGACGACCCGGAACACGATCACCCATCCGACGCGCTGGCCGATCTTCGCACCGACCATCACCAGCGCCGCGACGACGAGACCGTAGGTGACGATCGCCGTGCTGATGTCGGTCGGGGGCACACCGAACGTCTCGACCATGCCGCCCAGCGAGACCGGCAGTGCTGAGACGTTGTACGACATCAGGATCTGCGCGAGGAAGAGCCCGATCATCGGCACCCAGGATGCGCGGGCCTCCTCCGCGAGCGGAGTGGACTCGGGGACGGCGGACGATGCAGCGCTCATGCGTCTGCTCCTCTCGTGAAGTGCGAATCGGAGGCGAAGATGTTCAGCCCGAGGGAGCGCGCGAGGAAGGCCGTGGCGATCTGCCCGCGCACGCTGTTGCCGGCACTGTCGAGCGGAGGCGCGTAGGCACCGATGCCGACCTTGCCGGGAGCGACGGTGACCAGGCCGCCGGCGACGCCGGACTTCCCAGGGAGGCCGATCTCGAACAGCCACTCCCCCGAGCGCTCGTACAGTCCGCTGGCCGACAGCACCGCGAGTGTGTCGCGGCAGACGTCGGCCGAGACGACCCGCTCTCCCGTCACCGGGTTCACTCCGCCGTCCGCGAGAGTGGCCCCCATCACTGCCAGGTCTCTGGCATCGACGAGCAGCGAGCACTGGCGGGTATAGACGTCGACGACAGCGTCGGGGTCGGTGGTGATGCGCCCGTAGCTCTGCAGCAGGGTGGCGATCGCGCGGTTGCGATGGTTGGTCGCGGATTCGGATCGATACACCTCTTCATCGATCTGCAACTCGCGGCCAGCGAAGCGCGAGAGGCCCGCGCGGATCGCATCCCATTTGTCATCCGCGTCGCCCGGGAGGAGCGCCGTGGTGGCGATCGCGCCTGCGTTGACCATCGGGTTCATCGGGTGTCCGTCGTTGAGCTCGATCGCGACGACCGAGTTGAACGCGAGACCCGTGTTGTTGACCCCCACGATGTCGAACGCCTTCTCGTGGCCCACCTGCTCACTCAGCAGCGCATATACGAACGCCTTGGAGATCGACTGGATCGAGAAGGGGATGCGGGTGTCGCCGATCTCGTGCAGTCCCCCGCGCACATCCGTGACGCACACGCCGAACGCGGCGGGATCAGCGTCGGCCAGCAGCGGGATGTAGTCCGCGACCGCGCCTTCCTCATGACGATGTGCGCGCGCGTAGGCGGCGGCGAGCACCTCATCGAGCCGGGCATCCGGCGGCACGGCTCCGGTCGCCACCGCTTGGCCGATATCCGCGACATCCAATTCGTTCGCCCGCATGATGCTCAGCGTAGAGCCTGGAGGCCGGGGTATCGTCGAGCACGCCCACGTGACGAAGCCTCGCGTCTGCGATCACTTCGGCGATAGGGCGGGCGTGCTCTCGTGCACCCGGATCGAGACACTCGATCTGCATGTGGCTGCCGACACCGACGCTCTGACGGAGCACGTTGCCCGTCCGCGAATCCGCTCGGTCCGAGCAGTCCGGGAGCCTGCCTACGGTGCGCCTGCGGAGCCGTCGTCGATCACGACCTCGGCGATCGCGCCGGAGAACTTCTCGCTGTCGAGCAGGATGCGCTCGCCCGGAGGGACGTCCGCGACCGCCTGGAGGAACGCGCGCGCCGCAGCTTCAGCAGCAGCGATAGCCTCAGGTGAGGGCATGGCTCGTGAGGAAGCGTCTGACATCCTTCACACCTCCATCATGATGATCACTTGTTTCCCGACGTGTGGATCGTAGAAATTGCTCGTGACGTAGAAGTCGGTGCCCTTGTCGAACAGCACTTCAGACTCCGGGTGCGGCGAGAACGCCGCGACGTCTTTGCCATGCTTGGAGAACACCAGGAACAGCGCGTTGCCCGGGAACGCCGATGCCGGATCAGATGTCGTGCTCGTGAACCCGTCCTCGTGGTGGAGCTGCCCTGGTGCATAGCCGGCGATCTGCTCCGGCGTGAGCTGCGTTCCACGAAACGCGGGTCCCGGGCGATCCGGAAGCTTCGCCAAGGCCGCCGAGACCGCCGCCGCGCGCGTGTCGGCATCGCTTGTCATAGCCGTCTTCCCTCGGAGAGCGTCGTTCATAGCACGATACCCCTGACCGGTGTAGTCGCCGAGTGCGGCGGCGTCTGCGGCTGTGAGAACGACATCGGCTGCGGTCTCGGGCTGCCCTGGCGGCGTTGCGGCACCGCCGCCCGGTGCGTGGCGCGCCTGAAACCGGCGACCAGCGCTCGCCACCTGTTGGAGCAGTTGCGCGGCCTGCACCACTGCGTGCTGGGCAGCCTGCAGCGCGACGGCGGCGCCGACTCCGTCGGCCCGTGCGGACTGTCGTGCGGCCGCGGCTGCGCTCGCCGCGGCCATCCCCAGACGCCGCGCGTGGGCGACGAGCTCGGACGAGTGGCGCTCCGCATCTGTGTCGATCTTCTCGAGCGTGCGCAGAAGGTCTTGGAGATCGCTCATCGAACCACGACGGATTCAGTGCGTGACGTGCGCGCTCAGAGCGACGCTGCGAACTTGCTTGCCGACTGCGAGGCCTGCTGCAACGCCGTGATGGCGGCATCGAGTTGCTTCTCCGCTGCCTGCAACGTCTGGATCATCTCCTTGTCAGTGCCTGAGGCCGTCCCGCCGATCGTGGCCTGCACCTGGTTGATCGCCTGCGAGAACTTCGACTTGAACCCGGCGAGCCCTGCCGCCGTGGATTTGGCGTCCGATGAGATGCTGGTGAGCTGCTGCTTGACGGAGCTGAGTTGAGACATGGGGTTCTCCCTTGGTTATTCGTTGAGGGTGATGACGACGATGACCACGATGATGATGAGTGCGACGGCGGCCGTGGTGACCCCCACGCTCCAGAGGCGTCGACGGCGTACTCCGGCACGGCCAGCGAGCCGCGCTTCTTCCACAGCCCTCTCCCGCTCGGCGCGGATCCTGTCCTGTCGGACGCGGAGTGCGTCCGCGGTCTTTCGCGCGTCCGCGGCACGGCGGACAGCGTCCTCGCTCTCGCGCTGGGACGCGGCCAGGGCGACGCGAATCTGAACATCGACGGCCGATACCGCTTCCGCGTGTGCCTCCATCGCCTGTTTCAGAGCATCCTCATCACCAGGGACACGCGCATCCGGGCGGACGTGGGGAGGGAGAAGGACCTCGTGCGCTGTGAGCGTCGCGACGACCGCCTCGTAGCGCCCCTGCACGCTGTTGCGGAGGTTCGCGAGACGCGTCAGTTGCCGTTGGAACGCGTCGTCTGCGGCCGCGCGCTGGGCTTCGTGCTGGTGCTGGGCGGATGAGAGTCCGTGAGCAACCCTGGTGGGCACCGCCAGCAGCGCTGCCAAGGAATCCTCGTACTGCGCATAAGACTCGGCGGGGCTGAGCACTCTCAGACCTCCCAATCGGTCTGCGACAGCACCGACGCGACGCGGGCGGTCAGCGGCGAGAAGGGGATGATCGTCGTGGGTTCCGCAAGTTGCGTGCGATCGGACAGCAGACCGCGGTTGTTCCGTACCGACCAGGAGACGAAGGGAGACGACAGCAGATCCTGAGTACTGCTCTGGTCGAGCCTGAGCACGAGCATCGCGTCGATGAATCCTTCGCCGCCGAATCCGATGTGCGAACGGAACGTCGCCGCATTGGCCCACCATCCGAGCAGATGCACGTGCTTCACCGGCCCCGCGCGAAGCACCTGCTGGAGGTCCTCTGCGGGACGGTGGGCGAAGACGTCCGGAGCATCGAGCATCGTGGCCCGATCGAGGCCGAAGCCCAGCAGGTACCTCGGGGGTGCGTCTGGATCGCGACCTTCGAGGTCTGATGCGCTCTCCTGCAGGTAGTCGGCGATCACGTCGCGACCTACGCGTTCGACCGTGTAGCCGAGGGCCGCCATGAGGTCGAGCCAGTTCTGGTGGTTGTTCCGTTGCAATGCCGTTTCATCGATCATCTCGAAACTCACGAACTCGGCGTCTCCGGCGGGATGTTGCAGGGCGAGTGAGACCGCGGCCAGCTGGAGCACGCCGATCGCATTGTTCTCCGGGTCCGCAGCAGCCGACGACTGCGGGTTCTCCCCCGCGCCGACGATGGCGAGGTTCCTGCCAGGCTCAGCCGCGAGCGGGATCGCCAGCGGCCGACCCGACACGTCGATGGGATAGCCGAGCAGCGCGACGGGGGTCGATGACTCGGACGCGGCAGACGCGCGGATGTTTCGAAGCCACTCGATGGACTCCTGACCTCTGATGCGCCGGTTTCCGTCGAAAACGAGCGGCGCGTCCACGCGCGACCGCGCCGACTCCCACCATCGACGGCGAAGTCGTGCCAGTTCGTCGTCATCGACGGCGGCGATGAGTACCTGACGGTTGGAGTCGATGTGTCCGTAGTCGAGATTCAGCACGGCTTCCCCCCGCACCCGCAGCCGCGCGGCCGCATCATTGCCGGGGCCGAGGGTCGCGAAGGATTCCTGCGCCGCATTCTTCAGAGCGAGGCGAATGGGGAATTGCGCAAAGATGCCGCCCTCACGGCTGAGGAGTGCAGAGATTCCTGAGATCGTCTGGGAAGCGAGAATCAGGTGCACGCCATAAGAGCGGCCTCGTCGCGCGATCGCCTCGAGAAGCTGCGCGGCGGCCTCTGCGAGCTGGTCGTTGGGATCGAACAACATGTGGAACTCGTCGATCACGACGACGATGCGCGGCATGATCGCAGCGGGGACGGCGCTGCGGTAGCGGCTGATGCTGTCACCGTGCGGTCGGAAGAGTTGCGCGCGGCGGGAGAATTCGGCCTCGATGTGCCGAAGTACCGCGAGGCCGAAGTCGCGATCGCTCTCCAGACCGAGAACTCGCGCGTGCGGCAGGAAGTCCGGGGACTCCGGCCGCGGCGCCAGCGGGTAGAGCGTGACCCCCTCTTTGAAATCGAGCAGATGAAGCTCCAGCTCCTCCGGCGGATATCGCTGCGCCAGACTGTGCACGATGACCTTGAGCAGGTTCGACTTGCCCTGGCCGATCGCCCCCGTGATGAGAATGTTGTGGCGCTGATCGCGTTCGTCGCCGAGGGTGACCTCGGCGACAGCAGACCCCGACAGGCCGACGGCGAACTGCAGGCGGTCGGCGCTGGAGGCCTCCCACCCGGTCGAGAGGGGCTGCACCCGCTCGAACGGGATCCGGGGAGCCGAGGCAGCGCTGGCCCGCTCCGCGAGCTCGTCGACCGCTCGGGCGACGCTCGCGGCGTCGTGCCCGCCGAGTGTGATCTCGAACGTCGGATGCGCGGCCCAGCACAGTGTCTCCTGCTCCGCTCGGATGACCGCCCCGAGGCTGCGCACGTCCTCCGACTTCCACCAGGAAGGTGCCCCCGCCCCGCCCGGCGGCACCACGAAGACGAATGCCAGCCCGACATCCGGACCCGCCTTCGCAAGAGAGAGCACCTGGCGGTGCAGAGGCTCATCGATCTCGGCGGGGTAATCGAGCAGCACGACGAGCCGGAACCGCTCGACCGGATGCCCGGCCGCACGTCGGAAGTCGATGAGCGTCTGGCCGGAACCACGCAGCGTGTCGTTGACGCGCTGGACGTCAGACACGAGCCGCTGTACGACCCGGTCGAGCTCCGCCGCGCGGTTCAGTACCTGGAGGGCGTCATCCGATGCCGAGCGAAGCCTGCTGAAGGGCGATAGCGCGGAGGTCAGCTTCGGGTCGTACCCGATCACGTCGAGCTGACCAGGGGCCGTGCCGCTGAGCGCCTGCCACACGATCCGCTCCACCAGCGGTTTCGCCAGCATCGTGTCCGCCTCGATCACGATGTTCCCGTGCCCGAGGAGGGGCACGACGAACGGCGCTTCGACGTCCTCGTTCACCCCCAGCGGACGCCCCGGCGTGGACAGCCGACCGAGCATCACATTCTCGGCCACGGCCAGCGGCCCGGAGGCTCCTGCAGTCAGCATCGCGGCGGCATCCCTGGCCCGCAGGCTGTGCTCTGTCACAGCCTGTGCTGCCTGGTTCCGTACGATCGCGCGTTGCCGGTCCAGAGCGGCCTGCGCGGCCAGGCGGCCGCTGTCCCTCCTGGAAGTGGCATCCGTCTTCGCCGCCTCCAATGCGCCCAGCACACGACCGTGGGCGCGGCGCAGCCGCTCCGCCGCAGCCTTCAGAGGGTCACTCATCACGGCTCACGGCGATGACCACCCGGGAGGGGCGGAGAAGACGATCGCCGAGCAGGTAGCCCTTCCGCCGCACGGCGGCGATCGCGTGCGGCTCCAGGTCGCCTGCGGCCGTCACCGTGTCGACGACCTCGTGGAGCCGGGGGTCGAAGAATCCCTCGTCATCGATTTCGACGAGACGGCGACGCCGGAAGACCTCCAAGAGCTCGTCGACCACCGACGCGACGAGTTCAGGAGTCGAGGGTTCGCCCTGCAACCGATCGATCGCGAGCAGGGATTCGCTGAGAAGACTCTCGAGGTCGCGATGCCTGAGCAGATCGTTGGACACGCGCACCTGCTCCTGCACGGTCTCGATCAGCGCGTTCTTGCTGCGATCATCGAGCAGCCGCCGCTTGAAGAGGTCGGCCAACTGAGAGACCTCCGCCTGGAGCGCGGAGAGAGCATCGCTGTTCACGGCGACAATGGGATCCTCGGTGGTCATTGCTGAGACCTCTCTACTGAAGGCCGGTCGTACGGACGAAGGCAGGCGCCTGCTTGCGATTCCACTGCCAGCCGGTCATCCGGTGCATACGGACGAACAGGACCACCCACAGCACCATGAGGCCGAGGAAGATGACGCCCAGAAGAGCGCCTGCTCCGCCCGAGGCGAAGGCGATGATCATGGCGATGAACGTGACGACCTCCCCGGCTACGAGACCGGGGAAACCGCCGAACGACTGGAACTTCACGGTCTCGGCCTGCTCGACCAGCACCCGCACCTCGTCGACGTCGTTGTGGAAGCTCCGATCGTCGACCCCGAGGCGATCGATCTCTGCGAGCTTCTCTCTCGACATGCGCAGCTGCGCCTCAGACAGGATGTTCTGCGAGGCATCGGGGAATGTCGACCACCCGTCCGTCGCAAGCTCCAACAGCGCGATCCCGTGGTAGTAGCGCACGAGCTGGTCGTCCGGGACCTGTTCGTGGGCCGCCTTGAGAAGCGCGGCACCGCTGTCGAGCTGCTCGAGTGCGAGGTAGGACAGTCCGGCACCGGCCTTGTAGTAGGGGTTGTCGGGCGCGAGGCTGCTGGCCCGCTGATACTCGCCGAGGGCGTCATTCCATGCTTCGCTTTTGAGGAGCAGGTCGCCGAGCTCCGCGTGGTACGTCGCTTCGTTCGGGTTCAGCCTGATCGCCTCGTGCAACTCGAACGCGGCGTCCTGCGCCTGGTCGAGCAGGGCCGATGACACTCCGCGGAAGTACCAAGCCTCGGCGTTCTCGGACTGTTGCGCCGTCGCCTCGCGCGCGGCATAGTTCGCCTGCGCAGCGTTCCCCTGTGCGAGGTACTCCATCGTGATCTTCATCCAGTCGCGCCCTTGTGCCGCCCCCGCGACCGGCACCTGAACAGGAACGTCGACCTGCGCGGCGAGCTGCCTGTCGTAATCGGCCCGTCGCGCTGGGTTGTTCAGGATCGCCTCGGAATCCGAGATGTCCTTCATCATCTTCTCGGCGAGCTGACGTGTCTCCAGTTTCGGATTGCTCGTCTTGGGCTGCCAGAAGCGGCGCTTCTCACTGATCGCACTGTTGATCTCGTCCGAGGTCGCGCGTGGCTCGATCTCGAGAATGTTGTAGTAATTCGTGAAAGTCATTTCCTGCACTCCGGATCTGGGAGGACGTGGTTATTGGACAGAGAGCGATCGCACTTTGCGCGCAGCCGTCTGCACTTCGTCGTCTGTCAGGTTGGCGAGACGATCGAGAGTGAACGTGCCCAGCGAGCGGTTCGCTGTCAGATCGGTGATCTCGACGAACACCGTCTGATCGATGTCGTACGCGTACGTGACACGGACGGCGGCTCCCTTCGGATACGGGGGAATCGGGATGTCCTTCGAGCCGATCTCGACCACGTACTCGGGATTCGTGTCGTCACCTTCGGTGACCTGCACGTGGATCGCTGTCTGGTTGTCGACCACCGTGTAGCCGTCGGCGCTGAGCTTGGCGGGGATCTTGCTGTTCCTCGGAATCACAATGGTGTTGACGTCTCGACCGGTATCGGAGTCGACCTGGAGCACGCCGAGCGACTGCGATGTCACATCGGCGATCGAAGGTGCGCTGCCGTCGAACAGGTCGATGTCCGCCCCCATGGTGGCGGAGTCCTCCATGGCGGCCTGAATGGCTGCGCCGAGCGCGACGGCCTCATCCGGGTGCACGGAACGGTCAGCCGGCCGCCCTGCCAGACGCTCGACGAGCGCCCGGACCATGGGCATACGTGTCGATCCGCCGACGAGCAGCACGTGATCGACCTGATGCCAGGAGACGCCGGCTTCCGCGAGGACCTGCTCCGTGAGATCCCGCGTGCGGCTGAGGAGGTCTGCCGTGATCCGCTCGAACTCGCCCCGTTCGATCACGATGCGATACGGTCGTCCGTCCGCTGAGACATGCACGGTCGTCGTCGTGACTGTGGTGAGACTGCGCTTGGCCATCTCGGCCTTCTCGCGCAGCGCCACGACGTGAGCGTTGTCGTCCAGGAGATCGGGGCCGCCCTGCTCTTCGACCTGTCCCGCGATGTACTCGATCAGTCTGTTGTCGAAATCGAAGCCGCCGAGGTTGCGGTCGCCATCAGTGGCGAGCACGTCGAACTCCCCTGCGGCGATGCGCATGACCGTCACATCGAACGTGCCCCCGCCGAGATCGAAGACGAGCACGACGCCCTCCGCCGAGGTGTCCAGCCCGAAGGACAGCGCGGCCGCAGTGGGTTCGTTGAGCACCCGCAGCACGTTCAACCCCGCGATCTTCCCGGCATGCCTCGTCGCGGTGCGGCGCGCATCGTCGAAGTAGGCCGGAACCGTGATGACGGCATCGGTCACTGCTGTCCCCAGCGCCAGCTCGGCATCCTCCTTGAGTCGACGCAGGATGACCGCGGAGATCTCCTCGGCTCCGTAGCTGGCGCCGGTGGTGGAGGTGAAGCGCCACGCGGCGTCGCCCAGATTGCGCTTGACGAACTGCACCACGTCTTCAGGGGCGCTGGCGGCGGAGTGCTTCGCCATGGTGCCGACGAGGGGCTCGTCGCTCCCTTCGAAGCTCTGGAACAGGACGACCGACGGCGTGATGTTCTCGCCGTCGCGGTTCGCGAGAACCTCCGGCTCCCCCGTGTCCCGGAGGATGGCGACAGCCGAGTAGGTCGTCCCCAGGTCGATCCCTATCGCGCGAGACATGGCTCAGGCCTGCTCGAGCTTCTTGATGACCTTCTTGGCCAGGCCCGAGCCTCCGCTGGCGACCAGGCCATAGCGCGTCTTCCACGCCGACATCCATGCCTGGACGTGCGTCTTTCCGTCGGCGGTCTCACCGATGTCGATCGAGATCGTGGCCCCGGAGTCGTTGGGCGTGCGGCGTCTCTTGTTGATGTCACCGGGACCCTGCACATCGGCCCAGAAGATCTTGCTGAAGGTGGATTCGATGACCTGACGTGTTCGAGCAGGGCTCAGGGTCACCACCGTCTCGTGCTGGCGCTTGGCGACGGAGGACTGCCAGAAACCGAGCGCGAAGAGTCCGACGAGCAGAAGGAGGAGGATGAGGATGAAGGCGCTTCCGGCGTCCACAGCAAGTCCTTTCACAGAGAATCGTGTGCGAGCGCTCCAGGAAATGCGCCCGTGAGGGTCACGCTAGGGAAGCGGCGGATGCAGCGTTCACGCTCGGTCCGCGCGCATCGATGTGCTATGAGGACCGCGGGACGCCCGTCGGGGGGATTGCCGGCCGTGGGCTCCCGGCGTCGAGATCCACGGCATCAGTGGTGTCTCCGCCGCTGCCCTGGCGCGCGCCGAACCGCACGCCCCGGGCGCGCAGGATCCCGTAGCTGCCCGCGTACTCCTCTTCGATAGCGACGACTGCTATCACTGGGCAGAGCCTCCCGCCGCCGAGCGGCGAGGCGCATACTCTCACCCGCCTCCTCGGCGATACGGCGGTCGCCGTCGAGGTTGATCCCGAAGACGTGGAGAAGCGCCGGTGACAGGCGCTGAGGTGCGAGCGCGTGCCGGGGTTCGTGGCCGATCGCTAGTCAGTCAGATTGAGGGCTTGACGCACGACCTCGCGGACTCGGGGCCATTCCGGGGTCTCCGGTGCGCGCTTGGCCGAGGTGGCGTACTTGCTGAAGTCCGGCCCAGGAACCCCGGCGAGCTCACCGGCGATCCTGCGCAGCCGGGTCACCTCGGTCCGACTGATCGGCAGGTGCGTCTGCGGGAGATGTCCGGTCCACACCACCGCAGGCACTTCGGCTGCGGCACTCAGCAATGCGTCGATGGTGCCGCTGAGGGACAGCCCCAATCTCTGGCGCATCGCGAGCGCCGTGTCGAGATGGAACTGGATGGGCACGGATGCGGTGTCCAGCATCTCGGCGAGGAGATGCAGGTGATCCGACAGCCACGCATGCGGCACTGCGTACCTCACGCCCGCCTCGGCGAGGCGCAGCTGCAGCATCGGTGTGAGCCGACCGGTGTAGACGGCCACGATGGGGGTCTGCGCGGTGAAAGTCGATCCCATGCTGTTGATGTGGCGCAGCGGTCCATAGGGGTCCAGGCCGTGTCGATAGTTGATCCAGATGAGGACGTAGTCCCAGAAGTCGGCGGTCGGTCGGGAGAGCCTCTCGCTCTCCTCCGTCCAGCACCCTGCCCGCGAATCGGTGAGCACCGCCCGCAACCCCGCCCGGATGATCGCGTCATCCGACACGACCAGCACGGTCGTCGCGTCGTCCCCCATCTTCTGGAACCGGTCCTCGACCATTCCCAACTCACCGGCGGAGATCGCGACGGAACCGTGCGCGATGAGTTTGCGCAACAGGGTTCGACGACGGCGCAGCGTGGCGTGAGCACGCCCCAGTCTTCGCTGCTCGACCAGATACACGAAGGCGTCGAGCGCTGTGAGCGCCGGTATCCCCGGAATCTGGCGTGACGCGCACCAGGAGCGGATATCTGCGAGATCGGCGAGGTAGGCACGCTTCGACGAAGTCGACAGGCTGTCCGTGTCGAGCTCGACAGCGAGAGTCACGGTGTCCACCAGACAGAGGGCGAATCAGCGCGGAAGTCGTCCCGCACGTCGCCATGTCTCAGTGGATCGGTCTCGCGCACCCACACGCTCCCCTCGCGGTACGAGTCCGTCGCGCGGATCATCTCCCTTGCACGACCTGTGCCGAGCATAGCAGTTCGTCATCCAACCTCCACGCTGTGACATTGAAACTTGCAGTCCCAAATGCCAGTGTGATGTTGAATGGACCTATGAGTTCGCAAGGATGGGGCGCTCCGGGGCGCAGCAACAGGCAGTCGGCTGATGAGACACGCGAGCTTGCCTTGTCGACGGCACTGTCGATGCTCGCCCAGACGGGGCTCACCGTGAGCCTGGAGCACCTCAGCATCGAAGATCTCATCCGTACGGCCGGACTCCCCCGCAGCACCTTCTACCGTCTCTGGCCCGCCAAGGAGAACTTCTTCGCCGATCTGCTGATCGAGCTCGCCACCTCATCGGAATCGCACGACGCCATGTTCTACCCTGGTACTCAGGACGCGGCCTACGGGGTGATCGAAGGCAACCAGCACCTGCTCGTCACCCACGAGGGTCGGGTCGCCGTGCTGCGAGAAGTCGTGCGAGTCGCGACGCGCCGGAACTTCGATCACTTCAGCGATTCCACGGCATGGCGAACGCACGTCACCCTGATCACGACGGCGAGCAGCCTCGCCGATGACGCGAACCGGGATCGTCTCGTCGCCGCGCTGCGCGATACCGAACGACAGTTCATCGAACGAACATCGACGTTCTACGGCGAGGCCCTCGCCGGGCTCGGGTTCTCGTTCCTTCCGGGAGCGTCGTCCGAGCTGCTTGCCGGCCTGGGTGCCGCCGTCGTCGAAGGACTCGCCCAGCGCAGGCTGGTCAACCCTGATCTCGCGGACACGATCATCCTGAAGCCGGGCATCGACGGTACTCCGGTGGAATGGCACCCGGCCGCGCTCGGATTCTGGGGGATCCTCGAAGCGCTGGTCGACCTCGAGACGCCCCAGGGCTGAGCTATCCGGGCCCCTGAGGCGTCTCGATCGCACGCATGCCGCGTCGCGGGTCGTCATCACGCCTGACGCGACCCGCCTTCCGCGCCGTAGGACGCCCTCGGATTCATCCCGAGGAGGGACCGACCGGCGAGGACAGCACTACCGGCCCAATGGCGCGTTCGGGCGAAGCGGATCCGACCGGACCTGAGCGTCATGGCATCGGTGTACGCCCAGTGCGGCGCGTACACGGGCGAGCGACGACGATTCCCGTCACGCCGTGTGAGGTGCAGGAGCGCTTCGGTCGCCCCGAGGCTGACGGCCGCCTTCACTCCGTGCACGACGGACGGAAGAGGGGCGCCGCGCACCGTGGCGACGAAGGTGTCAAGGTCGCCGTAAGACGGGACGTACGGAACGCAACGGTCCAGATCCGGACTGCGCTGCGCGGCATCTTCGAGCGAGATGTCGGACGGCAGTCCCATCATCCGCTCGAACGTGTGCCGGCTGCGAGGCGCGAACGAGGTCGCGATCGCCCCGAAGCCGATGTTCATCACGAGGAGATTCGGGACCCCGTGACGACGTGCGGCGCGCGCCAGCGCCGTACCCACATGGAGATACCGCAACTCCGACTCGTCGAGAACGAGGTCGGCACCGCGGACGAAGGCGTCGGCGTTGTCGGCGGTGATCCCCTCCGGGAAGGCCGTCACCCGCGTACCGGGGCGGATCCTCGCGATGCTCTCCTCCAGCGCCTCGACCTTGCGCCGCCCGTATGTCGAGGCGTCGGCCCACGCGACACGGTTGGAGTTCTCCGGCTCGAAGGTCTCCGGATCCGCGATCCGGATCTCCTTCGGTCCTGCCATCATCGCGATCGCCATCGCGAGGTCGAACCCGTCTCCTCCCGCGCCGGCGATCGCGATGGTCGATCCGCGCATGAGCTCCTGCTCGCTGCGCCTCCAGAACCCGAGATTCCGCCGGTACTCCGCCGGCACCGGTTCCTGGTGGGCATCGTGTCGCGTGATCATCCCTCGATCACGCCCCAGAACCGCACAGATCCGACCGCGACATCGAGCTGATCGATCTCGTGCAGTCCTCCGAGATTCACCGCCGAGGCGCCGGCGTCGAGTCGGATCGCGAGGTTCACGCCCTGGTACTCGTCCAACCACATCGGCTCGGCGATCCGCTCGACGCCCACGCCCATGACACGGAGCACACGCTCCAGCGGTCGCTCGACGATCGCGTAGATGTGCTCCTCCGCACCGCGCCGGCGGATGTGAGCGATGGTGGACCGCAGCAGCTCGGCCAGGGCACCGGCCTGAGCCGGACGGTCGTCGAGCCGGGCGATGTAGCGCGAGACCTCCACGCATCCGGCCGGCAGATCCAGATCGAACAGCGCGTCAGCGGGAATCGGTCGGTGATCGCTGCCGCTGCGCTCGATCACCCGGACGCATGCGACCGCCACCGGGTGCGGCATGCGATTCTCGATGACGAGGAACGCCGTCGAGCGGTCATCGTCGTCGTCGATGTCGAGCCCTCCGACGAGAGCATCCGCCCCGAGCATCCCGGTCTGCGCGGTGTAGACCCGAGTGCGGAGCTCCAGGTACGCCGTGTAGTGCACGTTGGCGCGCAGCCCGTATCCGAGGGAGATGACGGCGAAACGGCTCTCAGGGCTCGTTTCGAAGACATCGGTGCGGACTTCAGGGGTGACGTCGGCATTGCGTACCTTCGTCTCAGATGTGGCCATGGTCTCTTCCTTTCCGGCTACGCACCCCGCACCTTCTGCGTCGGCGTAGCGATTCGTGGGTTCAGTGGGACCATCGTCAGAGCCCCTCGAGACTCGGGTTGTCAGACCGGTTGTCAGCGCCCCGCGAGCGTCGTCAGCGTTCCGCCGTAACCGTTCGTGCGGACCCGCCGCGCAGCCGGGATGATGGGGGCATGAGGAGCACCCGATGACACGCGCACCTGCGCCGGCGAGCGGAATCGCCCTGATCCACTACGCGATGCACTTCGTGAACGAGCACGAGAGCGGACCCCATCCCCTCGACTGTGTGCACGCGGTGCTCGCTTCCGACGAGATCGCTCAGCAGGCCGGATTCGGACCGCATCTGCTCGCGCCTCTCCAGTCGGATCCCGCAGGTGTTCTGGGGCGTCTCCACGATGAGCTGGTCGAGCGGGAGAGCATCACCCCCAGCACGGACCGGCGAGACAGCAGGCGCACCCTCAGCGACCGCGAGACCGCGATCGCCGTACTCCGCGCGTTGACCCTCCCCGACGCCGACGTGTTCATCGCCGATGACGTCTCGCGACCCGCGCGGGTCCAGGCGCGTCAGACGGAGATCTGCACCATCGAAGGCCGGGCCGCGATCGCGTATCGCCGATTCGACGCCGACAGGGCTCTTGCCGCCTCCGGTCACTATTGGCGCCAGTTCCTGTCAGTCCTTCTCGAATTCCTCACCGACGAGCAATCGTCGCGCAGGATGCCGTCGCTCGACGAGCTGCCCGACGACGCACGTCGGATCCTGCGGCTCGCCGGAGAGTACGAGCGCGAGCTCGGCGAGCGGATCCTCGGCACTCCGCCCACGCCTGAGCTGCATATCCGGCGCGATGTCGAGGACCGCATGCTCGAGATGATCTCGGGTGCGCCGAGAACCGTGATCGTCCGAGGCGAGGCAGGAAGCGGGAAGTCGAGTGTGCTGTGGAGTCTGGCGGGCCAGATCCGCTCCCGGCGGCACACCCCGGTCCTCATCTCCGCGACGTGGCTCATCCACGGGGCGAACGGGCACCGGCTGCTCGATGCACAGGCTCTCCTCGGTCACCTCGTGGGAATGCGCGACCGATCGTTCCGACCGGTCCTGCTGCTCGACACTGCAGACCTGCTCCTGCACAGCGAGAGCCTGATCCTCGAGACGCTCGACCTCGTCACCCAGCTGGAGAGCGCAGGAATACCGTTGCTCATCACGGTGCGGCCTGTCGAGGAGCGCCAGCTGCCGGCGGCATGGGCGACGATGCGCATCGACCTCGGCGGATACTCTGACACCACGGAGCTGCCTCGGGCGCTCGGCAGCCTGATGCGGAGGTACCTGCCCGCACACGACCACGAAGGCGGCATAGATCTTCTGGAGGCGGCGCGAACCCGCGGCCTCCCGCTGTTGGAGGTGTTGCGCTCCCCCTTCCTGCTTCGTCTGCTCTTCGAACTGAGCGCGGGGGTGCTCCCCAGCACGGACCTCGACGTGTCCGCCCTGTACGAACGGTACTGGCAGCTTCGAATCGTCAGCGATCAGCGCAGTGAGCGCTATGCCGAGAACGTCGATCTCACCGCGGTCGCCGCCCGGCTCGGCATCCTCATGCTCGCCGACGCCAGCCCCGCCGTCACGTGGCAGCGAGCTGAGAGTGCACTCCCACGCGTCGAGATGCCTCTCCCACTCCCGTCCGGACTCTCACCCGCCCTCGACAGCCTGAAGCATCGCGGCGTCCTCGTCGGGAACCTGACGGAGTTTCGCTTCGCGCATCAAGTGCTCTTCGAGTTCATCGCGGCGAAGGCGCTCCTCATCCGCGACGGCGCATCCGCACTGGCACAGCTCATCGCCCACATCGAGGATCACCCACACGATCTCTTCACCGGCGCGGTCGTCGAGCAGCTGCTGATACTGCTCGCGCGAGACGTGCACACCCGGCGTGGTGCTTCGGAGGTGGTGAGCGATCTCCTCCGGAGCCCGACGGCATCTCTGCGCTCCATCGGCATGCTCGGCTGGTGCCATGTGCCCGGTACACCGATCAGCCGCGAGATCGCCGAGACGTTCGACGACGATACGATCGCTCGTCTGCTGGGCCATCTGCCCCAGGCAGCGCGGGACGAGCCCGGCGATCTGCTCGTCCTGCTGCGTCGATTGTGGCCTACTCATCGCGCTCACGCGCACCGGGCGTTCGTCGACTGCTGCGTACGACTCGCTCGACGCTGGCCGGAGCAGCTCAGCGCCCTCGTCGAGGAGCTCGACATCATCGGCTACCTGGTCTCCCATCAGGTCGCGTCGCTCGGGAGGCCCGCACCGGCGTTCGAGCTCCTGGCTCTGATCGCATCCGCGCGGCCGGAGTATGCGCGCGCGTGCATACTCGCCCTGCTCAGGTCGCTCCCCGACGCCACCGGCCGGGTCCAGCTCCTGCGGCGCGTGGCGGAGATCTGGACCGCGCTCGACGCAGACGATGACTTCGCCGATGAAGTGGTCACCGCAGCGACGGCGACCGCTCGCACCTTCCCCTCCCTACGGCGTGACATCGGCGTCGCCGCGGGTGAGATCGTCTTCCTGCAGATCGGTCGCCGACGCAGTCTCCCACCGGTCGTCACCGACGGAGAATGGGAGACGTTCGCCAGCCGAGCGTTCGATCGGATCACCAGCACACCGCCGACCGTGCGCGAATCGGCCGAGCTGCACGCGATCGCGCTGCACCTCAGCGGTCTGAGCCCCACACGGAATGATCATGCGCGACGCATCCTGCGCGACCTGTTCGGCCGCGAGGCGGCAGACGGACCGCCACACATCGTCGGGCCCTTCCTCGTTCAGATCCTGAGCAGGGACTCGCTGGCCAGAGAGATAGCGGCCGACCTGATGCACGTCGCGCTCATCGACGGTCTCCCCGCGCACTCGAAGACGCAATCGATTAGCGCCCAGCGATGGGCGATCGCCGTTCGCGCCGCACTGGCGGACGTCGCGACGCCTCCGGAGGTCATCGCGACCGTCGTCGACGGTCTCCTTCCGGAGGAGCCGAGACTTTGGCGGACACCCGGCTACCTCCTGGGCGCCCTGGTACCCGCAGCCCTTGCGAAGGACGAACGTGCCGCGGCGGTGCTTCATGATGTCGAGCGAGACCCCCGCACGCTCGTACCCGAAGACGGAAGCCCGAGCGCATTGTTGGACTTCCTGCAACAGGCACCCGCATACCTCGATCGCGATGAACGCGTGGGCCAGGCGATCCTCAGCGTGGCACTCGCCACACGCCGCTACGGCATCTTGACCATGCTCCTCTCGCATGCGCATGGCAGGGCAGCGGCCAGCACGCGGCTGGATGACCTCGTCCGTGTGACCGAAGACGGACTCGATGCGAAGGAGACGTCCCAACTTCCGGCAGCGTCTCTGCTCCGACGCCTGCAGGAGGTCGAGCTCATCGATCCGACTGCCGCGGCCATCGCCGAACACCTCGCCGCGGTGCGAGACCCGCTCGCCAAGGCGGTGGTGACGGAAATGCTCCCGACGAGCGTGGGACACCGACCGCACGAAGCAATGGGTGCCCTCGGCATCGTCCATGCGGAGGTGATCGAGCCGCTGCGCTCCCCCGCCCGACCAGCGGAACTCACCAAGGCGAAGCAACGCCTGGTGGACGCGGGGTTCACCGCCTACCGGACCATCCTTGCCATCTCCGGTGCACGCAGCGCGTGGGAGCCGCTGTGGGAGCTCACTTGCGAGTATCCCCTCAAAGGCCGCCAGATCATCGCGACCGACCGCTTCGATCACATCGCGACCTACCTTCGCACGTACCGAGATTCGAGCGGCGACGCCATCGGAACAGCGGAGCGACTTCTGGAGGTCGCTATCTGGACTGCTGCCACGCAGTCCACGAAGCAGAGGCGCCGTATCTCCGAGAAGCTCGCCCCGATAGCGCGGCAACTCGTCCATGCGTCGGAGCCGACGCCGCGTCGTGCGCTCGCCCGAGCTGTTCAACAGATGCCAGAGCATCTGGGGCATGCCGTGATCGTCTCCACCATCGCCGCCGGCGATCATGCCTTCGTCCAGCAGCTCCTCGACAGCGGCACCCTCACCGGCCACCTGGCCAACGCCGCCCTCGACCGGTTGAAAGGCCATCGCGAGGCCGGGTTCCAGCCCATGCCCTGGCTGATTCCCGGGCGCCGCTGAGAGATGGATCAGACCGCTGCCGCCGCGTGCAGGAGAGGCTCCGGGAACGCTCTCATGCCTGCTCCAGTAACCGCTGGCAATGCATGCCGTGGCACTACAGCCGGGTGAGCGCGTTCCCCGCGTCGAGCGCGACGGGTGCGATGTAGGACAGGGATCCGTCTTGACCGTAGTCGGGTCTGGGATTCGCCTGGATGGCCTGCACTGCGGCGCGCTCCGACGGGAGCACTCCGTCGCCGAGCAATTCGAGACGCCGATGAAGGGCCACCTGGATCGCCCACTCAGCCTGCTGCCGGAACCAGCTCAGATCCTGCACCTCGATGCCGAGGCCGACAGAGTACGTCGCGTCGCCACCGACCATCGTGAAGATGAGCGCGGCACCCCCGTACTCGACATCCGGCCACACTTCGACCTCGACGATGTACTCCCACGGGATGCTGGCAGCCATCGCCTTGCCTGCCACTGCCCGCGCGGCAGCCGCGTTCTTTCCCGCCTGGGACAGACCTCGGACTCCGGCGGCCATGATCGCGACCCCCAGCCCGAGATCGGTATCGACCTCGACACTCGAGTCTTTCGGCCGAACGAAGTTCGGGCAGATGAAGATCAACCGCTGGTCAGTGAAGTAGAGCGTCGTGTTCCCCCATCCCGGGCTGGCGTCTTGGACGGGCGCTGACGGCCACGGCTGGTAGAAGCATCCACCTTCCCCAGTGAGGTGCTGAAGGTAGTTCTCCCCCTCCGCCATCACCGGGCTCTTGTCGGCGTTGAGTACCGGCACGAAGGGCCCCGGCGACGGCTGAGACACGTTCACCACCCGGAGCAGGTCGATCTTCGCTGAGGTGGTCGCCCCGGTCGCTGGGATCACCAGTCGCGGAGCCCCACCGTTGGAGCTCTGCTGCGGCACTGACCGCGAGTGATCGTACTGAGCGCGAGACGCGGGGTCGAGCAAGACGCGCTCGGCTTCCGCGATCGCTGCGACACGCTGCTCGGCGACTTGCCGCTGGGCGAGATTCGGGTGGTTCGAGCGGCTCTGCCATTTCCGGCGAGCGGCGTGGATGGCTTCGCGAACAGCGTCGTCACCGGCAGTGGGCGAGACCTCGAGGACTTCGTAGAGCGAGATTTCCGAGTTGCTCATCTCCCACTACCTCCCGGTCCCGAACACCAAGATCACGAAGATGATGTTGATGACGAGCCCGATCACGCCGAGCACGACGCCCGCCTTGGCGGACCCGTACGGTGCGAGTCCTGATCTCCGTGTGACTCCCTGTGAGCTCAGCCCGAAGGCGATCGCGAGAATCGCCGCGAGCCAGCCGCATCCCGGAATCACGCCGACGACACCGGCAACCACCGCATTCGTGGCGCGCTTCTTCCCCGGTGGCGGGCCACCAGGGGGAGATCCCGCTGCCGGGGGCGGGGGCATCCGACCGGTGCCCGCACTCGACCCTTGCGGCTGCATCGACGCCCCCGGAGGCCGGGGTGGCCGTGAGGGCTGCGATCCAGAGGAATCAGACGGTTGGCCAGGAGGAGGAGGAAGCGTCATCGGCTGATCTCTTTCATGTTTCAGGTGGCTGCGGAAGTACGATCGGTGGGATGCGGGAGAGGTCCTGCTCGACTGCGAAGCATGAGGGAGCGCGCGGCAGTCGCGATGCTGCCCACGAGCGTGGCAAGGGTCGCTGAGGCCCACAGAGCCGAGAAATTACCCCCAGGGCGATCACTTTATGAGGTACCGCCCGTCAGTATGTGTCTCTTGTGCTGGCGGCACCGCGCGTGCTAATCGAGAGTCGCGAACCGCGCCCGGGTGAAGTCCCGCGTCTCGTGGACGCGCCCGATCTCGGCCAGAGGGGCGACGAGACGGCTTGGCGCGGTGGCTCGGACGGGCAGCGATAGCTGAGCCTGCTATCAGCCTCGACGCCTACAGCAGGTTACGCAGTATTCCGGTGTAGACCCAGGCCGCGAACACAAGTCCGAGTGCGAGGCGAATGGGCCAGCGGCCCTGCCTTCCGGTCGCCGATTCGAACGCCGCCTGCCCCACAACCAGCCCTCCGGAGACGTATGACGCGAGGAGCAGAGGATTCATAGCGAACGAGCGCAGGAAGTCACCCGCAAGAAGCGAGTACAGAGCCCGCGTACCCCCGCAGGTGGGGCACTGCAGACCTGTTATCCGGTGCCACAGGCACGGCGGGAAGATCTGGGACTCGTACGGGTTGACGAAATGGAAGTACACCGCCGCTGCGGCGTGCACGCTCACGACGATGACCCCGCCGAGTGCCCAGCGCGTACCTGGTCGCAAGCTACGCAATCTCCTTGCCCCGCTGCTCACCCCTGATCCATTCCATCCACGGCCCTCGTCAGCGCACTACGACTGTACTGGGTCAGCGCCGAGCACCCCACGCCCCGCTGGTTTCTGGCGGTGGTGCGTCGGCCCGAAGCGGTTCGACCGACGAGTGGCTCTCGAACTCTGTCCACAGGTGAGCGAAGACACGGCGACGGCAATGGCAAGGGAGCACGAGGTCGTAAGGACGGCCGTGTAAGGCGCACCGCGCAGACAAAAGAACTCCCCGCGATTCCGTGGGGAGTTCTTCAGATCTTCAACCGAGACCGGTTCGCTCGGCGCGTGATGTGAACGCGAGCACTATGGCTGGGGTACCTGGACTCGAACCAAGAATAACGGAACCAGAAACCGTCGTGTTGCCAATTACACCATACCCCAAGGGCGAAACCGGAGCCTCGCACCGAGAGTCAAGCTTACCCGACCGATCGCCGCCCGCCAAATGGAGCGCGTCTTCCGCACCCCGGGCGTGGCGGATCCAAATCGCGAGAAGCAAGAGGAGGAGGACCGCCAGGCGATCCCCCTCCTCTGAGACGACTCCGCGTCGTGTGTCAGCCGGCGAGCATCGCCGACAGCGCCCGCAGGCGACGCAGTGATTCGTCCTTGCCGAGCAGTTCCATCGACTCGAAGAGCGGCGGCGAGATCCGCCGTCCCGTGATGGCGACGCGCGGGGGGCCATACGCGACACGTGGCTTGAGCTCGAGCCTCTCGACCAGTGCCTCGGCGAGAGCCTCCTGGATCTTCTCCGGCGTGAACTCGATCACCGGCTCCAGAGCGGCGACGCAGGCGTCGAGCACCTCGGCGGCGTTCGCCGGCAGACCCTTCAGCGCATCGGCGTCGTACGACATGTCATCCGTGAACAGGAATCCGACCATGCCGGGAACCTCACCCAGCAGCTGCACGCGCTCCTGCACGAGAGGTGCGACGCGGAATGCCTGTACCAGCTGCTCGTGCGTCGGCTCGTCGAAGAGGCCGGCAGCGGCGAGATACGGGATCGTGCGCTCTGCGAAGTCCTTGCCGTCGAGCATCCGGATGTGGTCACCGTTGATCGACTCGGCCTTCTTCTGGTCGAAGCGGGCCGGGTTCGGGTTGACGTTCACGATGTCGAACGCCGCGGTGAACTCGTCGAGCGTGAACACGTCGCGGTCGGGTCCGATGGACCAGCCGAGCAGCGCCAGGTAGTTCAGGAGCCCCTCGGGGATGAAACCGCGGTCGCGGTGCAGGAACAGGTCGGCCTGCGGGTCGCGCTTGGAGAGCTTCTTGTTACCTGTCTCGCCGAGTACCAGCGGCATGTGCGCGAACCGCGGCACGAAGGTCGTGACCTCCGCCTCGATCAGTGCGGCGTACAGCGCGAGCTGGCGCGCGGTCGAGGGCATCAGGTCCTCGCCCCGGAGTACGTGGGTGATGCCCATGAGCGCATCGTCGACGGGGTTCACGAACGTGTACAGCGGTACGCCGTTCGGGCGCACGACCACGAAGTCGGGGAACGAGCCTGCGGGGAACGTCACCTCGCCGCGGATGAGGTCTTCGTACGTCAGGTCCTCGTCCGGCACGCGCAGCCGCAGCGCAGGCTGACGCCCCTCGGCGCGGAACGCCGCCTTCTGCTCGTCCGTCAGGTCGCGATCGAAGTTGTCGTAGCCGAGCTGCTTGGCACGGCCGTTCGCCTCGTTGCGTGCGTCGATCTCCTCCGCGTTGGAGTAGCTCTCGTACAGGGCGCCGGAGGCGACCAGTTTGTCGATCACACCGCGGTAGATGTCGTGGCGCTCCGACTGCCGGTACGGGGCGTGCGGGCCACCGACCTCGACCCCTTCGTCCCAGTCGATCTTCAACCAGGTCAGCGCGTCGACGAGCTGGCGGAAGCTCTCCTCGCTGTCTCGCGCGGCGTCGGTGTCTTCGATGCGGAAGATGAGCTTGCCGCCGTTGTGGCGGGCGTAGGCCCAGTTGTAGAGGGCCGTGCGCACCATGCCGACGTGCGGCAGGCCTGTCGGCGAGGGGCAGAAGCGGACGCGGACGTCGGCACCGCTGGCGGTCGTGGTGAGGGGGTGAGGAGTAGCCATATCCCTTCGATTCTAGAGCGCGCGACCCACCGCCACCGCTGCGGTGTGCTCCAGCGGAACCATCCCGTCCACGGCGTACTCGGCGCACACTGCTTCGAACGTGCGCCGGAACAGTGCCCGGTCGTCGTCGTCGAGTGCGAGGTAGAGCATTCCCGCCGACGCGACTCCCCCCTCCGCCGAGGTCCAGAGAGTGGCCGGCGAGGCGCGCCAGATCCACGACAGCTCCTCGACGCGCACGCCCTGCCAGCCGCCGTCGACCAGCATCGCCTCGAACCCCGCAGCCGTGCGCGCGAAGTCCTTGTCCGGCGACAGTCGCTCTCCGGGCGGCGCGACGATGCCGGCCCGCGCGACGATCTCCGCCCAGAACCAGCTCGGCGACCGCAGCCAGATACTGGCGCCGAGCGGCGCCTTCGCGGCGGCCACGCGCGCCATCTCACGCGCGGATGCTCGCGGATCCGGCACATGGTTGAGCACGAAGTTAGCCGTCACCGCATCGAAGATCGCCGGGGCGAACGGCAGCTTCGGGAGGCCACCGGCGACGACGGGCACCTCGGGATACTGCCGTTGTGACACCGCGCGCATCGTCGGCTCCGGTTCGCACGCCGTCACGTCCCACCCGGCACGGCGGAATCGGTCGGCGAGCTCCCCCGTGCCTGAACCGACGTCGAGCAATCGGCGCCCGCTCGGAGGGCCGAGAGCGCTCAGGAGCGCGTCGACCGTGCCGGCGCAGAGCGAGGCGTAGGACGACGCGTATGCCTCCCCCACGCCAGCCCAGGGCTTCACGAGCGCGTCGACCGGGCGAGCGGTGAGAGTGCGACGATCGCGACGACGAGCACGGACGCGGCGACGCCCAGTCCGGCGTACTGGAAGTTCGACAGCACGACCCCGGCGAGCACGGCACCCGCGGCCGCGCACAGACTCATCAGCGAGTCGCTGCGCCCCTGGCGTCGGGTCCGTAGCTCCGGCGCAGAGGCCTCGGTCAGCAGCGCGGCGCCGGCGACCGTCGCCGCACTCCAGCCGAGACCGAGCAGGATGAGGGCCGTCATCACACCCCACGGCTGGTCGTTCGCGAAGATCGCGAAGAGAAGCGATGCCGCAGAGAGACCCTGCCCGAGCAGCACCACTCGCAGCTTGCCCCAGCGGTCGGCGAGGATGCCGAACACCGGCGACAGCGCGTACATGCCCGCCACGTGGAGCGCGATCGTCACGCCGACGAGCTGCGAGACATCGGCAGGCGTGGCCTCCATCCCATGCGCGCCGTGCGCCATGTGCGAGAGATGCACGGGCGTCATCGCCATCACCGATGCCATCACGACGTGGGATGCCGCCACAGCGAAGATCGCATACCGCGCCACGACGGGGCGATCGGCAACGGTCGCCCCCACCGTCGCTGCCGTGCTGCGGGCGAGCCGCTGTGCGGCAAGGAGCGGATCCGGACGCAGCGCGACCAGGTAGAGCAGGAGTGCGGCGCACTGGGCCACGAAGGAGAACACATAGGAGCCGGTCTGCGGGGGCATGCCCAGCGCCTGGCCGACCACCTCACCGGGGGCCAGCAGCAGTGGTCCCGCGACTCCGCCGATCGTCGTGGCCCAGACCACGATCGAGAGGTCACGTCCCCGATGCACCGGAGCGGCCAGGTCCGTCGCGGCGAAGCGTGACTGCAGGTTGCCCGCGTTGCCCGCCCCGATCATGAGGATGCCGGCAAGCAGGAGCGGGAAGATCCGCAGCGCTGCGGCGAGGATCACCACCACGATCCCGACCAGGGCGAAGAGGTTGCCGAGTGTCAGGGCGCGACGGCGTCCGACTTTCGCCGCCAGCCGGGCGAGCGGGATCGCGCACAGCGCCGCGCCGAGCGTCACGGATGCCGTGGCGAGGCCGGACAGCGCATCGCTTCCGGAGAGGTCTGCCGCCAGCAACGCTCCCAGCGATACCGTGGCCCCGAACGCGATACCGCCGAGCACCTGACCGAGCGAGAGGATCAGGACGGTGCGTCGCTGAACGACCGCCTGCTCGGTGGCCGTCAGCGCCGCAGTGCTCATCACGAACGCGGTGCGTCGCGCACGGCGTTGCGCAGGATGCCGAGCCCGGTGATCTCCACCTCGACGGTGTCGCCGGCTTCGAAGGTGCCCACACCCGCGGGAGTACCGGTGAGGATCACGTCACCGGGGAGCAGCGTGAACACGGCTGAGGCGTACTCGATGATCGCCGGCACGGAGTGGATCATGTCGGTGAGTGGCGCGTGCTGTCGGACCTCGCCGTTCACGCGGGTCTCGACGCTCGCCGTCGCGAGGTCGAAGTCCGTCTCGATCACGGGTCCGAGCGGGCAGAACGTGTCGAAGCCCTTCGCGCGCGACCACTGGCCGTCTTTGCGCTGCAGATCACGGGCCGTGACGTCATTGCCGATCGTGTATCCGAGCACGTGGTCGAGGGCGTCGGCGGCCTTCACGTTCTTCGCGATCTTGCCGATCACGACCGCCAGCTCGCCCTCGTACTCGGTGCGCTCGGAGAGTGCGGGGCGCACGATCACGTCACCGGGGCCGATCACAGACGTGTTCGGCTTCAGGAACAACAGCGGTTCCTCAGGCGCCACTCCCCCCATCTCGGCGGCGTGATCGTGATAGTTCTTGCCGACGCAGACGACCTTGGAGCGCGGGATCACCGGAGCGAGCAGCACCGCGTCGGCGAGCGGCACACGGTCACCCGTCGTCTCGTACCCTACGAACAGGGGGTCCCCGGCGAGAACGACGAGGTCGCTCCCGTCGATGATTCCGTACATGATGGCGTCGTCGTGACTGAACCGGGCGATCTTCATCCATCCAGCCTAGCCAGACGGCGGACCATCGAGGCCCCGCTGTCGCGTCGAGACCCCGCCCTGCGGACGTCAGCAGGACGGGGTCTCGTCGGTGAAGCGGTGTCTCGGCATCGCGCCGAGAAGATCAGGCGTCGAGACGCAGCAGCCAGCCGTGCTTGTCCTCGCGGCGGCCGTACTGGATGTCGGTCAGCTCCTCGCGCAGCGAGAGGGCGAGCTCACCCAGCGGCTGCGGCTCGTCGAAGCCGTCGCCCACCAGGGCGCCGATCGGAGTCACGACCGCGGCGGTACCGCAGGCGAAGACCTCGACGATCTCGCCGGAAGCCACGCCGGAACGCCACTCGTCGATCGAGATCGGTCGCTTCTCCACGGTGTAGCCGCGATCCTCGGCGAGCTGCAGCAGCGAGTCGCGCGTGATGCCCTCCAGGATGCTGTCCGACTCGGGCGTCACGACGCGGCCGTCCTTGAAGACGAACACGACGTTCATGCCGCCGAGCTCCTCGACGAAGCGGTTCTCGTTCAGGAACACGACCTGGTCGCAGCCCTTCGCGCTCGCCTCGCTCTGCGCGAGCAGGCTCGACGCGTAGTTGCCGCCGGTCTTCGCCTTGCCCGTGCCGCCCTTGCCCGCACGCGCGTAGTCCTCGGACAGCCAGATGCGCACCGGCTTCACGCCACCGGAGAAGTAGGCGCCGGCGGGGCTCGCGATCACGTAGTAGGCGACCTTCTGTGCCGCGCGGACGCCGAGGAACGCCTCCTTGGCGAACATGAACGGCCGCAGGTACAGGCTCTGGTCAGCCCCGGACGGCACCCACCGGCCGTCGACGGCCACGAGCTCACGCAGCGACTGGATGAAGTACTCCGTCGGCAGCTCCGGCAGTGCCAGGCGCCGGGCGCTCGCCTGCAGTCGCGCGGCGTTGCGGTCGGGGCGGAACGTGTGGATCGAGCCGTCCTCGTGGCGGTACGCCTTGATGCCCTCGAAGATCTCCTGGGCGTAGTGCAGCACGGACGCGGCGGGGTCGAGCGGGATCGGGCCATACGGCTGCACCCGCGGACGGTGCCATCCCCCCTTGGCCGACCAGCAGATGTCGACCATGTGATCGGTGAACACGACGCCGAAGCCCGGGTTCTCGAGCACTTCGGCGACTCGTGCGGGCGTCGCCGCAGCAAGGTTCTTGGTCACGGCGAAATCGAGCGGCGCCACGGCCGTCTCAGCATCGATGGTCGTCATAGTCGTCATCCATTCCTCGTGGGTGGGCGCATCGTTGCGCCGTCTCAGCCTACGCCTGCCGGTCAGAGGCGGGCGGTGATCGCGGAGCCGATCTCCGCGGTGGAGCGGGCGCCGCTGCGACCCGCGATATCGGCCTCGACGGCGGCGCTGACGCGCGCAGCCTCGGCCGAGAATCCGAGGTGGTCCAGCAGCAGCGCGATCGAGAGGATCGCCGCCGTCGGGTCCGCCTTCTGCTGCCCTGCGATGTCGGGAGCCGATCCGTGCACCGGCTCGAACATCGAGGGGAAGGTGCCGTCCGGGTTGATGTTCCCGGACGCCGCCAAGCCGATACCGCCCGTGACGGCACCGGCGAGGTCGGTGAGGATGTCACCGAAGAGGTTGTCGGTGACGATCACGTCGAAGCGCGCAGGGTCGGTGACGAGGAAGATCGTCGCCGCGTCCACGTGCAGGTAGTCGACCGTGACGTCAGGGTGCTCCGTGGCGACCTCGTCGACGATGCGCTTCCAGATCGCGCCGGCGTGCACGAGCACGTTGGTCTTGTGCACGAGCGTCAGTTTCTGACGCCGGCGCGCGGCCAGCTGGAAGGCGTGGCTCACGACGCGCTCGACACCGAAGGCCGTGTTGACCGAGGTCTCGTTCGCGATCTCATGCGGGGTTCCCACGCGGATCGCGCCGCCGTTGCCCACGTACGGTCCTTCCGTGCCTTCACGCACCACGACGAAGTCGATGTCACCGGGGTTCGCCAGCGGGCCCGGTGCGCCGACGAACAACTTCGAGGGTCGCAGGTTCACGTAGTGGTCGAGCGTGAAGCGCAGCTTCAGCAGCAGACCGCGCTCGATGTTCGCGTCCTTCAAACGGGGGTCGCCCGGCGTTCCGCCGACGGCTCCGAGAAGGATCGCGTCCTGCGCCGTGATCGCGGCGAGGTCGTCGTCGGTCAGCGTGTCGCCGGTCTCGAGGAAGCGTCCGGCGCCGAGCGAGAAGCGCGTCTTCTCGAAGCGGACGTCGCTGTCGGCGGTGACCGCGTCGAGCACCTTCTCCGCTTCGGCGATGACCTCAGGGCCGATCCCGTCTCCGGGGATGACGGCCAGCTTCACGACACGCGACATGACTCTCCTTGCACCGGGATGAACCGACCCGCGTCCATGAGAGGTCGTCAGGGCCGGTTCATCCAGCGTACTGGTCAGTGCGAGGTGCGCGTGCGCAGTGTGACGGCCGCGATCACACCGGCCACCACGACCAATGCCGCGCCGATCAACGACGTCACCATGACACCGGAGCCGAATGCCGCGGATGCTGCTTCCCAGAGAGCGTCGCCGAGAGCGGCAGGCAACTCGTGGGCCGCGGTGTACGCGCCGGCCAGAGTCTCCTTGGCCGCGTGCATCACCTCGGCCGGCAGCCCCTCCGGCAGCACGAGCGCTCCCCGGTAGAACGCGGTGATGAGGCCACCCAGGATCGCGGTACCGAGAACGGCGCCGAGCTCGTAGGCGGTCTCGGAGACCGCGCTGGCCGCGCCCGCCTTCTCCGCCGGCGCACTCGAGAGGATGAGCTCGTTCGAGATCGTCTCGGCGGCACCGATGCCGATGCCGAGCACCACGAAGGCGATCACCAGCGGTGCGACTCCGTGCTCGTGCGTCGTGAACGCCACGATCAGGTATCCCGCCACCGAGAACGCGAGTCCGGCGGGGACCACCACGTGCGGCGGTACCCGACGTGAGATCGGCACCACCGTGAGACCTGCGACGATCATCGCGAGCATTCCCGGCACGAGCGCCAGACCCGCCGTCATCGGCGAGAGGCCGAGGACGAGCTGCAGGTGCTGCGACACGAAGTAGAGGAAGCCGACCAGCGCGACGACGCTGAGCAGGTTCACCAGGATTGCGCCGGAGAACGATCCTCGGCGGAACAGCGCCATGTCGAGCATCGGGATGTCGGCGCGCAGCTGACGCCGCACGAACAGGTAGCCCATCACGATGCCCAGGAGCGCCCACCCGCCCGCCGTGAGGCTGGGGCCGTCGACCGCGAGGGACTTGATCGCGTAGACCACGGGGATCATCGCCGCCATCGACAGTGCGATGCTGATCGGGTCGATGCGGCCCGGGTTCGGGTCACGGCTCTCCGGCACGAGCAAGGGTGCGGCGATGAGAAGCGGAATGAGCACCGGGACAGCGATGAGGAACACCGATCCCCAGGCGAAGTGCTCGAGGAGGAAGCCGCCCACGATCGGACCGAGTGCGGAGCCCGCCGAGAACGCGGATGCCCACACCGCGATCGCCATGCGGCGCTGATCGCGGTTCTGGAAGATCGAGCGCAGGAGCGAGAGGGTCGAGGGCATGAGCATCGCCCCGAAGAAGCCGAGGAGCGCGCGGGCGGCGATCAGCAGGCCGGCCGTCGGTGCGAAGGCAGCGAGAGCGGAGACCGCTGCGAACCCGGTCGCTCCGATCAGGAGCATCTTCCTGCGGCCGAAGCGGTCGCCGAGCGTCCCCATGGTCACCAGGAGTCCGGCGAGCACGAGGGGATAGACGTCGATGATCCACAGCTGCTCGGCGCCCGAAGGCGCGAGCGCGATGGAGATCTCGGGAAGCGCGAAGCTCAGCACCGTGTTGTCCACCGACACCAGCAGCACCGGCAGCATGAGGACGACGAGCGCCGCCCAGCCACGGGCTCCGACGCGGGGAGCATCCGTCTCTGTCGTCGGGATCGACGCAGTACGGGTCATGGAACACCTCTCAGAATCACAGGGACGACCTCTTACTAAACCGTCCGGATGGTATAGTAACAGAATCCCGTCGTCTCCCCCGCGCAGAGGATCCCGAATGCCCCGACCACCCCTGGCCCGTGAACGCGTCCTCGATGCCTTCGAAGCCATCGTCATCGCCGACGGAGAACGGGCGGCAACCCTCGAAGCCACGGCGAAGGCGGCAGGTGTCTCCAAGGGCGGCCTCCTCTACCACTTCGGCTCCAAGGACGAGCTCGAGGCCGGCATGCTGGAACGTCTGGACGCCCTCACGACCGCCGACCTGGCACGCATGGCCGCAGCGGAAGAAGGACCGGTGGCGTACTACGTGCGCACCTCCGTCATGGAGGACGACGCCCTGGACCGAGCACTCATCGCGACCACGCGCCTCGCGCAGGGCGGCTCCATTCCCGCCGCCGACATGCTGCGGCACACGCGGGGACGGTGGGCCGACGAGATCCGTCCGCACGTCCGCGATGCTACGAGCCTCGATCTGGTGATGCTGCTCAGCGACGGCCTCTATTTCAACAACTCGCTCGACGTGCACGGCCCCGAGCGGTTGGTCCCGCATCGCGAAGAACTCGCCGCGCTCATCGAGCTGGTGCTCCGCGCCACGTCCTGACTCCCCCGGCGCAGACGAGAGGCGGGAGCATCACGCCCCCGCCTCTTCGTTCAGCTCGGTGGATCAGACTTCGGTGAGCTCGATCTGGCGGAACAGATCGGCATCGATCGCAGCACTGACGTCTTCGAGCAGTTCCTCCGACACCGGTGAGTCGAGCGTGAGAACGCTCAGCGCCTGAGCGCCTGCAGCCTGACGCGCGATCTGCATGCCGGCGATGTTGATCCCGGCCTCACCGAACTTCTGGCCGTACACGGCCACGATTCCGGGACGGTCGGTGTAGAGCATCACGACATGGTGCTTCTCGATCGGCAACTCGAGCGTGTGGTCGTTGATCCCGACCAGCTTCTCCGCCTGCTTCGGTCCGGTCAGCGTGCCGGAGACCGAGAGCTGCGAGCCGTCGGAGAGCGCACCGCTGAGCGTGATGATGTTGCGGTACTCGTCACTCACGTCATCCTTGAGCAGACGCACGGCGATGCCGCGCTGCTCGGCGAGCAGCGGAGCGTTCACGTACGACACGGTCTCGCTCACGATGTTCGTGAACACGCCCTTGAGCGCCGCCAGCTTGAGCACGCTGACGTCGTAGTCGTTCAGCTCGCCGTGCACCTCGACGTCGAGGCTCGTGAGCGGCGAGGTCGCCAGCGCGGCGAAGATCTGACCGAGCTTCTCGACCAACGAGATACCGGGACGCACGTACGGGTCGATGACGCCGCCGGCCACGTTGACGGCATCCGGCACGAGGTCTCCGCCGAGCGCCAGGCGCACGGAACGCGCGACCGAGACGCCGGCCTTCTCCTGCGCCTCTTCCGTGCTCGCCCCGAGGTGCGGGGTGACGACGACATTGGGCAGGTCGAGCAGCGGACGAGCCGTGCCGCCCTCCGCAGGAGGCTCGGAGGTGAACACGTCGAGACCGGCACCGGCGATCTCGCCGGCGACCAGCGCCTCGTGCAGGGCGACCTCGTCGATCAGTCCGCCGCGCGCGACGTTCACCACGAAGGCGGTCGGCTTCATGGCCTTGAACTGCTCGGCGCCGATCATCCCGGTGGTCTCGGGCGTCTTCGGCATGTGGATGGTGAGGAAGTCCGACTCGGCGACGAGTTCGTCGAGCGAGAGGAGCTGCACTCCGAGCTGCTGTGCGCGAGCCGAGGTGACGTAGGGGTCGTAGGCGACCACGCGCATGTCGAACGCGGAGAGACGCGCGGCGACCAGCGCGCCGATACGACCGAGACCCACGATTCCGACGGTCTTCTCGAAGAGCTCAGCACCCGTGAAGGAGCTGCGCTTCCACTGCCCGGCCGACAGCGAGGCGTGCGCGGCGGGGATGCGGCGCGCGAGGCTCAGGATGTGTCCGACCGTGAGCTCGGCTGCCGAGACGATGTTGGAGGTCGGCGCGTTGACGACCATGACACCCGCCGCGGTCGCGGCCTTGATGTCGACGTTGTCGAGGCCGACGCCGGCCCGAGCGACCACCTTGAGCTTCGGAGCGTGCGCCAGTGCCTCCTCATCGATGCGCGTGGCGGATCGGACCAGCACCGCATCCGCATCGGACAGCGCGGCGAAGAGCGCCTCGCGGTCGGTGCCGTCGACGTCACGGACGTCGAAGTCGGGGCCCAGAGCCTCGATCGTGGCGGGAGAGAGAACTTCGGCGATGAGGACGACGGGCTTCGGCACAGAGGATCCTTTGGGGCAGCGCAGTAGGGGCCGATGCGCCGCACACCATGGGGGCGCGATCACCTCCACTGTACCGGAGCCGCCTCGTCGCTCCGCGCCGTGTGACGGCCCCTCCGTCGCTAGGAGGTCGCGAGCGTGAGGCTGTACGCGATCAGACTCATCCAGAACACCGCGACGATGCCGAGACCGGCCAGCAGGGCCAGGGCGAGTTCGCCTGCCCTGCGTCGACGGCCGATCACGTAGGCGAAGGCGAACACGATCGCGGGGAAGGCGACGCCGAACGAGAGCACCGCCCAGCCTCCACCGCTCAGTCCGCCCTGCGCCATCGCGATCAGATGTGCGACCGCATTCCACACCGCGTAGGCGTAGAACAGCCCGGCCAGGCCGAGGACCAGGCCGACCACCCATCCAGGAGAAGCCTTCGAACGTTCGCTCTGCGTCGCGCTCATGAGCCGATCACCCCCACCGTCACGAAAGGCCAGGGCACGAGGAGGACGACCCCGAGGAGAAGCAGGCAGATCCTGATCCAGGCCGCGCGGCCGCGAGTGAGCACCCAGGTCGCAAGGAACCAGAGTGCGGGAGCGGCGATCGCGAGAACGAACCACGGCAGGAACATCACATCGGCGACGAAGAAGTTCGCGAGGGGCTTGAGCCGAAGTCCGCCCACCACCCAGCCGATCGAGTACAGCAGATAGACACCGCCCACCACTCCGAGCACGAGGAGCATCGTGGTGCTGAGCGGTTCTGACTCCTCGGGATCCGTCGCGCCGTCCTGCCCGGCGGTGCCGTCGTCACCGACGTGGCCCACCTCGCCGCTGCCCTTGCCCACGGCGTTCCACCCGGCAGGAAGCGCAGAAGCGGCGGGCGGCGTCTGCTCGTCACCGTCCCAGCTCAGGGCGTCATCGGAATCGGATGTCATTCCCCCAGCGTAGGACACGCGTTCCACTAGGCTCGGGGGCATCCGGGCCGACGAGGTCCATGTCGGGGGAAGGACCACCGTGGCTGAGCAGAACAAGAAGGTCGAGCAGAGCGCGTCGAAGGCAGAAGCCGACGAGCCGTCAGCCGGCTGGACCCCGACACCGGAGGCGAAGGCCACGGCCACGCGCTTCCGCTGGATCGCTGCCATCCTCTGGGCCGTGGCGATCGCGAGCGAGGCGGTCGGGATCTTCTGGCTGTTGCGTCAGCGCGTGTTCGTCGGCGAGGACGGAACACTCGTTCGAGACGCCGACACCGGCCTCCTCCGGGAGCAGGGCGTCAGTGCGGAGTTCCCCCAGTGGGCGTTCGTCGCTCTGCTGGTGCTGCTCGTGGTCATCGCCGCCCTGTCGATCACCGGTTCCGTGCTGTGGAAGAAGGCGAACCGGCTCGACCCGGCCCGCAAGTCCGACACCGTGCGGTTCTTCGTCCAGAACCAGCTCGGGGCCATCATCGCGATCGTCGCGTTCCTGCCCCTCATCATCCTGATCTTCCTGAACAAGGACATGTCGAAGGGGCAGAAGACGACGGCCGGCATCGTCGGCATCGCGCTGGCCGTGCTCGCCGCCATCCTGGGCACCAGTTTCAATCCGCCGTCCGTGGAGCAGTACACGGCCGACCAGTCGGCCGTCATCCAGCTGCTCGGGCAGGACGAGGTCGTGTGGGTCGACGGCGGCGCGGTCTACCACGTCTGCGACGAGGTCCCCGCGATCCAGACGGGCAGCGAGATCCGCACCGGCAGCACGGCTGAGGCCGTCGAAGCGGGCAAGAGCCGCCTCACACTGCAGTTCGCCTCGGAGCTGCGCGCCTGCGATCTCACGGTTCCCGAGAACGACGATGAGATCGCCGATGCCCTCCGCGCGATCCAGGCGGGGCAGACCGACACCGTGCTTCCCGCGCCGATCTGGGCAGACCCGGCTGACGCTCCGATCACCGTGGAAGAGGCTCCGGCCGAGTGATCATCCGGGGCCGCGGTCGTCGCTATTCGGCGGTGAGCGCCTCGACCAGTCTCTCCTCCGCGGAGGAGAGATGCGCGTCCAGAAGCTCGGCGGCACGCTGACCGTCCCCCGCTGCCACCGCGTCGAGGATCTCGGCGTGCTGGGTGGCGATCGCCGAGGCGTCCAGGAGCCTTCGCCCCTGGACCTGGGCCATGCAGAGCCGCACTTCGTCGAGGACGCTGCGGTACATGCGCCCCGTACGCTCGCTGTCCAGGGCATCGATGAGTGCGGTGTGGAACCGCAGGTCGGGGTCGACCGTCGCCGGGTCCGGGCCCGGCTTCATGGCCAGGATCTCGGCATTCGCCGCCATCGCCGCCGGAGGGACCGCACGTCGCGTGGCGAGCTCGCGCAGTGCCGCGCTCTCCAGGCGCGTCCGCGTCCGATAGACATCGCGAACCGTGTCGGGGTCGATGCCCACCACTCGGGCGCTCCGATGCGCCGTGCGCTCCAGGAGCCCTGACGCGACCAGCTGCTCGATCGCGGCCTTCGCACTGGGCCTGGCCACCCCGAACGCCTGGGAGACCGCTGCCTCAGTCAGTGGAGCGCCGGAGCGGATGTCGCCGCTGAGGATCCGTCCGCGCAGCTGCGCCGTCACTGCGTCCACCACGCCGACGACGCCGAGGGCGGCTTCTGTGATCGTCATGCGATCAGCCTATCGAAGTGTCCACAACTCGGTACACTTGTCTGACAATCTTTCGACGGAGCAGAGGAGCACCGTGTCGACCACCCTCGCCGAACCCCTGGACCCCGCCCTTCTCGGGGCATCGACGCAGGTGCACTCGCGCTCGATCGACCGCTTCGCACGCGCGCACGATGCCTCCCACTACCTGCTGATCCCCGACGCGGTGCTCTCCCCCACAGATGCCGACGGGGTGGCACGCGCCTTCGGAGCCGTGCGCGCGGCCGGGCGCACGCTCACCTTCCGCTCCGGAGGAACGAGTCTCTCCGGTCAGGGCGTCAGCGGCGATATCCTCGTCGACACCCGCAGCCACTTTCGGGACATCCGCGTCGAGGACGACGGCGACACGGTGCGCGTCGGCCCCGGCGCGACCGTGCGCCAGGTCAATACCCGTCTCACTCGCTACCGTCGCAAGCTCGGCCCCGACCCGGCCAGCGAGATCGCCTGCACGATCGGCGGTGTCGTGGCGAACAACTCCAGCGGGATGGCGTGCGGCATCACCGAGAACTCGTACCAGACCATTCGCTCGATGCGTGTCGTGCTCCCCAGCGGGACGATCCTCGACACCGGCGCTGCCGACGCCGAAGCCCAGCTGCGCGCGGCGGAACCCGCCCTCGCCGAGGGCCTGCTCGCGCTGCGCGCGCGACTGCTGGCATCGCCCGACCGCGTCGCGTTCCTCCGCCAGCAGTTCTCCATGAAGAACACGATGGGTTACGGGCTCAACGCACTGCTCGACTTCGAGGATCCGGTGCGCATCCTCGAACACCTGATCATCGGCTCGGAGGGAACGCTCGCGTTCGTGGCCGAGGCGACCTTCCGCACGATCCAGGTGCGCTCCGCCATCGCGACAGGGCTGCTCGTGTTCGAGACGCTGTCCGCCGCCATGGCCGCGCTGCCCGCGCTCACCGACCTCGGACTCGCGACGATCGAGCTGCTCGACGCCGCCTCGCTCCGCGTCGCCCAGGGACTGAGCGACGTTCCGGCAGCCATCGCCGAGATCGACGTCCAGGGTCACGCCGCGCTCCTCGTCGAGGTGCACGCGGCGGATGCCGAGGCGCTGATCGCATCCCGCGCAGTGGCTCAAGCCCACTTCGATACGCTGCCGCTCACCGTCGCACCGAGGCTCACCACCGATGCCGCCGAACGTGCCGCACTCTGGCACGTGCGCAAGGGGCTCTACACGGCCGTGGCCGGGGCACGTCCCTCCGGCACGACCGCGCTCCTCGAAGACATCGTGGTTCCGGTCGATCGGCTGCTCGTCACGTGCGAGCGGCTGATCGACCTGTTCGCGGCGCACGGGTACGAGGGCTCCGTCATCTTCGGCCATGCCAAGGACGGCAACGTGCACTTCCTGCTCAACGAGCGCTTCGACGACGCGGACAGCGTCGCTCGCTACCGGCGCTTCACGGATGACCTCGTCGAGTTGGTGCTCGGCCAGCAGGGCTCGTTGAAGGCCGAGCACGGCACCGGTCGGATCATGGCCCCCTTCGTCCGCCGGCAGTACGGCGATGAGCTGACCGACATGATGTGGGAGATCAAGCGCCTCTTCGATCCCGATCTCATCCTCAACCCGGGTGTGGTGCTCTCCGATGACCCTGACTCGTACCTGCACGATCTGAAGCGAGTGCCCACGGTCGAGAGCGAGGTGGACCGCTGCGTCGAGTGCGGCTACTGCGAGCCCACGTGTCCGAGCAAGAGCATCACCCTCACGCCTCGCCAGCGCATCGTGATCAGGCGTGACATGGCCTGGGCCGAGGAGCAGGGCGACACGACCCTGCTCCAGGAATTGAAGGCCGACTACGACTACGAAGGCGTTCAGACCTGCGCCGTCGACGGCATGTGCGGCGTCGCCTGTCCTGTCGACATCAACACGGGCGACCTGGTGCGGCGCCTGCGCGCAGAACAGTCGTCGAAGCTCGAGGACACGGTGTGGGATGCCGCGGCGAAGGGGTGGGCGGCCGTGACGCGCGTCGGCGGCACTGCGCTGACTTTCGCCGCAACGATGCCCGCCCCCCTCGTGAAGGGCATCACACAGGCCGGCCGCGCCGTCCTCGGCGCAGATACCGTGCCGCTCTACGACGGCGGACTCCCCCGCGGCGGCACCAGAGCACCGGCGGCGCAGAACCCCGCCGATGCGAGAGCGGTGTTCTTCGGCGCCTGCATCGGCACAATGTTCGGGGCTGAGGGCCATGGTGAAGGCTCGCGCGACGCGGTGCGCGCACTGCTCGACCGCGCCGGGATCGCCGTCGTGATCCCCGAGGACGCCGGCGGGATGTGCTGCGGCACACCATGGAAGTCGAAGGGCCACCTCGCCGGCTACGACCGGATGACGGAGCGCGTGCTCTCTTCCCTGTGGGCGGCCAGCCGGCACGGCGAACTCCCGGTCGTGTGCGACGCGGCATCCTGCACCGAAGGCCTGCACACCATGCTCGCGAAGTCCGTCGCCGAGTACCCCGAGTACGCCGCGCTCGTGATCGAGGACGCGACGACCTACATCGCCAGGGAGGTGCTCCCCCGCGTGACCGTGTCGGCCAAGCTCGACAGCGTCGCGGTCCATCCGACCTGCTCGACGACCGCACTGGGAGCGACCGGCGCGCTCACCGAGATCGCCGCGGCCGTGGCATCCGATGTGTTCGTGCCGGACGGCTGGGGATGCTGCGCCTTCGCCGGCGACCGCGGCATGCTGCACCCTGAGCTCACCGCCAGCGCGACCGAGGTCGAATCGGCCGAAGTCCACGCCGCGGATGCCGACCGAGGCGGCTTCGACGCGTTCGTCTCGGCGAACCGCACCTGTGAGATCGGTATGACCCGCGCGACCGGCCACCCCTATCGTCACGTGGTCGAGGTGCTCGAGGAGCTCACGCGCGGCTGACACGAGGCCGAATGACGAAAGAACGGGCGCCCCTCTCGGGACGCCCGTTCTTCGTGAATCAGATCAGCAGATCAGCGTGCAGCGCTGCCGTCGATGTAGTCCTCGTCCTGCTGCTTCCACGCGAAGAGCGAGCGCAGCTCCTTGCCGGTGACCTCGATCGGGTGCTGCTCCTCCTTGGCGCGCAGCGCCAGGAACTCCTCAGCACCGTTGTCCTGGTCGTCGATGAAGCGCTTCGCAAACGCGCCAGACTGGATGTCGGCGAGCACGCCCTGCATGCTCTCCTTGACGCGAGCGTCGATGACGCGCGGACCCGAGACGTAGTCGCCGAACTCGGCCGTGTCGGAGATCGACCAGCGCTGCTTGGCGATGCCGCCCTCCCACATCAGGTCGACGATGAGCTTGAGCTCGTGCAGCACCTCGAAGTACGCGATCTGCGGCTGGTATCCCGCCTCGGTCAGCGTCTCGAAGCCGGCCTGCACCAGGTGGCTCACGCCACCGCAGAGCACTGCCTGCTCGCCGAACAGGTCGGTCTCGGTCTCTTCCGTGAAGGTGGTCTTGATGACACCGGCGCGGGTGCCACCGATCGCCTTCGCGTAGGAGAGCGCGAGGTCCCAGGCCTTGCCCGATGCGTCCCGCTCGACGGCGATGATGTCCGGGATACCGCGACCGGCGACGAACTCGCGACGGACGGTGTGACCCGGAGCCTTCGGAGCGACGAGGATCACGTCGACACCCTCAGGAGCGTCGATGTAGCCGAAGCGGATGTTGAACCCGTGCGCGAACGCCAGCGTCTTGCCGGCGGTCAGGTTCGGGGCGATGGACTCGCTGTAGATCGTGCGCTGGTGCTGGTCCGGCGCGAGGATCATGATCACGTCGGCCCACTCGGTGGCCTCAGCGACGGTCTTGACCGGGAAGCCGGCCTCTTCGGCCTTCGCGGCGGACTTGGAGCCCTCCTTCAGCGCGATGGCGACCTCGACGCCCGAGTCGCGCAGGTTCTGCGCGTGGGCGTGACCCTGCGAGCCGTAACCGACGATCGCGACCTTCTTGCCCTGGATCAGGGACAGGTCTGCGTCGGCGTCGTAGAAGATCTCGGTGCTCACGTGTGTTTCTCCTTGTTCGTGGTTGATACGGGACTGATCGGTCCCTGAGTTCTGGGGTGGTTCAGCCGCGCAGGACGCGCTCGCTGATGCTCTTGCCGCCGCGACCGATGGCGAGGAGACCGGACTGGGCGATCTCCTTGATGCCGAAGGGCTCGAGCGCCTTCAGCAGCGCCTCGACCTTGCCCTTGTCACCGGTCACCTCGACGACGAGCGCATCCGGTGCGTAGTCGACGACGGAGGCACGGAACAGGTTCACGACCTCGATGACGTTGGAACGGGTGGCATTGTCGGTGCGCACCTTGACCATCATGTGCTCGCGCTGCACCGACGTCGAGAAATCCAGCTCGACGATCTTGATGACGTTGATCAGCTTGTTCAGCTGCTTGGTCACCTGCTCCAGCGGGAGCTCGTCGACGTCGACGACCACCGTGATCCGAGAGATGCCCGGAACCTCGGTGACACCGACGGCGAGGGATTCGATGTTGAAGCCGCGGCGGGCGAACAGCCCCGCGACACGGGTCAGAAGACCGGGACGGTCCTCCACCAGCAGACTCAGCACGTGGGTCGACATGTCTCAGACCTCCTCATCGAACGAAGGCGCGTGCTCACGCGCGTACTGGACGTAGCTATTGCTCACGCCCTGGGGAACCATCGGCCACACCATCGAGTCCGCACTGACGACGAAGTCGATCACGACGGGGCGATCGTTGGTCTCGAGTGCCAGCTGGATCGCGGCGTCGACCTCATCCTCCTTCTCCACGCGGATCGCGAGGCAGCCGTACGCCTCGGCGAGCTTCACGAAGTCGGGGATGCGGATGGTGCCGTGACCGGTGTTCAGGTCGGTGTTGGAGTGGCGTCCGTCGTAGAACAGCGTCTGCCACTGGCGCACCATCCCCAGCGACGAGTTGTTGATGATCGCCACCTTGATCGGGATGTTGTTGATCGCGCAGGTGGCCAGCTCCTGGTTGGTCATCTGGAAGCAGCCGTCGCCGTCGATCGACCACACGACGCGGTCGGGCTCTGCGACCTTGGCACCCATCGCCGCCGGCACCGAGTAGCCCATCGTGCCTGCTCCCCCGGAGTTCAGCCAGGCGTTCGGGCGCTCGTACTTGATGAACTGCGCAGCCCACATCTGGTGCTGACCCACGCCGGCCGCGTAGATGCCCTCCGGGCCGGTGAGTTCACCGATCCGCTGGATCACGTACTGGGGCGCCAGCAGGCCGTCGGTCGTCGGGGCGTAACCGAGCGGGAACTCGGTGCGCAGCCCGTCGAGGTACGACCACCACTCCTCGATGTCGGGCTTGGCACCCTCGGTGGCTCCCCGGAACGCGGCATCGAGATCGATCAGGACATCGCGCACGTCGCCGACGATCGGCACATCGGCCGTGCGGATCTTGGAGATCTCTGCCGGGTCGATATCGACGTGCACGACCTTGGCGTTGGGCGCGAAGAGCGCAGCCTTTCCGGTCACGCGGTCGTCGAAGCGTGCGCCGAGAGACACGAGGAGGTCGGCCTCCTGCAGCGCCAGGACCGCGGGCACCGTGCCGTGCATGCCAGGCATACCCAGGTGTTGCGGGTGTGAGTCCGGGAAGGCGCCACGGGCCATGAGCGTCGTCACGACCGGCGCACCGGTCGACTCGGCGAGCTCGAGCAGCTCGGCAGCGGCACGACCGCGGATCACACCACCGCCGACGTAGAGCACCGGCTTCTTGGCGGAGGCGAGCAGGGCGGCCGCGGCCTGGATCTGCTTGCCGTGCGCCTTGGTCACCGGGCGGTAGCCGGGCAGGTCGATCTTGGGGGGCCATACGAACGGCGCGGTGGCCTGCTGTGCGTCCTTCGTGATGTCCACGAGCACGGGCCCGGGGCGCCCGGTCGAGGCGATCTCGTAGGCTGCGGCGATCGCGCCGGGGATCTCGGCGGCGTCCTTCACGAGGAAGGAGTGCTTGGTGACCGGCATCGTGATACCCACGATGTCGGCCTCCTGGAAGGCGTCCGTCCCCATCAGGGTCGAGAACACCTGGCCGGTGATCGCGAGAAGCGGCACCGAGTCCATGTAGGCGTCGGCGATCGCCGTGACGAGGTTGGTCGCACCGGGACCGGAGGTCGCGATGCAGACGCCGACCTTGCCGGAGGCGGAGGCATAGCCCTCAGCCGCGTGGCCGGCGCCCTGCTCGTGGCGCACGAGGATGTGACGCAGGTCCTCTGCATCCATCAGCGGGTCGTAGACGGGAAGGATCGCACCGCCGGGCAGACCGAACACATCGGTCACGCCGAGCAGCTCCAGCGAGCGGACGACGGCCTCTGCACCGGTGATCTCCGGCGCAGCGGCCTGGCGGGCGGGTGGTCTCGGCACGGCCGAGACGGAATCAGCAGTCATGGTGTTCCTTCATGGTGGTCTGTGGAGCCGTAGTCATCCGGCTGAGGATCCTGAACGATGTCGAAGGATCAGCCGGTGGTCGCGCCCTCTGCGGCGGACCGCACGAGACGCGAATACTTGGCAAGGACGCCACGGGTATAGCGCGGGGGAAGCGGCTCCCAGCCAGAGCGGCGGGAGGCGAGCTCCGCCTCGTCGACGAGTAGGTCGAGAGAGCGAGCTGCGATATCGACCCGTATCAGATCACCATCGCGCACGAAGGCGATAGGACCTGCGTCCACCGCTTCGGGTGCTATGTGGCCGATGCACAGGCCGGTTGTGCCGCCTGAGAATCGTCCGTCCGTCAAGAGTAGTACATCTTTTCCGAGTCCCGCGCCCTTGATGGCCGCCGTGATGGCGAGCATCTCACGCATGCCGGGTCCACCCTTGGGCCCCTCATAGCGGATCACGACGACATCGCCGGCCTTGACCTCACCGGCGGCGAGAGCGTCCATCGCACCACGCTCGCGCTCGAACACGCGCGCGGGGCCTTCGAAGACGTCGGCGTCGAAGCCGGCGGACTTCACGACGGCACCTTCGGGGGCGAACGAGCCGTGCAGGATCGTGATGCCTCCAGAGGCGTGGATCGGGTTGTCGAACGTGTGGATCACATCGCCATCGACGGGGTCCGGGTTGAGATCGCGGAGGTTCTCGGCGACCGTCTTGCCCGTCACGGTGAGCGCGTCCCCGTGCAGGAGCCCTTCGTCGAGCATCGCCTTCATGATCACCGGGATGCCGCCGTGCCGGTCGACGTCGTTCATGACGTACTTGCCGAACGGCTTCATGTCGGCCACGTGTGGCGTCTTGCTGCCGATCCGGTTGAAGTCGTGCAGGCTGAGCTCGATCTCGGCCTCACGGGCGATCGCGAGGAGGTGCAGCACGACGTTGGTCGAGCCACCGAGAGCCATTGCCAGGGCGATCGCGTTCTCGAAGGACTCCTTCGTCAGGATGTCCTTGGTGGTGATGCCCTGGCGGAGCAGGTTCACCACGGCCTCGCCGGAGCGGTGCGCGAAGTAGTCGCGGCGGCGGTCGGCGGAGGGCGGCGCGGCGGAACCGGGGAGACTCAGACCCAGCGCCTCGGCCACAGACGCCATCGTGTTCGCGGTGTACATGCCGCCGCACGCTCCCTCGCCGGGAGCGAAGGCGCATTCGATGCGCTTGAGGTCCTCTTCCGTCATCCGACCGGCCCGGCAGGCGCCGACGCCCTCGAACGAGTCGATGATCGTGATGTCCTTCTCGGTGCCGTCCGAGAGCTTCACCCACCCGGGGGCGATGGATCCCGCATACAGGAACACGCTGGAGAGACCGAGCCGCGCGCTGGCCATGAGCATGCCGGGGATCGACTTGTCGCAGCCGGCGAGCAACACGGAGCCGTCCAGTCGCTCCGCCATGATCACGGTCTCGACGGAGTCCGCGATCACCTCACGGGAGACGAGTGAGAAATGCATGCCTTCGTGCCCCATGGAGATGCCATCAGACACGGAGATGGTGCCGAACTGCAGCGGGTATCCCCCACCGGAGTGCACTCCCTCCTTCGCGCCCTGAGCGAGGCGGTCCAGGCTCAGGTTGCAGGGCGTGATCTCGTTCCAGCTCGAGGCGATGCCGATCTGGGGCTTCTCCCAGTCCGCATCTCCCATGCCGACGGCACGGAGCATGCCGCGCGAGGTCGTCGCCTCGATGCCGTCCGTGACGACGCGGCTACGGGGCTTGATGTCGATGGGCGCGCGGGGGGCCGACTCGTTCGAGGACATGCAGGAAGTCTATTCCTGCAGGGCGGCTCGCTCGTCCGCCAGGGCTTCCAGAAGGAGGGCGATCTGTTGTGGGTTCTCCACACGGATCGCTGCGGCGCTCTCCCCCGGGCCGACACGCACCCCGAGGTCACCATCGCCGAGCACGCGCATCGCGTCCTCATCGGTCACGTCATCGCCCGCGAACACGATGCCGGTGGCTCCGAGGCGCTCGCGCAGGGTGGCCATCGCGGCATCCTTCCCCTCGGTGCGTGAGGAGAACTCCAGTACCCGGTGGCCCGCGCGACGGCGCCAGTGCGGGAACCGTTCGGCGACGAGCTCGTCGATCTCCGCGAACACCTGCTTCTCGACCTCTCGGTCCGCGCGACGCGTGTGCACACCCATGCCGAAGGTCTTCGGTTCGAACTCGGCACCCTCGTGCCGCTCGATGATCGGGCGTGCTGCGGCCCACAGCTCCTCGCGCGCGCCGTCGTCGTCCGACGAGTCGCCGCCGGCGTCGGCCTCGCCGGGGAACCAGTACTGCGCGCCATGAGAGCCGGCGAGCACGATCACGGAATCGTCGTCGTGCTCGGTGATCTCACGGAGGTCGTGCAGGCTGCGACCCGACACATAGGCCACGACCGTGTTCGGGAGCGCTGCGAGTCGCGCGACCTGCGCGGCGACCTCGGGAAGCGCGCGTGCGGCCATCGGGTCCGGGACCAGCGGAGATGCCGTCCCGTCGAAGTCGAGGGCGACGACCAGCCGCTCGGTGGCAGCCACCGCGCTCACATCGGCATCGGGCACTCCGGGCGTCCACACGCGCGTCACAGGATCTCCATTCTCAGCGGGGTTCATCACGCAGCAGGGTTCGCGCAAGCTGCGGGGGTCAGTTCAAGTATGGCCGCGCACGGCATGGCCGCGTGCTCAGCGCGGGTGGACCTCCGCCAGCGCCTTCAGGAACGACGACGACCAGGCGTCCACGTCGTTGTCGAGCACCCGGCGGCGCAGCGAACGCATCCGACGGGACTGCTCGGAGGGAGACATCTCGACCGCGGTCATGATCGCGTCTTTCACACCCTCGATGTCGTGGGGGTTCACGCGTACCGCCTGGCGCAGCTCATCCGCAGCCCCCGTGAACTCGCTCAGCACCAGGACACCGCGGTTGTCGGCCCGTGTGGCGACGTACTCCTTCGCGACCAGATTCATGCCGTCGCGCAGCGCCGTGACGAGCATCACGTCAGCGGCGAGATAGAGCGCCACCATCTCCTCGCGCGGATACCCCTGGTGCAGGTAGCGGATGGCGGTGTGGCCCATCGTGTCGGTGTCGCCGTTGATGCGGCTCACTGCGAGCTCGATCTCGTCGCGCAGATGCACGTAGGCGTCGACCCGCTCCCGGCTCGGGCTGGCCACCTGCACGAGTGTGACGTCCTCGACCTTGAGCCGCCCCTCGGCGAGGAGCTCTCCGTATGCCTTGATGCGGTGACGGATGCCCTTTGTGTAGTCCAGGCGGTCCACACCGAGCAGGATGCGAGCCGGGTTGCCCAGGCTCGCGCGGATCTCGGCCGCACGGGCCTTGACGTCCTCACGCTGGGCGAGCTCGATGTACGGGGCGGTGTCGATCGAGATAGGGAACGCACGGGCGACGGCCGTGCGGGTGCGCCCGTCTGCCTCGACGACCGTGACGTGTGCGCCTCTCACCTCGTAACGCAGCCGGCGCCGCACCGCGGTGAGGAAATAGGTCGCGTCCTGCGCGCGCTGGAACCCGATCACATCGGCGCCGAGCAGGCCCCGCAGCACCTGGTCGCGCCAGGGCAGCTGCGCGTAGAGGCCGTGCGCGGGGAACGGGATGTGGTGGAAGTACCCGATCGTCACGTCCGGGCGCAGCTCCCGCACCATCTGCGGCACCAGCTGCAGCTGGTAGTCGTGCACCCAGACCGTGCCGTCCTGCGCCACGGCAGCCACAGCGGCCTCCGCGAATCGCCGGTTCACGGTCTCGTAGGCATCCCACCATTCCCGGTGGTACTGCGGCGGCGCGATGACGTCGTGGTACAGAGGCCAGATGGTGTCGTTCGCGAAGCCCTCGTAGTACTCGGCGACCTCCGAGGCGCTGAGCGGCACCGGGATGAGATTGATCCCGCCGTTCTCGAAGGGCTCCATCTCGGTGTCGGCCTGCCCGGCCCATCCGACCCAGGCGCCGTTCACGTTCCGCATCATCGGCTCGAGCGCCGCGACCAGGCCGCCGGGCGAGGTCCGCCATCCGACCTCGCCGTCGGGGCCTTCGACTCTGTCGACGGGCAGCCGGTTGGCTACGACCACGAAATCTGCAGCGACCAAGATGACTCCTCACGCCAGCGGTAGCTCCCAGGCTATCGAGGATGCCGGGCGCCTGGCGCCCGACGCTCAGGCCGCGGCAGTGCGCCGACGCCGGCGGGTGCTGCTGAGCACCCAGTTCAACAGTCCGGCGCCGAAGGCCACGGCCGCGGCGAACATCGGCAGCACGAGAGCGGCGGAGGTACCGACGTTCTCGGCGATCTCCCCCGCGACGGCGGCACCGATCGACTGTCCGACGACGATCCCGGATCCCAGCATCGTCATCACCGTGGCAGAGCGGCCCCGCGGGCTGAGCGCCGCACCGAAGCTGTACTGGGTCACGAGAGTGGGGCCGATGCCGATTCCCATGATCGCCAGCGCGAGCATCATCATCTCCGGCGAGTCGACGAGACCGAGCAGGAGCGAGCCAGCAAGCAGAATGCCGGAGAACACCAGCCAGCGTGCCCGCAGCGAGAATGCCGGGGGCAGCCAGGCGACGCCGAGCGCGAGAACCGCCGACCCGACACCCATGACGCCGTAGAGCAGACCCGCCTGCTCTGCCGCGTCACGGTCGGCCATGAAGGAGGTCAGCGACGTGAGCATGGTGCCGAAGAAGATGCCGACCCCGAGGATGCCGAGGATCACGACCAGCAGCTGGGGTCGGAACAGCTCCGACACCGCCGAGAGCGCCTTGCCGTCCTCGCCGCGCTCGCGGGAGACGTGGCGGGCGCTGGGGTGCAAGGCGAATGCCCCCACGAACACCACTGTCAGGATCGCGGCACCGACCAGCGGGGCCCATGGCGCGATCGCCGATGCCAGGATGCCGACGATGAAGGGTCCGAACACGAACACGGTCTCGTCCGCAGCCGACTCGTAAGCCATGGTGCCCGAGACCGTGCGAGGCTGGCGGCTGTCCTCGACCCGCTCGCGGATGAGCGTCACCAGGCGCGATCGTGACAAGGGCGACACCTGCGGAGCGGTCGCCCCGATGCCGATCGCCGCGATCAGCACGAGCGCATCCGGGGACTCGCCGTAGACGACCGCGGTGAACAGCAGCAGCATCGTGCCGTTGGCCAGGGCGACGATGAGCAGCACCACGCGCTGGCCGAAACGATCGGCCGCCGCACCGAGAAGCGGCCCGAAGCAGGCCGTGCCGAGCCCCACCGCGGCCGAGGTCAACCCGCCGAGCGACAACGAGCCGCGCGCGGATACGACGACGGTGAGGACACCGACGACCATCATGGCGAACGGCAATCGCGCGATGAAGGCGATCAGGAAATAGGGGAAGCCTGCGATCCGGAAGAGGGTCGGCTCGGCGGAGGTGTGCGTCTGGGTCATGGCTCTCGCGCGCCCGAAGACGCGAAGTCGGGTGCCGCCGCTGTCCGCCGAGAAGTCGACGGCCGGTAGATACACGGTGTGCGGCCGCGGACCTGCCGCGACCCCTCCATGGTAGCGGCTCCCCGCCAGGAGCGCTCGTGACAGATCCGTTCGAGGTCCGGGCGACGCTTGTCAAGGCTCGGGACGGAAGCCGCAGATGCCGGGTAGCGTAGGGACATGCGCTACCTCTTCAGCACTGGACTCATCGCAGCGATCTCTGCCGGTGTATCGCTCCTGCGTGGCACGCGGAGCGAGCCGATCACCTGGCGCGCGGCCCTGTCCTGGCTGAGTTGGGGGATCACGATGGCGCTGGCGGTCGGTGCCGTCGTCGACATGAGACGCGAGCGACGCGGCATCGTCGTCGACGCGGACTCGCCGCAATCGGTCAAGAAGTCGAAGAAGGCGCAGCGCCTGCAGTTCAGGTCTCAGAAGGCGCTCGCCGACGCGCAGGGGCATGCGAAGGACAAGCGCTCCTGACACGAGCCGCTCCCCTCACTCGGATGCGGTGAGCACCACTCACCGTGTCAGGATCAGCGCCTCGCCTTGACCGCCCCCGCCGCACAGACCGACGGCGGCGGTTCCGCTCCCCCGTCGCGCGAGTTCGTGAGCCAGGTGCACGACGAGCCGGTTCCCTGAGGCGCCGATGGGATGACCGATCGCGATGCCCCCTCCATGGATGTTCACGACGTCCGAATCCAGTCCGAGTTCATCCTGAGAACGTGCGACCACCGCACCGAAGGCCTCGTTGATCTCGACCAAGTCGAGGTCCGAGGGGCTGATCCCCTGCTTCTCGCACGCGCGTTCGATCGCTCTGGCCGGCTGAGCCTGCAAGGAGTTATCCGGCCCAGCGGTCTGTCCGCTCGCGCCGACGGTGACCAGGACCGTCCACCCTTCGGCATCCGCGCGGCCACGCGACGTCACGATGACTGCTGAGGCCCCGTCGGAGATCGGCGAAGAGTTCCCCGCAGTGATCGAGCCCCCTTCGGCGAACGCGGCGCGGAGACCGGCGAGTGTTTCGAGCGTCGTCTCAGGCCGCACCCCCTCATCCGCGGTCACCGTGATCGGCTCGCCACGGCGCTGGGGGACATCGACAGGGACGATCTCGGCGTCGAACACGCCCGCCTCCCGCGCGGCCGCTGCACGCTGGTGCGAAAGGGCGGCCACGGTGTCCTGCGCCGTGCGGGTGAGCTCGTACCGGGCGTTGTGGCGTTCGGTCGACGCCCCCATGCTCTCCTTGTCGTAGGCGTCGGTGAGTCCGTCGAACGCCATATGGTCCAGCACCTCGACGCTGCCGTAGGCCCACCCGTCGCGAGAGCCCATGAGCAGGTGCGGGGCACGCGTCATCGATTCCATACCCGCGGCGACCACGACCTGTGCGTCGCCGGTGCGGATCATGCGCGCGGCGTCGATGATCGCGGTGAGCCCGGAGAGGCAGACCTTGTTGACGGAGTGCGCCGGTACATCCCACCCGATTCCCGCGCCGATGGCCGCCTGGCGTGCGGCGTTCTGCCCTGAACCGGCGGCGAGCACCTGGCCGACGATCACGGCATCGACGGCTGCGGGGTCCACCGAGCCCTGTGCGAGAGCGCCCCGGATCGCGAAGGATCCGAGTTGGGGTGCAGTGAACGCCGCCAGCTGGCCTTTGAGGCGACCCTGAGGGGTGCGGGCGGCGGCGACGATCACGATGTCGTCGGGAGTGATGTTCTTCGTCATGATGCTGTTCCTGTCGTTGCGTTCCGGAGTGCGTCCGGAATGACCAGCGGCGGTTGAGTGGCCGCGATGACCTCGTCGATGCTCACCCCTGGCGCGGTCTCGACCAGGACGAGTCCTTCCGCGGTCACGTCGATCACGGCCAGATCCGTGATGATCCGATCCACGACCGCGCGACCGGTGAGCGGCAGCGAGCACTCGTCGACGATCTTCGCCGAGCCGTCTCTCGCCAGGTGCTCCATCAGCACGATCACGGTGCCGGCCCCGTGCACGAGGTCCATGGCGCCACCGGGCCCCTTGACCATCTTCCCGGGGATCATCCAGTTCGCGAGATCCCCGGCCGCCGAGACCTGCATCGCGCCGAGGATCGCCGCGTCGATCTTGCCTCCGCGGATCATCCCGAAGCTGGCTGCAGAGTCGAAGTACGCCGCCCCGGGGAGCACCGTGACGGTCTCCTTGCCGGCGTTGATGAGGTCGGGGTCTACGGCATCCTCGTGGGGGTAGGGACCGACGCCGAGGATGCCGTTCTCCGACTGCAGCACCACCGTCACATCGGCGGGCACATGGTTGGGAACGAGTGTGGGGAGCCCGATCCCGAGGTTCACGTAGGAGCCGTCTCGGAGTTCTGCCGCGGCGCGCGCCGCCATCTCATCGCGTGTGAGTGCCATGTCAGGCTCCTTCCGCGGCGACGGTGCGCCGTTCGATGCGCTTGGGGATGTCTTCGCCGACCTCGACGATGCGGTGCACGTACACGCCCGGAAGATGCACGCGATCGGGGTCGAGCTCGCCAGGTTCCACCAGTCGCTCGACCTGCGCGATGCAGATGCGTCCGGCCATCGCCGCCAGGGGGTTGAAGTTGCGCGCGGCCTTGTTGAAGATCAGGTTGCCGTGTCGGTCACCGGCCAGGGCGTGCACGAGCGAGAAATCGGTGGTGATGGCCTCCTCCAGCACGAAGTCGCGCGGGGTGCCGTCGACGTCGAAGCGGCGCACGTCCTTCTTCGGGGATGCGAGTGCGATCGTGCCATCCGCGTTGTATCGCCGCGGCAGCCCGCCCTCCGCGACCTGCGTTCCGACGCCGGTCTGCGTGTAGAACGCCGCGATGCCCGACCCGCCGGCCCGGAGCTTCTCGGCCAGCGTCCCCTGGGGCGTCAGCTCGAGCTCGAGCTCACCCGTGAGGAACTGACGCTCGAACTCCTTGTTCTCGCCGACGTAGGAGGAGGTCATCTTGCGGATGCGGTGCGCTCCGAGCAGCACTCCCAGACCCCAGTCGTCGACGCCGCAGTTGTTGCTGACGACGCTGAGTCCCGAAGTGCCCTGCGCCAGCAGTGCCTCGATGAGTGCGATCGGGTTGCCGGACAGTCCGAAACCGCCGACCGCGAGCGACGCCCCGTCCGGAATGTCGGCGACCGCCTCGGCGGCTGTGGACCATTGCTTGTCGATCACGTGCACTCCTTCGAAACGCGTCCTGCGCCCAGCCTGACGCGAGACAGCCCCCAGCGGAAGCCGGTTCTTGCGATGTGGTCGGTTCGCGCAGTAGCGTCCACATTATGGAATCGGTCTCCGGCGGCATCCCCGGCGCACAGTCGATCGCGCGTGCGGCGCATCTGCTCCGCCTCGTCACTGCGGGAGGCGCCGACGGCGCGGCGCTCCACGATCTGGCGCGGGATGCGGGCCTCTCCCGGTCGACAGCGCATCGCCTGTTGACCGCGCTCAGAGCAGAGGGCCTGGTCGATCGCGACGCCGACAGCACACGGTGGATGCCCGGCCCCGAACTGTTCCTGATGGGCTCCGTCGCCGCCGCGCGTTATGACGTCACAGGGCTCGCGCGGGACATCGTCCGCTCGCTCGCCGTCAAGACCGAGGAGAGCGCCTTCTTCTCCGTTCGTCGCGCGGATGAGACCGTGTGCCTGCTCCGCGAGGAGGGAGCATTCCCGATCCGCTCCTTCGTGCTCAGCGAGGGCGTACGCTTCCCCCTCGGCGTCGCAAGCGCCGGTCTGGCCATCCTGGCGTTCCTCCCTGACCACGATGTGGATGCCTATCTGGAGCGTCACCCCGATCTCGGCAGCGCCTGGGGCGGATCTCATGGCGAACGCCCGCTCCGCACCCGCCTGGCCGAGACGAAGGAACGCGGGTACGCGATCAACCCCGGACTCATCGTCGAAGGGAGCTGGGGCATCGGCGCCGCCGTCTTCGACCGAGCGGGGAGACCGGAGTGGGCGCTGAGTCTCACGGGCGTCGAGTTCCGCTTCGGCCCCGATCGCATGGCGCAGCTCGGGCGAACGCTCCTGGCGCATGCTCACGAGCTCTCCGCACGGATCGCCAACGCGCGGCGCTGAGCTCGATCCGGATCCCGCGATCTTTTTCATACCAGCAGGTATATACTTGTTGGTATGAATCGTTTGGATGTGATCCCGTCGATCGTGCTGTCGGCCTACGCGCTCGCCCGCATCGCCGCACAGGATGCCGGCAATGAAGCGCCCGCCGCTCAGTGGCGAGTGCTGAGCCTGCTCGACCAGCAGGGACCCCAGCGTGTGGGTGCGCTCGCGAGCGCGGCGCGCACCACACAGCCGGGCATGACGCGTCTCATCGGCGTGCTGGAGCGTGAATCGCTCGTGCTCCGCTCCCCCGATCGCGCCGATTCACGAGCGATCGTCGTCGCGATCACGGTCGGCGGCTCTGCCGCACTGCGGGCATGGCGAGCCGAGTTCCGCGACACGCTCGCTCCCCGTTTCGCCGGAGTGACAGACGAAGAGTGGCGCGTCCTGACGCGGGCGGCTGAGATCCTCGCCACGCACACCGACAGCGCAGACAAGAAAGGAGCAGCACGGTGAACACCGCCGCCACCGCTTCCCCATGGAAGCAGCCGGCCCAGGTCTGGGCAGTGGCCTTCGCCTGCGTCGTCGCGTTCATGGGCATCGGGCTGGTCGATCCGATCCTCCCGGCCATCGCCGAATCCCTGCAGGCGTCGCCGGTGGAGACCGAGCTGCTGTTCACCAGCTACCTGCTGGTGACGGGCCTCGCGATGCTCGTGACGAGCTGGATCTCGAGTCGTATCGGCGCCAAGGCCACGCTGCTGATCGGCCTCGCGCTGATCGTGGTCTTCGCCCTGCTGTGCGCCCTGAGCGGGAGTGTCGACGCCGTCATCGGCTTCCGTGCCGGCTGGGGACTGGGCAATGCTCTGTTCATCTCCACGGCACTGGCGACGATCGTCGGTGCCGCGTCAGGAGGCAGCAGCGCCGCAATCGTCCTGTACGAGGCAGCACTCGGCCTCGGAATCGCGATCGGACCGCTCCTGGGCGGGCTCCTCGGCGAGCAGAGCTGGCGTGGCCCGTTCTTCGGCGTCGTCGTGCTGATGGCCATCGCGTTCGTCGCGGTGCTCGTGCTCGTGCGCGGGTCGTCGGAGAAGCGCGTGCCCGTCGCCTTCTCGGCACCTTTCACGGCGCTGCGCCGTCCCGCCCTGGCGGTACTGGCCATCGCCGCGCTGTTCTACAACATCGGCTTCTTCGTGCTCCTCGCCTTCTCCCCCTTCCCGCTCGGGTTCGGTGCGATGGGGATAGGTCTCACGTTCTTCGGATGGGGCGTGGCGCTGGCGGTCACGAGCGTGTGGGTGGCGCCGGCGCTGATGCGCAGGATGCCGCGTACCCGCATCATCCTGCTCGTGCTGCCCCTCCTGGCACTCGATCTCGTCGCGGCAGGGCTGCTGGTCGAGGACGCGGCGGCGCTGGTCGTCTGCATCGTGATCGGCGGCCTCCTGCTCGGCGTCATGAACACGGTGCTGACCGAGGCCGTGATGGAGGCGACCGATCTACCGCGCTCCGTCGCGTCGTCGTCGTACTCCGCCGTCCGCTTCCTGGGTGGGGCCATGGCCCCGCCCATCGCCGCGCTGCTGTGGCACGCGTTCAACGCGACGGTTCCGTACCTGTTCGCGGCCGCAGCCGTGCTGATCGCCGCACTGACGGTGTTCGTGGGTCGACGCGTGCTCGCCCACATCGATGACGAACCCGCGGACGCTCCAGCCGCGGATGCTGCGGCGATCCTGGTCGGCGACGCCACCTGATCAGACGCAGGGCGGATTGGATACGGTGGGGCGATGATGGATATGTCCTCGCTTCCCGAGCGCAGCATACTGGTGCACCAGCACCTGGCTGAGGCCGGAGTCGCCGCCGAGATCCGCGTCCTTCCGGACTCCGCGAGAACCGCCCCTGAAGCCGCCGCGGCTATCGGCTGCCCGGTCTCCGCGATCGCGAACAGTCTGGTGTTCCTCGCCGATGACGAACCGGTACTCGTGATGACCAGCGGAGGGCACCGGGCCGACCTCGCGACGCTCGCCACCGAGCTCGGCGTCGGAACGGTCGCGATGGCGCCGGCTGCGACCGTCCGCGCCGTCACGGGCCAGGCCATCGGGGGCGTCGCGCCCGTCGGGCACCCGTCGCCGATCCGCACCTACATCGACGACGCCCTCCGCGTGCACAGCACCGTCTGGGCTGCCGCAGGTCACCCCCACACCGTGATGCCGCTGACGTTCGCGCAGCTCGTGACGCTGACGTCGGGAACCGTGATCTCCGTCGTCTGACCCGCGCGAGTCACCCATCTCCTGCGCGTCTCCGCGCCCGGCTCAAGCGGCCGGGCGCGGAGACGAATCAGTAGCGGGTCAATCCTCGGCGCGCACGCGCCTCTTCACCGCTGCACCTCCGGTCAACGCGAGGCCGAGCAGGATCACCAGTCCACCGGCCCAGAGGAGCCCGGTGGGCACGTCGGTTCCGGTCGAGGCGAGCCCGTCTGTGAGCGGAAGCTCGGTCGGCGGAGTCGGAACAACCGGCGTCAGCGGCGTCGAAGGCGTCGGCGGGGTCGTCGGCGGCACGACCGGAGTCGCCGTGTTGGTCAGAGTGATGACCACCGCCGACCCCGCAGCGACTGTCATCTCCGCTGTGCCGTCGGTGAGAGCGCGAACGCCGTTCCCCGCGAAACTCGGCGTCCCCCAGGTCACGCCCTTGATCGCGGGCAGGTCGATCTCCTCCAGAGTGACGATCGTGCCGCGCGGCAGCGCGATGCTCGTCGCTGAAGCGCCCACCGTCACCTCGATCACCTTGCGCACGGCGGGATCGCCGTAGGAGTAGGCCACGTCGAATGTGGTGCCGGCGGGCACACTCGCTGATCCCTCGCCGTCGATCAGCTTCTGGATCGAGAAGCTTCCCGTCGTGCCTCCTGTTCCCGATCCACCCCCCGTCGCAGTCCAGACCTGGGTGGCGCGAACGACGACGCCACCGATGTCGGCGACGTTCGCGAACGAATCTCCGGTGGCACCGTCGACCGGCACGGTGTAGTACTTCACCACGTAGTTTCGCTCCGGATCGATCGGGCCCGCGATCTCGAGGTGGAACGAGCTGCCCGTCGCGTCCCACCCGCCCGACCAATCCGTGACCGATCGACGGTCCTGACCTGCCGCGTCGGTACTCCACACGCTCAGCGCATCGTCGAGGTTGCGGTGTTCGCCGACTCCTGCCCCCGGCGCTGTCAGGGCGTCATCGATCGTGAGCGAGCCCGCCCCGGCGAACTGTGCCCCGGGAATCATGAGCTGCCAAGCGAGCCGGCCATCCGCTGTCTGCCACGACCACTTCTCCGGCTCCGTCGGTACAGGCTCGCCGACGATGCCTCCACCGGGAATCGGCACCGGCACGATCGTGCCGTCGACTTCGAACTCGACGGTCGTGTCCGTGGTCTCCTCGATGGCCGAGACGATGAACCAGAGCGATCCGGAGATATCCGATCGTCCATCGACATAGTCCGTGAGCGTGCAGGTGACCACAGGTGGGCTGTCGGACGAGACCGTACAGGTCGCCACCGTCGCGGAGGGATCATCATCGGCAGGGACCGAGAACGTCCCCGTGTATCCCGCGAACTGAGCGGGCAATGTGAATCCGAAGGTCTGCCCGGAGACGGCGCCGTCCGGTACCGCCCAGGACGCATCCACCCGAAGATGCTCATTGACGGTGGTGCCGCTGCTTCCGTCCGCGGTCGTCACGACGATCGACGCCGGATCGATGGCCGCGGGGTAGTCGTAGTCCGCGGCCACCGCTGCAGAGGCTCCCCAGCCCGCCATCGTGATCACGGCCACGATCGTCGTGGCGACGACCGCCCCGATCGATCGGACGCGCGATGCGCGTCGGTTGTGCTTTCCCATAGGTGTTGTCCTCCAGTCACCTCTCGACTCTGCCTGCGCAGAGACCCCGGTTATGAGACCACAGAGAGGCACGGGTGTTACGCGATATACCAGAACACTTCGCGGCGAGGTCGAAATCGTGCACAGATCGACCTCGGATTGGTCGTGGGTGAGACGCCGCGGCCACTGTTTCCGAACGGCTTCCTTGGGGCGAGAATCGCGGGGGCGACCTCGCCTTTCCGCCCTCGATTTCACATGCCGCCCGGCGACTGGTAATGTAATTCCTCGGCCGGGGTCATCCCGGAAAACGCACCTCTAGCTCAATCGGCAGAGCAACTGACTCTTAATCAGTGGGTTCTCGGTTCAAGTCCGAGGGGGTGCACGGATCAGCCTCATGAATCTCTCGCCAGATTCGTGAGGCTTTTCTGCTTTCGAGGTCCTCTCAGGGGCTCGTCGTCATCGCCGGCTTCATGACGCCGCACGACGCGCCGATTCGGGTGGACGACTATCCTGGGACCGTGACCGTCTCCTCCCCCGCTGACGCCCTCCGCGCCGACCTCGAACTCGCCCTCCGGCTCGCCGACGCGGCCGATCAGCAGTCCCTGCCGAAGTTCGATGCCGCCGATCTGGTGATCTCGACCAAAGCCGACAACTCGCATGTCACCGACGCGGACCTCGCGACGGAACGAGCGATCCGCGCGCTCCTGGCCACCGAACGACCGGACGATGGCATCTTCGGAGAGGAGTTCGGGGCAGAGGGCGATACGCATCGGCAATGGATCATCGATCCGATCGACGGCACGGCGAACTTCCTCCGCGGCGTACCGCTGTGGGGCACCATGATCGCCCTTGCGATCGACGGCGTCCCGCAGGTTGGCGTCGTCAGCATGCCCGCCCTCGGGCGTCGCTGGTGGGCTTCCACGGGCGCAGGAGCGTGGACGGCCACGGACGCGGAGCCGCGGCGGCTCGGCGTCTCGGCCGTAGCGGTGCTCGACGACGCGAGCGTGAGCTTCCAGAGCATCGCGCAGTGGGCTGATGCCGGACATCTCGACGATCTGGTCCGCCTCTCCTCCCGAGTTTGGAGGGACCGAGCGTACGGCGATGTCTACTCGTACATGCTGCTCGCCGAGGGGCGCCTCGAGATGGTCGCCGAGTTCGACGTCAAGGAGTACGACATCGCCGCCGCGGTCCCGATCGTTCGCGAGGCCGGCGGACGGATGACCGCCTACGACGGTTCTGAGACGATCTCGGCTCGATCGACGCTCGCAACCAACGGCGTCCTCCACGAGGCGTTCCTCTCCCTGTTGCACGACTGATCCGAACCATGAGGCCCGCGATGATCCCCCGCATCACCTCCGCGACAGCGGGAGCCCTCCTTCTTCTCGCCGCCCTCACCGCGTGCGCCGGTCCCGCCGAACCCGCGCCGTCTCCGACCGCTGACGCCTCGACTCCGACGCCCCGGGCAACCGCCGCGCCGATCGATACTCCCGCCCCCGAGGAGCCGGATGCGGAGCTCACCTGCGAGTCGATGATCTCCGCAGGGACGGTCGAGGCGCTCACGATCGCCGGCTGGACCGCGAAGCCCAAGGACTTCGTGATCGGCGACGTCGAACTCACCGAGGGGCTGCTGTGCTTCTGGGCGGACTACGAGGTCGGTTCGGACCACGGTCAGCTGTACGGATGGTCCGAGATCAGCCCCGAGGACGCGACCGCCGCCCAAGCCGCGCTGCTCGCCTCGGGGTGGACGCGCGAAGACGGCTCCGAAGGCACCTACATCACCGAAGATCCGCAGTACTCGATGGGCACCGACGACGACGGCTACGGCATGACGTATCTGTTCCACGACGGGTGGGTGAAGCTCGCCGACACCCGCCAGGGTCTGGTCCTGATCGAGTGGGCCGGCTGAGCTCCCCGACCGATCACGGACACCTCCGCACTGGCGTAAGCTCCTGCGATGTCGGCGCCTCGTGCGAGCCTCGAGACATGACAGACATCGCGCTCCGCCTCTGGAGAGACGACGACCTCTGGCTGCTGCACCGCGCGAACACTGCGGCGATGACCGCCCATCTGAACGGTCCGGAGTCCGACGCGGATGTCGCCGATCGCCACGCTCGATATCTCCGCTACGCCGATAACGGTGAAGCCCGGATGTTCGTGATCCTGCAGGGCACGCGGGCAGTCGGGTCCATCGGCTACTGGAACGTGAGCTGGCGGGAGCAGGAAGCCCTCGAGACCGGGTGGTTCGTCCTCCCGGAAGCCCAAGGGCAAGGTATCGCGAGCCGCGCGATCGTCCTGCTGCTCGACGATGTGCGCCGCCACCGGGGGGACAGACACCTGCTCCTCGCATGCCCCGAGACCGACAACCCTGCGTCGAACGCCATCTGCCGCAGCGCCGGATTCCAGCTGCTCGGCACCACCACCGCGACATTCCGGGGCGCCGAGCTCGTGATGAACGAGTGGGTGCTCGAGCTGGAAGCGCCCGGAGCCTCGTAGGCTGAGATCATGTCGCTCTTCACGGGTCTCAGCGCCTTCCCTCTCACCCCGTTGCAGGGCGACACCGTCGACGAACGCGCCTTCGCCGGCCTGGTGGAGCGACTCGCAGCGAGCGATGTCGACTCGATCACCGCGCTGGGTTCCACCGGATGCGCGGCCTACCTCAGCCCGATCGAGCGCGCTCGCGTCGCCCGCCTCGCCGTAGAGCACGCCGCTCGCACACCCGTCTTCGTCGGCATCAGCGCCCTCCGCACCTCGGAGGTGCTCGCCCACGCCGAAAGCGCGGAGAGAGCGGGAGCAGCCGGCCTCCTCCTGGCACCCATGACGTATCAGCCGCTGACCCAGGACGACGTGTTCGGCCTGTATGAAACCGTCACCGCACACACCGGGCTGCCGGTGATCGTCTACGACAATCCCGGCACCACGCACTTCGCCTTCTCGACGGAGCTCTATGGGCGCATCGCGGAACTTACCGGCATCGCGTCGATCAAGATCCCCGGTGTTCCCCGTGATGCGGAAGCTGCCCGCGCGCACATTGCCGAGATCCGCGCGGCGATCCCGCCGGAGGTGACGGTGGGAGTGTCGGGCGACGCCTTCGGCGCTGCGGGCCTCGCGGCAGGCTGCGCTGCCTGGTACTCGGTCGTGGCCGGCGCTCTGCCTTCTCCCGCCGTGCAGATCACCCGGAACAGTCAGGTTGGCGCCTTCGAAGCAGCCGCAGCCGAGTCCACACGCCTCGCACCCCTGTGGAGTCTCTTCGCGGAGTTCGGAGGCAGCCTGCGGGTGATCGCCGCTGTCGCCGAGCACCTCGGCCTCGCCCCGTCGCGCTGCCTTCCGCTGCCGATTCGCGGGCTCGACGACGAACAGCGTCACCGCGTCATTGCCGTCGTCGAAGAGCTCGGGCTCACGGGATGACGCTCACTCCCCGGCGCTGTCGACCATCTTTCCGGGGTTGAGGATCCCCTCCGGATCGAGAGCTCGCTTGATGGCACGCATCACCGGGACCCCGGTCGGATGCTCATCGATCAGATCCGACATCTTGCCCTCGCCGATACCGTGCTCACCCGAGCACGTTCCTCCGAAGGAGAGCGCCCGGCGGATCATCCGTCGGTACAGTCCGGCCGCGCGTTGCCGCTCCACGTCATCCCCGTTCGCAAGGACGAACGCGAGGTGGAAGTTGCCATCCCCCACATGCCCGGCGATCGGGGCGAGGAGCCCGCTGGATTCGATGTCAGCCTGCGTCTCAGTGATGCACTGAGCGAGATGAGCGATCGGCACGCAGACATCGGTCGACCAGGTGTACGAATCGGGGCGGAGCGCCTGAGCGGCAGGGAGGGCATCATGACGTACCTGCCACACCCTCTCCTGGTCCGCAGGATCGATCTTCCGACGCTCGAGCACCCCCGCGGCGTCCGCGATGACATCGAGTCGTAGCGCTTGCCCCTCGAGAGTCCTCGCCTCACCGCTCAGCTCCACGAACAAGGTCGATGTCTCTCGGAAGCCGGTGTGCGAGTACGCGTTGATCGCCGCGATCTGCACGGCGTCGAGCAGTTCAGCGCGGGCCAGGTCGACGCCCACCTGCAGGCAGCGCTGCACCACACGCGCCGCCGCCTCGACAGAGGGGAAGGACAGCACCGTGAGCGTACGAGCCTCGGGTATCGGTGTCAGCCGTAGCGTGAGCTCGGTGATGATCCCGAGGGTGCCCTCCGAACCGACGAACAAGTGGGTGAGGTCGTACCCGGCCGATGACTTGCGCGCGCGACCGCCAGTCCTCACGACCGAGCCATCCGCCATGACCACCGTGAGTCCGCGGACGTTCTCGGCCATGGTGCCGTACTTGACGGCGTTCGTCCCGCTGGCCCGCGTCGCGGCCATCCCTCCGATCGACGCGTCCACGCCAGGGCCCGCCACGAACTGCAGACCATGAGCGGCCAGCACCGGGTTGAGCTCGCTCCGACGTACACCCGCTTCGACCGTCGCATCTGCGGAGTCCGGGTCGACCCGCAGGATGCGATTCATCCCCCGCAGCTCGATGATCACGACTCTCGACCGGGGTGGGACGACTCCAGTGACCGGATCCGCATCACCCGGGAGCGCGTTGGCTCCGCCCTCCAGACCTGTGCCCGTGCCCCGTGCGATCACGGGCACTCCCGCGGCATGGCATGCCCGCACCGTCGTCGCAACGTCATCCGTCGTCGTCGCCCGCACCACGGCGGCCGCGGGAGCCCACGCGTGATGGGAGCGGTCGTGCGAGTAGTCGCTCGTGTCGGCAGCGCTCCACAGCACCCGGCCCGGCAAGGCGCGCTCCAGCACGTCGATGAGCCCCCGCAGATCGTCTTCCCCGTCCGCAGGCTTCTGCACATCCTCCATCGGTCCTACTCCTTCACGCTCGACAACGCGAGATCGCGGGCGACATCGAGCACCCGTTCATGTGCCGCACGCACGCCGACGGACACCCGGACCCCCTCTGCACCGAACTGACGCACCGCGACCGCCTGCGCATTGCAGATCGCGGTGAACTCGGCTGAACGCCCGCCCAGCGGCAACCAGACGAAGTTCCCCTGCGCATCCGGGACACGTAGCCCCAGGCTCGAAAGCTCCTGGCGAAACCACTCTCGCTCCTGCACGGTCTGCTCGACCCGTTCGAGCACCTCCGGCAGAGCCTCCAATGAGGCGATCGCCGCCATCTGTGCCGCATGCGGAACTGAGAACGGCACTGCGACGGCCTCCAGATACTGGATGACGTGCTCTCGCGCGATGCAGTACCCCACACGCAGGCTTGCAAGCCCGTGAGCTTTGGAGAAGGTGCGCAGCACGAGCACGTTGGCGAACTCGTGATGCAGCGCCATCGCGTCCAGCCGATCGCCGCCACGCACGTACTCGACGTACGCCTCGTCGATCACGACGAGCACGTGCGACGGCAGCCGGGCGAGGAAGTGCCTGACCTCGGTGTGGCGGAGCGCGGGGCCTGTCGGATTGTTGGGGGTGCACAGGATCAGCACTCTCGTTCGCTCGGTCACCGCCGCGAGCATGCCCTCGAGGTCGTGCGTCATGTCGGGACGAAGCGCCACCGGAACGCCTCGCGCTCCGGTCTGACCGACCGAGATCGGGTAGGACTCGAACGACCGCCAGGCGTACACGACCTCGTCCACCGTGCCGTCGGTGCGACGTCCCGCGAACGCCTGCAGAACGTCGTTCAGCACCGCCAGACTTCCCGTCCCGGCCACGATGTTGGACGCACGGACTCCCAGGAGATCGGCGAGCTTCTCCCGCAGGGGCGACGCGGTCGGATCCGGGTAGATGTTCAGGCGATCAGCCTGCCGCATCGCCGCGATCACGCCAGGGAGCGGTGCGAAGGGGCTCTCATTCGAGGAGAGCTTGAACCCCACCAGCCCTGGGCGCTCGATCACCGGCTTGCCGGGACGATAGCGGGGCAGACGGCTGATCTCCGGGAGAGGCTGCACGCTGTCGGCGTGCTCGTCTCGTGTTGTCGTCATGAGGGCTCCTCTGGTCGCAGTGTCATGTGATGACACGTCAGACCACCGGGATCTGCCCGGTCTGCTCGGGCGAGTAGTTGCGCGGGTAGATCATGCTCGACGGCGGTCTCATCGTGCGCTTCGCCCACGGGTAGTAGACCGCGAAGGTGACGATCATCGACACAGCCCACGAGACGTCGATACCGCCCATCACATCGGCCAACGGCCCGTTGAACGTGCCCAGCACGCTGTAGGTGTCGCTCGTCAGGAAGGGGATCTGCACGACGATGCCGATCGCGTACGAGACCAGTGCCGTCCAGTTGACCGCTCCATAGCGCCCCCGCCGGTCATAGAGTGCGGGAATGTCGATGCGCTCCTTGGAGACCAGGTAGTAGTCGACCAGATTGATGATGCTCCACGGGATGAATACCGCGAGAAGCAGAAGCACGAAGTTCTTGAAGTTGTTCAGGAAGTCCGCGCTCGCGGCGATCGCGATGACCATTGTCAAGGCGACGAACACGACGATGTAGATCGAGCGCGCTCGAGAGGAGATCCGGGTCTCCGCGTTGAAGCTCGTGATCACCGTCACTGTGCTCATGATGCCGCCGTAGGCGTTGAGAGTGTTGGCCGTGAGCTTGCCGACGATGATCACGAGGTAGATCACGAACGCCGCAGCGGCCGGCCCTGCCAGGTGGCCGACGAAGCCCACAGGTCCTCCGAGGAGGGCCTCCCCCGAGACCGCGCCGATCAGGATGCCCAGTGTCATCGAGATCTGCGTTCCGGTGACGCTGCCGAGGAACGTCGACCAGAAGGTCGTCGACACCGGGGTGTCCGCGGGCAGGTATCGCGAGTAGTCGGCGACGTACGGTGCGTACGTCATCTGCCAGCTCGCTCCGAGCGTCAGACACACCATGAACGTCGCGGCATCCGTCGCGCCTTCTCCGAAGCTCGCACCGACGTCGTAGTTCGCGAAGAGCTGGAAGAATAGGTACGCGAATCCGAGGATCCCCGCGACGGTTGCGATCCGTCCCATCACGTGAATGAGCTGGTAGCCGAAGACGGAGACGATCACCGTCAGCGCACCGAAGATGAGAATCCCGACGACGGGAGCGGAGCCGGCGGTGGAAGGCAACCCGAGGAGGTGACTGATGGCATCCCCGGCCAAGGCGGCACCGGTCGACGCGAATCCCAGGTACATGCAGATGACGAGGACGAGTGGGAGCGTCGCGCCTATCACGCCGAACTGCGCGCGACTCGAGATCATCTGCGGCAGACCCATGCGTGGGCCCTGTCCCGAGTGCAACGCCATGGTGACCCCGCCGATGACGTTGCCCAGGAGTACGGCGATGATGGCTGTGAGCGGCTCTGCGTGGAAGATCGCGACCGCGATCAGCCCCGTCACGATCGCCGTGATCTGCATGTTCCCGCCGAACCAGAGCGTGAACTGGCTCCACGGAGTGCCGTGCCGCTCATTCGTCGGCACCATATCGATGGTTCTCCGCTCGATGACCAGGGTCCCGGTCGTCGTCGTCTGTTGACTCATCATCGTGTCAACTCTCCTTTCGGTTGTCCGAGGACGGCGGCGTGCATCGTCGCAGTGCGCGACGAGCAGCGGGACACCGAGCCATCGGATGGTCTGAGATCGTGCAGAAGGTGGGGGTCAGAGGCGGAGCCCCTGCTCGGAGAGGGCCTTCGCCGCCATCACCGTCGCTGCAGCGGCGGCACGAGCAAGTCGGGCTGCTCGGAACACCGGTGCCATTGTGGCGACAGCGCCGATCACGAGGCCTTCTCTGAACACCGGTGCGGCCACGCCCCATACCCCCTCGTCCACCTCGCCTGAACTCGTCGCGAAGCCCCGCTCGCGCACATCGGCGCGCGACATCAGCACACGAGAGGCGTCCGAACCGACGACGCCGTGACGCGCCAGAACCCCCTCCGCCTCATCGTCAGGAAGAAAGGCGAGTATCGCGCTCGCGCTTGCTCCCGCGACCATGGGCACCACCTCGCCCACGACGAAGGTGCAGCGCAGCACTCGGGACCCGTCCGCGGCGTCGATGCAGACGATGTCATCGCCGCGACGCACCAGCAACGCCGCGAACTCCAGCGTGTGCGCCGCCAGCGCATGAAGTGTGCGAGATGTGACGTCGCCGTTGAGGACGCTGCGCCGATACCGCTCGGCCAATGCGACCGTCACGACACCGGCGTGGTAGCGCCCTCGTGTCGGCCCCTCCTCGACGAGCCCCGCCTCCACCAGCGATGTGAGACAGCGATAGACGGCACTCGAGGGAAGGCCGGTGTGCGCGCCGATCTGAGCGACGCGTGGGGCATCCATGCGCGACACGGCGACCAGGACCTTTGCAACCCTGTCGAAACTCCCCACCGGCGGTTTGGCCGCCGATATGACCTCAGACATACGTCGGATGCTACAAGGACTTCAGAGCCCCAGAAATGGCGAATTTGCGCTGAGCGGCAAATACTCGGAACGCGAATATTGCAGCATTTCCGCGCACAGTGATTCAGCCCCTACATGTGACTGAATATTGAGACCAATTCACCGGAATCGCGGGTTGATACCGACGAACAAGGTAGGAATGCGCCCGTCGAAACCCGCCCCGCCTGCACACCGGATCCGCCAGTGCCTGGATCCCGAGGCCCACACGCAGAGAACCCCGCACCTCCCTGCAAAAGCAAGGGGGTGCGGGGTTCTCTCGCGACAGCGACCTGGTGGAGCTGGGGGGAATCGAACCCCCGTCCAACGCTGAGTCTCCACGCCTTCTCCGGGCGCAGTCTGTGAAGACGTTCTGCTCGGCTCCGACCTTTGTCACAGACACCTAAGTCGACGAGCCCAGCCTGGGAAGAGTCCCACGTGACGTCCAGACGCCATCACGCAGCAAGATTCCTAAATGACGCCAGGATCCGTATCGGAATCACATACGGCCTGACGGACTATCGGGCTCGCTTATGCAGCGAGGGCGAAGTCGTTGCGCTTGGTTTCGGCAACTATTTTTTTGCAGAGAGCGTTTACGAGATAACTCTGCATCCTCGGCCCGCTTCTCGTGGATTCACAGGCGCTGTCGAAACCGATCAGCCCCGTGGTCCTTCTCTCGAAGGAGCCGCTGTCGCACTGTGGAGTTGTGTCTCTTGAATCGTTGAACGACCCAAGCATTACAGAATACAACGGATTCCGGCCGCCCGCCATTCCCGCGCCCCGCTGGCGTAGAGTCGGCGCATGAGCGAAGTCACCATCACCGTCCGCGGGGAGCATGAGGCCCGCATCGCCCCGGAACGTGCCACCATCCGCGTCACCGTCCGCTCCGAAGGTCCGGAGCGAGGTTCTGTCGTCGATGATGTGATGCGGCTCAGCGAACCGGTGCGCGAGAGCATCACGGAGCGCGCCGAGACGGCTGTCGTGGTGGACTGGTCGAGCAAGAGGCTCTCCGTGCGCGCCGAGCGCCCCTGGAACAACGAGGGCAAGCGGCTCGTGCCCGTCTACTACGCGAGCATCGACTTCACGGCGACGTTCACCGAAGCATCCGAGCTCTCCATCTGGGTCTCCGACATCTCCGCGTGGGACGGCGTCGAGGTCGGATGGGTGGACTGGCACCTGACGCCGACCACGCGGGATCGCGTCGAGCGCGAGGTCGCTGCAACCGCCGTCGGCGTCGCCGTCACTCGCGCCGAGGCCTACGCCGGTGCCCTCGGGCTTTCGACGGTCACTCCGTTGGAGATCGCGGATGTCGGACTCATCTCGAGCGGGCAGCCGTCCCCCGGTGTTCCCCTGATGAAGGCACGCGCAGGCGCATTCGCCGCCGACTCAGCGCCGGCGATGGAGTACGAGCCGGAAGAACTCACGGTCGCCGCGACGGTGGAGGCCCGTTTCGTCGCGCGGTGACGCGCCGGACCAGTTCGCCCGTCGGGCACGGTGAACGACGACCGTCAACGAGCGAACGGAGCCAGTTCTGCGGCCAGACGCTCGGACACTCGGGCGTGCACGGCGGTGCCGTCCTCTTGATGCTGCACGGAGAGCAGCATCCCGGTCTCGTGGATCGCCGCGACCAGGTCACCCCGATCGTACGGAACGACCGCGTGCACCTCGACGGCAGGCTTCGGCAGCGCCTCTTCGATCGCTGAGCGCAGCTCAGCGATGCCCTCGCCGGAACGCGAGGAGACGAAGTGCGCACGCGGCTCGAGGCCCCGCAGCACGAGACGCTCATCGTCGGGAATCAGGTCAGCCTTGTTGAAGACCACGATCTCCGGCATGTCACGCACGCCGACATCACCCATCACATCGCGGACAGTCTGCAGCTGACCCGCCGGGTCAGGGTGCGAGCCGTCGACGACGTGGAGCACGACGTCGGCATCTCCGACCTCTTCCAGAGTCGAGCGGAATGCCTCGACGAGCTGGTGAGGCAGGTTCCGCACGAACCCGACGGTGTCGGTGATCGTGTAGACGCGGCCGTCGGCAGTCTCTGACCGCCGCACCGTGGCGTCGAGCGTCGCGAACAGTGCGTTCTCGACGAGCACGCCGGCGCTCGTGAGCGCGTTCAGCAGACTGGACTTGCCCGCGTTCGTGTAGCCGGCGATCGCCACGGAGGGGATCGTGTTGCGCTTGCGCTCGGCGCGCTTGGCCTCTCGTGCCGGCGCATAGTCACGGATCTGCCGGCGCAGCAGCGCCATCTTCGTGCGGATGCGTCGACGATCGAGTTCGATCTTCGTCTCACCAGGACCGCGGGAACCCATACCGGCACCACCGGCGCCGACCTGGCCACCGGCCTGGCGGCTCATGGAGTCACCCCAGCCGCGCAGACGCGGGAGCAGGTACTCGAGCTGCGCGAGCTCGACCTGGGCCTTGCCCTCGCGGCTCTTCGCGTGCTGGCTGAAGATGTCGAGGATCACGGTGGTGCGGTCGATGACCTTGACCTTCACCACATCCTCCAGCGCACGACGCTGGCTCGGGGCCAGCTCCGTGTCGGCGATCACCGTGTCGGCACCGACTGCGGCGACGATGTCCTTGAGTTCTTGGGCCTTGCCCCGACCGAGATAGGTCGCGGCGTCCGGGTGCGGGCGGCGCTGCAGCACCCCATCGAGTACGACGGCGCCAGCGGTCTCGGCCAACGCGGCGAGTTCGCGCAGCGAGTTCTCCGCATCCTCCTGGGCGCCCTGCGGGTACACCCCGACCAGGACGACGTTCTCCAGGCGCAGCTGACGGTACTCGACCTCGGTGACGTCTTCCAGCTCCGTGGACAGCCCGCCGACACGGCGAAGAGCGTGCCGATCTTCGAGATCCCACTGGTTGCCGTCAGTCGTGGAGTGCGCAGCGGTCGATTCGTCCTGCAACGCCTGTGCGGCGCCGAACGTGCGTACCTCTGTGCGCGGCTCCGCGTGGGCGAGCACACGATCCATCGCGTCGTCGCCCGTGGAGGGTGTCGTGGTATCCGTCATCCGTTCCTTATCTCTGGCTTTTGTTGCGAGCCTTAACCTTAGCCCCCGCTCTCCGGTACGCTCACCGTATGGGGTCCGACCACTACTTCACTGCGGCCCCGGCAAGTCCTGAGAACCTGCGTGCGATCCATGTGACGCTCGCGGGCCGAGAGCTGGACGTCACCACTGCGGGAGGCGTCTTCAGCCCGGATCGTCTGGATGCCGGCACCGCAGTGCTTCTCGCCAACATGCCTCCGGTGCCACCGGGAGGCCATCTTCTCGACCTCGGCAGCGGATGGGGTCCCATCACGCTGTCGATGGCCATAGCCGCACCGCACGCGACGGTATGGGCCATCGACGTGAACGAGCGTGCGCTCGATCTGGTTCGGCGCAATGCGGCAGCGCTCGGACTCACCAATGTCAACGCATCGCTGCCCGATGATGTTCCCGCCGAGGTGACTTTCCGCACCATTCGCTCCAACCCGCCCATCCGGGTCGGCAAGAACGAGCTGCACGGTCTGCTCGAACGGTGGATCCCCCGACTCGACGAACGCAGCGACGCCTGGCTCGTCGTCCAGCGCAACCTCGGCGCCGATTCGCTGCAGCGGTGGATCGGGGCGACGTTCCATCCCGGGTACAGCGTCTTCCGCACCACGACGGCCAAAGGCTACCGCGTGCTGAAGGTGCGCAAGCACGGCAGCCCGCCGACAGAGCCGATCACCCTCAGCTGAGCCTCGCGCGGCGGCGGCAAAAAGCACCGCGGCGTCGACATCAGATCAGCTCGACCTCGCCGTGGAAGACGAGCTGGGCCGGGCCGGAGAGCGCAACGTGTTCGCCGTCCTCCGCGGGGAACATCCGGACGCCGAGGGTGCCACCGGGAACCTCCACGCGCCAATTGTCCGGCGCAGCCTCGCCCGCCCAGTAGCGAACGGCCAGCGCGGTCGCGGCCACGCCCGTGCCGCAACTGAGGGTCTCGCCGACACCGCGCTCGCTGACCCGCATACGCACATGGCCGATGCCGTCGCGCACCAGCGGGTCGCCGGGAACCACGAACTCCACGTTGGCGCCGGCGGGCGGCGCCGGATCCAGCTCAGGGGCGCGGTGCAGTTCGAGCGAGGCGAGCTCGACCTCCGATGCGAGAGCCACCACGACGTGCGGGTTGCCGACATCGATACCGATGCCAGGACGCGTGATCGTGAGTCCGTCCGCCTTCACCAACGGTTCGCCGCCCGACAGTCGCCAGCGCCCGAGGTCCACCTGGTAGCCGGACTCGCTCTTGGTCACGTCGCGCACTCCAGCCCTGGTCCCGATCGGCAACGTCGATCCCGGTTCGATCTCTGCGAGACCTGAGCGAAGCAGGAAATGCACGAAGACACGGATGCCGTTGCCACACATCTCCGCGATCGAACCGTCCGCATTGCGGTAGTCCATGAACCATTCGGCGTCGGGCTCCTCGGCCAGTATGGCTGCGCCCTCCGGGATGGCCGATGATCGCACGACCCGGAGCACACCGTCCGCACCGATCCCGAAGTGACGGTCGCACAGAACGGCGACCTGCTCCGGGCTCAGATCGAGTTCCCCATCCGCGTCCGCGATGATGATGAAGTCGTTGCCGGTGCCATGTCCCTTGGTGAATGCGACCATCAGCCCAGTCTAGGGATCTCGGCTAGGCGTCGGCGACGAGGCGCTTCCCCGTGTTCGCAACCGTGAAGCGCTCATAGCCGAGCGCGTCATAGAACCCGAGGACCGCCTCATTCCCTTCCCGCACCATGAGTTGCACCTTCGGGCATCCCATCTCCTCCAGGAGCCGCTTCGTGCACGAGCGCGCGAGCAACTCCGCGTCCACGCACGGACTCTGCCGTCGCGAGGTAGTACAGCCAGCCCCGATGACCGTCGTACCCTGCCATCACACTCCCGATCACAGTCGCTCCCTCAGGGCTCCCCTGCGTAGGGAGCGCGGCGACCAGGAACAGCTCCGGTTGCACGGAGCGCTTGCGCGCGATGTCGAGGTGAGGGTCGTTCCAGGGCCTGGTCAGACCAGCCTCATGCCACAGAGCCACCACGGGTTCTGTGTCACCATCTTGGAACGCACGAATGGTCCACTCCACGCCTCTCCCTCCTCGCGTAACCATCGGCACCGACTCACGAGTCTAAGAGAGCACGGTCATACCCGCGTCACGCGGTAGCGGCCACAGAGGAAGCTGCGGTTCCTTGCCACCTCGATCAGCTCGAGCTCGAGAGCACGTGGCAGCAGCGGAGAGCCAGCGCCCAGCGTGACAGGTGCGAACTGCACCCAGACCTCGTCGACGAGGTCGGCGTCGGCGAACTGTCCGGCGAGGTCTCCCCCGCCGACGATCCAGACGCCCTGCTCCCCCGCCGCGGCGACCATCTCGCTGTGCACCCTGCGCACATCGTCCTGGACGAATCGGACATCCGCTCCCTCCGGGGCGGGGAGTTCCCGGTGCGTGAAGACCCAGGTCGGCTGCACGTACGGCCACGGTTCGTCGCCTTGGTTGCGGAGCAGCCACTCGTACGTCGAGGCGCCCATCGCGAGCGCACCGACGCCCTTCTCGAACGCCGCATATGCCATCGGGCCCTCGTGATCGATGTCCTGCTTCAGCAGCCACTCCAGCGAGTGCTCAGGGGTCGCGATGAAACCGTCCAGGCTGGACGCCGTGTAGTAGTACGTGGTCATGGTCCCAGCGTCGCAGGGGCCACCGACATCGGCAGGCCTCAGCCTTCGAGAAGCGAGCGCACGTCAACCGGCGGCCGCTGCCATTCGAGCCCGCCGTACCGTTTGAACCACGACACCTGGCGACGGGCATAGCGGCGGGTGAGCGCCTGTGTCTCGGCGATTGCCTCCGCGCGCGTGAGTCGACCCTCGAGTTGGCCCAGGGCTTGCGCGTAACCGATCGCACGCCGCGCCGTGACTCCGCGCTCAAGGCCCTGCTCTCGCAGCCCCGCTACCTCGTCGAGAAGGCCGGACTCCCACATCCGTTCGACTCGTGCGTCGAGCCGCTCGACCAGTTCCGGCCTGTCGACGTGCATGCCGATCAGCCGCGTGTGTGGGCGCCACAACACCGGTTGCGCGGGCAATGCTGCGCCGTGGTTCTCGCCGCCCTGTTCGAGTACTTCCAGCGCGCGGACCACGCGGCGGTCGTTACGCGGATCGATGCGCGCCGCGGTTTCTGGATCAAGAGCACGGATACGGTCGAGCAGCGCAGCGACACCTTGCTCTTCCAGTTCGCGCTCCAGTCGCACGCGCACCTCCGGATCACGCGGAGGGAACTGGAAGTCGTAGATGACGCTCGAGACGTACAGACCGGACCCGCCGACGAGGATCGCATCGCCGCCGCGCTCATGGATCCCGGAGACCGCTTCACGAGCGAGCGGCTGATACCAGGCCACTGCGGCCTCCTGCTCGACCTCTCTCACGTCGAAGAGGTGGTGCGGGATGCCCCGACGCTCTTCAAGGTTCAGCTTCGCCGTGCCGATGTCCATCCCTCGATACAGCTGCATCGCGTCGGCGTTCACGATCTCGGCGTGGTTTCCGCGCTCGCGCAGAGCTTCTGCGAGGTCGAGCGCGAGGTCGCTCTTTCCGGTACCTGTCGCACCGACGACCGCCCAGAGACGAGGCGCCGACACCATCAGCGGTTCGCGCTCAGGGATCGCGTTCACACTCCGACGCGCAGCGTCGGGAGCCCGAGTGATACAGCGCGCGGTCCGCCGTCGCTTGCCGGTGCCGGCACCGCGCAGGACTCCGCCTGAGCACGATCCCAGGCGTCTCCGCCGCGGGTGCGACGGATCTGCAGCGGACGGCCGGTCGGATCATCGGCGAGCAGGTGGAACGGAGCCGCATGCGTGATCGTCACGGTGACCACGTCGCCAGGACGGGGAAGATCCGATCCCTCGGGGACCTGGAAGTGCACAAGACGGTTGTCCTGAGCGCGACCGGTCAGACGATTCGTCGCGGCATCCTTCTTGCCCTCGCCGGTCGAGACCAGCACCTCGACCTCGCGACCGATCTGCTTCTGGCTCTCCTCGAGCGAGATGCGCTCCTGCAGCGCGATCAGCCGGTTGTAGCGTTCCTGGACGATCTCCTTCGGCACCTGGTCTTCCATGGTGGCGGCGGGGGTGCCCTCACGGATGGAGTACTGGAACGTGAAGGCGCCGGAGAATCGTGCCTGTTCGACGACACGCATGGTGTCCTGGAAGTCTTCTTCGGTCTCGCCGGGGAAGCCCACGATGATGTCGGTCGTGATCGACGCGTGCGGAATGCGCTCACGCACACGGTCGAGAATCCCGAGGAAGCGGTCGCTCCGGTAAGAGCGCCGCATCGCCTTGAGGATGCGGTCGCTTCCGGACTGCAGCGGCATGTGCAGCTGCGGCATGACGTTGGGCGTCTCAGCCATCGCATCGATGACGTCGTCCGTGAAGGCTGCCGGATGCGGGCTGGTGAAGCGGATGCGCTCGAGCCCGTCGATCTCCCCTGCGGCGCGCAGGAGCTTGCCGAATGCCTGGCGATCACCGAATTCGACGCCGTAGGAGTTGACGTTCTGGCCCAGAAGGGTGACTTCGAGGGCGCCGTCTTCGACCAACAATCGGATCTCGTTCAGGATGTCACCGGGGCGACGGTCCTTCTCCTTACCGCGCAGGCTCGGCACGATGCAGAACGTACAGGTGTTGTTGCAGCCCACCGAGATCGATACCCATCCACTGTGGGCGGCGTCCCGCTTCGTGGGAAGCGTCGACGGGAACACCTCCAGCGCCTCGAGGATCTCGAGCTCAGCCTCGCCGTTGTGGCGCGCGCGCTCGAGAAGACCCGGCAGCGAGCCCATGTTGTGCGTCCCGAAGACGACGTCCACCCATGGCGCCTTGTCGAGCACGGCCTGCTTGTCCATCTGAGCGAGACAACCGCCCACGGCGATCTGCATGCCGTCCTTGCGCCGCTTGACCCCAGCGAGTTGACCGAGCGTCCCGTAGAGCTTGCCCGCGGCGTTGTCACGCACAGCGCACGTGTTGATGATGACGACGTCCGCCTCGGTCCCGGGCTCTGCACGCGTATAGCCTGCGCTCTCGAGCGAACCGGACAATCGCTCAGAGTCGTGCACGTTCATCTGGCACCCGAAGGTTCGCACTTCGTAGGATCGCTGTCGGCCGTCGACGTCGACGGCTGCCGACGAGGCGGTGATGATCGTCGGTTCGCTGCGCGGGATAGTCATGATCATCCCATTGTACGAGCGTGATCGCCTGGATCAGCGCGGCGGAGGCGTCAGTCGGAATCCACGAACCGCACGCCGGTCGGGCGTCCACCGAACGTCGCCTCAGCCAATGCCGACTTCGCCGCGGTCATCGCCACGGATCCGTTGTACCCGCGGCGCGACAGCTGCCCTACCAATCGTCGGAGAGCAGTCTCCGGCTCCAGCCTGCTGAGGGATCGTGCTTTGGTCCGGGCGAAGTCGAGCGCACGCTCCGCATCGTCATCGGGCAACTCATCGAGCGCCGCGTTGACCACGTCACGGGGGATCCCGCGCTGCGCGAGTGCACGGGACAGCGCAACGCGTCCCTGCCCCTTGCGCTGGGTTCCCGACTCCACGAGTTGGCTGGCGAGGGCAGCGTCATCGAGATATCCGCGTCGAGTGAACTCATCGAGCACGTCATCGATCTGGGCACCATCAAGCCCGTGGGTCTTCAGTACCGTGCGCGCTTCCGAGATCGACAACGAGCGCGCTCTGAGCTTCCTCACGAGACTCTCGGCCGCGATCCTCCGGCTCTCCTCCGGGTCCGGGCCATCCACGGACTCGGCATCGTCCCGCGCGCCATGTCCATCCAAGGCCCGCAACCGTGGGGCATTCTTGGGCGATCCTCCCCCGTTGGCGGGATGCCGATCACTCGGCGTGCCGTCAGACGTGGACTCTGTCGACCGACCGCTCGGCAGTGACGCATCCCACGTCGATCGCCAGAGACCGGCGTCACCGCTCCTCTGCGGTGCGGCGTTCGTCGCCTCCTCTGAGCCCGGAGAGGACCTCGTTTCTGACTGCCCGAGATGCTGGCCCGCCGGGAAACGCTTCGCGGCGCTCCCGACCGAGGCATCCGTCGACGCATCGGCGGTTCGAGCTTCCCGTCCACCGAACAACGGGATAACGGGGGCGAGCCGCGTATCAGAGTCTCGCGGTCCGCCCCCGCTCTCACCAGTCATGATCAGGCCGGACGACGCTCGGCGAGCTCGTCAGCAGAGGCGACAGCCGCCACCTGCGGGCCGATGCCGAGCTTCTGCTTGATCTGCGTCTCGATCGCCAACGCGATGTCGGGGTTGTTCAGCAGGAACGTACGGGCGTTCTCCTTGCCCTGTCCCAGCTGGTCTCCGTCATAGGTGTACCAGGAACCGGACTTCTTGACGATGGCGTGCTCGACGCCGAAGTCGATGAGACTGCCCTCTCGCGAGATACCGATGCCGTAGAGGATGTCGAACTCCGCCTGCTTGAACGGCGGCGCCATCTTGTTCTTCACGACCTTGACGCGGGTGCGGTTTCCGACGGCCTCCGTGCCATCCTTCAGCGTCTCGATTCGACGGATGTCGAGTCGCACCGAGGCGTAGAACTTCAGCGCCTTTCCACCGGCGGTCGTCTCGGGGGAACCGAAGAAGACACCGATTTTCTCACGCAGCTGGTTGATGAAGATCATTGTGGTGTTGGTCTGGTTGAGACCACCGGTGAGCTTACGAAGCGCCTGCGACATGAGGCGAGCCTGGAGACCGACGTGCGAGTCGCCCATCTCTCCCTCGATCTCAGCGCGCGGCACCAGGGCGGCCACCGAGTCGATGACGATCAGGTCGATCGCGCCGGAACGCACGAGCATGTCGGCGATCTCGAGCGCCTGCTCTCCGGTATCGGGCTGCGAGACGAGCAGGGCGTCGATGTCGACTCCGAGCTTCGCCGCGTAGTCGGGGTCGAGCGCGTGCTCGGCATCGATGAATGCGGCGATGCCGCCGGCGCGCTGTGCGTTGGCGATCGCGTGCAGGGTCAACGTGGTCTTACCCGAGGACTCCGGGCCGTAGATCTCGACGATACGACCTCGCGGCAGGCCTCCCACGCCGAGAGCGACGTCGAGGGCGATGGATCCGGTGGGGATCACGGCGACAGGAGCACGCTCGTCGCTGCCCAGCCGCATGACCGAGCCCTTTCCGAACTGGCGATCGATCTGTGCGAGAGCTGTTTCCAGGGACTTCTCGCGGTCTGCGGGTGATGGCATGATGTGTTCCTTCTGCTCGCGTGGTGCCGCCTGTAGGCTGTCGCGGCGCTCCCGGTTGGGAGCAACTCTCCGACAAGGCGTATGGCTCATCGGCCATGTCTTCACCGTACGAGGGGCCTCAGACATTCGGTCGAGGAACCTGCGAACAGTGGAGAGCACCAGCTCTGAACCACTTGTGCAGAAGACTACGCCCGATTCGAACGCATCTTCGACGACACGCCGCTCACGGCGCACCGGAAAACGGAGCTATCGAACAGTAGTTCGGTCAACGCTTGCGTGGTTCGATACGGCCGACACCGTGGCGTCGGCCCTCGGGGACGTCCATCTCATCGCAGAGCGCGTACCAGATCTCGCGAGGAGGAACCCCGGCCTCGAGAGCCTCAGAAGCCGTACGATCACCTAGCGGAGTCAGAACCAGATCTTGAAGGAGAGAAGACGCACGCGTGCGGAACTCGGAATCCACAGCGCGGAGGAACTCGCTACGACGCATTGAGGAAAGTGAGAACCTGCGACTCAGCGCAGCGAGAGCTCGGGCTCGATCGATGCCACGAGGTCGTCCGGAACGACGTCCGGGAAGACCTGGATGCCCTCGAGCACGGAGATGCGATCGCCGACCTCACGCATGATGGTCGAGATGGGCACATCGAGCGCATCCGCGACCGAAGCCAGAATCTCGCTCGACGCTTCCTTCTGACCACGCTCGACCTCGCTGAGGTAGCCCAGCGCAACCGATGCCTTGCTCGCGACCTGCCGGAGGGTGCGGCCCTTCTGCAGGCGGAAGTCCCTCAGCACATCGCCGATTTCCTGTCGTACAAGAATCATCGGAACCTCCTCCCGGATCGTGTAGTCAGAGTCTCCTCCGACGAGATCGCCAGTCTAGTCCTACCGGCTTTCACAAAATCTACCCCTGCACTCTGTGGTTTGAATGTGAGCACATCATTCGTAACGGCGAGAACACGCCAGCTATTCCCCGAGCACATCACACAGCGTTCGCAGCACGGCGTCGACCGCCGCGGAGCGGATCTGCGCACGGTCGCCGTCGAACCGGAACTCCACCGTGCGCGACGTCTCGGGCGTGACCACGCCCACGTGCACTGTTCCCACGGGCTGGCCATCTGGCGAGTCGGGGCCGGCGATCCCGGTCGTCGAGATTCCGACATCAGCCGCGATGCCGCCGACGCTCACCGCGCGGCGCACCCCATCCGCCATCTGCCACGCGACGGTCGGATGCACCGGCCCGTGCCGTTCGAGAAGACTCTCGTCGACTCCGAGCAAAGAGTGCTTCACCGGCGTCGCGTATGCAACGACGCCACCCCACAGCACGGAAGACGCACCGGGCACCGCGACCAGCGCTGCGCTGACAGACCCACCGGTCAGCGACTCGGCGACTCCGAGAGTCCACCCCCGTCGCCCGAGAGCGGTCAGAACAGCGGCAGCCGAAGATGTCATGCCTTCTGCCGTGAGCCCCGGACCTGCGCGACGATGTAATCGATCCCACTCACCACGGTGAGGATGAGCACGATGATCATCAGCACACCGGTGACCAGGGTCCATGGTCCGAGACCGATGAGCTCATGCAGCGGCAACAGCGCCCAGCCCAGAGCCACACCCTGGAACGCCGTCTTGATCTTGCCCATCCACGCAGCCGCCACAACATGCTCCTTGGCGACGACGAGCCGATGGACGGTGATTCCCCACTCTCTAACGAGGATGATCAGCACGATCCACCATTGGAGCTCCCCCAGGATCGCGAGACCGATGAAGCCTGCCCCGGTGAGAAGCTTGTCGGCGATCGGGTCCCAGAGCTTCCCGAAGTCGCTGACGATGTCGTACTTACGTGCGAGGTACCCGTCGACCCAGTCCGTCGAGATCGCGACGATGAACAGAATCGCGGCCGTCCACCGGAGTCCCGGACTCGGGACTCCGTATGTCCCGCCGAGCAGAAGCACGACGAAGAAGATGACCGCCAGCGGGATACGTGCGATCGTGATCGCGTTGGGGAGCTGCCTCGGAATGGTCATCAGTCGCGTCCTGTCAGGCCCCAGGCGTCTTCGTCGCCTTCGGATTCGACGACGGGGAGCCCGTCGTATTGCGCCTCGATCGGATCAACCGTGGCCGGAAGCGGCGGCACCGGAGGCACCGTCGGGGTGGGGGCCGGCGCGGGGGAATCCTCTCCGCGCAGCTTCGCCATCACCTGCGGCAGCTGTTCGGCGGTTGCCAGCACATCTCGCGCCTTCGACCCCTCGGAGGGTCCGACGATCTCGCGCGACTCCAACAGGTCCATGAGGCGTCCCGCCTTCGCGAACCCGACTCGCAGTTTGCGCTGGAGCATAGACGTGGACCCGAACTGGGAGGAGACGATGAGCTCTGCGGCAGCAAGCAGAAGTTCGAGGTCATCCCCGATATCCTCGTCGACTTCCTTCTTCTTGGCCGGCTCCATGGCCTCCTGGACATCGGAGCGGTACTCGGGACGAGCCTGGCGGGTCACGTGCTTGACGACCGCGTCGATCTCCTTCTCGTCGACCCACGCGCCCTGGAGACGGAACGGCTTCGACGATCCCATGGGCGAGAACAGAGCGTCACCCTGACCGATCAGCTTGTCAGCACCGGGACTGTCGAGGATCACGCGGCTGTCTGTGACGCTGGTCACGGCGAATGCCAGTCGGGACGGGACGTTGGCCTTGATCAGACCGGTGACCACGTCGACGCTGGGTCGTTGGGTCGCGAGCACCAGATGGATACCGGAGGCACGCGCAAGCTGTGTGATGCGGACGATCGAATCTTCCACGTCACGCGGGGCGACCATCATCAGGTCGGCGAGCTCATCGACCACGACCAGGAGATACGGGTACGGCTTGAGCACACGTTCACTGCCCACGGGGAGCTCCACCTCGCCGGCACGCACCGCCCGGTTGAAGTCGTCGATGTGACGGAAGCCGAACGACGCGAGGTCGTCGTACCGCATGTCCATCTCCTTCACGACCCACTGGAGCGCCTCTGCGGCCTTCTTCGGGTTCGTGATGATGGGCGTGATCAGGTGCGGCACACCGGCGTAGCTCGTGAGTTCGACGCGCTTCGGGTCGATGAGGACCATACGCACGTCAGAGGGCCGAGCGCGCATCAGCAGGCTCGTGATCATCGAGTTCACGAAGCTGGACTTACCCGAGCCGGTCGAACCGGCGACCAGCAGGTGAGGCATCTTGGCGAGGTTCGCGATCACGATGTTGCCGCCGACGTCCTTGCCGACGCCGATGGTCATCGGATGTGTGCTCTTCTGGGCAGCCTGGGACCGCAGCACATCACCGAGCGCGACCATCTCCTTGTCGGCGTTGGGGATCTCGATGCCGATCGCGCTCTTGCCGGGGATGGGCGAGAGGATGCGGACATCGTTCGACGCCACCGCGTACGCGAAGTTGTTGCTCAGCTGCAGGATCTTCTCGACCTTGACGCCGTGGCCGACCTCAACCTCGTACTGCGTCACCGTCGGCCCGCGCGAGAAGCCGGTGACCTTGGCATCGACCTTGAACTGCGACAACACGCTCGTGATCTGCTCGATCACCTTGTCCGTCGCCTCGGAGCGTTCGACCGGCGCGGGACCTTCGACGAGCAGTCCGGGGGAAGGAAGGATGTAGGGCGCGACCGGAGCCTGCGGACCGCGATCGCCCGGGCCATCGGTACCGAACCCGTCGAGACCGGGAAGCTCGGGCATCTCACCGGTGTCCGACTCGTCGTCGAGCAAGGCAGTCGTCTGCTGGCCGGCCAGCGATTCTGTCACGGAGCGCACCTCCGACAGGATCTCGGTCGCCGCATCCTGAGCGTTCGCGACGATCACCGCCTGATCGTAGGCGGGCGTCGCATCCGGAGTCGACAACAGCGCGGTGATGTCGTCCGAGCCGAGCGTGCCCTCGTCCGGGTCCTCTTCGCGACCCGTCTTGTTGCGCCGCCACCAGGGCAGCACGTCCGGGTCGTCCACCTTGTCGGCCTCGTCGACCGGCGGACTCTCCTTCACCGGCTTCTCGGTGCGCTCGGCATCGAACATCCACGCATAGAGGTCGCCGAGTCGGGCTCCGATCCGGTTGGGCGGAGTCTTGGTGAGGATGAGCACCGCGAGCACGGCGAGCAGGCTCAAAACGATGTAGGCGACGACAGGGGTCAGGAATGCGAGCGGCTCGCCCACCATCCAGCCGAACAGACCGCCGGCCTCGCTGAGGGCGAGCATCCCCTCCTTGGGCTGCGCGCGCACGACGGCGCCCAACTTGTCGGTGGTGCCCGCAGCCACGTGACAGAAGCCTGCCAGCGCCAGGATGAAGAGGCCGAACCCGATACCGATGCGACCGTTGTCATGCACCGAGGACGGGTGCCTGAACAGCCATCCGGCCAGGAACAGGAGAAGGACGGGCATCACGAAAGCGACGCGGCCGATCAATCCGCCGACCGAGTACGCGCTGATGTTCGCGGCGACCTCGTTGCCGATGAAGAACCACTCGTTGACGGCTCCGAGGATCGCCACGAGGACGAGCAGGAAAGGGAAACCGTCACGGCGGTCGTCCTTCTCGAGGGTCTCAGGGCCGAACGCCCGGAACAGGCCGCCGACACCGTGCGCCAGTCCGCCCCACGCGCGCACGACGACGGGCGGCTTATCGGCTTCGTCGATGTACTTCTTGGGCGCGGGCTGAGCCTTCGGAGCGGCCTGCCGCTTGGGGCGAGCCGGTGCGCTCTCGGACGCGCGCGCGGATTTCGTGGTGCTCCTGGCCATGCTCTCACGTTACGCTCAGGCGCCGACATTTCCCCGCAATGACGCGGCTTTCCGGCGATCCGGAACCTCGAGGTCACCCGGTACGGCGAACCATCGTGTCACGCAGCAGACCCTGCGCCGAGACCGTGAAGCCTTCGGATCGGTACAGACTGCGCGCGAAGTTGTCGCGCTCGACGCTCAGCGAGATACGGGCATGGCCGTGAGCGCCCGCCAGCTGGACGACCCCGCGCAGCAGCATCCGCCCGACGCCTCGCGCCCGCCACAGCGGATGGACACCGACGATCAGCTCCGGCACGGACACCGCGACGAAACCGAATCCCGGTTCGTTCTGCGGAAGCATCCGGAACCAGGAGGCACCGATCGGGATGCCGTCGGAGTCGATCGCCACCAGCCCGTCGTCGGCCGAGCGCTTCCAGCCCGCGATGTACCGACGGTGGTCGTCGGAGGTCAGCACCTCATGACGGGGCCGCACTCCCCCGGCTCGCCAGTTCGCGGCCTCCACGAGCATGTCGCCGAGGAAGACGGCGTCGGCCTGCTCCGCCTGCCGTATCGAGAATCCCGTCAACATGACGCGAGCCTAGGCCCACGGTGTTACACCCCGATGTCGGTCAGCCGTGAAAGCTCGACCGTCCCGCGTGGACCGATCAGGCCTCGATGACGAGCGGCACGATCATCGGACGACGACGCAGTCGCTGGTTGACCCAGCGACCGATCGTGCGACGGACGACCTGCGAGAGCGAGTGCGTGTCCCTGACACCGTTGCCGGCGGCCTCCTTGAGAGCAGCCACGATCTTCGGGGTGACGTCGTCGAAGACCGAGTCGTCCTCTGCGACTCCGCGTGCGTGGATCTCCGGCCCGGAGATGATGCGTCCCGTCGCGGCATCCACCACGACGATCACGGAGATGAAGCCCTCCTCCGCGAGGATGCGACGATCCTTGAGGTCGGCGTCGGTGATCTCGCCGACCGTGGAGCCGTCGACGTAGACGAAGCCGAGGTCGAGCTGTCCGACGACGCGCACGTCGCCGTCCTTGAGGTCGATCACGGTGCCGTTCGAGGCGATGATCGTGCGCTCGGCGGGAATCCCGGTGTCCTGCGCCAGCTTCGCGTTGGCGATCAGGTGGCGGTACTCCCCGTGCACCGGAAGGACGTTCTTCGGCTTCAAGATGTTGTAGCAGTAGATCAGCTCGCCGGCCGCGGCGTGCCCGGACACATGCACCTTCGCGTTCGCCTTGTGCACGACGTTGGCGCCGAGCTTGGTCAGCCCGTCGATCACGCGGTAGACCGCGTTCTCATTGCCCGGAATGAGGCTGGACGCGAGGATGACCGTGTCGCCCTCGCTGACCTCGATCGCGTGATCCATGTTCGCCATGCGGCTCAGCACCGCCATCGGCTCGCCCTGCGAACCGGTGGACATGTAGACGATCTGCTCATCGGGCAGGTCGCGCGCCTTCTTGAAGTCGATCAGGAGCCCGTCTGGCACCTTGAGGTAGCCCAGCTGCTCGGCGATGGTCATGTTGCGCACCATGCTGCGTCCGAGGAACGCGACTCGGCGGCCATGCGCGTGAGCGGCGTCGAGGACCTGCTGCACACGATGGACGTGGCTGGAGAAGCTCGCGACGATCACGCGCCGAGGGGCTTTGCCGATGACCTGGTCGAGCACGGGACCGATCGAGCGTTCGGTCGGCGTGAAGCCGGGGACGTCGGCGTTGGTCGAGTCGACCAGGAACAGGTCGACACCTTCCTCACCGAGGCGCGAGAATGCGCGCAGGTCCGTGATACGGCCATCGAGGGGCAGCTGATCCATCTTGAAGTCGCCGGTGGCCAGCACCAGTCCGGCGGGCGTGCGGATCGCGACGGCGAGGGCATCGGGGATCGAGTGGTTGACAGCCACGAACTCGAGGTCGAACGGGCCGACCCGCTCCTCCTGGCCTTCTTTCACCGTGAGGGTGAAAGCCTTGATGCGGTGCTCCTTGAGCTTGGCCTCGACCAGCGCGAGCGTGAGCGTGGAGCCGATCAGCGGGATGTCGCTCTTCAGTCGGAGCAGGTAGGGCACCGCTCCGATGTGGTCCTCGTGTCCATGCGTGAGCACGACACCGACGATGTCGTCCAGGCGGTCGCGGAGCGGCTCGAAGTCCGGGAGGATCAGGTCGACACCGGGCTGGTGCTCCTCAGGGAAGAGCACACCGCAGTCGACGATCAGGATCTTGCCGTCGTACTCGAACATGGTCATGTTGCGACCGATCTCGGCGAGGCCACCGAGCGGTGTGACGCGGAGCGTTCCCTCTTCGAGAGGGGCAGGTTCTGCGATGGGGATGGACATGCTGTCTCCTCAGTCGGACGCTGAGCGCGTCCGTTCGTTCATGGGGACGCGCTCAGCGCGTCGTGCCGTGCACCTTCGGCAGGGCGCCGCCCGCAGCCGCATTGCGGTCGGGGCGGAAGTTGGAGAAGTCGGCGCCGGCGACGCTGTTCACGAGGTCGAGTTCGTCCTCGATGAGCGCCGCTTCCCACTCTTCGGGGCCGACGAGGGGCAGCCGGACTCGCGGGCTCGAGATGCGCCCCAGCCCGTGCAGGATGTACTTGGCCGCGACGGTTCCGGGCACGTGCGTCATCACGGCGCGGACCAGGGGCTCGAGCCGCTTGTGCTCGGCGGTCGCCGTCGCGAGATCGCCCCGATTCACCGCATCGATGATCGTGCGGTAGGGCGTGGCTGTGATGTTCGCGGTGACACCGATGAGACCAGTCGCTCCGATCGCCAGGTGCGGCAGCACGTTCGCGTCGTCGCCCGAGAAGTACATCAGATCCGTCTGGTTGAGCACGCGACTCACCTCGGAGAAGTCGCCCTTGGCGTCCTTCACGGCGAGGATGTTCGGGTGCTTGGCCAGGCGCAGGATCGTCTCGTACTTGATGGGCACGCCCGTACGGCCGGGGATGTCATAAAGGATGACCGGAAGGTCGGTGGCGTCGGCGACGAGCCGGAAGTGCGTGAGGATGCCCGCCTGCGTGGGCTTGTTGTAGTAGGGAGTGACGATCATGATGCCGTCGGCGCCGGCCTTCTCGCTGGCCTTGTAGAGCTCGATCGCGTGCGCGGTCTCGTTCGATCCGCCGCCCGTGATGATCTTCGCCCTTCCCGCCGAGACCGACTTGCCGACCTCGACGAGCTTGAGCTTCTCCGGGTCGGTCAGCGTGGAGGTCTCGCCGGTCGTTCCCGTCACGACGATGCCGTCCGCACCCGCGGTGATGACGTCATCGATGTGCTTCTCGACGGCGGGCCAATCGACTTCACCGTCGGCCGTCATCGGAGTGACGAGCGCGACGAGAACCTGTCCGAAAGGGTTGCCCGAGTGCGTCATGCTCCCAGCGTATCGTCTCGGATGATGCTCACGCGGACGTGATGACTCCGATGACGTCGTCCGGTGCACCGTCGACCTCATCCCGCCGCAGCGGGCCTGCGGATCGATTCATCGCCACTCAGACGCGTCCGCGGCGTGCGACGCCGGAGGTGAGAGAACTCGGCAGAACACGCGTCAGCACCACGATCGCCTTGTACCGCCAGGACGGGATCGAGACAGCCTTGCCCCGAGCGGCGTCACGAAGACCTTCCCGTACGACGTCGGTGGCGTTCAGCCACATCACCCCGGGGACTCCCTCTTCGCCGACGGCGAGACCCATGCGCTCGTGGAATGACGTGTGGGTGAACCCCGGGCACAGCGCGGTGACGCTCACATGGTCGCGCGCATATTCCGCATTGGCCCAGCGGCTGAACCCGATCAACCAGGCCTTGCAGGCAGAGTAGGTGGACCGGGAGATGAATCCCGCGACGGATGCCACGTTGATGATCCGACCACCGCGACCACGCATCGTCTGCAGCGCGGCATGCGTCAGTCGCATCGAGGCCTCGACGTGCACACGCAGATGACGCACCTCGTCGTCGATGTCGTTGTCGGCGAACTGCAGAGGCAGGCCGAAGCCGGCGTTGTTGACGAGCAGATCGACGGGGTCGCTCACATCGCGCAGACGGTCTGCGATGCGCGCGACATCGGCTTCGACCGCGAGATCGGCCGTGAGTACTTCGACCGCGACACCGTGAGCGCTGCGCAGTTCCGCCGCCAGCTCCTCCAGCGCATCGGCGGAGCGTGCGACCAGGATGAGGTCGGCCCTCCGACGCGCGAGTTGACGCGCGAACTCCGCGCCGAGCCCGGCGCTCGCCCCCGTGATCAGTGCGGTCGGCATCAGCGTTCGTATCCCAGGAAGCGGTAGCGGATACCGGTGCGTGACGTCTGCCACTCCCCCTCGTCGACGAGCCGCCATCCTGCCTTCGACGGCGCGAAGGCGTCACCGGCGACCTCCAGATCGAGCTCGGTGATCTCGAGCCGGTCGGCGTCACCGATCACCTGACGGAAGATCTCCGCTCCTCCGATGATCCAGACCTTGTCCAGCCCCCGCACGGCCTCCGCGACGGTCGCGGCGCGGTGCGCCCCTTCCGCGCTCCAGTGCAGCTGGCGGGTGATGACGATGTTCTGACGCCCCGGGAGGGGGCGGAAGCGCTCAGGGAGAGAGTCCCAGGTCTTGCGCCCCATCACGACAGGGGCTCCCAGGGTGACTTCCTTGAAGTGCGCGAGGTCCTCCGGCACATGCCATGGCATGCCGCCCTCGGCACCGATGACGCCTCCGTCGGCCTCGGCCCAGATCAGTCCGACCCAGGTCATACCGCCACCGCCGCACGGATCGCCGGGTGGTGCTGGTAGTCCTCCACCACGAAGTCGTCGAACGCGTAGTCGAAGATCGACTCCGGCGTGCGCGCGAACCGGAGCGTCGGGTAGGCGTACGGGTCACGCGACAACTGCTCGCGCACCTGATCGACGTGGTTGTCGTAGATGTGGCAGTCGCCGCCGGTCCAGACGAAGTCGCCGGGCTCGAGGCCGACCTGCTGAGCGACCATCAGCGTGAGCAGCGCATAGGAGGCGATGTTGAACGGCACACCGAGGAACAGGTCTGCGCTGCGCTGGTAGAGCTGGCAGGAGAGCTTGCCGTCGGCCACATAGAACTGGAACAGCGCATGGCACGGCGCGAGCGCCATGTCCGGGATGTCGGCCGGATTCCAGGCCGACACGATGAGCCGGCGGGAATCGGGAGAGCGGCGGATCTGCTCGATGACCTCGGAGAGCTGATCGATGCTCTCACCGCCCGGCTTCGGCCAGGAGCGCCACTGCACACCGTAGACCGGGCCGAGATCGCCGGATTCGTCGGCCCATTCGTCCCAGATCGTGACGCCGTTGTCCTGCAGCCACCGGACGTTGGAATCACCGCGGAGGAACCACAGCAACTCGTACGCGATCGACTTGAAGTGCACGCGCTTGGTCGTGATCAGGGGGAAGCCCTGCGAGAGGTCGAACCGGATCTGGCGACCGAACACGCTGGTCGTGCCCGTGCCCGTCCGATCGGACTTGTGCGTACCGCTCTCGAGGACGTCACGGAGCAGGTCTTCATACGGCGTCGGGACGGCTGCGCTCATGACAGCAACGATACCCGGCCACTCCCCGGAGCGGGCGGATGCCGGCGCGCGCCGGACCGTGATGTCATCGTGTGACACATCGACCCTCGCACCCCTTGCCACGGCGTAATCTCATCCCATGTCGCCTGCGCTCGCCCTGGGAATCGCGGCAGCACTCATCGTGCTGGCCGTGGTGATCGGCGTGGTTCAGCGTCGCCTCGACGGTCGCCGACGTGGCGGGGGCGCACTGCGGTTCGACGCGCGCGATGCGGCATCGGGCCCACTCGGCTCCCGTGCGACGCTCGTGCAGTTCAGCACCGAGATGTGCACCCGGTGTCCGCAGGTGCGGCGAATGCTGCACAGCTACACGGAGGACCACGACGGTCTGACGCACGTCGAGGTCGACCTCACCCATCGTCCCGACCTCTCGGCACGGTACAGGGTTCTGCAGACGCCGACGACCTTCCTCATCGACAACACCGGCGCGGTCCGCGCACGGTTCCACGGTGTGCCCCACCGGCACGCCCTCACCGAGGCCCTCGCCGCCGTCTGAGGCGCGAAGACTGGAGCAGAGATGACCACTCCCGCCGGCATTGATCCGCGTGGTCCTCGTTTCGCCGCGACGATCACGACGCTGCTGCTGATCGTCGCGACATTCCTGGGACTGGTCGGCATCTCCACGGCGAAACTCCCCGGGAGCTGGTTCGCGATCTCCCCCGGCTTCGACTTTGCGTTCGTTGCCCCGAATTCGTGGGCGGTCAGCGCCGCACCTCTGCTGCAGCGGGCGCTCGACCCCGGCTTCCTCCTCGCCGTCGTGATCGCGCTCCTGTTCGTCTGGGGTGTGGCATCGCCGCAGACCGCACCGTGGGGAGTGCTCTTCCGTCGGGTCGTCCGCCCACGGCTCTCGGCACCCTCCGAGCTGGAAGATCCGCGCCCGCCGCGCTTCGCCCAGGGCGTGGGCCTCTTCGTCGTCACGATCGGCCTGATCCTGCACCTGGCCGGTGTGCCGTGGGCGTTGCCGATCGCCACGGGAGCGGCCTTCGTCGCCGCATTCCTCAACGCCGCGTTCGGGCTCTGCCTCGGCTGCCAGCTCTACCTGGTGCTGCAGCGCGCCGGGATCCTCGGACGAGCCGCCTCGACTGCCTGAGCACTGTTCCGTCGCCGGTACGCGATGGATAGGCTGGCCGGAACGCGCGCCGTGCACACCGAGCAGAGCGCGAGAACCGGAGGAATCATGCCCGTCACCAGCGAAGCGACCACGACCTGGACCGGATCACTCGCAGAGGGTTCCGGCACCGTCGCGTTCTCGACGTCGAACCTCGGCACCTTTCCGATCAACTGGAAGGCACGCAGTGAGGGCAGCGACACCACCACGACTCCCGAAGAGCTCATCGCAGCCGCTCACGCCTCGTGCTTCAGCATGGCCCTGTCACATGCGCTGAGCGAGAACGGCACCCCGCCGGAGCGTGTGAACACCAGCGCTTCAGTCACCTTCAAGCCCGGTGTCGGCATCACGGGCAGCCACCTCAACGTCAACGCGGTCGTGCCAGGGCTCAGCCCGGAGGCGTTCCAGGACATCGCGAACGAAGCCAAGACCGGCTGCCCCGTGTCCCAGGCCCTCGCCGGGATCGAGATCACCTTGGAGGCGACGCTCGCCTGAGTCCGCTCTCAGGAGCGCGAGAGGCGGATCGCCTCACGGATGCTGGCTCGGGCGTCTTTACGGCGCCCGGCCGCGTCCTGCACCACGCCCAATCGGAAGCGGGCGCGCCACTCGGTCGGCGCTGCGTCGGCTTCGGCGGTGTAGCGCGCGATCATCGGATCGGCGTCGCCCTTCGCGATGCGACCGCTCGGCGTGAGCTCGGTCTCGGCCTGCGGCATCCCGCCCTCGGCATCCAGAGTGCGCCCGAGCTTGTCCGCCGCGAAGCCGAACTGCATCTCGCGCACGAGCGCCCAGGCGCCGATCAACGGCATCACGATCAGGGCGACGCCGATGGCTATCGCGATCGGCTCCCCCGTCGTGAGCATGAGCACGGCCCGCTGCCCCACCACGACGATGTACAGGGCCAGGCACAGGGCCATGACTCCCACACCGATGCGCGACATCATGAGCGGATGCCGATATCGATCATGTTCTCCAGACCGACCACGACGCCGGTGGCCTGGACCGCGAACGGTACGGCAAGGCGGATGCCAGGCGCATATGCCAGCGCGGGCTCGATCGTGTCATGCGTGAAGGTGAGCGATTCACCCGGGCCGGACAGGATGACCTCCTGCTTCGCGACGACGCCAGGGCGTCGCAGCGAGTGGATGGGCACACTTCCCACCTGCTGGCCGCGCGCACGCTGATCGGCATGCGGAGCACTCACGGGTCCCTGCTCGACGCGAGCGGCAGCGATCAACTCGGCGGTGCGCACCGCCGTACCGCTGGGCGAGTCGATCTTGGTCTCGCGGTGCGCCTCGATGATCTCGGCCGAGCCGAAGAACGGCGCGGCGGCCGCGGCCAGAGCTGAGCCCAGAACCGAGCCCAGCGAGAAGTTGGGGATGAAGACGACGCCGGTGCCCGCCGCCTCGGCGAGTGGGCGCACGAGAGCGATGCGCTCGGCCGACCAGCCGGACGTCGCCACGAGAACGTTCAGGCCGTGTTCGATCGCGGAACGCACCACATCGATGCTCACCTGAGGCGTCGACGCGTCGACCACGAGGTCAGCGCCGGCGAGCTCCGACAGATCGCTGCTCGAGGTCAGCACCCGGCTCACCTCGAAGCCCTCGAGCTCTTCGATCACCGCGTGGATGATCGTGCCGAGCTTCCCGGTTCCGCCGACGAGTGCTACCTGCGTGGTCATGCATCCAGTCTATTGAGCGCGGCAGCCCCGACTGCCGGGGCGCGCGGGGCGCGGACGGTGAGAACGACCGACGCGGCGGCTCAGACGGGAAGCGCATCCGGGATGCCCGTGCGCAACTCCACCGGGAGGTGACCGGTGTCGTTGTGCGTCAGCAACGTCCAGGGGCGTCCCTGCTTCTGCGCGATGATCGTCAGACCGCAATGCGCCTGGTTCAGAGTCATCCACCGCCATTCGGGCGCGCCGAGGACTTCACGGACGAACCATGAGATGACGAAGTTGTGAGTGATCAGCACCTCATGCACGTCGCCCGGCTTGCGCACCAGGAACTCGTTGACCGCGTCGAACATCTGCGCCCCACCGGCCTCGATCTCCGCCTCGGTCACCGAGCCGAAGAACGGCTCGAACACGGCAGGAGTCTCTTCGGTCATCCCCGTGGGGACGCAGTCGAACAGCAGCGCCGTCGGCTCGGGGTCGACAGACGGCAGACGGCCGGCGATCGCGCGCGCGGTCTCGTTGGCACGGAGGAGCGGTGAATGCCAGACGGCATCGAGCGGAAGACCGGAGAGCCGGTCGGCGATCAACTCTGCTTGGCGCTGCCCACGCGGCGACAGGGGTCCGTCGGCGAGGCCGTGCTCGGCATCCTGATGTTCACCGTGTCTGACCAGATATATGTAGTGCGTCACAACCCGCTCGCTTCATTGCCAGCATCTGCCGGGCTTCTCTTCCACCCTATGTCACGGGTGCGACAGTGCTCAGTTGCCTGCCCGCGTGAGCTCCGCGAGCTGCGCACGAGACAGCGTGACGCCGGCTCCCTGCATCAGCTCGTCCACGTGCTCGGTCGCGAACGTGTTGACGATCGGGGCGGCGATGGTCCGCTGCGCCAGCAGCCAGGCGATCGACACCGCCGCCACAGGCACGGACAGTTCCTCGGCGACCTGGTCGAGCGCACGCAGGATCTTGATCCCCCGACGGTTGAGGTGCCCACGCAGCTGCTCACCACGCACGCCCTGGGATGTCAGTGCCTTCCGACGATGACGCCCGGAGAGGAATCCGTGCTCGAGTGCGTGCGAAGGAGTGACGGCGAGGCTCTGCGCGCCGGCGACGAGACGGAGATCCCCCTCGAACGGCTGACGACGGATGAGATTGTACGGTGCGTCGATCACCTCGATACGCGGATAGCCCGCCGAGGCCAGGATGCGCGCCTCAACGAGCCGTTCCGGCGCGAAACCGAAGGCTCCGATCGCTCCGACCTTGCCGGCATCCGACAGCCATTCCACCGTGGCGAGGGTGTCTTCCAGATTGGTGGTGGAGTCGAGCGTCGCGTCGAGATGCAACACGTCGATGCGATCGACTCCGAGTCGTGTGAGCGACCCTTCGACCGCACGGACCAGGTTCACCGAACCCAGACCGGGGTTGTCGGCATGGGCGCCGATCCGGACGCTGAGCAGTGCGTGGTCGCGCAGACCTCGGGACCGCAGCCACTGTCCGATGATGTGCTCGCTGCGTCCGCCGGAGAATCCATCGGCGGTGTGCACCGCGTTGCCGCCGAACTCGACGTAGCGATCCAGGATCCCGTGGCTCGTCTCGAGATCGACGTTCCAGCCGAACTCCGCAGCGCCCAGCATGAGGGGGAACGTCTCCAGGCCGGTCTCGCCGAGAGGCACACGGATGGATTCCCCTATTCCGGGCCCGACGATCGGAATGGGAGCGGATGGATGCTCCGCAGCCGCCTGCGGGGCACGCTCTGCGGACGCTCCTGCGCCTACGCTGAACAACCGCATACTCTCACCCCCGCATCGGTCAGTGCGTTCCGACCTGCGTACCTGCCATGATCTGCACCCCCCGGTGCGTACTTCGAGGGTAAGCGACTTCGGCGAACACTCCGACCAATCCAGGGAACGGCGCGAAAACTTCCGATAACGGTTTGGTCACACCGAACACGACAGAACCCGGGCGCCTCCGCAACGGAGACACCCGGGTTCTGAGCGTACGATTCCGCTTACTCGGCGGCGGACTCCTCGGCGGGAGCAGCCTCGGCCGCGGGGGCGTCGTCGAGCACGGGCTCGAGCGACAGCTTTCCACGGTCATCGATCTTCGTGATCTTCACGAGGATCTTCTGGCCGACAGAGAGGACGTCGTCGACGTTCTCTACGCGCTTGCCACCGGCGAGCTTGCGCACCTCGGTGACGTGCAGCAGGCCGTCCTTGCCCGGGAGCAGCGAGACGAACGCACCGAAGGTGGCGATCTTCACGACGGTTCCGAGGAACTGCTCGCCGACCTCGGGGTTGGTCGGGTTCGCGATCGCGTTGACCTGGGCACGGGCGGCCTCGGCCGACGGACCATCGGTCGCGCCGATGTAGACGGTGCCGTCCTCCTCGATGGAGATCTGCGCGCCGGTCTCGTCCTGGATCGCGTTGATCGTCTTGCCCTTCGGGCCGATCAGCTCACCGATCTTGTCGACCGGGATCTGAACGCTGATGACGCGGGGCGCGGTCGGCGCCATCTCGTCAGGCGCGTCGATCGCGGAGTTCAGGACGTTGAGGATCGTCAGTCGAGCGTCGCGGGCCTGGGTCAGCGCACCGGTGAGCACGGACGTCGGAATGCCGTCGAGCTTCGTGTCGAGCTGAATGGCCGTGACGAACTCGCTGGTACCCGCGACCTTGAAGTCCATGTCGCCGAGAGCATCCTCCGCACCCAGGATGTCGGTCAGCGCGGCGTAACGGGTCTCACCGTTGACCTCGTCGGAGACGAGACCCATGGCGATACCCGCGACGGCCGCGCGCAGCGGCACACCCGCGTTGAGCAGCGACAGCGTCGATGCGCAGACGGAGCCCATCGAGGTCGAGCCGTTGGAGCTCAGCGCCTCGGACACCTGACGGATCGCGTACGGGAACTCCTCGCGGCTCGGCAGAACCGGCACGAGTGCGCGCTCGGCGAGGAAGCCGTGCCCGATCTCGCGACGCTTCGGCGAACCCACGCGGCCGGTCTCGCCGGTCGAGTAGGGCGGGAAGTTGTAGTGGTGCATGTAGCGCTTGCTCGTCGTGGGCGACAGCGAGTCGATCTGCTGCTCCATCTTGAGCATGTTCAGCGTGGTGATGCCCAGGATCTGGGTCTCACCGCGCTGGAAGATCGCAGAACCGTGCACGCGCGGGATGACCTGCACCTCGGCGTCGAGCGGACGGATGTCCGCCAGTCCACGGCCGTCGATGCGAGCGCCCTCGGTGAGGATGCGTCCGCGGACGATCTTCTTCGTGACCGACTTGTACGCCGCGGAGAACTCGATCGGAGCCGCAGCCGGGAGCGAGCCCGCCTCGGTGGCCTCGATGAGCTCGGCCTTGACGCGGTCCTTGATCGCGTCGTCGGCGGTCTGACGCTCGACCTTGTCGGCGATCTGGTAGACCCCGACGAGCTGGTCGTAGGAACGCCCGGCGACGAAGTCGTAGACCTCCTGGCTGTATGCCGGGAAGACCGGGTAGACGCCCGGCTCCTTCGACGAGGTCGCTGCAAGCTCGGCCTGCGCCTTGACCAGCTGGGCGATGAACGGCTTGGATGCCTCGAGCCCCTGGGCCACGACGGCCTCATCGGGCTTGGTGGCACCGGCCTTGATCAGGTTCCAGCTGCCCTCGGTGGCCTCAGCCTCGACCATCATGATCGCGACGTCTTCCGAGCCATCGGACTTGGTGACGACACGACCGGCGACGATCAGGTCGAACACGGCCTCGCTGACCTGCTCGGCGTTCGGGAACGCGACCCACTGGTCGGCGTGCTCGCCCTGGCCGGGGATGAACGCGAGGCGCACACCGGCGACGGGACCGGAGAACGGCAGACCCGAGATCTGGGTCGACGCGGAAGCCGCGTTGATCGCGAGTGCGTCGTAGAACTCGCCCGGCGCGATCGACATGACGGTGATGACGACCTGGACCTCGTTACGGAGTCCGTCGACGAACGACGGGCGCAGCGGGCGGTCGATCAGACGGCAGACCAGGATCGCTTCGGTGGAGGGACGACCCTCGCGACGGAAGAACGAACCGGGGATCTTGCCAGCAGCGTAGGAACGCTCCTCGACGTCGACCGTCAGCGGGAAGAAGTCGAAGCCTTCGCGCGGGTGCTTTCCTGCGCTGGTGGCCGAGAGGAGCATGGTCTCGCCGTCGAGGTACGCGGCGACTGCGCCCTGAGCCTGCTGCGCGAGGCGGCCGGTCTCGAAGCGGATGGTGCGGGTGCCGAAGCGGCCGTTGTCGAGAACGGCCTCGGTGGCAGTGATTTCAGGACCTTCCAAGAGGTCTCTCCTTCTTTGTTTAGACTCGCGAATCCGTATGACGCGCGAGCGTGTTCCATAAGGAGCGGATACGGCCGGATATGGGCGCGCGGGCATTCCCGCGAATCTCGCCTGCGCTGGCCACCAGTAGAAAGCCACCCGACATCGTGCGCCGAGGAACCCACCACAGGGGACCAGCTTCTCCGCCGATCGCTCCATGAGTCGATATGAAATTGGAGCGGTTGACAGATTGCAACCGCATCAACCCTATCAGCGCGTCCCTCGAATCCGCTGGTCTGACCCGCGAGGGCGGTTCTGTCATGGCGCCGACATGCACCGTTCATCCGCGCGTTGATCATCCGTGGCCGAGATCGATTGTGCTGACGGGATGCGCATGTCAGTGATCGGCTGTGGGTACCTCGGTGCCGTTCACGCCGCAGCGATGGCCTCGATCGGACACGACGTCGTCGGGATCGACATCGATCACGACAAGATCGCAACGCTGTCCTCCGGAGCGGCCCCTTTCTTCGAACCGCGGCTCTCCGAGTTGCTGCAGGCCGGCCTCGCGTCCGGCCGGTTGCGCTTCAGTGCTCGGATGGAGGACGCCGCCGGGTCCGCGGTGCACTTCATCGCGGTCGGCACACCTCAGCTTCCCGGTGGGCATGCGGCAGATCTCCGATTCGTCGATGGCGCAGTCGACGGGCTGATCCCCCATCTGCGTGCCGGCGATGTGGTGGCAGGCAAGTCCACGGTCCCGGTCGGAACGGCCGAGCGCCTCGCCGGGCGTCTCGCTGCGACCGGGGCGACGCTCGCATGGAACCCGGAGTTCCTGCGCGAGGGATGGGCCGTTCACGACACCCTGACACCGGATCGGCTAGTGGTGGGAGTGTCATCGGGACCCGCGGGCGCACGCGCGGTCGACATGCTTCGACAGGTCTACTCCCCCACAATCGATTCCGGAACGCCTTTCCTCGTCACGGATCTCGCGACCGCCGAGTTGGTCAAGGGAGCCGCAAACGCATTCCTCGCCACGAAGATCTCGTTCATCAACGCCATGGCCGAGATCGCCGAGGCCTCGGGAGCCGACGTGACGCTGCTCGCCGATGCCCTCGGATACGACACGCGCATCGGTCGACGCTACCTCGGCTCCGGTATCGGTTTCGGGGGTGGCTGCCTACCCAAGGACATCCGCGCCTTCGCCGCGAGGGCGGAAGAGCTCGGGCGCGGTGAGGCGGTCGGCTTCCTCCGTGAAGTCGACACGATCAATCTTCGACGTCGTGATCGTGCCGTGCAGATCGTCGTCGACGCCCTCGGCGGTCTCGTCTTCGGTCGACGGATCGCTGTGCTCGGCGCAGCGTTCAAACCTTTCAGCGATGACATTCGCGATTCCCCCGCCCTCGACGTCGCCGTGCGGTTGCGGGGGCTCGGCGCGGATGTGATCGTGACGGATCCGGCGGCACTCGACAATGCCGCGGCCCTCCACCCCCAGCTCGGCTACGCGCGTGAGCGCGACGACGCGCTCCGAGATGCGGATGCAGTGGTCGTCGTCACCGAGTGGGATGAATACCGCCGGGATCTCTCGCCGCTCCGCGCAGCCGGCCTCGTGCGCAGACGAATCATCATCGACGGGCGCAACTGTCTGGATGCGGAGGCGTGGCGCGCGGCCGGATGGGACTACCACGGCATGGGGCGCCGCTGAGTCGGTCCTCGTCGCGTCTTCTGGGTCTGTGGAGAGGTCGCTTCACGGGTTCGTCTGTGGAGGACGAGCGGGTGCGGATCGTGTTCCGGAATACTAGCCTGACCTGGGCTGTTTTCGGGTGAATCTGGGGTGGGAATGTCGGTGGTCTCGGGTTGACTTGGGGGTATGAACCACCCCGTGGATGTGCTCGATCAGGTCGTGAGAGACCTCGACGGGGTGCTGTGCGCGGAGACGGTGGCGGGGTTGTCGGATGCCGAGAAGCTCGACGTGCTGCGCGCGGCGGGTGAGGTGGTGCGGCGGGCGGAAGCGTTGATCGTGGAGACGGTGGCCTCGGTGCCGGCACGACCGGCGGGGTCGGGGGATCCGGCGTTCTGCGGACAGTTCGGGTGCCGCAGCATGAGCGAGCTGCTGCAACGGGTGCTGCGCACGGACGCGGCGGGGGCAGGACGGGTGATCAAGGCCGCACGGCTGGTGCGGCGGGACGTGGACATCAGTTCCGGAGGCTGGCTGCCGGCGTTGTGGCCGCAGTTGCGGGCGGCGTTGGTGGACGGGGCGGTCGGGATCACCGGGTTGTTGGCGGCGACCGGGCCGATCGAACAGGCGCGCGGGCGCGTCGGTGCGGTGGACCGGCTGCAGGCGGACGCGGAGCTCGCGGCGTGGGCGCGCGGGACCGTCGTCATCGAGATGGATGCGGATGCGGATGCCGATCCCGGTATTGATGTGGATGAACCGGAACCCGGCCCTGCGGCGACACCGGAGGACCTGCGGATCCTCGCGCAACGCATCGTGATGTTCCTCGACCCCGACGGCGCCGAACCCGCCGAAGAAGCGACGATGCGGGGCCGCGGCATGATCCTTGGCCGGGTCAAGAACGGACTCATTCCCATCCACGGCGACCTGCTGCCGGAGACCGCGGGACAGTTGCAACGGATCTGGGACGCGTACCTGAACCCCAAAGTCGACGGGCCACCCCTGCCGGGTGTGCAGTTCGTACCCTCTGACGACGGTGATGCGCGGGACGGGCAGGATGCGCGGGACGGGCGGGATGCGCGGGATGCGCGGGATCGTGCGGATCGGGATGGTGACGTGTTGCCATCCGGGGATCCGGGCGGGCAGGTCGACACCCGCTCGCGGGCGCAGAAGCAGCACGACGCGTTCACGGCGATGCTGGGGATCGCTGCCCGGCATGACGAGATGCCGAAGCTGGGTGGGGCGGCGGCGACGCTGATCGTGTCCGTGACCGCGGAAGAGTATGCGACCGGCCACGGGTGGGCGCACATCGACGGGATCGACACCCCGACCACGATCGCCGCAGCCCGCCACACCGCCTGCGGCGGCACCATCCAACGGGTGCTGTTCGACCCCGAAGGCCGCATCGTCGGCATCGGGAGCACGGACCGCATCTTCACCACCCACCAACGCCGCGCGATCACCCTCCGCGACACCGAGTGCCTGATCCCCGGATGTCACGTCCCCGCGTCCTGGTGCGAGATCCACCACGTCCAGGAACATGCCCGCGGCGGGCCGACCCATACCGACAACGGTGTCGCACTGTGCTGGCACCACCACCGCACTCTGGACACTTCCGGGTGGGAGATCCGCATGGACAACGGTCTCCCCACCGTCCGCGGACCCGCCTGGTGGGACCCACACCGACGATGGCGCACACCACGACCCACCACCACGCATCGTCGATCCGGCGCCGAACGCAGCAGAACGGCGATGCGATGATCCCGGCCTGGCGATCGGCTCGGCCGCAAGAGAGCGGGCTCAGTCCGCTCACTCGGGCGCGGCACGCACTTCGGCGGTCGCGCGCATCCCATTCGGCGCACGTAGCCAGCTTGGCGCGCATACCAGTTCAACACGCCAAGCCAGCTGACACGCGTCGTGGTCAGCGCACCCGGTCCGGCACCCGTCCTGTCAGCGCACGAAGCCGGCCTGCACGCGTCCGCCCGCGGCGTCGAGCTCGTGTGCGACCTGACCGGCAAAGGCGTCGAAGTCTCCCTGGAGCAACGGCGCCGCCAGGGCCTCGGTCCTGTCCACATTCCACTCGCGCAGCCGTCGCGGTAGGTACTTGCCTGCCCCGATCCATCGGCCCGAAGTGAGAAGCATCAGCTCGGCGGTGCGCTCGAACAGCAGGCCCGCGATCACGCGGCGCTCCAACAGATCCTGCGCATCGCGCAGATCATCGAGTTGGTCCGTGATCATGTAGCGGCGGAACTCGAGCTCATGGACATCGGGGCGAGGACCGTCGACCAGCACGCGATTCCAGTGTTGGCGGAGTTCCTCCAGGGCGGCACCGCCACGCACTCCGACTCCCTCCGTGAGCATGTGCACGATCACCGGGCGGAACTGGGTGACCCCGCGCCGCGCCCACTCCGCATACCCGTCGAATGTGTAGGCGAACACCTCGAAGAACTCGCCATCGAAGTCGAAGCCGCCGGCGAAACTGGAGCTTTCATCGTCGAAGAGAGCGTCACCGATCAGGAGCAGATCGATGTCGCTGGTGCGCGTGCGGGTTCCTCGCGCGGTGCTCCCGGCCACCACGGCGACCGTGGCGAGCGGGAAGTGCGCCGCGATGAAACGTTCGACGATCGGAAGCTGATCCATGGCTCACAGCTTAGGAACGACTCCCCCGCGCCGACGAACGGTCGGCTGCGACAGACCCGCTCAGTGCACCGACACGTCCCGCGCCGCCGACGATCTTCCGAGATACACGTAGTCGTCGTGTTTCGCCCTGCGGCCATCGCCCGCAGCCCGCCCGTGCATCCGTCGCCACACCCAGGGCAGCGCATGGCGTCGCCACCAGAGTCCGGTTCCGATCGGTTCATGCTCATGCAATGCGGCGTCGAGCAGCCCCAGCGCGTCGGCGTGCGGAACAGCGAGCACCTCACCGACCCGATAGGCCAGAAAACGATGCCCGCGGCTGCTGAGGTGGACCAGGTCCTCTCCCCAGTGCGGGCGGTCACCCAGAGTGGGGTGCAGATCCGTGTCGATCAAGATCGCCCCTGTGCGTGCGGCGATCCCCGCGAGCGCAGTCGCGAAGGCGGCGAAGCGCGCGGTGTAGATCCCTGCCGCGCGACGACCAGGAAGGAACGGCGTCACGAGCACCACATCCGCGCCGATCGCGCGCAGCTGTTCAACGGCGTGCTCCAGCGATGCGGCGAGCGCAGGGATGTCGACGCGGCGCTTCACGAGATCGTTCGCGCCGATCAGGATCGACACCAGATCCGGCCGCAGCTCGAGCGCGCGCGTCAGCTGCTGCCCGCAGACATCGCTGACCCTTTTGGAACGGATCGCGAGGTTGGCGTAGTGCAGGCCACCCCGCGAGGCGAGGAGCAGGGCGAGCCGATCGGCCCATCCGCGCAGAGCTCCATCGGGGGCAGGATCGCACAGCCCCTCGGTCAGCGAATCTCCGAGCGCCACATAGCGCCGCCACCGCATAGCCGCGACCGGCGGCGTCTGCTCAGGACGCACCACCCTGCGGGCGCGCAGTGTCGTGTCCACACGCTTCAGCGCCTGGGCCTCCTCATAGTGGCCGAGCAGCTGATCGCAGACGCTGGCCCAGGACCTCCCCTGCACCGCCTCGAAGCCTGCCTCCCCGAACGCGCGACGTTTGCGCGCATCGCCCGTGAGGTCAGCCACCCGCATCCGCAGATCATCCAGGTCTCCCGGACGGTACAGCCAGCCGTCCATCCCCATGCGCACGAGATCCAGGGGCCCTCCCCGCCCGGTCGCCACCACGGGCACCCCGCTCGCGTGCGCCTCCTGCAGGGTCTGTCCGAATGTCTCGCTCTCCCCCGGGTGCACGAAGACGTCGAACGAGGCCATCGCCGCGGCGAGCGCCTCGCCGTCCAGGTGTCCCAGGAAGAGGGCGTGCGGCATCAGTGCCTCCAGACGGGCCCGGCTGGGGCCATCCCCGACGATGACCAGCCGGGTACCGGGCACGGACTGCAACACCGCCAGATCCTCGACCTGTTTCTCGGGCGCCAGCCGTCCGACGTAGCCGATCACTGCGTCACCCTCCGCTCCCCACCGAGCGCGCAGTGCGAGATCACGGCGCAACGGATGGAAGCGCTCGGCGTCCACTCCTCGCCCCCAGCGGCGGAGGCGATCCACACCGAGCTGTTCGAGCTGGCTCCGCGCTTCCGACGATGGGGCCAGCGTGAGCGTGGCCCGGCGATGCAACCGGGCGATGTGCGTCTGTGCGAACCCGGTTGTCGCCGCGATGCCGTAGCGCTCCGTGTATGCCGCGACATCCGTCTGGTAAGCCGCGACTGCGGCGACGTCGAGGCGTTCCGCAGCGAGTACTCCTCGCCAGCCGAGTGCGAAGGGCGAAGCCAGGTGCACCACATCGGGCTGGAAGCGCCGTAACGACGCCGCCACTCGATGGGCGGGCGACGTGCCGACCCTGACGTTGCGGTACCCGGGGAGCGCGAGGCTCGGGATGGGCTCGATCGCCGCTCCGCTCACGGACGAGGGGATCCCCGCCGCAGCCGGGGCGATCACATGCGCTTCATGCCCGGACCGCTCGAGGTGCCGGAGGATCTGCAGCACAGACCCGGTGACCCCGTTCATGTGGGGAAGGAAGGACTCTGTCACGATCGCGACTCTCACATCCCCAGGATGACGTTCCCACCCGCGTCCTGGGCGCGGATTCCTCCCCCAACATCAGATGTTCACCGGATGCTGGAGCGCCGGTCACCGGCTATGCGCTCGTTGGTTCCTGTTCACCCGCGGAAGGCACCGTGTGGGTGTGCCTGCCGACCTGCTCACCGCTTCGCTGACCGGCCCCTGGAGCCTCGCACTCATGAGCGTCCTCGTGCTCGGCGACGCCTTCTTCGTGGTCGTACCTGGTGAGATCGCGGTCACCGCGCTCGGCGCTCTCGCCGTGTCCACGGGTACCCCGCCTCTCTGGGCCGTCATCACCTGCGCCGCGGTGGCCGCGACCCTGGGCGATGTGTGCTGCTACCTGATCGGTCGACAGGTCGGGTTGGAGCGTTGGCGCTGGATGCGTGCCGCGCGCATCCAGCAGACCCTCGGGTGGGCGCGGCGCCGTCTGGATTCCGGAACGGCGACAGTGCTGTTCACGGCACGGTTCGTCCCCTTCGCGCGACTCGCGATCAATCTCGTGGCCGGCGCATCGCGCATCCACCCTCCGCGCTACCTGATGTTGGTCACGCTGGCGGCGACAGGGTGGGCGGCCTACCAGGCGGCAGTGGGCGCAGCGGTCGCAGCGATCCTCCCTGGTGGGCCTCTCGTCGCAGTGCCCGTATCGATCGCTGTGGCTGTCGGGATCGGCCTGCTGATCGACGTCATCACCCGCCGAGTCCGCAACTGAATGCCCCGTCCCGACGCCCGTGCCTTAGGCTGGCGAACATGAGCACCGAAGAAGGCGCCACCTCCTCTGAGGAGATGAAGCGCAAGTTCAAGGAAGCGCTCGAGAAGAAGAACGCGCACCACCGGCAGGGCGAGGCACACCTCGACGGCGATTCCGCCGTGCACGGCGCGCCTGCCCCGCAGACGCGGCGCGAGTTCCGACGCAAGAGCGGTTGACCACACGGATGCGGGAGCCGACCATCGTCGACTCCCGCATCCCTCACTCCCTTCCGGGAGGGGTCATTTCACGGAAGCTCGGACCCGGGCACGTTCCTCCTTCGCCGCCATCTCGTCGAGAGCGGACTCCTTGAGGCCCTGGACATCGACGGCGTCGCGTTCCTCGGCCATCCCGTGCTCGTCGACCCCGTCGAGCTGCGACTCCTCGAAGGAAAGCGCGCCGCTCAGCACCCGCTGTACCCGGTCGCGGTCGATCTGACGGGTCCACGTGCCGATCAGAAGCGTGGCGACGGCATTGCCGGTGAAGTTCGTGAGGGCGCGTCCCTCCGACATGAAGCGGTCGATGCCCACGATCACTCCGACACCGTCCACGAGGTCAGGACGGTACGCCTGCAGACCCCCGGCGAGCGTCGCGAGTCCCGCACCTGTGACACCGGCGGCACCCTTGCTCGCGATGATCATGAACACCAGCAGCCCGATCTGCTCGCCGATCGACATCGGCTGCCCCATCCCCGTGGCGATGAAGAGGGACGCCATGGTCAGGTAGATCGCGGTGCCATCGAGGTTGAACGAGTACCCCGTCGGCACGGTGATGCCGACGACCGGCTTCGAGACGCCGATGTGCTCCATCTTCGCGATCAGCCGCGGCAGCGCGGACTCCGACGACGAGGTGCCCACGATGAGCAGGTACTCCCGTGCCAGGTACTTCACGAGGCTGAAGATGTTGACCCTGGTGACGGCGAAGAGCAGCGTTCCGAGCACCACGACGATGAACAGGAAGCAGGTGATGTAAAACGCGATCATGAGCACACCGAGACTCCAGATCGCGGCGATGCCCGTCTTGCCCACCACCGCCGCGATCGCTCCGAATGCGCCGAGAGGAGCGAGCCACAGGATCATGCCGAGGATGCGGAACACCAGCTTCTGGAGGTTCTTGACCGCATCCATGATGGGGGCGCCCTTCTCGCCGAGCCCCTGCAGTGCGAAGCCCACGAGCAGCGCGATGAACAGCACCTGCAACACGCTCTCGCCCGTGAACGCCGAGAAGAACGTCGTCGGGATGATCCCGAGGATGAACTCGGTCGTGGTCTTCGCCTCGGTCTCGGTCGCGTCGTAGCTCGAGTTCGCCATGTCGAGGCCTGCACCCGGGTGGATGATGTTGCCGACCACCAGACCGATCGCGAGCGCGAAGGTCGACATCACCATGAAGTACAGCAGCGCCAGGCCGCCGATCTTCCCGACCGTGGCCGCCTTCGCGATCGACCCGACACCGACGACGATCGTGCAGAAGATGATCGGAGCGATCATCATCTTGATGAGCGATACGAAGCCCTTGCCGATCGGCTCGAGACTCTGGCCGACCTCCGGCCAGATCAGACCGACAGCTGCCCCGAGCACGACGGCGATGATGACCGACACATACAGCCAGGTGTGCCGGTCCCAGGCCTGCTTTCCACGCCGCCAGTGGAATCCGGGAAGTGAGAACCCTGTCGTGATGGCCATGTTTCCTCCTTGATCATGAACGTCTTCGTCTCATGCCCGGTTGCCACGTCGCCTCCGGTGCACCCACGGTCGCGGACTTCCCCGTCCGGCACCATTTGTGGTCGTATTGGTCACGACCGAGATCGACGAGGAGCGGAGGACGGGTTGGCACACACCGCGCGCAGCGCTGCTTCCCGGGTGTTCCTCGTCCTGCTGGCGGCAGCCCTCGTCCTCGGCGTGCTCGTCGCCGTGTTCCTGGTCATCGACGCGCAACGTGCCATCCGCGCCGAGGCCGAACGGGTGACATCCGCGACGGCCATCTCCCTGGCGAACTCCCCCGTCGTCACCTCCGCGCTCGCTGCGGGCGACCAGGCGAGCGCAACCCGTGTCTTGGAGCCGTACGCCATGTCGATCGTGGAGGACGCCGGCCTCGACTTCATCACCGTGATGACGACCGAGGGAGTGCGCATCACCCACCCCGACGTCGAGCAGATCGGCCGGCGCTACCTGGGCACCATCCCCGCAGCCGCGGAACCGCTCACCGAGGTCTTCACCGGGACGCTGGGACCCTCGGTCCGCACGATCGAACCCGTGATCGGAGACGACGGCGAACTGCTCGGGTGGGTCGCGGCCGGCGTCACGATCGAGTCGATCTCCGAGACGGTGATCCGTCGCATCCCGCTCTCGCTCGCGATCACCGCCGGCTTGGTCGTCTTCGGCGCACTGGGCGCATGGATCGCCCGCCGGATCACCCGACGCATCGCCGGAGACCTCCCTCCTGGGCAGGTGCGTGACGCGGTCTCGTCCTACGAATCGATCCGCACCCTCGGCGATGCGCTGCGCGCGCAGACGCACGAGCACGGAAACCGGATGCACACGGCCGTCGCCCTGCTCGAACTCGGTCGCAGCGCGGAGGCGATCGAGATCCTGACCGAGACGTCGCGTCAGAGCCAGTCGCTCGTGGATCAGGTGACCGCCCGACGGCACGGCGACCCGGCGGTCGGCGCGCTCCTGCTCGGCAAGGCGTCGCAGGCGAAGGAGCGCGGGATCGACTGGCGTGTGCGGATAGAACCCGACACGCCCCGGTCCCCGCTCTCCGCCGTGGACAGCGTGTCCGTGCTCGGCAACCTGGTCGACAATGCGCTGGATGCCGCCGCCGAAGCCGAGGACCGCTGGGTCAGCGTGACATTGAGCCCCTCCACTGACGGCGGGATCATCGTCGAAGTGTCCGACAGCGGACCCGGAGTGCCGTCGGAGCTCGCGGAACGGATCTTCGCTTCAGGGTTCTCCACGAAACCTGCTGGTGCCGATGGACGAGGCGTCGGCCTCGCCCTCGTGCGGGCCGTGGTCGACGATGCGGGCGGTACTGTCACCCTCTCCACGCACCCGACGACGTTCCGCGTGGTGCTCCCCCGCGCCGACAGGCCACGAGGGCGACGATGATCCGCACGCTTCTCGTCGATGACGATGCCCTCACGCTCGAACTGCACCGGAACTACGTGGCGCGGCTCGACGGTTTCGTGGTCGCCGGAGAGTGCGCAGGAGCGCGCGCCGCCGTGACCGCCGTGCTCGACAGACCCGGCCCCGACGCATTCGACCTGGTGCTACTCGACGTCACGATGCCCGACGGTTCCGGCCTCGACGTGCTGCGCACCCTCAGGGCACGAGCGGCCGCGGTCGACGTGATCGCCATCACAGGGGTGCGCGACGCGGAGACGGTGCGTCAGATGGCGGCGCTCGGGGTCTTCCAGTACCTGGTCAAGCCGTTCCCGTTCGCGGTGTTCGCGGAACGGATGGCCCAGTACCGGGAGCACAGAGACCAGGCGACCGCGACCGCAGGGCAGGCGACGCAGGCCGAGATCGATGCGCTGCTCGGACGCGCGACCGGCGCGATCACGCTGCCGAAAGGACTCTCCTCGACGTCGCTGGAGCGCGTCACCGCGGAGGTTCGCTCCGCGGGACCGGTCTCAGCCGCGGAGGCCGCCGAACACCTCGGCATGTCACGTGTCGCGGTGCGCCGCTACCTGGAGCACCTCGCGTCTGAAGGCCTGGTGCTGCGTGACGCGCGCTACGGCGCGCGTGGTCGTCCAGAGACCGAGTACCGCTGGAAGTAGCGCCGAAGAGCCCGCCCGGACCGACCGAGATCAGCGCGGGAGCCGTCCCTCGTGAAGCAGGGCTGACGGATCGACCCTCATCCGCAGCTCGCGCAGCCGCGCGACCTCGAGGGCAGGGGCGGCGTGATCCAGGGACTGCCCCGGGCTGAGGAACGTCGGCACCGTACGCTCCGCCTTTCCGTGAGCGAGGAGCTCACGGAAACCCGACAAGCTGGCGTCTCCCGGCCCACTCGGAGCACCGGGGAACAGCGGGGCGAGCGCATACACGATCCACCCCACGCCCTGCAGAGAGGCGAAGCCGGCCCTCCGCGGGGCATCGAGTGCTCCACCGAGCATGCGGATGTCGATGCCGATGATCGATGCCTGCTCAGGTCGATCCCGATAGGCGATCAGGTCGTCGATCACGGCATCGTCGAGCGTGCGCAGAGCGACGGAAGCTCCTCGGCTGGCCGTCGGTTCGGTCGGCTCGTTCGACTGCGCGCTCAGGACGGCCGGTGAGGTCGGCCCTGACTGCTCACGACGCACGGCGCCGGCGGATCGTATCGCGCCGAGCAGCGTGTCAGCGCTCCCCTGCGTCGACACAGCCTGCACCGTCACGAAGCTCTGCCCACGGATCTCAGGCGGCAACAGGGGCACGTCGGGCATCCGCATCGAGTTCGTGAAGACGTTCAACGTCGCTGGTGCGTCGGCGGAGAGGTCGCGCACCGCACGGAGCACGGCTGTCGCGTCCGACGCGTCGAACACGAGCGACGCACCCCACAGCGACGGAGCGGGAACGAGATCGATCTCGAGGGCGGTGACCACGCCGACGATGCCACCGGCACCGCGCAGCGCCCACATCAGGTCGGGATCGGTCTCGTCGTCGACGCGCTCGTGCGTGCCGTCCGTGCGCATCACCCACGCCGCGCGGAGATTGTCGGACCCGAGGCCCGCGGTGCGGCTGAACCAGGAGTGCCCACCGCCGAGCGTGTAGCCCGTCGCGGTGACCACGGGACTCGTACCAGCGGGCGCCACCCACCGCGTGCCTTCGAGAGCGTCGACCACGCGACCCCAGCGCACACCGGCGCCGATGCGGGCCGTTCCGCGTTCGAGGTCGATGTCGAGCTCATCGAAGCCCGACATGCGCACCAGCAGCGCATCGACCAGGTCGCCCGAGGCCCCGTGACCGCCGGGCTGGACAGCGACCTGCGCGCCGAGATCGGCCGCGGCCCGCAGGAGTGTTCTCAGATCTGCGATATCGACGGGCGTGGCCACGGCCGCGGGGCTCTGCGTGATGGCGAGATTCCACGGACGGCGCGCCTCGTCGAAAGCCGCATCGTGCGGGAGGACGAGACCTCCGGTCAGCGCGCCACGGACGTCGTCAAGTGCAGTGAAACGGGACATGACGCCACCGTACGATGCCCCTCGGACATTGTCGACGGCGTCATGCCCCGCACGATCACTCGCCGGCGAGACCGCCGAGCATGTGTCCGAACGAGCGTCCTTCGCCGAGATAGGTCGCGGGGTCGTACGGGTCGACCACCGCGGTGGTCTCGCGACGGGCGATCGCCTCGGCGAGCTCGCGCGCACCCTTCTCGACGCGCTTCGCCAGCGGAGCCACATCGTCTCCCGATCCACCCCAGTCGCTCGATGCGGCGAAGACACCCGTCGACACGGCCTCGGCGTGCAGGTACGCGAACAGCGGACGGATGGCGTAGTCGATCGCGAGCGAGTGCCGCGCCGTGCCCGCATTGGCGCCGATGAGCACGGGCTTGCCGGTGAGCGCGTCGGGGTCGAGCACGTCGATGAACGACTTGAACAATCCGTTGTAGCTCGTGGAGAAGATCGGCGTGACGGCGATCAGCGCGTCCGCGGAGACCACGGTGTTGATCGCGGTCTCCAGAGCGGGCGGCGCGAAGCCGGTGAGCAGGTTGTTCGTGATGTCGTGCGCGTAGTCGCGCAGCTCGATCACGTCGACGCTGGCCTCGATGTCGTGCCCGGCGAGCGCCTTCACGGTCTCGGCCGCGAGGCGGTCGGCGAGCATCCGCGTCGATGAAGGGTTGGAGAGCCCAGCGGAGATGACCGCGATGCGGCGGGTGGCCATCTCAGGCCTCCTTCCGGCTGAGACCGAACGCGGCGCCTGCGGGTGCGGGTGCGGGCGAATCCTGGTACGGGGAGTCGCCGGTCAGGTTGTCCCCGCGGTTGGCACCGGGACGCGCCTGACGGGTGGGCCCGTCGCCGAACTCGGCCTTCACGCGCGCGGCGTGCGTCGGAGCGTCGGGCACGGCGGCCGGACGGTCCTTCGCCAGCTCCTTGCGCAGCACCGGCACGACCTCGGACCCCAGGATGTCGAGCTGCTCGAGCACCGTCTTCAGGGGAAGGCCGGCGTGATCGATCAGGAAGAGCTGACGCTGATAGTCGCCGTAGTGCTCGCGCATCGCGGCGTAGCGATCGATGACCTGCTGCGGCGACCCCACGGTGAGCGGGGTCATCTCCGTGAAGTCCTCCATGCTCGGACCGTGACCGTAGACGGGCGCGTTGTCGAAGTACGGCCGGAACCGGTTCACGGCGTCCTGCGACTTCGCTGCCATGAACACCTGACCGCCGAGTCCGACGATCGCCTGCTCCGGCGTGCCGTGCCCGTAGTGCGCGTAACGCTGACGGTACAGCTCGATCAGACGCTGGTAGTGCTCCTTGGGCCAGAAGATGTTGTTCGCGAAGAAGCCGTCTCCGTAGTACGCGGCCTGCTCGGCGATCTCCGGGGTGCGGATCGATCCGTGCCACACGAACGGCGCGATGCCGTCGAGGGGGCGGGGCGTCGAGGTGAAGCCCTGCAGCGGGGTGCGGAACTTGCCGTCCCAGTCGACCACGTCCTCCCGCCACAGCTTGTGCAGCAGCGCGTAGTTCTCGATCGCGAGCGGGAGCCCCTGGCGGATGTCCTGGCCGAACCAGGGGTACACCGGCCCGGTGTTGCCGCGACCGAGCATGAGGTCCATGCGGCCGTCGGACACGTGCTGGAGCATCGCGTACTCCTCGGCGATGCGCACCGGGTCGTTCGTCGTGATCAGCGTCGTTGACGTCGAGACGATGAGACGCTCGGTCTGCGCGGCGAGGGCGGCGAGGAACGTCGTGGGGCTGGACGACCAGAACGGCGGGTTGTGGTGCTCGCCGATCGCGAACACGTCGAGGCCCACCTCTTCGCTGTGCTTCGCGATGGCCAGGGTGGCCTTGATCCGCTCCTGCTCGCTGGGCGTGACTCCCGTGGTGGGATCGCGGGTGATGTCGCTGACCGACATGATGCCGAACTGCATCGCCTGCGCGCCTGACTGCTCGCTCATGATTGCTCCGTCTTCTCCGAATCGGATGACTCCGCATCCGCTTCTATTCATTTGAATGTATCTGAGTCAACGTGACACGAGCAACTTTATTCCCCGAGTAGCCTCGGAGGATGAACAGCGCCGGTGCGGACATCGCAGGACCCCCGACGGGCGCGGTCGCCAAGCCTCGGCGCCGCGTGCCCTTCTGGGACAACGCGCGCTACATGTGCATCGTGCTCGTGGTGCTCGGCCACGCGATCCAGCGCCTCATCTACGACTCCGACATCGCATTCGCGTTCTACCTCACGCTGTACGCCTTCCACATGCCGGCGTTCGCGATCATCTCCGGCTACTTCTCCAAGTCCGGCTCCCCCACCAAGACGCAGATGGCCAGGGTGATCACCGACATCCTCGTCCCCTACGTGATCTTCGAACTGCTCTGGACCCTGACGAAATGGCTGGTCGAGGGCCAGGCGAACCCGAACATCACCCAGCCATCGTGGACGCTGTGGTTCCTGCTCGCGCTCGGGATCTTCCGCCTGGTGCTCCCGTACCTGGCGCTGCTGCGCTGGCCACTGGCCTGGACCGTGCTGATCTCTCTGGGTGTCGGCTATCTGCCCAACGTCGACAGCACGTTCTCGTTGTCGCGCACGCTCGGACTCCTGCCCTTCTTCGCTCTCGGGTGGTGGCTGCGCGAGCACGACATCGTCAGCCGCTTCCGACTTCTCGACTTCCGTCCGTGGTGGGTGCGCGCGATCGCCGTCCTGGTGCTTGCGGCCACCGGCTGGGCCGCGTGGAACTGGCTGCCCGTCTGGCAGGCCGCCGATCTGCGGCACTGGCTCTTCTACGAGGACTCCTACGCCGATCTGGGCGGTGAGCAGTGGTGGGCCGGTGGTGTCCGACTCGCGCTGATGGTGCTGGCGGTCGTGCTCAGCGCGGCCTTCTTCGCGCTGATCCCGCGCGGGACGCACTGGTGGACGAAGTTCGGCCAGTACACGATGTACGTGTTCCTGCTGCACTCCTTCGTGCTCTACCCCTTCCGCGAGACCGGGGTCCTGCGCGACCTGGAGCCGACCTGGCTCTGGCTCCCCCTCGTCACCGTCCTGTCGGTGCTCGTCGCGCTGGCCCTGGCGACGAAACCGGTCCGACGCGTGTTCCGGCCGCTCGTCGAACCGCGTCCGAAGTGGCTGTTCGCCGACCCTGCCCTCGCCTCGCGGGAGGGCAGCCGCAACGACCCCACCGGAGCACGCCGACCGCGGTCGTGACGGCGCCGCGGGACCAGCGCCTCCGGGTAGCGTGAGAGGGTGACCCGCGCTGAGACGATCCGTAACCGCATCGTGCGAGAGGCGGAGTCCTCCGGCTTCGGTGCGCACGGACTCCACGTGCTGATCGGCGCGGACATCGCAATGCACCGGTGGACACCGGATGTCCGCGAAGACATCCAGTCGGTCGCGAAGGGCATCTGCGTGATGGCCGCCGCGATCGCCGCGGACGACGGACTCATCTCGTTCGATGCGCCGGTCGCGTCGTATCTGGACGGGCTCAGCCTCGGCGCGGGAGTCGAACAGGTCACGCTCCGCCACCTGCTGACGATGACGAGCGGCATCGACCTTCCCTGGTCGGAGACGATGATGACCGACTGGCCGGACCTCGCGACGGAGTTCCTCGGGCGACCGACGCCCGGGCGACGCTTCCAGTACTCGAACGCCAGCACCTACACCGCCATGCGCGTGCTAGAGACGCAGGTCGGCGATGTCGCCGCTTACCTGGAACCTCGACTTTTCGCCCCGCTCGGACTGAACCAGGTCGAGTGGGAGCGGTGCCCGAACGGCCGGATCGTGGCCGGCGGCGGCGTGGCACTGCGGACCGAGGAGATGGCCCGGCTCGGGCGACTGATCCGCGATCGCGGCCTCTGGCAGGGGCGTCAGCTGGTGGCCCCGGAGTGGATCGACGCGATGCACTCCGAGTGGGTGATCGCCGGTGAGAGCCCTGGCTACGACCGCTACGCGCTTGCCGGATGGGGTGGGCCCGGCGACGCCTGGCGGCTCCACGGCGCGTATGGGCAGCTGCTCATCTTCGCGGCAGACGCCGTCGTGACCATCACGGCGGGAGACCACCTCGGCGCCGACGCGATGGCGGCCTTCGTCGTGGAGACGCTGGAGTCCTGAACCCGTCGCGCCGGTTACACGAACAGCTCGGCGCCGACGTACGAACCCGGCTGCGGCCCCCGAGGAACCGCCCAGATCCCGGACCCGACGTGGCGGATGTACTCGTTCAGCAGGTCCGTCGACAGCCGCCGCTGCAGTGTGATGAAGTGCGCGGGGTCCCGCTGGTAGGACAGGAAGAACAGTCCGGCGTCCAGGCGACCGAGGTCGTTGTTGCCGTCGACGTAGTTGTAGCCGCGGCGCAGGATCCGGATGCCGTCGTTCTGCTCCGGATGCGCGAGCCGCACGTGGCTGTTCGCATCGATGGACTTCCCGCTGAAGTTCGGAGCCGTGAACTCGTCGCCGCCGGAGAGCGGAGCGCCCTCACCCTTGTCGCGGCCGATGATGGTGTCTTGTTCGGAGAGACGTACCCGGTCCCACGTCTCTATCAGCATCGCGATCTTGCGCGCGACGAGATACGAGCCGCCGGCGAGCCAGGTCGGCTCATCGTCGTCCGCGACCCACACGTGCGCGTCCAGCGCCTTCTGGTCGTCGGCGAGGATGTTCGCAGTGCCGTCCTTGAATCCGAAGAGATTGCGAGGGGTGGCCGCGGATGCCGTGGTGCGCGAGGTCTTGCCGAAGCCGAGCTGCGACCAGCGCAGTCGCGCACGCCCGAAAGCGATCCGGCTGAGGTTGCGGATCGCGTGCACCGCGACCTGCGGGTCGTCAGCGCAGGCTTGGATGCACAGGTCGCCGTGCGAGCCCTGCGGATCGAGGTCGTCACCGAGGAAAGCGGGAAGGCGCTCGAGCCCCTTCGGGCGCAGCGCCGCGATCCCATACCGGTCGCCGTCTTCGTTCTCGAACAATCCGGGGCCGAAACCGAAGGTGATGGTGAGGCCCGCTGCGGGCAGACCGAGTGCCTCGCCGGTGTCCTCCGGCGGCTGCTCCGCGGGACCTCCGACAGCACCCGTCGCGCTGACCTCGAGTCCCTGCGTCATGCGGGATGCCGCGTACGACCAGTCCTGCAGGAGGGAGATCAGGTCGTCGCGGTCGGTGCGCGGCATCATGTCGAACGACGCGAAATGCAGGTGATCCTGCACCGCGGTCGTGATTCCGGCCTGGTGGTCGCCGAAGAAGGCGTACGGGTTCTGCGCGTCCGCTCCCGCACGCGCCCTCCCGAGCGCCACCCCACCGGCGAGCCCGGCACCCGCTCCGACGGCGAGGCCGGCGACTCCTCCGCCGATCGCCAGCCCGAGGAGACCTCGCCTGCTCAGACCGGCCGGAGCGGACGCCGCAGCCTGCTCCGCGTTCGACGCGTGTTCGGCTGCGGCATCCGCTTCTGGTTCATTCACGAGCGTGATCGTATCCCGTCAGCGGATCAGTCGAGCACCGTGCCGGTGAGCTGCGACAGCGGCTCGGCCAGGGCGTTGATCAGATCGGTGAACTCGCGCTTGTTCTCGTCGGTGAGCTCGGTGTAGCCGACGAAGCCGTCGGCCAGCGATCCGTGCGCGGCGAGCGATGTCTCGAGCGCGGCGTAACCGTCCTCGATCTCGGCGACGAGCGCCTCACCGTCGTCGCCCTGGGCCGCCGCGAAGTCCTGCACGAGCGAGAAGGCCATCTTCGATCCTTCGACGTTCGCCGCGAAGTCGTAGAGGTCGGTTCCGGACCACCAGTCCTCCTCACCGGAGATCTTTCCGGTCGCGACCTCGTCGAGGAGCGCGATCGCGCCGTTCGAAATGCCGCCGATGCCCTGGTCGTCGAGCGCGGTGGTGAAGTCATCGGAGTGCACGTAGTCGTAGAGCTCCTGCACATCGGCGAGGAGCAGGTCGCCGAAGTCGGCGCGCTCCTGCGGCGTCGACGGAGCCCAGTCCTGCCAGGCCGGCGTCTCGCCGTCGGCGTTCAGTGCGTCTTCCGCCGGTACCCACAGGTCCTTCTCGATGCGGTGGAAGCCGGTCCAGTCGAGTCCCTCGGCGACGGCGTCGACCTCGCGGTAGTCGATGCGCGGATCGAGGTCACCGAGCGCCTCGGCGACCGGCTCGATGCGCTCGTAGTAGGCACGGGTCAGCGGGAAGAGTTCCCGGGCGGTCTCGTCGTCGCCCGCCTCGTACGCGGCGACGAAGTCTTCGACGGCGGGGACGAGCTGGCCGACCTGGTCCTTGACGAACGCGGCGTACAGATCGACGGCCTGCTGCTTCTGCTCGGCATCCGGTCCGTCGACGCTCACCCGATCTCCGGTGACCGTGAACGACGCCTTGCCGACACCATCGCCGATCATTCCCGGCTTGCACAGCGTGAAGTACTCACCCGGCTGCGCGACGACCGTGAGGGTGCGCGATGCCGACGGCGCGATGTTCTCGACCTCACCGACGATGCGCAGTCCGTCCTCGGCCAGCAGGTAGAACTCCGAGATCTGGTCGGTGTCGTTGGTGACCGCGAACGTCAGGGTGCCACTGGTGGCCGTCGAGTCCGAGACGACGCAGTCGCCGTCCGTGGAGGAGACATCGAACGCCGCGGAGGCGTCGACGTCGCTCTTGGCGACGCAACCGCTCAGGACGAGCGCCGCGGCTCCGGTCGCGGCAAGTGCGCCGAGGATCCGATGGGAGGTGGTCATGCTGCTCCTTGTTGTGCGAGAGAGGTCGCCGCGCCGGCGTTCGGGTCCGCAGCGGGCTGCGGCTTCGAGGGACGACGAGAACGGAGACCGCGGATGTAGAACGATCCGACGATGGTGACGTACAGGGCCCAGCCGACAACCTGCAGCCAGGTCATGGCGGGCATGAAGCCGACCGTCGCCTGCAGGATCGCCGCGAGCGGTCCCCCCGGGGCGATGGCGGCCGACACGTTGAAAGCCCATCCGAACGGGAAGGCGCCCCACCCGATCGCGACACCGCCGGTGACGGGATCGATCGGAGCGGCGGCCGTGAACGGCCCGGGCAGCACACCGGCCTCCTGCAGGTCCATGAACGCATAGGCGAGCACACCGGCGGCGACGATCACCAGGAAGCCGCCGGTCCAGGCGAAGAAGCGCCGGAGGTCCAGAGTGACAGCGCCCCGTGAGATCAGCCAGCCGATCACGACGGCGGCAGCGAGGCCGAGAAGGGCTCCGAGGATCGCAGTCGGCGCGTCGCCGAACGACTGCACCATCGACCACAGCAACAGGGTGGTCTCGATGCCCTCGCGCGCGACGGACACGAAGCCGATCGCGACGAGCGCCCAGAGGCCTCCGGTGGTGAGGGCCTTGTCCACGCCGCCTTCGAGCGTGGCCTTCATGGTGCGGCCGGCGCGCTGCATCCAGAAGATCATCCAGGTGACCATGCCGACTGCGAGTAGGGACAGCAGACCGCCGATCAGTTCCTGGGCCGTGAACGTCAGCTCGTACGCGCCGAAGGTGAGCACCGCACCGATGCCGAGGGCGAGGACGATTGCGAGCCCCACACCTGCCCACAGCTTCGGAAGCGCATCCTGGCGGCCGAGCCGTCGGAGGTAGGCGACGAGGATGCCGACGACGAGCGCGGCTTCGAGGCCCTCGCGGAGGCCGATCAGGAAAGTGGCGAGCACGGAATGAAACTCTCTGCAGAACGATGAGGTAAGGCATCCCTTACCAACGAGACTTTAGCACCGCGGCTCAGCGCTCCGGTACACCCGGCCGCCGGATCGGGGACGCCCGCACCAGAAGTAATGCGACGCAACACTCGGCCACGCTCCGAGCACGCGGATCTACCCTCGGGTCATGGCTGAACTCTCGCTCCCCATCCTCGACCTCTCCCAGCTCGACAACGGCCCGGAGGCGGCCGCGCGATTCCGCGACGACCTGCGCGCCGCAACGCACGACGTCGGGTTCTTCTATCTGACCGGAACCGGCATCTCCCCCGAGCTCGAAGCGCGCCTGCACCAGGCCGCCCTCGACTTCTTCGCGCTGCCGGAGGCGGAAAAGCTCGCGATCGAGAACATCAACAGCCCGCACTTCCGCGGCTACACCCGCGTCGGCGGTGAGCGCACGCAGGGCAAGGTCGACTGGCGCGAGCAGATCGACATCGGACCCGAGCGCCAGCCGATCGACGGCGGCCCCGCGTTCAACCGCCTGGTGGGCCCGAACCTCTGGCCGGCCGCACAGCCCGAGCTGCAGGACGTGGTCGCCGAGTGGCACGCCACCCTGTCCGACGTCGCCCGCAAGCTCCTGCGCGCCTGGGCGCAGACGCTCGGCGCCGACGAGACGTACTTCGACGAGCACTTCGGCGAGCCCTCCACCCTGATCAAGATCGTCCGCTATCCCGGAACGGATGCCCCCGAGCCGCAGCAGGGCGTAGGCGCGCACAAGGACTCCGGTGTCCTCACCCTGCTCTGGGTGGAGCCGGGCAAGGGCGGACTCCAGGTCGAGCGCGACGGTGCGTGGGTGGATGCACCCCCGGTGCCCGGTGCCTTCGTCGTCAACATCGGCGAGCTCCTCGAGTACGCCACCGGCGGCTACCTCAAGGCGACGAACCACCGCGTCGTGTCGCCGAAGGCGCCGAACGAGCGCATCTCCATCCCGTTCTTCTTCAACCCGGCGCTCGACAAGCGGCTGCCGCTGATCGAACTTCCGGCAGAGCTGGCCGCCGAGGCGAACGGCGTGACCGAGGATCCGAGCAACCCGATCCACGCACTGTACGGCGAGAACGCTTTGAAGTCGCGTCTGCGTGCGCACCCTGACGTCGCGGCGATCCACCACGCAGACCTCGTCAGCGCTTCCGCCTGACGCGCGCAGGGAGGCGCTCGGCTACCGGTCGAGCGCCTCCCTGCGCATCGAGATCGACCTGCGCACGGGCTCAGGTGTGGGCGCCTGGTGCCCAGTTCAGCTGCCCTCCACCGAGTTCGACGATCTCCCGCAGCGCTCCGAGGTGGCCGGTGAACGCCCGCTGGCCGGCATCCGTGGATCGGATCCAGGTGCGCGGTCTGCTGCCGACGTACCCCTTCCGGGTCGACACGTAGCCGGCGTCCTGCAGGTGCGCGATCGCTTTGCTGAGCACCGAATCGTTCGCCTGCAGAACCCCGGCGAGGGTCGCGAAGTCGAGTTCGACACCGTCGCCCAGCGACGCGAGGATCGAGAATCGGATCGGCGTGGAGAAGTTGTCGTCGAGGCGCGTGCGCGGGTGGCTGCCTGCTGCCGCCCCGCCGATGTCAGACACGGGCGTCACCCTTCGCGGACGGGTGCACGAGCGAGACGCACAGCGCGAGGATGACGATGAGAGCTCCGACGAGCACGAACAGGAGAGGGTCCGCGCTCGTGGTCACTGACGCCACGACGCTGGCAGCCAGGGCCACCAGCCCCGCCGCGAGCATCAGGAACTGCGGCCACCGCCAGACCTCGCCCAGGTAGGCCAGTCCCCAGTCCGTTCCACTGCCGACGCTGGCCACCACGAGGGCGATGCCGGCCAGCACGGTGACCAACGATATGGCCAGGACATCTCGGTATGCCGCGGTGACGATCATGATGCTCAACAGGACGCCCAACGCCAGGGTCGTTCCCCGAGCCGGCCAGACGAAGGGCCGGAGCTCGCGACGGGATCCTCTCGGAGCCCCTCGTGACTGCCACAGCTGACAGGCGCCGATGCCGATGAGCACGAGAACTCCGAACGCTGCGGGAGCGAGGATCACACCGAGCGGGAACGTGCCCTCGGACAACAGGCTCATTCCGAACGTGCCGACGATCCCCACACAGGCGAGCACAACCGCTGCGTAGTACAGCCCGCGCCACCGTGTGAATCTGCGCTGGCCGCCGAAGCGCTCGGTCAGTCCTGACAGCACCTGGGTCGACATCGCGAAGCCGAGCAGGAGCAAGATCGTGGCTGTCGTCTCGCCGGCGCGGGAGGTGACGATCGTGCACCCGACGAATCCCGCCATCAGCAGGCCCTGAACGATCGTGACCCAGCCCTGCGCACGAAGGTTCACCCGATCCGCGCGTCGTTCGAGAACGCGATCGACCTCGTCGAGGTAGAGCCGTGCGACCTCCGGCGATGGCGGGTCCAGCGGCGCCGCGCCGCGCATCGGCTTCTGCTCCATGATGACTCCGCATTCTGTTTCCGAGTGGAAAGCTCACTACTTTCCTAATGGAAACTCACGCAGGAATCAACCCCGGCAACGACGAAGGCCGCCCCACACCTGGGACGGCCTTCTCAAGAATGTTCTGCGCGATTGTACGCAGGGTCGCTTTATCGGCGAAGCCCGAGACGTTCGATCAGCGAGCGGTAGCGCGCGATGTCGATGTCCTGGAGGTAGCCGAGCAGACGACGGCGCTGACCCACCATGAGGAACAGGCCACGACGCGAGTGGTGGTCGTGCTTGTGCTCCTTGAGGTGTTCGGTGAGGTCCTTGATGCGCTGCGTCAGCATTGCGACCTGCACCTCGGGGGATCCGGTGTCACCGGGGTGCGTCGCGTACTCTTCCATGATCGCCTTCTTGGCGTCAGACTCGAGTGGCATAGATGGGATCCCCTTTCAGTTCGTTGCGCGGCGCCCGACGCCTGATACGTGGGCTCTCTTTATCCGCGGCCGATCAAACGGCAACCTGAAGAGTCTACCAGCCGAAGGCACCACCCGACGACCGCGTCCCGGCGGCACCGAGAGCACCCTCCTCCGATACGCTCGAGAGGTGCGACACGGCGAGATCACAGGATGAGTGCCCGGCGCGGAGTCCTCATCGATCTGAGCCCCCTGACCGAGAATCCGGCGTTCGCGCGCATGTGGATCGGGTCGACGCTCTCCGGCATCGGCGGACAGCTCACACTCGTCACGGTCATGCTGCACGTGTTCGCTCTCACCGGCAGCACCTTCGCCGTCTCGATGATCGCGGTCGCCGGGCTCGTCCCGATGATCCTCGCCGGACTCTACGGGGGAATGCTCGCCGACGCATTCGACCGTCGCCTGGTGGCGCTCATCGCCGCCACCGTGACCTTCGTGTCGACCGCACTGCTGGCCGCCCTCACCTGGTCGGGCGGCGAGACGATCTGGTGGCTCTACATCCTCAGCATGATCAATTCGGCAGCCAACTCGGTCGGCATGGCCACGCGCACCGCTATCGTCCCTCGCCTGATCCCTCGCGACAAACTCGCTGCGGCATCCGCACTCAACGGTGTCGCTTTCGGGCTCACCGTGATGGCCGGCCCCGCTCTGGCAGGCCTGCTGGTGGCCCTGACCGGCTACGGCTGGACCTACACGATCGACGTCGTGCTCATGCTGTCGATGTTCCTCGGGCTGTGGACGCTGCCGTCGCTGCGCCCGGAGGGAGACGTGGTGCGCCCCGGACTCGCATCGCTGGTCGACGGCTGGCGCTTCCTGCGCCGCGCTGGCAACATCCGGATGCAGTACATCCTCGACATCATCGCGATGACATTCGGGCAGCCGCTGGTGCTCTTCCCCGCGCTCGGTACGGTGCTGCTCGGCGGCGGAGCCCTGACGACGGGGCTCCTGACGGCCGCGGTCGCCGTCGGCACCTTCGCCTCGAGCCTCTTCTCGGGGCGCGTGGTGCAGTACCGCTGGCACGGACGCGGCATCGAGCGCGCCGTCGAGGCCTACGGCGCGGCCATCCTGCTCTTCGGGCTCGTGCTGCTGGTCAGCGCTGGAGCGACTCCCGCGACCGAGACAGCTCCGCACATCGCCCTGATCATCCTCGCCTGTATCGCGCTCGCGTTCTCCGGCGCCGCGGACAACGTCAGCTCGATCTACCGGAACACGATGATGCAGGCCGCCGTCCCGGACGCCATGCGCGGACGACTGCAGGGCGTGTTCATCGTCGTGGTCGCCGGCGGCCCCCGCATCGGCGCGCTGTACGCCGGCACGCTCGCGACGTTCACCGCGCTCTGGTTCCCTCCCCTGCTGGGCGGCTTCCTCGTGATCGCCCTCGTTGCGATCCTCGTTCGACGCAGCCCTCGATTCCGGGGCTACGACGCAGAGAACCCCGAGCCCTGAGAGGCCCGGGGTTCTCGAAGCGCAGTGGTCAGTCCTGCTGCAGAGCGCCCTGCAGGTCGAGGCTGATCGTGACGTCCTTGCCGACGAGCACGCCGCCGGTCTCGAGCGCGGCGTTCCAGGTCAGACCGAAGTCCTCGCGATTGATGACGGTCTTCGCCGAGGCGCCGGCCTTGTAGTTGCCCCACGGGTCGCTGCCGAAGCCACCGAAGTCGAGCTCGAAGCTCACGGGCTTGGTGATGCCGCGGATCGTGAGGTCGCCGTCGACGAACAGGTCGCCATCTTCGACGCGCGCGCCGGTCGAGACGAACTCCATGGTCGGGAAGTTCTCGGTGTCGAAGAAGTCGCCGGAGCGCAGGTGCGTGTCGCGTCCCTCGTCCTTGGTGTCGATCGAGGTCACATCGACGCTCGCCTCGACCTTGGCCTCGAGCGGGTTCTCGGGGGCGATCAGGGTCGCGCTCTTGACGCCGAAGGTGCCGCGCACCTTCGAGATCATCATGTGGCGGACGCTGAACGTGACCTCGCTGTGCGAGGGGTCGAGCACCCAGGTGCCGGGGCGGTAGCCGGGAACGTCGATCGTGGTCATGGGATCTCCTTACGGGACAAGGGCCGCAGCTGCGGCATACGAGTGTCAACTCGCATTCAGGAGAATACATTCCCTCGAATAGGAAACTCCTGGAGAAAGTCTTCGGAAGACGAAGAACGCGCCCTCCCCCGAAGGGAAGAGCGCGTTCCGAGAAGGATCGGTCAGCCGACGGCGACCAGGTCGATGATGAAGATCAGCGACTTACCGGAGAGGAAGTGCCCGCCTCCCGCAGGGCCGTATGCCAGGTGCGGCGGGATCACGAGCTCACGGCGACCGCCGACCTTCATGCCGGGGATACCGTCCTGCCAGCCCTGGATCAGGCCGCGCAGCGGGAACTGGATGGTCTCACCGCGACCCCAGGACGAGTCGAACTCCTCACCGGAATCGAACTCGACACCGGCGTAGTGCACGGTGACGGTGTCGCCGGGCTTGGCCTCGGTGCCATCACCTTCGATGAGGTCGCGGACCACGAGCTCCGAGGGAGCGGGACCGGTGGGGGCGTCGAACTCAGGCTTTGTGCGATCAGTCATGACTCCATCCAACCCGAGCCCCGCCGACCGGTCAACGCGTGCGCACCTGCTCACAGCGAACAGCCCGCACCCCCGCGCGCCTCGATCGGGATCGACGGAGGTGCGTCTCGCCGGAGGCGTCGCCAAGTGACTCTTGACACTCGCGAGGACCGGGTGCACCCTGTTTACAGATCAACTCAGCGCCCGGTAGACATGCAGGCATCGCCGCAGCATCGGGCGCTGAGTCTTGTCCGGGCCGGCTCTTCTCGGCCTGATGAGCAGTCAGTACGCGAGCAGCGCCGCCCTGGTCGCGCGGGTGCGGATCAGCAACGCCCTCTCATCCTCGGCGGCCAGCGGATCGCGGCCCGTGATCGCACGCTGACGCACCGATGCCAGAGCCGTCGCATCCTTGATGAACTCGCGCATGAGCGGACGACGATCTCCGCGCAGCTGCGCGGCCCAGGACAGACCGACCTTTCGCCCGGCCGGAGTCGCGAGCATCGTGACCTCCTCCGGCGTGAACCAGCCGGCGGCGGCGTACTCGCTGAGTCGGGCCCGCGTCAGGCGTGCCTCCTCACGTCGCAGTGCGACGATACCCAGGATGAACCCGACGAAGAGCGGCACCTGCAGGGTGAAGTAGAGCGCGAAGAAGTCGGCGAAGGTCGCGGATCCGTTCCACAGCCCGTGCAGCAGAATCGCTCCCAGCAGCCCCAGCAGACCAGCAGCCAGCGCCGCCCCCGCGGGAGCGTGACGGCGAGCCGCGAGACCGATGGCGAAACCGGTGAGTGCCGTGAACATCGCATGGGCGAACGGCGAGAGCAGGGCGCGCACGACGAAGGTGACGGTCAACTGCTCCCCTCCCCCTTCGATCAGGCTGATGGCGAAGTACTGGATGTTCTCGGTGAACGCGAAACCTGCTCCGACGAGCGCGCCATAGACGACGCCGTCCACCGGCCCGTCGAAAGCCCGACGTGCGACCAGGAAGATGAGGAAGACGCCGAGGCCTTTCCAGAACTCCTCCACGATCGGCGCCTGGAACACGGCGGTGAACGCGTCGTCGCGCGGACCGACCAGCAGAGTGAGACCGACGTCCACCAGCAGGGTGAGCCCGACGGCGGCGATCGCTCCCCACGCGATCGCGAAGAACACCAGCCGCTTCGGCTCAGGATCCCAGCGGTCGATCATCCGCACGCCCAGGAACACGATCGTGAGCGGGATGAGCGCGAGCACCAGCCCGATCACCGAGGCCGCAGGGCCGAGTGCCCATACGAAGTAGCCGATCAGGGCGATCAGCAGGAAGCCGAGCAGGCCGAAGAGCCAGATCGAGACGGTGCGGCCCTTCTTCGTCGGCACCGGCAGCGCGGGGAGCGACTCGGCGGGCGAGGGCGCCACCGGTGCAGGTGGCGAGTAGTTCGTCGGCTGCGCGAGAGCGGACGCGTACGTAGGCTGTTGAGCGAACTGCGGCGGGGTGTACGGCGACTGGGAGTACTGCTGCGGCGTGTACGGCGCCGGTTGCGCGGGCGGCGGCGTGTACGGCGACGGCTGCTGAGGCTGAGACGGTCCTCCGAAAGTCATAGCCAAAGCATATGGGCCACAAGCGATCGTGCCGCGATATGGCGGACACCTCCAGGCTGATCGCGGCGCCCACCCGGTAGCGTAGAGGCATGCGGTTCGCTCATCTGCGCCGTGCCGATTCCCCTCGTGCGATTCTCGCCGTGGTGGAAGACGCCGACGCCATCCTCGTCTCTGATCTCCTGGCCGACGCTCCTGCAACCCTGCAGCAGCTCATCGAAGGAGGAGACGAGATGCTCGTCGCCCTCCGCGCGGCACTCGCGGACGGGTCCGCACCGCGGCACCCGTTGGATGGGTGGACCTTCGACTCCGCCGTCATCGCTCCGCCTGCCGTGCTCGCCGTCGGCCTCAACTACGCCGCGCACTCGAGCGAACTCGGCTTGAAGACCGACACCGCTCCTACCGTGTTCACGCTGTGGCCAAACTCCCTGACCGGCCACGAGCACACCACCTCGTGGCCGCGCACCCTCAGCGAGGCAGTGGACTACGAAGCGGAGCTCGGAGTGCTCATCGGCACCCCCGCCAAGGACGTCACCCACGACGAGGCTCTGTCCCATGTCTGGGGCTACACGGTGGTCAACGACATCACTGCGCGCAACGTCCAGTTCTCCGAAGCCCAGTGGTCGCGGTGCAAGTCGTTCGACGGCTTCACCCCCACCGGTCCGTTCGTCGTCACCGCCGACGAGATCCCCGACCCTCAGGACCTGCACATCTGGACCGTCGTGGACGGCCACACCGTGCAGGATGCCTCGACCGACCAGATGGTCCGCTCGGTCGCCACGCTCATCACGCATCTGTCGCAGTCGTTGACGTTGCTGCCCGGCACGCTCATCTCCACCGGCAGCCCGGGCGGAGCCGGATACTCGCGCGATCCGCAGATCTTCCTCCGCGACCGCTCCACGGTCACCGTCGGCATCGACGGCATCGGCGCGCTCACCACGCACTGCCGCATCCTGGACTGATCGACTCCCTGACATGACGAAGGCCCCGGCGATCTCTCGCCGGGGCCTTCGTCATGAGTGCGTCAGATCTCGATGAGATCCTCCGGCGCGATGATCGGGATCGCCGCGGTGACGGCCTCGAGCCCGGAGAGTCGTGCCGGCGAGAGCTGCTTCATGACCTCGTCGCGGGACATCAGACCGGCCTCGACCACGAGGTCGGCCACATTGCGGTTCGTGAGCAGGGCCGTCTTGGCCAGCGCCGCAGCGGCTGCGTAACCGATGAACGGAGTCAGAGCGGTGATGACACCGACCGAGGCACCGACCATCGCCCCGAGGCGGTCGCGGTTCGCGGTGATGCCGTCGATGCAGTTGACACGCAGCGTCCACATCGCCTGACGCATCCAGGTGATCGACTGGAAGATCGAGTGGGCGATCACGGGCTCGAAGGCGTTGAGCTGCAGCTGGCCGCCCTCCACCGCCATCGTGACGGTCATGTCGGCACCGACCACGGCGAACGCGACCTGGTTGACGACCTCGGGGATCACCGGGTTGACCTTGCCCGGCATGATGCTGGACCCGGCCTGCATGGCGGGAAGGTTGATCTCACCGAGCCCGGCCTGCGGTCCGGACGCGAGCAGGCGCAGGTCGTTGCAGATCTTGGAGAGCTTGATCGCGTTGCGCTTGAGTGTCGAGGAGAACGACATGAAGGACCCCGTGTCGCTCGTCGACTCGACGAGGTCCGTGGCGGTGGACAGATCCAGACCGGTGATCTCGCGCAGGTGGTGCAGCACCGCCGGCGCGTAGTCGGCGTGCGTCGTGATTCCTGTGCCGATCGCGGTCGCACCCATGTTGATCTCGAACATCAGCGACGCGTTCTCGGTCAGACGACTGTGGTCCTCGCCGAGAGTGGTCGCGAATCCGTGGAACTCCTGACCGAGCGTCATCGGCACCGCGTCCTGGAGCTGCGTGCGTCCGACCTTGAGGATGTCGTGGAACTCGCCTGCCTTGCCGAGGAACGACCGACGCAGCAGGTCGAGCTCGTCGAGGAGAGAACGCAGCGTCAGCGAGAGGCCGATCTTCACGGCTGTCGGGTAGACGTCGTTCGTGGACTGGCTGCGGTTGGTGTGATCGATCGGCGACAGGAAGGCGTAGTCGCCCTTCGCCCGCCCCGCCATCTCGAGCGCGATGTTGGTGATGACCTCGTTCGCGTTCATGTTGGTCGAGGTGCCGGCGCCGCCCTGGATGACACCCACGGTGAACTGGTCGTGGAACTCACCATCGATGACACGCTGCGCTGCCCGATCGATCAGGTCAGCGCGCTCCGGGTCGAGCACACCGATCGCGCGGTTCGCCCGCGCGCTCGCCTGCTTGACCATCGCGAGTGCCCTGACGAGATCCGGATACACCGAGATCGGGCGCTTCGTGATCGGGAAGTTCGCATCGGCTCGAGCAGTGTGGATGCCCCAGTACGCGTCGGCGGGGATCTCCATGCTTCCGAGCGAATCGGACTCGGTACGGGTAAGGGGAGGCGCGGCAGAAGCCATGTCACATCCTTGTGGGTCGTGGCGGGTGAGAGAGGTGGGGGATGTCTCCAGTCTACGCCCGCTCGCCGCGTCCCCCCTCGGAGCGGTATCAGCGTGCCGGTTTGCGGGAGAACGCCTCGAGGCGTTCCTGCGGCGTGAGCCGCGCCATCCGCTCCAGCCATTCGGCGGAGAAATAGGCGCCTGTCGGCGCATCGGTGACGGGCACCACGGTATGGGTGATGGTGTCCGGGTGCACATGGACCAGCTGGAACGCCTGGGCCGCGTCCATGCCGTTCACGTCGGGGGCGGGAAGAGCCACGTTCATCGTGTAGCACGTCGCGGACGAGACACTCACGGGAACATCCGCGAACATGCCATGCGCGGAATAGTGGAGGTGTCCGGCCAGGATGCCGCGCACGTCGGTACCCCGGATGACCTCGGCCAGCTCGTCCTGATGCTGCAGCTCGAGGATGTCGAACAGCGCGAGGTGGCTCGGCAGCGGCGGATGATGCATCGCCAGCAGCGTGCCGTGCGGAGCCGGCTCCTCGAGGATTCGTGCGAGCCAATCGAGCTGGCCCCGATCGAGATCGCCGTGATGCCAGCCGGGAACGCTCGTATCGAGAGCGATAAGGCGCAGACCACCGAGATCCCAGACACCGGTCACAGGTTCCTCGGTGGGTGCGAGATCGAGGAGCCCTTCGCGCAGGGCGGGGCGCTCGTCGTGATTGCCGGCGACCCACACCACGACGGTGTCGAGCTCGGCCGCCACCGGCTCGACGGCCGCGCGGAGACGGCGATAGGCATCGGGCTCCCCCAGGTCGGCGAGGTCTCCCGTGATCACGATCGCCGCAGGGTGGGGATGCACTCGTCGGATCGCGTCGAGCGTGCGCGCGAAGTTCTCCTCCACGTCATACCGGCCGCCGAGACGCGCTCCCCCGGCGAGGAAGTGCGGATCGCTGACATGGATGAGCACGTGCGATGCGGGCTGGTGCCGGCCGAACACGTACTCCTCGTCGAGGGGCGCTGACATGGCACCAGCCTAGGCGGGGGTACCCCGCCGCGTCCTGCCGGAGCGCAGAGTATCGCGCGAGAGGCTCCGGACCACGACGGCTGTCGTGCTCCCGCTAGCATGAGGAGCATGGCCAAGAACGAATCGCGACGACGGCTCATCGCGGATGCCGGGCTCACGGTGCTCGCCCGCGAAGGCTCCCGGGGGCTCACGCACCGCGCCGTGGACGAGGTGGCCGGTGTCCCCACCGGCACCACGTCGAACTACTTCCGCAGTCGTGAAGCCCTGGTCACGGGTCTTGTCGACCGCATCGGAGAGCGCCTGGCCCCCTCCGACGAGGACCTTGCGCGACGTGGTTCTGCGGAACCAGGAGTCGCCCTGTTCGCCGACTACCTGCGCGACATCGTCCGTCGTCTCAGCGAGGAGCGCGACGTGACGCTGGCACTGTTCGAGTTGCGGCTGGAGAGCAGCCGTCGCCCCGAGGTCGCCGCTGTCCTCGGGGCGTGGCAGCGGGCCGGCTTCGAAGGCGACATCGCTTTCAACGCCGATGCAGGCCTTCCCGGCGGACGCCAGGAGCTCGCGCTCTTCCACTACGCGATCGACGGCATGCTGCTCGACCGCCTCACGACGCCGCTCGACCCCGAGACGTCGACGGACGAGATCATCGACGCTCTGGTGTCGGGCCTGCTGCGCTGACGAGCGGGCCCGACGCTCGCCTCAGTGCCCGACGACGATGATCAGGATGCCGGCCACGACCGCGACCGCGCAGAGCCCGAAGCACGCGTAGGCGCCGACCAGCGACAGCGTCTTCTCGCCTTCGCTGAGGGGGCTCTTCTTCGCCGCCTTCGCCGCCTGCTTCGCGGCGCGCCGCAGATCCTTGTCGGTGATCACCGTGATCGCATCCGTGAACTCCGCGGGACTGACGACCGGCGACCGGCCGCTGCGGACCAGCAGACGCAGGCCGACGGCGTAGAAAGTGACGATGGATGCCGCTCCGACAAGCGCCGCGACGAACACCAGGAGGAAGGCCGACCAGTCGATCTCGACGTTCATTTCGACTCCTCGCTGCGCGTCGCCTCGGGTTCTTCGACCTTCACGGCCGAGGAGGCGCCCTTCGTGCGCGCCTTCTTCGCGGCCTTCTGCTTGGCCTCGGCTTTCTGCTTGGCCTCGGCCTTCGCCTTCTCCCGCGCCAGCGCACGGGCCTTGGCTTCGGCCTTCGCCCTCTCGATGCGCTGCTGCCGACGCGTCGGCGGCGGTGTGTCAGGGAGCTCGATCGCCAGCCCCGACTCGGCGACATCGCTCATCGCGTTGGCGGAGGTCACGGCGTCACGACGCGAGCGCAGGAACAGGCCGATGATCACGGCGAGAGCGAGTACCGCGTCGATGAAGATGCCCCAGTTGCCCAGCCAGTTGATGAGCAGCGCGGCCAGCGCACCCACCGCACCCGCGGCGGGAAGAGTGAGGAGCCAGCCGATGGCGATCCGGCCCGCCGTGCTCCATCGCACGCTGGATCCGCGACGTCCGAGCCCGGATCCGATGACGGAACCGGAGGCCACCTGGGTCGTGGACAGGGCGAAACCGAAGGCGCTGGAGGCGAGGATCGTCGCAGCCGTCGAGCTCTCCGCCGAGAAACCCTGCGCGGGCTTCACATCGGTGAGTCCCTTGCCGAGCGTGCGGATGATGCGCCAGCCGCCCAGGTAGGTGCCGAGGGCGATCGTCACGGCGCACGCGACGATGACCCACAGGTACGGGTCGGCCTGCGAAGAGCTCTGCCACCCGACCGTGATCAGGGCCAGGGTGATGACGCCCATCGTCTTCTGCGCGTCGTTGGTGCCATGAGCGAGTGCCACGAGCGAGGAAGTGAAGATCTGCCCCCAGCGGAAGCCGTCACGTCCGTCGGGCTTGTTGTCGTACCGCCGGGTGATCGAATACGCGATCTTCGTCGCGGCGAAGGCGATGATCCCCGCCGTGACCGGAGCGATCAGGGCAGGAAGGATGATCTTCGAGAGCACCATCCCGAAGTCGATGCCGCTCGCGCCGACGCCCACGAGTGTGGCGCCGATGAGTCCGCCGAACAGGGCGTGCGAAGAGCTCGAGGGCAGGCCCAGGAGCCAGGTGAGCATGTTCCAGGTGATCGCCCCGATCAGGCCGGCGAAGATCATCGGCAGGAAGATGTCCGCCTTGATCCCGTCTTCATGGATGATCCCGTGGGACACGGTCTTGGAGACCTCGGTCGACAGGAACGCGCCGACGAGATTGAGGACCGCCGCGAGGAGAACGGCTGTCTTGGGCTTCAGCGCTCCCGTCGCGATCGGCGTGGCCATCGCGTTCGCGGTGTCGTGAAAGCCGTTGGTGAAGTCGAAGAAGAGTGCCAGCAGGATAACCAGCACGACGATGAGGGCTGCGGTTTCCACCGTTCGCTTTCGGTCGTTTGAGGAAGAGGGAGATGTCGACGGGATCGACGTGACGAACGAAGAGTTCACCGTGGGTTTGACTTCCGTTAACCGGCCCCGATGAATCCTCCCACCCTCCCCCGCGCCGGTCAACTTCACCTGGGATAGCGTGGAGCGGTGACTGATGCCCCGATCGCCCCCCGCCGTCCGACCTCGCGCACCCACCACGGGGACACCGTGGACGACCCGTACGAGTGGTTGCGGGAGAAGGACTCCCCCGAGGTCATCGCACACCTGGAGGCGGAGAACGCCCACACGGACGCCGCGACGGCTCATCTCGAGGGCCTGCGCGAGCGCTTGTTCCAGGAGATCAAGGGGCGCGTGCAGGAGACCGACCTCTCCGTGCCCACGCGACGCGGCGACTGGTGGTATTACAGCCGCACCGAGGAGGGAGCGCAGTACGGCATCCACTGCCGGGCCGCGGCCTCGCCCGACGACTGGACTCCCCCGGTGCTCGAACCCGGCGTCGCGGTTCCCGGCGAGGTCGTCCTGCTCGACGGGAATGCCGAGGCGGAGGGACACGAGTTCTTCTCGCTCGGCGCGTTCGACACGACCGACGACTCCTCCCTGCTCCTGTGGTCGACCGACTTCGAGGGCGATGAGGTCTACACCGTCCATGTGCGCGACCTTGCCACCGGCGCAACCCTCGACGACGAGATCCCCGGCACCGCGAGCGCCTTCTTCACGCCCGACGGCACCTCGATCCTGTACACGACGCGCGACGACGCCTGGCGTCCTGACACGCTCTGGTTGCACCGCCTCGGCACCCCCGTCAGCGAAGACGTCGTACTCTTCCACGAAGCCGACGAGAAGTTCTGGCTCGGCGCCGGGATCACCCGCAGCCGCCGCTACCTGGTGATCGGCGTCGGATCCAGCATCACGAGCGAGGAGTACCTGGTCGACCTGACCGGCGACCTCACGGCGGCGCCCCAGCTTGTCTGGGCGCGGGAAGAGGGCGTCGAGTACTCGGTGGATCACGCCGTCGTCGCCGGGGAGGACCGGCTCTTCATCCTGCACAACAGGGATGCCCTGGACTTCGAGCTCGTGTCGGTCGCGGCCGCGGCGCCGACGGGCGATGCCCACGTGGTCGTTCCGCACGTCGCGGGGCGGCGGCTGCTCGGCATGGACGCGTTCCGTGACTTCGCGACCCTCGAGTACCGCAGCGAGGGCCTCGAGCGCATCGGCCTGCTCGACTACGCCTCGGATGCGGTCGACGAGCTCGCATTCGACGAACCCCTCTACTCGGCCGGCGTCAGCGGGAACCCGGAGTGGCACTCCCCCTATCTCCGCATCGGCTACACCTCGTTCGTGACGCCGGGAACGGTCTACGACCTCGACCTCGCCACCCGCGAGCTGCTGCTGCGCAAGCGCGCCACGGTGCTCGGTGGATACGAGCCGTCAGACTACGGGCAGCAGCGCGCGTGGGCCACCGCACCCGACGGCACGAAGGTGCCGATCTCCGTGGTCTGGAAGCGCTCGTTCGGCACTCCGGGTGACGCGGTGCGCCCGGTGCACCTCTACGGGTACGGCTCGTACGAGCACTCGATCGATCCCGGCTTCTCCGTCGCGCGACTCTCCGCCCTCGACCGGGGCGTCATCTTCGCCGTGGCGCACGTGCGCGGCGGCGGCGAGATGGGACGCCAGTGGTACGAGGAGGGCAAGCTCCTCCACAAGAAGAACACCTTCAGCGACTTCGTCGCGTGTGCGCAGCAGCTGATCGACGACGGCGTCACCTCGCCCGATCGCCTGGTCGCCGAAGGTGGAAGCGCCGGAGGACTGCTGATGGGGGCCGTGGCGAACCTCGCCCCCGAGCTGTTCGCCGGCATCCTGGCGGGCGTGCCGTTCGTGGACGCGCTCACCAGCATCCTCGATCCCTCGCTCCCTCTGACGGTCGTCGAATGGGACGAGTGGGGCGACCCCCTGCACGACGCCGACGTATACGCCTACATGAAGTCGTACACCCCGTACGAGAACGTGCGCGACGGTGTGGACTACCCGCGCATCCTCGCGGTGACCTCGTTGAACGACACCCGGGTCCTCTATGTCGAGCCGGCGAAGTGGGTTGCCCGGCTGCGCGAGGCCGGAGCATCCGATGTCCTGCTGAAGTGCGAGATGGTGGCCGGTCACGGCGGCGTCAGCGGTCGCTACAACTCCTGGCGCGAACGGGCGTTCGAGCTCGCGTGGCTCCTCGACACGCTCGGCCTCGCCGACTGAGTCGCACCGCACCGGGGTAGGCGATCTCCCGGGGGTAGGAGACTCCTCAGCGAATGCGCCTCCCCCCGAGCATTCTCCTACGCCGGTGCACCATCACTCCTTCTGCACAGCAGGTGAGGATCGCCTGTCATCCACAGACTCCATACATCCCGTCCGTCATGGAGCCAGCGCCCCGTGCACACTCGTCGGATGATCCCCCTCAGCGAATGGATGCGACAGCACCACGGCGTCGCTCACAGCAGCACCGTGCGCCTCGCCGGCTACGACGTGCACGCGGTCAGGACGGCGATCGCCTCGGGTGCCGTCACGCGCGTGCGGCGATCATGGTTGGTCGGACGTGAGTGTTCGGGCGAACGGCGTCAGGCGGCGCAGGCCGGCGGACGCGTCAGCTGCATCACTGCGGCGCGTGAACTCGGTCTATGGACTCCCGACGCGACGCACACCCACATCGCGGTGCCAGGGACAGCATCCCGCATCCGGAACTCCGGGCTGATCGTGCATTGGGCGCGCGGGCCGATCGCCGTCCCGTCCCGCAGCGCCGAGGAACCATTGCTCAACGTGCTGTTCCACGCGGCACGTTGCCTGGAACCCGAGAGGGCGGTGCTCATCTGGGAGTCGGCGCTGCATGGGGGGCTGGTGTCGGCGGGGCAGCTCCAGCGCGTCGCGTGGCATTCGGGGCGTGCCACCCGGATCGCGGAGGTGGCTTCGTCACTCTCCGACTCCGGTTTGGAGACGCGGTTCCTGTGGATCATGCGCGAGATCGGCGTGGTCGTGCAGCAGCAGATCTGGATCGACGGCCATCCCGTCGACGCCTTGATCGGTGAACGCCTTGTCATCCAGAGCGATGGTTTCGCTCACCATTCTACCGCGAAGGACCGTCGCCGAGACCTCAGCGCAGACGCGCGCCTCACACTGCTCGGATACACGGTGCTGCGGTTCGACTACCACCAGCTGCTCTTCGACCCTGTCGGAGTGCAATCCACTATCCGCATGGCGATGGCACAGGGGCTGCACCTCCAAGAGGCACGGAAACCAAACCGGAGGTAGGCGATTCCACGGGCGTAGGAGAGTTCGCGCGGAATCCGCCTGCGATCGTGGAATCGCCTACCTCCGTGACGCTGAGGCTCAGCCGAAGAGAGCCGCGGCCTCGTCGTAGCGGCTGCGCGGCACGGTGTTCAGCTCGCCGAGCGCCTCGGCGAACGGGACGCGCACGATCTCGGTGCCGCGGAGCGCGACCATCTTGCCCCAGGCCTCTTCGACGAGCGCATCGGCCGCGTGAAGTCCGAGGCGGGTCGCGAGGACGCGGTCGAAGCCGGACGGCGATCCCCCACGCTGGATGTGTCCGAGCACGGTCGACCGCGTCTCGATGCCGGTGATCCGCTCGATCTCCGGGGCGAGCACCTCGCTGATGCCGCCGAGGCGGGGGCGGTTGAACGCGTCGAGGCCCTTGTCACTGAACGCCTCGTCCATCCCCGTGAGCGTGAAGCCTTCGGAGACGACGACGAGCGGGGCACGACCTCGGTCGTGGGCGCTGCTGACGAGCGCGGTGATCTCGTCGATCGACATCGGCACCTCGGGGATGCAGATCACGTGTGCACCGGCCGCCATGCCGGCATGCAGAGCGATCCATCCGACGTGGCGGCCCATGACCTCGGCGACCATGCAGCGCTGGTGCGAGTCGCCCGTGGTGCGCAGGCGGTCCATCGCGTCGGTGGCGATGTTGACCGCGGTATCGAAGCCGAAGGAGTAGTCGGTGGCGTGCAGGTCGTTGTCGATCGTCTTGGGGACGCCGATCACGTTGATGCCGTCCTTCGCGAGACGATCCGCTGCGGCGAGCGTACCCTCACCGCCGATCGCGACAATACCGTCGATGTGGTGCCCGTACAGCGTCTTCGCGATGTTCTCCGCGCCGCCACGCGGCCCCTCGTAGGGGTTCGTGCGGCTGGTGCCGAGGATCGTGCCGCCGACCTTCGACAGGCCCTTCACCTCGTGACGGGTCAGGGGGAAGAAGTCCCCGTCGACGACGCCGCGCCATCCGTCGCGGATGCCGACGAACTCGATGTCGTAGGTCGTGGTGCCCTTCAGGACGATGCCGCGGATCACCGCGTTGAGACCGGGGCAGTCGCCGCCGCTCGTCAGGATGCCGATCTTCATGCTGTTGCCTTCAGACGTTCGGGAGAAAGGGGGAAGAGGCGACGCTGCCTTCGATCGACACTAGTGCCAGCGCGCAGCCGGGCGCCATTCGAGACGCCCGAAAATCCCCGATCTTGACACGACGCTTTCGCCGAATCGCCGATCTTCGCGAGAATCGACCTTCCGGTACCGAAACCGGCGACAAGAAGGTCGATTCTTACGCGTCTCTCAGGCGGACCCGAGCGCCTGTCGGAGCAGGTGCATGAGCGCGGCGAGCTGCACGGGCTCGGCAGCGGCGTCGTCGATGGCCTCACCGTCGAGCGCACGGGCCGCGAGACCCTGCTTCTGGTCGATGAGCTCGGCGATCTTGGTGTCGATCGTGTGCGCGGCGATGATGCGCCACGCGGTCACGGGCTCGTCCTGACCGATGCGGTGCACGCGATCGATCGCCTGCGTCTGCTCGGCAGCGGTCCAGGAGAGCTCCGCGAGCACGACGTTGGATGCCGCCTGCAGGTTGAGTCCGACACCGGCCGCGGTCAGCGAGCACACCGCGATACCCACCTCGGGGTCGCCGTTGAAGTCGTCGATCGCCTGCTGGCGCGCCGTGGTGGTCTGGTCCCCGCGGATCGACACCGAACGGATGCCCACCGAGGCGAAGTGCGCCTCCGCGCGATCCATGACGTCGATGTGTTTCGCGAAGAACACGACCTTGCCCACGGAGCGCTGCAACTGCGCGGCGTAGTCGGCTGCGAGCTGCGCCTTGGCCTGTCCGATGCGACGGACCATCGTGAAGACGTTGTCACCGCCGGTGCCCGACGCCTTCGACTCCTCGAGTTCGTTGTGCGCGACCATTCGGACGATGTCCTCGTCGATCTCGCCGGGGGCGAGACCGCGGTCCCCGCGAGCTTCGATGATGCGGCGGTACTTGGCGGCCAGCCGCTCCCCCAGCTCGCGCTCGGCCTGGCGGATGCTGCGGCCGAACTCGTCGTCCAGCTGCACGGGCAGGTCGGCGACCAGCTTGTCGGGCAGATCGGCCGCGACGTCCTTCTTCTTGCGACGAACGATGCCCATCGAGATCACGGCATCGCGCGCCTCGGGGTAGAAGGCCTTGTCCGCCGGCGTGTAGCCGGTGGCGTCGAGCTTCTCCATGAGTTCGGGGCCCGGCTTCTCGCCGGTCGTCCAGCCGAGGAATCGCCAGATCGCGTCGAAGTCCTCGACGTCGTTGATCAACGGGGTGCCCGTGAGGGCGAGCATGAGCGGGTTGCCGCCGGGAGTGCGCTCGCGCACGCGGGACGCGAGAGAGAGCACGTTCTGCGAACGCTGCGAGGAGAGGTTCTTGATGAAGTGCGCCTCGTCGACGACCATGCCGCGCAGACCGATCGACGACAGCCAGGAGAGGTGACGGTCGAGGATCTCGTAGTTCACGATGAAGATGTCGGCGAAGGCATCGATGTCGTCACCGTCACCCTGGATGACGGTCGCCCGCCGCTGGGGAGTCCACCGCTCGACCTCACGCGCCCAGTTCATCTTCACGACGTTGGGGACGACGACCAGGAGCGGGTAGGCACCGGCGACGGATGCCGCCAGCAGCGACTGCGCGGTCTTGCCGAGTCCCGGCTCGTCGGCGAGCAGGAAGCTGCGGTGGCCCGCACGCACGGACTCGAGGAAGCGCGACTGGTGCACCATCACCTCGAGGCCCTTGGGCGACAGGTGGTCGTACTCGGGTGCGGGCGGCAGCTCCATACTGGCCGCAGAACCGCCGGCACCGGTCTCGAACGCCTTGTAGAGCGGTCCCATCAGTTCCCAGCCGTCGAGTCGACGACGCGGGGTGGTGGTCGCGCGTGGCGTGAGGTCGGGGGCGAGGAAGGGGTTCGACAGCTGGCGGGCCTCGACGGAGGCGGGAGTCACCTGGCGCTCGGCGATGGCGGCCGGGACCACGGGCGCCTGGACCGGCGCGACGTCCGCGATGATGAGCTCTTCCGGCGCGAGTTCCGCACCGGATTCGAGCAGCCAGTCCCGACGCATGCGCTTGGCGACCGGCGATGTGGCCTGGTCGGCCTCGAGCAGCTGGATGAGCGAGGTGTCCCGCGCGGCCGTCTTGGCCAGGATCGTCGCCACGCCGTCGAGGCGCTTGAGCAGCTCGGCGCGCGCCGGGTCGCCGATCTCGGCATCCGACTTCACCCGCGCACGTTCTTCACGCACCAGGAAGGCGATCACCTGGAACTTGACCCTGTTGGTCGGTCCCAGCTTGCCCCGTTGGGACTTCGCCTCGATCTCGCGCACCTTGCGGGCGAGGATCGGGATCAGCGGTGCCTCATCGTCACGACGAGACGTCTTCTTTCGCCGCGTGGCGGCGGTTGCCGTAGTCGGCATGCTCCTCCTGAGCGTGAAGGCCTCAGCATCGTCCGGATGCCGCAGCCGTTCTCGATGTCCGCGTGTGGCGTGAGCCAGGACCGTACGAACAGTAGATCTCGTTCTCTCCGATGCACGTATGACACGTGAGGATCGGTGAGAACTGCCACCCAGTCTACGCCATCACGATCCGCCTGCGATGATATCGGTCCGTAACGGCGTGGGAGGTCGGTCAAGCCTCGTCGGCGAGCACGCGTGCGGCGACCTGCACATCGTCCGCCATCTGCTCTGACAGCTTCTCCATGCCCTCGAACGCGACCATGCCGCGCAGTCGCTCGACGAACTCCACCGTCACGTCGTGCCCGTACAGGTCCAGCCCGGTCTCCCCCAGAACGTGCGCCTCGACCTGACGCACGAGCACGTCGTCGAAGGTCGGATTCGTCCCGACCGAGATCGCGGACGGATGCCGGATGCCCGTGTCATGATCCACGAGCCAGCCCGCGTACACGCCGTCGGCCGGCACGAAGGCATCCACGATCGGCGAGAGGTTCGCGGTCGGGAACCCGAGCTCGCGACCCCGTTTGAGTCCGTGGACCACCACGCCGCGCACATCCGGGTTGCGTCCGAGCACACGCGATGCACCCGAGACGTCGCCCTCGATCAGCAGCTCACGGATCCACGTCGAAGAGACACGGCGCGGGGAGCCCGGAAGGTAGACGTCGTCGACGACCTCCACCTCGAAGCCGAACCGCGGTCCGAGCGCACGCAGCAGCTCGGGAGTTCCCGCCCCGCCCCGCCCGAACCGGAAGTCCTCGCCCACCAGCACGGTCGAGACCCGCAGAGCACCCACGAGGATGTCGACGACGAAGTCCTCGGCGCTGCGCGCGGCGAGCTCTTCGTCGAAGGTCAGTACGAGGGTGGCGTCGAGTCCGAGCTCGCCGAGGAGCTCGAGCTTGCGTTCGACCGTGACGACGTTCTCGGGGCACCGGTCCGGTCGCAGGATCGCGAGCGGGTTCCGGTCGAAGGTGACGGCGACCGCGCGGGTGCCGGTGGCGGCCGCCCTCTCGTTCAGACGGGCGATCACGGCGCGATGTCCCGCGTGCACACCGTCGAACTTGCCGATCGCCACCGCGCTCGGCCCGAAGTCGGCCGGGATCTTCTCGGGGTCCCGGAAGACGATCACGCGGAGACCTCGACGCGCGGCTGCTCGACTGCCGCGGGTCGATGCGTCCGCAACCACCAGATGCCGAAGATCGGGAGGACGAGCGGGATGAAGAGGTATCCACGGCCGAAGAGCGACCACACGGTCTCATGCTGGAACAGCGCAGGCAGCAGGATGCTGAGCAGGCCGACAACCAGCACGCCGGTCAGCTCGAACACGATCGCCACCCAGGCGACCGTGTACCACCCGCGACGTCGTGCGAGGACCAGAGCGAGCGTCGCGAGGATGTAGACCACGGCGGCGAGAGCGGACAGCGAGTACGCGAGAGGTGCCTCGTCGAACCGGCGGACGATCTGCACGAAGCTGCGCCCGGTCGCGGCGAGAGCCATGACGGCGTAGACGATCACGAGGACGCGACCGATTCCGGTCATCCGGGAGGAGGGGGCGGTGGGGCTCATAGCGCATTCCATCCTAGAGCCGCCAGGGGCGAGCGGATTCCGCGGCGAGGCAGCGTCACGCGACCTGGATGGTCCAGATGACCTGCATGCGCCACAGCATGACACCGATCGCGAGCGCAGCGACTCCGAGGATCACCGTGCTCCAACGGCTGCGCTCCATCAGAGCCCACAGCACGGCGCCGATGGGCAGCAGCACCGCCGACACCAGATAGACCCAGAACTCCAGCAGGTCGCCGGTCGGCGGGTTCCCTGTCAGAGGAGCGACGATCGCCACGACCACCTGCACGATGAGCAGGACCTCCACCAGGGCGAGGGCGCCCACGCTGAAGTCACTCGGTCGGCGACCCGCGAGACCAGCGATCAGACAGAACGCCCCTGCCGCGATCGCCACGACGATCTGGACGATGGTCAGCCAGAGGATCATGAAGCGACCTGCGGCATGTTCATGGCACTCTTCAGGTCGGCTCCGCGCTTCTCCACGATGCCCACCAGCACGCCGTCCGTGTCGATCGCTGCGGCGTGGGAGCCGGCGAGCCGCGCGGCCTGGCCACCCAGACGCTTGCCGTGGCGGAGATCCCGCGCCTCGTCGGACGACACCGGGAGGGGTTGCAGGATGCGCCCTGCCGCGTCGGCCGGGGTCAGGGTCGGCGCTCCGTCGAGCGCGTCGATCGCCACGGAGTCCGACACGTCGAAGGGCCCGACCCTGGTGCGACGCAATGCGGTGAGGTGTCCCCCGACGCCCAGAGCCGCACCGAGGTCCCGCGCGAGCGCACGGATGTAGGTCCCTGACGAGCAGTCCACGATCACGTCGAGGTCGTGGATGCCCTCGCCCACCCGCTCGGCGACGACGTCGAAGCGCGAGACCACGACGTCGCGCGCGGCGAGAACGACTTCTTCGCCGGCACGCACACGGTCGTAAGCGCGCTGGCCGTCGACCTTGATCGCCGAGACGGCGCTCGGGACCTGGGAGATCTCTCCGGTGAGCGCGGCGATTCCCGCGGTCACCGCCTCCGGCGTGACGGCGGCCCAGGCGTCCGGCGCGGCCTGCGCGGTGATCTCGCCGTCCGCATCGTCCGTTCCCGTCGTCTGTCCGAGCCGGATCGTGGCGTGATAGGTCTTGTCTGCGCCGACGATGTAGGTGAGCAGGCGCGTCGCTCCCTCGATACCGATGACGAGCAGTCCGGTCGCCATCGGATCGAGGGTTCCGGCATGCCCGACCTTGCGCGTCCCGAAGGCCCGACGTGTGCGGGCGACGACGTCATGACTGGTGAGCCCAGCGGGCTTGTCGACGAGAAGGATGCCGGGCGAAACCATGCATCCAGCCTACGCGGCGCACCGCCTCGGAACGCGCACCTCGTAGGCTGTCGGAGTGCAACCGACCACCCCCGCCCCTCCCCCGGGACTCTCCCCACGCCTGTCGGACTGGTACCGGGCCAGCGCGCGCGATCTGCCCTGGCGGCGACCGGCGTTTCATGAGGAGTTCGGAGCGTGGGGCGTGCTCGTCAGCGAGTTCATGCTGCAGCAGACGCCCGTCACACGCGTCATCCCGCACCTGGAGGCGTGGCTGGCCCGCTGGCCCACCCCCGCCGCGATGTCCGGCGCCACTCCCGCCGAGGTCGTGCAGCAGTGGGCGAACCTCGGCTATCCACGGCGCGCGCTCTGGCTGCATCGAGCGGCTGTCGAAGTCGTCGCGCGGCACGGAGGCATCGTCCCGCGCAACGTAGATGCGTTGCTCGCGTTGTCGGGCATCGGCGACTACACGGCTCGCGCGGTCGCGGTGTTCTCCTACGGCGACCGCCATCCCGTCGTCGACACGAACACGCGCCGGGTCCTGGCGCGTGCGCTCGAGGGGCGCTCGCAGCCGGCTCCCCCCTCTCGCCGGGACCTGTCCCTGATGGAGTCACTGCTGCCGCCGTCGGAGGAAGAGGCTACCGTGATCAATGCGGCGGCGATGGAACTGGGCGCCACGATCTGCACGGCGCGCGCGCCCCGCTGCGAGGACTGCCCGATCGCGGTCGACTGCGCCTGGCTCGCCGCCGGTCGACCGGACACCGGCGATACGCGCCGCCGACAGGCCACCTATGAAGGCTCGGACCGGCAGGCACGCGGCGCGGTGTTGCGCGCGCTGCGCGGTGCGGCCGACGCCGCCGTTCCTATGGAGATGCTTCTCCCGGACTGGCCCGACTCGATACAACGCGATCGAGCGATCGACTCCCTGATCGCCGACGGACTCGCGGAAGCGAGGGACGGATTGCTCTCCCTCCCCGGCTGACCGCGTTCAGAGGTGCTGATTGGTGCGGTGCGCGAGCACCGTGAGCTCGACGCGGGTGCGCACGTCGAGTTTGGCGAACACCCTGCCCAGATGCACCTCGACCGTTCGGACCGAGATCATCAGCGCATCCGCGATCTCCCGATTCGCTGCGCCGCTGACGACGCGCATGGCCACGCCGAGCTCGCGGGCGGTGAGGAGCGGCATCCACGCTCGCCGGCACACCCCCAGCGGATCGAGCGCCTGAGCTCCGTCGCCGTCCGGTTCATCCACCCGGGCGATCCGCTGCTGCACGGCGCGGCTCCAGGCGGTCGCCCCCGCCACCTCGAACAGGCTCGCCGCGGCCCGCAGGTGGGACTTCGCAGCGATCCGATCGTCCCTGATCGCCGCCTGTACCCCGATCATCGCCTCCACGCGCGCGCGTTCGAACGGCGAGCGGAGCGTGCGCGCGATCCGGTGCACCTCCTCGTGCTCTGCGCGCCATCGCCCCTCGGACACTCCCTGCAGGCGCAGCCGGAGCGCGGCAGCGAGGTCGAGATCAGGCGGGCGCACCAGCTGAGGAGAGCGATGCACCGGTTCTGTCGCCCCGAAGACCTCGTCGAGCCCCGGCACCGCGAATGTGGTCTGCGGCGCCCCCATGTCGAGCCAGAGGCGTGCCGCCGCGGCGGCGTCCTCGAAATCGCCGTCGAGATACGAGCGGATGCTGCGATCCACCAGCAGATCGATCTTGACACCGGGCGGCAGCGCCTCCGTGAGCGCTCGCGCGTACGGGCTGAGCTCGCCCAGGACCGCGAGGTCGAGACGACGAGCCAGGACCACGCCCAGCCCCGCGAACGGGAGCGCGATGGGAAGCTCTCGTGCCGCAGCCACCAGATGAGCGCGTGCCATGCCGATGTCTCCGCGCCAGCTCAGCAGCAGCACTTCCACGAGGGCCCGATACGCCCGCACGAGCGCACTGTTCTCGAACCCGGCGATGAAGGGATCAGCCTCCGCCCCCATCGATGAGTCGCCCGCAGCGAGAATGCGGAGCCCGAGGTCGATATCGCCCTCGACAGCCGTCCGCAATGCGCGCAGCATCCCACCGCTCAACGGTCCGGCACCGGCGACGTCGTCCCTGTCGGCTTCGCCCGCGATCAACCAGCTCAGAGCGACGGCGGGATCACGCAGAACCCGCTCGGCACCGACACGAGCGCTCCCTTCCCGCACCGCATCGAGCCACACGCGCATGCCTCGACGATCGCCACGCTCCGCGCACAGTCCCGCGGTCAGCGCCGATGCCCTGGTCCACGCGTGCCAATCAGCCGCGTCGTCGGACTGCGGACGGAAGTCGCCCGGCGCCACGTCCGGCACGGAGCCCTGCAGCGTGGACTGTGCGATGAGGAGCGCCGCGAGAGCCTGCAGCCGGTGCGTCTCGGCGCCATCGGGGAACAACGCGCTCAACTGATTCACTGCGTCCCACAGCAAACCGGCTCCGATCGCCGACGCGCCGGCGACCAGACGCGCCTCGTCCCGATCGGATCCGGTGGCATGCTTCTCCGCCTCGCTCGCGAGCAGCAGTCCCCGCGTCGATTGCCCTTCCTCCGACAGATCGCGAGCGATCCTGATGAGCTCCCGCACTTCCGATGGTCGGGCGCGCAGAGACGATCTCGCCCGATGCCAGGCCGCGTTCAACGGATCGGCCCGGCGGCCGAACACGACGCCGAGTCGCTCGTGCATCGCAGCGACGACACCGGCGCCACTGGTCTGTCGAACCCAGATCGCGAGACGAGGATCCACCAGAGTGATGCGCCCCGCGCGGAGGCGAAGGTCTTCGCCGACCGCTCCCCCGGCGATCACATCGGGTGCGCGCCCGTCGAGCTCGAGCAACGGATCCAGACGGTCGTCCAGGCAGAGCGACAGCGCAAGGAGCAGATCTCGATCCGCGTCAGCCAGCACCCTGCCGCCGAAGAGCTCGACGATCGTCGGCACGAGCGGAAGCGGAGTCGGGAGCGAAGCCGCGCCGTATCGCTGTGCGGGCGTCAGGCGTTCGGCGACCTCGCGGATCGTGGTGGAGTGCTCACCGAGCTCCCCGACGAGACGCGTCAGAACGTGCGGAGCGCAGCTCACACGGTGCTCGAGCAGCATGTCGAGCAGCGACTCCAGCACCGCGGGCACGACTCGAGCCCCTGCATGCGCACCCGAAACGTCGATGCCGATCCCCCTCAGCGTCGCGAGTCATCCGACTCGCCTTGCAGAGGCTAGCAACGACAGCGGCGCCACAGGAGAACAACCCCTAGGACTGGTGGCCCAGATTCGACACGAAGGGACGAACGGGCGAACGACCTGTTACTGGTCGTCCTCGTCCTCGTTGCGCACGTACGGGTCAGCATCGCCCGCGTGCGACGCGGACGACGCGAGCTTCGCGACTTCTGCATCCCGCTGCTGCGCCTCGCGAAGAAGCGCGGAGATGTGGTCTGCGTTCTCCGGGAGCGCGTCGGGGATGAACTCGAGGGTCGGCACGAGACGCGTGCTGAGCTGACGTCCCACCTCGCTGCGCAGCATCCCGGTCGCCGAGGCGAGGGCCGCACCGCTGGCGATGCGCTCTTCCTCGGTCCCGAGGACGGTGTAGAACACCGAGGCGTGCTGGAGGTCGCCGCTCACACGGCAGTCGGTCAGCGTCACGAACCCGAGCCGCGGGTCGCGCAGCCCCTTCTCGAGGCGTTCAGCGAGGATCACGCGGATGCGGTCCGCGAGACGGGCCTGTCGTTCACCAGCCATTGTTCTCTCCTTCTCTACGACGCCTTCGGGCGCCCTTCCTCGCTGTGCTCCAGAGGAGCCAGCGCGAAGGGCGCCCGAAGATCTCGATGTGACTACTAGCCTCGCGGCTTCTCGATGAGCTCGGTGGTCTCGATCTCGTCGCCGATCTGGATGTCGTTGTACTTACCCAGACCGATACCCGCCTCGTAGTCCGTACGGACTTCGGTGACGTCGTCCTTGAAGCGGCGCAGCGACTCGATGGCAAGGCCATCGGCGAGCACGACACCGTCGCGGATGACACGGGCCTTGGCGTTTCGCGTGATCGTTCCCGACCGCACGATGACACCGGCGATGTTGCCGAACTTGGAGGAGCGGAACACCTCGCGGATCTCGGCGACACCCGACTGGATCTCTTCGTACTCCGGCTTGAGCATTCCCTTGAGGGAGTTCTCGATCTCGTCGATCGCGTTGTAGATGACCGAGTAGAACCGGATGTCGACACCTTCACGGGAGGCGCGCTCGCGCGCCTTCGTGTCGGGGCGGACGTTGAAGCCCACGATGATCGCGTTGTCGATCGTCGCGAGGTTCACGTCGGACTCGGTGATCGCACCCACACCGCGGTGGATGATGCGCAGCTGCACCGAATCGTCGACCTCGATCTTGAGGAGCGATTCCTCCAGAGCCTCGACGGCACCGGAGACGTCACCCTTGATGATGAGGTTGAGCGACTCGACCTTGCCGTCTTCGAGAGCACGGGTGAAGTCCTCGAGCGAGATGCGCTTGCGGGCCTTGGCCAGCTGGGCGTTGCGCTCGACTGCTTCACGCTTCTCAGCGATCTGGCGGGCCATGCGGTCCTCTTCGGTGACGATGAAGACGTCACCGGCGCGAGGCACCGAGTTCAGACCCTGCACCTGCACCGGACGCGACGGGTAGGCCTCGAGGACCTGCTCGCCGTTCTCGTCCGCCATGGCACGCACGCGGCCATAGGCGGTGCCGGCGACGATCGCGTCACCGATCCGGAGCGTTCCGGACTGGATCAGCACCGTGGCGACCGAACCGCGACCCTTGTCGAGCTTCGCCTCGATGGCGACACCGCGCGCACCCTTGTTCGGGTTGGCGGTGAGGTCGAGACCGGCGTCGGCGGTGAGCAGCACGGCGTCCAGGAGCTCCTGGATACCGGTGCCGGCACGAGCAGACACGTCGACGAACATGACGTCGCCACCGAACTCCTCAGCGACCAGACCGTACTCGGTCAGCTGCTGACGAACCTTCGAGGGGTTGGCGTCGGGCTTGTCGACCTTGTTCACCGCGACCACGATCGGCACGTTCGCCGCCTGGGCGTGGTTCAGCGCCTCGACCGTCTGCGGCATGATGCCGTCGTCGGCTGCGACCACGAGGATCGCGAGGTCGGTGACCTGGGCACCACGAGCACGCATGGCGGTGAACGCCTCGTGACCCGGGGTGTCGATGAACGTGATGGCACGCTCGATGCCCTCGTGCTCGGTCCAGACCTGGTAGGCACCGATGTGCTGGGTGATGCCACCGGCTTCACCCTCGATGACGTTGGTCTGACGGATCGCGTCGAGAAGACGGGTCTTACCGTGGTCGACGTGACCCATGACGGTGACGACCGGCGGACGGATCTCGAGGTCGTCCTCGCTCTCCTCCTCGAGCTCCTGCTCGAGGTTGAGACCGAAGCCCTCCAGGAGCTCCTTGTCCTCGTCTTCCGGCGAGACCATCTGGATCTTGTAGCCGAGTTCGGCGCCGAGGACCTCGAACGTCGCCTCATCCAGCGACTCGGTGGCCGTGGCCATCTCGCCGAGGTTGAAGAGGATCGTGACGAGGGTTCCGGGCTGAACCGTGTAGCCGGTCAGCGTCTCGATCTTGTCGGCGAAGTCCGCGATGGATGCGCCGCGACGCATGCGGATGATCTCCCCGTTACCACGGGTGACGTTGACACCACCGACGACCGGGGCGCTCCGCATCTCGAACTCTTGCCGCTTCGCCCGCCGCGACTTGCGCTGCTTGCTCTTGCCGCCACCCTTACCGAAGGCACCTGCGGTACCTCCACCGGGGCCACGGCCACGACCGCCGCCACCACCGGGACGACCGGCGAAGCCGCCGCCCGGACGTGCGCCGGGACCGGCGCCGGGTCCACCGGCACCGCCGGGACGACCGGGGCCGCCAGGGCGCTGCTGGAACGGAGCGCCACCGGGACGACCGCCCTGTCCGCCGCGCGGAGCGCCGGGACGGGGGGAACCGGGACGGGGAGCACCCGGCCGCGGAGCACCGGGACGCGGTGCCTGCGGGCGGGGGATGTTGCCGGGGGTCGGACTCGGGCGCTGACCCATGCCCTGCGCCGAAGCGAAGGGGTTGTTGCCCGGGCGCGGTCCTGCGGGACGCTGGCCCATGCCCTGCGCGGAGGAGAACGGGTTGTTCCCCGGACGCGGAGCGCCAGGCTTCGGAGCACCGCTGTCAGCGGGCTTCGCCTCGGCATCGCCGGCCGGCTTGGCGGCCTCGGGCGCAGCAGGTGCGGCAGGGGCCGCGGGCGCCTCGGCAACCGGAGCAGCCTCGACGGGGGCCGGAGCCTCCGGGGCAGGCTTGGGACCCGGCTTGGGACCGGGGGTCGGCGCACCGGGAGTCGGTGCCGCCTTACCGGCGGGCTTCGCCGCAGGTTTGGCCGCTGCCGGTGCCGCATCAGCGGCAGGCTTGAGGGATGCATCGGCCTCGATCGCCGCGCGCAGCTTGCGCGCAACCGGCGGTTCGATGGTCGATGACGGGCTCTTCACGAACTCGCCGAGTTCCTTGAGCTTTGCAAGTGCGATCTTGCTGTCGACGCCGAGTTCGGCGGCGATCTCATGTACGCGTGGTTTACCAGCCACAATTCTCCTGTCTGAGTTGGTCCACCCAGACAGGGCAGACCACTAGTCGCGGACGGGTCTCATTTCGAGCCGTTCACTTTGTTTCCATAGCTGTTCAGCCTTTGTTTCTTGGTGGGTTCTGTTCGAAGGTCCGTGTGTCCAGCTGAGTGGTCACACGCAGTGCTCGTCCGAAGGCGCGTCGCCGCAGAGCGGCTTCCATGCATTCGGGTGTCGGATGCACCCACGCGCCGCGCCCCGGCAGAACCGCACGCTCATCTGAGACGAGGATGTCGTTCTGGGACACCACCCTGAGAAGGGCGGAGCGGGGAGCACGCGTGCGACAGCCGACGCACGTTCGTACGGGTTCCATCTTACACCTGCGTTCCGTCTCGCTTCGCGCGCACGGCGACCGAGTCGACCTGATGCGATCCGATTAGTCGAGCACGCTGTCCGGCTGGATGTCGATCTTCGCACCCGTCAGCTTGGCGGCGAGACGGGCGTTCTGCCCCTCCTTGCCGATCGCGAGCGACAGCTGATAGTCGGGGACGAGCGCACGGACCGCCTTGGTGTTCGCGTCCAGGATGAACGCGCTGGTGACCTTGGCCGGCGAGAGCGCGTTCGCGACGAATGCGGCGAGTTCCGGGTTGTAGTCGACGATGTCGATCTTCTCCCCCGCGAGCTCCTCGGTGACGGCGCGCACGCGTCGTCCGAGCTCGCCGATGCACGCGCCCTTGGCATTGATCGAGGGGTCGTTCGCGACGACGGCGATCTTGGTGCGGTGGCCTGCCTCGCGAGCGAGGGCGACGATCTCCACCAGACCGGCGGCGATCTCGGGTACCTCGAGCGCGAAGAGTTTGCGCACGAGACCCGGGTGGGTGCGCGACACGGTGATCTGCGGGCCTTTGAGCCCCTTGGCGACGCTGGTGACGTAGACGCGCAGACGCGAGCCGTGCGCATAGACCTCACCGGGGACCTGCTCCTCGGGAGGGAGGATCGCTTCGACGGAGCCGAGGTCGACGTGGATCATGCGCGGGTTCGGACCCTGCTGGATCACGCCGGCGACGATGTCGCCTTCCTTGTCCTTGAAATCGCCCAGCACGACGTCATCCGCGATGTCGCGCAGACGCTGGCTGATGACCTGCTTGGCGGCGAAGGCGGCGATGCGGCCGAAGTCGTCCGGTGTCGCGTCCTCTTCGCCGATGATGGCGCCCTCTTCGTCGCGGACGACCTGCAGAACGGCGACATGTCCGGTCTTGCGGTCCAGCTCCACGCGTACGCCCTCGGGCGTCGGCCCCTCCGGAGCGACGTGCTTCGAGTACGCCGTCATGATCGCCTGTTCGATGATCGAGACGAGCTCATCGAAGGGAATCGCCTTCTCCTTCTCGATCCCTCGCAGCAGACTCAGTTCGATGTCCATGACGGCCTCCCTATTCAGCTCTCGTCGCGCCTGTGTGCACGCGCGACATCCGTACCACGATACCCTGTGCCCACCGCCGCATGTCACGGCGGGCGCCCGAAGACGAGCAGCGACGCCGCAGGAGGACCCAGTGACCGAGTTCGACACGATTGTGATCGGGGCCGGCATGTCCGGAACCACGAGTGCACGCATGCTGGCGGATGCCGGCCAGCGGGTCGTCGTGCTCGAGGGCCGGGATCGGGTCGGCGGTCGTATGCACTCGGATCGCTCCAGCGGTTTCTCGGTCGATCGCGGAGCGTCCTGGATCCATGGCATCGACGGTTCCCCCCTGTGGCAGCTCGTGCAGGCGCTCGGCATCCCGACACTGGAGTACACCGTCGGAAGCTTCCAAGCGGGCGGCCGGCCGATCGAGAACTTCGACGGCGACGGGCGGCGCATGGATGCCGCCGCGACAGCGCAGTGGGTCGCCGACGTCGCTGCCGCCGACGCCGCACTCGCGGTGGAGATCGCGGCTTCCTCCCCCGGCGACACCTACCTCGATGTCACCGAGCGCGCTCTGGATCGCAGCGGATTCGCGCCAGAGCGCATCGACGAGATCCGAGAGTTCTTCCGCCACCGGGTCGAAGAGCAGTGCGGTGCGTGGATCGGCGACCTCGACGCCCACGGACTCGACGAGGACGCGATCGACGGAGACGAGGTCATCTTCCCCCGCGGATACGACGAACTCCCCCGCCGCATCGGTGCGGGGCTCGACATCCGCCTCGGTCACACCGTCACGGAGGTCGTCCGCTCAGCAGATGGGGTCACCGTCGCCACCGCTCACGGCGCCTTCACGGCCGAGCGCGTCATCGTCACCGTTCCGCTGGGCGTGCTCAAAGCCGGCCACATCACCTTCGAGCCCGCCCTGCCCGACGAGGTGACCGGTCCGATCGAGCGCCTGGGCATGGGCGTGTTCAACAAGATCTTCCTCCAGTTCCCCGAGCGCTTCTGGAACGAGGAGAGCTACGTGCTGCGTGCGCTGGGCGAGGCGGGAGAGCATTGGCACTCCTGGTACGACGTCTCCGCGGTCAGCGGTATCCCGACCCTTCTAACCTTCGCAGCCGGCCCGTTCGGTCGCCGTATGCAGGCACTGCCGGACGAGGAGGTCGTCGCCGACGTCGTCGCCGCGCTGCGCCGGCTCTATGGAGAGGCGGTGGGCACCCCGGTCGCGCACTGGATCACGCACTGGGGTGACGACGCGTTCTCGGTCGGCTCCTACTCGCATCTCGCCACGGGGTCGTCGCATCACGACCACGACGCCCTCGCCGGTCCGGTCGACGGGGTGTTGCATTTCGCCGGGGAAGCGACCTGGGGCGATGAGCCGGCCACAGTCGGCGCCGCGTACTACTCCGGGCACCGTGCGGCGGAGCGCATCCTCGGACGTCCCGTCGACCTCGCGGCGTTCGCCGCCGGCATCACCGCGCAGGAGCAGCAGACGGCAGCTGGTTGATCGCTCCGATCAGCCGGAACAGGTTCCCTACCTGGCGCTGCTCGAGATTGAGAGCCAGACGCGGAAGCTCGATCACGTCGGCATCCGCGATCTCGGGCTGTCGAGGCTCGGCCCGCTGAATCCGCCCGGATGCGACCATCGACGCGAACCGTTCGTTGAGGTCGTCGATCTCGGCATCGGTCGGCGCGACGCGCAGCCGCAGGACCAGCTCGTCGCCGATCCACCGCAGGGAGTCGTAGTTCCACCAGAAGCCGGTGATCTCGTCGCGCGCGGCCTCGACGGAATCGGTGATCACGACGCGATCGAAGTCGCCGTCGGAGATGACGCCCGCCGGGGCGAGCTCCTGGTCGATGAAACGACGCAGCCCGTGCCAGAAGGTGCCACCGGGCTCATCGAGCAGCACGATGGGCATCGGTTCGGCCTTCCCGGTCTGTTGCAGAGTCAGCAGCTCGAACATCTCGTCGAGCGTGCCGAACCCGCCGGGCAGGCAGATGAAGCCGCGCGACTCCTTGATGAGCATCAGCTTGCGGGTGAAGAAGTACTTCATCGCCACGACGTGGTCCTGGCCGGCGACCAGACCGTTCGCCTTCTCCTCGAACGGGAGTCGGATCGAGACGCCGAGCGAGCGCTCAGGCCCGGCGCCCTCCGCCGCGGCCTGCATGATTCCAGGGCCTGCGCCCGTGACCACCATCCAACCGTCTTCGGCCAGGACCTCGGCGACGTCGCGCGCCTGCAGGTACAGCGGATCGTCCTGGCGCGTGCGCGCCGATCCGAAGACGGTCACCTTGGGCACGCCCCGGAACGGTGCGAACAGGCGGAACGCGTCCCGCATCTCGGCGAGAGCTGCCGAGGCGATCTTCAGGTCGAGGCGATCCGCCCCGTCCTCCCCCAGCAGGATCGCCGTGCGCAGCATCCGCATCACGAGTCTGCGGTCGGAGTCGACTCCCGCCTCATCGAGGGCGGCGTTGATCTCGGCGCTGAGAGCTTCGGGAAGCGGTTGGTCAGTCATGCCTCCAGCGTGGCACGCCCCGCGCAGACGGTGGTCGACGCAACGCCGAGGTCAGCTACCGTTCATCGGAACGTCGAGAAGACGAAGAATGCCGCACCCTTCACCGAAGAAGGGTGAGGCATTCACGACGTCATCGTTCAGCGGCGCGAGAGCCGTTCGATCGCCTCGGTGACGGACACCGTCTCGCGGTCGCCGGATGCGCGATCCCACAGCTCGACCTGACCATCGGCGGCGCTGCGGCCCACGATCACGATCTTCGGCACGCCGACCAGCTCCGCGTCGCCGAACTTCACGCCGGGCGAGACCTTGGGGCGGTCGTCGTAGAGCACGTCGAGGCCCGAGCTCTCGAGCTGTGCCGCCAGGTCCTGGGCCACATCGAACGCCACCTGGTCACGGCCGGCGGCCACGACCTGCACGTCGAAGGGTGCCACGGATGCCGGCCAGATCAGGCCCTTGTCGTCGTTGTTCAGCTCGGCGATGATCGCCAGGATGCGCGTCACACCGATGCCGTACGACCCCATCGTGACCGTGACCAGCTTGCCGTTCTCGTTCAGCACCTTGAGGCCCAGGGCCTCGGCGTACTTCCGACCGAGCTGGAAGACGTGTCCGATCTCCATACCGCGGGCGAGTTCGACCGGGCCGGAGCCGTCGGGGGCAGGATCGCCGGCACGGACGTTCGCGATCTCGACGATGCCGTCGGCGAAGAAGTCTCGACCTGCGACCACGGAGTGCGCGTGCTTCTCATCCATGTTCGCGCCGGTGATCCAGCTCGACCCCTCGCTGATGCGGGGGTCGACCAGGTACCGGATGCCGGTCGCCGACTCCTCGCCCAGCACGGCGCCGGTGGGCGACCAGGGGCCGATGTAGCCCTTCACGAGCAGAGGGTTGTTCTCGAAGTCGTCCGCCGTGGCCGTCTCAACCTCGGCGGGCGCGAACGCGACCTCTGCGCGCTTCTCGTCGACCTCACGATCGCCGGGGATGCCGACGATGACCAATTCCCGCGAGCCGTCGAGATGCGTGAGCGCGAGCACGACGTTCTTCAGCGTGTCTGCCGCCGTGTACTCCCCGTCGAGATGCGCATTGGCGTGCGCGACGAGCGTCTCGATCGTCGGGGTGTTCGGAGAGTCGAAGATCACGGGCGCCGCATCGGCGTCGAAGGCGATCGCCTCCGGTACAGCGGTCGTGAACGCCTCGACGTTCGCGGCATAGCCGCCGGCGCTGCGCACGAAGGTGTCCTCGCCGACCGGGGTCGGGTGCAGGAACTCCTCGCTGCGCGAGCCGCCCATGGCGCCGGCATCCGCCTGCACGATCACGTACTCGAGGCCGAGACGCTGGAAGATGCGCTCGTAGGCATCGCGCTGCGCCTGGTAACTGGCTTCGAGACCCTCATCGGAGGAGTCGAACGAGTAGGCGTCCTTCATCGTGAACTCGCGTCCGCGGAGCAGGCCGGCACGCGGACGCGCCTCGTCGCGATACTTGTCCTGGATCTGGTAGATCGTCAGGGGAAGATCCTTGTACGAGGAGTACAGGTCCTTCACGAGCAGCGTGAAGGCCTCCTCGTGCGTGGGGGCCAGCAGGTAATCGCCGCCCTTGCGGTCCTGCAGACGGAACAGCAGATCGCCGTATTCTTCCCAGCGGCCGGTGGCCTCATAGGCCTCGCGCGGCATCAGCGCCGGGAAGTGGACCTCCTGGGCGCCCGCGGCAGCCATCTCCTCGCGCACGACGGTCTCGATCTTGGACTTGACGCGAAGACCCAGTGGCAGCCAGGCGAAGATACCGGCGGCCTGACGGCGGATGTATCCGGCGCGGATCAGGAGCTTGTGTCCGATGACCTCCGCTTCGGCGGGGTCCTCACGGAGCGTACGGAGGAAGAAGTTCGATAGACGAGTGACCACGGAGCAAGTCTACTGATCCGTGGTCACTCGTCTTCGTCGGTCGCGATCAGTTGAGCGCGGGGAGTCCTGAGGGGACGACGCCGCCCTTGTAGAGGCTCGCGGCGAGCTCCTGCAGAGCCGTCAGTGCAACGCGCTGCGGGAGCGGGCCGTAGGAGATGCGCGCGACGCCGATCTTCTCGTACTCGGATGCCGCGAGTGCACCGGGAACACCGATCACGCTGACCTTGCGCTCGCCGATCCCCTCGACGAGCTGACGGGTCACGTGGGCGTCCAGAAGACCGGGCACGAACACCGCGGTCGCTCCGGCGTCGATGTAGGCACGTCCCCGCTGGATCGCGTCGGCGATGCTCTCCTGCACAGGACGACCGCCGGCGCGCACGAAGGCGTCGGTGCGGGCGTTGAGCGCGAAGGGCACTCCCTCCGCCTCTGCGGCCTTCACGATCGCCTCGACCGCGGCGACCGACTCGTCGAACGGCTTGAGCCGATCTTCGATGTTCGCGCCGACGACGCCGACGCCGATCGCGAGGCGCGTGGTCTCCCCCGCATCTCCGTAGCCATCATCGAGATCGGCGCTGACGGGAACGCGCACCGACGCCGCGATGCGGCCGACCATGTCGATCATGAGGTCGCGGGGCGTGGCGCCGTCCTCGTAGCCGAACGAGGCGGCGATGCCGTGCCCCGCGGTGGCGATCGCGTGGGTTTCGGGGAGTGCCGCGACGGCGCGGGCGGATACGACATCCCACACGTTCACGACACGGAGGATCTCCGGAGCGTCATAGAGTCCGACGAGGGTCTGGGCCTTGGCAGCTGCAGTGGTCATGACTCCACGCTAACGCGCCACGTCCGCGAACGGGCCGTCTCGCGCACCTAGTCTGGGGAACATGCCCCAGCGCCGCTCGCATGTCGCGCCCTCAGCCGCGCAGACCGAACTCGCCACCGCCCTGGCCGCTCTGCGCGAGTCGCTCGATGTCCCTGTCGAGTTCCCCGCGGAGGTGCGCGCAGAGGCGGAGGCCTCTCGCTCCGTGCCCCCCGAACTCGACCTCCGTGACGTTCCATTCGTCACGCTCGACCCGAAGGGATCGCGAGATCTCGACCAGGCGTTCCGGTTGGAGCGACGGACAGGCGGGTACACGGCGCGCTACGCGATCGCCGATGTCCCTGGATCCATCGAGCCCGGTGGCGCGGTGGATGCCGAGGCACGGCGCCGCGGTCAGACCCTGTATGCCGCCGACGGATCGATCCCCTTGCATCCCCGGGTGCTGAGCGAGGATCGCGCCTCCCTGCTGGCGGATGTGGATCGTCCCGCTTTGGTGTGGACGTTCGCGCTGGACGACGCCGGCGTGGTGTCGGACTCTCGCGTCGAACGGGCACTGATCCGCTCCCGCGCGCAGCTCGACTACGTCACGACCCAGGCCGCGCTGGATCGCGGCGAGGACGGCCCCTGGGCGCTGCTGCCCGAGGTGGGAGCGCTGCGCATCGAGCAGGAACGGCTCCGCGGTGGGGCGAGCCTGAACCTCCCGGACGAAGAGGTCGTGCGCACGGAAGACGGCACGTACGCGATCGAACGGCGTCGGCCTCTGCCCGTCGAGGAGTGGAACGCGCAGCTGTCGTTGATGACCGGTATGGCCGCGGCATCGCTGATGCTGGACGCCGGCGTGGGCATCCTCCGTACGATGCCGGAACCTGATGAGAAGTCGTTCGATGCCTTCCGCCATCAGACGGAGGCCCTCGGGCGCCCGTGGACCTCGGGAGAGTACGGCGAGTATCTGCGCAGCCTGGACCGGGCGGATCCACTGACGCTCCCCGTGCTCGAGGCGGCGTCGATGCTGTTCCGCGGCGCGGGGTACGTCGCCTTCGACGGCGAGGCGCCATCGGCCACGGTGCAGGCCGCGATCGGCGCGCCGTATGCGCATGCGACGGCGCCCCTGCGGCGCCTGGTCGACCGCTGGTCGCTCGCCATCTGCCTTGCGGTGTCCCGCGGCGAGGAGGCGCCTGCCTGGGCGCGCGACTCGCTCGCCCAGCTGCCGGCCCTCATGCTCGAGTCCGGGCAACGCGCCTCCCGCCTGAACTCGGCGACCGTCAACGCGGTAGAAGCCGCACTGCTCACCCCTCTCGTCGGCGCCACGATCGCGGCGACGGTGATCGAGCTTCGCGGCGAACGGGCGACGATCCAGATCTCGGAGCCCGCCGTGACGGCCTCCGCTCCGGTCCCCGATGGCGCGAAACCGGGAGACGTCGTCCACCTCCGCGTCATCCGCGCCGACATCGGCCGCGGCGAGATCGAGTTCGCGGTCTGACCCCGCTCGGGGCCGAGCGGGCACGCACTAGCCATATGTATTGATTCATTGCTACATTTTGTGTCAACGAATCAACACACTTTGGAGGAGCGATGCTCACCATCCTGCTGCTCGCCTCCGCTCCGATCGCGGTCGCCGCGATCGTGGCCATCGGTATCCGCCTGATCAATCTGCCTCCCCTTCCCCGCCTGGGCGCGCCCACCTCGTGGCTCACGGCCGCGGCAGGCGGCCTCCCCGCTCTCGCGCTGGCCGCCATGGTGTGGTTCCCGTTCGTTCTCCCGCCGATCGGGTTCTTCGACCTCGACGTCCGCGCGCTGGCGCCCCTGCTGTTCGGCATCGGGGCCGTCATCCTCCTCGCCATCCCCCCGATGTCGCCACGTCGCGGGGCGGTCGCGCAGATCTCCCGACGCACGATCATGTCCTTCGTGTCCGCGCGCTGGATCATCATGACGCTCGCGGTCGCGGCGATCGTCGCGATCCTGACGGTCGCCGCCGGCACCGCCTCCGAGCTCGACGACCAAGGGCGCTATACGACGTACACCATCTCGATCGGAACCACCGGCACCGAGATGGGAACAGGAATCTACGGCTGGCACTACTCGCTGCCGGCGCTCGCAGGCCTCGTCGCCCTCCTGCTCGTGACCGCCACCGCCTGGGCGCTCCTCCCGCGCCCCGCCTGGAGCACGGACATCGCTCATGACGCCACCGTACGTCGGCTCCGTGCAGCGAACATCGGTCGCGCCGCCTGCGGCGCCCTGCTCATCCACCTCTCGGTCGTGCTGCAGTCGTTGGCGAGCACCGCCTCGCTGCTCGGCAGCACGACGACGACGGAACTCGGCGCCGTGTCGGTCACGCCACCGTTCGCTGCTCTCGGGCCCACGCTGTACTGGTCGGGCACGCTCGCGCTGGTCGCCGGACTGACCATGTGGATCGTCATCGCGCTCACCGCGATCCCGAGCACCGTGCGACAGCCGACTTCCGTCGTCGCCTCCGCGTCATGATCATCGCGCTCACCTCGACGGGCGGTACGCCGGCGGAGCAGGTGCACAGCCAGCTCCGAGGCCTCATCACGACAGGCCGACTCGCGGCGGATGAACGCCTGCCCTCCGTGCGCCAGCTCGCCTCCGATCTCGGGATCGCCCCGGGAACGGTCGCGAAGGCCTATCGCCAGCTCGAGGAGGACGGACTCGTCGTCTCGCGCACAGGAGCCGGCACGCGCGTGAGCCGCGCGGCCACGGCGGTCTCTCAGGAGGTCGCCGACGCTGCCCGCGCGCTGGCCGACGCCGCCCGACGCAGCGGTCTGACCGTGTCAGATACCGAGCAGGTGCTGCGCGCGATGTGGTGACCCTCCGGGGCTCAGGCCGCCGGTACGACCGTGGTCGTCATCACGAGGAGCTGCGGGTCGCTGAGATCGAGAGCGACCGAGATCGAGTCGAACACGGCGAGTGAGTCGACATGCGTCCCGCCGCACAGGATGACGGCCTCCCCCTCGGGCAACGCGCAGTGCCAGCGACGGCGGTCCACGATGGTGGGACCCTCGGTCACGATCCGACTGGTCGCGGCCGAAGCCACCCACTCCGAGAGCCGCGCGTTGATGGCGGCCTCACGCTCCGACACCGTCGCGGCGAATGTCTCGGTGTCGAACCCGGCGCGTCGCAGGCTCTTGCCCAGACGGTACTCATCGACGCTGCCGTCCTCGTGGATACGGCTGGACTGGTTGGCTCGCCCCTCGAAGTCGGGGGTGCCGAGCGCATCGGCGCCTGGGTCCTTACGCCACAGGTCGGCGACGGCGAGATCGAGCGCGAGCGAGGCGAGGTGGCACGCGGTGTGACCCCGGCTCAGGCCGGCGCGATGGACGTCATCGACCTCGAGACGCACGGCAGCGCCCTCGACCAGCACCGACGGGATGTCGCCCTCGACACGGTGCCCGACGAGCCAGGTCCACCCCTCGGCTCCCCGCTTGACCGGGATGTCGGCGCCGACGGCGAAGTCGCCCTCGTCGCTGACCGCGGCCATGAGCGCCTCGACGACGGCCACCTGTGCGTCACCGATCACAAGCGCACCGGTGTCCCCCGGCTGGTCCGGCCAGGTGTGGTCGACCGGGTGGAAGGGCGTCTCGTCGACGACGACGACGATCGCTCCCTCGGTTGAGGTCTCGACACGGGTGACGATGCCCTCCCCTGTGACGGATCCGTCGGCGAAGGTCACGACAGTGGCAGGCATGGAACTCCTTGGATGGCGCCTCGACGGCGGCCCGAGGTCCACGACGGACACAGCAGGGCGCCGTGGGCTGGTCAGTGCGAGGGCGGGATGGTGAAGCTGGCGATCTTGTCGCCGTCGATGACGAAGACGCCGTCGGACTCGCCGTTGAAGACGCGGCTCGACCAGGAGAAGCGGATGCGGGTGACATCCCCGTCGGTCGTGGCCGTCAGTACCGTCATCTGCGCACCGGCGCCGATCGCGTCGGTGTCGGCCCAGCTGCGTACTCCGTCACGGCCGGACTTCACGGTTCCCCAGTCGCTGACGAAGCCGTCCGCGGTGAAGGACGCGACGAAGGCGTCGGTGTCCGCGGCGTTGATCGCATCGATCATGGCCTGTGCGGGTTCCGGCACAGAGATCTCTGACATGCGCGTCTCCGCCGCCGTCAGACCGTGATGACCTGGGCGGTACCGACAGATGCGTCGGGGCCCATCTCGGCGGCGATGCGGTTCGCCTCTTCGATCAGCGTGGCGACGATCTCGGCTTCTGGGACGGTCTTGATGACCTCGCCCTTGACGAAGATCTGCCCCTTGCCGTTGCCGGAGGCGACACCGAGGTCGGCCTCGCGAGCCTCGCCCGGGCCGTTCACGACGCATCCCATCACGGCGACACGCAACGGGACGGTCATGTCCTTGAGCCCCTCGGTGACGTCTTCGGCCAGCGTGTAGACGTCGACCTGGGCACGACCGCAGGAGGGGCACGACACGATCTCGAGCTTGCGTTCGCGCAGGTTGAGCGACTGCAGGATCTGGTGACCGACCTTCACCTCTTCCGCGGGAGGAGCGGAGAGGGAGACGCGGATCGTGTCGCCGATACCTTCACCGAGCAGGATGCCGAACGCCGTGGCGCTCTTGATCGTGCCCTGGAACGCGGGCCCGGCCTCCGTGACGCCGAGGTGCAGCGGCCAGTCGCCGCGCTCGGCGAGCTGACGGTAGGCCTTGACCATCACGATCGGGTCGTTGTGCTTGACCGAGATCTTGAAGTCATGGAAGTCGTGCTCCTCGAACAGCGAGGCCTCCCAGACCGCGCTCTCCACGAGCGCCTCGGCGGTGGCCTTGCCGTGCTTCTCGAGGATGCGCCGGTCGAGCGAGCCGGCGTTCACGCCGATCCGCAGCGAGACGCCCGCCGCTTTGGCTGCGGCGGCGATCTTGCCGACGTTGCCGTCGAACTCACGGATGTTGCCCGGGTTCACACGAACCGCACCGCAGCCGGCATCGATCGCGGTGTAGATGTACCGCGGCTGGAAGTGGATGTCGGCGATCACGGGGATCTGGCTCTTCATCGCGATGATCTTGAGCGCGTCGGCGTCGTCCTGGTGCGGCACGGCGACGCGGACGATCTCGCAGCCTGATGCCGTGAGCTCGGCGATCTGCTGCAGAGTGCCGTTGATGTCGGTCGTCTTCGTGGTCGTCATGGACTGCACGCTGACGGGAGCGTTGCCGCCCACGAGCACCTTGCCGACCTTGATCTGGCGAGACTTGCGGCGAGGGGCGAGGACTTCGGGGATCTTCGGCATCCCAAGATTCACTGCTGGCACCCCTCCAGACTACGCCGCCCGGATGCACACAGGCTGGATGTCGGGCACAGTCGTGCGGCGTCACGCGCCAGGGCGGACCCTGCACCATGTGGTAGTTTCGCCCCATGCTCGCGAACCAGACCTGGTGGCCCGCCTCCTAGGCGGTGTGTTCGCGTTCCCACGAATCCAGACCGCCTCCGGGGCGGTCTTTTCGTTGAGCCGAGCCGGAGCCCTGCACAGGAGACATCGATGACCCTCTCACGACTCGCCGAGCTCAGCGCCGACCCGAGCGCTTCCTTCGTGCTGATCGCACGCGACGGCGCCGACTCCGTCGAGCTGCTCACGGGAGAGGTCGTCGATGTCGATCTCCTCGCTGACATCCCGCTGACGATCGACGGCTCGCCCCGCGAGGTCTTCGCTCTCGTCCCGTACCGCCAGGTGCGCGAGCGCGGCTTCGTGGCGCAGGATGACGGTGCTCCCCTGCGCTGCATCGTCGTCGACGAGCACCTCCCGCTTCCCACCCCCGCGCTGATCGATGCGCTCCCGTCCGCGCCAGTGCCGCTGCAGGACGCCGGCTTCGACATCGCAGACGAGGAGTACGCCGAGATCGTCGAGCGGGTCATCGCCGATGAGATCGGCCGGGGCGAAGGCGCCAACTTCGTGATCCGACGCGACTTCACCGCCCAGATCGACGTCGACGATCGCACGGCGGCGTTGACCTGGTTCCGCGCCCTGCTCACTCACGAACGCGGCGCGTATTGGACGTTCGCGGTCTTCACCCCCGGCCACATCGCCGTCGGAGCGAGCCCCGAGGCGCACGTCGTCGCGCGCGGCGGTGTCGTCACGATGAACCCGATCTCCGGCACCTTCCGCCATCCTGCCGGCGGTTCGACCCGTGAGACGCTCGTCGACTTCCTCTCCTCGACCAAGGAGACCGAGGAACTGTTCATGGTGGTCGACGAGGAGCTCAAGATGATGAGCGCCGTCTGCTCCGACGGCGGTCGGATCACGGGCCCGCACCTCAAGGAGATGTCGCGGCTCACCCACACCGAGTACATGCTGCGCGGCCGCAGCAAGCTCGATCCGCGCGACATCCTGCGCGAGACGATGTTCGCCCCCACCGTCACCGGGTCGCCGATGCAGAACGCCTGCGCCGTCATCCGTCGGCATGAGCGCCAGCCGCGCGGCTACTACTCCGGCGTGGCCGCGCTCTTCACCCCGAACGCGGACGGCGGGCACGATCTCGATGCGCCGATCCTCATCCGTACCGTCTACGTGCAGGACGGCGCGTTGCGCGTGCCCGTCGGTGCGACGCTGGTGCGCCATTCCGATCCGCAGGGCGAGGTCAGCGAGACGCACGGGAAGGCCGCCGGCGTGCTCGGCGCCATCGGCGCGATCGACCGCGACCGTGCCGCCGAGGCACGCAGCGATGCGGACGCTCCCGCCGCAGAGGTCGCCCTGGCCGATGACCCGACGATCGCCGCGCTGCTGTCGTCGCGCAACTCGCGCCTCGCGGACTTCTGGCTGAATCCGCAGGGTGACGACGCGACCGGTCCGTTCCAGGGGCGGACGGCCGTCGTCGTCGACGCCGAGGACCGCTTCACCACCATGCTCGCGCACCAGCTGCGCCATCTCGGTCTCGACGTCACGATCGCCCCGTGGAGCGAAGTGACGGATGCGGAGCTGGATACGGCCGACCTCGTCGTCGCGGGACCTGGCCCCGGCGATCCGCGCGACACGGAGAACCCCCGCATCGCTCGGATGCGCGCCGTCGTGGCACGCCGAGTCGATGCGAGACGGCCGCTGCTCGCGGTGTGCCTGAGCCACCAGATCCTCAGCGATCGGTTCGGCATCGCGCTGATGCCGCTGGACGCCCCCCACCAGGGACTCCAGAAGTCCGTTCCGGTGTTCGGCGAAGACGCCTCGATCGGCTTCTACAACACGTTCACCGCGCGCGTCGACCCCGGCACGACCGCGGTGGAGGGCGCTGAAGTCTCCGCCGACGCCGCGTCCGGAGACGTCTACGCCCTCCGCGGCGAACGCTTCGCGTCCGTGCAGGGGCATCTGGAGTCGATCCTGTCGCGCGACGGCATCCGCACCCTGGAGCGCCTGGTCTCGCACGCGCTCTCCTGAGCGCAGGCGAGACCAGGCATCCGCTCTCAGCTCGCGGATGCGCCACGCACACCGAGCAGACGCCGCTCCGCGTCGTTCGCGGTCAGCCCTCGGGCTCGTTCCCACTCGTCATGTGCTTCCTCGTCGCGGCCGAGGCGAAGGAGCAGGTCCGCGCGAACGGCGTGCCACAGATGGAACCGCTCGAGCGCGCTCTGCAGTGCGTCCACATCGGAAAGCGCCTGACGGAGTCCGCCGACTTCGCCCGTCGCGACCGCACGATTGAGCCGGACGACGGGAGAGTCGTCGTACGCCAGCAGCATGTCGTACAGCACCAGAATCTGGGGCCAGTCCGTATCAGCGAAAGTCGATGCATCGGCATGGCACGCCGCGATCGCCGCCTGCAGCTGCCACCGGCCAGGGCTGCGGAGATGCGCGGCCTGAGAAAGCGCTGCGCGCGCCTGATCCATCAGCGCCGAATCCCACCGCGTGCGGTCCTGATCCGCGAGGATCACGATGTCACCGTCTTGAGACCTCGCCTGCTCCCGACTTCGATGAAACCTCAGCAACGACAGCAGGCCGAACGACTCCGCCTCGCGGGGCAAGGCGTTCGCCACGACCTCGGCGAGCCACAGGGCGTCGTCTGCGAGATCGCGATCAGCCACGGCATCGCCACCATCGACGAGGTGCGCCTCGTTGTACATCACCGAGATCACGGTCAGCACGATGTCGAGATGCGACGCGCGCTCTGCGCCCACCGGAACCCGCAACGGTATCCCCGCCGCGCCGATCTTCCGTTTCGCTCGGACGATCCGCTGCCCGACCGTCGTCGGCGTGCTCAGCGTCGCTCTGGCGATCTGTTCGGTCGTGAGCCCGCAGACGGCGCGCAGCGTCAAAGCCAGTTGCGCCGGAGCCGTCAGCGCGGGGTGGCAGCATCCGAAGAGCAGCGGTAGCCGCTCATCGATCTCGGTATCGAGGGGCGCCGCGCGCGGCACTGCGGTGAGCAACTCGAGCTTCTGTCGATAGCGCGCGTCGCGGCGCAGCCGGTCGAGAGCGCTGTGCCGGGCGGCGGCGGTGAGCCACGCTCCGGGATTCGGAGGCACACCCGCCGTGCGCCAGCTCTGCAACGCCTCCACCACGGCGTCTGCAACGGACTCCTCAGCGAGGTCGAGGTTGCCGAGCGATGCGGTGAGTGTCGCGACGATCCGCGCGGACTCGGCACGGATCACGTGGGCGAGCGCGCGGTCGGATGCCGCGCCGGGCGCCGACGCGGCATCCGATGCGTTCACTGCTCGAACTGGCTGTAGTCGGTCACGAGGGGTCGGATCTCGACGGAGGTACCCTCCAGCTCCAGCATCGGCCAGCTTCTCGCGAGGGCGATGGCTGCGTCCAGGTCGGGCACATCGATGATGCTGAATCCTCCGACCGCCTCCCTCGCCTCGGTGAACGGACCGTCGACGACGACGACACCCTGAGCCCCGGAGCGGACGGTCGTCGCGGTCTCGACGGGCTGCAGCTCCGCCCCACTCTCGTCGATGACCGCGTCGTTGTCCTGGAACCACTGATACACCCGCCCGTAGACGTCCTGGGCTACTTCCGGTGCGACCTGGGCGTCGAGTGCCGGAGTGGAAGTGAACATGATGACGTATTTCATGCGAATCGTCCTTTCTTCAAGAGAACCGTTACACCGTCACAGCGAACGGGCAAGGACGATTTCGACACGTCAGCCGAGGATGTCTATCGGCCGGAACAGGTCGGCGACGATCAGCAGCGCGCCCATCGCGATGAGCAACGTGGCGACGACCACCGTCAGCGGCACCAGCCGGGTGGCATCGACAGGCGCGGGCGGAGGCCGACGGAAGAGTTTCGCCCAGCCCCGCTTGATCCCCTCCCACAGAGCGACGACGATGTGACCGCCGTCGAGAGGCAGCAGCGGGATCAGGTTGAACACGAACAGTGCGATGTTCAGGGATCCGAGCAGTCCCAGCAACCCGAACATGCGGTTCAGCACCGGGGCCTCGGTGGCGGCGACCTCGCCGGCGAGCCGGCCGACGCCGACGACGCTCAGCGGTCCGTTCGGGTCACGCTCCCCTCCGGTGACGAGCGCCACTCCGACGTCCCAGAGGCGGACGGGCAACGTGACGATCAGCGAGCCGACACGGGCGACAGTGTCACCGGTCATCTCCACGCCGGCGTTCAACGGCTGCGGCACGAAGCCCATCTGAGCCGCCATACCGACGTAGCCGACCTCCTTCACGACAGGGTCGCCCCGGTCGTCCAGCAGAGGCTGACCGCTCGCGTCGGTGAGGGTGCGCTCCGCGGCGACGGGGGTGATGCTCAGGGTCTGCGGCGCGCCATCGCGCTCGACGACCAGGTCGAGCGTCTTCCCCGGCGCGGCCTGCACGATCGCGGTCGCCTCGGCGAAGGTCGACACCGGAGTGCCGTCGATCGACACCAGGACGTCGCCCGGCATGATGCCTGCCTCGGCAGCGGGGGTGGCGGGATCTTCCGCTCCGCATTCGGTCTGCGTTGATCCGGACGGCACGACGCATTCGCTGACAGATGCGATCGTGGTCGTGCCCTGCTGCAGTCCGATGCCGGAGAGCATCACCGTGAAGATCACCACCGCGAGGATCAGGTTCATCAGCGGTCCGCCGAGCATCACGACGACGCGCTTCCAGACGGGCAGCCGGTAGAAGACGCGGTCCTCCGCGCCGTCCGCGATCGTCTCGTCATTCGCGGAACGGGCGTCCTGGATCAGGGCGCGGAACACACCCTTGGCCGGACCGGTCCCGCTGGACGCCGGATACATGCCGGACATCGAGATGAAGCCGCCCACCGGGAGCAGCTTGAAGCCGTACTCGGTCTCGCCGATGCGTTTCGACCACAGACGCGGCCCGAAGCCGATCATGTACTGGCCGACGCGCACGCCGAAGAGCTTGGCGGGGACGAGATGGCCGACCTCGTGCAGACCGATCGAAAGGCCGAGGCCGATCAGCATGAACAGGATGCCACCCACATAGAGCAGGATTTCCACCTGCTCACGCTACAGCGCCGCGTCTAGGAATCCGCCCGGCAGCCGTAGGCTTGTTCCGTGACCTCTCGGCAGCTGCGACTGATACGTGCCGTCGCCGTCTCCGCCGCAGCCACGCTGATCGCCGCCGTGTCGCACACGATCGGTGGCGGGGCGGCTCCGCATCCGCTGCTCATCCTCGCCGTCTCCGCACTGATCACGCCGCTGTCGGCCCTGCTGATCGGGGTGCGCCCGTCTCGGGTCCGGACGGCGGTGACCGTCCTGTTCGCGCAGGCGGCATTCCATGTCGTCTTCCAGGTGCTCGGCGCACCGACCGCCGATGGGGCGCCCGCCGCGGGAACACACGCGCATCATCTGGACCTCACGCAGCTCGCCACGGCACCCGCAGCGCCGACTCCGAGTGCGGCGATGCTGGGCGCCCACATCGTCGCCGCCGTGCTCACGATGTTCCTGCTCTGGCACGGGGAATCGCTGCTCCGAGCGGTGAGCGATTGGGTGCTGGCATTCCTGCGCTCGATCGCGATCCTCACCCCGCCCGATCATCGCCGCCCGTCTCGCCTCGTCTCGACACTCGTCCCCTTGACGGACGCTGCTCTCACCGGCGCCGTCTCGCGACGCGGCCCCCCGGCTCTCCTGCGCGGCTGATCCGCCGCACGAGCCGCGCCCTCCCTTCCGAGGACGCCATCCCCGCGGAAGCGCGCCATCGGCGCGCCCGTCACCCCTAATGCAGGAGAAAACAGATGTTCCGTTCCACCATGTCCCCCACCCCCGCACGCCCGCACCGGACAGCCCGCCTCGCGGCCGCTGTCGTCGGAGGAGCGCTGCTCGCCGTCGCCGTACCTTCCCTGGCCAGCGCGCACGTCACCGTCAGCCCGGACGAACTCGTCGCGGGAGACCACGGTGTACTGACGTTCTCGTTCTCGCACGGATGCGAGAACTCACCCACGACCGCCCTGCGCATCACGATGCCTGAGGGCCTCGCCTCCGTGTCGCCGACGCTGGACGGAGACTGGACGATCGACGTCGAGCGCGGCGACGACGGCCTGGTCTCCGCGGTCACCTACACGGCGCTCTCGCCGGTTCCGAGCGATCTCCGGGGTGCGGTCAGCATGGGTGTCGGCCTCGACGAGGACACCCCGGCCTCGCTGGCGTTCCCCGTCGAACAGAAGTGCGTCGACGGCACGACCGAGTGGACCCAGATCGCCGAGAACGGCGAAGACCCGCACAGTCTGGACGCGCCCGCTCCGGTGGTGACGGTCGACGCGGCGACCGGAAGCGGCCACGGCGATCACGAGGACGCCGACGCGAACGCCGCCTCTGACGGCCAGTCGCCCGCCGCTCCCGCGGTGGAGAGCCTGTGGGGCACGATCCTGGGTGCCGGTGGCCTCGTTGCCGGCCTCGCGGCTCTGGTCGTGTCCGTCCTCGCCTACCGACGCAAGTCCTGACCATCCGGCACGTCTCCTCTCCGGTTCCGTCGGATGAGGGGACGTGCCGCACCGGGATCGCGGCGGCGACATGAGATCATGGATGCGACATGTCGATTGAACAACAACCGAGCCTGCCTCCCGTGCTCCGCCCCGCGAACCCGCCCCGGCGTGAGCTGTCCGAACTCGTTTCCCGATTCGCCCGAGAAGTGCGCGGCGAAACGACGGGGATCACCGTCACCGGCATCACTCTCGCCACGGCAGATCTCCGCGCCGGTGAGGCGTTCGTCGCGATCCAAGGCGTCAACCGCCACGGAGCCGATTTCGCCATCGCCGCAGCGGAGAAGGGCGCCGTCGCGATCATCACGGATGACGCCGGCGCCACAATCGCGCAGGACGCCGGACTTCCGATCCTCGTCGTGGACGACCCGCGCGGAGTGCTCGGAGATCTCAGCGCCTGGGTGTACGGCACCGGTGCCGACGATCCGCTGCCGTTGCTGTTCGCGACCACCGGCACGAACGGCAAGACGAGCGTCTCGCACCTGCTCGAAGGCATCCTCGACCAGATCGGAGTGGTCACCGGGCTCTCTTCGACGGCCGAGCGTCACATCGCGGGCGAGGTGATCGTCTCGCGGCTCACCACGCCAGAGGCATCCGAGTTCCACGCGCTCCTCGCGTTGATGCGCGAGCGCGATGTCGAGGCCGTGGCCGTCGAGGTGAGCGCCCAGGCCCTGTCTCGTCATCGCGTAGACGGCATGCACTTCGATGTCGCCGGATTCACGAACCTCAGCCACGACCACCTCGACGACTACGCCGACATGGAGGAGTACTTCGAGGCGAAGCTCCCCCTGTTCCGCCCGGATCGTTCCACGCGTGGCGTCATCTGCCTGGACTCGCCGTCCGGCGCGATCGTCGTGGAACGCGCCGAGATCCCCGTGGTGACCGTCGGCACCCCGTCGATCGCCGCCGACCCCACCACCGCGGAGAAGGCCGACTGGGTCGTCGTGATCGACGACGAACGCGCCGCCGGAACCACCTTCACGATGACCGGCCCACTCGGCTCGCTCACCACCACGGTCCCGGTCATCGGACCGCACATGGCGGCGAACGCGGCACTCGCGATCGTGATGCTGCTCGAGGGCGGATATGCCTGGGAACGTATCGCCGAGGCCCTCGAGCGCGACGGAGGCATCCGCGCCTATCTACCTGGACGTACGCAGCTCGTCTCGGGCGACACCGGCCCCGCGGTCTTCGTGGACTTCGGACACTCCCCCGACGCTTTCGAGAAGACTCTCGCTGCCGTGCGCCGCGTGACACCCGGCCGGGTGCTGATGCTGTTCGGAGCCGATGGCGACCGCGACGCGAGCAAGCGCTTCGACATGGCGCGCACCGCCGTGGAGGGCAGCGACATCCTCGTCGTCACCGACCACCACCCCCGCTTCGAAGACCCGGAGTCGATCAGAGCGACGCTCATCGCCGGTGCCCGCGCAGCACGCCCTGACGCAGAGATCCACGAATACTCGCCGCCAGAGCGCGCGATCGTGGCCGCGGTCGGACTCGTCGGCGACGGCGACGCGATCCTGTGGGCAGGGCCAGGGCACCAGGACTACCGCGACATCCGCGGGGTGCGCACGCCGTACTCCGCCCGCGAGCTCGCCCGTCGAGCGCTGCGCGCGGCAGGATGGCCCGTGCCGGACTCGCACTGGCCCGTCCCGTATCCCGACGAGGACTGAGCCGCGCTCAGTCTCCTGCGGCGATCAGGCGGTCCGCCTTCTGGCGCGCCCACATCTCGACTGCGGCCAGCGATTCGACAGTGAGCGAATCGGGAGGCTCGTGGGCATCCACCACGCGGGCGATCGTGTCGACGATACCGAGGAACGTGAGCCGCCCCTCATGGAACGCATCGACGGCCTGCTCGTTCGCGGCGTTGTACACCGCGGGGAATGTCCCACCGGCACGTCCGACCGCCTTCGCGAGCGCGACCGACGGGAACGCCTCGTTGTCGAGGGGTTCGAAGGTCCAGGACGTCGCGGCGGTCCAGTCCAGGGGCCGACCGACGCCGCCGACGCGATGGGGCCAGTCGAGGCCGAGCGAGATCGGCAGGCGCATGTCGGGTGGCGAGGCCTGCGCGATGGTCGATCCGTCGATGAACTCGACCATGGAGTGCACCACGGACTGCGGGTGCACCACGACGTCGATGTCCTCGTAGGGGATGTCGAAGAGCAGATGCGCCTCGATGACCTCGAGGCCCTTGTTGACGAGAGTCGAGGAGTTCGTGGTGACCATGCGGCCCATATCCCACGTCGGGTGCGCCAGCGCCTCTGCCGGGGTCACCGATTCCATCTCGGCCCTGGAACGCCCGCGGAACGGCCCGCCCGACGCGGTGACGACCAGACGGCGCACTTCTGCGTGGGTGCCGCTGCGCAGGGCCTGAGCCAGCGCAGAGTGCTCGGAGTCGACCGGCACGATCTGACCCGGGGCGGCCGCTGCGAGCACCAGCTGCCCGCCGACGATCAGTGATTCCTTGTTGGCGAGCGCCAGCGTGCGACCGGCCTTCAGCGCCGCCAGTGTGGAGCCGAGCCCGATCGACCCGGTGATCGCGTTGAGCACGACATCGGCATCGACGTCACGGACCAGCTGTTCGGCCTCATCAGCACCGAGCGCCGTGTTCTCGACGCCGAACTGGGCCGCCTGCTCGTCGAGCAACTGGCGGTTGCTCCCCGCAGCGAGCCCCACGAGTTCGAACCGGCGGGGATTCGCGCGGATGACGTCGAGCGCCTGTGTGCCGATGGAGCCGGTGGAACCGAGGACAATGATGCGACGCATGCCGCCAGCCTATGGCACGCCCTCGGTTCCGCTCCTGCGTCTACTACTGCTGGACGGGAGTCGTGGCGAGGATGTCGACGACGAACACGAGGCTCTCCTTCTGGAGCTCGTGGCCCTCGGTCGCGCCGTAGCCGTCAGCCGGAGGCATCACGACGATCACCTGTGAGCCGACCTTCTGGCCTTCGAGTGCGAGGCGGAATCCGGTCACGACGCCGCTGGTCTGGAACTGCGTGGGAGCAGCGTCCCGGCTCCAGCTGGAGTCGAACTCCTCGCCGTCGGACCACTTGACGCCGCGGTACTGGACGACGACGAGGTCACCGGCACCGACGGTCGCGCCGTCGCCCTGCTTGAGGACGGCGACCTCGGTCTTGGTGGGCGCGTCCCCGTCCGGGATGGTGATGGTCGGGGCGCCGTCATCGTCGAGCTCGACGGTGGGGAACCCGGGGGTCGGGTCGACCGGCGTGCCGGTGGCGACCTCGGGAAGGTGCTCGACCGCTTCGGCGTAGACGACGACGTTGCTGGCGCCCTCGCCGAGAACGCTGCCGGGCAGAGTCAGCACGACCTGGGAGCCGACCGGCTCGCACTCGAGTGCTGCGACGAACAGGGACGACTGGTTCGTGTCGAGCAGGACGGGGAGAAGCCCGCCTTCCCCGCGGGCAGAGGAATCCAGCACCTCTCCAGAGGTCGCATCCACGATCTGGTACTGCACGGAGACCAGGTCGCCGACACCGATGTCCTCGCCGTCACCGGCCGCGACGATCGTGCGCTCGACACCCGCGAACGGTGCATCGGCGGGGACGGTCACCTTGGCATCGGCACCCTCACCGTCGACGACGACGGCGTCGGAGGTCGCACCGGGCTGAGCGTCGAGGGCGCAGCTGCTCGATGCCGTTGGCGTGGGCGTGCTCGAGCTCTCGGGCGAGGCGGTGCCGGAGCATCCTGCCAGCAGAAGGGTCGCCGCAGCGACGGTGGACAGGACGATGAGCGGACGCTTGCGCACAGTGAGACCTTTGGATCGCGATCGGGACACCCCATCCTCCCCTATTCCCCTTTGCTCGCGCTGGGAGACGCGGCGCGATTCTTCATTCCAGCGAAGGCATGAATCCCGGAGTAACCTGCTCTGATGACCTCTGAGCAGTCCGTCGAGCCCGAATCCTCATCAGAGGAGACTGCGAAGCCTCGTCACGCCGGATTCACGTACACGCTCGGACGCGGCCTGATCACTCCACTCGCCCGGCTCGTCTACCGGCCTCGGATCGAAGGTCGCGAGAATGTGCCCCCCTCCGGCCCGGTGATCTTCGCGAGCAACCATCTGTCGTTCATCGATTCGATCGCGATCCCCGTGGCTGCTCCGCGGCCCGTCCACTTCCTCGCGAAGTCGAGCTACTTCGAGGGCACCGGCTTTCGCGGATGGATGAGCAAGACCTTCTTCGAGTCGATCGGTGCGATCCCCGTGCGGCGGGGCGCCGGCCAGGCCGCGCTCGACGCGCTCGATCTGCAACGCCAGCTCCTCGACGAAGGTCTGACGGTGGCGCTGTATCCCGAGGGCACCCGCTCCACGGACGGACGCCTCTACAAGGGGCGTACCGGCGTCGCCTTCCTCGCACTGCAGACAGGGGCACCCGTTGTCCCGGTCGGCCTGGTCGGTACCGACAAGGTCATGCCGGTCGGCGCGAAGATGCCGACACTGAAGGAACGCATCACCGTGCGGTTCGGTGAACCCCTCGATCTCTCGCCGCACGGTCCGGCCACCAGCGGACGGGCTCGCCGCCTCGCGACCGACGAGATCATGGCGGCGATCCACGCCCTCTCCGGCCAGGAGCTCGCCGGGGCCTACAACGAGGCGCCGGCGCAGGGAACGATCGAGAAGATCATCCAGGCGCTCCCCCACGAGCGCCGCTGAACAGCAGCCCGCTCTGACCCTCGACCCGCTCAGACCTGAGCTGTCACCGTCGCTTCGTGACGCACGGGGAAGTTCATCGAGTTGGCGATGAAGCACCACTCGTTGGCCTGCGCGTGGGCGTGCTCTGCCGCCTCGATCATCGACGCATCGGCAACCACGACTTCGGGGCGCAGCATCACCTCGACGAATGCGCCACCGCCCGCTCCGTCCTCGCGCATGAGCCCTGTCGCCTGATCGCGGTACGACACCACGACGACGCCCGCAGTGACGCAGGCATGCAGATACGAGAGCAGATGACATTCCGACAGCGACGCGAGCAGCATGTCTTCCGGGTTCCACCGCGTGGCATCGCCGCGGAAAGGCCTGTCCGCCGAGGCGAGCAGGTCGGGCTTGCCCTGCACCTCGATCGTCACGTCGCGTCGATAGTCACGATAACCACTGGTCCCTGACCCGCTGTTCCCCGTCCATGTGGACGTGAGTGCGTAGTGGTGCTCGCCGAGAACATGAGGGGTGTGCTGTGCCGCCATCAGCCCAGTCTGCCACCGGCGTGCGACAACCGGCACACACGGGCGCGGGGACTGTGAAGACAGGAGCCGACGGTAGGCTGGTCCGGTGCTGGAGACTCTCACCGTTCAGGAATCCGTCGAACTCGCCGTCGTCGAACGCAGCGGCTTCATCGAGTCCCGTCATGCGGGCGCGGCAGTCGTGCTGTCCGCAGACGGCGAGGTGATCGCTCGGCACGGCAATGCCGACGCGTTGATCCTTCCGCGCTCCAGCCTCAAGCCTCTGCAGGCCGTGGCATGCATCACCGCCGGCGCGGTGCTGGAAGGCGAGCAGCTGGCCCTGTCGACGGCGAGCCACACCGGAACCGATCGTCACGCGAACACGGTGCGCGACATGCTGACCGAAGGCGGTCTCACCGAGGATCACCTCGGCTGCCCGCCCGCGTGGCCGAGCGACACCGCCACCCGCGACGAGATGGTCCGCGAGCACGGCGAACCCGCACGCGTGCGGATGAACTGCTCGGGCAAGCACGCGGCGATGCTGCGCGCCTGCGTCGCGACCGGCTGGGCGACCGACGGCTACCTGGATGTGGCGCACCCGTTGCAGGCGCACATTCGTGACGTGATCGAGCGTCTGACCGGGGAGAAGGTCGCCCACACTGCCATCGACGGCTGCGGCGCCCCCGTGTACGCCTTGACCCTCACCGGGCTCACCCGCTCCATCCACCGCATCGGCACCGCCTCCGACCGCTCGCCATTCGCCCTGCACCGTGTGGCCGGCTCCCTGGTGCGCGCGGTGCGCGAGAGCCCGTGGACGATCGAGGGCCCCGGTCGCCCCGACACCATCGCCACCGAGAAGCTCGGCGTGTTCACCAAGGGCGGAGCAGAAGGTGTCATGGTGATGGTCGCACCGAACGGCACGACGGTCGGCCTCAAGATGCTCGACGGCGCACCGCGCGCCTCCACGATCGTCGCCGCGACGCTCCTCGCTCGCGCCGGCGCCCTCGGCGAGGCGGATGTCGCCGGGCTCGCTGCTGCTCTTCCGCTCTCGGTACTCGGCGGTGGCGTCGATGTGGGCGTCATCCGCCCCGGTGCCGGGATCTGATCCGCTGACCTCCCGCCCGCCGCAGGTCTGTCACGAACGGGATGCGTCATCCGTCCGGTCCGCACGCCTCTGCCTGCGGGTGAGGCGCTCGGATACCTGCCCTGTCGTCGGTTCGCTCGTGTTCCCCGTCGTCGGCGCGAAGGCGGGGACGACCACCCGGCTGACGGCTTCCTCACCACGCACCGCCCACGCCCTTCCCGCGTGCGTCCGCGCATACGGGGGCAGGTCCCTGACCCCGGCCAGCTGGCGCAGGTCCACAGGATTCTCGGCGCGGAACAGCACCTCGCCCTCCGCGCGCACTCGTCTCCACACCGAGGGACTGCGCTGCCAGGTCTCGGCGTCGGCGACCAGGATGGCTCCGCCTCTCTCCGCACGCTCCCCTGGTTCGAGCAAGAGCACCTCGCGTTCGGGATACTCCGCTCGCAGACGCGCGACAACGCGCGGCGCACCGGGGCTCACGATGCCGCAGTCGGCGCGTCCAGGACTCCACCGCGGCTCGAGCGGCGTCGGTCGCACGGCGCCGGTGCCCTCGACCCAGGCGAACTGCACCTCCCGTTCGCCGATGCGTGCCCGGCCCGGCGGACGGTCCGGGCGGAATCCTGAGCTCTCTCCCCCGGCAGCCAGGTGCTCCACGCGACTCGGCATCCGCAGGAGGGCGCGTCGAGGCACGGCCTCCAGGAGGCGTCCGACGCCACCGGCGGCCCGTGCTGCCGTGATCACGAACGTCGTCTCGCGACTGCCGCGCAGGAGCTGCTCCACCCTGCGCAACCACTCCTGGGCGTACTCCGGCGGCAGTTCGGCCACGGTCCGGTCGAGGTCATCGCACAGAACCAGGCTCGGTAGCCGCGCGGCGCCGGTCGACCAGGACGAGACGGCATCCCACGCGGCCTCCAGGTCCTCGGGCATCCACACCGCCTGAGGATGTTGGGCGGCCAGCACCCGCAGTGCCGATGTCCGACCGGACGCTGGTGCACCGAGGATCGCCAGTCCGCGGTCCGCCCCCGGTCGCAGCAGTTCCGCCGGCTGCGACTGCCTCTCGGGAGTATCGGCCAGGCCGAGGAGGAGGGCGTCGGGCGACGGCGCCGCCCCCGATCGCACGCGGTCGAGCGGAAGCAACGCGGGAAGCGCCGGCTGCCAGGGACTGGGCGGCTGTCGCGCAGACCGCCACTCGCCGGCGACGCGGCTCACATCTGCTGCCGCCGTGAGTGCCACCCGGAGGATCTGTGGTTCGGGGTCCTGCGGCCGCCTCACGAAACCCAGCCCTCGCGATTCCGCTCCCCCGGTGAGTTCTGACGCCTGCGCCGTGCCGATCACGAGCCGACTGTCAGCGGGCTCGGCGACGCGCAGGCTGAATCGCAATGGACAGTTCGCGGCGAGAGCGTCTCGCACGACGCCCGATGCCCGCTGAGTGCCGAGGATCAGATGCATACCGAGCGCGCGGCCTCGTGCCGCGACGTCGGTGAAGACCTGCCCGAGATCCGGATGCTCCTGCAGCAGAGCAGCGAACTCATCGATCACGATCACGAGTCTCGGGATCGTGATCTCGCTGATGTCGCGTGCGCCCACGGCGGCCAGCAACGACTCTCGTCGACGGATCTCCGCCGTCAGGCTGGACACGCCCCGCCGCGCACCCTCCTGGTCGAGGTCGGTGATCACCGCCGCGACCTGGCGGAGCGCGCGCAACGGCTCGAACGCCGTGCCGCCCTTGAAGTCCGCGAGGACGAACGACACGCGATCCGGGCCGTTCGCCGTCGCCATCGCCGTCACCCAGGTGACCAGGAACTCGCTCTTGCCCGTGCCTGTGGTCCCCGTGACGATCGCATGTGGCCCGTCCGCGACGATGTCGAGCACGACCTCGTCCTGGACGGAGCGACCGATCGCGGCGGGCAGCCCCGGATCCCCCCTCCGCTGCGAGAGCTCGTGCAGGGCAACGAAGGCGGGGACGTCGTCGAGGTCTTCGGTGTCGTCTCGGCCGTCGCGTCCGATCTGCATGATCTGTTCGACCGAGAGGGCCTCCAGCGCGATCGCGTGCGAACCCGCCGGCGTGCGAATGGTCGCGCGACGGATCTCATCGACGTCGATGACGGTGGTGATCCCCTCCGGAACCTCAGCTCCGGACGGCACCACCCAGACTGCGGCGTCAAGGGCGACGCGGGCGTCCCCCTGTGCGGAGATTCCGACCCGGAACCCTCCGCGACGCGCGGAGCGAGCGTGGGGCAATGCGGCCAGGCCATGTTCATCGAGGCGGTCGCCGACGAGCACGAGCTGCGCCGCGCTGAATCGAAGGCAGAGCTGCGCCACGAGCGCCCGTGCGACCGCGGCGCTCTGCGGCGCAGGACCGCGTATGCAGACGCCCCGGCCCAACGGCACACGGACCGGTGCCTCGTCGAGGATCCCGCAGCGCCTTTGGAACACACGCGCCCGTTCGCCCTCACCGCCAGTGGTTCGGATCCCGGTCGGGATCGAGCCGCTCCCGACCACCAGTGGCGTCGTACCGTCCGGTCCGTCCGCCCCTCGAAGAGGTGGGTGTGCAAGGCACCTGGCGACGTCCGGATGGCGATCCCACAGGGCCCCGCGTTCTTCCTGCTGCCGCGCCCTGAGCTCCTCCTCGGCCGATTCCCATGCGGTGGCCGCCTCTGCGGCGCCTCTGCGGCGATCACGCCGTCGGGTGCGCGCCCCGTCCAGCACTGAAGCCGCGATCATCAGCGGACCGAGTGCGGCGAAACACAGCGCATACAGCGACCCGGAGACCAGCCACAGCACGACGCCTGCCGCAACCGGCACTACCGCGGCGACGAACGGCAGGGGTGCCCGCCGGGTGGGAGGCGGCGCGGAGGGAAGAACGATCGGTGCAGGATCCATGTCCTACATTCGACCCCGGAGATCGCCTCGGATCCCGCTCTTCCACAGCCCAGGAGGGCTATTCGACCGTGTCTGTGAGTGTGGAGGAAGACTGCTCGGGGTCGCCTACCTGGACGATGATCAGCGTCACGTTGTCGCGACCACCGTTCTCGAGCGCCGCGGCGAGCATCGCGTCGACAGCCGGCCCCGGCTCGGCGTGCTCGCGAAGGAAGTGCTGGATGCCGTAGTCGGTGAGCTCCTTGGTGAGCCCGTCCGAGCAGATCACGAACCGGTCGCCCGCACGGACATCGATCGTGATGTAGTCCGGAGCAGTCAGCTCGCTCGCGCCCACGGCACGGGTGATCACGTTGCTGTACGGATGACCTTCGGCCTCTTCGGGGCTCAGCTTGCCCGCCGCGATCAGTTCCTGCACCACCGAGTGGTCGGTCGTGACCTGAATCAGCCGGTCGTCGCGCAGCAGATACACGCGGGAGTCGCCGATGTTGAGCGCGACCCATTGCGGCTCATCCTCGGCGAGGTCGAGGAACACTCCGGTGAGGGTCGTCCCCGTGCCCTCATCCGTCGTCTCGGGGTGATCGGCGATATCGCCCACGGCCTGCTCGAGCGCCGTCTCGATGGCCGGACGCGTCACGGGCCCCCCTGACACCACAGCCTGCAGACGCGAGACGGTGCTCTGGCTGGCGATCTCGCCACCCGCGTGCCCGCCCATGCCGTCCGCGACGATGAAGAGGGGGAAATCCGCGAGGAACGCATCCTGATTGTTGTCTCGGCGGCGCCCCTGATCGGTGACTCCCGCCCAGGAAAGCAGCAGGCGGCGCTGCGCAACCGTGACGCTGCGCGTCGTCGTCGTCGTCTCAGCCACGTGCTGCCTCCGATGGATCTGCGACCAGTCGGGCGGCCACAGCGTACTCACACATCGTAGTGGAACTCACCCATCGCACTCATACTCGGGCCCCCGGGTCCTCAGGGAGGGGGAACAGTCGATCGATCATCGCGAGCTCGTCGGCGTCGGGACGCCACTCGTCACCGGCCTGCGCGTTGGCCTCGATCTGCGCGGCGGATGTGGCTCCGGCGATCACGCTCGACACCAGCGGATTCGCGAGCAGCCACCCGAAGGACGCCTGCAACATGGTGATGTCGCGGTCTGCGCAGAACGTGCGGAACTCGTCGATGGCGTCCCAGGGCGCGTTCTCCCAGACATGGCGGCGGCTGGACATGATGCGGCTGTCGGCGGGACCGCCCTCGCGGGTGAACTTGCCCGTGAGGAGACCGTTGTGAAGAGGGAAGAAGGGGAAGAAGCCGAGACCATAGCGCGCCACGGCGGGGAGCACCTCGCGCTCGGCGGCGCGGGCGAGCAACGAGTAGTGGTTCTGCGCGGAGATGAATCGCCCGGTCGACCGTTGACGCGATGTGAACTCGGCTTCCGCGATCTGCCAGCCGGCGAAGTTGGAATGACCGTAGTAGCGGATCTTCCCCTCCCCGACCAGCTCGTCCAGCGCATCGGTCGTCTCTGCGATCGGTGTCTCAGGGTCGGGGAGATGCAACTGGTAGAGGTCGATCCAGTCCGTACGCAGCCGGCGCAGGGACTCCTCGACCGCGCGACGCACGTAACGCCGAGAGCCGCGGCCGGCCGGGAAGTCATACCCCATGTCCCGTTCGTGACCGAACTTGGTGGCGAGCACGATGCGGTCACGACGTCCTTCGAGGGCCTCCCCCATGAGCGTCTCGCTCATACCTGGCTCGGCACCGTACATGTCGGCGGTGTCGAACAGGGTTATGCCGTTCGCGATCGCCGCGTCGATCACCTCCCGGGTGCCGGAGAGAGTCTCGGTGGCGGTGCCGGCGCGGCCGAAGTTGTTGCAGCCGAGGCCTGTGGGTGACACGACGAGACCGGACGCGCCGACACGGCGCTGCGACATGACCATGGCTTCCACGTTAGCCGAGGCGAACCGCCGTCACCTCTCACGCAACGCAGAGAGCCCCCGGCCGAAGTCGGGGGCTCTCTGCGTCACATGTCTCAGGCCGGGGGCTGAGTCGGGTCTGTCGGCGGCACGGGCGGTGCTGCGGGCGGAGCCGACGGAGCGGCGGGGGGTGCTGCGGGCGGAGCCGGCGGCGTGGCGGGCGGGACCGGGGGCACGGGTGCTCCGGTGGCCGGGGCCGCGGGAGCCGCGTATCCGGGCTGAGCCGGAGGCGCGTAGCCCTGCGGAGCCGGAGGCGTGTAGCCCTGCGGAGCCGGAGGTGCGTAACCCTGGGGAGCTGCACCGTACGCCTGCGGCGCCGCGGACGCGGACGGCTGCACGGGGATTCCCTGCCACACGGTCGTGTCGGTGAAGAGGCTGTTGCCGGCCCAGGGAGCGGGGACGATGTTCGGGTTCCAGCGCGACTTGTCAAAGGCGTTGATACCGAGCCACACGATACCCAGGAGCACCCAGAGGATGACCCAGACGGCGTCCTTCTGCAGCTTCAGGCCGATACGCCACGCGGCGAGGGCCATCACGACCGCGAGGGCGACACCGGTGAGGAAGTTGAGGTACGGGATGAGCGACAGCGCCATGGCGATCAGCACGACCCACGGTGAGACGTCGCCGAGCTTCGCGAAGATCAGGTAGTTGTACACCGGCACCCACGCGCGCCACTTGCCCTGCACGCCTGCTTTGTCGAAGATCTTCATCAGGAAGAGCGACACGAGTACGTATCCGGCGATCGCGAAGATGAAACCGATCACGAGCAGGATGCCGAGAACCGCTGCGGCACCTGTGTCGTAGTAGTAAGAATCCATGATCCCCTCCGGATCTGAACGAGCCGGCGCGATGCGCGCCGCGACACAACACTAGCGGCGAGACACCTGACGGGCAACGGCCCACGCGGGCAGAAGACCGCACGGAATCCACGTCACTCGGCGACGACGAGCTCCCAGACGCCGGGCGACTCAGAATCACGGAGGACGACATCATGCTTCTGCGCCCAGGAGCGCAAGGATCGCAGTGAGCCGATCCGCGGACGATCCTCCGCGAGCGCACGGACGAGCAGGCCCTTGGACTTCTTGTTGAAGTGGTTGAGGGCGCGCGATCCGTCTTCGCCATCCGTCACGACACGGACGTACGCCGACGGCACGGAAGCGGGCACAGGGCCGAGCGCGACATAGGCCTCACTGCGCAGGTCGAGGACGAATGGAGGCGCCTCCTCCGCGATCGCTATCTGCGTCGCCTCCGACCAGTGCCGGCGGAGCGCCGACAGGCCGGGCAGGGATGTACCCGCAGCGAGCCGGTACGCCGGGATCAGATCCAACGCCCCGATCGGACCGAGCGGCGCGCTGTGGATCCAGACGTGCGCGCCCAGCCAGCGTCGCGAGGCGGCTGACAGCGTGGCGGCGTCCAACGCATCGAAGAGCACGCCGGTATAGCGATCGACGGCAGGCATGGTCGGAGCATGCCGCAGCATCCGGTTGTGCTCGATGTCACCGAGCTGCCGGGCACTGAGCTTCAGTACCGACCGTGCAGTCGCTTCGTCACCGGCGAGATCGACCAGGGTATCCACGACCGCGGAGCGCTCCTCGTACAGAGCAGGAAGTACCAGACTGCGCAGGTCCAGCGGCGCGCCGGAACCGCCGGGCCGCTTGGTCTCCGACGGCGGGAGCAGGATCTTCATGAAACCTCGATACAGACAGACACGTCCGCCTCGGATCCCGGTGAAGGGAACCCGAGGCGGACGCGTCGAGGTGAACTACTCAGGCGATGAGGGCCGCGTTGCCGGCAACGATCGTCAGGGTTTCGCCCTCCATGGAGAGGAAGCCGTCCTGCGCGTTGGCGAGCACCTTGGTGCCATCGGTCTGGGTGATCCGGACCTGGCCCTCGGCGAGGATGGCCAGCACCGGCTCGTGGCCGGTCATGAAGCCGATCTCACCCTCGACGGTCTTGGCGACCACAAGGCTCGCCTCTCCCGTCCAGACCTCCGCGTCGGCGGAGACGAGGCTGACGTTGAGCGCCATGGTCAGCCGTTCTCCTTCTGGATCTTCGCCCACTGCTCTTCGACGTCGGAGATGCCACCGACGTTGAAGAAGGCCTGCTCGGCGACGTGGTCGAAGTCACCGCGGGTGATCGCATCGAACGACTCGATGGTCTCCTTGAGCGGGACGGTCGAACCCTCGACACCCGTGAACTTCTTGGCCATGTAGGTGTTCTGCGAGAGGAACTGCTGGATGCGACGTGCACGCGACACGACGATCTTGTCCTCTTCGGAGAGCTCGTCGACACCGAGGATCGCGATGATCTCCTGCAGTTCCTTGTTCTTCTGGAGGATCTGCTTGACGGTGGTGGCGACGCGGTAGTGGTCCTCGCCCAAGTACCGGGGGTCCATGATCCGCGACGTCGAGGTCAGCGGGTCGATGGCCGGGTACAGACCCTTCGACGCGATCTCACGAGAGAGCTCGGTCGTGGCGTCGAGGTGGGCGAAGGTGGTCGCCGGAGCCGGGTCGGTGTAGTCGTCGGCGGGCACGTAGATCGCCTGCAGGGAGGTGATCGAGTGGCCACGGGTCGACGTGATGCGCTCCTGGAGGAGACCCATCTCGTCGGCCAGGTTGGGCTGGTAGCCCACCGCGGACGGCATACGACCGAGAAGCGTGGAGACCTCGGAACCGGCCTGAGTGAAGCGGAAGATGTTGTCGATGAAGAGCAGCACGTCCTGCTTCTGCACGTCACGGAAGTACTCCGCCATCGTCAGAGCCGACAGGGCGACGCGCAGACGCGTTCCCGGCGGCTCGTCCATCTGGCCGAATACGAGGGCCGTCTTGTCGAAGACACCCGCCTCTTCCATCTCGTGGATCAGGTCGTTGCCCTCACGGGTACGCTCACCGACACCGGCGAACACCGACACACCACCGTGGTCCTGCGCGACGCGCTGGATCATCTCCTGGATGAGGACGGTCTTTCCGACACCGGCTCCACCGAACAGACCGATCTTTCCACCGAGCACGTACGGCGTCAGAAGGTCGATCGACTTGATGCCGGTCTCGAACATGGTGGTCTTCGACTCGAGCTGGTCGAAGTTCGGAGCCTTGCGGTGGATCGGCCAGCGCTCGGTGACCTCGATGGTCTCGCCGGGCTCGAGGTTGAGCACCTCGCCGATCACGTTGAAGACCTTGCCCTTGGTGACGTCACCGACGGGGACCGAGATGGCCTCACCGGTGTCGCGAACCTCCTGGCCGCGGACGATACCGTCGGTCGGCTTCAGGGCGATGGCACGAACGAGGTCGTCGCCGAGGTGCTGAGCGACCTCGAGCGTGATCTCGACCGAAGAGTCGCCGATCACGATCGTCGTCTTCAGCGCGTTGTAGATGTCGGGGATCGAGTCGTGCGGGAACTCGATGTCGACAACCGGACCGTTGACGCGTGCGACGCGCCCGACGACCGCGGTCGCCGGCTGGTCAGCCGTAGCGGTGGGGGTCATTTTCGTCTCTCTCCTGATGGTCTATTTGCTCGACGAGAGCGCGTCGGCGCCGCCGACGATCTCTGCGATCTGCTGCGTGATCTCCGCCTGACGCGCGTTGTTGCGCAGACGGGTGTAGTCGGTGATGAGCTTGTCGGCGTTGTCGCTGGCCGACTTCATCGCCTTCTGCGTCGCTGCCTGCTTGGCGGCAGACGACTGCAGGAGTGCGTTGAAGACGCGGCTCTGGATGTACACCGGCAGGATCGCGTCCAGCACGGTCTCGGCATCCGGCTCGAACTCGTACAGCGGGTAGATGGTGTTGCCCGCCTCCGACTCGTCGGCTTCCGAGATCTCCAGCGGGAGCAGACGCACGGACTCCGGCGTCTGCGTCATCATGCTGACGAAACGGTTGTACACGAGGTGGATCTCGTCCACGCCGCCCTCGACGCCACCGCGGGAGAAGTCCTCGAGAAGCTTCTGCGAGATCTCCTCCGCCGTGTGGAACGACGGGGTGTCGGTGTCGCCGGTCCACTCCGCAGCCGCCGCGATGCGACGGAACTGGAAGTAGCCGACGGCCTTGCGACCGACGAGGTAGAACACCGGCTCCTTGCCCTGCTCGCGCAGGAGCTCCGCCACCTCGAGACCCTCACGGAGGATCTGCGAGTTGAAGGCTCCGGCGAGACCGCGGTCCGAGGAGAAGATCACGACCGCGGAGCGGTGGATCGTCTCAGGCTCGCGGGTGAGCGGGTGGTCGACGTTCGAGTGCGTCGCGACGGCGGACACGGCCCTCGTCACGGCTCGCGCGAAGGGGCTGGACGCCTTGACGCGTGCCATCGCCTTCTGGATGCGCGAAGCCGCGATGAGTTCCATCGCCTTCGTGATCTTCTTGGTCGTCTGAGCAGAAGAGATCTTCTGCTTGTAGACCCTGAGTTGAGCGCCCATGAGTTCAGTACCTCACGCGATTACGCGCGACGGCCCTTGACGATCTTCTCCTGGTTGACGTCGTCCGCCTCCGCAGCCGCGTGCTCCTCGTGGCCGGGAGCGCCGATGCTGGCGCCCTTGCCACCCTGGAACTCCAGGATGAAAGCGTCGGTGTGCTTCTCGAGCTCTGCGACCGTGTCGTCATCGAGGACGTTGGTCTCGCGCAGGGTGTCGAGCACCTTGGTGTTGCGACGCAGGTAGTCAAGGAGCTCGCGCTCGAAGCGCAGGACATCCGAGACCTCGATCGTGTCGAGCTTGCCCTTCGTTCCGGCCCAGATCGAGACGACCTGCTCCTCGACGGGGTACGGCGAGTACTGCGGCTGCTTGAGCAGCTCGGTCAGACGCGCACCGCGGGAGAGCTGACGACGCGACGCCTGGTCGAGGTCGGACGCGAACATCGCGAACGCCTCGAGAGAGCGGTACTGAGCCAGCTCGAGCTTCAACGTACCCGAGACCTTCTTGATCGACTTGACCTGAGCGTCACCGCCGACTCGCGAGACCGAGATACCCACGTCGACCGCCGGACGCTGGTTCGCGTTGAAGAGGTCGGACTGCAGGAAGATCTGGCCGTCCGTGATCGAGATCACGTTGGTCGGGATGTACGCCGAGACGTCGTTGGCCTTGGTCTCGATGATCGGGAGACCCGTCATGGAACCGGCACCCAGCTCGTCGGACAGCTTCGCGCAACGCTCCAGCAGACGGGAGTGCAGGTAGAAGACGTCACCCGGGTACGCCTCACGGCCCGGCGGACGGCGCAGGAGGAGCGACACGGCGCGGTAGGCCTCAGCCTGCTTCGACAGGTCATCGAAGATGATGAGGACGTGCTTGCCGCCATACATCCAGTGCTGGCCGATGGCCGAACCGGTGTAGGGAGCGAGGTACTTGAAGCCGGCGGGGTCGGATGCCGGAGCGGCCACGATCGTGGTGTACTCCAGGGCACCGGCCTCTTCGAGCGCACCCTTCACCGAAGCGATGGTCGAGCCCTTCTGGCCGATGGCGACGTAGATGCAGCGGACCTGCTTGTTGACGTCGCCGGACTCCCAGTTGTCCTTCTGGTTGATGATCGTGTCGATCGCGATCGCCGTCTTACCGGTCTGGCGGTCACCGATGATCAGCTGACGCTGTCCACGGCCGACCGGGATCATCGCGTCGATGGCCTTGATGCCGGTCTGCATCGGCTCGTGGACCGACTTGCGCTGCATGACGCCGGGCGCCTGCAGCTCGAGCTCGCGGCTGCCCTCGGTCGCGATCGAGCCGAGGCCGTCGATCGGGTTGCCGAGCGGGTCGACCACGCGGCCCAGGTAGCCGTCGCCGACGGGCACGGAGAGGACCTCACCCGTACGGGTGACTTCCTGGCCGGCCTCGACGCCGGTGAAGTCGCCGAGCACGACGACACCGATCTGGTTCTGGTCGAGGCTCAGGGCGAGGCCCTTGGTGCCGTCGCCGAAGGTCACGAGCTCGTTGGCCATGACGCCGGGCAGGCCCTCGACATGCGCGATTCCATCCGCGGCGTCGATGACGGTGCCGACCTCGGTCGCCGCGGCCCCGGTGGGCTCGTAGGCGGCGGCGAAGTCCTTCAGCGCGTCACGGATGACGTCGGGGCTGATCGATAGTTCTGCCATTGTCTTCCCTTTGTATCTGGGTGCGCGGTTCCCCGCGCGAAGTCGTGTTAGCCCGCGAGCTTCTGGCGAAGGTCTGCGAGTCGAGCGGAGATGCTGCCGTCGATGACGTCATCGGCGATCTGCACGCGCAGGCCTCCGAGAACGGCAGGGTCGATGACGACGTTGAGCGAGACCTTGCCGTCGTAACGGCGCGAGAGTGCGTCGCTGAGACGGGTGCGCTGAGCTTCGTTCAGCTCGGACGCTGTGTGGACCGTCGCGACGACTCGACCGTTCTGGCTCGAGACGATGCGCATGGCGCGGTTCAGCAGCTGGCGGATGCGACGCTCGCGCGGCTGGCGCACGAGCGACGACACGATCAGCGCCGCAGGGGCGCTGACGGAACCGGCGAGCAGGCGATCGACGAGATCGACCTTGGCCTGTGCTCCCCCGAGGCGGGTGCCCAGGGCGAGTTCGAGCTCCGAGTTCGCCGCGATGACCCGGGAGAAGCCGAAGAGCTCCGCCTCGATGTCGGCACCGCTGTCGGAGATCGCAGCCGCGCGGATCGCGAGCTCCTCGATGCCGTCGACGAGCTCGCTCGCGTCGGACCAACGCTCGGAGACGACGGCCTTCAGCACGTCCCGCGTGTTCTGCGAGAACCCGCCGAAGACCGAGGCGACGACGTTCTGCCGTGCCTCGGCCGGAGCCGAGGCGTCAGCAAGCGCGCCGCTCAGATGCGACGATTCGCCCACGGCATGCGCCGCGGCGAAGAGCTCCCGCGAGGTGTCGAGGGTCACGCCGGATGCCGCGGCAAGCGCCTGAACGGATGCCGCAAGCGCCTGAGTGGTCGCGCTGCCCATTACTGGGCCGCCTTCTCGGATGCTTCGAGGTCGGCGAGGAAGCGGTCGACCACAGCCGTCGCACGTGCGTCATCGGACAGCGTCTCCCCGACCACGCCACCGGCGAGGTCGATGGCGAGCGTTCCGACCTCGCTGCGGAGCGAGACGAGAGCGGTCTGACGCTCGGCCTCGATCTGCGTGTGCGCGGTGGCGGTGATGCGGGCAGCTTCGCTGCTCGCAGCTTCCTTGGCCTCGGCGACGATCTTCTTGCCATCCTCGCGGGCGGCCTCACGGATCTCACCGGCTTCGGTGCGTGCCTCGGCCAGCTGACGCGTGTACTCCTCGAGCGCGGCCTCGGCCTGCTTCTGAGCCTCGTCAGCCTTGGCGATGTTCCCCTCGATGGCGGCGGACCGCTCGTCGAGCATCTTCGTCAGCTTGGGAAGGGCGACCTTCCACACGACGACGAGGATGATGAGGAACCACAGGCCCGACCAGATGATGTCGTACCACGCGGGGAGCAGCGGGTTGTTGGCCGCCTCACCCTCAGCCGCGAGGTTCGTGACAAGAGCGTTCAGCATCCTGTCTCCTTCTGAAGTCGGTGTGGATTACGGGAAGGGGATGAATCCGACGGCGATGCCGACGAATGCAAGCGCCTCGGTGAAGGCGATACCGATCCACATGAGGACCTGAAGACGGCCGGCCAGCTCGGGCTGACGGGCGACGCCCTCGATGGTCTTGCCGACGACGATGCCCACACCGATGGCCGGACCGATTGCAGCGAGGCCGTAGCCGACCGATGCGAGGTGACCGTTGATGTCTGCGAGAACCGTAGTTGCGTCCACGGGGTTTTTCCTTTCGTTGGGTGGGTGGCTTTCGCCGACCCGCTCAGTGCTCTTCTGCGACCGCGAGCTGGATGTAGACCGCGGTGAGGACGGTGAAGACGTATGCCTGGAGAACGGTGACCAGGATCTCGAACAGCGTGAATGCGCCGCCGAAGGCCAGGGTTCCGATACCGAGCGCCGCCCATCCCCCACCTGCGGTGAAGAAGAAGAACTGGGTGGCTGCGAAGCACAGCACCAGGATCATGTGTCCGACCACGAGGTTCATCAGGAGTCGCAGGGTCAGAGTGACCGGACGGATGATGAAGGTCGAGATCAGCTCGATCGGCGTGACGATGATGTACACCGGCCACGGCACGCCCGAGGGGAACAGCGCGTTCTTGAAGAAGTTCTTGGGGCTCTTCTTGATACCCGCGTAGATGAAGGTCACGTAGCTGACGAGTGCCAGCGTGAGCGGGACCGCGATGATGGCGGTTCCCGGCATGTTCAGGAACGGGATGATCCCGGTGACGTTCATGAAGAGGACCATGAAGAAGATGGTCGTCAGGATCGGGAGGAAGCGATCGCCGTCCTTGCGCCCGAGCAGATCGTGCGCGATGTTGGTGCGGACGAATCCGAGGCCCATCTCCACGAGGCTCTGTCCACGACCGGGGATCATCTTCATCCGGCGCGTGCCCAGCCAGAGGATGAGCACCACGACGATGACCGAGAGCAGCTGGATCAGGTGGATCCGGTTGATCGGGATCACACCGAAGACGTTGAAGAGGGTATCCGGGAAGAATTCGTCGATCGACGGACCGTGGAACTCACCATCAGAGGCGAGTCGCGGGGTCAGGGTCGCAGCAAGATTAAACAGCGCGGGCTCCAGCTTCGGGGCACCGGTCAGAACCGGGGCGACGATGGTCGGTGTGCTTCACTGCGCAAGCGCTCGCGGGAGAGCGGCGGGCACGTGTCAACACTATCAGAGTCAGATGGTGCGCGAGTCCGCGGGGCCCTCGTCTGCAGGCTTCTCCGGCACGATGTGATGCCGCCCCGGCGCGCGGTCCTCCGGCACCTCGGTGGGCAGGAACACACCCGGGGCGCGATCCTCTGGAGCCTCGGTCGGCAGCGAGGCATCGCTGACGTTCGGAAGCCGCATCTTGGTGAGCACGAGCACGTCGATCGCGAGCGACATGATGACGCCGGCGACGATCGAGAGGAAGAACACCATCGGGTGGATCCAGGGCTGGCCGCTCAGCACGATCATCACGACCACGAAGACGCCGAGCTTGAGGAGCCAGCCGCCGAGCACGATCGCGAAGAACAGCTGCACATACAGCGGATCGCCGAACCAGCGGTTCGCGATCAGGATGCTGATGCCGGTGATCGCGAGGAAGAGCGCGGCGAGCAGCACACCGAGCAGCCCGCTCACGAGTCCCTCCCCTCCTCCGACGAGGAAGCCGACGCCACCTGCCACGACCGCGAGGATCACCGTCGCGACCGCGGACCAGATCAGGGTGCGACGCAGGATGGGATTGCTGGACACGGGGTTCGGGCTCATCAGGACTCCAGGGAGGTCGGGTCGGGCGCGTGTGCCGTCGCCGGCTTCTTACGACGGGAGGGCATGAGGGTGATCAGCAGGCAGGCCACGATGCCCACCACGCCGAAGCCGACGCCGGGGAGGTACTGGCCGGGCCAGTCCTCGCGTGCGCCGACGTACATGAGCAGGACCGCGAGCGAGATCACGGCCGTCCATGCATAGAAGATGAGGACCGCGTCGCGGTCGCGGTGCCCGAGGTCGAGCATCCGGTGATGCAGGTGCTTCCGGTCGGGCGAGAACGGCGAGCGACCGGCACTCATGCGCCGCAGCACCGCCAGCCCGAAGTCCAGCAGCGGGAGAAGGACGACCAGGAGCGGCAGCAGGATCGGCAGGAATGCACCGACCAGCTGGGAGCGTCCCAGGCGCTCCGGGTCGAGCGAGGACGGATCCATCTGACCGGTGATCGAGATCGCCGACGTCGCCATCAGCAGACCGATGACGAGCGCACCGGAGTCCCCCATGAAGAGCTTTGCAGGACTCCAGTTCAAGGGCAGGAACCCGAGGCACGCACCGATCAGGACCGCGGCGATGAAGGTCGAGAGATTGAAATTGCTGGAGGCGCCGGAGTCGCGCGTGAAGATGTAGGAGTACGCGAAGAAGACGCCGTTGGAGATGAGGCACACGCCGGCGACGAGCCCGTCGAGTCCATCGATGAAGTTGACGGCGTTCATCACGATCACGATCGCGAACATGGTGATCGTGATGCTCAGCCAGCTCGAGACGACGATCAGGTCCCCGAAGGGCAGGGACAGGATCTGCAGGCCGCCGCCGACCGTGATGACCCCTGCCGCCAGGAACTGGGCACCGAGCTTGATCATCCAGTCGATGTCCCAGAGGTCGTCCACGACCCCGATGACGGCGATCAGCAGCGAGGCGGCGAGGATCGACCAGATCGTCTGTGGCGGCGTCCAGATGCTCTGGAAGAAGGGGTTGAGCGCGGAGAACCCGAATGCGGCGACGATGCCGAGGAAGATTGCGACTCCGCCGAGACGCGGAGTCGGCGTCGTGTGCACATCGCGCTCACGGATGCCCGGATAGAGCTTGTACCGCAGGCTCAGTCGCCAGACCGCCCAGGTCAGCGCGAACGTGATCGCGGCAGTGATGAGGATCGTGAAGAGATACTGCTTCACGAATCCCCGTCCTGGTGCTCCTCCTGCACGGCGTCCGCCGGCTGCTCCGGCTGCTCCTCCGGTTCGAGCAGGTCGCCGAGCACCTCGCGCAGCTGCTCGCGGGTGACCGCACCGTCGCGCAGGATGCGCACGACGGCGCCGTCGCCGTCCGAGCCGCGTCGCACCAGCGATGTCGCATCCACGATCGTCGAAGCGATGCCGTCCTTGCTGAGCCCGTCCGCCAGATACACCGCGACGCTGTCGCCCAGCATCTTCTCGGCGTCGAGTGCCGATATCGCGGCTTCACGGCCGGTGAGGTTCGCGCTCGAGACGGCGAGCGGCCCGGTCTCGGCGAGCAGTTCGAGCGCCACGCGCCCTTCGGGCATCCGCACCGCCACGGTCCCCATGGTCTCCCCCAGGTCCCACACGAGCGAGGGCTGCGCGGGAAGCACGATGGTCAGCCCACCGGGCCAGAACGCGTCGACGAGGCGCTGCACAGGCTCGGGGACGGACTCTGCAAGAGCCGCGAGCGTGTCGACCGAACCGATCAGCACGGGCGGCGGCTGATTGCGCCCCCTCCCCTTCGCGTCGAGCAGACGCTGCACCGCGGCAGGCGAGAACGCGTCGGCGGCGACGCCGTAGACGGTGTCGGTGGGCATGACGATGAGCTCGCCGCGGCCGATGGCCTGGCGTGCGTGCCGCATTCCGGCGAGCAGCTGCGCCTCGTCGTGGCAGTCGAAGATGGAGGACATGACGGTTCGATTCTATCCGGGGACGACGGGGCTGATGCTCGGAGGCGCCTGATCAGGGGCGCACTGCCGTGGTGGCACGATCACGGAGGGTCAGATCACGATGGGTCGCTGCGGCACGCCACCCGTCGGCGCTGAGGATCTCTCGGATCGATTGGCCCTGCAGTTCCCCATGCTCGATCACGAGCAGGCCACCAGGTCGGAGCAGTTCCGCCGCCCTTGTGCTCAGCACCCGCACCAGGTCGAGCCCGTCGGCTCCCCCGTACAGCGCCATCGCCGGATCGAACAGACGGACCTCGGGGTCACGCGGGATGGCGTCATCGGGAACATATGGAGGGTTGGAGATCACCACGGACGCGGTGCCGTCGAGCTCGCGGAATGCGTCCGCCAGATCCGCGAGGACCAAAGTGAGGTTCTCGACCCCACTCGTGTTGCGGCTCGCCCAGGCGTGTGCCTCGGGAGAGAGCTCGGCGGCGAAGATCCGCGCGTGGCGCACCTCGGTCGCCATCGCCAGCGCGATCGCACCGCTCCCGGTTCCGAGGTCGATACCGATGGGAGCAGCCTCCGGCGCGTTCAGCAGCGCATCGATTGCGAACTGCACGACTGTCTCGGTCTCAGGGCGCGGGACGAAGACCCCAGGGCCGACCTGCAGTTCGAGATGGCGGAACGGCGCGGTGCCGGTGATGTGCTGCAGCGGCTCACGGCCGGCGCGACGCACGACGAGGGCATCGATGCGCTCCACGTCCGACACGTCCACCGCGTCACCGCGGATCAGGGCGGCCTGCACCTCTCCACGACGCAGACCGAGCACATGACCGGCGAGGAGTTCGGCGTCGACCAGCGGATCGGGGACGCCGGCGTCGGCGAGACGCTGCGCCGCGCCGCGCACGAGGGCGGCGAGAGTGTTCACGGACATGGCTTCCAGCGTAGAGCGCCGGAGGGTGTCACAATGCCGACCACTGAGTCGACCTCGCATAGGCTGGTGCCGCACTGACCCGCATCAGGAAGGCTCTCCCATGCCCGGCATCCATTCCGACATCACGACCGCATTCGGCAACACCCCGCTCGTCCGGCTGAACAGCGTCACGGAAGGCCTGGGGGCGACTGTGCTCGCCAAGCTGGAGTACTACAACCCCGCCTCGAGCGTGAAGGACCGCATCGGCATCGCGATGATCAACGCGGCTGAGGCCTCCGGAGAGCTCAAGCCCGGCGGCACGATCGTGGAGTCCACCAGCGGCAACACCGGCATCGCTCTGGCCATGGTGGGAGCGGCGCGCGGCTACAAGGTCATCCTGACGATGCCGGCGTCCATGTCGAAGGAGCGGCGGGTGCTGTTGAAGGCATTCGGCGCCGAGATCGTCCTGACCGACCCCACCAAGGGCATGAGCGGTGCGATCGAGGTCACGAAGCAGATCGTGGCCGACACCCCCGGTGCCATCTGGATCCGGCAGTTCGAGAACGCCGCGAACCCGCAGATCCACCGCGAGACCACCGCACCGGAGATCCTGAGGGACACCGACGGCAACGTCGACATCTTCATCGCCGGCGTCGGCACCGGTGGCACCGTGACCGGCACCGGCCAGGCGCTGAAGGCGGCGAAGCCCGACGTGCAGGTCATCGCCGTGGAGCCCAAGGACTCCCCCGTTCTCAGCGAGGGCCACCCCGGCCCTCACAAGATCCAGGGCATCGGCCCGAACTTCGTACCGGCGATCCTCGACCGCGACGTGATCGACGAGGTCATCACCGCCGAGTTCGAGGAGTCGATCCAGGTGGCACGCCGGCTGATGGCCGAGGAGGGTCTGCTCGTCGGGATGTCCTGCGGCGCCGCAGTATCCGCGGCTCTCAAGGTCGCAGCGCGGCCCGAGAATGCCGGCAAGACGATCGTCGTCATCCTGCCCGACACCGGCGAACGCTATCTCTCGACCGCGCTCTTCGAGGACCTTCGCGAAGACTGACGGGGACGCACCAGCATGATCGGTCGAATGCGCGAGGACATCGCGGCTGCGCGGCTCCGCGACCCGGCGGCGCGCAGCGGCGTCGAGGTCGCACTGCTCTACCCTGGGCTGCACGCGATCTGGGCGCACCGGGTGTCGCACGCGCTGTGGCGGCGGGGATTCCGTCTGCCCGCCAGAGCAGGATCGCAGATCGCGCGGTGGCTCACCGGCGTCGAGATCCACCCGGGAGCGCAGATCGGGCGGCGGTTCTTCATCGATCACGGCATGGGAGTCGTGATCGGTGAGACCGCGGAGATCGGTGACGACGTGATGCTGTACCACGGCGTGACGCTCGGCGGCCGCACTCGCGAATCGGGTAAGCGGCACCCGACGTTGGGCGACGGAGTCGCGGTCGGCGCTGGTGCGAAGATCCTCGGCCCGATCACGATTGGCGCCGGTTCCGTCGTCGGTGCGAATGCGGTGGTCACGCGAGACGCTCCGGACGACAGCATCCTGATCGGGATCCCTGCGAAACCCCGTCACCGCCTCGTCGGCGAGGACACGCGCGCGCTGCTCACCGCACCCGACTACTCGATCTGACTCCGCGGCGTCGTCTCAGCGACGGCCGCGCACTTCCTTCACCTTGCGCTTGACGAAGATCATGGGGATCAGCACGCTGCCCAGCGCCGTCACGAGCCAGACGATCACGGAGCCGAGGATCCAGCCGGCCGCGTCGGTGATGCGCAGGCCCCCCACGGGCAGCAGCACCACGATCACCAGCGCGATGAGCGTCGAGAAGATCCCGATCCCGCCGAGCAGTACCGGTGCATAGCGATCGGCGAGCTTGCTGATCCAGGGCGAGAGGATGCTCTGCAGCACCGCGAAGATCAGGATGCAGAGCACGAAGCCCCACCACTTCGACCATTCGATCTGGAACCCGTCGAGGACGAGGTCCGCGACGATGAGCCCGATGGCGGCTGACAGGAGGTAGATGCCTGCGCGGAAGAGGAGTGTGATCACGCGCTGAGCCTATCGCCCCGCGGGATCGAAGCTCAGGATTCGGAGCCGACGGCGGCCAGACGCGCTTCCTCGTCTGCGGAGATCGCCGAGCTGATGAGCGGCTCCAATGCGCCGTCCATCACCTGGTCGAGGTTGTACGCCTTGAACCCCGTGCGGTGATCCGCGATGCGGTTCTCCGGGAAGTTGTACGTGCGGATCCGCTCAGAACGGTCCATGCCGCGGATCTGCGACTTGCGAGCATCGGATGCCGCGGCGTCGAGTTCCTCCTGCTGCTTGGCGAGCAGACGCGCACGCAGCACTCGCATCGCGGCATCACGGTTCTGCAGCTGCGACTTCTCGTTCTGCATCGACACCACGATCCCGCTGGGCAGGTGGGTGATGCGCACGGCGGAGTCCGTCGTGTTGACCGACTGTCCCCCAGGACCGGACGAGCGGAACACGTCGATCTTGAGGTCGTTCTGGTTGATCGCGATCTCGTCGGGCTCGTCGACCTCGGGGAACACCAGCACACCGGTGGTCGACGTGTGGATGCGCCCCTGAGACTCGGTCGCCGGCACGCGCTGCACGCGATGCACGCCGCCTTCGTACTTCAGATGCGCCCAGACGCCCTGCGCCGGATCCGATGAGGACCCCTTGATCGCGACCTGCACGTCCTTGTAGCCACCGAGGTCGGACTCGTTGCGCTCGAGCAGCTCGGTCTTCCAGCCCTTCGACGCGGCGTACTGGATGTACATACGCAGCAGGTCGGCGGCGAACAGCGCCGATTCCGCACCGCCCTCCCCCGCCTTGATCTCCATGATCACGTCACGCGCATCGTCGGGGTCGCGAGGGATCAGCAGTCGCCGGAGCTTCTCCTGCGCCTGCTGCAGCCCTTCTTCGAGCACCGGCACCTCGGCGGCGAACGTCTCGTCCTCACGGGCGAACTCGCGCGCGGCGTCCAGGTCGTCGGTTGCCGCGACCCATGCCTCGTACGCCGCCACGATCCTCGACAGCTCGGCGTAGCGGCGGTTGACGCGCTTCGCCCGCGCGGCGTCGGCGTGCACCGCCGGGTCGGAGAGTTCCTCCTGCACCCGGCGATGCTCGTCGATCAACGCCTGAACGGACTCGAACACAGCGGTTCCGCTCAGCGGATGTTGTTGTCGTGCCCGTGACCGCCGGAGGGCAGCGTGGGGATCGACTTCTGCATCTGCACCAGGAACTCGACGTTGGAGTTGGTCTCCTTGAGCTTGCCGAGCACGACCTCGAGGGCCTGCTGCTGGTCGAGGCCGGCGAGGGCGCGACGCAGCTTCCACGTGATCTTGACCTCGTCGGCCGAGAGCAGCATCTCTTCACGGCGGGTGCTCGACGCGTTGACGTCGACCGCGGGGAAGATGCGCTTGTCGGCGAGCGAGCGCGACAGGCGCAGCTCGCTGTTGCCGGTGCCCTTGAACTCCTCGAAGATGACCTCGTCCATCTTGGAACCGGTCTCGACGAGCGCGGTCGCGAGGATCGTGAGAGATCCACCGTTCTCGATGTTGCGCGCGGCGCCGAAGAAGCGCTTGGGCGGGTACAGCGCGGATGCGTCGACGCCACCGGTCAGCACACGACCCGACGCCGGGGCGGCGAGGTTGTAGGCACGGCCGAGGCGCGTGATCGAGTCGAGCAGCACGACGACGTCGCGACCCAGCTCGACCAGGCGCTTGGCGCGCTCGATCGCGAGCTCGGCGACCGTGGTGTGGTCCTCTGCGGGGCGGTCGAAGGTCGAGGCGATGACCTCGCCCTTCACGGTGCGCTCCATGTCGGTGACCTCTTCGGGGCGCTCGTCGACCAGCACGACCATGAGGTGGACCTCGGGGTTGTTCTGCGCGATCGCGTTGGCGATCTGCTGCAGCACGATCGTCTTGCCGGCCTTGGGCGGCGCGACGATGAGACCGCGCTGACCCTTTCCGATGGGGGCGACCAGGTCGATGATGCGCTGCGTGAGCTTCTCGGGCGCCGTCTCCAGACGCAGGCGCTCCTGCGGGTAGAGCGGGGTGAGCTTGCCGAACTCGACGCGGGTGGCGGCGTCGTCGATCGACAGGCCGTTGATCGAGTCGACCTTGACGAGGGCGTTGTACTTCTGACGTCCGGGCTGGTCGCCCTCGCGCGGCTGCTTGATCGATCCGACGATCGCGTCGCCCTTGCGCAGGTTGTACTTCTTGACCTGACCGAGCGACACGTAGACGTCGCTGGGGCCGGCGAGGTAGCCGGTGGTGCGCACGAAGGCGTAGTTGTCGAGCACGTCGAGGATGCCGGCGATCGGGATCAGGACGTCGTCCTCACCGATCTCGGTGTCGAACTCGTCCGTCGGGGCACCGCTGCGGCGCTTGTTGCGCTGGCGGTTGCGACCGTTTCCGGACTGGTCGTCGTCGGCGGCCGGCTGGGCCTGCTGCTGCTGGTCCTGTGCCGCACCGTTCTGGCCGCGGCCTCGGTTGCGGCTGCGGTTGCGGTTGCGGCTGCGGCCGCCCTGCTCGTCGCCATCGGCGGAGTCGGACGACCCCTCGGAGGAGGGCTGCGCGTCAGCAGGGGCCGATTCGGCGGGCTGCTCGGCTGCGGGTGCGTCGGCTGCGGGCTTCTGCGCACCGCGGCGACCACGGCCACTGGTCTTGGGGGCGGCTTCGGCCGGAGCCTCGGCCTGGTTGCTCTCTGCCGGCTTCTCGGCTGCCGGCTTCTCGGCTGCCGGCTTCTCGGCGGCCGGAGCCTCGGCCGGGGCGGCAGGGGCCTCGGCGGGAGCGGCAGGCGCCTCTGCGTCAGCCTTCTTGGCGCGGCTGCGGCGCGGCGCCTTCGCCTTCGGAGCCGCCTCGGCAGCGGGGCCGTCGGCCGCAGGTGCGGCTGCGGGTGCGTCGGCGGCAGGTGCAGCCTCCGCCTGCGCAGCGGCGGCCTTCTCGGCCTTCGCAGCGGCAGTCGCGCTGGTGGCGCGGCGAGGCGCACGCTTGCGAGCCGGGGCGGCCTCCGTGGCCGCATCGGTGTTCGCGGCAGCAGCCGGCGCTTCGGCGACCGGAGCGGACTGGTCGTTCTGGGTCTCGGAGAAATTCTCCACGAGTACTCCCTCGTGTGTCATGGGAAAAGAGCGTTGTACGCGCACAACGGGTGCTGCGCGCGATCGCACGGGCTGACGCTCGGCGCCAGCCGGCCTGGGCACGTGTGCCAAGGGGTTCGCGTGCGGGTCTTGCAGAGTTGCAATGGGGCCAGATTCACGAAGCTTCGTGGAAGCCCTCCGCTCGATCCCCCACTGTACCACCACGTACGTCGACGGCGAGCAGCAGCGCCTCCCACGGGGTGTCGGTCACGTCGTTCGCCAATTCGACGGCATCCTGACGGCTGCCGGGGCCGTCGGCGAGCACCAGCACGCTGGGTCCCGCTCCCGAGACGACCGCCGCGAACCCTGCGCCGCGCAGAGCCTGCACCAGGCGCTGCGTCTCAGGCATGGCCTCGGCGCGGTAGTCCTGGTGGAGTCGGTCGGCGGTCGCATCCAAGAGCAGTTCCGGGCTCTGCATCAGCGCGGCGATGAGCAGCGCCGACCGCGAGACGTTGAACACGGCATCCGCCGTGGACACGTGAGGCGGCTGCAGAGAGCGGGCCTGAGAGGTCGACATCGTGTATGCCGGCACGAGCACGAGCGGCGACACTCCGCGGTGCACCAGGAGCTTCTTGTGCTGCGGGCCGCGCTCGCCCATCCAGGCGATCGTCAGGCCGCCGAACAGCGCAGGCGCGACATTGTCGGGGTGCCCTTCGATCTCGGTTGCGAGTCGCAGCAGGTCGCCGTCGCCGATCTCGACGTCGCCTTCCAGCAGCCCCTTGGCTGCCAGCACGCCGGCGGCCACCGCAGCGCCCGAAGAGCCGAGACCGCGGCCGTGCGGGACGCCGTTCTCGGCGACGATCCGCAGTCCCGGCAGGGAGCGTCCGGCGTCGGCGTACACGTGAGCGATCGTGCGGACGATGAGGTTGGTCTCGTCGCGGGGGATCTCATCGGCGCCGGACCCGGAGACCTCGATCTCGAGGGTACCGGCCGGGAGTTCCGTGATCTGCAGCGTGTCGTAGACGCTGAGAGCCAGACCCAAAGTGTCGAATCCGGGTCCGAGGTTCGCGCTGGTGGCGGGGACGCGCACCTCGACGGTGCGGCCCTGCGCCATCGTCACTCGCCTTCCACGCGCAGCACGGAGACCACGCGCTCGACCACGGAGCTGCCGGCCAGGGCGTCGACGGTCGCGCTGAGCGCACTCTCGGCGGCGCGGTGCGTGCCGATGATCAGACGCGCAGTCGGCTCGGCCTCACCTTCGACCGTCTGCACGACAGTGGCGACGGAGACTCCGCCGTCGCTGAGGATGCCAGCGACCGTGGCCAGCACGCCGGGCGCATCCGCGACCTCGAGCGTGATCTGGTACCGCGTGGTGACGTGCCCGATCGGGACGATGGGCATGTTGGCTCTGGTCGACTCCCCCACCCCGACGCCGCCGGCGATGTGGCGGCGGGCTGCGGACACGACGTCACCGAGCACGGCGGATGCGGTCTGCACTCCCCCGGCGCCCGCGCCGTAGAACATCAGCGACCCGGCGGCCTCTGCCTCCACGAAGACGGCGTTGTTCGCGCCGTGCACGGATGCGAGCGGGTGCGACTGGGGCACGAGTGCCGGGTAGACGCGCACCGAGATCGACTCGTCGCCGTTGGCCTCGATGCGTTCGCAGACCGCGAGCAGCTTGATCACGAAGCCCGCAGACCGAGCCTCCTCGATCATCGACGCCGTGATCGAGGAGATGCCCTCGCGATGCACGGCATCCAGAGGCACGGCGGTGTGGAACGCCAGGCTCGCCAGGATCGCGGCCTTCTGCGCCGCGTCGTAGCCCTCGACGTCTGCTGTGGGGTCCGCCTCGGCGTAGCCCAGACGCTGCGCGTCGGCGAGCACGTCCGCGAAGTCGGCGCCCTCGGTGTCCATCCGGTCGAGGATGTAGTTCGTGGTGCCGTTGACGATGCCCATGATCCGCACCACGCGGTCGCCGGCGAGCGAATCGCGCAGCGGACGGATGATCGGGATGGCTCCGGCCGCGGCAGCCTCGTAGTAGACGGAAGCCCCGACGCGGTCGGCGGCTTCGAAGAGTTCGGGCCCGTGAGTGGCGAGAAGGGCCTTGTTCGCCGTCACCACGTCGGCGCCGGACCCGATCGCCTGCAGGATGTTGGTGCGCGCGGGCTCGATGCCACCGATCAGCTCGATCACGATGTCCGCCCCGAGGATCAGGGATTCCGCGTCGGTCGTGAACAGCTCCCGCGGGAGGTCGACGTCGCGGGGAGCGTCGAGGTTGCGCACGGCGATGCCCGCCAGTTCCAGGGAGGCTCCGGCGCGATCGGCGAGCTCGTCTCCGTGGCGCAGCAGGAGTGCTGCGACCTGGGAGCCGACAGCCCCGGCGCCGAGAAGCGCCACACGAAGTCGTCGGTACTCTGTCATCTTGCTCCTTCTGAGGTGGACGGACGCGATCGGTCGGACACGTGTCCGCCGTCGATGCCCGCGTCCCGCGCGAGCAGATCGTCGATGGTCTCGCCTCGAACGATCACTCGGGACTCCCCGTCGCGCACGGCGATCACGGGAGGGCGCGGAACATGGTTGTAGTTGCTCGCCAGCGAGACGCAGTAGGCGCCCGTGGCCGGAACGGCGAGCAGATCACCCGGGACGAGATCGTCCGGGAGGTATTCGTGGTCGACGACGATGTCACCGGATTCGCAGTGCTTTCCGACGACGCGGCTGAGCTGCGGAGAGCCGTCACCGACCCGTGAGGCCAGTCGAGCGGAGAACTGGGCACCGTACAGGGCAGGGCGCGCGTTGTCGCTCATGCCGCCGTCGACGCTGATGTAGCGGCGGACGGCACCGGACTCGACCGTGACGTCCTTGGTCGTGCCGACCTCGTACAGCGTCACACCGGCGGTGCCGACGATCGCCCTGCCGGGTTCGAACGAGAGTGCCGGCACGGCGATCCCGCGGGCATCGCACCCCTGCGCGACGGCGGCGACGATCTCTGCGGCCAGCTCGTCGATCGGAGTCGGGTCGTCGATGCGCGTGTACGCGATGCCGAAGCCTCCTCCGAGGTTCAGCTGAGGGACGGGTCCGCTCTCGAGAAGGGTCGCGTGCAGTTCGAGCACGCGGGACGCCGATTCCCGGAACCCGGCGACGCCGAAGATCTGCGAGCCGATGTGGCAGTGCAGCCCGGCGAAGTCCAGACCGGGGATCTCGCGGATCCGCGCGACGGCCCGCTCTGCCTCCGGCAGCGGGAAACCGAACTTCTGATCCTCGTGCGCCGTGGCGAGGAAGTCGTGCGTCTCGGCGTGGACACCGCTGATGACGCGGACGAAGACCCGCTGGACCGCGCCGGTGCGTGCAGTGATGGCAGACAACCGCTCGATCTCGATGTCACTGTCGACGATGATCGACCCCACACCGACGTCGACGGCGCGCTGCAGCTCCGCGGTGGACTTGTTGTTGCCGTGGAAGCCGATCGCGGCAGGGGCGACGCCTGCGGCGAGCGCGACCTCGAGCTCTCCTCCGGTGCAGACGTCGACACGGAGTCCTTCGTCGACGACCCAGCGGGCGATCGTGGTGCACAGGAATGCCTTGCCGGCGTAGTACACCTGCGCCGTGGTCCCGTGGTCTGCCGCGGCCTTGTCGAAGGCGCTGCGGAAGGCTCTCGCGCGCGTGCGCACTTCGTCCTCGTCGATCACGAGAAGGGGCGTGCCGTAGGTCTGGGCGAGATCGGTCGCGCTGAGGCCCGCGAGGACGAGTGCACCATCGGCGTCACGGATGGCGGAGGCAGGCCAGACGCCGTCGGCGAGGTCGTTCGCGTCGTCGGGCTCGACGAGCCACTCCGGGGCGAGCGAGTCGGCAGGGGAAAGCAATGAGCACCAATCGTGGGACGGATCTCGGGCTGAACACGCACATCGAGGTTGACCCGATTCTAGGGCACCGGCACCTGCCCTTCCGTCATGGTGTCGTGCGGCGTCAAGCCCCTGGGACTGTCCCCCTCGGCCTCATAGGGTGGGAGCGTGGTGAACACCGAATCGCGATCCGAATCCCCCGCCCGTCCCGGCATCGTCGAGCGCGTGACCGGCCCGATCATCGCCTGGGCCCTCGGGCGCCGCCTGGTGCGTGCCGCCCTGCTCTACTCGGAGCGCCGCGGCCCGATGCTCGCCGACAGCGTCACCTATCGCGCACTGTTCAGCGTCTTCGCCGGCGTGCTCCTGGGGTTCTCCATCGCCGCGCTCTGGTTGGCGGGAAACCCGGTGGCGTGGCAGGCGATCATCGATGCGGTGCAGTCCGTCGTGCCCGGGCTGATCGGCGAAGGCGGGGTGATCGACACCGATGCGCTGAAGGCACCGGCCACCCTCTCGATCGCCGGTGTGATCTCGCTCGTCGCACTGTTGGGTTCCGCCCTCGGGGCGATCGGCTCGCTGCGCACGGCCGTCCGCATCCTCGCCGGCACCGCGCACGACGACATCCTCTGGATCTGGGTCCTGCTGCGCAATCTCGGCCTGGCGCTCGCGATCGGCCTCTCGTTCGTCGCCGCGGCCTTCCTCACCTTCGCAGGGCAGCTCGGCGTCACCTGGCTCAGCGGCCTTCTCGGTCTGTCCGAAGATTCTCCGCTCGTGCTCTGGGGCGTACGCGCACTGTCGCTCCTGGTCGTGTTCGCGCTGGATGCGGCCCTCATCGCCGGCATATTCCGCGTGCTGTCCGGCGTGCGGGCGTCTGCGCGTTCGCTCTGGGTCGGCGCCCTGTTCGGTGCCGTCGGCCTCCTCGTGCTCCAGGAGCTTTCCGGGCTGTTCATCGGGGGCGCGACGAGCAATCCGCTCCTCGCCTCGTTCGCGTCGCTGCTCGCCCTGCTGATCTGGCTGAACTTCTCGGCGCAGGTGATCCTGATCGCATGCGCCTACGTCGTGACAGCCGAGGAGGAGGCGAAGGACCGCGTGCACGCCCGCTTCGGTGCCACGACGTTCCCGCAGCGCCGCCTCCAGCGGGCGGAGGTCGACGTACGCGTTGCCACAGCCGAGTTGCGCGCGGCCCAGGAGGCGCTGGTCGAGGAGAAGCCGAAGAGCTGAACCGCCGGGACCCGCGCACGTTGTGACCGTTTCCGATATCTTGGTCACAACGAAGGGACGTGCATGGAGCAGCGACGCCGGCAGATCGCACTCTCGATCGGCATGGTCTCTTACATGGAGTGGTTCCCCTCCGCCGAGACCGGCTCCCCCGTGCTGCTCCTGCATGGCGGAGGGGCAGACAGCGCGATGCTCTCCTGGGGTGAGGTGGCGCCGGCGTTGGCGGACGCGGGGCATCGGGTGATCGCCCCGGATCACCCGGGTTTCGGACGCAGTCCGCGCCTGAACGCCCCGCTCACGCAAGAGCGACTCGTCGACTACCTCGCTGAATTCGTCGATGCCCTCGGTCTCGACGGCTACGTGGTCGGTGGTCTCTCACTGGGCGGCGGCCTGAGCCTCGGCCACCTGCTCACGCACCCCGGACGAGCCCGCGGTGCCATCCTCCTCGGCACGTACGGAGTGATGCCACGCCTGACCGACGGCCCTTTCAGCGCTCTCACACACTTCCTGACGTTCACGCTGCTGCGCACCGGTCTGCTGAACGCGATGACCACGATGTACTCCCGCAGCCCCACCGCGATGGAGCGGGGTTTGAAGGACATCGTGCGCAACGAGGGGGCCCGCACGCCCGCGCTCCTCGCCGCGGTGATGGTCGAGGCCCAGAAGGGAACCGGGCTGGCCGTCTTCGGCGAGTGGCAACGCGATCAAGTTCTCTGGAACCGCTTGCGCACGGTCTACTCCGACCGCCTGCCGGCCATCACCGTCCCTGTGCTGCTCGTCCACGGCGGGCAGGACCGCGGAGTTCCGCCGGCACGTGCCGAGAAGGCCGCTGCCTCCATCCCGCGCTCCGCACTCGTGGTCGTGCCAGGTGCAGGACATTGGGTTCAGCGTGATCGACCCGACCTCGTGATTCCCGCCATCATCGAGCATCTGAGGAGGATCGACGATGCCACGCCCGCTGGTACCGAATCGACGTGAACGCATCCTCGACGCCGCGGAGAGCCTGATCCTCGCACACGGGTTCGATGCGGTGAGCGTTGCCACGATCGCCGCGCACGGGGGCATCGGAAAGGGCGCCGTCTACCTCGAGTTCGCCGGCAAGCGCGCGATCCTCGACGACCTGCTGCGCCGCGCCACGGGCCGAGTGCGAGCGCGCGTGCAGGAGGACGTCGGTGACGACCCGAGTCTGGGCACGGCGTATCGGGCTGCGGCCCGCGCGGTGCTCTCCGATCGGCTGATGACGGCGGCGTTCCTCGACGACGAGGGCGTACTGGGACGACATGCGGATACCGTGTCCGATGCGCGCTACCGGGTTCGCCACCGCGCGGTGGTCGAGTGGGTGCGGGCGCTGCAGCGACAAGGGCGGATCGCCGCGGATGTCGTGCCGGAACACCTGGCGCTGGCGTTGTCGAGCGCCACCATCGGGCTGCTCTCCGCGGCTCGTCTGCTCGGTCCGATGGGGCCGCACGACCTGGAAGGTGCGATCGATGCGCTGGGCACGATGGCCGCGACCTTCGAGAGAGGCTGACCATGCACGTATCGATATCCGGTGAGGCGCAGAGCACGCCCCTGCTCCTCCTGCACGGTGGCGGGGTCGCCGGGTGGATGTGGGAGCCGACGCGTCGATACCTCGCCGACGACCGCCGTCTGCTCGTCCCCGATCTGCCCGGGCACGGGCGCAGCGCCGACCAGGACTACGTCTCTCATGACGACGCGGTGGAGCAGCTGGTGGCAGTCATCGAGCGAGAGGAGCGTCCGATCGCGGTGGTGGGCTTCTCACTCGGCGCGCAGCTCGCGGTGCTGTTGGCGGCGCGGCGCCCCGATCTCGTGGATCGCGTGGCCGTCGTCAGCGCACAGACCATCCCGCTCCCTGCGCCCGGTCCGATGCTCGCCCTCCTGCGCGCCACCGCAGGTCTCGCGAAGAAGGAGTGGTTCGCGAGGGTGCAGGCATCGGCTCTGTTCGTGCCGGAAGACCTGATGCCCCTGTACGTGCAGACCTCCGCAGGCATCTCCCGTGACACCCTGCTGCACGCGGTGGGCGACAACATCGCCTTCCGCGTGCCCGACGGGTGGAACAGGTTCCCCGGCCCCGCACTGATCCTCGCCGGCGCACAGGAGAAGCCGCTCATGAAGAAGTCGGCCGCACTCCTGCACGCGGCACTCCCGCAGAGCACGCTGGAGATCGTCGAGGGGTGCGGTCATGGCATCCCTCTGCAGCAGCCCTCGTGGTTGGCTCGACGGATCGAGGCGTGGCTCGGCTGACCAGCCGGACGGACGCACCGATTCTCAGGACGTCGCGCAGACGCCCTTCTCCAGCAGCGTCTCGTCCGTGACGATCGCTCCGTCCACATCGATGTCGATGACCGCCTCGCTGCCGACGATCTCCAGCCCCGTCAGCGTGAGACCAGCGGGCAGCTGGTCTGCGATGCAGATCTGCTGGGTCTGAGTGAGACTCTCCCCGAGCGAGCCCAAGGTCGACCCGACCTGGCCGGCATCGATCACCAGGCCTCCCACGCTCAGTTCGACCGGAGTGAGTTCGAGGTCGCCCTCCGCCGCACCGGGCGTCACGGTCAGCGCGACAGGGATGTCGATGCCGAGGACGGACACCGTGCCGGACACCGTGGCGTTCGGAGCCTCGAACGCGACCGTGTCGACCGGGAGATCGGTGTCGGCGAGGAGCGCGGTGAACTGCGTCTGATCGATGCGGATCGTGCCGGAGGCTCCGCCCAGATCGCCTCCGCGGAGAGGAACACCCGTGGCTGTCACATCGGCGGCGCCCGTGATCCCCTCCAGAGTCACGGAATCCGTGGACAGGTGCAGGCTGTCGAGCGTGCCTCCGATCAGCTGAGGCAGCAGGATGCCGTCCGCCTCGACGTCGAGTTGCTGATCAGCGGGCAGGTTCAGCTCGTCGATCACGAGCGAACGGACGACTCCGGGCAGCACGGCGCGCGCGATGAACTCCGCAGCGACGACCAGCACCCCCAGCACCACCACGACGATCAGCAGCACCCAGGGCCACCGGCGCCGCTTCGGGCGCGGCGGTGTCTCAGCCTGCTCCGCGGCGTTCTGTCCCGGGATCACGAGCGTCTCGTGCTCGGCGGCGGCGTCCGGGTACGGGAGGGTGTGGTTGTCGTCGCTCATGGTGACATCCTGCCCTATCGCGCCCGGTCGCCCCGGCGCGTCACATGCGTTCGGGGGCCGACACTCCCAGCAGGTCGAGACCGTTGCGGAAGACCTGACCGGCGGCGTCATTCAGCCACAGTCGCGTGCGGTGCACGCTCTCGATCGGGTCGTCGCCCTGCGGGATGACACGGCAGTTGTCGTACCAGCGGTGGTACAGCCCGGCCAGCTCCTCCAGGTAGCGCGCGACCCGATGCGGCTCGCGCACCTCCGCAGCGAACGCCACAATGCGGGGGAACTCCTGCAGCGCGCCGAGGAGCGCGGCCTCGGACTCGTGCGTGAGCGTCTCGGGGGCGAACTCCGAGCGATCCACGCCCGAGTCGCCGGCGTTGCGGGCCACGTTGTGCGTGCGCGCGTGGGCGTACTGCACGTAGAAGACCGGGTTGTCGTTGGTGCGCTTCTGCAGCAGCTCTGGGTCGAGGTCGAGCGGGGAGTCCGCCGGTGAGCGCTCGAGCGAGTAGCGCAGCGCATCGGTGCCCAGCCAGTCGAGCAGGTCGTCCATCTCGATGATGTTGCCCGCGCGCTTGCTGAGACGCGCGCCGTTGATCGACACCATCTGGCCGATCAGCACCTGGATGTTCTTCTCCGGGTCCTCGCCTGCAGCACCGGCGACGGCCTTGAGACGGTGCACGTAGCCGTGGTGGTCGGCGCCCAGCAGGTAGATCTTGTTCTGGAAGCCGCGGTCGCCCTTGTTGAGGTAGTAGGCGGCGTCAGCGGCGAAGTAGGTGTACTCGCCGTTGGAGCGGCGGATCACGCGGTCCTTGTCGTCGCCGAAGTCGGTGGTGCGCACCCATACGGCACCTTCGAGGTCGAAGACATGGCCCTGCTCACGCAGACGGTCGACGGCCTGGTCGATCAGGCTCGTGCCGGAGGCGTCCTTCTCGTGCAAGGTGCGCTCCGAGAACCAGACGTCGAAGGGCACGTTGAAGCGGTCGAGCGAGTGCTTGATCTCGGCGAGCTGGAACTCGTACGCCTGGTCGCGAGCGACCACGAGCTGCTCCTCGTCCGGGAGGTCGAGCAGGTCGGGACGCGCGGCGAGCACCCGCTGCGCGAGCGTGGTGATGTACTCCCCCGGGTAACCGCCTTCCGGTGTCGGCTCGCCCTTGGCCGCAGCGAGCACCGAGCTCGCGAAGCGCTCCATCTGCGCGCCGGCGTCGTTGATGTAGTACTCGCGGACGGCGTGCGCCCCGCTGGCGAGCAGCAGTCGGACGATCGAGTCGCCGAGAGCGGCCCAACGGGTGTGGGCGATGTGCAGCGGACCGGTGGGGTTCGCGGAGACGAACTCGAGGTTCACGGTCACGCCCTGCTGGGAGTCGTTCGTGCCGTAGGCGGCACCGGCGTCGACGATCGTCTTCGCGAGCGCGCCCGCAGCCGCCGCGTCGAGGCGGATGTTGATGAACCCGGGACCTGCGACCTCGGTGCTCGCGACGCCGTCGACCGCGGCGAGTCCATCGGCGATCTGCTGCGCGAGCTCGCGCGGGTTGGCGCCGAACTGCTTGGCCAGACGCATGGCGATGTTCGACGCCCAGTCACCATGGTCGCGGTTGCGCGGACGCTCGAAGACGAGGTCGGCTGCGGTGAGACCGAGCGGCTCGCCCGGGCGTCGCTCGTCTGCGAGGGGTGTCAGGACGGCGAGGAGGGCATGGGCGAGCGTTTCAGGGTTCATAGGCTCCCCAGTTTACGGCGCGTCGCGGGCCGGAATTTGCGCCCGGGGATTCCTGATCTACTCTCATGCCATGAAGGCCCGTGTCACCCGCCACCCGCTGCGATCCGCAGGGGTCGCTCTCGCGCTGCTCCTCGTGCTCGCGGCGGTCGCACTCGGCATGTGGCGGCCGTGGGCTCCGCTTCCCTCCGCCGCTCCGATCGGTGCCGCCGCGCAGGGCGAAGGTGCCGCACCGGCGGCCATCGTGCCGGTCCCTCTCGTGCTCCCTGAACACCCCACCGTCCTGGTGTTCGGCGACTCCTGGACCTACGGGTCCGCGGCGACCATCCCCACCGAGGGGTACGCGTATCAGCTGGCCGGCCTGCTCGACGGCCAGACCATCGTCGACGGCGTTCGCGGCAGCGGCTACCTCAAGCCCGGACTCGACGGACCCGCGTTCGGCGAGCGCATCGCCGCACTCGATCCGGCGCTGCACCCCGACCTCATCATCATCCAGGGATCGATCAACGATCGGGCACAGGGCGAGGCCGGTTACCGCGAGGCCGTCACCGCCGCCTGGGACGCGCTCGCGACGAAGTACCCGGAGGCCGCGATCGTCGTTCTCGGACCGGCGCCGCACGAGCTTCCCGTCGGAGCCACGACGGCGCGCATCGACGCCGACCTGGCAGACCTCGCCGCTGCCCGCGGCTGGTGGTACATCTCCCCCATCGCGCACGACTGGATCACCCCGCAGAACTACCTCGACGTGATCGACGTGGACCTCGGACGCAAGCACCCCTCCACCGCAGGGCACCGCTACCTGGCGGAGAAGGTCGCCGCCGCACTGGCCGAGTTGGCCGGCGCACCCGTCACCGAGGCGGGCGGGTCGGAGACCACCCCCGAGCAGTGATATTGTCGATCGGTACGCCTCCGTAGCTCAGTGGATAGAGCGCCGGTTTCCGGTACCGTAGGTCGCAGGTTCGACTCCTGTCGGGGGCACAACACACACATGAAGAAGGACCGTCCGTGAGGACGGTCCTTCTTCATATGTGTGCGACGCGACTCTGCCGCTCCTTCGCCGTGGCCGACGCCGTGAGTAACTACAGTTGTCAGGAGCCCCTGGACAAGAATTAGCGGCTGCCCTGCAAGGCGCGAGTCGCCATATACTCCTCCGCAGCGGGCTCCAGCTTGAAGTCGAGCAGCTCGACGGAGTGCGCCTTCAATGCCTCGCGCACCTCAGTGGGAGTGGTACGGAAGTACTCGCGGCGCAGGTTGATCTGGTTGATGCGTCGGTCCGCGAAGTGCTGGTGCAGCATCGCCTCGATGCTCACGGCGTCGTCGGCGAAGAACAGGGCGTGGACGTCGAACCGGAAGGGCACGGACGCGTCTCCGAGTTCGTTGACGCGGTCCATGGGTTCGAGGCGCCGAGTGAGGCCAATCTTCACCACGTCAGGCCCGAACGAGCCGACATTGCTGATGACGTACACGTACCCGGCGCGGATGTTCGCTGCTCGGTAGTCGACGTTCTCGATGGCGTGCTCGACATCAGCGAGGCGCGCTCGCATGCGCTCCGCACCTTCGAGATCACCGTTGGCTTCCAGGGCGGCGATGGTGTTCGCGTAGTGCCCGCGTTCCTTCTCGAGGCGCGCCTTCTCTGCAGCGAGTTCCTTCTCCGCCTTGCGCTGCTCCCGAAGCTCCTCACGGTGCGCGCGATCTGCTTCCTTCTCTTCCTGAACGGCACGGAGGTGCCGATTGGCGAGTTCAAGCTCGCGGAGACGAAGCTGGTGGAAGTACGACGTGATGCTCAGGTCGATCATCGTGCCGAGGCGAGCGATCTGCTCCATCGCGGTCGTGAGGCGCTTCTGAGCGGTGGCAAGGTTCCCGGCACGGACTGCCTTGACGCAATTCTCGGCCTCGGCGTTGTAGGAGCGGAGCATGAGCTTCGACATGTCTCGAACGAACTTCGCGCCCTTGGCCGTGCTGTTGTTGAAGGTGAAGTTGCTCGTCGCCTGCGTGGCCCTGCCGGCGCGGACGGCCATCTTGATATCTGCGCGGAGCGCTTCGAGCTGGGTGGCGAGGGCTACCGAGTCCTCGGCGGGATGCTCGTAGTCGTAGAGGCCGAGTTCCTGGACCTCGACGGCTCCGCGCAGGTCGAGCAGCGATGCCTCCGTGGACGCGATGTCCGCTTGACGCGATACAAGCTCCGCCGAGGCGGCTGCGACCTGCCCGCGCACGCCATCGACTTCCTGGTTCAGGTGGCGCTTCAGGTCATCCAGGGCGGCCACGTCCTGGAGCCCGCACTGGTCGATGAGCCCCTGTAGCCGTGCGACCTCTGAGCGCAGTTTCTCAGCGTGCTTGCGCGCACCGACGAGCGGGATGTTCTCCAGAACCAGTGCATTACCGGTGCCTGAGTTCGACGGCCCAGCCTCACCAACAGCATCCGCTGCCGCTCCAGGTTCGGCGCGCGGCTCGGCCGAGGCCTGGGCACGAAGGGCACGAGCCTCGGCACGGCTGTGGGCGACCGGAGCAATAGACTGCACACCGCCGGAGAAAACATGCTCCGTCCAAGCGGCGCCGTTCCAATAACGTTGCTCGAACTGTCCCGAAGGATCTGGATGCCAACCGGCCTCCACGACGTCGCTGGTCATGTGCTCAACGTACCGCAGTGCCCGATTGTGATATCTCGTCGGTCAGTTCTAACCACAGCATCCTCCCGTGCAGCAGCCGTTCATGATGAGGACAACGACGAGCATTCAGCGGCAGTGCTTGCAACTACGTAGTCCAACTCGCGGCTTGATGAATTCCCAAGCCCACGGCGACCTCAGCAAAGGCTCGCTGCACCTTTGGTGGGGTTAGGGAGCCAACGACGGCAAACAGGGAGCTGAGCTCGTGTTGAACAGACCAGTCAGCAGTTGTCGTGAACTGACCGCGACGGGTGGCATCACGCACGAACTCCTCAGCGTGAGCGCGCAGTACCGGCTCGGGAATGTCCGAATACGCGCTGTTGCGCGACAGCGGGCCAGGAGCGGTCGCGCTAACAATGAGCGACTGAGGCGCAAGTTCGCCGAGGGCGAGTCCGAGGTCACCCCACGCCGCGCGTTCCTCTGGAGACTGACCTCCGCTGCTGGAGTCGACACGCGCCTTCCACTCAGTCTGGATCCATCCCCAAGCGGTCGGACGTCGGTCAAGCTCTAGGTCAGATACCTCTGCCCGAAGTGCTTCAAGGAGACGAAGAAGATCCGGCTGGTCGGCGGGCAACGAGAGTTGCTGGAGCAGTGCAGATCGGTCGACGGCCTGAGCTGAGGAGTAGATCGACGCGGCAGCTATCAGTCTCCAATACTGCTGACCGGAGGCACGCTGTGCAGCCCCGCCGTACGCAGCGCGCCCTCGGATAAGGACCTCCCAGAATCCTGCGTCGAGAAGTGCGTCGTCGACTCGAGGGCTATGGAGGAAGGCACTCCACATCAGCGCTGCACGGTCACCACCGACCGTTGGGTCAAACAGCGGGAACACCTTCGACGTGACGAAAGCTTCGTCTGAGGCGAAAAGGAAACGGAGGTCGGTGGCGAGGATAGCCAGTGCTGGCCGATGGACCGGCCCGAAGTCATTGAGGATCGAGTCGAGGCTGGCTTTCTCGTCGTCGCTGAACCCATTCCAATTCTCGCTCATTCGCCAGCGAAGGCTGATCCGATGCAACCAGTACTGGGCGTATGCTCCCGGCCAAGTGTTTAGGGCCTCAGTAAGGGGGTCGGTCCACGAGCCAGTCTCATACTGTCCTGCTTCGTCGGTCCAGATCGAGTTGATGAGTTTGTCGGTCAGGGTGAGCAAGGGCTCTGGTCTACTGCCGGTCTCGCGGTTCACCAGCGAGAGGCAGAGGCGTGCGGTCGGTCGTACGAGGTCCCCGCGTGAATAGAGCGAGTCAGTTGTCGTCACCGCGACATCCGCCTCGGTATCGTCAAGGCTCCCGTTTTCCCAGCCCTCGAGTACGGCGGCGAGGAGGTCCTGCTGATGCATGAACGGTGTAGGAACCAGGGCATCGACGAGCGGCCTACCTAGTTCGGGATGAGATCGGACCGCTGCCGTGACGACTTTGCACGCGTCAGAGATGCTGGAGCCGCCGAAGTTACGCTCACTGAAGTCGTGATCCATCAGGGCGCGGATTGCGGCTCCGGCGCTTTCTCTTTGAGCCAGCTCAACGAAGTCGCTCGTGTCCATCGGTTGGTTACCGCCCCAGGTGCCGGACTCCATCCAGGAATCGAAATCGGCGTGAGGGCGGACGCCGATTTCTGGGCGACCGGCCCGAATGTTGCTGAGTTCCGCCTCGAGCTCCTGCCAGCCGGAAACGTGCCTCGAGGTCCATTCGAGTAGGTCGAACATCACACGTTCACGGAGACGAGCGTTGGTTTCTTCGTCCGTGTTGAACGCGGGCGGCCCTTCGAGCACAGCGGCCAGGAACTTACCTCTGGCGGTGTCGTCGAGGTCGGCCGCGGTCGACGCGACGAGCGTGAAGACTTCGTGCTTGAGGTGGCGGTCATAGACGCCCGGTCCTTGAAGAAGCTCCTCGATCTTCTGGTTCGCGGTGCGGGCTTCATCTTCCCTCAACAGGTGAACGGCGAGTCGGCGAAGTAGATCGTGTGGGCTAGAAAGCCACCGTGGTCGAATCGATGCATCTACGCGCTGTTGTATGGAGGCCGCGTCGCGAAGAGTATCTATGAGCTCGTCCTCGATGTCGCGGTGTTCGTCCTGGGCGTGCGGTTCGATGGCTGAGCGACGAAAGGACCAACTGTCGAAGTGGTCCTCATCGAATGCGTCAAGGATCTCGTACGCATTGGCGATGGCTTGTTCCAGTACCTGAACTACCTGCGCAGCGACAGGAACGAGGTCCGCCCGGACGCGCTCCAGTAGGCGGCCCATGTCGGATTTGTCGCCAATCCACGCTATGCCGAACTTCAATCGCGTCGACTCGTCCGTGCCTTCCTGGGAAAACCATGACCTCTCTTCGGCCAGGGTGAGGCGTGCAGCGACGGCCTCGCGCACGAAAGGAAGGAGCTCTGATGACGATAGGTCGTCATGTCCGTGCGTCTGGAACCAGAACTCGCGCGTTCGGTGGGCTGTGCTCATTGCGGCTGAGACGATGAGCGCCCACTGCCGCGCGAGACGCGAGTGCTCCTGCGGCATCCTGGCGCTGCGAATGCTGAGTTCGTATCGAAGGTATGGGTTGACGAGTGGTCCATGTCGGGCGAGCACTCGCATCGCGAGATCGGCTCGGGCGGGTTCCATGGCGTAGGTTTCCGAGAACCACCCGGTGAGCACTCGCCCGCTTTCGGACATTTCAATGCCAGGGTCGAACAATTGTTGGAACGGTGGCTGCGTCTCCGCCCAACGTAGCCACTCGGGACCGGTGGCGGACCTGGCGAACGCGCGCACGCCGGACGGGACGGTGATGGCATACGCGAGGTAGTCAGCCTCGTCGGGGATCTTAGGTGGGCCGCCCTGAACGATAGAACGGACTCGTTCGTGATGATCCAGGTGGCCCATTCGCTGGAGAGTCGCCCATGCGTCCAGGGCTTCGGGCAGAGCCTTGTGGTCGTCAGCAGACAAATACCCAATCGCTTCGATCCGAAGATCGTTCCACCGCGGGTTCTCAGGCTTGTCAGTGAGCACGAATCGACGAGTGTTCGGGGGGAGGCCTCGCGCGAGGTACGTGACAACCACGTCGTTGTGGCTGTAACCGATGAACAGAACAGTTCGGTTGGTGAAGAGATCCTGCACGAATCGTCTCGCCCAACCGTCGGTAAGGTAGGCGCGACCAAAGTCTGCGTCCGTCAGGACGAGGTCGTCAGTTGGTCGGGACACTGCCCCATGAAGGTGAACCACGCCGCGAAAACTACGCGCGAGAGGCACCGCCGGAGCATTGAAGGTCTCCCCCAGCACGAGGTCCTCAGCTGCTGCTGCTGTCGTGATGTGCTCGTCATAGTTGGTCGTGACGACGGAGGCAGAAGTCGCCGCTGCTAGGCGAGCAATCCCTCGGTGTGTGTCGTTCGCGGAGGACGAAGGGCGTGCGATGATGTCGCGCGCGATGCCGCGCACCTGGGGGAATTCATTCGAAAGTCTGCCAAGGAACGCGTCGGCCGGTTCGTCGCCGTCGAAGACGCGGCCGACTCTGTTCGCGACTTGCCGAGCGAGCTCATTGAAGTCCGGTAGACCGGACTTCCCGCCCATCGATGCGCCGGCGCCGACAAATAGCACCAGTTCACCCGCCCGGGCTGCGGTGAGAAGCTCCTCGGGGAGCTCGACACCTGGGGTGATCTTCATGGAATCCTCGACATCGGTATTGAGGCTATTGGGTGGGTTCTGCCGGTGACGCCAAGACGCCGTCCCAGCAGGCGCCTCCACCGAACTGGTACATCTCCCGAACGGCGCAGTCACCATCTCCGGTGTTCGTCTCCAGGTAGACGGCGAGGTCGGTGACCGCTGGGTTGTAGCCGGCGTACACCCCTGGTGCGAGCGCCACGGCCTGTGGCGTCTTGATCCAGTTCGCCAGCCGGTAATCCAACTGCGTGGTGTCGACGACCAACGGGTAGCCGGCGACAACGGGATCGCCAGACGCGTAGTAGAGCTGCTTCGTGCGGGTCGGATCGTCGGGGAAGTCGTCCATCGAGTCGAGCACGCCATCGCCGTCGGTGTCCGAAGGTGGGGTGGGTCTCGGCGTCGGCGTGAGCGCCGACGCCGGTTCGTCCGACGGCAACGACTCAGGGTTCGGTGCCGATGATGAACAGCCTGCTGCGAGCAGCGCGCACGCGACCACGATGGCGGCCAAAGCGCCGCATCCCCCCAGATTCATGCGGTCAGCATAGTAGACGATTCGGATTCCGATATCGCGTGAGGCACGGAGGCAACATCTGAGGCGCCTGAGCCCGGGTCCGCTGTTCTCGTTGAACATGGCAGTTACCTAGGGCCCTGCCAGATCTGTCGCTATCGTGAGCTGGTGAAGTCACCATGCCCCTTCTGCCTTAACGGCGATGGCGAGTCCAGCGCCGAGCATTGGCTGCCCGACTCTTGGGAGAAGTACTTCGACGTCCCACTGGTGATGCTGGACACGATGTCGACCGATGGATCGTTCAAGCCGAGGCGAGTCAACAATCGTTCACCTTTCGACATGAAGTGGGACGGAGTGTGCAAGTCCTGTAACGGCTCCTGGCTGAAGGACATTGACGAAGAGGCGAGCCACTACCTCATCCCCTTCGCGACCGGTCGTCAACATGACCTACCGGCGGAATCGGTCCTTCCCGTGGCTCTACACCTCACTCGCGCTGCGCTGGTCTACACGTGGGGTCACAGAAATCAGAACGGCTATCCGAGGGAGCTCTTCAGCGACTTGTATCGATCTCGACGGGTTCCACTCGGAGTCAGAGTTTTCGTCGGCAGCGTTGCTGAGCCAGCACTTGTCGGAGGGCGTCACTCCGCCCTTACGTTCGATGGAGAGTCCTTCGCACATCTCGTCAGCTGGACTATGGGCAGACTGTTCGCACTCGTCGTTCTACCAGAGTCGGGCTACGCTCCACTTGCCAATCGAATCGCGGCGGCCGTCGTCCGAAGATCGCACCGGAAGGCCCAGCTCATCTCGCCACTCCCGAGAGGCGTGGACCTCGGGTTCCGCGGCCGGGCGTTGACCTATGAGGAAGCGAGACTGCTCGGACAGAAAGATGGGCTCGCGTTCGGTGAACCCGAGGAGCCCTACCCGCGGCCACCAGAACACTATCTCCAGCGACTCGCTCCGCTGAATGGCAACTACACGTCACTCGTGAGGCCAGCGAGCGCACAGTGGGCGCCCCGTTGATGCAGCGTTGATGCCCAGTGATCCGCGCTGGTGCATCCTGGTCGTCCCTTGGCCCGGCTGCTCGATGTCTGTGCAGTGGCAGGGTGGGTGTCGATCCGCCCCGTTCCAGCCAAGTCTGCCGAATTAGAGGATTGGCTCACTGGCGTTGGAGGATCGGACTCGACTCGTGCATAGATCCGCCCCGGAATCACGCGGCAAGACACCTTCCGCGTACAACCCACACTCACATGAAGAAGGACCGTCCGTGAGGACGGTCCTTCTTCATATCCAGGGCGCCGTCATCGCGGGAGCCGCGCGGCCAGATACGGACCGGTACGACTGGCGGGATCATTCGCGATCGCGTCCGGAGTCCCCGAGGCGACGATGCGTCCTCCGGCGTCTCCCCCGGAAGGACCGAGGTCGATCACCCAGTCCGCGGCCGCGACGACATCCATCTCATGCTCGACGACCACGACCGTGTTGCCGGCATCGACGAGCGACTGCAGCTGGGCGAGCAACAGTCGCACGTCGGCGGGATGCAGACCCGTCGTCGGCTCATCCAGCAGGTAGAGCGTGTGACCGCGCTGCATCCGCTGCAGCTCGGTCGCCAGCTTGATCCGTTGCGCCTCGCCGCCCGACAGCTCCGTCGCCGGCTGGCCGAGACGCAGGTAGCCGAGTCCGACGTCGAGGAGAGCGCGCAGGCTGCGCGCTGCCGCGGGAACGGCGGCGAGGAACTCCGACGCCTGCTCGACCGTCAGCGCGAGAACGTCCGCGATCGTCTTGCCCTCGAACCTGATCTCGAGCGTCTCCGCGTTGTACCGCGCGCCGTGGCAGGTGGGGCAGCGTCCGTAGCTGCCGGGGAGGAAGAGCAGCTCCACCGACACGAAGCCCTCACCCAGGCAGGTCTCGCAGCGTCCGCCGGCGACGTTGAACGAGAACCGTCCTGCCGTATAGCCGCGCTCCCTCGCGAGGTCGGTGCGGGCGAAGACCGCGCGGACCGCGTCGAACATGCCCGTGTAGGTGGCGAGATTCGATCGCGGCGTGCGTCCGATGGGCTTCTGATCGACGCGTACCAGCCGATCGAAGTGCTCCAGGCCCGTCGCACGCCGGAAGAAGAGCGCGTCAGCGCCGATATCGGATGTCGTCGCCTCGGCGAATCCCCCTCCGTCTTCGGGAACAGCGGTCGACGTCGCATCGTCGTCCGGATCCTCGGCGAAGACATCGCCGTCCGAACGCAGATGATCGCGCACGACGTCGCGGAGCACGCGGCTCACGAGCGTCGACTTGCCCGACCCCGACACCCCGGTGACGGCGACGAAGGCCCCCACGGGGACGGCGACGTCGACGTCGGTGAGGTTATGCACCGTGATGCCTTCGATCGTGACCCAGGCGGCCGGGACGCGCACAGAGCGACGGCTCTCGGCGACCTCACCGTGCGCGGAGAACAGGAACGGTCGCGTCACGGACGACTCGACGGCCGCGAGCCCCTCGACCGCACCGCTGTAGAGCACCTCACCGCCGCCTTCACCGGCCCCGGGTCCGACATCGACGATCCAATCGGCGTGTCGGACGATATCCATGTTGTGTTCGACCACGAAGACGGAGTTGCCCGAGCGCTTGAGCTGGTCCAGGACCTCGAGCAGGGGCTCCGCATCGGCAGGGTGCAGACCGGCGGACGGCTCATCGAGGACGTAGATGACGCCGAAGAGCCCCGACCTCAGTTGCGTCGCGAGCCGCAGCCTCTGCATCTCGCCGGGTGAGAGCGTCGTCGTCACGCGACCGAGCCCGAGGTAGCCGAGTCCGAGGTCTGTGAGAACGGTGATGCGTTCCAGGAGGTCCGTGGTGAGCGCGACCGCGACATCGGTGCGCTCCCCGGAGAGAGTCGTCGGCAGTGCAGGGACGGCATCGGTGAGCTGTGTGGTGGGCCGCAGTACTTCGGCGAGTTCGGCCATCGGGAGCGCATTGAGTTCAGCGATCGTCCGGCCGGCGAACGTCACAGCCAGGGCTTCGCGGCGAAGACCGGTGCCATGGCAGAGCGGGCAGCGTCCAGACCGGACGAACTGCAGCACCTTCGCGCGCATCGTCGCGCTCTGCGAGTCGGCGAGCGTATGGAAGACGTACTTCTTCGCGCTCCAGAACCTGCCCTTGTACGGCTTCGCGACGCGGTCCCGCTGCGGGGTGATCTCGACGACCGGCTGCTCATCGGTGAACAGCAGCCACTCCCGATCATCCTGCGGCAGGTCTCGCCACGGACGATCGACGTCGTAGCCGAGCTTGATGGTGATGTCGCGCAGGTTCTTCGCCTGCCAGGCTCCCGGCCAGGCGGCGATCGCGCCGTCACGGATGCTGAGCGACGGGTCGGGAACGAGGGAATCCTCGGTGACGGTGTGCGCGACGCCGATCCCGTGGCATTCCGGGCATGCGCCGGCTGCCGTGTTCGGCGAGAACGCGTCGGAATCCAGCCGCGTCGTGAAGCCTTCAGGGAAGGTCCCCGCGCGCGAGAAGAGCATCCGCAGGGAGTTCGAGAGTGTGGTGACCGTGCCGACGCTCGATCGGGCACTGGGGGCCCCGCGGCGCTGCTGCAGCGCGACCGCCGGCGGGAGGCCGGTGATCGACTCGACATGCGGATCGTGGCCCTGTTGGATGAGGCGACGCGCGTACGGGGCGACGGATTCGAGGTAGCGACGCTGCGCCTCGGTGAAGATGGTGCCGAATGCGAGCGACGACTTTCCCGACCCGGATACTCCGGTGAAGGCGACGATGCTGTCGCGCGGCACGTCGACATCGACGTTGCGGAGGTTGTTCTCCTTGGCACCACGAACGCGGACGAACGTATCGGTCACATCGCTCGGGGTGGCAGGCATCGGTCGAGTGTAGCCGTCGACCGCTGAGGCTCTGCCGGGTACGCGGGCTGTGCCGCGCGATCTCACGTCGCGCTCGGGATGTCCTCCTTGCGGCGAACGCTCGCGGTCGCACCGAGCGAGATCGTCGAGAGCAGGCCGAGCGCCAGGAAGCCGGCAGCGGTCCAGGCGGCGTATCGGGTGCCGTCCGAGAAGGCGGCCTTCGCGTCGCCAGCGATGTCTGCTGTCTGCGGGTTCGCTTCGAGCCCCGAGATCGCTGCCCCTGCGCTGTCGACCACGGCAGAGACGACCTGATCTCGCTGCGCGGCGGGGAGACCGCGTTCGTCGAGTGCGGAGGAGAGGATGCCGGCCGTGCTGCTGAACAGCACCGTGCCGAGGATCGCGACGCCGAGCGCCGCTCCCAACTGCCGGGAGGTGGACTGGGTACCGGACGCGGCACCGCTGTCGCCCACCGGCACATCGGCCAACACGACACCGGTGAGTTGCGCCGTGGCGAGTCCGACGCCGAGGCCGTAGATGAAGAGGAAGGGGATGATCGGCACCCAGGACGCATCGGGTGCGATGAGGAAGCCGACTCCGGCTACACCGATGATCTCGGCGATCAGACCGGCACGAACGATCCAGACCGGCGCGATCCTTCCGCTGGATGCGCCGGCGGCACCACTGGCGACGAAGGAGCCTCCTGCGAGGGCGAGCAGCAGCAGTCCGGTCTGCAACGCATCGAAGCCGAGGACGAACTGGAGCCAGAGGGGCAGAGCGAGGATGATGCCGAACTCCCCCAGCGAGACGACACCGGCCGCGATGTTGCCGTTCCTGAACGAGCCGATCGAGAACAGCCGCAGCGCGAGCAGCGTCGACTGTCCTCTGCGTTGGCGGCGCACACCCCAGCCGATGAAGGCGATGAGCCCTGCGATCGCCAGAGCGAACGCCACGGGGATGGGCGACAGATCCCACGGCCAGGTCCAGTCGCCGATCTGCGGGCGCTGATCGACGAGCCACCATCCGTAGGTGCGGCCCTCGATGAGCCCGAACACCAGGCTTCCCATCGTGAGGACCGAGAGAAGCGCACCGACACCGTCGATTCTCTCGGTGCGGTCGCTCCGGGATTCGGCGACGGTCAGCAGCACGCCGATCACGACGATGATGCCGAGCGGGATGTTGATCCCGAATGCCCACCGCCACGAGAAGGCGGTCGTCAGCCAGCCTCCGAGCAACGGTCCCACCGCCGCCATACCGCCGATGGTCGATCCCCAGACGGCGAAGGCGATCCCCCGCTCCCGTCCCCGGAACGTGGCATTGATGATCGACAGCGTGGTGGGAAGGATCATCGCACCGCCGACGCCCTGTGCCAGGCGCGCCAGAATGAGCATTCCCCCGTCAGGCGCGAGGGCGGCGAGCACCGATGCCGCGGCGAAGACCGCGACACCCGTGATCATGACGCGTCGTCGTCCGAATCGGTCGGCGAGACTTCCGAACACCAGCAGAAGCGCCGCGAAGACGAGCGTGTACGCCTCCTGCACCCACTGCACCTCGGTCGACGTGATGCCCAGATCGTCCACGATCGCCGGTATCGCGACGTTGACGATGGTCGAGTCGACGATGATCAGGGAGACGGCGATGCTGATGAACACCAGCCCCACCCACCGCAACCGAAGATAGCGATCCATGTTCGCTAGCTTAGCTAGGTAATAGCTAGGTTTCCATATCTGGAGGATGTCGACGCCACGCGCCCGCTCGCACGGATCCGCGCTCCTTGTACAGTGAGCGCGTGGACCCCGTGACCGAACAGCTCCCGCAGAAGCGCCCTGCGGTCATCACCGTCGTCATGATCCTGGTGGTGTTGAGCGGCCTGTCGAACGCGCTGCTCGGCATCATCGTGCTCCTGAGTCGCTACCAGGTCGCCGACGCGGACGTGCTGCCTGTCTCCCTCGTCGGTGCCGGCGTGATCCTGTTCGGGTTGCTCACTCTCGCCGTCGCGGCCGCGATCGGTCGAGGCAGTCGTTTGGCGCGCCTGCTCCTCACGATCTACCTCGCCATCCAGTTGATACTGCACGCCGTGACCGCCGCGACGACCGACTGGGACTGGGCTGTCCTGGTGCAGGCCGTGGTGGAGGTGCTGGTGCTGGCGGCATTGTGGGCGCCGCCGGGCTCACGCCATTTCGCCGATCACTGACTTCGCGAGCACGCGCCGGTGCACCAGCCGCACGATCTCGATCGCCAGGATCGTGAGCACGGTGACGATGGCGATCAGATATGCCGCCTCTTCGCCCGGGTCGATCAGCTGGAAGAACGTGGTCGAGAGCGGCACGGTGAATATCGTCGCCAGTGCGACGAACATCGCCCCCACCACCAGCACCTTGTAGCGGTTGAGCGGACGCGCCAGCACCGCGAGCACCCAGATCCCGACGATCGCGAGGATGATCGTCGAGCCCGTGCGCAGTTGCGGCTCACTGATGCCGAGCGCCATCGACGCTCGCGTGTAGACCGTCAGAGCGATCGCGATCAGCAGGCCCGCAGGGATCGCGAAGGTCAGCGAGCGGCGGAGGAACCCTGGCACATAGCGCTGCGTGTTGGGCATCAGCGCGAGGAAGAACGCCGGGATGCCGATCGTGAGCCCATCGGTGATCGACAGCTGTCGAGGCAGGAACGGGAACTCCAGCACCATGATGCCGAAGAGCACGGCGAGTGTCGTCGCGTAGATCGTCTTGGTGAGGAACAGCATCGAGACCCGCTCGATGTTCGCGATCACCTGCCGCCCCTCCGCGACGACGTCAGGGAGGTGCGAGAACTGCCCGTCCAGCAGCACGAGGCGGGCGACGGCCTTCGTCGCCGGAGAGCCGGAGTTCATCGCGATGCCGATATCGGCCGTCTTGATCGCGAGCGCGTCGTTCACGCCGTCACCGGTCATCGCGACGGTGTGCCCGCGGGCCTGCAGCGCCACGACCATCCGCTTCTTCTGCTCCGGCGTCACCCGGCCGAACACCGTGTGCGACTCCAGCACGTCGCTCAGCTCGGCGTCACCCTCCGGGAGCTGTCTGGCGTCGTATCCCTCGCTGACGTCGAGTCCGACCTGACGGGCGATGGCGGCGACGGTGCGCGGATTGTCGCCGGAGATCACCCGGACTCCCACGCCCTGCTCACTGAAGTACGCCAGCGTCTGCGCTGCGTCGGGGCGCACCTTCTCACTGAAGGTGATCACTGCCACAGGGGTCAGGCCGGTCGGCAGCGCTTCGGCCGTCTGCGCCGCCGTCGAGTACGGGTCAGAACCGACGGCCAGGACGAGCGTGCGCAGCCCCCCGGCCGCCAGACGTGTCACCGCTTCTCCCACCGGGGTGCGGGCATCCGTGGCGACGTCGCCGAGCACCATCTCCGGAGCGCCGAGCACCCAGACCTCGTCTGACTGATCCGCGAACGCCAGGGCGCTCCACTTCCGCGCCGAGGAGAACGAGATGTAGACCGAGGCCTCACGCGGACCCGATGCCGGATACGGGGCGCGCAGGCATCGCGCTGTGGCGTTCGCATCAGGGGCGGCACCGAACCACGAGAGCGCGTCTTCCCACCCCACGGCATCCGAATCCAGACGCTCGAGGTCGCGGTAGGCCAGTTCTCCCTCGGTGAGGGTTCCCGTCTTGTCGAGGCAGATGACGTCGACGCGCGCGAGCCCCTCGACGGCGGGTAGCTCGTTCACGAGCACCTGTCGGGACGCGAGGCGCGCCGCTCCGACGGCGAACGCGATCGAGGTCATCAGCACGAGTCCGAGCGGGATCATCGCCGTCAGCGCCGAGATCGTGTTGACGATCGCCTGTGTCCAAGTACCGCTACGCCAGGCGGATACCCACCCTCCGGCCACCATCATCTGCGCATTGAGCACCAGGAGCCCGATCGGAGCGATGCCCCAGCCGACCCACTTCAGCACCTGGTCGACCGATGTGCGCAACTCCGATGCCACGAGCGAGAACCGTTTCGCCTCCGTGGCGAACTTGTTGGCGTAGGAATCTGCGCCGACTCTGATCGCACGGGCGACGCCATCGCCCGCCACGACGATGGAGCCGGACAGCGCATCAGCGCCGTGCTCCTTGTCGACCGCATCCGACTCACCGGTGAGCATCGACTCGTCGATCTGGAGGGCGCGGTGCTCCAACACCACGGCGTCGGCGGTGACCTGGTCCCCGGCCCGCAGGATCAGGATGTCGCCGCGCACGACCTCCGCCGGGGCGACCTCGATCTCCTGCCCCTCTCGCCGCACCCGCGCGCGGGGGGCGTTCAGCAGGGCGAGGCGGTCGAGAGACGCCTTCGCACGGAACTCCTGCCAACACCCGATGATCGCGTTGCCGAACGCGGCGAGACCGAACAGCGCATCCTGCCAGCGTCCCAGGAGCAGGAGTACGAGGAAGCAGGCACCGACGATGCCGTTGAAGAGGGTGAAGACGTTCGCGCGGACGATGTTCCAGGCGCTTCTGCTGGAGTCGCCCGTGAATGCGTTCGTCGCTCCCGCCGCCGTCAGTCGAGCGACCTGCGCGGAGGAGAGCCCGATCCGGGGGTCAGCGTCAGTCTCGTCTTCATCCGTCACCGACACTGTGGCCTCCATGCGCTCACTGTATCGACGCGTCCAGCCGGCGCACCAGCAGAGTCGCCCCGAAGAACTCTATTAAATTGTGCACAACTCAATCGCGTGCAATACTTAAGTCATGGCCGTGACCGATGAGATGGTGTGTTTCTCGCTGTACTCCGCCGCCCGCGCCACCACGCAGGCGTACCGGGCCCTGCTCGCCCCCTGGGGGCTGACGTACCCGCAGTATCTGGTCCTCGCCATTCTGTGGCACGAGGGAGATCAGACCATCGGCTCCCTCGGCGACGCCATGCAGCTCGACTCCGGCACACTCTCCCCCCTCGTGCGCCGCCTCGAGCAGGCGGGCCTGGTGGCCAAGACGCGCAGCCCTCAGGATGAGCGGGTCGTGATGGTGCAGCTCACTGCCGCAGGTCAAGCGCTCCGTGCGGACCTCGCGAAGATCCCGGCCCAGATCGCGCAGCTCTCCGGCATCCGCGACGATGCGCACCGCCGCCGGCTCATCTCAGAACTCCACGAACTGACCGCTCTGCTCCAGAGCGGCACCTCGACGTCCGTCGCCGGCGCCACCGCGCCGCGCGCCGGCGAATGACCACCCTCCCGGAAGGAAACCCCTCAATGGAAGCTCTCTACACCGCAGAAGCCCTCGCCACCGGCGCCGGCCGCAACGGACACGTCGCCACGAACGACGGACGTGTCGAGTTCGATCTCGCCATCCCCAAGGAGATGGGCGGCAGCGGCGACGGGGCCAACCCCGAACAGCTCTTCGCGGCCGGCTACGCGGCATGCTTCCACTCCGCTCTGCAGTCCGTCGCACGGACACAGAAGGTCAAGATCGATCACAGCTCGGTCGGTGCACGCGTGCAGATCGGCTCGAACGGTGCCGGCGGGTTCGGACTCGCCGTCGAACTCGAAGTGGTCATCCCCGAGCTCCCGCACGAGCAGGCTCAGGCGCTCGCCGATGCCGCACACCAGGTCTGCCCGTACTCGAACGCGACACGCGGCAACATCGACGTCACGATCACCGTCTCCGACGACTGACCTCCCGAAGGACAGGAACCACAACATGCGTGCACTCATCCATTCCCAGTTCGGCGAAGCCGAAGACGTCCTCGTGGTCGAGGAGCGTCCCGTCCCGGAACCCGGAGCAGGACAGGTCCGCCTGCGTATCGTCCTCTCCCCCATCCACAACCACGATCTGTGGACGGTCCGCGGCACCTACGGGTTCAAGCCGGAACTGCCCGCGGCATCCGGCACCGAAGCGCTCGGCATCGTCGATGCTCTCGGTGAGGGCGTCGAGCACCTCACCGTAGGACAGCGCGTCGCGACCGGCGGAACCTTCGGGGCCTGGGCCGAGTACATCGTGGCGAACGCCGCGGGCCTCATCCCCGTACCCGAATCCCTCTCCGATGAGAGCGCGGCCCAGCTCGTCTCGATGCCGTTCAGCACGATCAGCCTGTTGCAGTTCCTCGACGTGAACGAGGGCGACTGGATCGTGCAGAACGCGGCGAACGGTGCCGTCGGGCGTATGCTCGCGCAGCTCGGCGCGGCCCGCGGCGTGCACGTCCTCGGGCTCGTGCGCCGTGCGGAAGGTGTCGAAGAGCTGCGCGCCCAGGGCATCGAGAACGTCATCTCGACGGACCAGGATCACTGGCGCGACCAGGCTGCACGTCTCACCGACGGTGCGCCGATCATCGCCGGGGTGGATTCCGTGGGCGGATCGGCCTCCGGCGATGTACTCTCGCTGCTCAGCGAGGGCGGCACGCTCGTCGCATTCGGAGCGATGAACTCCCCCGTCATGGAGATCGCCTCCTCCGATGTGATCTTCAAGCAGGCCATCGTCAAGGGCTTCTGGGGCAGCAAGGTGATCCAGCAGCTCGATGCCGCCACGCGCGGCGCGCTGTTCGGCGAACTCATCCAGCGCGTCACCGACGGGACGCTGACCCTCCCTGTCGCCGGCGTTTTCGACGCCGCCGACATCGCCGACGCCGTGCGCCTCAGCAACACGCCCGGTCGCGTGGGCAAGGTGCTGCTGAAGTTCTGAATCCACCTGCAGGTTCGAAAGGGCCGTCCGCATGCGGGCGGCCCTTTTCTGCTGTGTGTCGCGCTGCCCGGCTACGCTCAGTTGAGTGCGTCGGCCTCGGCGATCCGGTCGAGGCGATCGATCAGTAGGTATCCGGCATTCTCCATCGCGGTCGACGCGTAGACCACGACGACGAACAGGATCACCGCGAACAGGATGATCCCGGCGACACTACGGCGACGAGCGATGGTGATCACGAGTGCTGCGGCGGCACCGCCGATCGCCACAGTCTGACCGGCGACGGTGGCACATGCCATGCGGATCGCCGATTCGACGGTCAGCGGTCCGTAGCTGTTGAGCACGATCGCGAGAAGCGCAGGGACGACGACGAGGCTCAGCACCAGGATCACCCGTCGGCGGGACCACCAGGGCACGGTCCGAGCGAGAGCCGGTACAGGCGCCGGTGCAGTCACCGGAAACAGGGTGCTCATCCCGCCACCCTAGTGAGGGCAGGCCAGGGAGTCGAACCGGCGCGTTCAGCCGATCGCGACGCCGACCGCTGTCGCGATGACCGCGAGCAGCGGCAGCGTTCCCTGCATCGCAGCCGCGCGGAGCTTGGTCGGGTCGGACAGCACGAGCACCAGGGCTGCGGCGACCATCATGCCGGTGCCGGCGAAGACGAGGGTCAGACCGACGGTCGCGAAGCCGACGATCGTCAGCCCGATTCCGAGCAACGCCGTCAGCGCGAGGAACAGGTTGTAGAAGCCCTGGTTGAAAGCGAGTGCTTTCATCGTCACGGCATCTGCTTCGCTCGCGACGCCGAAGATCTTCCTCGTCTCGGGCTCGGTCCACTTCAGCGATTCGAGCGCGAAGATGAACACGTGGAACGCGGCAGCAGCCGCGGCGAGGACCAGACCGACGATGAGCATGTGGCGATTGTCCCGCGCCGGAGTGCTGCACGGCAAACCCCCGATGCCCTCGGCGCGTCTCGACGCACCGGTCTAGACAAGGAAGATCGGCAGCATGCCCGGGTTGTGGGCATGCACCAGAACCGCGAACACCACCGCGTCGAACAGCAGGTGCACCGTGACCACGTAGGCCAGCGAGTGGGTGCGCAGGAAGATGAAGCCCTGCAGCAGCGCGAACGGGATCGTCAGCAGCGGTCCCCATTCCCGGTAGCCGAGCTCCCAGAGGAACGACACGAAGACGATCGCCTGCAGTACGTTCGCGAGCGCATCGGGGAAGTGCCGGCGCAAGAGCGCGAAGACGGTGCAGATGAAGAACAACTCATCCCAGATGCCGACGGCACCCACCCCGACGAACAGCCGGGCGATCAGGTCCGGAGTGTCGACGACCGGCCAGTTCTGGTACACCCCACTGGTGATGAAGTAGAAGGGCAGGATCAGCCAGCCCAGCACCAGGACGGCCACCAGCCATCCCCATTGCAGGCGCCCCCAGCGACGATGCGTGCGCCACGGGAAGCTGATCGCGCGATCGCGATAGAGGTACCGGGAGATCACATACGGCACGGCGACCGCTCCACCGAGGGCGAGCGTGAAGCGCAGCATCGCCAGGTTGTCGAGCTCAGCGGCCAGCGGGATCACGCTGACGATCAGCAGACCGATCGCGATCAAGGAGAGGTCGCGGGTCAGCGAAGGACCGGGCGCCGTCGCACGTCCGCGCTCCATCCACCAGGCCGCCGCGATTCCGAGCGCCAGCAGCACCCACCCGAGCCAGGGGATCTCCAGCACGAAGAATGCGGGCGCCGCGGCGCACACGAGGACGGCCGGCGCGATTCCCGGCCAGACGGTGGTCGCACTCCGCACGTCGTTCATGCGCGCGGGCGGCGCCGGTAGGTCAGATCGCGGATGTCTCGACCTTTCGCGATGCCCTTGCGCTCGAACGCGGTCATCACGCGACCGTCGAACCGCTCGGCCCATTCCCCCTCGAAGGCCCGCTCGAACAGCGGATCCGCATCGAGCACGTCGCGCATCTGCAACGCGTAGTCCTCCCAGTCGGTGGCGAGACGCAGCAGCCCACCGTCGCGGAGTGCCCGCGCGGCGGTGACTCCGAAACCGGGTCGGACGAGCCGACGCTTGGTGTGCTTCTTCTTGTGCCACGGGTCGGGGAAGAAGATCCAGACCTCGCGCGCAGCAGCCTCGGGCAGGTAGGAGGACAGCACCTCCGGCGCGTTGGCCTCGACCACGCGCAGGTTGCGCGCTCCTTCACGGTCGGCGTCGAGCATGGTGCGAGCGAGCCCTGCGCGGAAGACCTCGACGGCCAGGAAGTCGTCATCCGGCCGTGAGGTCGCCGCCGCGACGATCGCGTGCCCCTGACCGGAGCCGATCTCGACGTAGAGGTCGGCGTCGCGCGCGTACTCTGCGGCAGGATCGAGTCGCGCCTCCGGGTGTACAGAGGTCCAGGCGACATCGCGCGGGACATCGAGGAGGTAGTGCGGGGCGAGGTCGGAGAAGGCGCGCTCCTGCGCCTCGGACATCCGCCCGCTCCGGCGCACGAAGGACACCGGTTCGTCACGGAAGGTGCGGGGTTCGGGCATGTCTCCAGGGTAGCCGGGGAGGCTGCGACCTCCGCGCCACCGGCAGGTCAGGCGATCGGCTCCGTGACGAAATCGATGAGCTCCTCGACACGGCCCAGGAGTGCAGGCTCCAGGTCGCGGTAGGTGTGCACCTTGCTCAGGATGTGCTGCCAGGCGCGCCCGGTGTCTGCCTGCGTCTCGTGCGGCCACCCGAACGCCCGGCAGATCCCCGTCTTCCAGTCGGTTCCTCGGGGAATCTCAGGCCACCGCGCGACCCCCAGCGCTCGCGGAGTCACGCACTGCCAGACGTCGACGAACGGATGACCGACGATGCGCACGTGCTTCCCGTGCGGGCCGCGCGCGACGGCGTCGGCGATGCGCGACTCCTTCGATCCGGGCACGAGATGATCGACCAGCACCCCATAGCGTCGCCTCGCGCTCGGCGGCTCCGCATCGAGCAGTTCATCGAGCAGGTCGACACCCTGCAGGAACTCGACCACGACGCCCTCGACCCTCAGATCGGCGCCCCAGACCTTCTCGACGAGCTCGGCATCGTGCTTGCCCTCGACCAGGATACGGCTGGGTAATGCCACACGCGCGCGCTGATCCGCGACCACGAAAGACCCGGAGGCTGTACGACGCGTGCCCTGCGGTGCCGCCGTCGGCGCCGTGAGACGCACGGCGGCGCCGTCGATCAGGAACCCTCCACCGAGAGGGAAGAGCCGCTTTCGACCGACACGGTCCTCCAGCTCCACGTTGCCACCCTGCACCCGGGTCACCGCTCCGCAGAACCCGTCGTCGGCGACCTCGACGACGAGGTCGATCTCGGCGGGCACCTGCGGTACCGGCTTCGCGGCGCGCTCGCGCCATCCCGTTGCCAGCACATCCGATCCGTACCTGTCGTCCATGCCTTCCAGCGTATGTGCCTCCGCTGAGGGCGAACGGCGATCCGTCGCGGGAAGCTGTCGCGTGTCGGGGTCTGTGCATAGACTCGGCATATGGGGTACGGCGGTCAGTCGGAGGGAACACGATGAGGTCTCGGTGGCTGGCAATGGCTGCGGTCATCGCGGCAGCTTTCACGGGCGCGTTGAGCGTCACCGCCGCATCGGCCACCGACCCGCTCACGCTCGACTCCGGGTACGTCACCGACAGTGCAGGTGTGCTGAGCGCCGACGAGACCGCGACCGTCGAGGCACGGCTCCAGGAGCTCACCGCGAACTCCACCTCCGACCTGTTCGTGGTCCTGGTCGATGAGTTCACGTCGCCGAGCGACCGGATCGAATGGGCCGACACGGTCGCCGAGAACAACAACCTCGGACCGGAGCAGTATCTGCTGGCGATCGCGGTCGATCAGCGCACCTACTACATCTCCGCGGCAGAGGGCGGCCCGCTCAGCGGGAGCAAGCTCGACGATGTCGAGCAGAAGATCCAGCCGCTGCTCGCGCAGAACGACTGGTCAGGGGCGATCATCCGTGCGGCTGACGAGATCCAGGGAGATGGCGGTGCCGGCGCCCTGCAGGTCTTCCTGATCATCCTCGCGATCATCGCCGTCGCCCTGCTGTTGTGGTTGATCGTCGCCCTGGTGCGTCGTCGACGTCGCGCGGCAGCCATCCGCGAGCGCGGGGCCATGCCGGAGACTCCGGATCCGAACGACCCGTTCTCGACGCTCACCGACGATCAGGTCGCGACGCAGGCCGGTCTGGCACTCGTGCGGGCCGACGACGCGATCACCTCCAGCCGGGAAGAGCTCGGGTTCGCGGTCGCCCAGTTCGGCGACGCGGCGACTGCCGAATTCACGCATGTGGTGGAGGCGGCGAAGACCAAGATGTCAGAGGCGTTCGATCTCAAGCAGAAGCTCGACGACGAGATCGAGGACTCGGTACAGGATCGACGCGCGTGGCACATCCGCATCATCCGGATCGCCGATGAGATCGACGACCTGCTCGACGACAACACCGAGGCGTTCGACGAGCTCCGCAAGTTGGAGCAGAACGCCCCGCAAGAGCTGGAGCGTGTGAGGGCGGAGCGCGCCGCGCTGCAGACCACGCTCGCGAGTGCACCGGCCGCTTTCGCCGCGCTCGCGGCCGCCTACGACCCTGCGGCCCTCGCCACGGTGGCTGACAACCCCGTGCAGGCTCAGGAACGCGCGGCTCTGGCAGATCGGTCGATCGATGCCGCCGCGCAGGCCATCGCTGCCGGGAAGTCCGGCGAGGCCGCGTTCGCCATCCGCACCGCAGAGCAGTCTGTCGCCCAGTCCACGCAGCTCGTGCAGGCGATCTCCGCGCTCGGCGCCGACCTCGCCACCATCGAGGCGCAGGCTCAGGCGCTCGTCGCAGAACTTCAGAACGATGTGGCGACGGCCCAGCAGCTCCCCGACGCGCAGGGTTCGGTCGCCGCCGCTGCAGCCGCCGCGCTCCAGCAGCTACAACAGGCACAGGCCGACCTCACGGTCACGCCCCGCAACCCGCAGCGCGCCTTCGACGCCCTGACTGCGGCGAACACGCAGATCGATGCCGCCATCGCCCAGGGCCGTGAGAGTGTCGACCGGGTACGCCGCGCGCAGCAGATGCTCGAGCAGACCCTGACGCAGGCAGGATCCGAGATCCGCACGGGGCGGGAGTTCATCGAGACCCGCCGCGGAACCGTCGGATCGACCGCGCGCACCCGTCTCTCCCAAGCGGAAGCAAGTCTCACCCAGGCGCTGAGTCTGCGCGAGACCTCCCCCGAGGCCGCGCTGGTCGAGGCGACGAGGGCGCTCGATCTGGCCAGGCAGGCGATCGCGTCCGCTTCGGCGGATGTCTCCTCGTACAACTCCCGCGGTTACGACGACAGCGGCTGGGGCACGGGGCCGTTCGGCGGAGGATCCCGCTCCGGCGGATCCGGTATCGGCGGCGACATCCTGGGCGGGATCATCGGCGGACTCCTCTCCGGCGGAGGGGGCGGCGGCCGCTCATCGTCGCGCAGCAGCAGCTGGCGTTCGAGCGGAGGCGGCGGTTTCCGCAGCTCCGGTTTCGGCGGCGGAGGCCGCTCCAGCGGAGGGCGTAGCGGCCGTTCCGGAGGTGGACGCTTCTGATCCTCATAGACAAATCTTGCAGACTTCGACTCAGACCATCTGAAAGGAATCACCCATGACCAAGCAGTCCATTTTCGGGCGTATCTCCACGCTCGTCCGAGCGAACATCAACTCCCTCCTGGACTCTGCGGAAGACCCGCAGAAGATGATCGACCAGCTCGTTCGCGACTACACGAACAGCATCGCCGACGCAGAGTCCGCGATTGCCGAGACGATCGGCAACCTGCGCCTGCTCGAGCGCGACCACGAGGAAGACGTGCAGTCGGCGACCGAGTGGGGCAACAAGGCGCTGGCCGCCAGCCGCAAGGCCGACGAGATGCGCAAGAGCGGCGACGCCGCTGATGCGGACAAGTTCGACAACCTCGCCAAGATCGCTCTCCAGCGCCAGATCAGCGCTGAGCGTGAGGCCACCGGCGCCGAGCCGCAGATCGCTGCGCAGACGGAGATCGTCGACAAGCTCAAGAGCGGTCTCAACGGCATGAAGGACAAGCTGGGCGAGCTCAAGAACAAGCGCAGCGAACTCCTCGCTCGCGCCAAGGTCGCCGAGGCGCAGACCAAGGTGCAGGATGCCGTCGGCTCGATCAACGTGCTCGACCCCACCAGCGAGCTGGGCCGTTTCGAAGACAAGGTCCGCCGCCAGGAGGCCATCGCCCAGGGCAAGATCGAGCTCGCCGCGTCGAGCCTCGACGCCCAGTTCGAGAGCCTGGAGGACCTCGGTGAGCTGACCGAGGTCGAGGCTCGCCTCGCCGAGCTGAAGGCCGGCAGCACCGCACCGCGCACGGCCATCGAAGGCTCCTGACACCCCCTGCTGATGCCCCGGACCCCGTGTCCGGGGCATCAGCGCTTCTCTCCCCCGGAGGCACCCATGGTGCGTTTCCTCGTCGTCCCGCAGTGGCAGGGCTCGCCCGCACCGCGTGCGATGCTCCTCGTCGACGGCGCATCAGCCATCGCCGGAGATCTGCCCCGCTCCGCCACGACCATGCTCGATGTGCCGGTCGAGGCTGGTGAATCGCTCGGTACCGGCGTGCGTCGACTCAGCGCGCTGCTGCGCACGCGAGAGCTGGTCAGCTCTCACATCACCGCCGACACGGTCGTCATCGGCGGCGACTGCAGTGTGACCGTCGCGGCGCTCGACGCGCTCCCCGACGGCACCGACGACCTCGCGGTCGTGTGGTGCGACGCGCACGCCGACATGCACACGCCTGAAACGTCTCCGTCCGGCGCCTTCTCCGGGATGGCGCTGCGCGCGCTCCTCGGCGACGGTGAGGAGCAGCTCACGCTTACCCCCGGCATCACTCGCGACCGGATCGTGACAGTGGGCATGCGCAACCTCGATGACGCCGAAGTCGAGCAGATCGCGCCTTTCACCAATCTGTCGGTCGCCGACCTCGATGACGCGGACTCGCTCGTCGCTGCTGTGCGTGCCACCGGCGCCCGCCGCGTCTGGGTGCACATCGACGTCGACGTGCTCGATCCCGCGGACTTCTCTGGCGTCTCCTCCCCCGCACCGTTCGGGGTGTCACCTTCCGCGCTGAGCACGGCGATCCGGCGGCTGCGGGAAGAGCTCCCCCTGGCCGGGGCGACGATCTCCGGCTTCGCGCCACGCTCACCCGTTGACGCGGTGGATGATCTCGGGGCGCTCCTGCGCCTCGTCGGGGCTGTCGCGTGACCGTCGACTGGCGACCGGCGGCCGAGCAAGAACTCGCTCGCGGTCGGCGGTTCGACCGCCGAATCCCGTCTTTCCTGTTGCGATCCCCGATCAGCCGCGTCGGCTACTGGTGGGGCACCGCCGTCGGGTGGATCTGGGGATCGATCTGGAGCACCGGGCCCGTGGAGCGACGGGCGGGACTCTGGGTGTTCCGTGGCATGCCGAACTGGACGTTCAACCGCGGAGGCGTGTGCGTGGGCGGATGCTTCCTCACCGGCGATGCACCACCGACGGACGCCGTTCTCCGCCACGAGGCCGTGCACAAGGCGCAGTGGCTGCGCTACGGATTCCTGATGCCCGTGCTCTACCTGTTCGCCGGACGCGATCCGCTGCGCAATCGTTTCGAGATCGAAGCCGGCCTCGAAGACGGCAACTACGTGCGCCGCACGCGCTGAGGAATCAGCGCTCCGAGGGCAGCAGGCCGAACCGCTCCGGCGCGTGGATCGACCTGGACTCGATGCCGAGCTTCGTGGTCAGGTGGTCGACGATGTCGGCTGTTCCCAGATAACCGCCCAGGAGTGTGACGTGCGTCTGGGTATCGTCTTCATCGTCACACAGCATCTCGTCGGCCCAGGCGCAGGTGGCGCGGGCGAGAGCCTCACCCGGCGCGCAGGAACGGCCCGTTCCCGGCGCTCCCGAACGCACACCGCGTGCCAGCCAGGTGACCGTCATGCGGCCCGGCGCGTCGATCACCCCGATGTCGCCTGCTTCGGGGACCTCGATGAAGATCCGCCCGGATGCGCAGAGCGGCAGGGTTGCCAAGAAGACCTCGAGGTCGGCGAGCGAGTGCTCATCGGCCGTCACCAGGTGGTGAGCACGTCGACGAGCGGCACGGCGCTCAGCGCGCGTGCTGCGGACATCGAGAGAGGTTTCCATGGTGCATCCATCGTACACCAAGTGAAGGCTTGCCTAACCTTGCCCCGATGCTTCAGTTCGGGGAGTTCTCCGCAGGCTCGACCAGCGTGCGGATGAGCGCATCCAGCTCGTCCTCACAGAATCCGTGGGCACGCAGGTAGCCGGCTGCCGACCCCCAGCGCTGGTCCACCTGCTCCAGCAGGTGCCTCATCACCGGAGCCGGCGACTGCGTCGCCAGAGCGACCGCGTGCACCGCCTCAGGATGCTGCGCCTGGAGATAGGCGACGATGCGCTGCGAGCGCTGCGGAGGGAGCTGTGACTCGGTCAGCGCGTAGTCCGCGATCACTGCTTCCCGATCGGCTCCCACCGCGGAGAGGGCGAGTGCGACAGTCACACCGGTGCGGTCCTTGCCGACCGTGCAGTGCACGAGCGTCGGCTCCCCCGCTGCGATGATGCGGATCGCGGCGACCAGACGTTCGCTGCTCTCCTCGAGCAGATGCAGATACAGGTCGTCGAGGCTGGTGTCCGACTCGAAGAACGACCGGACCGATCCGAGGAAAAGCGGAAGGTGCGTCGTGTCGGGGCCGTCGATCTCCGAGGGCTCGGCGGCGACCTCCTCCCCGTCGCGCAGATCCACGATGTGGCGCACCCGCCGGCGCAGTTCGGCTGCGCCGGCAGTCGTCGCGCCGGAGAGTTGCCCTGAGCGCAGCAGCACTCCCGAACGGATCCGCCCGCCCGCCGTGGGGATTCCGCCGACGTCGCGGACGTTGGTGACGCCGCCCACGTCGAGGATCGTCATGCCTGCGCCTGCGGCATGCGCGCAGGAACCGGGTAACGTCCCGCGATCACGATGCGGTTGAACGCGTTGATCGAGACGCAGGCCCAGCTCAGAGCGGCATACTCCTTCTCGGTGAAGACGCTCCCGACCCTGTCGTACACCTCGTCGGACACGCCCTCATCAGCGATGAAGGTGAAGGCCTCGGCGAGTTCGAGCGCCGCGCGTTCCCGTTCGGTGAACACGCCGCTCTCACGCCATGTGGGGATCTGTGTGAGCGTGTCGGTGTCGACCCCCGCGGCGAGCGCGCGATCCACATGGATCCGGGCACAGAACGCACACCCGTTCAACTGCGAACAGTGGATCATGACCAGCTCCTTGAGACGCTCATCGATCCCGTTCGCCGCGCAGATCTCCCCGACCGTACGAGAGAAGGCATCGAGTGCCTGGTACGCGGTCGGCTCGGTCTTGGACAGGTGCACTCGCGTCTCGCTCATGCCTCCATGATATTCGTCGCGCCGGCAGGCTGAGGTGGATGCGGCATACGCACGAAAATGCAGAAAGCAAACCCGTATGACCAATTTACGAACATCTCGCGAAGACACACGGGGTAATCAATTGTCACATTGCTCCCGCATTTCCGACGAGACCGGAAACGGGCGCAGAATATGCACGTGGCGATCGACATCACTGAGTTCAGCTATCTTCCCGCACAGGCCGAGGCACTGGGCGTCCCCGTTCCCCCGGTCGAGCGTCTGACCCTCATTCTCCCGGACGGTCGGACGTTGAGCGCCTTGCGCTTCGGAGCCGAGGCACCGCGCATCACCCTGCTGCACGGGGCCGGGCTCAACGCCCACACCTGGGACACCACAGCACTCGCCCTGCAGCAGCCGCTCCTCGCGATCGACCTCGCCGGGCACGGCGACTCGTCCTGGCGCGATGACCTCGACTACACCCCGCGCACGCTTGCCGCTGATGTCGCCCTCGCGCTCGACAGGTGGGCCACTGAACCGCAGCTCGTCGTGGGACAGTCTCTCGGAGGGCTCACGGGCGCCGCGCTGGCCGCCGCACGCCCCGACCTCGTCGCCGAGCTCGTGGTCGTCGACATCACACCCGGCATCGATACCTCGGCCGGACCCGCTGCGCTGCGCGAGTTCTATGCCGGTCCTACCGACTTCGCCACTCGCGACGAACTCGTCGACCGTGCGATCGCACTCGGCTTCGGCGGCAGCAGGCCCGAGACCGAACGCGGCGTCTTCCTGAACACCCGCGTGCGCACCGACGGTCGAGTGGAGTGGAAGCACCACTTCGCGCACCTCGCCGCGCAGGCGCTGTCCGCGCACGCCCCGGGTTCTGACGCGGCTCCATCCGTGCTGCACGAGACGGGATGGGCTGACCTCGACGGCGTCAGCGCTCCACTCACCCTCGTACGCGCCGCACGCGGCTTCGTGAGCGAAGCAGATGCCGCGGACCTCCAGCAGCGCCTGCCCGCGGCACAGGTCATCGTCATCGACGCGACGCACAACGTGCAGGAGACCGCACCGCGGGAGCTGGCGGCACTCATCGCATCCGCGTCAGCGCGCTCCGCTTTGTGACGTTCCATTCCACCTTCTGCTCTCCCCCCGACCACTGATCCCTAGGCTCGACCCACCGGCACACAGCACCTGCCGCACCGAGAGGAAATGTCCATGTTCCGACGAACCCGTCGTCTCGCGCTGATCTCCGCGCTCGCGGCCACAGCCGTGATCCTGAGCGCCTGCTCCGGCACCCCTGAACCGGCCGCCACGTCCACCAGCGCCCCCGACCCCGATGCCATCCTGCAGGTCGGCCTGGTGCTGGAGCCCACCAACCTCGACATCCGCCACACCAGCGGCGCAGCGATCGAACAGATCCTGATCGACAACATCTACGAGGGACTGGTCACCCGCACGCAGGAGAACGAGATCGAGGGCCGCCTGGCTTCCGACTACAAGGTGTCCGACGACGGTCTCACCTACACCTTCACCCTCAACGACGGCATCACCTTCCACGACGGCACCGCACTGACGTCCGCCGATGTGGTCGCCTCGTACGAGACCGTGCGCACCGACGCGACCGTGCAGGGCAACGCGGAGTTCGCCTCCGTCGCGTCGATCACGGCTCCGGACGCGACGACCGTCGAGATCGTGCTCTCCGAGCCGAACCAGAACTTCCTGTTCGCTCTGACCGGTCCCGCCGGGCTCGTCTTCAAGACCGACGACGACGCGACCGACCTCAAGACGGCAGAGAACGGTACAGGACCCTTCACACTGACGCGCTGGAACAAGGGCAGCACGATCACGTTCGCCCGCAACGACGACTACTGGGGCGAGAAGGCCGGAGTGGCAGAGGTCGAGTTCCAGTACATCCCGGACTTCACCGCCGGCGTGAACGCGGCACTGGCCGGAGACGTCCAGGTGCTCACGGCCGTCGACCCGAACCTGGCTTCCCAGCTCGAGGCCGACTTCACCCTGACGAAGGGCCGCACCACCGACAAGGCGACGCTGGCGTTCAACAACAAGAAGGCTCCGCTCGACGATGTGCGCGTGCGCGAGGCGCTCCGGCTGGCGATCGACCACGACGCGTTGATCGAGGCCGTCGGTGCGGGAACCACCCTGTACGGCCCGATCCCCGAGCTCGACCCGGGGTATGAAGACCTCTCCGATGTCATCTCCTACGACCCCGAGAAGGCGAAGGAGCTGCTGGCCGAGGCCGGTCAGGAAGACCTCGAGCTGACGCTCACCATCCCGTCGTTCTACGGCACGACCGTGCCGAAGGTGCTGATCTCCGACTTCAACAAGGTCGGCGTGACCCTCAAGGTCAACTCGGTCGAGTTCCCGACCTGGCTTGAAGACGTGTACACCAACCACGACTACGACCTGAGCTTCGTGCTCCACGTCGAGCCGCGCGACTTCGGCAACTTCGCCAACCCGGACTACTACTTCGGCTACGACAACGCCGAGGTACAGGACCTGTACTCGCAGGCGCAGGCGGAGGTCGACCCCGACAAGTCCGCCGAGCTCCTCGCGAAGGCCGCGCGCATCGTCTCGGAGGACCACGCCGCGGACTGGCTGTACAACGGCGAGACCATCACGGCTGTCAGCCCGACCGTCTCCGGCTTCCCGGAGGACTCGATCAACTCGCGCATCAACCTGGCCGACGTCACCGTGTCGGCCGAGAAGTAAGCAGCGGTCGCCACTTCGTGATCCGCTACGCGCTCGTCCGAGGAGCCCTGCTCATTGCAGGGCTCCTCGTGTCGAGCGTGCTCATCTTCCTCACTCTCCGGGTCTTCCCCGGCGATGTCGCTCAACTGATCGCCGGCACTCAGGCCTCCCCCGCCGAGGTCGAGGCGCTGCGCGAGTCCCTGGGCCTGAACCAGCCGCTGTTCGCGCAGTACACCGACTGGATCGGCGGCATCTTCCGGGGCGACCTCGGCACTTCGCTGCTCTCGGGTGCATCGGTCAGTGAAGAACTGTTCCTCAAGGCGCAGGTCACGGTGCCCCTCGGCATCATGTCGTTGCTCATCGCCGTGCTGATCGCGGTGCCTTTCGGCATCCTCGCCGCGATCCTCCGCGGCCGCCGCGGCGGCACGGCCCTCAGCGTGGGCGCGCAGGCACTGGCCGCTGTCCCTGTCGTCTGGGCGGGCATGATGCTGATCGTCGTGTTCTCCGTCTGGCTGGGCTGGCTGCCGCCGCAGGGCTTTCCGCGCACGGGCTGGTCCACCCCGGGCAAGGCGATCGAATCGCTGCTGCTCCCAGCGCTGACGATCGGCATCGTCGAGGGCGCCATGCTCATGCGCTTCGTACGCAGCGCCACTCTGCAGGCCGCAGGGCAGGACTTCGTCCGCACCGCCGCCGCGAAGGGCCTGACCCGCACACGCGCGCTCATCCAACACGGCATCCCCGCGGTCGGCCTCTCCATCATCACGGTGCTCGGGCTCCAGGTCGCCGGCATCATCGTCGGCTCGGTCGTGATCGAGCAGTTGTTCACACTTCCGGGCATCGGACGCATGCTGGTGGCCGATGTCGGCACCCGCGACCTGATCAAGGTGCAGAGCGAGCTACTTGTGCTGACCGGCTTCGTGCTCGTGGTGGGCTTCCTCGTGGATCTGCTGCACCGGGCGATCGACCCCCGACAGCGGGAGGCCGCATGACCCCCCTCTGGCTCGGCCGACTCTGGCAGACCGCCACGGGACGTTTCGGACTCATCGTCGTCGCCGTCATCGCCGTGACCGCGATCGTGTCGGCATTCTGGACGCCGTTCGATCCGCAGTCCTCCGACATCGGCGACCGCTGGCTGCCGCCGAGCTGGCCGCACCTCCTCGGCACCGACGACACGGGGCGCGACATCCTCAGCCTCATCATGGCCGGCTCTCGCACTGCCGTCTTCGTGAGCGTGGGCGCCGGCATCGTCGCCACCGTGATCGGCATCGCCCTGGCCGCACTCGGCGCCCTCACCACCCGGTGGGTGCGTGAGACCGTCGCGGTGTTCGTCGACATCCTGATCGCCTTCCCCGTGCTGCTGATCGCCATGATGATCTCCTCGGTCTGGGGCGGATCACTGTGGGTCGTCATCTGGGCGGTCGGTATCGGCTTCGGCGTGAACATCGCCCGGGTCACACGACCCGAGCTGCGGCGCGTGCAGCAGAGCGATTTCGTGCTGGCGGCGAAGGCCTCAGGGCTCACCCCGGCGCAGAGCCTCGTGCGGCATCTGCTCCCCAATGTCGCTCCCGTGTTCATCGTTCAGCTGTCGTGGTCGATGGCGGTGGCCGTGCTGGCCGAGGCCGGGCTGTCGTACCTCGGCTTCGGGGCATCAGTGGTCGAGCCGAGCTGGGGCATCCTCCTCGCCGACCTGCAGCGCTACATCGGCGTGCACCCGCTGTCGGTCATCTGGCCCGGCCTCACGATCACGATCACGGTACTCGCGCTGAACCTGCTCGGAGACGGGCTGCGCGAGGCCACCGACCCGACGCTGCGCCACCGTGCGGCCGAGACCCACATCCCGGCGGTGGTCGCATGACACTCTCCGTGCAGGACCTGGTCATCGAGATCGATGGACGCCCGGTCGTCGACGGCATCTCCTTCGAGGTACCGGATGGCGCACGTCTCGGGCTCATCGGCGAATCCGGGTCCGGCAAGTCACTCACGGCACTGGCCGTGCTCGGCCTCCTCCCCGACGGTGCGACCGCGAGCGGCAGCATCCGCTGGAACGGCACAGAGCTGATCGGCATGCCCGACCGCGAGCTGGCCCGACTGCGCGGCGACGACATCGGCATCGTGTTCCAGGAGCCGCGGACCGCGCTCAACCCGATCCGCACCGTCGGACGGCAGATCGCGGAGTCCATCCGCATCCACGAGCGGATCGGTCGACGTGAGGCACGCGAACGGGCGATCGCCGAAGCCGCGCGCGTACGACTGCCCGACCCCGCATCGATCGTGGAGCGCTACCCGCACCAGCTCTCCGGAGGGCAGCGGCAGCGCGTGGCGATCGCGATGGCACTCGCGTGCCGCCCGAAGCTGCTGATCGCCGATGAGCCGACCACCGCGCTCGACGTGACGATCCAGGCTGAGATCCTGTCGCTGCTGCTCTCCCTCGTGGAGGAACAGGGGATGTCGCTGGTGTTCATCACGCACGACCTCGCCGTTCTCGCCCAGGTCGCCACGGAAGGCGTCGTACTGGAGCACGGACGAGTGGTCGAAGCCGCCTCCGTGAAGCACCTGCTCACGGCTCCCACATCGCCGGTCACGCAGGGACTGCTGCGCGACGCCACGGCGACGCTCTGGCGTCCGGACGGAAGTGCACAGTGAGCCTGATCGAAGCACGCGGACTGAGCCGCGATTTCTTCGTGCCCAAGCGGTCGACGTTCGAGCGCACCCGCACGCACACCGCCCTCGCGCCGACCGACCTGGATGTGAGCGAAGGCTCGTCGGTCGGCATCATCGGCGAGTCCGGGTCGGGCAAGTCGACGCTGATCCGTCTGCTGCTGGGCCTCGACCATCCCACCGCCGGCACGGTGAGCGTCGACGGCCGGACGGTGGATGCCACGGCCTCCGCGAAGTCGCTGCACTGGCTGCGCCGGGAGAGCGGGCTGGTGTTCCAGGATCCCTACGCATCCCTCGACCCCCGCATGTCGGCGGGACAGATCGTCGGCGAGCCGCTGTGGGCCCTCGACATCTCGGGCGACCGCCGTGCGCGCGTGCGCGAGGTGCTGGCGCAGGTGGGGCTCGAACCCGAGATGGCTGATCGCTACCCGCACGAGTTCTCCGGCGGGCAGCGCCAGCGGATCGCACTCGCCCGCGCGATCGTGCACCGCCCGCGCATCCTGGTCGGCGATGAACCGCTCTCAGCACTCGACGTGACGGTGCGCGCGCAGATCCTCGAGCTGCTCATCGAACTGCGCCGCACCACCGACCTGACGCTGGTGCTCGTGTCGCACGACATCGGCGTGGTGCAGAACCTGTGTGACACAGTGGTGGTGATGAAGGATGGCGCGATCGTCGAGCGCGGCACCACGCACGACGTACTGCTGCACCCCCAGCACGACTACACCAAGGCACTGCTCTCCGCGATCCCGGTGATCCCCTCAGGCGACTCGGGGAACGCCGCGAGCTAGCTGTATTGACCTCGACCGTTGTTGATTCGGTCGATGGGGGTTTTGCCGTCGATGCCGAGGTGGGCTCTGTCTAGGTTGTAGTAGTCGAGCCAGATGGGCAAGGCAGCTGTGCGTTCGGCGTTCGAGGTATAGGCGCGGGCGTAGGCCCATTCGGTGGCGAGGGTGCGGTTGAGTCTTTCGACTTTCCCATTGGTCCAGGGGCAGTGCGGTTTGATGAACTTCTGGGTGATGCCGTGGGCGTCGAGGACCGCGCGGAACGCGGCCGAGTGCCGGTAGGCGAAGGCGTTGTCGCTGATGACCCGCTCGACGGTGACGCCGAGGGCGGCATAGAACGCAATTGCGCGTTCGAGGACTCCGGCTGCGGTGGTGCCCTTCTCGTCGTCGTGGATCTCGGCGTAAGCGAGGCGGGAGTGGTCATCGATCACGGCATGGATGTAGTCGTAGCCGATCCCACGGCTGCGGACTTTCTCGCTGCGGCCGTGCGCGCGCCATCCGCCTCCGTCTGGGATGCGTCCGAGCTTCTTCACGTCAATATGGATCAACGAGCCGGGATGGTCGTGCTCGTAACGGCGGGCGGAACGCCGCACTGCGCGGATCACGGTCCCGGTGACCGGGTCCGTCTCTCGCAACAGCGGGGTGTGGTGTCGGACCAATACCCGTCCGACGGTCGAGGAATGCATCCCCAGCTTCGCCGCGATGAACACCGGACCGCGACGGGTGAGATGTCGCATGATCCGCACCCGTGTCTCCCGACACGGGCCCGTCCGAGCGGGATGCGACCTGGCGACACTGGACCGGTCAATCAGACCCGCCCGCCCTTCCTCCCGGAACCTGCGCCACCACCGCCACGCGGTCGTGCGGGAGACCCCCATCTCCGCCGCCACATGCGCGACCGCACGCCCGGACTGGATGCGCTGGACCATGATCAATCTGCCGGCCGGAGCCAACCGGGCATTAGCGTGGGACATGAGAGACCTTCGTGTGATCGAACCGGAACCTAGACAGCTCCCACTCGACACCGAAGGTCTCTCCTACGTCAACAATGATCCGGGTCAGTACAGCTAGCGCCCGCGACTCGAGGAGAAGAGCCCGCGGCGCCGACCGCTCGGACGCAACGCGCGTCGCATGTAGACCGTGCCGAGCTCGCGCCCGAACTTGTAGCCGACGCGGCCCATCCGGCCAGCCTCTTCGAAACCGAGCTTGGCGTGCAGGCGGATGGAGGCCTCCGCGCCGCTGTCGCTGATGACGGCGACCATCTCGCGGATGCCGATCTGCTCGCAGGCGTCGATCAACGCCTGCAGCAGGGCGGCTCCGAGCCCCTTGCCCCCAGCGCCAGGGCCGAGGTAGATCGAGTCCTCCACGGTGTAGCGGTAGGCGTTCTTGCCCGCCCACGGCTGCGCCAGCGCGTAGCCCAGCACCACGCCGGCCGGCGAGACGGCGACGAGGAACGGCAGATTCAGCCGCGTGAGCAGCGCGAACTTCTCGCGCCAGTACGGGATGCTGCTGCGCCGCTCGTCGAGAGTGACGGCGGAGTTGCTCACGAAGTGGTTGTAGATCTCGCGGACGTGTGGGAGGTCCGCGGCTCTGACGGGGCGGATCGTGTAGGAGAAGACCTCGACCGGAGCAGCAGGGCGCAGATGACGCGGCAGCACGCGGCGTCGGTCCCCCGGTTCGAACTGCATGCGCCCAGCTTAGGGAACGAGGGGCTCTGAGGGAACGAGCGGCTCCCCCTCCACCCGCCAGTCCACCGGCGCCGCGCCCATGCCCTCGAGCAACGCGTTCGCGCGTGAGAACGGGCGGGAGCCGAAGAACCCGCGGCGGGCCGACAGCGGAGACGGATGCGCCGAGGCGATCACCGGCGTCGCGCCGAGGAGCGGCTGCAGGTTCGCGGCGTCCTTGCCCCACAGGATCGCGACGAGCGGCTGCTCGCGGGCGACGAGGGTGCGGATCGCGTGCTCGGTCACCTTCTCCCAGCCCCAACCGCGATGAGAGCCCGCGACTCCGGGCTGCACCGTGAGCACGCGGTTCAGCAGGAGCACGCCCTGGTCGCTCCACGCGGTGAGGTCTCCGTGCGGGGCCGACGGGATGCCGAGATCGGTCTCGCGCTCCCTGTAGATGTTGCCGAGGCTGCGTGGGAGCGGGCGCACGTCACGGTCGACCGCGAACGACAGCCCGATCGGATGCCCGGGCGTCGGATACGGGTCCTGTCCGGTGATGAGCACCCGCACATCCGCGAGCGGCCGCTGGAACGCACGCAACACGTGGTGCCCCTCCGGAAGATACCCGCGACCGGCCTCCTGCTCCGCCCGCAGACGCTCCCCCAGCGCGGTGATGTCGTCCTGCACCGGAGCCAGGGCCTGAGCCCACCCGGCGTCGATCAGCCCGTCGTCGGCGAGCTCGGCGAGTGTCCGCGCCATCGTCAGTCGATGGAGGAGCGCACGCGCAGGGGCCCGCGCGCGAGGAGGTGCTGGGCGGACTGCGCGACCGGGCGCATCGTGATCAGGTCGAGGTTCACGTGGCCGGGCGACTCCAGCGCGTAGCGGATGACGTCGGCCACATCGTCGGCCAGAAGTGGGGCTTCGACCCCGGAGTAGACGGCCTCGGCGGCGACAGCGTCGCCCCCCAGACGGTTGAGGGTGAACTCCTCGGTGTGCACCATGCCGGGCGCGACCTCGACGACACGGATCGGCTCGCCGTTCAGCTCCTGGCGGAGCACGCGCACCAGCATCGCCTCCGCGGCCTTCGCGGCGTTGTATCCGGCGCCGCCCGCATAGGCGGTCTGCGCGGCGGTCGAGGTGACGAAGATCGTGTCGGCGTGACCGTCGGCCGCCGCGGCACGACGCAACGACGGCAGGAGACCGGCCACGAGACGCTGGGTGGCGAGCACATTGGCGTCGAACATCCACTGCCAATCCTCGATCGAGGCATCCTCGACACGATCGGTGCCGCGGGCACCGCCGGCGACCTGCACGAGCGCGTGCACGGGGCCGGACTTCTCGAGCTCGGCGATGAGCGCGTCGACGGCGTCCGGGTTGGTCAGGTCGCAGGCGATCGCCGATGCCCCGGTCTCGGCGGCGAGCGCGGACAGACGATCCTCTCGTCGCGCGACGCCGACGACGTCCCATCCGCTGGATCGGAGCGCGCGTACCGTCGTCGCACCGATTCCCGAGCTCGCACCTGTCACCACTGCACGTCTGTTGGCCATGCCTCCACCGTACGATGTTCCGCGTCTTTTCGGCGGCTCCCACTGTTACGTCACATTTCCCACCCGTTGTTGACAGGAGGGAATATTACGTACTCTCGCTGAAACGGCATCTGCCATCGACCTTCCACGAGTTCCAGGGGGAACAACATGTCCGCACCCGAGACCTGGCGTTTCGAGACCAAGCAGATCCACTCGGGCGCCGCTCCCGACCCGGTCACGAAGGCTCGCGCCACGCCGATCTACCAGACCACCTCCTACGTGTTCGACAGCGCGGACCACGCGGCGAACCTGTTCGCACTCGCGGAGTTCGGCAACATCTACACCCGCATCCAGAACCCGACGCAGGATGTCCTGGAGCAGCGCCTCGCCGCGCTGGAGGGGGGCACAGGCGCCCTCGTCCTCGCCAGTGGTCAGGCCGCCTCGACCTTCGCGGTGCTGAACATCGCCGAGGCCGGCGACCACTTCGTCGCCTCCAGCTCGATCTACGGCGGCACCTACAACCTCTTCAAGTACACCCTCGCCAAGCTCGGCATCGAGGTCACCTTCGTCGAGAACCAGGACGACCCCGAGGAATGGCGTCGTGCCGTCCGCCCGAACACCAAGCTGTTCTTCGCGGAGACCATCGGCAACCCGCAGATCAACATCCTCGACATCCGCACGGTCGCCGACGTCGCCCACGAGTCCGGTGTGCCGCTCATCGTCGACAACACCATCGCGACCCCGTACCTGATCCGTCCGTTCGAGTTCGGCGCCGACATCGTCGTCCACTCGGTCACCAAGTTCCTCGGCGGCCACGGCACCACCATCGGTGGTGCGATCATCGACGGCGGCTCGTTCGAGTGGTCGAAGAACGTCGAGAAGTTCCCCGGCCTCACGGTTCCGGACCCCTCGTACCACGGCGCCAGCTACACGGCCGCGGTCGGAGACCCGCTCGCGTACATCATCAAGGCCCGCGTGCAGCTGCTGCGCGACCTCGGCTCCGCGATCGCTCCGCAGAGCGCCTGGAACCTCATCCAGGGCATCGAGACGCTGTCGCTGCGCATCGAGCGCCACGTGCAGAACGCTCAGGAGATCGCCGAGTGGCTCGACAACCGTGACGACGTCGCGACGGTCAACTACTCCGGCCTGCCCTCCTCGCCCTGGTACGCGAAGGCGAACGAGTACGCCCCCAAGGGCGTCGGCGCCGTGCTGTCGTTCGAGCTCAAGGGCGGCGTGGAGGCCGGTCGCGAGTTCGTCAACAGCCTCTCGCTGTTCAGCCACCTCGCCAACATCGGTGACGTGCGCTCGCTCGTCATCCACCCGGCGTCCACCACGCACGCCCAGCTGACCCCGGAGCAGCAGCTCACCGCGGGCGTCACCCCCGGTCTCGTGCGTCTCTCGGTGGGTATCGAGAACATCGAAGACCTCAAGGCCGACCTCGACCAGGCCCTCGCCGCGGCTCGCCGCGTCACGGAGGCCGCTCGCGCCTGAGTCTCCTCCTCAGAGAGCAGAGATGCCCCGGGCCTTCGCGGTCCGGGGCATCTCTGCGTCCGTGCCGCTCGCACCCTGTCGTCCGGTGCGCGCCACTCGGCTGTCGCACAGCCGATCCCGCCGAGAATGGAAGCTCACCACGAGGAGAGCACGATCGACACGCACCTGCCGCAGCAGCGCTCCCCGAAGCGGCTGAAGACGCGGCGCGCGCGGCAGCTGGCGGTCGCCGCCATGATCCTGCTCCTCGCTGTCGTGTGCAGTTGGATCCCCGGCGTGATCGGCACAGCCGGTGCCGCCGTCCTCCCATGGCTCGGACTCGGTCTGCTCGCCGTGCTGATCACCGCCGTGCTCGTCGCTCGCCGGCTCATCGTGCTGACACTCGTCCCTGTCCTCGTCTGGATCCTGGCGATGGCGCCGTCGTTTCCGGGGCTCCCGGTCGCAGGGGCGGACGGAACGACCCCGATCACGGTGTCAAGCCAGAACGTGCGCGCGCAGTCCGGCGGTGCAGCAGCATCGGCCGCCGAACTCGCAGACAACGGTGCCGACGTCGTCGCCCTCACCGAGCTCGACGGCGAGAGCCTCTCCGCTGCCCGCGAGGCGCTCTCCGACGATTACCCCCACTCGTCCGCTGTGGGCACGGTGGGGATCTGGAGCAAGTACCCGATCACCGATGCCGAACCGCTGTCCCTCGGCCTCGGCTGGAAACGCGCGCTGCGCGTCGAGGTGCAGACCCCGACCACGCCGCTCGCCGTCTACGTCCTGCATGCCGCCTCGGTGCGCCCAGGGCATCAGCAGGACCGCGACACCATGCTGGCGGGTCTCGCTGAGGCGGTCGCAGCCGACCCCGCCACTGCCCTGATCACCGTCGGGGACTTCAACGCGACCTCCGCCGACCCCGCGCTGTCGGCGATCCGCGCGCAGGCCGACTGGGTACGTCCGACCGATGGATCCCTCGGGTTCACATGGCCGGCGGCGTTCCCGCTCGCCCGCATCGACCAGGTCTTCGTGCGCGGTCTCTCTGTACTCTCGTCGACCACGATCCGCGCCGGGAACAGCGACCATCTGGCCACGGTGACCTCGATCGCACCCTGAGGGTCACCCGGCAGGCGTCAGGATGCGAGCCGCGAGGCGACCGAGACGCGATACGCGCCGGGTTCGCCGGCACTGTCCAGTTCGATCATGAAGCCGATCTCCGTCGTCGTCACGTCGAACGTCACGCTCCCAGGGCAGCTCAGCCGCGCGGTCGCATCCTGCCGACGATCCGTCTGGTCGAATCGGACGTCGACCTCGGCGGCACCGGCGCATTCGACCGCGACGACGTAGGCTCCGGGCGCCGCGCTCCGGTGCGACCAGCCGACGGGGGCGATGCCCCTGCCTGTGCCGAACGAGCCCCGCATGGCGCCCACCGCGTCATGCTCGGAGACCGGTGACGCGATCGCATCGTAGTAGCCCTCGTAGTCGTCCCCAGCGACAACGACGACAGGGCCGCTCGCCTCGCGGGACTCGGGGGCGGCGACGAGCGGCGAGCATCCCGCCACAGCGACGGTCGCCCCGACCATCACTCCGGCGGCGGCCGCTCTCGTCATCCGTCGCATGGCCCGAGCGTAGCGGACGCGCGTGCGCCCCTCACCGCAGGAAACGCCCGGGACGGCTATGGCACGACCAAGGTTTTCTGCCTCTGACCCGGGCAACTCCGCGACATCGTGCGCGCCCGCACCGTAACGTTCGGCTGATCGCCGTCCTGCCAGGCGAGAATGGAGACATGGACTGGCAGACGACCTCCGAGGACACGGTGCCATCGGCACCCGTGACGGAGGCCGATGTGCGCCTGCTGCGCGCGCGCCCTCCCGCCACGGGAGCGTGGCGTGACGGCGACCCGATCGGCGGGCGACACTTCGCCTCGTTCGGGGCGTTCCGCACCGAGAGCGGCACCGAGCTCCCCGGCATCCGCCTCGCCTACGAGACCTGGGGCGAGCTGAACGAGGCACGGGACAACGCTGTGCTCGTGTTGCATGCCCTCACCGGCGACAGCCACGTACGCGGTCCTGCCGGTGCCGGACACCCCACTGCCGGCTGGTGGGAGGATCTCACCGGTCCCGGTGCTCCCCTCGACACCGACCGCTGGTTCCTGATCGCCCCCAACATGCTCGGCGGATGCCAGGGCTCCACGGGTCCGGCCAGCATCGCCCCCGACGGCTACGAGTGGGCCTCGCGGTTCCCCTATCTGACGATCCGCGATCAGGTCGCCGCCCAGGTCCAGCTCGCCGACGCACTCGGGATCGACCGGTGGGCCGCGGTGATCGGCGGTTCCATGGGCGGCATGCACGCTGTGGAATGGGCGGCGACGCATCCGGAGCGCGTCGAGCGTCTCGCTGTGCTGTCGTCTCCCCCGGTGACGACGGCCGACCAGATCGCCCTCAACACGGTGCAGATCGGCACGATCCGCATGGACCCGCGGTTCCAGGGTGGCGAGTACTACGACCTCAGTGACGGAGAGGGTCCGCACCGCGGCCTCGCCCTCGCTCGTCGCATGGCGCTGCTGAACTACCGCAGCCCGATCGAGCTCAACCAGCGCTTCCAGCGCTCGTGGCAGTCGGATGTGTCGCCCCTGGGCCACGGCGGCCGGTTCGCGGTCGAGTCGTACCTCGACTTCCACGGCAACAAGTTCACCCGACGCTTCGACGCGAACAGCTACATCACGCTCGTCGAGGCGATGAACTCCCACGACGTGGGGCGCGACCGCGGCGGCGTCGAAGAGGCTCTGCACGCAGTCACCGCCACCACGCTCGTGCTCGGGATCGACAGCGACCGCCTCTTCCCGGTCGACGGCCAGCATCGGATCGCCCGCAGCATCCCGAACACCCTCGACGGCAACGAGGCCGTGGTGCTCGCGAGCGACTTCGGCCACGACGGCTTTCTCATCGAGAGCGAAGCGGTCGGCGCGCACCTGCGTCGCCTGCTCGACAGCTGACAACGGAGGTCGCGGCTCAGGCCGACACGAATCTCCAGGGCAGGCGGGTGGCGTCGAGCCGCCCCTGCGCCCATTCGAACACGCGACCCGCGTCGTGCACCCGCGTCTGGAACAGTTCTGCGGTCCCTGCCGAGGCCAGAGCGGACTCGACGTCCTCGAAGGCGGCGAGCCGGTGCAGGGTGACCCACGTCGGCGGGAAGAGCGTCCAGACGCCGGTCGCATGCCGCTCGAGAGCCACTGCCGGGCTGACCCACTCGATCTCACTCACCTCGTCGGCCGATGGCGATGCCTGCTGGCCCGAGGCTGCCGCGAGGAAGAACCAGGTGCGGATGCGCGTCGGCGCTTCGCGCGGCGGCTGCCACTGCGACAGCACCACGAGTTCGTCGGCGTCGATCCCGACCTCCTCGAAGGTCTCGCGGATGCCCGCGCGGCGCGCGTCCTCGCTCTCGGGCGCTCCTGGTCTCCGGTCGATGGCCTCCACCTTGCCGCCGGGGAAGACCCATGCTCCGGCGAACGATCCTCTGTCTGGTCGGCGCATCACGAGCACCTCGACTCCCGCCGCCGCAGGGCGCAACAGGATGACGGTGCCGGCGACGGGCAGAGACTCTTCGGGGTCGCTCACCCCGTCACTCTACGACGCGACCAGCACCGGAGCCGCAGGTCGACGCGCTTCGATCCGGTATGACAGCAGCGCGATCAGCAGTCCCGCGATCGCCAGAGCTGCGCCTGTCCAGGCCGGCGCGGTGAAACCCCATCCGAGGGCGATGACGACGCCACCCAAGAACGCCCCGAGGCTGTTACCGATGTTGAGGGCGGAGTGGTTCATCGCTGCGGCGATCGACTGGTTGTCGCCGGCGACGTCCATGAGCCGTGTCTGGATCGTCGGGCTGAGCACCGACGAGACGAAGCCGACGATCAGCACGACGAGGCTCAGTGTCACGATCCAGAACGACAGCACGGCGAGCAGCGCGAACACGACCGCCATCGCCGCGAGCCCATACAGGAGGGTGCGGCGCAGATCGATGTCGGCCAGGTGTCCGCCGACCAGGTTTCCCGCCGTCATCCCGAGGCCCATGAGCACGAGCACGATCGGCACCACCCACTCGGGCGATCCGGCGACCTCGGTCACGAGAGGTGCGATGTAGCTGTAGACGGCGAAGAATCCGCCGAAGCCGATCGCACCGACACCGAGCGTGAACCATACCTGACGGATGCGGAACACTCCGAGCTCCTGACGCATCGTGCGTCCGGGCTCGCCAGGGTGCTTCGGCACGAAGAACGTGATGCAGAGCGTGGCGAGAGCGAACACGAGGGCGACGACGGCGAAGGCCGCGCGCCAGCCGAGCTCCTGGCCGAGATACGTGCCCAACGGCACTCCGACCACGTTCGCGACGGTGAGGCCGGTGAGGATGAAGGCCACGCCCTTGGCGCGGTTGCCCGGGCCCATCACATCGGCCGCGACCAGCGCGCCGATGCCGAAGTAGGCACCGTGCGGCAGCCCGGCGAGGAACCGAGAGATCCCGACCAGTTCGAACGTCGGAAGAACCACGGTGAGCGCGTTGAAGACGGTCAGCGCGAGAGCGAGCACGATCATCACGCGGTGCCGCGGATAGCGCGCCACGAAACCGGCGATGGTGGGCGCACCGATCACGACGCCGAGCGCGTACAGCGAGATCAACCAGCCGGCCTGGCTGAGAGCGTCCTCCTGGCTGGTCGCCGAGAGCGCGGGAAGGAGGTCGGATGCGATGTTGGGCAGCAAGCCCATGATCACGAACTCGGTCATGCCGATTCCGAAGCTGCCGATGGCGAGAGAGAGGAGCGCCCTCTTCGCCGCACCCCTCGATTCAGTCGAGGGATTCACCTGACCATGCTACCGGTCGTCGGCGCGCGCGATCTCGCTGAGCATCTCTCACTCCGGCAGCCAGCCCCGGAATACCGAGCGCGCGCCGTCGCTGTCGTTCAGCTGATTCCAGCGCTCGAGCCATCGCCGCCGCAGGCGCACCGGCTCCCAGTGCCCCGCTCGCAGCTCGGTCGGGATGAGCGGGTCGTCTCTCAGCGCCTTCTCCAGCGCATCGGCGAGGCGGAGCCGCCGAGCGAGCGGGGTGAGGCTCTCCGATGCCGCGTCGAGAGCCTGAGCGAGCGGGGCGTAGCCGTCGATGATCCCCTGCGCCGGCCAGAGCGACTCGACGATCTCCTGAGGATCGTCGAGTCCGCGCAGAGTGAGGTTCTCGGCTTCGGCCACCACGAGGTACGGGCTGATATCCGGTGAGAGAAGCGGAGTGAGGTCGTGGGGAGTGACGTAGAGACCCGTCGAGCACGATGCCGCGCCCAGACTCACGATGTCCCGACGGAATGTATCGCGGACCGCACGCCGGGACTCGGGAGCGCTGATCGCGAGAAGCCGCCAGAGCCCATCCCAGGGCGCCGCGCCGGAATCTTGAGCGAACACGAGCCGGACCGCGGCGCGGTCTCCGGAGAGGCGGTCCCTCCCCGCCTCGGTGAGTTCCAGTCGACCAGAGCGTCCGCGTCCGCGTTGGGCGATCTCGCCCGCCGCCACGAGGCGCCGCACGGTCAGCCTGACGGGTTGATCCTCGATCCCGATCTCGTTCGCCGTGTCGTAGATCAGCGAGAGATCAGCCTCCCCGTCGAATGGCAGAAATGCCTCGACGAGCGTACGGGGGGATATCTTCTCCGTCACGAGACGAGCGCCTTTCGCATCACGGTGTACCCGTCGAAGCCATACACCAGCCCCAGCACTCCCAACGCACCCGTTGAGACCGGTACGAAACCGCGACGGGTGTAGAGCGCCTTGGCACGCGGATTGCCGTCGACGACGGACAAGCCTACCGACGCCATACCCCGTTCACGCGCATGGGCTTCGGCCGCATCGAGGAGCGTGGTGCCGATACCGGTTCCTCGCTGGTCGTGGTGCACGCAGATCCCATCCAGGACGAGCACCCCCGCCTCGTCGTCGCGTGCAAGCAGCGACAGGACGAGAGATGCACGGAGAGCCTGACCCACCGACAGAATCCCGCGCATCGCCGCCCAGGTCATCGCCACTGCGCCGGCTCCGTCCTCGTGGAACCCGCACACGCCGGAGACGGATCCCGCGGCCGAACGGGCGACGAGCATCCGCTCCGAGCGCAGGGACGCCTGCACGACGCGGAGCCCCGTCTGGGAGTCCGCGAACGCGGGACGAAGCTTTCGTCGGAACGCCTCCCAGTAGAGCGCCCCGACCTGCATCCGCTCGGATTCATCGAACCCGAGTGTGATTCGCTCCGTTCCCATACCGCCATTTCTATCAGATAGAGTACGTTCGTGCGAAAAAAGATAATAACTCGGCGGCGCATCATCACTCTCGGCATAGTGGTCGCCCTGGTGCTGGCAGCGATCGGAGTCGCTGCGGTGGGAAACGAGTATCGCTTCACTCAGACTGCCGTGCAGATCCCGCTCCCCCAGGGACACCTCGACGGAGTGCTGACTCTTCCTCGCGACGCCCCGGCGCGAGGCCTGGTCGTCATGGTGCACGGTGACGGTGCTGTCGACGCGACCCAAGAGGGGCTGTATTCGCCGTGGTTCGAGGGCGCCGCGGATGCAGGGTTCGCGACACTGTCGTGGAGCAAACCGGGGGTCGGCGGATCGACCGGGAACTGGCTGGACCAGTCGATGCAAGACCGTGCCGCCGAAGTGAATGCCGCCATCGACTGGGCACGTGCGCAGAGCGACATTCCCGCAGATCGGATCGTCCTGTGGGGAGCCAGCCAAGCAGGATGGGTGATCCCCGCCGTCGTGGCCTCGCGTGACGACATCGATGGGATGGCCATGGTCGGCACCGCCATCAACTGGCTCTCGCAGGGGCGGTTCAATCTGATGGCGGAACTCGACCACGCCGGCGCCACCGAAGCCGAGCGCGAGCTGGCCATCGCCGAGAGTGATGCCGTACGCGGACTCCTCGCAGAGGACACCGGCTTCGATCAGTACCTCGCCACCACGACCGATGACCCCCCGATGACTGCGGATCGGTGGGCGTTCGTGGCGCGCAACATGGACGCCGACGCCACGGCGGATCTGCACCGCGCCTCGACTCGGGGCATCCCTGTGCTCCTCCTCGCCGGCACGCACGATCGCAATGTCGACATGGCCGAGACCGAACAGGTCTATCGCGACATCTTCGGTGACGCACTATCGGTCCAGCACATCGATTCGGTCCACTCCATGGCCAGGCCGATCGTCGACGACAACGCCGCCGTCGGAATCCTTGTCGGCACGTTCTGGCCGCGAGCGCTGCTGGCGCCGGGCGTGATCGACCGATACACCGGATTCCTCGACGGGATCCAGTGACGTGGAATGCGTGCTCGATCAGCCGATGTTCTCGCCAGGGTCCGCGATCGCCTGTTCCAGCCGCTCGATCTTGGCGTCAAGCTCACCCGAGTAGCCGGGACGGATGTCGGCCTTGAGCACCAGCGACACTCGCGAACCGAACGGCATGACCGCCTCCGTCGCGCGCTTGACGACATCCATCACGGTGTCCCAGTCCGGGCCTTCGATCTCGGTGAACATGCTCGTCGTGCGGTGAGCCAGACCCGACTCGCGCACGACCTTGACGGCTGCGGCGACGGCATCGTGCACGGAGTCGTCGGTACGTTCCCGCCCTTCGGCAGGGGTTCCGCTGGGGGCGACGGAGAAGGCGATCAGCATGGTTTCACTCCTGATGGTGGGTGGTGCGGATGGCGGGCACACGCACGAGTGCGCGGATGCCGACGATGAGAAGGACGATGAGGAGGAGGTTGCGCAGTGTCAGGACGAGGACAGGCAGCAGTTCCGCGGCGAGCAGAGCGTCGTAGCTGAGCGGGTACACGAGGCAGGTGAGAGCGCAGAGCACGAGCACCAGCACAGCGGGCACGCGCGCCCTTGCCGAGTCCAGCACCAGCCAGATCACCACCGGTGCGATCAGCCAGGTCTGGAACTGCGGGGACCCGACCTTGTTCGTGACGATGAGCACGGCGACGAGCGACAGGGCCAGCGGCGGGAACAACCGCGGGAAGGACGCACCGCGCAGCATCTTCACGGCTCCGAGGGCGGTGATCGCGAGCACCGCGACCACCATCAGCGGGGTGAGCAGCGTCTGCACGGCGTCCACCCCGACGGCGGATATCTGGAAGGTGAGGATCTCGAAGCTGTACTCGATGCGCGCGGTACCCGCTACGGCGAGCCAGAGGAACGGCGTCGCCGCGACCGCCTCGATCTGCAGACCCCGTCCTGTCTGCTCGGTGAGGAAGCCGAGGAGCTCGTTGTCGGCCCCCAGCAGCACCAGCAGCACCATGACGCCGGCCGTCACAGCGGCGGCGGCGATCAGCACCCGCAATCGCGCGCGCGCCGCGACGACGGCGGCGATGACCAGGGCGCCGGGCCAGATCTTGATCCATGCCCCGATCGTGAGCAACGCGGCGGCGAGCGCGGGTCGCGTCGCCAGCCAGAGTCCGCCGATCACAGCGATCGGCACCGTGATCGCGTCGATACGGTACAGCGCGATCGGACCGAGGAGCAGCAGAGCGGCGCACCAGAACCAGGCGGCCGTGATGCGCGGACGTGAGGGAGATCGGCCGAGCAGCACCGCGAATGCAAGAGCATCGAGGGCGGTCACCAGAACGGCCCACGCGACCAGGTACGCACCGGACACCCCGAGCAGGGGCACCAGTGGCATCGACAGCCCCTTGGCGAGGAGCATCGGCACGAGAGCGAGCTGCGGATACACCCAGGTCTCGGTGACACCCACGATCGCGCCCCCACCCAGTGCCGACGTCGCCCAGGGTTCGTAGACGAGCACGACATCGCCCATGGGTTGACTGGGGTAGATCCATCCGACCCAGGCGGTGAGCAGGTGCACGGCGAGGAAGACGATCCACAGCGCCGCGAGACGCGCGGTGTTCAGGCGCGTCATGCGAGCAGGTCCGCGATCGCGCTCGGCAGGGCCTCCGCGACGTCCATCGCGACGATCGGATGCCCCGGTCCTCGGCGTTCACCGGCTCCTGCCGCATCAGCCGCCAGTCGACCGGCGTAGCCGTGCAGCCAGGCCGCAGCGGCGGCGGCTTCGGCGAGCGGCGCGTGCGGGTTCGCGGCGAGCAGAGCCCCGAGCACCCCGCCCAGCACATCTCCGCTGCCGGCGGTCGCCAACCATCCGGTACCGGCGGAGATCTCGATCACACGCCCGTCCACATCGGCGACCAGCGTGCGCGCCCCCTTGAGCAGCACGGTTCCGCCCAGTCTCGCGGCGACGTCGGCGGCGGCCTGCGCGCGCTGCGTGTCGTCGGACGGCGCGAGTCGCAGCTGCGCCCGCAACCGCGCGAACTCCCCCGCGTGCGGGGTGACCACGAATGGCGCTGCGCTCCCGGTAGCGAGATCGAGCGCGCCGGCATCGACCACGACGCGCGCGGACCCGGCGAGGATCTGCCGCAGCGCCGCGCTCTCGTCGTCGGACCGCGCCGAGGGGTCCGTACCGGAGCCGATCACCCACGTGTCGATCCGCGTGCGACCGGTATCGGCGCCGACGACCGTCTCCGGACGCCTGGCGATCACCGCGTCCGCTGCACGCCCCTCGCCCACGTACCGGACGAAGCCCGCACCGGCGCGCCACGCCGCCTCGACACCCAGCACTGCTGCTCCCGGGTACAGGGCAGACCCCGTGCGCAGGGCCACCACGCCGCGCGAGTACTTGTCATCGCCTGACGACGGCACCCGCAGGAATCGGGCGGTATCGCTGCGGGACCACTCGCGCACCTCGACCATGACTCCACGTTAGCCGGACGGCCCTCGTGACACTCACCGCGGAGTACCGTCGAACGGTGAGCATCCTCTTCTCTCCGCTGCGCATCCGATCCGTCACCTTCCGCAACCGCCTCTGGGTCTCCCCCATGTGCATGTACAGCGCCGTGGACGGCGTCGTACAGGAATGGCATCACACGCACCTCGCCCAGTTCGCCTCAGGCGGCGCCGGGCTGATCATCGCCGAGGCGACGGCGGTCGTGGCGGAAGGACGGATATCCCCGAGGGACGTCGGCCTGTGGAACGACGAGCAGCGCGACGCGTGGGTTCCGATCGTGCAGGCGATCCATGACCGTGGCGCGGTCGCCGGCGTGCAGCTCGCGCATGCGGGTCGCAAGGCGTCGACGTGGTGGCCCTGGGCCGAGGGCTCGGGGTCGGTGCCTGCTGCCGAGGGCGGGTGGACGACGACCGCACCGTCCGACATCGCGTACGAGGGCTTCGCCGCTCCGGTCGCGCTCGACGCCGCCGGCATCGAGCGGATCGTCGATGCGTTCGCCGCCGCGGCCCGCCGCGCCCTCGATGCCGGATTCGACGTGCTCGAGCTGCACGGCGCACACGGCTACCTCCTCCACCAGTTCCTCTCGCCGCTGTCGAACCTCCGCGCAGACGAGTACGGCGGCTCTCTCGAGAACCGGGCCCGGTTGCTCCTGCGCGTCGTGGACGCGGTGCGGGCGACGGCCGGAGAGGGGGTTCCGTTGTTCGTGCGCATCTCCGCCACCGACCACGCCGAGGGCGGCTTCACCCCCGAGGAGGCCGCGACTGTCGGCGCCTGGGCGGAGCAGCACGGTGCGGATCTGATCGACGTCTCCAGCGGAGGCCTGGTCGCGCACCAGCAGATCAGCGTGTTCCCCGGCTACCAGGTGCCGCTCGCCGAGACCGTGCGCCAGGGCGGTCGGATCCCCGTCTCGGCCGTCGGGTTGATCACCGCAGCAGCACAGGCCGAGCAGGTGCTGGCCGACGGGGCGGCCGATGCGATCTTCGCCGGGCGCGAATGGCTGCGCGACCCGCACTTCGCGCTCCGCGCCGCCCACGAGCTCGGTGCCGAGGTCACGTGGCCGCCGCAGTACGAACGCGCGCACTGGCGCTGAGCCGCCGCATGCGACGCCACAGGCCGCCGGCTCCCTGAGGAGCCTGCGGCCTGTGCGTGGAAGCGGTATCAGCGGTCAGTAGTGTCCGCGCACGCGCCGCGTGGCGTCCTGCACCTCGCCGACGAGTTCCTCCAGGATGTCCTCGAGGAACAGCACCGCCGTCGTCTGCCCCGCGGCGTCGCGCACCTTCGCCAGATGACGTCCTGCCCGGCGCATCACCGCGAGAGCATCCTCGAGGTCGGTGTCCTCCTGGACGGGCACCATGTGGTGGATGCGCTTGGCGGGGATCGGCTGGATCATCTTCGTCTCGGCATCCACGCCTTCAGAGGCACGCAGGATGTCCTTGAGGTGCACGTACCCGATCGGCACCGCATCCGCGTCGACGATCACGTAGCGCGAGAACCCGTACCGCGCGACCGCCTTCTCGATGTCGTCCGGCGTGGTCGACTGCGGCAGCGTCACGAGATCGCTCAGCGGCACGGCGACGTCCCGCGCCTTCTTGTCGGTGAACTCGACCGCCGCGGCCACTGTTCCGGCGGTGTCCATCAGGACACCCTCGCGGCGGGACTGGTTGACGATCGTCGCCACCTCGTCGAGCGTGAAGGTCGAGGCGGCCTCGTTCTTCGGCTCCACGCGGAACAGCCGCAGCACGCCGTTCGCCGCCGCATTGAGCGCCCAGATCACCGGCATGAACACCTTCGACACCCACACGAGCGGTGTCGCGAGGATCAGCACCGCACGATCGGGCACCGAGAATGCGAGGTTCTTCGGCACCATCTCACCGAACACCACGTGCAGGAACGAGACGATCAGCAGGGCGATCACGAACGACACGGCATCCACCGCGCCGTCGGGCCAGCCGAACGCGTGCAGCGGCACGGCGAGCAGGTGGTGGATGGCGGGTTCGGAGACGTTGAGGATCAGCAGTGAGCAGATCGTGATGCCCAACTGCGAGGTCGCGAGCATGAGCGTCGCGTGCTCCATCGCGTACAGGGCGGTCTTCGCCGCACGCGAACCCTGCTCGGCGCGCGGTTCGATCTGCGAACGCCGTGCGGAGATCACTGCGAACTCGGCGCCGACGAAGAAGGCGTTGGCCACGAGCAGCACGACCAACCAGGCGAGTCCTCCCCAGTCGCTCATCGGGGGTCCACCTCTCCTGGCTGATCCGGACTGGGAACGTACCTGATGCGGTCGACGCGTCGTCCGTCCATGCGGACCACCTGCAGCACGCCGCTGTCGACGGAGACCTCGTCTCCGACGGCGGGCACCCGCTCCAACACGCTCATGACGTAGCCGCCCACCGTGTCGTACACCTCGCCCTCCGGCACTTCGACCCCGGCGCGCTGACGCAGCTCATCCGGGCGGAGCTCGCCGGGGAACGTGACACCGTCACGGCCTCGGATGACGCCGGCGCGGGTGCGGTCGTGCTCGTCGGCGACCTCACCCACCAGCTCCTCGATCAGATCCTCCAAAGTCACCAGACCCGCGGTTCCGCCGTACTCGTCGACGACCACGGCGAGTTGATAGCCGCGAGCCCGGAGCTCCGAGATGAGGGCGTCGACGTGCACCGTCTCGGGCACACGCAGCGGCTCGGTCGAGAGGGCTCCCACCGGTACCTCAGTGCGGCGATCGCGCGGCACCGAGATGGCGGCTTTGAGATGAACGACACCGGTGATGTCGTCGAGATCGTCGTCGTACACCGGGAAGCGGCTGTGACCGGTGCGCCGGGCGAGCTGGATGACGTCATCTGCCGAGTCCCCCGCCGCGATCGCGTGCATGCTCGGGCGGGCGGTCATGACATCGGCCGCGGTGAGGCGGGAGAAGGTCAGCGTGCGGTCGAGCAACGTGGCCGTGTCGGCCTCGAGCATTCCTGCACTCGCCGAACGGCGCACCAACGATGAGAGCTCTTCGGCACTGCGTGCACCGGAGAGCTCCTCCTTCGGCTCGATGCCCATGCTCCGGAGCACGCCGTTGGCGCTCCCGTTGAGCACGACCACGGCCGGCTTGAAGACGGTGGTGAAGGCGATCTGGAACGGGATGACGAGCTTCGCGGTGGCCAGAGGCAGCGCGAGGGCGAAGTTCTTCGGGACGAGCTCACCGAGGATCATCGACAGGACGGTCGCGACCAGCATCGCCACGATCGTCGCGATCGGTGAGACCGCTGCCTCCGGCAGGTTCCAGGCGATCAGCGTCGGACGCAGCAGGTTCGAGAGGGCCGGCTCCATCGTGTATCCCGTCAGCAGCGTGGTCAGCGTGATACCGAGCTGCGCCGATGACAGGTGCGTGGAGGTGTGCTTGAGAGCGCTGATGGTCAGCGCGAGTCGGGATTCTCCGCGCGACTGCCGCGCCTCGAGTTCCGCGCGGTCGAGATTGACCAGCGCGAACTCGCTCGCGACGAAGAGGCCGGTGCCGACCGTGAGCAGGAGCCCCACGCCCAACATGATGTAGTCCATCAGTGGTTCCTCTCCGGTGAGAGAGGCGGACAGTGGGGCGAAGTACTGCAACTGGGAGGGTCGTCCATGGTGACGACGATTCTACCGAAATCCGCTGAGATCGCGACGCGGCTCACCAGCTGACCGGCAGGGCCTTCCCCTCCTCGTATCCGGCCGCCGACTGGAGGCCGACCAGCGCGCGCTCGTGGAACTCGGGAACCGACGAGGCTCCGGCGTAGGTGAAGGACGAGCGCACGCCCGAGGTGATCATGTCGAGCAGATCCTCCACACCGGGACGCAGCGGGTCGAGGTAGATCTTCGACGACGAGATGCCCTCAGCGAAGAGCTCCTTGCGCGCGCGCTCGTAGGCATCGAGCCGCTCGAACCTGGCCTGGACGGCTTTGGTCGACGCCATGCCCCACGATTCCTTGAAGATGCGCCCATCGCTGTCCCGCTGCAGCGCACCCGGCGCCTCGATCGTGCCGGCGAACCACGATCCGATCATCACGGATGCCGCACCGGCGGCGAGCGCGAGCGCGACGTCGCGCGGATACCGCACGCCCCCGTCCGCCCAGACGTGGGCTCCGAGCTCCCGTGCGGCCTGCGCCGTCTCGAGGACCGCGGAGAACTGTGGCCGACCGACGGCCGTCATCATGCGCGTCGTGCACATCGCACCCGGTCCGACGCCGACCTTGAGGATCGTCGCTCCCGCGTCCACCAGGTCGTTCACGCCGTCGGCAGTGACGATGTTGCCGGCGACGATGGGGATGTCGAGGCCGAGTTCGGCAACGGCGCGGAGTGCGCGCAGCATCCCCTCCTGATGCCCGTGCGCGGTGTCGACCACCAGCACGTCGACCCCTGCGGCGGCGAGCGCCCGTGCCTTGGAGGCCACATCACCGTTGATCCCCACGGCCGCCGCGACGGCGAGACGGCCATCGCCGTCGAGCGCCGGCCCGTACAGGGTCGACCGCAGGGCGCTGCGGGCGCTCAGCGTGCCGACGAGATGGCCGTGGTGGCTGACCGTGACCATCTCGACCCCGGCATCGGTGATGACGTCGAACGCATGGCGCTCTGAGCCGATGTCGTCCGCATCGAGCGACGGTGTGCCCGTACGGACCAGATCCCCCAGCTGCGCGTCGGGCAATGCCGTGGCCAGGCGGGTCGCCGGCAGGATGCCGAGGATCTGGTCGACCTCGATCTCGCCTCTGCCATGGGCGACGACGATGCCGTGGCCCGCCGTCGCCGGGAGCAGACGGAGGGCCTCGGCGACGGGAGCTTCCGGCGGGAGCACGAGTGGCGTGTCCCACAGCACCGGCTGGGCCTTCACATCACTGATCGCCTGATCCAGATCCTGCAGCGGCATGTCCTGCGGCAGCACCCCGATGCCTCCGCGGCGGGCGAGCACGGCGGCCAGCCGCGGTCCCGTCACGGAGTTCATGTTCGAGGCAACCAGTGGCAGCGTTGCCGGCGTGCCGTCGTGCGGGGCGAGATCGACTTGAAGACGACTGGTGACCGCGGATCTGCGCGGCACCAGGAACACGTCCGAGTAGGTCAGATCGACAGTCGGCTGCTCACCAGAGAACTCCATGTCTCCACGCTACTCAGATCGTGGAGATCTGGGCGCATGGGTTCGACGATTCCCAGGGGGAAACACGTTAGGCTTGTTGGTCGAGAGTGTGCGAGCCCGAGCGCATCTTTGCGCGGCGTGCCAACACAGTGAGATTCAGCGATGAAAGAGGGCGATCGAGCGTGTCGAACCAGGTGACCGGCGTCGGGGGCGACGGGGGGTTCGGAGCCAATTCCTGGCTCGTCGAAGAGCTCTATGAGCAGTTCAAGGTGAACCGCGACTCCGTGGACAAGGAGTGGTGGCCGATCCTCGAGAAGTACCACTCCGACACCACCGGTGCCGCAGCGCCCGCAGCGCCCGCAGCGCCCGCAGAGGCCTCGGCACAGCCCGCGCACCCGGTCACAGCTCCCATCCCCGTGATCGGCTCCCAGCCCGTCGCGCGGACGACGACCAAGCCTGCCGCTGCCGCTCCGATCCCTGCGCAGGCGCCGAAGCCCGCGGCGAAGGAAGCCGCGGACTCCGCCGAGGAAGACAAGGTCACCCCGCTTCGCGGTCTCCCCAAGACTCTCGCCGCGAACATGGACGAGTCGCTGACCGTTCCGACCGCGACCAGCGTGCGCACGGTGCCGGCCAAGCTGATGATCGACAACCGCATCGTCATCAACAACCACATGGCGCGCACCCGCGGCGGCAAGATCAGCTTCACCCACCTCATCGGCTGGGCACTCATCCGCACGCTCGACGAGTTCCGCAGCCAGAACGTGTTCTACGCCGAGATCGACGGCAAGGCATCGGTCGTCGCGCCGGCCCACGTGAACCTCGGCATCGCGATCGACCTCCCCAAGCCCGACGGCACCCGCGCGCTCATGGTGCCGAGCATCAAGCGTGCCGACACCATGACGTTCACCGAGTACCTGGTCGCCTACGAGGACCTCGTCACCCGGGCACGCAACAACAAGCTGACGGCCGCCGACTTCCAGGGCACCACGGTGTCGCTGACGAACCCCGGCGGCATCGGCACGGTGCACTCGGTCCCCCGTCTGATGAAGGGCCAGGGCTGCATCATCGGCGCCGGTGCCCTCGAGTACCCGGCCGAGTTCCAGGGCGCGAGCGAGAAGACGCTGAACGAGCTGGCGATCGGCAAGACGATCACCCTCACCAGCACCTACGATCACCGCGTGATCCAGGGCGCCGGCTCTGGCGAGTTCCTCAAGAAGGTGCACGAGCTGCTCATCGGGCAGCGCGGCTTCTACGACGACATCTTCGCCGCGCTCCGCATCCCGTACGCACCGATTCGCTGGAACCCCGACATCGCCGTCGACCTGGCTGAGCGCGTCGACAAGCAGTCCCGTGTGCAGGAGCTGATCAACTCCTTCCGCGTGCGTGGCCACCTGATGGCCGACATCGACCCGCTCGAGTACGTCCAGCGCTCGCACCCCGACCTCGAGATCGAGAGCCACGGACTGACGTTCTGGGACCTCGACCGCGAATTCGTCACCGGTGGATTCGGCGGACGTCGCATCGCCAAGCTGCGCGACATCCTCGGTGTGCTCCGTGACTCCTACTGCCGCACCCTCGGCATCGAGTACATGCACATCCAGGACCCGGAGCAGCGTCGCTGGTTCCAGGAGAAGGTCGAGCTCAAGTACCAGAAGCCCGGCCACGACGAGCAGCTGCGCGTGTTGCGCAAGCTGAACGAGGCCGAGGCGTTCGAGACCTTCCTGCAGACGAAGTTCGTCGGTCAGAAGCGCTTCTCGCTCGAGGGCGGCGAGTCGCTCGTCCCGCTGCTCGATGAGATCCTCCAGGGCGCGGCGAACGCGGGCCTCGAGGGCGCCGCGATCGGCATGGCCCACCGTGGTCGCCTCAACGTGCTCACCAACATCGCCGGCAAGACCTACGGCCAGGTGTTCCAGGAGTTCGAGGGAACCCAGACCCCCGGCAATCAGCGCGGTTCCGGTGACGTGAAGTACCACCTGGGCACAGAGGGCACCTTCATCGCAGAAGACGGAGCGGAGCTTCCGGTCTACCTCGCCGCCAACCCCTCGCATCTGGAGACGGTCGACGGCGTGCTCGAAGGCATCGTCCGCGCCAAGCAGGACCGCAAGCCGATCGGCACCTTCGCCTGGCTGCCGATCCTCGTGCACGGTGACGCCGCCTTCGCCGGCCAGGGCGTCGTGGTCGAGACGCTGCAGATGTCGCAGCTGCGCGGCTACCGCACCGGCGGCACGATCCACGTGGTCGTGAACAACCAGGTCGGATTCACCACCACTCCGAACGACGGCCGCACCTCGGTGTACGCCACCGATGTCGCCAAGACCATCCAGGCGCCGGTCTTCCACGTGAACGGCGACGACCCTGAAGCCGTCATCCATGTCGCGCAGCTCGCGTTCGAGTACCGCGAGCGGTTCCACCGCGACGTCGTGATCGACCTCGTCTGCTACCGCCGCCGCGGCCACAACGAGGGAGACGACCCCTCGATGACGCAGCCGCTGATGACGGATCTGATCCAGGCCAAGCGCTCCGTCCGCCGCCTCTACACCGAGTCGCTCGTCGGCCGCGGTGACATCACCGAGCAGGAGTACGACGAGGCCAAGGCCGACTTCCAGAACCGTCTGGAGATCGCCTTCGCAGAGACGCACGCCGCCGAGACCGGTGCGCTGCCGGTGGCGCCCGAGGCGCTGCCCGCCGAGGACCAGGTCGGAGCGCCCGATGTGACCGGCGTGCCGAACGAGGTCATCCAGCTCATCGGCGATGCCTTCGTGAACAAGCCCGAGGGCTTCACGGTGCACCCGAAGATCCAGCAGCTTCTCGAGAAGCGCCTCGACATGAGCCGCAACGGCAACATCGACTGGGGCTTCGGCGAGCTGCTCGCGTTCGGATCGCTGCTGGTCGAGGGCACCCCGGTGCGCTTCGCCGGTCAGGATGCACGGCGAGGCACCTTCGTGCAGCGTCACGCGACCCTGCACGACCGCGCGAACGGCCAGGAGTGGCTGCCGCTGTCGAACCTGTCCGATGCACAGGGCCGCTTCTTCATCTACGACTCGCTCCTCAGCGAGTACGCGGCGCTGGGCTTCGAGTACGGCTACTCGGTCGAGGCGCCCGAGGCACTCGTGCTGTGGGAGGCGCAGTTCGGCGACTTCGTCAACGGTGCGCAGTCGGTGATCGATGAGTACATCTCCGCCGCCGAGCAGAAGTGGGGCCAGCAGTCGAGCGTGACGCTGCTGCTCCCCCACGGCTACGAAGGACAGGGACCCGATCACTCCTCGGCGCGTATCGAGCGCTTCCTGCAGCTCTGCGCTCAGGAGAACATGATCGTGTCACGTCCGTCGACGCCGGCGTCCTACTTCCACCTGCTGCGCCGCCAGGCCTATGCACGTCCACGCAAGCCGCTGATCGTGTTCACGCCGAAGGCGATGCTGCGCCTGCGCGGCGCGACGAGCCCCGTCGAGGCGTTCACGCAGGGCCGCTTCGAGCCGGTGATCGACGACGACCGCGGTCTCGACCGCACGGCCGTCAAGCGGGTGCTCGTGCACTCGGGCAAGGTCCACTGGGACCTGCGCGCCGAGCTCGACAAGAAGCCGAACCCCGAGGTCGCCCTCGTCCGGCTGGAGCAGCTGTACCCGACTCCGATCGACGAGCTCAAGACGATCACGGACTCCTACCCCAACGCCGAGCTGGTGTGGGTCCAGGAGGAGCCGGAGAACCAGGGCGCCTGGCCGTTCCTGGCGCTGGCCTTCGCCGACGTCCCCGGCGACCGCTCGTTCCGCCCGGTCGCCCGCACCGCGTCGGCGTCACCGGCGACCGGCTCCTCGAAGGTGCACGCCGCCGAGCAGGCCACCCTGCTGCGTGAGGCACTCACGATCGACTGACAGACGGACACCACGAGGAAGGCGCCGTGACCTCCGGGGCACGGCGCCTTCCTCGTTCTCGCGTGTATGACGAATTCTCGTGTGGGTGACGGTGCATCAGCTCGCGGCGAGCGGCATCCTCTGGACGAACCGCACGTCCGAGCTCAGGAGGGTGGTCGCCCGCTCCATCGCCTGCCTGTCGGCACCCGCCGCCGCCAGCACCAGCAGAGCAGCGCCGAGCACCGGCGGAGCGTCGACCACGCTGAGCCGAGCGTTCGGCACCTGCTGAGCAAGCCCGGCGTGGATGTCGTCGAGCAGGAGCGGGTCGCGTCCTCTCGCCACCCCTCCGCCGAAGACCACCGGCACGTCGGTTTCACGCAGTCCGAGGCGATCGATGCAGGCGCGCGCGTAGGAGACGACTTCCTCGGCCTGACGCTGCACGACATCTCGCGCCACCGGATCCCCGGCGTGCGCGGCGGCGAACACCAAGGGAGCGAGTGGGGCGAACCCCTGGCCGGGGCGTCTGCCGAGGTGGACGTCCTCGATCAGGGCGGCCACGCTGGGCGCATCGACCGCGTCGAGAAGCAGGTCGACGAGCACGGTCGCAGGCCCGCGTCCGTCCTCCGCCCGTGCCGCATGCCAGACGACCGCGTCCCCCAGCTCGCCGCCGCCGCCCCAGTCCCCCGAGAGCGGTCCGAGCGCGGGAAAGCGCACCTGTGCGCCGTCCGCCCGCACGCCGATCGCGTTCATCCCGGTGCCGCAGATCACGGCGACGGCATTCGGTGCATCCGTTCCAGCGCGCAGCAGAGCGTGCAGGTCGTTCTCGACGATGACATCGCCCGCCCACGGCAGATCGGCGATCTCGGCGCGGAACACCGAGATCTCCTCGGCGAGATCGAGCCCCGACAGATACAGCCCCACCTGCGCCAGGGTCTGGGGATCACGCCCGCCGAGCGCCCGGCCGACGAGTTCGTCGATCACGCTCACGGATGTGGCGAGCCCTGCCAGCTGCGGACTCGATCCGCTGCCACGCTCCCAGGCGACCACCTCGCCGTCGACTCCGAGAAGGACGACATCCGTCTTCGACCCGCCCCCGTCGACGGCGAGCACGAGATCGGGCTTCGGCGCGGCAGTCACGCCCACTCCAGGAATCGCGCGTTCGCCACGAGCAGCAGATCGGTGAGCTTCTCGGCCCGATCGTGCTGCAGCACCAGCGGGTGCGCACGCATGGCGCGCAGCACCCGGTCTCGTCCCCCGTGGATCGCGGCGTCCAGCGCGACGCGCTCGTACCCCGCGACGGCGCCGATCAGCCCGCTGATGTCATCCGGCAGTGCGGCGACCGGCTCGGCCACGAATCGTCCGTCGATGTGGCGCGCCGGCACCTCGATCACGTGGTCGTCCGGCAGGAACGGGAGAACACCGTCGTTGCGGAGATTGACCACCCGAGGCACGTCCGTCCCTCCACGGATCGCGATCAGCAACTCGATCGCCGCTTCGGAGTAGAACGCGCCGCCGCGCTTCTCCAGGATCTCCGGCTTGGTGTCGACGGAAGGATCCGCATAGAGGCGGAGGAGATCCTGCTCGATCGCCCGCACCTCCTGGGCCCTCGTGGCGTGGTGGCGCTGCTCATGAAGCACCTCGTCGTGCGCGTAGTAGTAGCGCAGGTAGTACGAAGGGATCACTCCGAGCTGAGCGAGCAGCGCGGGCGCCAGCTCCACTGTCTCCGCGAGCTCGCCGAGACGATTCTCGAGAGCACCGGGCAACACATCCACCCCATCGACGAAGACGCCGCGTTCCCAGGTCAGGTGGTTCAGCCCGACGTGCGCCAGTTCGACCCGATCCGGTGCGACACCGGCCTCCTCGGCGAAGCGGCGCTGGAACCCGATGGCGACGTTGCAGAGCCCGACCGCGCGGTGTCCTGCCTGCAGGAGCGCACGGGTGACGATGCCGACGGGGTTCGTGAAGTCCACGATCCACGCGTCCTGTTTCGCATACTGCCGCACGACCTCAGCGATCCGCAGCACCACAGGAACCGTGCGCAGCGCCTTGGCCAGCCCTCCGGGACCGGTCGTCTCCTGACCGATGCAGTCGGCCTCGTGCGGCCAGCTCTCGTCCTGTTCCCTGGCGTCCTGTCCCCCGATGCGCAGCTGGATGAGCACGGCGTCCGCATCGCTCACCCCGGCGACGAGGTCGTCCGTGGCGATCAGCCGCGCAGGATGCCCGCCTCTGGCCAGCATCCGCCGGGAGATGGCCCCCACCAGGTCGAGGCGCGATCGGTCCGTGTCGACCAGCACCAGCTCCTCGATCGGGAGCTCGCTCTGCAGTCGGATGAAGCCGTCGATCAGCTCCGGAGTGTACGTCGATCCGCCGCCGACGATGGCCAGTTTCATCTGTTCTCCTTGTTCATGGTTCGCCCGCTCGCCGGTCGGCGTCAGTCGGTGGGAATTCGTTCCTCGAGTCGGGCACGGATCTGCTCCACGAGCAGCCGGCGCGCTCCGACGAGGACGGCGCTATCACCGGTTCCGCTCAGAAGCACGTCGGGGGCGGGCCGTTCTTCCCGCTCCGCGCGGGCCGCGACGAGCTGCGCGAGGCGCGCACCCGCGGCAAGACAGGTGGGTCCGCCGAGGACGATCACGGCAGGGTCGAGAACGGCGAGCACCGGCTCGAGAGTCAGCGCGATGCGGTCGGCGACCACGTTCATCACAACGTCATCCTCGACGAGCTCCGCGATGCTCCCCTGCCCCGCACCTCCATGCGATCCGAGCAGCTCGAGGATCACCTGTTCGCCCAGCAGATCGGTGGTGACGGCGCCAGGCGCACCGGTTCCGGCCGCGACCGTCAGGTAGCCCACCTCGCCCGCGCTGCCGTGCATGCCGCGATGGATGCTGCCGTTCAGGTCGACGCCGACACCGAGGCCCACTCCCACCCACAGGAAGGCGAAGCTGCTCGCCTGCTGGGCAACTCCGATCGCCCGCTCGGCCATCGTGGCGAGGTTGACGTCGTTCTCCAGAGTCACCGAGACCCCCAGCTCGCGTTCGATGCGCGCCCGAGCACCGGATGACGGCCACCCCGGCAGCGAGTCCGTCAAAGAGAGCGCATCTCCCCCGCCGCTCACCGCCGCCTGCACGCCGACCGTCACGGCTTCGATGCAGCCTCGGTCGGCACCGGCCGCCGCACACGCGGCGTCGATGGCCCTGGCGATGTCGGCTTCGGGTGAGCGTTCCGTTCCCTGCACGGGCAGATCCACGATCGGATGCTCGGCCCCGGAGGCGTCGACCAGCACCGCCTGGATGCTCTCATCGAGCATGTTCACGGCGACCCCGGCGACGCGGTCCGTGCGCACACCCCAGCTCACGGCGCTCGGCCCCCGGCTGCCGGCGACCTCGCCCACCGGAAGAACGAGGTCGGCGCGTTCGAGTCGTGCGAGCATCTGCGTTGCGGTCGGCTTGGACATCCCCGAAAGCTCCCCCAGGCGCGAGCGCGTGAGGGGGCCGTGTTCGAGGATCAGACGCAGCGCCTCCCGGTCGTTCCTGGTGCGCAACCACGACGACGTGCCCGGATCGATCTGCGACGTGCCCCTGTTCTCCGGAGCGCGGGTCATGTGCTGCCGAGTTCTTGGCGGACTTCGTCGCGGAGGCGTCCGAGGTTCTCGGGCTCGGGGGCGGCGCCCAGCAGCGTCTTGGTGTACTCATGTTGCGGGTTCAGTATGACCTCGTCCGCGGCCCCGCGTTCGACGACGTCCCCGTGGAACAGCACCATGATCTCGTCGGAGAAGTGCCGGGCGGTCGCGAGATCATGCGTGATGTACAGCACGCCCAGGTTCTCCTCACGTTGCAGTTCCGCGAGCAGGTTCAGCACGCCCAACCGGATCGAGACGTCCAGCATCGACACCGGCTCGTCGGCGACGATGAACCGGGCCCCCGGTGCCAACGCCCGCGCGATCGCGACACGCTGCCGCTGCCCACCCGACAGCTCATGCGGGCGCCGGTCCGCGAAACCCGCCGCCGGCGACAGCCGCACCCGCTCCAACAACTCCAACGCCCGCTCGCGCACCTGCGCCCCCGACCAGGCCGGGTGATGCAGGCGCAATGGCCGCTCCAGGTGATGGGCGATCGTATGGAACGGGTTCAATGACGCGAACGGGTCCTGGAACACCATCTGCACCTCCGACCGATACCGCGCCAACGCCCGCCCCCTCGTGCCCGAGGCAGCGCCGTCCAACAGGATCTCCCCGCTGGTGGGAGTCTCCAGCTTCATCAGCATCCGCGCGATCGTCGACTTCCCCGACCCCGACTCCCCCACCAACGCCACGGTCCTGCCCGCGGCGATCGTGAACGACACGTCCTTCACCGCATGCAACGTGCGCGTCTTCACCCCCGACCGCAACTGGAAGTCCTTCACCAGGTTCCGTGCCTCGAGGGTCGGAACCCCCGCCGTGCCGATCATGGGACGAACTGCGCTCATCGGACCTGCTCCTCACTGGGCTGGTTGCCGGTGCGGACGAAGTCGCCGCGCTCGCCCGTCAACGACGGGAAGCTCGACAACAACTTCTTGGTGTACTCGTGCTGCGGCGCGCGGTAGATCTCCTCCGCCGTGCCCTCCTCCACGATCTGCCCCTGCAGCATCACCGCGATGCGATCGCTGATCTCGATCAGCATCGGCAGATCATGTGTGATGAAGATCACCGCGAAGCCCAGCCTCTCGCGCAGCCGCATGATCTCGCGGATGATCCCCCGCTGCACCACGACGTCGAGCGCCGTCGTCGGCTCATCCATGATCATCACCTGCGGATCCAGCGCGAGCGCCATCGCGATCATCATCCGCTGTCGCATGCCGCCCGACAGCTCATGCGGGAAACTTGTCAACCGGGCCGGGTCGACGCCCACCAACGTGAGGAGCTCCTCCGCCCTGGCCGTCTTCGCCTTCTTGCTCATCCCCGGGCGGTGCGTGTCGAAGATGTCGAAGATCTGGGCCCGCACGCTGATCACCGGGTTCAGCGAGTTCATCGCCCCCTGGAACACCATCGAGATCTTGTCCCACCGGAACGCCCGGAGCCCCTCCCCATCCAAACCCACGATGTCGATGTCATGACCGTCCCGGTCATGGAACACGATCTCCCCACCGGTCATCAACGCCGGCGCCTTCAACAACCGATTCATCCCATACGCGAGCGTGGTCTTCCCACACCCGGACTCGCCCGCGAGTCCCAGGATCTCCCCCCGGTTCAGCGTCAACGACACATTGCGGACGGCCTTCACCGGTGGATCCACCTCATACTCGATCGACACATTCCGCGCCGTCAGAACCGCCTCACTCATGCGACCGCTCCCTCTCCGCCGATACCGCGACCGGCCCGACGCGCGCGCCGCTGTCGACGCGCCGCCATCGGCACCAGCCGCAGCTTCGGGTTCACGACCTCGTCGATCGCGAAGTTGATCAACGACAGCGCCGTGCCGATGAGCGCGATGATCGCCCCCGGCGGCACGAACCACCACCAGGCCCCGCTGCCGACCGCCTGCCCGGTCTGCGCATCGTTGAGCACGGTCCCCAGAGTGATCGATCCCGTCGGTCCCAGACCGAGATACGAGAGCCCCGCCTCCCCCAACACTGCGAAGATCACCCCGAAGATGAGCTGCGCGGCCAGCAGCGGCACCAGGTTTGGAAGGATCTCCACGAAGATCACCCGCAGCGGACGCTCCCCCGCGACCACCGAGGCGGCGACATAGTCCCTGGTCCGCAGAGAGCGGGCCGTGCCGCGCAGCACCACGGCCGATCCCGCCCAGCCGGTGATCCCCAGCACCAGCGCCACCAGGAGCGAACTGCGCGCCAGGTCCCCGAGTCCCTCGGTGTGCTGCACGTATGCGGCGATCACCATGACGAGCGGCAGCCCCGGAATCACGAGCATGATGTTCGTCGCGAGCATCAGCAGCTCGTCCACGGCACCCCCGAAGTAGCCCGCGAGCACGCCGAACACGAGGGCGAGGACCAACGCCACCAACCCCGCGACGGCCCCGACGAACAGTGATCCCTGTGTGCCCGTGGCGACCTGCGACAGCACATCGAAGCCGAGCTTCGTCGTGCCGAGAGGATGCTCGGGACTCGGCGGCAGCAGCGGATCAAAGCCCGCATCCCGCGGATCACCGAGCGCCAGCGGGCCCAGGAGCCCGAACAACACGATCGCGCCGAGCATGATCACGCCGGTGGTGAGCTTCCCCGACATCCGTGGGAGGCGTCGTCGGACGCGGTCCGACTGGGCGACGGCCACGGCATGCGTGGATTCTGTGGGAGAAACGATCAGGTCAGCCATCGCGGCGCACTCTCGGGTCGATGAAGCCATAGAGAAGGTCGATCAGGAAGTTCGCCGCCAGCACCGTGAGGGTGATGACGAGGAACACCCCCTGCATCAGGGCGTAGTCGAGCCCCTGGACGGACTGGATCATCAGCTTTCCGAGACCGGGATAGCTGAACACCTGCTCCGTCACGATGGACCCCGCGACGACGAAGCCGAGCGCGATCCCGAAGCCGGCGAGGCTGGGGATCGACGCATTGCGCGCCGCGTATGCCGTCCGGATCCGTGAGGGCCGCAGCCCCTTGGCCTCCGCCGTGAGCACATAGTCCTCGGCCATCGTCTGGACCATCATGTTGCGCATGCCGAGCAGCCATCCGCCGACCGAGGAGATCACGATCGTGGCGGCAGGGAGCAGCGCGTGCACGAACGCGCTGGCGAAGAACGCCGGCGTGCACTCCGGTCCCGCCGGGAACTCGAACACGTCGTAGCCGCCGATGATGGGCAAGAGCCCCAGTTGCACAGAGAACACCGCGACGAGCACGAGCGCGAGCCAGAAGTACGGGATCGATTGGAGAAAGGTGGTGATCGGCACCAGCTGATCGAGCCAGGTGCCACGGAGCCACCCGACCCACGCGCCGGCGAGTATCCCCAGGACGAAGGAGATGATGGTCGCCGCTCCGACGAGTGTCACCGTCCACGGCAGCGCCGCGGAGATGAGCTCGCCCACCGGGGCCGGGTATCGGGTAGAGGAGATCCCGAGGTCACCCTGCAGCAACCGGCCCCAGTAGGCGAGGTACTGGTCCCACAGACTCGATCCCTGCTCCGCTCCGAGGATCGAGGTGATCGCCGTGATCGTCTCCTCGGAGAGCGGCCGCCCGCCGTTCGCACGCCGGAGCTTGCCCAGCATGATCGCGGCGGGATCGCCCGGCAGCAACCGCGGCAGGAGGAAGTTGAGGGAGATGGCAGCCCAGAGCGTGATCAGATAGAACCCGATGCGTCGCATCCAGAACTTCACGGGGCCCTCCTCTCAGTGGATCGGTCCATGGGAATGCGTCCTACTTCGTGACGGGGCTGAGGCGGGTCAGGATCACAGCCGAGGCGGTCGACAGGTACGGCAGCGGCGCCGCGTACATGTCGCTCTCGCTCGGCCACCCCGTGAAGTCGGCCGTGTTGAAGAAGGACTGCGAGGCGTTGAGCACAACCGGGATGTACGGCAGGTCCCGAGCGATCTCGGTCTGGATCGCCGCATAGGCCTGCTGCTTGATCGCCTCGTCCTGCGTCGCACCGGCCTTCTTCACGGCCTCGTCGACGACGGAGTTCGTGTAGCGCGAGTAGTTCTGCCCCTTCGTGGGCTCCTCGCCGACCGGGGCGCTCGCGGTCGTCGTGAAGTACTGGTCGTAGTTCGAGTAGGGGTCCGCGACGAGCGACTGCGTGAGTCCGTAGAGGGCGAGCTGGAACTCTCCGGTCGAGATCGGCGTCCAGTACTCTGCCTCCGATACCGTGCGGGCGTTCACACGGATGCCCGCCTCTGCCGCCTGGGCGCTGATGAGCTTCGCCGCATCGTTGTAGTCGGTCCAGCCGTCCGGAGAGAACAGGTCGAGCTCGATCGCCACACCGTCCTTGCCGTAGAAGCCGTCATTGCCCTTGGTGTAACCGGCGGCCTCGAGGATTCCCTCGGCGGATGCGGCATCGGGCTCCTGCGGGCTCGTCGCCAGCGCGGGGTCGCCCAGCCACTTCTCGTCGCGCGGCAGCAGCGCGAAGCTCGGCGACGACTCGCCGGAGAGACCTGCGAATGCCTTCTTGCTGATGGACGCGCGGTCGATCGCCACGTTCAGAGCCTGGCGGACGGCGGGATCGGTCTGTGCGCCAGAGCATCCCATCGCGGTATCGGCGCAGGTCATGATCACGGTGGGGTCCTGCTGCTGGTTCATCGTGCTGATCCGGCCGTTCGCCGTAACACCATCCGGGTTGGCGATGAACTGCCCGACCCAGTCGAGCTTGCCGGTCTTGAGGAGATCCTCCGACGACTGGTTCGAGTCGATGCCGATGTCCTGCACCTCCTTCACCTTCGGGGCGCCGTCGCGGAACAGCGAGTTCGCCTCGAGCGTGTAGGCCGCGTCCGTGAACGACTTCAGCTTGTACGGCCCCGATCCGACCGGCTTCGGGTTCGTCTCGGTCATGTAGTCGTCGATCTCGGACCAGATGTGCTCCGGGATGATCCAGGTCGATCCGAGGATCAGCGAGGCCGCGGTGAACTTCGCGGAGGAGTACGTGACGACGACGGTCGTGTCGTCGGGCGCCTCGGCCGAGACCATGTCGGGGTCGAGGTTCGATCCATACCCGAGGCTGAAGGCGACGTCGGCAGCCGTCAGGTCCTCGCCGTCGCTCCATTTCAGGTCGGGCTTGATGGTCACGGTAAGCACCGTGCCGTCTTCGTTGAACTCGTAGGTGTCACCGAGCAGCCCGACCGGGGCGTCGTCCGAGAGCTGATTGAAGAAGAAGAGCGGTTCGTAGATGGCACCGAACGTCATGTGCGTCGCCGTGTCGACAGCGAACGGGTTGAAGTTGTTCGTGATCGGCGTCATCGAGCCGGACCACATCCGGAGCGGGCGTTCACCTCCGGACGCGCTGCCACCGGGCGTGCAGCCGCCCAGTGCCAGCGCGAGTGCGGCGGCACCGGCGACGAGAGGAAGGGTTTTCCTCCAGCGGTTGTCGTGCATGGGAACCTCGTCTCAAGAGCTTCATTGCGGGAATCGAGCACGGCGAACAGGTGTCCGCCTGGAGGCGAGGTTATAGTAAAGGTTCTTTCCGGTAAAGACTTTTCCAATTAATTTGTAAAGAATCTTTCTCGGCCGGTTCGAGCATGGACGCAGAATGCCGCCCGCTCCATGATCAGAGCGGACGGCATTCCCCGCCACGAGTGCGGAGCGGATCGAGCGTTTCGCGGGCGACCGCGAGACGAGATCAGTACCAGATGTCGAGCGACGGCGCAGGGAACGTGATGAACGCCCTGTCGAGCTTCTCGACGGTGGCCGCGTCGGCGTCGATCAGCCCTGCGCCGCGCAGCGAGCCGGCACGTACACCGCCGGCGTAGAGCGAGGAGAGCGCGGCGACACCCATGCGGGCATCGACCTCCTGCCCGTCTGCACGCTCCACAGAGGCGACGCCACGGTCGTCGACCTGCAGCCGCCACTCTCCCTCCGCAAAGCCGAGCGGGTCGTCGATTCCGATGACGACGTCGAGCGGCGCGGAGAAGGGTCGTGCCCCCAGCGCAGCGGGAACGTCGAGCACGCGCAGCCACCCATGGTCGTGCACCTCCTGGGCCACACCGCGGGTGTCGGCGACGAGCCACGGAAGCGGATCGTCGAGCGGCCGCAGGTCGGCGGTGACCTGGTCGACCAGGTCGTGCTGCACCGCGAACCGCCACAGGGCCGCGACCGCATCCGTCGTCTCGCCCACGAGCAGACGCACCTGGAGTGCGGAACGGAACGTGCCGTTGATCTCGCTGAGCGTGTACACCAGCACCCCGCGGACCTCACCGGACGCGTCGCGGTAACGCACGCCACGGACCTTCTCGCGCTCGGCATCGCTCCCGGTCACACCGGCGTATCCATCCCAACGCCCCTGCCATCCGGCGATCTGTCCGGCACGCGCGTGACGCGCTCGTTCATGCACGGCCCCGAGATCGGCGGCCAGCGCCTCGCGCTCGACATACTCCACGCTGCCTTCGGGGACGTGGCCGCCCCACCCTGCGCGGCGGGTGTCGACCGAGAACCGCGCCGCGGGAACGGCCGCGCCGAAGCCGTAGCGGCCGTAGATCGTCGCCTCCGACACCGTGAGTCCCGCAATGGGGACGCCGGCGGATGCCGCGGCACGCAGCTCGCCCTCGAGAAGAGCCCGAGCGATCCCCCGCCGACGATGTGTGCCGGCGACCGTCACGACGCTGATCGCCCACATCCCGATCTCGCCGCCGCCCGGCAGCGTCAGGGGCGTCACCCAGGAGTTGACCGTCGCGACCGGCAGCGCGTCCGCAGCACCCGCCCGTTCGTAGACGCCGGTGTTGCGGCGTTCAGCGAACGTCGCCCGTTCTGCCGAGAGCGACTCCGCCGTGGGCTCGCTTCCGAGGAAGCCGCGAGCGACGGCACGCTGATAGGACGCGGCCTGCGCGTCGTCAGCGAAGTCCGCGAGACGATAGTCGAGCCCGTTCTTGGCGAGCCGGTCGACGGAGGTCTGGTCTGCGGGGATCCCGCGCGCATCGATGAAGGCCATGGTGACAGCCTACGGTCGGACCGCGACGGCGCGTCCCGGATCAGTGCTGGCTGGCCTGCACCGCGCGCAGTCGAGCGAAGACCTGATCGCGCAGTTCCTCCGGAGCGGTCTCCTTGCACGCCCGCGCCACCACTTCGGTGAGCGTGGTCGCGACGAGTGCCTCGTCGCGACACGACGGGCAGTTCTCCAGGTGCTCACGGATCTCGGTGTGCTCCGTGTTGCAGACCTCGTTGCGGAGGTACTCCTCCAGATCCTGACGGGCTTTGTCGCAGCCGCAGTCGCTCATTTCCTGCTCCTCGTGTCGGCCGCGGTGATGCCCCGCTCCGCGGCGTAATCCGCCAGCAGCTCCCGCAACATGCGCCTGCCCCGGTGCAGACGGCTCATCACGGTGCCGATGGGTGTCTTCATGATGTCGGCGATCTCCTGGTAGGCGAACCCCTCGACATCAGCGAGGTACACCGCCAGCCGGAAGTCCTCCGGCACGGCCTGCAGCGCATCTTTGACGACCGATGCCGGCATGCGGTCGATCGCCTCCGCTTCCGCGGAACGGCTGTGCGAGGCCGTGGTCGACTCCGCACCGCCCAGTTGCCAGTCCTCGAGCTCGTCGATCGTGCCCTGGAACGGCTCGCGCTGCTTCTTGCGATAGATGTTGATATACGTGTTGGTCAGGATCCGGTACAACCAGGCCTTGAGGTTCGTGCCCTGCGAGAACGTCGACCAGGAGCCGTACGCCTTCACGAAGGTCTCCTGCACGAGGTCAGCGGCGTCGGCAGGATTGCGCGTCATACGCATCGCTGCGGCGTAGAGCTGATCCATGAAAGGGATCGCCTGCTCCTCGAACTCGCGCCGAGGGTCGCCGACGATGTCTGCGGTTGCGGTGTCATCCATCACCGGCCAGTCTAGGCCGCTGATGTCCACAGATCCGCGCTCCAAGGTCGCGATCATGCTCTCTCCTTCTCGGCGCGTGCGTCGCCGTTCACTAAGGTGGAAACCGATGAGCGTCAACAGGTATTCCCCTCCCCCTGTCCAGGGCGCCTACACCGCGCCCACCGCCGACGACGCGGTGCACGCCACCCTCACCATTCCCGGTTCGAAATCACTGACGAACCGCGAGTTGATCATCGCCGCCATCGCCGATGGTCCCGGCCGCCTGGTGGCCCCGCTGCACTCGGACGACTCTCGCCGGATGGTCGATGCACTCCGCGCGATCGGCGTCGGAATCGAGGAGATCGACGCGGGAGGCCAGTTCGGTCCCGACCTCGTCGTGACCCCCGGCAAGCTCACCGGCGGAGTGACCGTCGACTGCGGACAGGCGGGAACGGTCATGCGATTCATCGCCCCGCTCGCCGGGCTCGCCGCGAACGACGTGCATCTCACCGCGCATGAGACCGCTCTGCATCGCCCGATGGGCGGGCTCATCAGCGCTCTGCGCGACCTCGGCGTCGACATCGACGACGAAGGGACGTGGTCGCTGCCGTTCACGATCCGCGGTCACGGACGCATCCGCGGCGGCCGCATCGAGATCGATGCCTCCGCATCGAGCCAGTTCGTCTCCGGACTCCTCCTCGCCGCACCCCGCTTCGACGTCGGACTCCACCTCGTCCACACCGGCGAGCACCTGCCGAGCCTGCCGCACATCGACATGACGATCGAGTCGCTGAGCCGACGAGGCATCCGCATCGAGCGCCCCGCTGTGGGCGAATGGCTCGTCGAGGCCGGCGTGCCCCGCGCCAAGGAGATCGCGATCGAACCCGATCTCTCGAACGCCGCTCCATTTCTCGCCGCGGCGCTCGTCACGGGAGGATCGGTGTCGATCACGGGGTGGCCCGCGCACTCGACGCAGCCCGGTGCCCTTCTCCCGGAGCTCCTGCAGGCGATGGGAGCCCACACGAGCCGCCACGGCGGCGCGCTCACCGTCCGCGCGGGCAACGGCATCCGCGGACTCGATCTCGATCTCTCGGCCGCGAGCGAGCTGACGCCCACGATCGTCGGGCTTGCGGCCTTCGCCGAGTCGCCCACCACGATCCGCGGCATCGGCCACATCCGTCTGCACGAGACCGATCGGATCGCCGCACTCATCGGCAATCTCCGTGCCCTCGGCGGCGAGGCGGAGGAGCTCTCGGACGGGCTGCGCATCATCCCCCGTCCCCTGCACGGGGGCGGGTGGGCGGCGCATCATGATCACCGGATGGCGACCACCGGCGCCCTGATCGGCCTGCGTGTTCCTGGCGTCGAGATCGACGAGATCGGAACCACGGCCAAGACCCTCCCCGAGTTCACGTTGCTCTGGGAACGGATGCTGCGAGGCGCTGGCGCGTGAGCTGGCTAGACGACTCCGACGACCTCGAAGACGGCTTCGAGGACTACGACGAGAGCAGTATCCGCACGCGGCCCAACCCCAAGGCGAACCGCCCACGGACCAAACGCCGCCCTGCGCACGAAGATGCGGTGATCGGACGAGTGCTCGGTGTGGACCGCGGGCGCTACACCGTCCTGATCGACGAGGGGACCGAAGACGAGCACCTCGTCTCGGCGACCAGGGCCAGGGAGCTCCGACGCATGCCGATCGTCACCGGCGATCAGGCACGCGTCGTCGGCGACACCTCAGGCGCTGAGGGCACGCTCAGTCGCATCGTCGGCATCGTGGATCGCACCTCCCTGCTCCGCCGAAGCGCCGACGACACCGATCAGGTGGAACGCGTGATCGTGGCGAACGCCGATCAGATGCTCATCGTCGTCGCTGCCGCCGATCCGGAGCCTCGCGCACGCCTGGTCGACCGCTACCTCGTGGCAGCGCTCGACGCCGGCATCCGGCCGCTGCTCGTGGTGACCAAGACGGACCTCGCCGATCCCACGGCCTTCCTCTCACACTTCGACGGCCTGGACCTGCGCGTGTTCACCAGTGCGCGCGAGGAGATGCCGACCGAGGAGATCGGCGCCGCCCTCATCGGCCATTCGACGGTGTTCGTCGGACACTCCGGGGTCGGGAAGTCGACCCTGGTCAACGAGCTCGTCCCCACGGCCAAGCGAGCCACCGGCCATGTGAACCAGGTGACGGGTCGTGGACGCCACACCTCGTCTTCGACGGTCTCGCTCCGTTATGAAGGTGCAGACGGCTCAGGGTGGGTCATCGACACCCCGGGTGTGCGCTCGTTCGGGCTCGGCCACGTGGAGCCGGCCAACATCCTGGCGGCCTTCACCGAGCTCGCCCTCATCGCCGAGAACTGCCCCCGCGGCTGCACGCATCTCGCCGACGCTCCGGACTGCGCCCTGATCGAGGCCGAGGAGCGCGGCGACCTCAGCGAGGCCGAACGCGCGCGGCTGGACTCGCTGCAGCGACTCCTGCAGACATTCGCCGACAAGGCCGAGCAGGCGCCCGGACGATAGGCTGGAGGGGTGACTCAGCGCCTGGAAAACGGATCTCCCGCCCCCGACTTCGCCCTGCTCGACCAGGATGGCGCCACCGTGCGCCTCTCCGACCTCCGCGGCCAGAAGACGGTCCTCTACTTCTACCCGGCGGCGATGACCCCGGGGTGCACGACGCAGGCCTGCGACTTCCGCGACAGCATCTCCTCCCTGCAGGGCGCCGGCTACCGTGTCGTCGGCGTCTCACGCGATGAGCCCTCGAAGCTCGCAGAGTTCCGCGAACGCGACGGCCTCACGTTCACCCTGCTCAGCGACCCCGATCACGCCGTGCACGACGCCTATGGGGCGTGGGGCGAGAAGATGAACTACGGCAAGGTCGTCGAAGGCGTCCTCCGCTCGACGTTCGTGCTCGACGAGAACGGAGTCGTCAGCCTCGCTCAGTACAACGTCAAGGCGACGGGACACGTCGCGCGACTGCGCAAGCTCCTCGGCATCGACGCCTGAGCGGCCATCGCCGTCAGTCGGTCTCCGCGCGCTCACTCTCACGACGAGCACTGGAGATGAGCAACACGAACCCGATGATGCCCGGTACACCGACGCCCATCGTGAAGGCCCACGGGATGGGCTGCAGCGTCAGCGATGCGAGGGCGAGCGCGACAGCGAGGACCTGGAAGACGACTCCGCCCGACCGGGCCCACGAGCGTCCGATACGGGCGCCGAAGGCGAAGGCGAAGAGCGCGCCCGCGCCGATCAAGGTCAGCACGATGAGTGCGATCGCCGTCGGCAGCGACGCAGCATCTCCCGCGCCCAGTCCCATGAGCTCGATGATCGCGAAGACGACGAGGGCCGCTCCCTCGAGGGCGAGTACGGCCGCTGCCGCTGCGGCGAGTCCTGGTGCACGCACGATGTCTCCTGAGAATCGAATGAGAAGGATGAAAACCCTTGATTTCGCAGGTTTCATGTAACAGAATAGACAGCGTCATGTGCTCCCACAGCGGCGTGGGGCGGGCGATTCGCTCGCATCACAATTCGCGGGCATCCGTCCGCATCTGAACAGGGTAGCGGAACCCGAGCCGCCGCCCGAATCGAGTCGTCGCGTCGCGACATCTCTTGAAATCCCATACCGAGGAGCCCCCATGGATTGGCGCGATAAGGCCGCCTGCTTGACCGTCGACCCCGAACTGTTCTTCCCTGTCGGGAACACCGGTCCGGCCGTCGATCAGATCGAGAAGGCGAAGACCGTCTGCGCCACCTGCACGGTCACCGAGATCTGCCTGCAGTACGCCCTCGAGTCCAGCCAGGATTCGGGTGTCTGGGGTGGTCTCTCCGAAGACGAGCGCCGCGCCTTGAAGCGTCGCGCCGCTCGCGCCCGCCGCGCCTCCTGACCGAGGTCCGCGTCCACGCGGAACGACTCTGCTGACCTCCTCCGAGGCCTCTGCAGAGCCGCACCGCTGATACCGCCGGACGATGTCGCAATGCGACCTCGTCCGGCTTTTGTCATTTGGTCAGCCAGCGCAGCGGGATGTCGATGATCACCTCGGTGCCATCTCCCTCGCTGCCATGCCACTCGATCGTGCCCCCGAGCTCGCCCTGGATCAGCGTGCGGATGATCTGGGTGCCGAGCCCTTGCCCGATGCGCCCCTCGGGGAGACCGTGGCCGGTGTCCTTCACCGTCACCCGGAGGCTCTCCTCCGTGCGCGCCGCATCGATCGCGATCACGCCTTCCTGACCGGCCAGACCGTGCTCGACTGCGTTCGTGACGACCTCGGTGAGGGCGAGCGCGAGTGGCGTCGCGTATTCGCTGGGCAGAACGCCGAAGCGCCCGGTGAGCTGCGTCTGCGCCCGCGTGTTGGGCGCGGAGGCGACCTCGGCCACGAGCTTGAGCACCCGATGGAAGACCTCGTCGAAGTCGACCTTCTGCGTCAGCCCCTGCGCGAGCGTGTCGTGCACGACGGCGATCGAGTCGACCCGGCGCATCGCCTGCGTGAGCGCTTCCCGCGCCTCATCGGAGTGGGTCCGGCGGGCCTGGATGCGCAGCAGTGAAGCGACCGTCTGCAGGTTGTTCTTCACACGATGGTGGATCTCGCGGATCGTCGCATCCTTGGTGATGAGCTCCTGCTCCTGATGCCGCAGCTCTGAGACGTCGCGGCAGAGCACGATCGCGCCGATCCTGGTGCCATGATCCTTCAGCGGGATGGCACGAAGCGAGACAGTCACTCCCCGCGCTTCGATGTCGGTGCGCCACGGCGCCCGTCCCGTCACCACGACAGGGAGGGATTCGTCGACCTGTCGGGACGGAGGCACCAGACGGGTAGTGACCTCGGCGAGGGACTCTCCCTCCAGCTCGTCATCGAACCCCATGCGATTGAAGGCGGAGAGGGCGTTGGGACTGGCGAAGGTCGTGATGCCGTCGACGTCGATCCGGATGAGCCCGTCCGAGGCCCGCGGAGCGCCGCGCCGGGGAGATGTCGGCGCCGCGAGATCGGGGAAGCTGCCGTCGGCGATCATCCGGAACAGATCGTTCGCACATTCGTCGAAAGTGATCTGCTGTCGAGAGGGCGTGCGCACCTCACCCAGGTTCGTGTGCCGGGTGACGACACCGATGGCCGTCGGCGCGCCCGCGCCCGCTCCCCGTCGACCGACGACGATCGGTACGGCCCTGACCCTGGTCGGTGTCTCCTCGAACCAGTCGGGCGACGAGGAGTCGACGATCTCGGCGGAGTCGAACGCACCCTGCACCTGAGTGCGCCACTGCGGGCGCACCCGCTCGCCGACGATGTCGCGGTAGAAGAGCGTGGCCGCCCCGCTCGGCCGCGCATGCGCGACGGCGATGAACGATCCGTCATCGGTCTGGATCCACACGACGATATCGGCCGATGCGAGATCGGCGAGCAACTGCCCGTCCCCTGCGAGGCGATGAAGCCACTCGACGTCGTTGTCGGTCAGACGGCCCTGCGCGTGGGCGAGATCACTAAGCGTTGACACTCCCCCAGCCTACGGCGACTTCGGTCAGAGCACCGCCAGGGAGGTCGCCCGCCAGCGGCGGTCCAGCCCTTCCAGCCGGATCGCCACAGCGCGAGTCCGGCCCGGCCCTGCGACGACGGCGACCGCCTCGATGACACCGTCGAGCGGCTCGGACACTCTGATCGAGCGGATCTCGAAGGTCGGCCGGGTGGGAGCCACTCCGCGCGCGCTGCGCGCCCTTGCCGACAGGTTCGCTCGGCTCACGAGATTGCGGTACGCATCTTCGCTGAACCAGCGTGCGAGCTGCTCGACCTCCCTCACCCCCGCCAGTGCCTCCAGCACCCCCTGCGTGAGACTGCGCAACAGGGGCGCAGGGTCCGGCAGCGCAGCCGTCGGGGTGGGTTGCGGGGCGAAGTACTCGTGCACGCTCATCATCGGTTCTCTCCTGGGGAAGACGAAGGGCCAGTCGAGCACGAGCAGGGCATCACGGGAGGGGGCTTCGGCAATGTATGTGGATAACTCGTACATGGCATCGGCCGCTCACCTACGCTCGGAGCCGTGCATTGGGATCGCCTTTTCGAAGACCTCGAGGGTCAGCTGGCCGCGGAGTGGGAGACGGAGCGCGCGGTGCTGAACGCAGAGTCGGAGCGGCTGCGCATCTCGCGTCTGGACCTCCGGAGCCGTCTACGGCATCTGTGCGAGGCGCGGGCGACCGTGACGGTCGAGCTCGCCGACGGGCGCCGGCTCCCCGTCACGATGCGTGCGCTCGGCGCCGACTGGGTGGCCGCAGAATCCGCGCCAGGCGATGATCTGCTCATGGGCAGATCGACCCGGATCGTGCCACTGCACGCCATCGTCGCGATCCGCGCCGACCATGGCAGCGTGCTGGCGAGCCTGGAAGACGTGGCCGATCCCGGGCGCGCCCTCCGCGAGCGGATGAGCCTCGGATTCGTCCTCCGGGATCTCGCCCGCCGCCGCGTTCCGGTGCACCTCAGTCTGACGATCGGCGATGATGTGCACGGCACGATCGATCGCGCGGGCTCGGATCATCTCGACCTGGCGGTCCATGATGCCGGCACTGCTCGACTCGCCGCTGCGGTTCAGGGTTTCCGGATCATCCCGCTCACGACGCTCATCGCGCTGCGCACTGTGGGCGATCAGAGGCTCTGAGCCGTCGATCCTCCCCAGACCTCGGGAAAGCTCGCGACCTGGGACTGTCGCCACAACGCCATCCGCCGGGAGTTCTCCACCCGCGCGGCGAGGTAGTCCTCCACACTGGACTCCTCGACGCGCCAGCGCGCCGGCGTCCCCAGCTGCATGCCTCGAAGCTCACCTTCGTGCACGAGGTCGATGACCTCATCAACGCCGATCTGGAGCAGCTCCGCCACCTGCGCGGGCGCGAGAAAGCGCGGAACGGCAGGGGACGAATCGGGCATGAGCCCATTCTCTCCCACGTGCTCTCGAACCCCGAGTCCCCCGCGCTCCTGTGGATAACTCGACCGCGCCCCTCCCGATCTCTGTGACGATGTTCGCCATGACCACTCCCTCCCGTCCTCGGCGTGCCTTCTGGGGAGATGTCCGGTTCCTCATCGGCATCGCCTTGATCGCACTCTCCATCTCCGGCGTCTGGCTCATCGTCTCGTCATCCGATCACACGGCTCCCGCGCTGCAGGCGACCAGAACGATCACGCAGGGCGAAGCGCTCGTCTCGGGTGACTTCCAGGTGGTCGAAGTCGGGCTCGGCACGCTCTCCGATGACTACCTGTCGCCGCAGGACTTGAAGCCGGGACACATCGCGGCTCGGACTGTCGCCGAGGGCGAGCTGATTCCGGTCTCGGCGATCGGTGACGCCGACGACAGCCGCACCACCACGATCGTCGTGGAGAGCGGAACGCCGGTGCCCGATGAGGTGACCGCGGGAGCCGTGGTGGAGCTCTGGCATGCTCCGCCGCACGACGACGGCCGCACCTTCGAGGCACCCAGGATCCTGGTCGCGGACGTGATCGTGCGCGACGTGCGGGAGCCGGACGGCATGCTCGCGGAGTCGGGTGTCGCGGTGGAGATGGTGATCGACCGCGCGGACGTCGCGGATGTGCTCGCCGCAGTCACCGGTGGCTCCGCGCTCTCCGTGGTGCCGGTGGGATCCGGCTCGTGACGAGGGTGCTGCTCGCCCTGACCGAGCCGCGTGCGCGAGAACTGGCCTCCGAGCTGGAGTTGGAAGGCCTCACGGTCGTTGCGACGGCGGCCCCTGCGTTCGAAGCCATCCGCACGTTCCTCGCCGACGTCGAGGCCATAGTGGTTCCGGCCGCGCGTTCGATCCTGACGTCCGAGCTGATCTCCGCGTGCGATCGCGCCGGGGTCCGCATCCTGGCCCTGGGCGGGACCGACAGCCGGGTGCTCGGTCGTCTCGGAATCGGCGCCGGGCTCCCGAGTAGCGCGAGCGGGTGGGAAGTCGCCGCCGCACTGCTCCAGGACATCCCCGCTTCCCCCCGCCGAGAGGCACGTCAGGCCCCGCGGGTCATCGCGGTATGGGGGCCGCAGGGCGCCCCTGGCCGCTCGAGCGTTGCCGTGCAACTCGCCGTCGAACTCGCGCGCTCCGGACGCCGGACGGCACTCGTCGACGCCGACACCGTCGCCCCCTCGCTCGCCCTGCTGCTGGGGCTCAGCGACGATGCGCCGGGCATCGCGGCAGCCTGTCGGCGCGCGGAGCTCGGAGGGCTCGACGCGCGCGAGCTCACGCGGCTCGCGAGCAGCGTCGAGACCAGCGGGGGCGATCTCGATGTGCTCCCCGGGATCAACCGGCCGACGCGGTGGCCCGAGCTCTCGGCAGCGCGACTCACAGCCGCGCTGCAAGCCTGTCGGCTCTGGGCCGACGAGACCGTCGTCGACGTGAACGGCGCCTTCGACGCCGATGACGAAGCGACCTATGACATGGCGGGTCCCCGAAGACACGCCGCGACGACGGCGTCCGTGCGAGAGGCGGATGCGATCATCGCGGTCGCGTCGGCGGACCCCGTCGGTATCAGTCGTTTCCTCCGCGACCATGCGGAGCTGCGCCGACTCGCGGGGCCGACGCCGACCAGCGTCGTCATCAACCGGGTGCGGTCAGGACCGCTCGGAATCGATGCGCGCGGTCAGATCCGGCACACACTCGAACGATTCGCGGGCATCACGGATGTCACTTTCCTCCCGTTCGACCAGCGTGCGGCAGACGCCGCTCTGCTCCATGCGCGGCCGATGTCGGACGTCACTCCGCGATCATCGCTGGTGGCGTCGATCCGCGGGCTCGCCGCCTCGATGGCGCCGACCCCGGTTTCAGCCGCTACTGGCGGTAACTCGCGAGGAAGTTCCCGAGTCTTTCGACGGCCTCGCTCAGGACGCGCGGCTCGGGGAGAGTGACGAGGCGGAGGTGGTCAGGCGTCGGCCAGTTGAATCCGGTGCCCTGCACCAGCAGCATGTGCTCCGACACGAGCAGATCGTAGACGAGCTTCGCGTCGTCGCGGATCTCGTGCACCTCAGGATCGAGCCGCGGGAAGGCGTACAGCGCGCCTTCCGGCTTGACGCAGGAGACCCCCGGAATCCTCTCCAACCCCTCCCAGGCGATGTCGCGCTGCTCGTGCAGACGCCCCGAGGGTGCGATGAGAGCATCGATCGACTGGACCCCGGAAAGTGCGGCCTGTACGGCATGCTGCGCCGGCACATTGGGGCACAGACGCGTCGACGCCAGCAGGGTGATCCCCTCGATGAAACCCTTGGCGTGCGTCTGGGGCCCGGTGATCACCAGCCACCCGGATCGGTATCCGGCCACGCGATAGGTCTTGGACAGGCCGTTGAACGTCAGGCACAGCAGATCGGGAGCCAGGGTTGCCGTCGGAATGTGCACGGCTCCGTCGAAGAGGATGCGATCGTAGATCTCGTCCGAGAGCAGGAGCAGCTGATGCTCCCGTGCGATCTGCACCAGCCCTTCGAGGATCTCCCGCGAGTAGACGACTCCCGTCGGGTTGTTGGGGTTGATGATCACGAGCGCCTTGGTGCGCGGAGTGATCTTCGAACGGATGTCTTCGAGGTCGGGCTGCCACGCATCTTCCTCGTCGCAGAGGTAGTGCACGGGCGTACCACCGGCGAGGCTCGTCATCGCGGTCCACAGCGGGTAGTCGGGTGCCGGGATCAGAACCTCGTCGCCCTCGTCGAGGAGCGCCTGCATGGTCATCGTGATCAGCTCGGAGACTCCGTTGCCGAGGTACACGTCGTCCGGCCCGAAGCGCGGGAAGTCCTCGATCTCCTCATAGCGACTGACCACCGCACGACGTGCGGAGACGATGCCCTTGCTGTCGCTGTAGCCGTGTGCCGTCGGCAGCGCGGCCAGCATGTCGTGGACGATCTGGTGAGGCGCATCGAATCCGAAGATCGCCGGATTCCCGGTGTTCAGCTTGAGGATCTTGTGACCCTCTGCTTCCAGACGCGCCGCCTCGACGAGGGCGTTTCCGCGAATCTCGTACAGGACGTTCTTGAGCTTCGACGACTGGTCGAAGGTGCGCGATGGTGTCATCGAGCAAGCCTACAACCGTCGCGAGGACTCCTCGTGCACCCGTGGCGACGCCCCCGGGACCGTGACGGCACGCATGTGCGCCTCGCGCTCGAGGCGGCTGCTCTCGATGTGAGCCAGCGCGAGTTCCTCAGCGAGGTCGCCGTCACGTGCGCTGATCGCCTGGAAGAGCGCGTGATGCTGCTCCGTGACGTGCGCGAGATCGTCGTGCTGCGAGAGCCCCCAGCGCAGCTTGCTGCGCATGCCCTGCATGAGGTCTCCGAGCACCCGGTTCTCCGTGAGGACGGTCACCTGCTCGTGGAAGTCGGCCGCTGCTCGACGTGATGCGATCGGATCGCCGGCCGCCGCGCTGATCGTCTCCTCGTCGAGAGCACGCCGCAGCTCGTCCAAACCGTTGCGACGGTGCCGCTCTGCCGCCCGGCGGAAAGCGAGCGGTTCCAGTACCGAGCGGACCTCATCGAGATCCGTCATGTCCGACGCGGTGAACTCGCGCACGATCGCCCAGGTCCGCGGCCGCAACGTCACCAGTCCCTCCACCTCGAGGATCTTGAGGGCGTCACGCACGGGAACCCTGCTGACGCCGAACTCGGCGGCCAGGTCTCGTTCGATCAGACGGCTTCCGGGGGATCTGACACCGTCGAGAATGGCGTCACGGAGCCAATCGGCGACCCTGGTGGATTCGAGAACACCCTCATCTGCGCTGGTCACAGGCTCCTACTCCCCTCTGCATGCACGGCCTCGACCGGTAACCGCCCGCCGATTAAGGAGAAAGGGCCGATCCTTCAGGATCGACCCCTTCTCACCGGTACTGCTACTTCTTCTTCTTGCTCTGGGCGCGGCGCTGCTCGCGGTTGCCGGCGGTCGGCTGTGCCGGCGCATCCGTCCGCTGCCCGAAGGCGCCACGCGCGCCCTGCTCAGGCTCGGCGGCCGGTTCTGCGGCGTCGCGTGCCACGGCGGCCTGGCGCAGGCGATCCGTCGCCGCCTGCTGTACCTGGCCACGGTCGTTGCGCACCTCGACCTCACCCGCGTCATTCGCGGCAGAGTATTCGAGGCGCTGTTCGCCGCCATCCACCGACAGCCCCTTCGCCTCGACCTCGGTCGTCTCCGCATCGCCGGCGCGGCGCACCTCGACCTCGAGGTTGTAGAGGTAACCGACCGACTCCTCTTTGATCTGGCCCATCATCGACTGGAACATCGCGTAGCCTTCGCGCTGGTACTCGATGAGCGGATCGCGCTGTGCCATCGCGCGCAGGCCGATGCCGTCCTTGAGGTAGTCCATCTCGTACAGGTGGTCGCGCCAGCGGCGATCGAGCACCTGCAACACGACGCGTCGCTCGAGTTCACGCGTTGCGGCGTCGCCGAGCGACTCCTCGCGCTTCTCGTAGGCGATCTTCGCATCAGAGAGCAGCTCACGCGTGAGGCCGTCGGCCGAGATGCCGCCCTTGCGTCCGCCGGCCTCTGCGACGACCTCGTCGATCGTGACACCGACCGGGTAGAGCGTCTTCAGCTCGGTCCACAGGGCGTCGAAGTCCCAGCTCTCGTTGTGGCCTTCGCCCGTGTGGTCGTTCACGACGCCCGTGATCGCATCCTCGATGAAGTGCTGGACACGGTCGGCGATGTCATCGCCGTGCAGGATGTGGCGACGGTCGGTGTAGATCGCCTCGCGCTGACGGTTGAGGACGTCGTCGTACTTGAGCACGTTCTTTCGCATCTCAGCGTTGCGCGATTCGACCTGCGACTGCGCGCTGCGGATGGCTCGGGACACGAGCCCGGACTCGATCGGGACATCGTCGGGGAAGTTGGTGCGCGACAGGATCGCCTCAGCGGCTCCGGACTGGAACAGCCGCATCAGGTCGTCGGTGAGGCTCAGGTAGAAGCGGCTCTCGCCCGGGTCGCCCTGACGCCCCGAACGTCCGCGCAGCTGGTTGTCGATGCGCCGCGACTCGTGGCGCTCGGTACCGAGGACGTAGAGTCCGCCGGCCTCGATGACCTTCTCGGCCTCACCGGCGACGGTGGCCTTCATCACCTCGTAGGTCTCGTCCCAGGCGATCTCGTACTCCTCGGGCGTCTCGACAGGGTCGAGTCCCTTGGCCTTGAGCTCCTGCACGGCGAGGAACTCCGCGTTTCCGCCGAGCATGATGTCGGTGCCGCGACCGGCCATGTTGGTCGCCACGGTGACGGCGCCGAGACGCCCGGCCCTGGCGACGATCTCAGCTTCGCGCGCGTGGTTCTTCGCGTTGAGGACCTCGTGCTTGATGCCCTTCTTCGCGAGCAGGCGCGAGAGGTACTCGCTCTTCTCGACGCTGACCGTTCCGACCAGCACCGGCTGGCCCTCGGCGTGACGCTCTGCGATGTCCTCGACGACCTGGGCGAACTTGGCCGTCTCGTTCTTGTACACGAGATCCGACTGGTCCTTGCGGATCATCGGCCTGTTCGTCGGGATCGGGATCACGCCGAGCTTGTAAGTCGACATGAACTCGGCGGCCTCGGTCTCCGCCGTACCGGTCATACCGGCGAGTTTGTCGTAGAGGCGGAAGTAGTTCTGGAGCGTGACCGTCGCGAGGGTCTGGTTCTCCGCCTTGACCGGCACGCCCTCCTTGGCCTCGATGGCCTGGTGGATGCCTTCGTTGTATCGACGGCCGACCAGGATGCGGCCGGTGTGCTCGTCGACGATCATGACCTCGTCGTTCATGACGACGTAGTCGGTGTCCTTCTTGAACAGGGCGAGTGCCTTGATGGAGTTGTTCAAGAACGAGATCAGCGGAGTGTTCGCAGACTCGTACAGGTTGTCGATGCCGAGGTAGTCCTCGACCTTCTCGATGCCGGGCTCGAGGACGCCGACGGTGCGCTTCTTCTCGTCGACCTCGTAGTCCTCACCGACTTCGAGAGTCCGGGCGATCTTCGCGAACTCCGCGAACCAACGGTTGGCCTCACCCGACGAGGGGCCGGAGATGATCAGCGGCGTGCGCGCCTCGTCGATGAGGATCGAGTCGACCTCATCGACGATCGCGAAGTAGTGCTCACGCTGCACGAGATCTTCCTTGCGCCACGCCATGTTGTCACGCAGGTAATCGAAGCCGAACTCGTTGTTCGTGCCGTAGGTGATGTCAGCGGCGTACTGCTCGCGGCGCACCGCCGGAGTCTGACCCGAGACGATGATGCCCGTGGTCATGCCCAGCGCACGGAACACTCGACCCATGAGCTCCGCCTGGTAGCTGGCGAGGAAGTCGTTGACCGTGATGATGTGGACGCCCTGGCCGGCGATCGCGTTCAGGTAGGCCGGGAACGTCGCGACGAGCGTCTTTCCCTCACCGGTCTTCATCTCGGCGATGTTGCCGAGATGGAGTGCGGCGCCACCCATGATCTGCACGTCGTACGCGCGCATGCCGAGCGTGCGCTTGGCCGCCTCGCGCACCGCTGCGAAGGCCTCCGGCATCAGCTGGTCGAGGGACTCACCCTTCTCGAACCGGGCGCGCAATTCTGCGGTCTCGTTGCGAAGCTCGTCATCGGTGAGCTTGGAGATGTCCTCTTCCAGCGCTCCTACGGCCTTGACCACCTGGTTCAGACGACGGATGATCCGTCCTTCACCGGCGCGCAGCAGCTTCTCAAGAGGATTGGCCACGGATGTCATCTCCCTGTTGGTGGGTCAAAAGCCGGCGGACGTTCAGACGATCGCCAGGCATATGTTGTCATGTTACCGGCCCGTGACCTGCACGTCGCCTGCACGCGTCCCCGCATCCGCCACGGATGCATATCGGGTATGCATATACTCGGTATCGCATTCGTCTCGACGGGAGATCATCATGTCGGTGCGCCAGAGCCTGCTCGCCATCCTGGATCAAGGCCCCTGCTACGGCTATCAGTTGAAGCACGAGTACGACAGACGCACAGGGGCGACGTCGACTCTCAACGTCGGGCAGATCTACAACACGCTCGAGCGCCTCGAACGAGACGGGCTCGTCCGGCGAGGTGAGGCCGATGAACGCGGTCACGTGTACTGGCAGATCACCGAGGACGGTTCCCTCGAGGTCGCCCGATGGCTGGCTTCCCCCGTCGTGCGCAACAGCACGACGCGTGATGAGCTCGCGGTCAAGCTCGCGGTCGCCGCAACTCTCCCTGGAACGGATGTGGCAGCCGTCATCCGCGCACAGCGCGTGGAGTCCCTGGCACAGCTGCACGCCCTGCAGCAGGCGAGATACCGCGGTGAGAGCGCAGGCGGCCCGGAAGAGCTCGCCTGGTCGTTGGTGATGGACTCGATGTTGTTCGCCGCCGAGGCCGAGACCCGATGGCTCGATCGCGTCGAGGAGCGCCTCTCCCAGCACCCCGCGACCGCCTTCTCGCTCGCGCTCACCACCGAACGCCCGAAGAGAGGTCGGCCGGCGCGGGTCGACGCGGCGTGACGCGTTCCTCCGGCGTTCGCCTGAAGCGGATGCTCAGCCATCGCATCGCACTCGGAAAGTAGGATCAGCACATGGCTGGAATTTGGGGCAGACGTAAGCGCGAGCAGGAAGCACTCGCCGCTCAGGACGCCGATCTCGCGCGACGCGCGGAGCAGGCGCTGGTTGCGGCGGACGAGCGCATCCGGACCACGTCCGATGAGTTGGCGTTCGCCGAGGCGGAACTCGGCGAGTCACTGACCGCCGACCTGCGCAAGGCCCTCGCCGCAGTGCGGACGCACCTGCGCGAGGCTTTCCAGATGCACCAGCTGAACCACGATGAGATCCCCGACACCGCGGAGGAGCTGCGCACCAGGAACGCGCGCATCATCCAGCTGTGCGACTGGGCGCAGGATCTGCTCGACGAGAAGACGGACGTGCTGGCCGCCTCGGTCGCGAAGGTGCGCCGTGCCCCCGAGATCATCGCCCAGGTGCGAGCGGACGCCGAGGCCCTGAGCGCGCGTATCCCCCAGACCAAGGCCGCGGTCGAGCGCCTCTCGAGTCGCTATGCGGATTCCGCCATGACGCAGATCGCGGCGAGCGCAGCGGAGGCTGAACAGCTCATCGCCTTCGCCGTCCACGGCGCCTCGGTGTCCGAGCGCCGGCGGGCTGCGAAGCAGAACGAAGAGGCGAACGTCGCACTGGAGACCGCCACAGAAGCCACTCGGCGGGCCTCCGCGCTCCTCGATGCGGTCGAGGACTTCGAGATCGAGGCCCTGCGTGCGGAGTCGACGCTCGCCGAGGTCGTAGCGGACTCCCGCGGCGATCTGATCGCGGCGCGCACCGCCCCCCAGGTACCGGCCGTCACGTCGGCCGTGTCGGCTCTGCAGGCAGCCCTGGGTGCGCTCGCTCCCTCCGGCGCCCGCAACGACCCGTTCGCCGAGCTCTCGCAGCTCCGGGATGCCAACACGGCTCTGGACGACGCGATCGCGACGGCGAAGCATCGCGCCGCCAACCCCCTGCCTTCGGTGCAGCAGGTGCAGCACGCGATCGACGACGCGGATCGGCAGCTGGGCGTCGCACGCGGCCTGATCGCCGGTCATCGCGGGTGGATCGGCGCGGACGCCCGCACGCGGCTCGCTGAGGCCGAGCGGTTGCGCATCGATCTGTCCGACATGCTCCCCGCCGAAGAGACGCGCGAAGCGGCACTGGCCGGCGCCCGGCGCGTCGCCCACCTCGCCTCGGAAGCTCTCCAACTCGCCCAGCGCGACATCGACTCCTCTCGCCCCCAGGACGACGGATGGGGCGGCGGAGGCGGCTGGGGAGGCGGCGGCGGACGCCGTGGCGGAGGAGGCGGCGACATCGCCTCCGGCATCCTCGGCGGTCTCGTGATCGGCAGCCTCCTGGACGGCATCTTCGACTGACCATGCGCGACGACGAAGCGGCCCGGTTCCTCTCGGAACCGGGCCGCTTCGTGTTTCTCGGATCTGTCTCAGCTCAGGACGCGAGGGCTTCCGCCGGCGGCGCCTGGGTGCTCAACGCGATCACACCGTAGTCCCAGCCCTTGCGGCGGTACACGACGCTGGGGTGGTCGCTGCGCACATCGACGAACAGGAAGAAGTCGTGTCCGACGAGCTCCATGCGGTCGACCGCCTCCTCGACGGTCATCCATTCCGCATCGAAGCTCTTGGTGCGGATGACGACGGGCGAGTACGCCTCTTCCTCATCGTTCTGCACGGGGACGTTGCCCGTCGCGACCGCGTGGAGGACCTCCACGGATGCCGGCTGCACATCGATTCCTTCCAGGGCACCGCTGCCCTTCTCGAAATGCGCACCGCGCGGGTGCTGTCGACCGTCGACTCGCTTCTCCTTCGCGCGTCGCAGCTGCTCCGACATCTTGTCGACCGCCAGGTCGAGAGCGACGAACTTGTCGCCGTCCGTCGCCTCCGCTCGCACCACCGGACCCTTGCCGACGAGTGTGAGCTCGACAGTCTCGTCCGGAACGTGGCCGTTGCGATACACGCGATGCGTGACTTTCACATCCAGGCGTTGCGCGCGTCCGGCGAACGTCTGGATCTTGGCGATCTTCTCTTCGACAACGGTGCGGAATCGGTCAGTGATACCCACCCCGACGCCAACGATGCTCGTTTCCATTGCTGCCTCCTTGTCCCGGTCCTCCCGGCCAAGGGCGGACCGTGGTCGCCTTGTGACCCCCAACCGTAGTCCGCCCGTGGACGGATGTCACGGGTCATTTCCTCCGTGTCGCCGATGAGTCCTCGATGAGTCTTCGGTGACGCGGCGTGGCGGCGAGCGCAACGGCGGATAGCACTTCGAATCCTGCCTGCCTGAGGGCTCGCGCTGCCTCGTCCAGCGTCGCACCGGTGGTGACGACGTCATCCACCACCACGACCTGCTCCCCTGCACCGCGATGCCGTGCGCGCATGCTCCCTCGGACGTTGTCGCGGCGCTCACGCACGTCGAGACCGCGTTGATCCTCGCGCTCACCCTCGTGGATGAGCAGGTCCACCGGTTCCGCTCCGGCTCGGCGGACGAGAAGGTCTGGTACCCGATAGCCGCGGCGGCGGAATGCGGCGCGGCTGGTCGGCACCGGCACGACTATCGCCCCTGAGGCCGATACCTCGTCGAGAACCGGAGCGAGCGCGTCACCGAGCACACCGGCGAGCAGCGTCTCGCCTTCACCTTTGAGACGGCGGATGCATCGCGCCGCGACGCCGTCGAACGAGAGCGCGGCATGCACGGTGAGACCATCCGGCGTGATGGTGTCCACCCGGCACGACGTGAGCTCTGCGCGGCATACCGTGCACAACAGCTCCCCCGGCTCCCCGCACCCCGCGCAGGACGCGGCGAGGAGGAGCCCGGCCAGTTCAGAGAGGATGCGGCGGAGTGGCATTCGCAGCGACGAGGAGGACATGCGCCGATCCTCGGCCAGGGGCAGCCGATGGGAAGGTCAGCCTGCCGGGCGGCGGGGACAACTCCGTGCACTCTCGCGCGGTGCAGGGCGAGTGCCGCTCGCCCTCACTCGCCAGCTCGGGTGGCCAGCACCCGGACGCCAGACGCGATCTCCCGCCACGCGGACCCGGAGTGCGCGAAGAGAGTGCCCTCAGCGTCCCGCACACGCACTCCCGTGGCCGTGCGTGCCCCCGCGAGCGAGTCTGCTCCCGCTGGCGCGGCTTCGACGGTCCCGGGGCCACCGACCATCTGGGTCAGCAGCGGAGTCCCCTCGCCAGGTATCAGCACGGCGAGGAGCGTCGCTCCCAGCCAGACCAGATCATGGGCGGCATCGTCGATCCTGGTGAGCTGATTGGCGGGACCGAGCTCGACCGGCACGCCGTCGTCTCTCACGATCGCTGCGACGACCACCCAGTGCTGACCGCCAACGGTGATCACCGCAGCGACTCTGGCGCCGTCCGCTGACACCCGCAACGCGGAGATGGCCGACGCCGTGGGCCAGGCCTTGGCGACGGCACGGGCGACGGAGACATCGCTCCCCCACGCCTGCACGGCTGTGGGGTCGTCCGCAGCCACCATCCAGGTGTACCCGAACGGGTCCATCGACGGGGCGACGGTCGTGACCGGGGCTTGGAACTGATCCACGCGTCCGTTGCCCACCCGGTAGACGTTCCCGTCTGCGAGCTGGACGGCGGCCTGCGAGGAGTCCGCAGCCACCTCGATCGCCGCCACGTCCTGCGACAGCCCGACGATCTCCTCGCTGATGCCGGGAATCGGCGAGATCTGATCGCCGACGATGGCGCCGAACGCGTCATCGGTCAGGATGAGCGAACCGGGATCGACCGTCTCGTCACGCAGCTTCACGATGCCTGCGTTGAGCGAACGACCGTCGACCGTGAACCTCACCTGCGACACGCGCACCCCGCAAGCTTCGAAGGTCTCCTCCAGCTGAGTGCGCATGCGGGCGAGCGTCGCCTGGTTCAGGCGCGCCGCCGCGCTTGTGAGGGCGACCTCGGCGACCTGCTCCACGATCGGCACGGCATCCTGCGCGAGCTCCACATCCGCGGGGAATGCCGACTGCACGGACTGCGCCAGCCAGGGGCTCGGAGCCCCACCGATGAGGTTCTGTGTGACGGTCGTCGCGATGCTCGTGCGCCGGGGGAACCAGCGCACATCCGGAACCAGATGAGTCCAGCTCTGATCGAAGTACTGCAGGGGGTAGCCATCGAACACGAGCGAGAACCGCGACTCGTCGATCACGATCCCGTCCGGAGCTTTCGAGATGCGCCACTCCCCGTCGTCGAGGCGCTGCACGGTGAACGTCACGTTCGAGGCCCCGGTCGACTCGGAGTAGGCACCGAACTCATCGACGTTCGCGACGAGATCGAACTGGACCTTCACATCCCCCGACGTCGCATCCTCGGCGTCCTTGTTCGAGATGCTCGACGAGACCGTCCGTGAGCTCACGGCCGCATCGATCGATACGCCGACTCCGGGGCGCCACGTGGGCTGCAGTTCCGGGGTGAGGAACGTGCGGGCGATGCTCCAGTTGTCCGCAGGGGTGATCGCCGCTTCCAGGAAACCCTCGACGATCTCCTGCGGGCTCGCTCCCGGCGGGGGGCCAGAGGCGACGAGCAGAAGGTCGTTGACCTCAGGCGCCTCGCCCAGTTCCAGTCCGGCGTTCACATCCCCGCTCATCGGCAATCCCGTGCACGCGGGCAGCAGCAGCGCAGCGAGCACCAGCGCGATGCCCCGCAGCGCCTGCGTCGCCCGACGTCCGTTCATGATTCGTCCTCGCGGTCGAGAAGCTCCCTGGCCAGGTCGGCGAGGGAGATGGGCTGCGTCGCATCGCCGATCTCGGCCAGCGGTTCCTGTGGTTCGAGCGCAATCGGACTCGCCCCCTCCAGCACCGTCCCGTGGCGGGGCAGTGTGAGCACGAAGTTGGTGCCTTCACCGAGCTCGGACCAGACTCCGAGCGTCCCGCCATGCAGAGTCGCATCGCCCAGAGAGATCGACAGGCCGAGGCCGGTGCCGCCGATCGTACGTTGCCGCGAGGGGTCCGCGCGCCAGAACCGGTCGAAGACGCGCACTGCATCCTCGGGAACCATCCCCATGCCGAAGTCGCGCACCCCAGCGGCCACCGCATGCTGATTGCTGTCGACGGTCACGACGATCGGTCGGCCCTCGCCGTGCTCGATCGCGTTACCGATGAGGTTGCGCAGCACTCGGCGGACCCGGCGCGGGTCCATGTCGACCGGCGAGTATCCGCCCGGAGCGACGAGTCTGAGCTCCGTGCCCCGCCCCTCGGCGAGCGGTCGCATCTGCTCGATAACGTCTTCGGCGACGTGGGCGAGGCTCGTCGCCTCCAGTTCGAGCTGTACGGATCCGGCGTCGTAGCGGCTGATCTCGAGCAGGTCCGACAGCAGGATGTCGAACCTCTGCACCTGCGTGTACAGCAGCTCGGCAGTTCTCGCCGTCGTCGGGTCGAACTCTTCTCGTTGATCGTTCAGCATGTCCGCGGCCAGGCGGATCGTCGTCAGCGGGGTGCGCAGCTCATGCGAGACGTCGGAGACGAATCGCTGCTGCACCATCGAGAGCTCACCGAGCTCCTTGATCTGCGACTCGATGCTGTCGGCCATCGCGTTGAAAGAACGGCCGAGAGTGGCCAGCTCGTCCTCGCCCCGCACCTCGAGGCGCACTCCCAGATCACCCGAAGCCAGACGCGCACTGGTCTCGGCCGCCTGGATGATCGGTGTCGAGACCGTGCGCAGCACGACCCAGGAGATCGCTGCGACGATCGCCACGAGGCCGATTCCCGCGATCCACAGGGTGCGCTGCACGAAGACCAGGGTCTGATCCGCGTCGCCGAGGTCGTACGCGAAGTAGATCTCGAACGGCCCGGCCTCCGGGACCTGGAGCTGCTGCCCGACCACGATCCCCGGTACCTCCCGGCCCCCGTCGCTCACGAGTGCGATCGACTGCCAGGCCTGAAGGTAGTCGAACTCCTTCACGCGGTTGCGGAGCCCGTCACTCAGCTGGTTCGCGGTCAGGCCACCCTGCGTGAAGCCGTTCAGTCGCAGCGGGTTGGGCCCCTTCTCGATGCGGAAACCCGCGAGCTGCTCGGCACTCGAAGTGCGAGCCAGTCCCTGTGTGATGCTCCGCCAGAGTTCCTGCAGTGCGGCAGGATCATCACCGACCTCTGCCACATCGAGCTTGCTCTGTGCATCGTCGATCGCGCGACGCGCATCCTCGAGGACGACGTTCTTCCGCGAGATGAAGAGGTCGTTCTGAATCACGAGGGCCATCGTCACGCAGGTGATGAAGATGGCCAGTGATGTCGCGAGCAGGGTGATGGTCAGCGTGCGGAACCGCAGCGAACGCCGCCAGAGCGTCGCGAAGACCGTCGGCCAACTGCGCCAGTCGCGCAGAACGGCGACCGCCGTGGTGGTCGTCGTGGTCACTGCCATGGACGCCTAGCCGACGCTCCCGGCCCGGTATCCGACGCCCCGAACCGTCATCACGATCTTGGGGTTGTCCGGGTCGAGTTCCACCTTCGCCCTGAGCCGTTGCACGTGCACGTTCACCAACCGCGTGTCGGCCTTGTAGTGATATCCCCACACCTGCTCCAGCAGCATCTCCCGCGAGAAGACCTGTTGCGGCTTCGACGCGAGCGCGACGAGCAGCTGGAACTCGAGAGGCGTGAGGGCGATCGGCGCTGTCCCTCGGCGCACCTCGTGTGCGTCGACGTCGACGGTCAGATCGCCGACCCGGAGCTGCTCGATCGTGGCCTGAGGTGTGGGCCGCAACCGCGTGCGGATGCGAGCCACCAGCTCCTTCGGGTTGAAGGGCTTGACCATGTAGTCGTCCGCGCCGACCTCCAGGCCGCGCACCACATCGGCCGTGTCGCTGCGCGCCGTGAGCATGAGGATGGGGACGCCGGACTCTGCGCGGATGCGGGTGCAGATCTCGATCCCGTCCATCCCCGGAAGCATGAGATCGAGCAGGACGAGGTCCGGACGCTGGGCGCGCCACTCGTCGACGGCCCGTGCTCCGTCGGCGCAGAACACCGGCTCGAAACCCTCCGTGCGCAGCACGATGCCGATCATCTCGGCGAGCGCGGTGTCGTCGTCGACCACAAGAATGCGTGAGGTCATAACTGTTACCTTATGGCACCCAGTACCGGCGTCCCCAGGTCTGCGCACCAGGCAGGTGGATATGACACGATGGGAGCGCACGACGGAGGGAATGCCTGTGAGCGGTCAGATGTGGACCCCTGCCCCGAAGAAGGGCATCATCCCCCTTCATCCCTTGACGTTCGGGATGCTGCTGGGCAAGGCCTTCGCCGCGCTCCGACACAACCCGAAGGTGCTGTTCGGCTTCGCTGTCGTCATCCAGCTCATCGTCGTCCTGGCCACGGCGGGGATCATGGGCGTCGTCCTGTTCACCAGCTTCGCCCGGTTGGAGACGGTGCCGGTCGGCTCCCCCGACTACGACGCGATGCTCGCCGGCACCATCGCCGTCAACATCGTGGCCGGTCTCGCCGTCGGCCTCGCGTCGATCGCTTTCACCGCGATCATGCAGGGAGTCGTGGCTGCGGAGATCGGCTACGCGGCGATCGGCGTGAAGGCGACGCTGCGGATGCTGTGGAAGAAGATGGCCCCCGCCTTCTGGCGCCTCACCGGCTTCGCGTCCTTGTCTGTGATCGCCGTCTTCGGGTTCATCGCGATCGTCGCCGTTCTCATCGGCGCGTTCATCGCCGGTGGCCTGGGTGGGAGCGCCGAGCTCATCGGCGTGTTGGTGATCGTCGTGATCCTGATCGCGCTCGCCTGCATCCCGCTCGTGGTGTGGCTGTCGACCAAGCTCCTTCTCGTGCCCTCGATCCTGGTGCTCGAGGGTGCGCGCTTCCGGGAAGCGCTCGTGCGCTCTTGGCGCCTGACCCGCGGACGCTTCTGGGTCGCGTGGGGTGTGACCTTCCTCATCAGCGCGATCATGGGTCTCGCCATGCAGGTCGTGAGCCTGCCCGTCGCGCTGCTCAGCTCGCTGCTCGGCTCGGTCGTCGCCCCGACGGGTTCCCCGGAGCCCAGCGCGATCATCAGCTACGTGTTCACGCTGGTCGCACCGCAGATCCTGCTGCTCGTCCTGCAGGCGATCACACTCGTCGTTCAAAGCACCGGATCCGCCCTCGTCTACCTCGACTGCCGGATGAGGTACGAGGGGCTTGACCAGACGCTCATCTCCCACGTGGAGCGGCGCGATCTCGGATGGACCGACGAGCAGCTCGGCGATCCGTACGTCGTCGACCCGAGCCGAGCAGTCTCGAACGTGCCGCCGCCCCGCCAGGTCCCGGAGCACGTCATGATGTCGACCGGCTACGCGACCCCACCGCTGTACGGGGCGCCCGTGTATCCCGCCCCGCTGCAGGCGCCCCCTTCCACTCCTGCGTACGCCGGGCAGCCATTCGCAGGACAGCAGTACCCCGGCCAGTCCTACCCCGGCCAGCCGCACTCCCCGCAGGCGCAGCCGTCGCCTCCCCCTCAGGATCACGCCTATCCCGCGCCGGCCCCCGCGCCGCAGCCGCCCGCATTCGCGCCGGCACCACCGCCGGTCTCCGCTGCCGGCGTCCAGCCGCCCGCGACGCCCACGGCGCCGAGCGACAGCCCGTGGGCGCCTCCGACCGACGGCGGCTGGACGGCTCCCGGCGCCGACGGTGATGGTTCCGTATGATCCGATCGTTCGACGTCTACGTTCCCGATGGTGACGAGGCGCGGCGGTGGGCCGAGGAAGAACTCGCGAACCCCCGCTACGCCGACGCGAAGCCGACCTGGTTCGACCTTCTCGCCCGTGACATCGGACGCTTTCTGCGCGACCTGTTCACCTCGGAGAACGGTGCGAACGTCGGTCCGGCCGCCCTCATCATCGTCAGCGTCATCATCGTCGCCGCCCTGGTCGTCGCACTGATCATCTGGGGCCGGCCCCGCAGCGCGAGGAGCGTCCGCGCCGCGCGGGGCGATCTCCTGGGCGCAAGTGACGATCGGAGCGCCGCGCAGCTGCGTTCGGACGCCGATCGACACGCGCGCGACGGCGACTGGGACGCGGCGACGATCCTGCGCTTCCGTGCACTCGCGCGCGGACTCCTCGAACGCGACCTGATCGACCCTGCTCCCGGAGCCACTGCGCAGGCCATCGCCCGCGAGGCGAGCACGGTTTTCGCCGACGAGAGCGCCGCCGTGCGGCGTGCGGCGGTGTCGTTCGACGACGTCCGCTACCTGCGTCATCCGGCGAGCGCGGAGAGTTACCGTGAACTGGCGGACACGGACGACCGGTTGCGCGCCCGTCGCCCAGAGGCGGTGCTCGCATGACGCTCACCACCGAGCGGACCGGCACGCCATCAACGGCGGTGCGCCGCCCTCCGCGCTGGCGGACCCTGATCGGATGGCTGATCGTCGCCGCTCTGGTCGTCGGCGTCGCCTTCATCGCCCTGCGAGTGAGCGCCAGCGCACCCGGAAGGCACGGCGGCCTCGACCCCGAGGGACGCAACGACTCCGGAGCCCTCGCACTGGCGGAGATCCTGCGCGATCAGGGCGTCGATGTGATCGTGTCGCGTTCGCGCACGGAGGCTCGCGCGGCGATCGACGACGAGACGACGCTGGTGATGGCGAACCCGTACACGCTCAGCGACGAAGGTCTGACCGAACTCATGGAGCCTGCGGATCGGGTGGTGTTCCTGTCGACCGCGAGCCGGCTGCTGAGCCTGTTGCGCATCGGTCAAGACGCGCCAGGGACCTCACCCGCCGTCGCTGCGGGGTGCGAGGTCCCGGAGTTCGCCCGCGTCGGCGAGATCCGGCCCGACCGCCTCTTCACCCCGGCCGACGGCGTCGCCGCGTGCTTCGGAGGGAGCACAGGTGCTGCGGTGCTCGTGGATGACCGCATGGACGGGCGTCACGTCGTCGTGGAGGGCTCGAAGCTCTTCAGCAACGCGTATCTCGCCGAAGACGGCAACGCGGCCCTGGCGCTCGCTCTCCTCGGTCAGACCGATCGGATCGTGTGGTACGTCCCGACGTTCGGGGACTCCGACATCGAAGGACAGTCCGAGGGCACCCTCGGCTCGCTCACGCCGGACTGGCTCACTCCGGTGATCCTGCTGCTGCTCCTCGCCGGTGTCGCCGCCGCGATCTGGCGAGGGCAGCGCTTCGGGCCGCTCGTCTCTGAAACCCTCCCGGTCACCGTGCGCGCCTCCGAGACGATGCACGGACGTGCCCGCCTGACCGCGAAGGCAGCAGACTCCGCGCACGCCGCCGACGCTCTTCGCGATGGCGCCCAGCGCCGACTCGCGCGTCGACTCGGGCTCGCGGCGCACGCCAGCGCGGATGAAGTCGCAGATGCGGCCTCGGATCGCCTGCGCATCCCGCGCGGAACGCTGCAGACGTTGCTCGCGGGACCTCTTCCCGGCGATGACGCCGCGCTGATCGAACTGGCGCGACGACTCGGCGAGCTCGAGACCGCCGTCGAGGCCACCACTCACACGACCCGGAGCGACGGATGACATCATCCGACGCCTCATCCACCCATCCCGACGGAAGCCGAGGGCATCACGTGATCGCTGAGAACAATCCCGCCGACGACGCCGCACTGCGCCAGGCGATGCACCGCGTGCGCACCGAGGTCGACAAAGCCGTCGTCGGCCAAGCCGGCACCGTCACCGGGCTGCTGGTGTCGCTGCTCGCGCGAGGCCACGTGCTTCTGGAAGGCGTGCCTGGCGTCGCGAAGACGCTGGTCGTGCGGTCGTTCGCTCGCGCACTGGGACTGGACACCAAGCGCGTGCAGTTCACCCCCGACCTCATGCCGGGAGATGTGACCGGATCGCTCGTGTACGACGCGCGCACCGGCGAATTCGACTTCCGCGCGGGTCCTGTGTTCACCCACATCCTGCTCGCCGACGAGATCAACCGCACGCCCCCGAAGACCCAGGCCGCTCTTCTGGAGGCGATGGAGGAGCGTCAGGTATCGGCGGACGGCGTGAGCCGCGCACTCCCCGACCCCTTCCTGGTCGCGGCGACACAGAACCCGATCGAGCACGAGGGCACCTACTCGCTCCCGGAAGCTCAGCTGGATCGCTTCCTCATGAAGCTCGTCGTCGGGATGCCGGAGCGCGACGCGGAGGTGTCCGTGCTCCGCCGCCACGCCGAAGGCTTCTCCCCGCGTGAGTTGACAGGGGTCGAGGCCGTCGTCACCGCCGAGGAGATCCGCGCGGCGCAGGAGGCTGCGGGACGTGTCGAGGTCACGGACGACGTGCTCGGCTACGTCGTGGACCTCGCCCGTGCGACACGCCAGTCCCCGTCCGTCGAGCTCGGCGCCAGCCCCCGCGCCTCGACGGGCCTGCTGGCTGCGGCGAAGGCGTGGGCCTGGCTCAACGCCTCCTCTGCGGTGACGCCCGACCACGTGCAGACGATGTTGGTGCCCGTCTGGCGTCATCGCCTGCAGCTGCGACCGGATGCCCAGATGGAGGGCGTCTCGGCCGACGCCGTGCTGACGTCGGTCGTGCAGCAGACCAGGGTGCCGATCTAAGGTGTTCGTCACCGGTCGCCTCGCCGTCGCCATCGCCATCGGCGTCCTCCCGCTCGTCCTCGCCGGACTCGCGGGCTATCCGCCGTATGCCCTGGCGGGCGCCTGGGTGGCCCTCTGCGCGCTCCTGGTGGGCCTCGACGTCGCGCTGGCTGCCAGTCCGCGGACGGTGACGGTGTCGCGCCGGGTTCCGGCCCGCGCTCGCCTGGGAGAGCCGGTGCCGGTCAGCGTCGCCGTGCACAATCACGGTCAGCGCACCCTGCACGGGATCCTCCGTGACGCGTGGCAGCCGACGGCCGGCGCGGAACCCACCAGGCAGACCCTGCTCATCCCGTCCGGCGAGCGCGTGCGCGTCGCGATTCCGCTGCTCCCCCGTCGTCGAGGTGAGCTGGTCAGCGAGTTCGTGATGCTGCGCTCTCGTGGTCCCCTCGGCCTGGCCGGCCGCCAGGCGCGCCATTCGGTGCGCGGCGCCTTCCGGGTGCTCCCTGCCTTCTCATCGCGCAAGCATCTTCCGTCCCGGCTGGCCCGACTGCGCGAGCTCGACGGGAACACCAGCATCCAGGTGCGCGGGCAGGGCACCGAGTTCGATTCGCTGCGGGAGTATGTGCGCGGCGACGACGTCCGCTCGATCGATTGGCGTGCCACCGCCAGGGCCGGGACCACGATGCTGAGGACGTGGCGCCCCGAGCGCGACCGCCATGTCGTCATCATCATCGACACGGGACGCACCGCCGCCGCCCGTGTCGGCGACGGCACCAGAGTGGATGCGGCTCTCGAGGCGGCGCTTCTGCTCGCAGCACTCGCGTCTCGCGCGGGAGATCACGTGCACCTGCTCATGTACGACCGGGTCGTGCGTGCCAGAGTGACCGGCGTCGATGGCGCCGCGCTCCTTCCCGCTCTGACCGATGCCATGGCGCCGGTGCATGCGCGCCTGGTCGACACCGATTGGCACGGCGCGTTCGCCGCCGTGCGCACGCTGACCACACGTCCTTCGCTCATCGTGGTCCTGACCGCGCAGGATGCCGCGGAGTCCGCGCGCGCGTTCCTCGGCGCGTTCCCGAACGCCTCTCGCGCAACGACCGTGCTGGTCGGCTCCGTCACGGACGACGACATCTCCTCGCTCGCGCAGCAGCGCGGGTCGCGGGAAGAGGTCTACCTCGCCGCAGCGGCGGAAAGGACGCTACGCGACGCCGAGAACGTGGCCGATGCGATCCGACGGGCCGGAGGCGAGGCGATCGCGGCCGACCCCGAGGCACTGCCGCCGCGCATCGCCGACCGCTACCTGGAGCTGAAGGCGGCAGGACGGCTCTGACGCAGAGGCGTCGAACGCCCGTTTCAGCCGGCGACCAGTCGCGGAGTCCCCGCCTCGTACTCGATCAGGTCGCCGGTCTCGCCGCGCCGATAGGCCCGTCCGCCGATCACCACCATGTAGATGAGGAAGATCGCGAGCGCGGCGGCACCGATGCCGATCTTCACGGGCCACGGGAGTGCCCAGCCGGTCACGAATCCTTCGACGAGCCCGGCGAGGAACAGTGCGAAGACGAGGCCGATCGCCACAGTCGCCAGGGCGCGCCCCTCCGTCGCCAGTGCCTCGCCGCGCGAGCGATGTCCCGGGGCGACCCAGGCCCAGAAGACTCGAAGGCCGGCGGCGGCCGCGACGAAGATGCACGTCATCTCCAGCATCCCGTGCGGGAGCACGTACAGCACCATGACGTCTGCGCGATCGTGGGCGGCCATGACGGCGCCCGAGACTCCCAGCCCCATCGCGTTCTGCACGAGCATGTAGATCGGCCAGATGCCGGTCACTCCGAAGAGCACGCACTGCATCGCGATCCAGGCGTTGTTGGTCCACACCATGCCCATGAACACGGCGGCGGGGTTCTCGGTGTAGTAGCCGGTGAAGCTCTCGTCGGCGTACTGCTCCAGCGCATCCGGCTCCCCGAGCGTCGCGACCAGGGCAGGGTCGTTCGCGATCCAGGCAGCGGTGCCGACCGCGACCGCGATGAAGCCGAGCGCGATGATGAGCGTCAGCCAACGCACTCGGTAGAGAGCGGCGGGCAGCTGGGAGGTGAAGAACCGACCGGTCTGCGTGAGGATGTTGTCGGAAGCACCCGTCAGCCGCAGCCGCGCGCGGACCAGGATGGTCGACAGGTACGCGCCCTGCGGTGAATCGCCCACGGAGGTCTTCAGCTCGGCGAGGTCCGCCGACGCCGCACGGTATCGCACGATGAGCTCATCGACGCCGTGACCGTCGAGCCGGGCACGGCTGAGATCGTCCAACCGCTGCCACTCGGCACGGCGTGCATCCGTCAGCGCATCAGCATCCACCTGATTTACTGTACTCATGTCCACGCCGATCGATACCTCCGATGAGGTGCTCTCCGGAGAAGCCGTCGCGATCGATGTGCAGCCCATCGGTTTCCTGCTGCGCGCACTCGGAGCCCTCATCGACATGCTGCTCGGCTTCGCGGTCTTCATCCTGTGGATCTTCCTGCGCATCTGGCTCATCGACGCCGGAGTGCTCGACGAGGCGACCGATCGGATCGCGACCGTCTCGGCGCTCGTCGTGAGCTTCGTCGTGCTGCCGATCACGATGGAGGTCGCGTTGAAGGGCCGCAGTCTCGGCAAGCTCGCCGTGGGCGGCCGCATCGTGCGCGTCGACGGTGGTGCAGCCGGGTTCCGACACGCCTTCATCCGCGCGCTGCTCGGAGTCCTGGAGATCTACATGACCTTCGGTGGTCTCGCGGTGCTCACCGGCGCCTTCAACGCCCGTTCGCAGCGCCTCGGAGACCTTGTCGCCGGCACCTACAGCCAGCGCGTGCGCACTCCGCAGCTGGTGTCTCACGTGCCGGCGATGCCGGCCGGGCTGCACGAGTGGGCGCGGATCGCCGATGTCGCGCGCATGCCCGACCGCCTCGCACGTCGCATCTCACAGTTCCTGCAGAGCGCCCCGCGCATGGTCCCTGCGGCACGCGAACGGGTGGCACGCGATCTGCTCACCGAAGCCGCGCCCTTCGTCTCCCCCATACCCGCGGCCCCGCCGGAGCACGTGCTGATCGGCATCACCGTGCTGCGCCGCGAGCGCGAGAGGCGGGCGCTCGAGAACGCCGACAGCCGCGCCGAGAAGCTCACGGGTCGCCGCGTCGGAGTGTGACCCGGGGATCCGCCCGTGAGGACGGACCCGCCGAGTCAGAAGCGGATCGCGTCGATCACCTTCACACGCAGAGCGAAGAGTGCCGGGATGAAGCCTGACACGGCCCCCACGATCACCGACGCCACCAGGCCGACCAGTGCGGCGCGCATCGGGAACGGCGGAACGTCCTGGATGCCGTAGAACAGTGACGTCACCACCCAGTCGGAGCGCAGGATCGCCACCACGATCGCGATCCCGACCACTCCCGCCACCGTCGTGGCCACCAGGCTCTCCAGGAAGACGGAGAAGAAGACGCGGCCCGAGGTCGCCCCGAAAGCACGACGCACACCGATCTCGCGCACCCGCTGCCGCATCGCCACCAATTGGATGTTGATGAGGCTGAGCGCTCCGAGAGCCAGGATCAACGCGGCGATACCGCCGGTGATCATCTCGAACGTCGCCTGCACGTCGAGCGCTCCCGGCTGCGCTGCCCAGTCAGAACGGCTGACCGAGACGGTCTGCCCCTCCGGCAGTCCCGCTCGCAGGTCCATCGCCAGCACGGGGCCGATCTCGTCCGCCTGGTCGGCTCCGACCCAGACCTCGTACTGCGGCCACGCGCGTTCCGGCAGCGCGTCGACACGCGAACGGTACGCGTCGTAGAGCAGATCGACGCGAAGCTCCTCGTCTCCGGTTCCCTGCCTCGGCACGACGCCGACCACCTGGTAGGTGCCCCCTGCCCCGCCTGTGAGCGACAGCGTCGGATGCTGGGCGAGCGGCGTCCGTCCGATCCGGTCCCAGAGCGCCTCCGTGATCACCACCGGCGGTGCGAGCGCCTCGAGATCCGCATCGACGAACCAGCGTCCGTCCAGCAGCACCTCGCGATGGATCTGCGGGTACAGGGGGTCGATCAGCCGCGCGCCGACGTCGGTGACGCCGTCCGGCAACTGCACGCTCTGCATCATGCCCCCGACGATGCGGCCGGTGTGACTGAATCCGAACCGCTCCGATACACGGGCGAACCGCTCGTCGAAATCGTCGAAGTCGACCGGTGTGCCGTCCTCGTTGGCGACCGTGACCACGATCGTCGCCGCCCGTCCGCCGAAGCGGTCGGACTGCTCGGTCTGGAACTGCCGCTGGTACTCCGAGATCGCGACGACCGCGGTGAGGGCGCCGACCGAGACCGCGATGCCGATCAGGCTCAGCAGCACCCGGAGCTTGTGGACACGGATCTCCGCCCAGGCGTCGGACAGCGCGCCGAGGAACCCGCTCATGCGCCCACGCCGTTCGCGGCAGGCAACGGCGGAAGTACCGCGGGAGCGTGGGACGTGGGAGCAGCTGCAGCCGGCTCAGAGGCGGCCGGCACGGCTGCCGACAGCGTCGACGCTTCGAAGGCCCGGCGCAGATCAGCTTCCTCCAGCCGCCCCGCATCCAGCCGGTAGTGCCTGCGCGCCCTGGCGGCGACGTGGAGGTCGTGCGTGATGGTCACCAGCGCCGCATCGGTCTCGGTGGCGACCTCGTCGAGGAGCGACATCACAGACGCCCCCGTCTCGATGTCGAGGGCGCCTGTCGGCTCGTCTGCGAGGATCAGCACGGGCTTGCGAACGAGAGCTCGCGCGATGGCGACGCGCTGCTGCTCGCCGCCGGAGAGCCGGTCGGCGATCTGCTCGATGCGATGGCCGAGACCGACCCGTTCGAGCATGTCGGCCGCGATCTGCCGCCGGTTCCAGAACAGACGCCCTTTGGCATGGCCGAGCGGCATCATCACGTTGTCGAGCGCCGTGCGCCCCGGCAGCAGGTTGAACTGCTGGAACACGAAGCCGACGTTGTCGCCGCGCACACGGTCGAGGCGTCCGGAGCGCATCTTGCGCACCTCTCGTCCTTCGAAGGACACGGTGCCCGACGTCGGGGCGTCCAGCATCCCGAGGATGTTGAGCAGCGTCGACTTGCCGGAGCCCGAACGCCCGACGATCGAGACATGGTCGCCGGCGCCGACGGACAGACTGATCCCGCGCAGGATGTCCAGGCGCGAGTCATCGGCGAGGAGGACGCTCTTCTCGACGTCCTCCAGAGCGACGAGCGTCACCAGCTCATCCCGCTGTCGCACTGTTCGACGCCCGGGGACACCTCGTAGCAGAACTCCTCCACCGGTGCCACGAACCCGGGGACGAACTGGCGGATGCTGTCCCCCTCGGCGAGCCCTTCGGTGACCTCCACCATCGCACCGTCGTTCACACCGAGCGTGACTGCGCGCTTCTCCGGCTCTGTCCCATCACCCGCATCGACCCAGACATTCCCGGACCCGGCACCGCCCTGCACCGCGGTGACCGGCACCACGAGCGCATCCTCGACCTGCCCCAGTGCGAGATCCATGGTCGCGGGAAGACCCGCGAACACGGTCTGATCCGTCGGGATGGCGCAGCGGACGCTCGCCGTGCCCTCGGCGGTGACCTGCACACGTACGCCGGTGCAGGTGAACGGAGCGGGGCCACCGGTCACCGTGACGGTGCCCTCGGTGGGGGCGTTGACCAGCCGGTACAGTTGCACGGGCTCGACGGTCGCGAGCAGGTGGTAGCGCGCGGGCGTCAACTTGTAGATCTCGGTGCCCACCGACGTCATCTGGCCCTTCACGAGCGCGATCTCCGAGACGTCTCCCGCTTCCGGCGCGAGGATGTCGATGTCCTTGCGTGGATCGTCCTGACGCACGGTGAACAGCTTCTGGCCGGCCGCGACCGTCGCCCCTTCGCCGACGTGCACGGCGAGCACGGTGCCATTGATCTCACCGCGCACAGCGACCACCTCGTCACGGGCGATGTTGCCGCTCAACGACAACGCGTTGACGACGGCGCCTCGCTCGACGGCCACGACCGGGTCGGTGATGCCGGCCTCCGGACTCACGATGCTCTCGACCCGATCGGGGAAGAAGGCGATCTTCACCAACGCGGCAGCACTCGCCCCGAGAATGATGACGAGGAGCAGGGGGAAGATCCAGCGACGCCAGACGATCACGACAGCCTTTCCTGGCGCGCCGCCGTGGCACGTCCGCCGTCAGGATACCCAGGCGGCGATACGGTATCGCCCGCGCGCGCCGCGTGTCGAGGAAGGGCTCAGGCGCGCAGTGCCTCGTGACGTACGACGAGCCACCCGGCGGGTACCGAGAGTCGCTCCGCGTGCGGGGCGCACAGATCATGTGCGTGCGGGTGCTGCGCGAGCCCCAGCGGTCCGAGCGCGGCCATCTGGTCGCCGTAGTCATAGGTGAGGGTCGCGACGGCTTCCCGCGCGCACCCGACCTTCGAGCAGAGTCGTCCGTTCATCACGGCCAGCGTACGTCGAAGGAACACGGCAGACCGGATGCCGCGCCGCGCCCGCCTGCCTCAGCGCCTAGACTTTCGACATGCCTCGTCGACGCAGTGCCCCCTCCGCCGCCCCGCGGCGTGGCGCGCGCCATGGCCGTCATGGTCGCCTCGGACGCAGCGAAGTGGTGCGCCCGCCGCTGGCACCGTTGGACGGCCGGATCGACCGTTTCGATCTGACCGTCGGGACCGCCGTCGAGTTCCTTCGCGGCACCTGGCCGGAGCTGCAGGACGTGCGCTTCGAGATCGGTGCCATGCCGGGCTTCGACACCGCTGAGGAGGTGCCTCGGTGGTATCTGGACCGGGAGCAGCGCCGCATCGTGCTCTTCCGCCTGCCCATCGAACGACTGCTCCCTCCGGGGCACGACGACAACGCTCACCGTCGCATGGCCATCGAGAGTGCAGTGTTCCGCGCCGCCGCAGAGTACGTCGGCCGCGAGCCCTGGGACCTCGGCCACGACCACTGACATCCCGCAGCCGTCGCGATCCGCGGATCAGGGGTAGACGGTGATGCTCTGCGCGGCTCCGGCGCTCGGCTGCACAGGCCACCCTGCGAGTCGGCCGTCGGCGCTCATCGTCACAGCGGCGTGCACCGTGCCGGAGGTGCGCAGCAGATAGTTCGTCCGAGTCGTCACCGCGGTATCGACGGAACCGTCCGCTGGAACGGTGATGTCCGTGGTCGGCCCGCCGTCTGTGGGTTCGAGCGTGATCGTGACGTCCGAATCCGTGTCGTTGAGCAGGTGCAGTCGCGGTGCCGGCCCCGCAGGAACGGCCAGGAGAACGTCGGCGTCGATCTCGGGCGCGGGGGTCATCCAGGAGAAGTCGGAGCCGCGCACGAGGCCGTCCTGCTGCCGGATCGCCGAGACGATCGGCGCATCCGCATCGATCTGCACGCTGTACGATCCGGGCGTCAGGCCGCTGAGCGACACCTGTGCCGGCTCCCCCGCTACGAGCGACACCGTGAATTCGTTCGCCACCGTGTTCGATCCGGCTGCACGAACGGTCACACGCGCCTGCGCCGCATCCTCCGGCGAGAGCATCCGGAGCACGGTCATCTCTGCGTCGTCGCCGTCGGCGGCAAAAGCCTGCACACCGGCGAACACGGGATGGAGCTGCGGTCCGGGCACGGCATCCTGGAGATCGACTCCTGCGGGGTCCAGAGTGCGCACGAGCGAGGACTGGAGCACGGCGCGCACCGGCGCACCATCAGCAGTGACCTGCACGACGGGAAACGAGTTCCCTGCCGCGATCGATGTGACGGGGAGCGCGACCTGCGTCTGCGCCGGGACGATCACCGTGCGACTGCTGCGACTCGTGCCGTACACGGACAGGGTCACGGTCGACGGCACCTCCGCCGCGTTGGTGAGCACGATCAGATCAGAGGCCCCGGTGTCCACGGTTCCACCGACGAGCCAGGACTCCAGCCGGGGCGTCCCGCACGGCAACGCGGCGAAGCCGCTCATGTCTTCCGCGGAGACGATGGCGGACTCGGACGCAGCGACCAGCGGCGCTGTCCGATCCTCGACGGCACCAGTGATCGTGCGCACCTCGCCGGCACCGGCGAGATCGGGCACCTGCAACGTGGCTATCGTCGGCGCGCCGGACGTGCCGTCGACGGTGAGGCTCGGAGTCGCTGCCGAGACCATGCTCAACGGGTCGACGGAGTTTCGCCCGAGAGCTCGGAGGTCGCCGTTGCACACCAGCAGGCTGTCACCGGGCAAGGGAGTCACCTCCACCTGCGCCGGATCGTGCGTCACCTCGGGCCAGGGTGCATGGATCGCGCTCACGACGCCGATCACGCAGGCCACCGCGACAGCCGCCCCGGTGACAAGGCGGGCGCCGGTCGCTGCGACGCGAACCGTTCGAGTGGTGCTCATCGCTCCTCCTCCGCGTCGCGCTCCTGATGCAATCCGTCGGCTTCCGCGGAGGTCTCGTCCGGCAGGGTCTCGTCCGGCGGCACGGTCTCCTCCGGCGCTGTGCTCTCCGGCGCTGCGGTCTCGTCGGGATGCCCGAGATCCGCCGGCGGTGCGATCGTCTCCGGCGGCGCGATGGTCGTGTCCTCGTCGACGTGCAGGTCCTCCGCGTGCCGCGGCAGGACCAGCGGTTCTTCGGGGGCGCGTCCGACGATGCGCGACTGCGCGCGCGCGGCGCGACGTGAGGCCCTCGTGGGTACCGACAGCAGCAGCGCGGCGAGGATCGCCATCAGCTGCACGGTGATCACGAGCCTCGCGGTCCCCTGCTGAGCGCTGCTGAGAGCGGTGCGTTCGGACACATCGGCCTCCACACGCCAGAGCACTCCGCGTTCCGTCGTCCCCGCATGCACGAATCCGGCCCTCTGGTCGATCGACGAGATGGCGGATGTGCGCAGTGCACGCGCTTTGTCGCCCTCTCCGCCGTCCCGCTGCGCCAGAAGCACATAGGAGATGCCCTGCGCCGCCAGCTCGCCCGGTGCATCGAAGTCGCGCGCCGAGAGCAGATCGACCGACAGCACCGAGATGTCTGCACCTTGCGGTTCCGTCGCCGTCGACATCATCGTGCTCTGTGCCCCGAGCGTCTCACTCTCGCCCCACACCACGTCGACTGCGAGACCGCCGTCATTCTGGGCCGTGAGCACCAGGGTCCCGACGGGACCTTCCGACGCGGCCTGCGCTGCGACATACGCCGGCAGCGTCGACTGCGGACCGTTCGTGAGCGCGGAGCGATCGGTGTGGAACGCCGTCAGAGCGGGGACCGCACAGATGACCAGTGCCAGTGCGGATGCCGTCGTCGCGGCGACACGCAGCCGCGGAAGAGTGATCGCGGTGTCGAGCGTGACGAGTGCCGCGCCGACGACACCGAGCCACGCGAGGCTCAGCCCGGCGCCGGGCCAGATGGCCACGGGCGCACCCTGCGTGAAGCTCACCGTGATCCCCACGGCCAGGAAGGCCGTGGCGAGACCGGACGCGGCGACGACGAGCATCGTGATACCGGCGCGCCATCGTGGGGCGATCGCAGCGGCCAGCGCGAGCAGCGCTACCGGAGCGCAGAGCAGTGCGGCCCACTGCCCGATCGGGAGCAGCGGGAACTGCATCCATCCGGCCAGATCGGGCGTGGGGAATCCCGTCGCGATCGCCAGCCGTCCCGCGGCATCCGGCGTGGCGGCGCTGGAGACGACAAGTCCGGGGTCTGCGAGCAGCGACAGCGGCGTGCCGTGCGCGAACTGCCAGAACACCAGCGGAGCGAAGAGCAGCAGAGTGGGAACCGGCAGCCAGAGGAGTCGTCCCGCTCCGCGGAACTGTGCCGTCCCGAGCGTGATGCCGATAGCGATCACGCACAACAGCGCGAGGGCCGGTGCCAACGATGGAGCGCAGGCGACGACGGCGGCGAGCAGCAGTGACGCCGCTCCGGCGGCTCCCCAGGACCGGTGAGCGACGACGGCGCTGTGGAACAGCCATGGCAGCAGCAGATGCACGAGAACGGCAGACGGGCGCCCCTCGACGAGCGCGGTGAGGAATGTCGGAGCGAGCGCCCACGCGACACCGGCGAAGATCCGCAGACCGGCGCGGTCCGTGACGCGAGTGGCAGCGAACCACCCGCCGAGCACTGCGAGCGGCAGAGCCAGGATCCAGAGGAGCACGAGCGAGAAGGACGGGCCGGCAGGCCACAGCGACCCCAACAGAGCGACGACCGCCGCATACGGGTCCGCGGGGCCGATCACCCCGAGACCGATCCCCCGCACTCCCCACGCGGCGTCAGCCCAGAGTGCGGCGACGGTGTCGCGGAGCGGCAGAATCCCCCCGCCGCCGAGCACCGGCCAGGCGAGGAGGGTCGTGAACGCAGCGATGCTGACGGCGAGTGCGGCGAGCACCGCCCATGCTCCACCACCGGAGAAGAAGCGCAGCTCGCTGACGGCACCACCCTCACTGCCGTGACCGTCGTCCAGTCGTCGGCGCAGTTCGGAACCGGTCACCCTGAGGGGGGCGATGCTCGCCCATGTCGATGTCCGGAACGACCGGATCCGTGCTCGAGAGCGCGCAACGGAAGGAAGGCGGGCCATGGCCGTGAGGGCGGCGCCCCACTCGGGGAGGACCGACTCGGGACGTTTGCCGATCAGGTGGGTGATCGATCGCCACAGAGCCAGCGGGAGCAATGTGAGCCAGTGCAGCGCGACCGCGGCGGCCGGCGCATAGGCCAGCCGGCGATGAAGCTGCGCGAGTCGGGTGACGTAGGCGCGCCGCGCGCGACCGTTCGGGAGTGTGGCGGGTCCGTCCGGCCCGACAGACACGCGCGCGCTCGGAGCGAGCACGACGCGCCCACCGCCCAGACGCGCTCGCACTCCGAGGTCGAGGCCTTCGTCCGCCCCCGCCAGCGCGGGGTCCGGACGCAGCGCATCGCGCACCTCGGAACGGATCAGCACGCCGCGAATATCGGATCCGAGTGCGTCATCCGCCCCGTCGTGCTGTCCCTGATCGAGTTCCCCGGCCGCGAGTTCGACGGTTCGTCCCAGTGCGGTCATACTGACGCCCAGCGACACGATCTCTCGATCGTTGTCGGTCGCGACGAGCTTCGGCGCGATGATCGCCGCAGAGGGGGAGCGTTCGAGCATCCCGGTCAGGCGCTCCAAAGCCCTGGTGTGCGGAGCCGTGTCCTGCGCGAGCAACCAGATCGCCGATCCCTCGGCGACGCGTGGCCGTGCCAGTTCGATCGCTTCCGCGAAGGAGGTGGTGCTGCGCGCCTCGATGATCCCCTCGACCGTGCGGGCGACCGCTTCACTCTCACGCACCGAGGCGGCGTCCCCGCAGATCACGAGCGTCACCGCGGAGACCGGAGTCGACTGGGAGCGCAGCGCTTCCAGTGTGCGGAGAAGCTGCGCGCGGGAGGAGGATCCGGCGCGCGCGACGATGATGGCGTGAACTCGGGCTGGCATGACGTCGTCAGCCTATGCGCGGGTCAGCGAGCGCGGAGGCACCGCACGCGGCGCGCCCGCGAAGCCGTGTCGACGATATCGGGCGCACTCTGAGGCGCCGCGCATCGAGGGAGCTGTGCGCTCAGCTCGCGCGGCGCTTGAGCTTGCGGCGCTCGCGCTCCGAGAGGCCGCCCCAGATACCGAAGCGCTCATCGTTGTTCAACGCATACTCGAGGCATTCGCCACGGACATCGCACGATGTGCAGATCCGCTTCGCGTCACGCGTCGATCCGCCCTTCTCGGGGAAGAACGCTTCAGGGTCCGTCTGCGAGCAGAGCGCTTCGCTCTGCCAACCGAGAGCGGTGTCGTCCTCGGAGTCCGGCTTGCGGACGCCGGGCACTCCGAGGTTGATCGGATCGACGAACCAGTTCTCCGGTACGTCTGAACGGTATCCCGTCATCTCGATCTCCCAACCCTGTCTCCGCCCCCCGGCGGGCCGTGCATACCTAATTACACCCGTGTCATTCGCTGCGGTCAAGTCGCGGATAGTAAACCCTCAATCATCTCTTGAAGGTTCTTGACGACGCATCGGCGTGTCGCCGCGATTCGTCTCGACACGACACGCCCGGCCGGCGCGGCAGCGCGATTCAGCGACCGGGCGCAGCGATGAACGCCTCGCCCACTCCGCTCAGGCGCAGCTCGGGTTCATCCGCAGACACGAACGCGGCGGTCCCCACCGGTACGGTGCGCACCGTGCCCGACTCGGTCTCGACCGCGACATCGCCGGCCGTCGCGAGCACCATGGTGGGCCCGGTGACCGCTCGCACCACGGGCTCGCCCGTCAACGTCACGCGGTCGAGCGCGAAGTCGGCGACCGGCACCGGGTACGAGGTGATGGCACCATCGGACGCGGGCCGCAGCACCGGCACCTCCGACGGCACCGAGTCCACGATCGACAGCAGCTCGGCCACGTCGATGCGCTTGGGCGTGAGACCTCCACGCAGCACGTTGTCGCTCGCCGCCATGATCTCCACCCCGAGCCCTTCGAGGTACGCATGCAGGAGGCCGGCACGGAGGAAGAGTCCTTCGCCGCGGCGCAGGACGACGTGGTTCATCAGCAGAGCGACCACGACACCGGGGTCCCCCGGGTACGTGCGGGCCACGCCGGCGATGGCCTGGATCGTGGCGTCCCACTCCCCCGCATCCGCACGCTCCGCTGCGGCGGCGATCGAGGCGATGATGTCGTCCACCTGCCACTGCACCGTGCCGCTCAGCAGCCAGCTGAGTGTGTCGCGGAGCACATCCGCGTCACCGGTCAGATGAGCGCGGAGCTCCGCCACGCCTTCACTGTCGCCGAGCGCCTCGAGCAGGGATAGCGTCTCGGAGACCGGACGCAATCCGCTCAGGGACTGGAACGTCTCACTCAGCGCGACGATCAGCTCCGGCTTGTGATTGTCGTCACGGTAGTTGCGCGTCGGATCGTCGAGAGCCTTCCCGCTCTCTGCGGCCCATCCCTGCTGCGCCTGAGCGATCGTGGGATGCACCTGGATCGAGAGCGGCTGAGCGGCCGCGAGCAGCTTCAGCAGGTAGGGAAGAGTACCGCCGGTGATCTCGTCCAGAGTGCCGTCGCCATCGACGTCGGCCGGGTCACCCGGGTGATCCCCGAACCACACTTCCGCCTCCGGCGCCCCGGAGGGCGAGCGCCCCTCCAGCTCGGCCAGGAGGGAGGCCGAGCCCCAGGCGTAGTCACGGGGGGCGTTGGTCAGACTCAGCAGCATGCCCCCAGCGTAGAGCTGGTCAGCCATGTTCAGCGACGCGCCGGGTGCGGCGCGGTAGCCTGAACGCGATGGCTCAGTACACCAAGCATCCGGTCGCGGCCCGGCCCACCGCACCCGAACGCGAATCGACGGGGCATCTCTTGCTGCGCGGTTACGCGATCCTGGTGCTGATCGTGACCTTCGCGCACTCGGCCGTCTACAACCTCCTCGGCCAGGACGGTGCCGGGGTCGTGCTGGCCGTCTTCACCCTCGCGACGGTCGCCATCGGCGTGCCCATGCTCGCCCGCAAGCGCCCGCAGCCGTTCCGCTGGCGTCGCCTGCCGTGGACCGCACTGGGCTACGTGACCCTCGCGCTGATCTCCGTCGCGTGGTCGCAGTGGCGAGTGCCGACCCTGGTCACGTGGGTCCTGCTCGCCGCAGTGACGGTGAATGCGCTCTTCCTCGTGCATGTGCTCACCTGGAACGAGATCATCCGCGCGCTCTCGTCCGCGTTCAAGTGGATCCTGGGCCTGTCGCTCGCACTCGAGCTGTGGGTGTCGTTGGTCCTGCATGGACCGCTGCTGCCGAACTTCCTCACGCTGCCGGACGGCAAGATCGATCCGCAGTGGTATTGGGTGCGCGACAACCTGTTCGACGGCGGACGCATCCAGGGGATCGTCGGCAACGCGAATCTGCTCGCCATCATCTCCCTGTTCGCGATCATCACCTTCGGAGTGCTGTTCGCCGCGCGAGCCCGGTGGCGCACCACTCTCGCCCTGTGGATTCTGCTCGCTGCGTACTTCCTCCTCCGCACATCGTCGGCGACGGCCTTCGTGTGCGCCGCAGCCGTGGTCGTGGTCCTGGTGGTCGCGCTCGCGATGCGTCGGGCGCGCACCCCCGGCGCACGCACCAGGGTCTACACGATCGCGATCGGCACCACCGTCATCGGCGGCGCCGCGGTCTGGGTGCTCCGCGAACCCCTCTTCGCCCTGCTGGGACGCAGCGCGGACCTCACCGGCCGCTCCGAGAAGATCTGGACCAAGGTTCTCGAGCGGGCGAGCGAGCATCCGTTCTTCGGCAATGGTTTCTCCAGCCCCTGGATCCCCTCGGACCCCGCATTCGACGGCTGGATCACGGACCACGGCATCACCGTCTTCCACGCGCACAACATGTGGCTCGACGTGTTCATGCAGCTCGGTGCGCTCGGAGTCGCGCTGATGGCCATCGCCTACCTGAGTCTGCTCTGGCGTGCCTGGTTCTTCGCGGTCGACCGTCCCCGGTGGGATCTGAACTCCCGTCGGGCGTACTCCCCGCTCACTCTCCTTCCCAGCCTGTTCACGGTCGTCCTCCTCGTGCAGGGGCTCTCCGAGTCCACGCCGATCATGCTGTGGGGATGGATGCTGCTGGTGCTGCTGTCCTTCAAGCTGAAGTCGGTCCCCCTGGTCGGCGTCGGCGAGCGGGATCTCGTGTTCGAACGCGGCACACGACCGCGGCGCGTCCCGTGACGCCGGCGTATCGCCTCGCCCGGCTGCTCGGCTCCGTGGAGATGGCCCGCGCCTTCACTCTCGCGGTGCTCGGCGCGGTGTTCGGGTCGTTCGCGGTCGAGCAGATGACGTCCGCGGTCACGCTCGCGACGATCATCGCCATCCTGTGCGTGCTGGGCGCCGCGATCCTCTGGGTGCGCCGCGATGAGCTGTCCCCCCTGCGGATCGCCCCCTCGTCGCTGTTCGCCTTCCTCGGCTGGGCGCTGGTCAGCCTGGTGTGGACCACCGATCGGTCGGAGACGTTCTTCGGCTGGATGTCGCTGTTCGGCTTCGCCTTCCTGGCGCTGACGGTCGGCCACATTCGAGACACCTTGCAGACCGTCCGCGCCATCGGCGACACCCTGCGCGTGCTGCTCACGGTGTCGTTGGGCATCGAGATCCTGTCCGGCATCCTGTTGGACGTGCCGTTCACCTTCTTGGGCATCCAGGGGAATCTGGCCGAGGGCGGCCCGATCCAGGGCATCTTCGGCAGCCGGAACATGCTGGGATTCATCGCGGTGCTCGCCCTCATCACGTTCGTGATCGAATGGCGGACGCAGTCGGTGAACGCGCCGAGGGCCGTCGCCTCGATCGCGCTGGCCGGCGCCCTGGCCTTCCTCTCCGCATCACCGACCGTACTGGTGCTCGCCGCCGCGGTCGGTGTCGTCACCGCAGCGCTCACCATCGTGCGACACGCCTCTGCGGAGCGCCGCAACCTGGTGCAGTGGGTACTCGGCATCCTGGTGGCGCTCGCCCTGACAGTGGCGTTCGCCCTGCGACACCAGATCATCGCCCTCCTCGACGCCGGATCCGACTTCTCGCTCCGCGGCGACCTGTGGAACACGATCCTCGACTTCGTCGCGCTGAAACCGATCGAGGGGTGGGGGTGGTTCGGTGCGTGGGCGCGCGGCGAGTACCCCTTCACGTACATCAACTTCCAGCTGGACGATCATCACCAGAGCGCCCTGAACGCGTTTTTCGACGTCCTCCTCCAGCTGGGCACCGCGGGGCTCGTGCTGTTCCTCCTGCTGGGCGGAGTGGCGTTGATCCGGTCCTGGCTCGTCGCGAGCGTGCGCCGCTCTGTCGTCTACGCATGGACGCCGATCACCCTGGTCACCCTTGCCGTCGACTCGATGTTCGAGAGCTTCACCCTGGTCGGGGCCGGCTGGTTCATGCTCGTGCTGTGCGCCCTGCGTGCGGGCCAGTCGCGCTCGTGGCGCGAGAACATCGATGCCGCGCAGACGGGCGCCATCCCGACGTTGCGCCCGCAGAGCTGAGCCGCCCGGCCGCGGTCACGATGCCGCTCCCGAGCGCGGGCGCATCAGTCCAGAGTGCGGAGCGTGGCCGCCCAGGCGAGCGCGTCCCGCACACCGTCGTCGACGGATCGCTCTGCACGCCAGTCGAGCACGTCTGCCGCTCGGTCCACGATCGCGAAGGCACCGGCCTGGTCTCCCGGCCGACGGGCGGTCTCCACGACCGGCAGTGCCTCACCGGTGACGCGTTCGAACGCCGCGACGAGCTCGCGCACCGTCACGCCGTCACCCGTTCCGATGTTGATGACCTGGTAGGGCTCGTCCTCGGGCGCGACGTCGTCGAACCGCTGCACCGCGGCGACATGTGCGAGCGCGAGATCCCAGACGTGGATGTAGTCACGCAGCCCTGAACCGTCCCTGGTCGCCCAGTCGGTGCCGGTGATCGAGAACGGCTCGTTCGCCGCCTTCGCCCGCATGATCATCCCGAGAGCGTGCGATGGGGTCGGGTTCTGCAGGCCCGTGCGCAGCTGGGGGTCGGCCCCGATGGGGTTGAAGTAGCGCAGCGCGATCGCGCGGAAGTCTCCCGCGGTCGCCGCATCGTGGAGGATCTGCTCCACCATGGCCTTGGTCGTGGCGTAGGGGCTCGAGGGGGCGAGCACGCCTGACTCGTCGACTCCCGCGCCGCTCTCCCCCGCGTACACCGCGGCGGACGAGCTGAACACGATGCGTCCGACGCCGGCATCTCGCAGACTCTGCAGCAGGACGATGGTCTTGCCCACGTTCGCGTCGTAATAGCCCAGCGGATCCACGACGGATTCCGGCACGACGATCCGCGCTGCGCAGTGGATGACCGCGTCGATGTCCGGATGCTCCGAGAGCACTGTGGCCACGAGCTCGCGGTCCGCGATGTCGCCGACGTAAAGATTGCGTCCCTCACCGAATGCCCGCCGACCTGTGGACAGATCGTCGATCAGCACGGTGTCGATTCCCGCCTCGATGCATGCGGTTGCGACTGTGGATCCGATGTAGCCGGCTCCGCCGGTGATCAATACCTTCATCGCGGTCATCCTATCGCGGAGCCTCCGTGGAACGCGGGCGGCCTCGCCTCTCCGCAGATCCGAAGGTGGCGGGCGGTAGGCTACTCTCTGCTCGTCGAGTCCACTGCCTCCTGCGAAAGCGGCAGTCGGTGCAACAACATCGGAGAATCTCCCCGTGGTCCACGTCCTGCAGAATGTCGTCTTCCCGCTTGATCGCGACCCCGATCTACTGCCGCTTTATGCCGACCCCGAGACGTGGTCGGTGATCGAGGGCGAACCTGTCCGCGTGTCCAATCGTGCCCACCTCGGCAACATCCTGGGACGGCATCGCGCTCGGATCATCGCGGGTCGCCGCGTGTCGCTCGGCACCTACTTCAACGCGTTTCCAGCGTCGTACTGGCAGCACTGGACCAGCGTGCGTCGAATCCGCCTCACCGTACGCACCACGGGTCCCGCGACGATCCTCGTATATCGGTCGAACGGTTCCGGCATCCGCCAGCGCGTCGCGACGAGAGAGGTCACGGGCGAATCCTCGGCATCATTCGACCTGGAGCTCACCCAGTACAGCGACGGCGGCTGGATCTGGTTTGACATAGTCGCGGACGAGAAGCATGCGGTACTCGAAGGCGCCGAGTGGACGACTGAGCAGGAGCCCGCCCGCACAGGCAAGGCCTCACTCGGAATCACGACCTACAACAAGCCGGACTACTGTGTGGAGACACTGCGCGCGCTCGCGGCGTCACCGGACGCGCTCGAGTTTGTCGACCGCATCTTCCTGATCGACCAGGGCACCCAGACCGTCGCCGACCAGGACGGCTATGACGAGGTCGCCGCCGACCTCGGCGAGACCCTTCAGGTGATCCGCCAGGCCAACCTCGGAGGCTCTGGAGGGTTCGCGCGCGCGATGCACGAGACCCTGCAGCGTCCCGAGAGCGACTTCGTGCAGTTGCTCGATGATGACGTCCGGCTGGAGCCGGAGTCCCTGCGCCGTTCGATCGTCTTCGGGCAGTACGCCACGACACCTGTGCTCGTCGGCGGTCACATGTTCGACCTGCTCGACCGCCCCAAGCTGCACGGATGGGCAGAGGTCGTCGACGAGGCGCCGTTCATGTGGCGCAACCTTTACCAGGAGAAGATGCCGCACGACTTCGGCGTCGCGAACCTCCGGCAGTCGACGCTGCTGCACATGCGCATGGACGCCGACTACAACGGGTGGTGGATGTGTCTGATCCCCCTTGCCGCGATCCGCGAGGTCGGCCTCTCTCTGCCCGCATTCATCAAGTGGGATGACGCCGAGTTCTGCCTGCGCGCCGGGGAAGCGGGATTCCCCACGGTATCGATGCCCGGCGTCGCCCTTTGGCACGTCTCCTGGGTCAACAAGGACGACACGATCGACTGGCAGGCGTACTTCCATGCCCGCAATCGCATCGTCGCCGGACTTCTTCACTCGAACGCCCCGCGCGGCGGGCGCTTGCTGACGCACAGTCGACGGGTCGACCTCAAGCACCTGATGATGATGCAGTACTACCCCGTGGCTCTGCGCGCCATGGCGCTGCGCGACGTGCTGTCCGGCCCGCTGCACCTGCGCAGGAATATCGGCACCGCGATGCCCGCCGCCCGTGCCCTCGCCGCGGATTTCCCCGAAACCGTGGTGCATCGCGACCCGTCCGCCGTGCTGCATTCGCGCCGCGGACGCCAGGTGTACAAGCAGATGACTCCGAACGAGCTGGACACCCCCACCGGATTCGCGTTGCGCCGATTCACGCTGTCGACCCTGCTCTCGCACTGGCTACATGAACCTCGTCCGGAAAACGTCACCCAGCCCGAGGTCGAGTTCGGCAAGGAAGACGCGCACTGGTGGCGAGTTCCTGCGTTCGACAGCGCTCTGGTGAGCGCCGCGGACGGCTCCGGGAAGAACATCTACACCCGCGACCGCCGCAAGTATCGGCAGATGCTGCGAGAGTCGATCCGACTACATGGCGAGCTCCGCCGCCGCTGGCCAGAACTCCAGAGGCAGTACCGTGACGCGCTTCCCGAGCTCGTCTCCCCCCAGTCTTGGCAGCAGATCTTCGAGGAGAAGGCATGACCGCGGCACCCGCTGCATTCGATCCGACCGCGGCGACGATCGTGATCGTCACCTTCAACCGCTCGCATCTGCTCACCGGACTGCTGACGAGCATCACGGACATGGACCCGAAACCTGGCCGTGTCGTGATCATCGACAACGCCTCGGCGGACGACACCACAGAGGTCGTAGAGTCCTTCCGGGAGCGACTCGGCACCGAGATCGTCTATCGACGTCTCGAGACGAACACCGGTGGCTCCGGAGGATTCAGCGAAGGCATGCGCACCGCGTACGAGCTCGGATCCGAGTGGATCTGGATGATGGACGACGACGTCGAAGTGCTCCCCGACGGTCTGGCCAGGATGGGCAAGTGGGCCCCCCGCTTCAAGAGCATCCAAGGACGGCGCTACGACTACGACGGCAGTGAGTTCTACTGGCAGTACCGCATCGCCGAGCGCATGGGTATCCCGATTCCCTTCGCCCCGGCCGGTTTCGATGAGTCCGGGTACAAGGAGATGAACAGCGGGTGCTTCGAGGGCATGTTCATCCACCGCTCGATCGTGCAGCAGATCGGTCTACCCGACCCGCGGTTCTTCATCTACTGGGATGACCAGATGTACGGCTGGCTGGCCTCGCGAAGGACGACCGCCGTCATCGTGGACGAGTTCGTCCTCCGCCGCACCCGCGAGATCAAGCAGTGGGACATGGGCGTGCGCCACATGAACGCATCGAGCAACGCCTACCGCTTCTACATCATGCGCAATCGTGCTTTCATCAAGCAGTACTACCGCGCACACGGCGTCCACAACCCGGTGTTGTTCGGCCTGGGCACGACGGCGACCTTCTTCAAGGAGCTGATCCGCCTGGTGTTCGTCGAGCGGACGGTGCGCGGGACCAGCAACCTGTTCCGCGGCATCCGCGAAGGCGGCAAGCTCGGTCGGGACCGCACCTGGCAGCCCATGGCACCCCTGGAGGCATGATCGTGAGCGACCCGCAGCCCGAACTCCGCTGGGCACCCATCCCTCCGGCACCGCGGCACCGCGGGCGGATGTGGCTGATCATCGGTCTCATCGTGGCTGCGGTCGTCATCGTGGGTCTGGTGCTGTTCTTCGTGCTGCCCCGCGGTACCGCGCCCGAGCCGGGCACCAGCTCGACGCCGACGCCCTCCCCCTCGTCGAGCACCACACCGACGCCGACACCCACACCCACCTCCACGGAGACGTCGGCACCGGTCGTGACCCCGCCTCCGGTCGTCGATCCGACCATCGAGGCGTTCCGCGGTCAGGTGAGCGGATGGCTCAACGATGCGCTGCGCGGTCTGGACATCGTCGCCGGTGCGAGCGGCCAGGATGCTCTTCCTGTGGTCGACAGCCTGCAGCAGGACGCGCAACGGTTGTCGGACGCGCAGGCGCCGGCGTCGATCGCGGAGGCATGGCGGGATGACCTCGAAATCTACAGCCAGCGCCTCTCTGACCTCCGTTCAGCCGTCTCCGCGGGCTCGGGCGTCTCGGGGGCCGTCGACGCCGCCCGCGCGGCCGCGCAGGACCTGCGGACCCTGGTCGGGCTCTGAGCCCGACCGATCAGCCGGCGTAGTCGCCGTTGTACCGGTCGAGGACCTCGGCGATCGGTGCATCCAGCACGAGAGCGCCCTTGTCGAGATACAGTCCCCGCGTGCAGAAGCGACGGAGATCGCGTTCGTTGTGGCTGACGAAGAACAGGGTGCGCCCCTCGGCGAGCAACTCGTCTATGCGGGTGTAGCACTTCTCCCGGAAGGCCTTGTCACCGACAGCGAGCACCTCGTCGACCAGGAGAATCGGCTCGTCGAGCTGCGACACGACCGAGAACGCAAGACGCACCTTCATGCCGTTGGAGAGGTGCTTGTACGGCGTCTCCTCGAAGCCGTGGAGTTCGGCGAACTCGATGATGCTGTCGTATCGACGCGACACCTCGTCACGAGACATGCCGTGCAGGCCGGCCGTCAGACGGACGTTCTCGCGGACGGTCAGATCTCCGACGAAACCGCCGGTGATCTCGATCAGAGGCGCGACCCCGCCGTTGACGGAGACGGTCCCCGCGTCCGGCAGCAGCACTTTGGCCACGAGGCGGAGGAGCGTGGACTTGCCCTGCCCGTTGCGTCCGACGACGCCGATCGACTCTCCCGACTGCACAGTGAAGGAGACGTCTCGGAGCGCCCAGAACTCGCCAGGCCGGGACCTCCGCGACGCTCCGCCGAACAGGTCCTTGAAGCTGCGACTGCCTCGTCTGTTACGTCGGAAATGGACGCCGAGTCCCTGCACTTCGATCGCCGCCGACATCACAGCTCCTTCAGCACGGGACGCTCGAGCCGGCGGAATGCCCAGACTCCGAGCGCGAGGATCGCCAGGCTCATCACGACGCTGATCACGAGCGTGAACAGATTCCACTGGTCGGGGAAGAACGCCATCCGGTACAGCATGAAGATCCCGGCGAGGGGGTTGAAAGCCCCGAGCGTCTGGGCGATTCCGGGAAGGTCCGTGACGTTGTAGATGATGGGGGTCGCGTAGAACATCGCCCGCAGGATCAACGCCGTGGTCCGCTCGAGGTCGACGTACATGACACAGAGCGGCGCGATGAGCAGTCCCAGCCCGACCAGCAGGATCGCCTGCAACAGCATCGCCACCGGCATCCACAGGATCCCCCAGCCGACCTGGACGACGTTGTCGGGATTCGTCTCCATCAGCAGGCTGATCACGATGAACAGCACGAGCACGGGGAGCGAGAACAGGTACTCGATCCCCTTGCTCAGCACGATCCGGTTCACCCAGATCGTGCGCGGGATCGCGGTCGATCGCACCAATCTCGCGTCCTTCTTGAAGGCACGCGTGAAGTCGCTCACAGACGAGTTGAACCACACCCACGGCAGCAGGGCGCTGATGAGGAACACGATGTACGGCTCCTCGCCCACGTCCCGGTGGAACACCTGCGTGAAGACGAACCAGTAGATCAGGCTCATCACCAGCGGGTCGAGCACCGACCAGACGTAGCCCAGCATGCTGGTCGCGTAGCGGACCTTGAGGTCGCGGGCGGAGAGAAGCCACAGAGAATGCAGATATCTACGGGGCGTCCCCGGTGCCCCGACCGCAGTGTGACTCACAGTGTCGAGTCTACGAGAGTGTGTTGTTCCAGAGCGACAGCGCCGAGCCGATGGCCATGTGCATGTCGAGGTACTGGTACGTGCCGAGGCGGCCGCCGAAGTGCACGTCCTTCTCGCCCTTCGCGAGCTCGCGGTAGGCCAGCAGCCCGTCGCGGTCGGTCGGCGTGTTCACGGGATAGTACGGCTCGTCCTCGCGTGTGGCGAACCGGGAGAACTCGCGCATGATCACGGTCTTGTCGGACTCGTAGATGTCCTTGCGCTCCGGGTGGAAGTGCTTGAACTCGTGGATGCGCGTGTAGGGCACGTCCATGTCGGGGTAGTTCATGACACTGGTGCCCTGGAAGTCACCGACGTTCAGCACCTCCTGCTCGAAGTCCAGCGTGCGCCAGCTCAGCGCGCCTTCGGTGTAGTCGAAGTAGCGGTCGACGGGCCCGGTGTAGACCACGGGCAGCTGTCCGACGGTGGCCTTCCGGTTCAGCGGCTGCGACTCGTCGAAGTAGTCGACCTCGAGCTTGACCTCGATGTTCGGGTGATCCGCCATCCGCTCGATCCACGCGGTGTACCCGTCGGTCGGCAGACCTTCCCAGGTGTCGTTGAAGTAGCGGTTGTCGTAGGTGTAGCGCACGGGAAGACGGCTGATGATGTCGCCCGACAGCTTGTGCGGGTCGGTCTGCCACTGCTTGGCCGTGTAGTCGCGGAAGAACGCCTCGAACAGCGGGCGACCGACGAGCGCGATGCCCTTCTCCTCGAAGTTCGCCGCCGTCTTCGCGTCGAACTCCCCCGCCTGCTCCTTGACCAGCGCCCGCGCCTGCTCCGGCGTGTAGGCGGACTGGAAGAACTGGTTGATCGTGCCGAGGTTCACCGGCATCGGGAACACGGTGCCCTTGTGCGTCGTGTAGACGCGGTGCACGTAGTTCGTGAACGACGTGAAGCGGTTCACGTACTCCCACACGGTCGCGTTCGAGGTGTGGAAGAGGTGCGCACCGTAACGATGGACCTCGATCCCCGTCTCGGGCTCAGCCTCGCTGTAAGCGTTGCCGCCGATGTGGTGGCGGCGGTCGATGACGGTGACTTTGCGGCCCGCTTCTGCAGCGCGCTCAGCAATGGTGAGGCCGAAGAAACCCGACCCGACGACGAGAAGATCCATAGCCCCAATCGTATCGGCGATCACCTGTGAGCTTCAGCCGAGCCGGACCGTTCGTGCCGTCACAATCCGCTGGCGGGGGTGCCCACCACCAGACGAGGAGTGCCTGCCCAGCGGTCCGCGTCTGTAGCAGCGCGACCATCGACGAGCAGCCTTATCCCGGGGAGCTGCGCGGGCGCAAGCTCACGGTAGCCCGCGTGATCGGTCTGGACGATGGCGATATCGACGTCCTCCCCCAAGGAGTAGGGCACGAATCCGAGGCTCTGCAGCTCCTGATCGGTGTAGAGCGGATCGTGCACGCGCACCACAGCGCCGCGCTGCTCGAGAGCGGCGACCGTGGGGAAGACACCGGAGAATGCGGTCTCCTTGACACCGCCACGGTATGCCGCACCGAGCACCACGGCCTGCAGCCCCGACAGGTCTCCGAGCATGCCGGCCGCCTGGGCGACCAGGCGCTCGGGCATCGACTCGTTGAACTCCCGTGCCGTGCGGACGATATTCGCATCAGGGTCGGTCGAGAGGTACAACTTCGGGTACACGGGGATGCAATGGCCGCCGACGGCGATGCCGGGGCGATGGATGTGGCTGAAGACCTGAGAATTGCAGGCCTCGATCACCTGGTACACATCGATGCCATTCGCTCCCGCGAAGAGCGCGAACTGATTAGCGAGACCGATGTTCACGTCACGGTAGGTGGTCTCGGCGAGCTTAGCCATCTCGGCGGCCTCCGCGCTGCCCAGGTCCCACACGCCGTTCGCACGGGAGAGATCAGGTCGCTCGTCAAACTCGAGCACGGCCTCGTAGAACTCGGTCGCACGACGAGCACCCTCCGCGGACAGGCCTCCGATCAGCTTCGGGTACTTGCGGAGGTCCGCGAAGATACGGCCGGAGAATACACGCTCCGGGGAGAAGACGACGTGGAAATCCTCTCCTTCGGTCAGACCCGAAATCCGCTCGATCATGGGCTTCCAACGACCGCGAGTGACACCGACGGGGAGAGTCGTCTCGTACGACACGAGAGTCCCCGGTGTAAGGTGCGCTGCGAGCGATGCGGTCGCCTGGTCCATCCAGCCGTACTCCGGCTCGGCAGTCTCCTCGTTGACGAAGAGCGGCACCACGACCACGACCGCATCCGCGGACGGAATCGCCTCGGCGTAGTCCGTGGTCGCGCGCAGTCGTCCCGCAACGGTCTCAGCCGTCAGCCGTTCCTGCAGCTCTGCTTCTCCGGGGAACGGCTCCACACCACGATTCACGAGGTCTACGAGACCGGCGTTCACATCGACGCCGATCACTTCGTGGCCCTGGCCTGCGAACTGGAGTGCGAGGGGGAGCCCGATCTTTCCGAGGGCCACGACGGCAATGCGCATGATCGCCAGTATATCTAGGCCAGACGGGCCCCTCTCCGCCGAGAGGATCAGGTCCGTTCAGTCAGGACCGCGATCACTCTCCCCGCGGCCTGTCCGTCGCCGTATGGCGCGTCCTCCGTCGCCGGCGGACGCGGCCGCGTCACCCCGGACGAGATCTCCGCCGCCGTGTTCGCGAGCACGTTCCACCCCAGATCGATCGTCTCGACCCACTCCGTCTCGGTGCGCACGGTCGTGCACGGCACCCGCAAGAGGAATGCCTCCTTCTGGAGTCCTCCGGAGTCGGTGACCACTCCGGCACTCGACGCGGCGGCCGCGATCAGCTCGGGGTACGCCAGCGGCGAGCGCGAGATGAGCGCCCCCTGGGTGAGGTCGATCCCGTGTGCGGCAGCCTTGGCGACGACACGCGGGTGGGCGAGCAGGATCACCGGCTTGTCGAGCCCCGCCAGCGCGCTGACCACCTGCTGCAGCCGCGCGGGGTCATCGGTGTTCTCAGCGCGGTGGATGGTCGCGAGGTAGTAACCTCCTTCACTCAACCCGAACTCCTCCAGGAGTCCCGAACTGGCTTCCGCGACCCGATCACGCACGTCGAACAGCACATCCGTCATGACGTCGCCGACAAGCACTGTCCGCTCGGCCAGTCCCTCGCGCTCGAGGTGCTCGACGGCGACCTGCGTCGGAGCCAGGAGCAGATCGGCCGCGTGGTCTGTCATCACGCGGTTGTGTTCCTCCGGCATCCGGCGGTTGAAGCTGCGCAGTCCCGCCTCGAGGTGCGCGACGGGGATGTGCATCTTCACGGCGCTCAGCGCTGCGGCAACGGTGGAGTTCGTGTCGCCGTAGACGAGCACCCAGTCAGGTCGGTGCTCGTCGAACACCGCATCGAGGGCTGAGAGCATCGCGCCCGTCTGCACGCCATGCGACCCGCTTCCGACCCCCAGATGCACGTCGGGAGCACCGATCCCGAGGTCGTCGAAGAACACGTCGGAGAGCATCGGATCATAGTGCTGACCGGTGTGCACGATGACGTGCTCGACACCGGCCGCCTTCGCGGCGTGGTGGATCGGGGCGAGCTTGACGAACTGCGGTCGCGCGCCTACCACGCTGATGATCTTCACAGGTTCTCCTCTATGCAGCGAATGGGATTCAGGAGTCGAGGAACGGCCGCAACGCTTCAGCCGACATGGTGCCATCGTGGACGACGCGGACGAACGCAGGCCCTTCTGCGGCCGTCGCCGCGAAGCGCGCACGCTCCGCCGCGACCTCACGCAGCACCCCCTCGAGCTCGGATGCGCGCGACTGCACGACGGGGAGCGTCCTGCCGCTCAACCGACGCACGGCTTCTCTTGTGTCGTCGGCGACGTGGCTCACGACCAGCCGTCCCGCCGCCAGTGCCTCGCACACCGCGACGCCGTAGGCACCGGCCAGGAACTGGTCGAGCACCACATCCGCGCTGCCGACGACCTCCGGCATCCGCTCCGCGGGTATCCCGTGGAGCTCGGTGTACTCCACGATGCCCTCATCGTGCAGACGCCGCATGGTGTCGGCGATCGCGTGGCTGCCCTTCAGGCTGGCCCGGGATGGTGCATGTACGACGCGCAGCGGACCATCACCTGTCAGTACGGGGCGAGACGCCGCATCCGCCCATCGCCGCGGATCGACGACGACAGGGAGCCACGTCGCGCCGGGAGCGTACGACAGAAGATCAGGGGTGGAGACGAACACCGGGATCCCGGCGCTCTCCGCGAGACGCGCGTGCGAAGCCGCGATCTCCTCAAGCACGGATGTCCCGGGATATGCATCGCCGTGAAATGGCGAGTCGACCTCCCGCGCTGCGTGCGCGCTCGGGAGCCGGATGTCGCTGCCGTGCCAGACGAACGCCACGCGGATGCCCGCCGCCTGCAGCTCGCGCACCAGAGCGATCGGGTCGCCGTCGATTTCGAAGAGATGTCGGCCGGACTCGATCAGCACGTGAGTGAAGCCGCGGAGTATCCCCCGGCGCTGCGCACGGCGCCAGCGGTCATTGCCGATCAGCGCCGTCGCGGGGATCAGATGATCGGCCGTGAATCCGAAGACGTCATCGCCACCGCGGAACATCGCACTCGCCGCGGCGACATCGCTCAGCCTCTCAGACGCACGCGCCCACGCGTACCCCTGACCGGCGGAGTTCACCGGCGCGATCAGCAGACGGCGCCGGGCATCGCCCACTGCGGTCACCCCCGTCTGCTGGAACTGGCGGACGTGCCCAGGGAGCACGTATCCTGCGACCGCGTCGGGGACGACCCTCTGCGCGAACCGATAGGCGCGCGCGGCGATGTCAGGCACGACCGTCCGACGAGGAGACGATCTCCTCCACGGCCTTCGCCCACACCTCCACCTGACGCTCGGACGAGAGTGGGTCGGCCGCGCGCATCGCCGCCTGCTTGAAGCCGTCGACGACCTCAGGGGTGAGTGCGTCGATCGCCGCCGCTATCGACACCGGATCGAAGTCCTCCGTCACCACTCCGATCCCGTGCTCCCGGACGATCCGCGCCATCTCGATCGACGGCCCGACGATGATCCCGAGCCTCGCCTGGACGTAGTCGAAGAACTTGTTCGGCAGCGCCATCACGTTGTTCGTGCTCACGGGCTGCAGGATGTGGATTCCCATGTCGTACTCATTGAGGGTCTCGATGAGAACCGATTGCGACACAGGATCGTGCACGGTGATTCGCGGCCCGAGTTCTTCGGCGAGGGCCACGAACTCCGCACGCTCCTTCTCGGGGTGCCACGTCAAGTAGAGGTCGAAAGTGACCTCCACCGGCGAGGCGGCGACGGCGCGCATGATCTCGCCGAGGCTGCGCTCGTGGAAAGGGTTGCCGCTGTGCACGAGCCGGATCGCCGAGCCGACAGGGCGGTAGGGCAGGTCACGGAGGTACGTGGAGTTCGTGACCACACCGGGATGGACGCCGTACTCGTGATAGCGCTTCGCGATCTCTCCGCCGACAGTTGTGGACGAGTGCGCCTGCGACACGAGTTTCTTCGTCATCCACGACCAGTAGCGCTGATGCCTCCGTCCCAAGGCCGAGTCCTCGAAGCCCATGTCGGGGAAAAACTCGTGGAGATCGGCATGCACGCGGTCGGCGCCGAAGAGCTGGCACGCCACTCCCACCGTCTCAGCGTCGTTGGCGATCACAGCGTCGAACCGGCGCCCGCGGAGAAGGTGCGTCGTCTCGACGACTCCGGCGGACTGGAAATACATCCGCCGGAACCATTCAGTACGGTGAGCGACCTCGTCCAGCACCCTGGTGACGATGTCCTGGCGCGGCGTCATATTGCCGCGGATTTGGACATGACTCACACTGGGGTGCGGCGACGGTCCCGGCGAGCAGGTCGTGACGTCGTACTCGTCGACGAACCGGCGAACCTGTTTTATGACGCGGGGGTCGCCGTCGATCGGGACGAAGGAGAGAATCAGGAGCGTCGGACGTGCGACCGGCGCATTCACCACGTCGCGACCAGTCCGCCCCAGGACAAGCCGACACCGAATCCGAGCATCATCACGCGCATGCCCGGGATGAGTGCGCCCTGTCGCTCCGCGTCGGCGAGCGCGATCGGGATGGTCGAGGACACCGTGTTCCCCGACTCGGCGAGGGAGACGAAGAACTTCTCTGCCGGCACCTTCAGCTTCTTGCGCAGGTGCTCGAGCATGAACGCGTTGGCCTGATGGAATACGAACAGATCGATGTCGTCCTGCTCCAGCTGCGCCTTGGCGAGGATCTCCTCGACCGTCTCTGGGACGACGCGCAGGGTGAAGTTGAAGATGTCCGGGCCGTCCATGTAGAGGTCGTAGCCGGACTCGACCAGATCGCGCACCGCAGTGTCCGCCTTCGGCTGCAGGGCCGAGCCTGCGCGGAGCCCGCCGTTGGGGACTATGAGGCTCTTGCCGCCGGCGCCATCGGTGCCGTAGGTGAAGGCCGTGAGTGCGGTGTCCGAGCCATCCGAGGTGACGAGCGTCGCCGCCGCACCATCGCCGAAGATCGTGCGCACGGACTTGTCAGCGGGGTTGATGAACTTCGTGTACGTATCGGCCGTCACGACGAGCACGTTCCGTGCCTGACCGGACTCGATCAGGCCCTTGGCGAGGCCCAGGGCATAGACGTAGCCGGAGCACCCGAGCGTGATGTCCGTCGCACCCGCCGAGGTCGGGATCCCGAGAGCGTCCTGCACGATGCACGCCGTCGATGGCAGGTAGTAGTCGGGGCTCTGAGTGCAGAGGATGACATAGTCGATCGACTGAGGGTCGATACCTTCGCGCTCGAAGAGGCGGCGGGCGGCAGCAATCGCAAGATCGGAGGAGAACTCGTCAGCTCCGGAGATGTGGCGGCGGTCGATCCCGGTCTTGCCAGAGATCTTCTCCACACTCCATTCGGGGAACTCTCTCGACAGATCCTCGTTGCTCAGGACGGTCTCAGGCAGGTAGTAGTCGACTGCTGCAATGCGTGCACCCATGCGGCAAGTCTACGGGCCGAGCAGCGTCACCTCGCCGTGTACCCGCCGTCGACGACCATGACCGAGCCGGTCACCCACCGAGACACGGGCGAGAGGAGGTAGAGCGCAGCCCCCGCGACATCGTCGACGGTGCCGAGCCCTAGCGGATGAGCCGCGTCGATCTCACCCCAAGCATCGGCACCGACAGAGGACCTCAGGCGCTCGGTCAGGGCCGTCATGACGATCCCCGCGGCGATGCTGTTCACACGCACGCCCTCTCGCGCGAGCTCGAGTGCGAGGGACTTGCCAAGGGAAGCGACTGCGGCCTTGCTCGCGGCGTATGCGCTCACTCCCGCCTCGCCGACGAGACCCACCGCAGAAGACAGCAATACGATACTCGACGATTCGGCACGCACTTTGGGGTGGCGGAACGCCTTGGCCAGCATCAGCGCACTGGTGACGTTGATGTCGAACAGCGCGGCCGTCTGGTCTGCCGTCGCAATGCGCAGAGGCGCCGTCACATGCACGCCCGCAGCGTGCACGAGCCCATCGAGCGGCCCAAGCTCGGCGGCGATCCCGCGAAGCAAGGCAGAGACGCCGGAGTGATCCGTGAGGTCGTACGGCACGACCATGTGTCCTTCACCCGCGAGCATGTCCCGGGTCTCGGCGAGTTCGGTCTCACGCCGTCCGATCAGCGCGACGCGCGCTCCTTGGCGGCTCAGCGCCAGCGCCGTCTGCCGTCCGATGCCGGATGTGGCCCCCGTGACCACGACGGAACGGCCGCCGAGGTTCAGATAGTCGGAGCTGTCAGACACCAGCACGAGTGAGCGCGTGCAGGTCGGCGACAGTCTTCGCATTCGCGAGCTCGTCGGCGTCGATGGTGACCCCTACCGCCTCGTCGACCTCGGCGATGAAGCTGATGTTGGCGAGAGAGTCCCAGCCGACTGCGTCCAGCTCGTCCGCCAGCGCGACCTCATCGGTCTCGACCTCGAGAATCTCCGCCACCAGATCAAGGAACGCCTTCTCATCCATGCTCCGATCATATCAACACCCTTTTGGCGCCGGCCGCGGCGCGCCGGTCGCAGTAGGGTCGGAGCATGAACGCGCCACAACTCACCGCCGCCGTCATCACCGAACAGCTCTCCGCCGTCCTCGCTGGCCCCGACCGCGCGGTGACGGGACTCGCCCCTTTGGGTGAGGCTGCGGAGGGCGATCTGACTTTCGTGGTCGATCCGGTGGCGAACGCGGATGCGGCCACCGCCGCGCTCCGTGCCGGTGCGATCCTGCTGGCCCCCTCCACGCTCCCCAGCGAGAGCATCGTTGGAACGGCGATTCTCGTACAGAACGCTCGCGCCGCCTTCGCTCAAGCGGTCGCGGCCCACTTCGCGCGACGACCGATCCCCGGCATCGCCGCGACCGCTCGCGTCGACCCGGAGGCGCAGGTGCATCCCGGAGCCCATGTCGGCGAGTACACCGTGATCCGCGCCGGCGCAGTAGTCGCCGACGGTGCTGAGATCCGCGACCACGTCGTTATCGGTCATGACGTGCGCATCGGAGCGTACGCTCTCATCAAGAGCCACGCCGTCATCGGCGAGGAGGGTTTCGGCATGGAACGCGACGCCGACGGTGACAACATCCGCATCCCGCACGTCGGCTCGGTGATCATCGAGGAGCACGTCGAGGTCGGGAACTTCACGACCGTGTGCTCCGGCACCATCTCCCCCACCCGCGTGGGCGATCACACCAAGATCGACGACCACGTGCACGTCGCGCACAACTGCCGGATCGGGCGCAACGTGATCATCACCGCATGCGCGGAGATATCGGGCAGCGTCGTGATCGACGACGATGCCTGGATCGGTCCGAACGCGTCCGTCATCCAAGGGGTGACTCTGGGGCGCAACTCTCTTCTGGGCATCGGCGCGGTCGCAGTGAAGTCCGTCCCTGCGGATGAGATCCGCATCGGCAACCCGGCACGCAGACTCGGCGACAACAAGCGCTGAGCTCGCACCACTCCCGTCAGTAGTTCTCGGCCGGCACCTTCTCGAACCACCAGAAGGGGTGCGTCAGAACCTGGATGACCGGCTCCTTGTCGATCCATTCGGCGAAGTGCCCCTCGCGCCAGTTTCCGCTGCTGTCGCTCAGATACTTCATATTGGGCATCATGAACCGCGGCTCATAGGCGTGGTAGCTCACCGTGTCCGACCAACGGTCGAGCAGTTCTGCGGCGAACTCGAACCCGCCAAGGCGCGCAGGTTCATGCAGGCTGAAGCCGCCGATCGAGCGTCCCACGGCTGTCTCGAAGACCGTCCGCTGACGCTCGGCCCACTCAAAATTGTCGCCTCCGAGCACCTCACCGATGCCTCCCTCGAGGTGCAGCTGGACCTCATGCCCGAGTTCTTCCATCTCGCGGATCATCACGAGCGAGGGCAGACTCATCAGACTGTATCCACGCGCATGCACCCGGAGGAAGATGCTCGACGAGCAACCTGCTTCGGCATCGACCCTGGCGACGCGCATGGCCTGCTCGATGCTGTTGTCGATGTCGTGGCGGAGGATGAGGTGCTTCTCCTGCGGCGCATCGAGGTACTTCGCGAAGCTGGTGACCGCATATCCGCTGTCAAGGTAGGCATGCAGCGTCTCCGCATAGTCCTTGAGCGAGAAGCCCTTCTTGCCCGGCTCTGAGGAGGTCATCGATCCACCGTTCCAATCGGTCCCGGTCCATCGGAACGGGACCGCGGCAACCCGCTCAATGATAGCCGTCTGCCGCTGACCTCCCGTTTCGGCGCCTCGGTATAATGGCGAGATGATTTCCTGTCCTCCGGAGAATGCACGCTCGACGTGAACCGGAACAGAATCCCCCGGTGGGTGAACGCCGTGATAGACCGGATCGCCGACTCCCCGATGAGCCCCATCGGACGGATCGCGGCACGCCGCTACGGCAAACCCGTCCCCGGTGCAGTGGGCGTGACCGTGTTCGAGGAGCGCCTCACTCGCGTGTTGATCGCTCCCGTCAACTACTCCGGCCAGGCCTTCGCCTGGGCCCGGGCACTCGAGCGACACTCGCAGGGCATCTCCGCGCGAAACATGGCCATCGAGGTCCCCTGCGGGTTCGACTACCCCGCCGATCTCGTGGTGCCGGTGCCGACCTATCACAATGACACCGCCTGGCAGCGCGCACAGCTGGAAGCAGCGCAGCGCGCGACACACGTCCTGATCGAGGCTGAGGAGCCGCCGTTCGGCCGGCTGCTCGGGCGTTCCGTGGCGGCCCAGGTCGATGCCCTTGCGAAGGGCGGTGTGAATGTCGCCTTCCTCGCGCACGGCACCGATGTGCGCCTGCCATCGCGGCATCTGCGCGACAACCCGTGGTCCCACTACGCGGACCCTGAGATCTACGCAGCGCGCGACGAGGTCGTCGCGACGCGCAACATCGACCTCCTCGAGACCAGCGGGCGCCCGGTCTTCGTGTCGACCCCCGACCTGCTCGAGGACCTGCCTGCTGCGGTCTGGTGCCCAGTCGCCGTCGACATCTCGCGGTGGGAGCGCCCGCGGAGCGCGCGCAGTCGCGACCGGCGCCTGCGCGTCGCCCATGCGCCCTCCGTGTCGGTGATCAAAGGGACGCACCTCATTCGAAACACGCTGGAACGGCTGGAAGCGGAGGGCATCATCGATCTGGACATCATCCAGGGCGTACCGACGGCCCAGATGCCGGACCGCTTCGCAATGGCCGACGTCCTGATCGATCAGCTCAGGATTGGCTCATACGGCGTCGCCGCCTGTGAGGCACTCGCCTCGGGATGCATCGTCGTCGGGCACCTCAGCGAGCGCGTCAGGAACGCCGTGAAGAACGCGACGGGAATGACCCCGCCGATCGTCGAAGCCACGCCGGATACGATCGAACACGTTCTCCGTGAACTTGCCGCTCGCGACGACCTCGAGGAGCTCCGCACGCCGGGGGATGCATTCGTCCGCGCCGTCCACGACGGTCGACGATCCGCAGAGGTCCTCGATCAGGCGTGGCTGATGCTCCCCCGGTCAGGAACGGAACAGGAAGAAGCCGATGCACCCGCGCGTTGAAGCCGTCTGGAAACTCGTCCCCAAACCTGTACAGGACACGATCGCCTCGACGGTCGACCGACTGCAGGGAGTGACGCCACCACCACCCCCGGTGCCCGACCTCAGCCGTCCCACCCGGATGCTCGTCGGCCCTGTGAACTATGCGGGACAGGGGTACCGGTGGTCACGGGCCGCGGAGACGTCCGGCACGGTTTCCGGAGTCAACTACGTGCATTCCGGCAACAACCTTCTGCAGTACCCGGCCGACTACACCGTCCCCTGGCGCACCGCCGAGCACTCGCGTGCGTGGCAGAAGGCGATGCTCGACGCGATCGCCGAGAACTACACGCACGTACTGATCGAAGCGTGCTTCCCGATCCTCGGCGGGATGTTCTCGGGAGATCTGCGGCGCCAGACCGCGCTGCTGCGGGAGCGCGGCGTGCATGTCGGCATCGTCGGACACGGAAATGAGGTGCGCCTGCCGTCGACGCATCTCGAATCGACGCCGTGGTCCCCGTTCACCGACAGCGACGAGTGGATCCCCGTCGACCTCGCGGAGAAGGCCGTGGCTGCCAATCTGGCGGCCATCGCGGATCTCGATCTACCGACGTTCGTCTCGACTGCGGGCCTGCTCGTCGACCTCCCCCAGGCGCAGTTCCTCGGAGTGGTGATCGACCAGCAACAGTGGATCAATGACGAACCGCTTCTCGAACGCGACCGCATCCGCGTCATCCACGGCCCCACGAATCCGCATGTCAAGGGAACACCCCTGATCGTGCCGATCGCCCAACGTCTCCACGACGAGGGACTCATCGAGTTCATCCAACTCGACCGCGTCCCGAACCACGAGATGCCCGCCGTGATGGCGTCAGCCGACGTGGTCCTCGATCAGTTCCGGATCGGCGACTACGGGGTCGCGGCCTGCGAGAGCATGACGTCGGGGCGTGTCGTCCTCGCTCACATCACGGAGCAGGTGCGCCGTGAGGTCGAGACCCACGCGGGCATGGCGCTGCCGATACCGGATACAACGCCGGACACCCTCGAGCATATGCTCCGTGACATCGCCGTTCGGCGCGACGAGTACCGAGCCATCGCCCGTACCGGCAAGGACTTCGTGGCCCGCCTCCACAACGGCGACTTCTCGCGCGATCAGCTGATGAAGCATTTCCTCGCGGCATGAGCATGCGCATCGCGATCGTCTCTCGCATCTACCGTCCTGAACCATCCGCGGCATCCTCATTCCTCGGAGCTGTCGCCGACGACGCCGTCGCTCGCGGGCACCACGTCACCGTTCTCACAGCGCGGCCTCCGCACGGCATCGACGTCGGCGAGCCAGCCGAAGACGTGCGCATGTCTCCTGTGCTGCGCGACCGCAGCGGCTACGTGCGGGGCTACCTCCCGTATCTCAGCTTCGATGTGCCTCTGTTCTTCCGGCTGCTCTTCCTCCCCCGGCCCGACGTGGTCTTCATGGAGCCACCGCCCACCACCGGTTTCGTCGTCCGCGTCGTGTGCACACTGCGCCGCATCCCCTACGTCTACGATGCCGCGGATGTCTGGTCGGACGCTGCTCAGCAGGTGACCGCATCACGGCTCGTGCTCCGCGTCTTGCGGGCGACGGAGCGCTTCGCGATGCGGGGAGCGCGCGCGATCGTCACGATCTCGCAGGGCGTCCTGGATCGCATCGCCACCCTCGGTATCTCGCGGCCGGTCGTCGTGACGGGATTCGGCGCCGACACCACCTCGTTCCTCCCGCCGACAGAGGCAGAGGTGCCGACCGAACGTGTGTTCGTGTACGCGGGCACATATTCGCATTGGCACGGTGCGGAGATCATCGTGGATGGGTTCGCGGCGTTCACCGTCACGCATCCCGGATACGTCCTCCGGTTCATCGGAAACGGCAGCGAGCGGGAGGCACTCGAGCAACGCGCGAGGGAGCTCGGCGTCGACCACGCCGTCGATTTCATCGAGACCATACCGAGCGCCGACCTCGTCCCCCACCTGCACCGGGCGGTGGCCAGCTTCGCCACCCAGCTCCCCGACTCGGGATACGAATATGCCTTCGCCACCAAAGCCTATTCGTCGATGGCCGCCGGATGCCCCGTGATCTTCGTGGGGCCGGAGGCCGGGCCCACGGGTGCGTTTCTCCACCGCGCGAACGCGGAGGTCCGCGGCGGGATCGTGAGCACATACGATGCCGCGTCCGTCGCTGCAGCCATGACGGCACTGGCAACGGATCCGCTCACCGCTCCGGAACGCCACCGGGTGGCGGCTTGGACCGCAGCCGGCCATTCGCTCGCGGCCGTCGCCGCACGAGTCGTGGACGTGCTCGAAGCGTCCGGCGACGATGCCGCGGAGCACGCCTGAGATGCGCAGACAGCTCAACGCCATCGCCGGGTGGATCATCAGGAACCGCTCGCAGCTTCCCACGTGGGTCAATCGTGCTCTCGATTCGGCGGCCCGCGACCCCGACGGTCTGATCGGTCGTCTCGCTCATCGGGCCTTGGGCGGCGGCGAGGCTCCCATCACGGACGTCCCCGACGCCCCCGTCCGGGTCTTCATCGGCCCCACGAACTACTCGGGCCAGGGGTACCGATGGGCTCGCGCCCTCGAGACGGCTGCCCCTGACCTCCGCGCGCGCAACATGGAGATCGTGCTGCCCATCGGATTCTCCTTCCCTGCGGACACTCCCGTACCTGTCGCGTCCACATCGTCGTCGGAGTGGACGCAGGCGGAGTGGGATGCCGTGCGACAGTTCTCCCACGTGCTCATCGAGGCCGAGCGCCCCCTGTTCGGTCGGCTGTTCGATCGACAGGTGAGCGCAGAGGTCACTGCGCTGGAGGAAGCCGGTGTCTCGGTGGCTTTCCTTTCTCATGGCACCGATATCCGCAATCCTCGTGAACACGCCCGTCGCACGCCATGGTCGCCGTATCCGGAGGATCCACGCACCGAGGTGCTGCAGGCCGATGCGGACGCGAATCTCGAACTGCTCACGCGACTGCGCCGTCCGACCTTCGTCTCGACTCCCGATCTCCTCGACGACGTACCGTGGGGCATCTGGTGCCCTGTCGTGATCGACATCGATCGGTTCCGCACCGACCAGCCTGCGATGGCCAAGGATCATGTGCGGGTCATCCATTCCTCCAGCTCTGCCGTGCAGAAGGGCAGCCACCTCATCGAACCGGCGCTCGCACCGTTGATCGACGGGGGCGCGGTCGAGTACGAGCTGATCACCGGCGTCAGCTCCGACCGCATGCCGGGCATCCTCGCCGACGCAGACATCGTGCTGGATCAGTTCCGCCTCGGGTCGTACGGTGTGGCCGCTTGCGAAGCGATGGCCGCGGGTCGAGTGGTCGTCGGGCACGTGCTTCCCGACATCCGCGCGCGCATCGCCGCCGAGATCGGAATGCCGCTTCCCATCGTGGAGGCCGACCCCGAGACGCTCAGGTCGGTCATCACCGCGCTGATCGAGGATCCGGAGACGGCGCGTGCTGCGGCTGCCGCCGGCCCGCGATTCGTCGAGGCCGTGCACTCGGGTGCGCGCAGCGCCGAGGCACTGCTGAACGGGTGGATCCGCACGTCAGACTGACGCGACGCGAACCTTCACCCGCTTCTCGTCGCGGTTGTCCTTCCAACGGCGCATCCGCTTCTCCAGGGCATGCTCGACGAAGGTGTGCAGCGCCCACGCGGCGACCAGGTCGACAACGAACAGGGCCGCGAACCAGAGAAGATTCGTCCAGGACGCCGGCTGGTAGCCGAAAATCCGCAGTGCGAGGTAGATGAACGTCGCGTGCACCAGGTAGAAGGCGAAAGACCACTCTCCGAGACGCACCTGCCAGGTCGAGGCAAACCAGATCCGTCCCCCACGCAGCGCATGGTTGGCAAGAGCCACGATCGCGATCCCACAGGCGACCGTGAAGAGTTCGTTGGATATCCCGTCGACGAGAACTCCCCAAGGCCCGCCCGCGGCATAGCGCTCGGCGACTAGTCGGAGCGCCACCACGGCCCCCAGAGTCGCCACTCCGATGAGCGGGTGAATGCGCGGACGCCACCCCGAGCGCATCGCCCACGCCAACGCCATACCCAACACGAACTCGGGAAGCCGCTGCATCGGAACCGGGACGATCCCGAGACCGCTCTCGGGCCAGAGCAGCGCCGTGAGCCGGAACGCGAAGGCGTACAGAACGACGCCAGCCGCGAGAAGCAATGCGCCGCGCTTCGCCATCGGAACGAGCACCCGCGAGATCCACGGGTGAAGCGCATAGAAGAAGGCTTCGCAGGTCAGAGTCCACGCCGCCGGGTTCCCCGAGAAAAGGATCATCGGGTTCGACCACCAGGCTTGGATGATGGGCACTGACAACAAGAGGATCGCCAGATCGAACGGCTTGAGGAAGCTACCATCGCCGACGGGGAACAGCGTGTAGAACACCGGGATCGCGATCAGGAGTGCAACCATGTGCGCGGGCCAGATGCGCGCGAATCTTCGCCAGTAGAACGTCGAGATCGGCACTGCCGGGCGCGCTGACCAGGTCAAGACGAACCCGGACAGTACAAAGAAGAATGTCACGCCGAGATAGCCGTTGAGCAGCACCGTCTGGGTCGGGCCCGGGAGGGGCGCGAAGTTGTTCATGTGGTACAGGAACACTGCGAAAGCGGCCCACCACCGCAGACCGGTGAGCGAGTCGAGCCGTCCGGTCCGCTGGGCGAGGGTCGATACAGCGTGCACGCGGAAGTTGCCTTCTTGTCGGTGAGGACGCACGGTCCGCAGGGGCGACCGGCTGGAGCAAGGATACCTGCAGACGGCCCAGCGCTCGGCAGCGCCCGTTAGAATCGAGCACATGCCGTTGCCCGACGTGGACGTGGTCATCCCCGTGCACACGCCCAGTCGTCCGATCGAGCGCGCAGTTCGCTCGGTGCTCGCGAACACCGTTGCCGTCCGCGTCACGGTCGTCGCTCACAACACCAATGCCGACGCCATCGCCGCGAACCTCGCCGATCTTGCAGATCATCCGGGGGTGCGGGTGCTCTCGCTCCAGGACGGGATCTCGTCTCCGGCCGGCCCGATGAACCACGGCATCGACGCCGCGGAGGCACCGTACTTCTGCGTACTCGGCTCAGACGATGAACTCGACCCCGGCGCACTCGACTCCTGGCATACCGTCGCCGTGTCGACGGGAGCCACGACCGTCATCCCTCGTGTCCGCGTCGAGCAGAGCGTCGAGACCACGCCGCCCACACGGCGAGGACGCACGCGCGATCTCGATCCGGTCAAGGACCGGCTCCTTTACCGATGCATGCCGCTCGGGCTCATCGACCGCTCCCGCTTCGGGCACCTCCGTTTCACCCCCGGCCTCGCGTCGGGAGAGGACCTGGAGTTCACCGCAGAGCTTTGGTTCACCGGCTCCCACATCGCCTACGACCGGAACGGCCCCGCCTACTTCGGCCACGACGACGCCACCGATCGCGTGACCAGGACGGTGCGGCCGCTGGCTGAGGACTTCGCCTTTCTGGATATCGTCGCTGCGCGGCCCTGGTACGCGGCGGCGGGCGCAGACCTGCGACGGGCCTTCGGCGTCAAGAACCTGCGCGTGCATCTGATGGATGCCGTTGCCGCGCGCCTCGAAGCCCCCGGCGGTATCGAGGCACACAGCGCCGAGCTTCTCGCCGTCGCCGCCAGGATCGAGCGGATGTCCCCCGGCGCCATCGCCCTCCTCGCCCGAGCGGATCGGAAGGTACTGGTCGAACTCGGTGGCAGCGCGCCCTCCGCGGAGCAGATCCGAACCCACCTCACGGCTCGGTGGGGAGGCGGCCCGGACGGTCGCCTGACCGCAAACCCGTTCCTCTCGCTGCACCGACAGGCGCCGTATCGCACGCTCCGCGACATGCTGCCGTAGGGACGAGCCGAAGCCTCGCGGTAACATCGACCTGGTATGGAATCTCCACTTGTCGATGTCACGATCGCCGTCCACTCAGCCACCCGCCCGATCGCGCGCGCCGTCGCCTCCGTCGTGAACGGCACTGCGGCGCCGGTCCGCGTGAACGTGGTCGCGCACAACATCGACCCGGAGATCATCCGGACGAACCTCGGCGAGTACGCCGATCACCCGGACGTGCGTCTGCTCGCCCTGCGCGACGGCATTCCATCGCCGGCCGGCCCGATGAACCTCGGTATGGCGGAGGCCACGGCGCGGTTCCACACACTCCTCGGCTCTGACGACGAGTTCGCGCCGGGCGCGATCGACTCCTGGCTCGCTCTCCAGCGGCGCACCGGAGCCCAGGTGGTGATCGGTCGCATTCGACTCGTGACGGGCGGCCCAGACCCGTACCCGCCGGTCAGGCGAGGCCGTCGCACCACCGGTCTTAGCGCGGATCGCGATCGTCTGCACTATCGGAGCGCGCCACTCGGCCTCATCGACCGTTCACGCTTCGGCGACCTCCGGTTCGCGCAGGGCCTGGCATCGGGCGAGGATCTCTCCTACTCGGCCGCACTCTGGATCACCGCGGAGAGCATTGCGTATGACCTTTACGGCCCGCCCTATGTGGGACACGACGACGCGGACGACCGGGTCACATCTGCTCCACGGAGCGTCGCGGCCGATTTCGAGTTCCTGCGTACGATCGAGGACGCGGACTGGTTCGCCCGCACATCGTCCGCTGATCGACGCGCGCTCGCGGTCAAGCTGATTCGCATCCACTTCTTCGATGCGGTGGCCGCCCGCCTCGACAGCCCGGGGATCGCGTCGGTGAGCGACGAACTCCTCCGAATGCTGGATCGGGTCTGCGGGTGGGCGCCGGGGGTGCTGTCCGTCCTCTCGCAGGCGGACCGACGGGTCATCGACGAGCTTCGCACCGGCTACCCTGATCCCGAGCGCACACGCGCCCTCCTCGGGCGTCGATGGATCTACCTCTCCCTCGGAGCACAGCTCACCCGGAATCCGTTCCTGGCCCTGCACCGGCAGGCGCCGCTACGCACGCTTTTCGCCGGTGCGCGCTCGCAGAGGGTCGGCCAGCTGTGACCGCTGTCGCTCCTCTGGTGGACGTTACGATCGCGGTCCACTCCGCGAGCCGTCCTATCCGGCGTGCCGTCGCCTCGGTGCTCGACGGCACCGAGGCGCCAGTGCGAGTCATCGTCGTCGCACACAACATCGATCCTGCGATCATCCGCGACAACCTCGGCGACCTCGCCACCGACGACCGCGTTCTCATGCTCGATCTCCAAGACGGCATCCGCTCCCCCGCCGGACCGATGAACGCAGGCTTCGCGAACTCCACTGCACCGTTCATCGCGCTCCTCGGCTCCGACGACGAGTTCGCCCCCGGCGCACTCGACTCCTGGCTCCGTGTGCAGCGATCGACAGGCGCAAGCACCGTGATACCGAAGATCGCGATCATCGGGCGGCACAACAACCCGCTGCCTCCGCTGCGAGATGGCAGACGATCACGGCGTCTGGATGCCGCAAAGGACCGCCTCGCGTACCGGAGCGCGCCGCTCGGTCTGATCGACCGCGACAGATTCGGACACCTGCGCTTCTCCGAGGGGCTCTCCTCCGGCGAGGACATCGCTTTCACCGCCGAGCTTTGGTTCCGCGGACGGAACCTCGCCGTCGACATCGACGGCCCGGCCTACGTCGGTCACGAGGACGAGAAGGATCGAGTCACCTTCACTCCGCGCCCTGTGCGAGAGGACTTCGCTTTCCTCGCCGAACTTGAGGGCGCAGACTGGTTCCGCAGTCTGCGCGAACAGTCTCGGACCGCAATCGTCGTCAAGCTCCTGCGCATCCAGTTCCTCAGCGCGATCGGTGTGCGAGCGACAAGCGCGGAAGAGCTCGTGTCCCACCAGCCCGAGCTGCGAGACACGCTCGACCGCCTCGAACAGCTGGCGCCCCGTGCGCTCCGACTACTGTCCCGTGTCGACCACCGGATCATCGCGGAAGCGTTCGCAGCCGCCCCCGACGTAGAGCGGATCAAGGTGCTCGCCAACGATCGCTGGAATCAGCGTTCCTTCGGCGCACTTCTGACACCGAACCCGTGGCTGTCGCTGCACAGACAGGGCATGATGCGCCTGTTCTTCGCCGCCAACCGCACCGACCGGATCAGCTGATCCGGTCGGTGGCAGCGCGCGAGAGGCCTCAGGCCTTGCGCTCGAGTTCTCCGGCGAGTCCCGCAAGCAGGACCTGCTCGGCGAAGGCCGGCAGCGAGGATGCGACCTCGATGAACGATCCCTGCGCCGCGATCACGCCGTCGTCCATGTAGCAGATGCGATCGTAGTCCTTGATCGTCGACAGTCGGTGTGCCACCGAGATCAGCGTCACCTCGCCACGGAGCGAGCGGATCGCTTTGGTGACCTCGTCCTCGGTCTTCGTGTCGAGAGAGCTTGTCGCCTCGTCGAGCACGAGAACGAGCGGGTCGGTGTACAGGGCTCTGGCGATGCCGAGGCGCTGCTGCTGTCCTCCGGAGAGCGAGACTCCCCGCTCGCCGATGCGCTCATCGATGCCGTTCGCGCGAGAGGCGACCAGCGAACTGAGCTGCGCACGCTCCAGCGCGTACTCGACGCGCTCACGGTCGATCTCCTCGGTCCAGGTGAGCGCCACGTTCTGCGCGATCGAGGCGTCGAACAGCGCAACTCGCTGCGGCACATATCCCACCCGTCCGCGCCACTGACGCAGCACGTTGGTGAGTGGATGGCCGTCGATCTCGATCTCTCCGGTGGTCGCCTGACTGAGACCGAGAAGCAGGTCGATGAGGGTCGATTTTCCCGCCCCTGAGGGGCCGACGATTCCCAGGGAGCTCCCGAGCGGGATGTCGAGCGAGAGACCGCGGATGACGTCCTCGTCCGCACCGGGATAGCGGAAGTGAACGTCGGACAGCCTGAGAAGACGCGGGTTCTCGGCGAGCTCGGCAGTATCGGCCGGCGTCCGTGAGACCTCCATGTCCTTCTCGGCGGCGGTGAGGTCGCCAATGACGTCCTGCGCCGCGGGAATGCTCGCGACACCCTGCACGATACCGCCCTGGATGCCGCTGATCGCGGGGATCAACCGGAAGCCAGTCGCAGTGAAGAGCGCCACAGAAGACAGCGCAGCGGCCAGGCCGCCCTGCCAGAAGGAGACAGCTCCGATGATGACGACGCCTCCGATCAGGGCGGACTCGAAGGCGAAGGACGGGACCACACCGAGGAACGACGCGTTCGCCCGCGCCCGCACCGAGTGGTGCCGGCTGTCCGTCACCAGCTGCGCGACATCGGCGAGTCGGTTGCGCAGGCTGAGCTCCTTCAGCGCCTCCATCATCTCGGTCATCAGGATCGCGACGCGATAGCTGTAGTTGCGGTTGACGGTCGCCGCTTCCAGCGAGCGCCGGGTGACGACCTGGTGTACGACGAAGGCGACAAGCAGCAGATACACCATGGCGATGATCGCGGTGATCGGGTCTACGACGAGAAGCACCCCGATGATCAGGACAAAGGTGAACACCGAGCTCGGAACACGCATCAAGGGCAACAGGAACCCCGACATCGTGTTGGCGATGCCGCCGTCCGCGATTCGGGTGATCTCCGCGACAGTGCGCTTGGAGCGCTCTTCCCAGCTGGAGTTGATGTAGGCCTTGAACATCCGATCGCCGATCTCGAGCTCGTACTTCGCGAACCGGCGAGTGGCGAACCAGTGCAGCGTGACCGAGAGCACCGACTTCAGGATGATCAACGCGCAGGCACCGAGGACGAGCAACGGAGTCATGTCCGTCGACACCTCGCCGATCAGCGGGATGTTCAGCGCACCTCCCGTCAGCGCCGGACCGATGATGAGCGCGAGCAATGACATCGCCACCACATCGAGCACCGTGATGAGCGTCGTGGCGATCATGTAGCCGACGAAGTACCGCTGCGCACCTGTCGGCAGCAGCGGGAGGAGGGCCTTGAGGACCGGCCAGATGCGTTTCATGTTCTCGCGTTCAGAGTGCTACGGATGCGCCGGTACCGGCGGATGCCAGTGCGGCTTCGACGACCTCGAGCGTGCGGAGGCCCTGTTCCATGGTGACCACGTGGTTCGGCTTGCCGAGAACGGCATCGCGGAACGCTTCGTGCTCCACCTTGAGCGGCTCCCGCTTAGCGAAGGAGTAGCGCGTGATGTCGCCTTCCGACACGCCACGGAAGGCCAGCATCGACTCCCACTCGAGAGGGATCGTCCCGTTGGCGTAGAACGTGAGGTCGCCGGTGGAGGTATCGGCGATGAACGTGCCGCGGTCACCTGTGGCAACGGTGACCCGTTCCTTCATCGGCGACAGCCAGTTCACGAGGTGGTTGACGATCACACCGTTCGCGAGACGCCCCGTGACGGTGATCATGTCCTCGAACTCGCGACCGCTCTTGTGTGCGGTCTGGGCGAACACGGTCGTGTATTCGCTCTGGGCGACCCAGCTCGTGAGGTCGATGTCGTGCGAGGCGAGATCCTTCGCGACACCGACGTCGGCGATGCGGGCGGGGAATGTGCTCTGGCGGCGCGTCGCGATCTGGTAGACGTCGCCGAGCTCACCGCCTTCGATCCGGCGGCGCATCTCTTGCACGGCGGGGTTGAAACGCTCGACATGGCCGACGGCACCGATGAGGCCCTTGGCAGCGAAGGCATCGGTCATCCGTCGCCCCGCCTCCACGGAGTGCGCGATCGGCTTCTCCACGAGCGTGTGGACACCGGCTTCAGCGAGCTTGAGCGCGGCATCCTCGTGGAAGGCGGTCGGCACCGCGACCACCGCGATGTCGATTCCGGCCGCGATGAGAGACTCGATGTCCGGCAAGATCGAGAGTTCGCCTGCGACCTTGTGCGGGTCACCACCGGGGTCCGCGATCGCGACGAGGTCGATACCGTCGACGTCGCGGAGCACGCGGGCGTGGTTACGCCCCATCATCCCGACGCCCAGCAGGCCAGCGCGCAGGTTGGCCATCAGGCGCCCGCTCCTGCGATGGTGTTCACGGCGGCGACGATGCGCTCCAGGTCGTCCTGGCTCAGCGAGGGATGCACCGGCAGCGAGGCCACCTCCCGCGCCGCGCGCTCGGTCTCGGGAAGGTCGAGTCCTGGTGCGAAGTGCGCAAGCGAGGGCAGTCGGTGGTTCGGGATCGGGTAGTAGACCCCGGCGCCCACGTTGTGCTCGTTCTTCAGCGCGGCCACGAAGCCGTCGCGGTCCTCGGGGACGCGGATCGTGTACTGGTGGTACACGTGCACGGCACCGTCTGCGACGACCGGGACAACGACGCCCTGAAGGTTCGCGTCGAGGAACGCCGCATTCTGCTGACGGGTCTTCGTCCACGCGTCGACCTTGGTCAGCTGCACACGACCGATCGCGGCATGCAGGTCGGTCATACGGGCATTGAAGCCGATGACCTCGTTCTCGTACTGACGCTCCATACCCTGGTTGCGCAGGAGTTTGACCTGCCGCGCGATCTCGTCGGTGGCCGTCGTGACCATGCCGCCCTCACCACTGGTCATGTTCTTCGTCGGGTAGAGGCTGAACATCGCGAACTCGCCGAAGGAGCCGACGGGACGTCCGTCGAGCGAGGCGCCGTGCGCCTGTGCTGCGTCCTCGTACAGGGCGACACCGCGCTCTGACGCCAGTGCCTCGAGCTCGCGCATACGCGCCGGGTGCCCATAGAGGTGCACAGGCAGGATGCCCTTGGTCTTCGGCGTGATAGCCGCGGCTACGGCCGCGGGGTCGAGGCTGAAGGTATCGGGCTCGATGTCGACGAACACCGGCGTCGCGCCCGTGAGGGCTACCGAGTTGCCCGTGGCGGCGAATGTGAACGACGGCACGATGACCTCGTCGCCTGCGCCGACACCTGCCGCGAGCAGACCGAGGTGGAGCCCTGCCGTGCCGGAGTTGACGGCGACGGAGGGGCGGCCCGGCACGAAGTGCGCGGAGAACTCCTGCTCGAACGAGGCGACCTCGGGGCCCTGCGCGACCATGCCGCTGCGCAGCACCCGGTCGACGGCCTCGCGTTCTTCTTCGCCGATGATCGGCTTTGCCGGGGGGATGAAATCGCTCACACGGTCTCCTTGGTCAGTGTTCCGTCAGTTTCGATGTAGTGAGCACCTGTCGAGGGGCACACCCAGGTCATGTCCTGTTCGCCGGGGACCAGCGGCACACCGGTTTCGCCCACCCAGCCGATACGACGCGCGGGGACGCCGGCGACGAGCGCATAAGCGGGAACGTCCTTCACGACGACGGCTCCTGCGGCCACGGTGGCCCAGGCCCCGATCGTCACAGGCGCCACGCAGGTCGCGCGTGCTCCGATCGCCGCGCCGCGCTCGATGGTCACGCCGACGGGCTCCCAATCGTGCGCGCTCTTGATGGTGCCATCGGCATTGATGGCACGAGGGTAGGTATCGTTCGTCAGGACCACGGCAGGGCCGATGAACACGCCGTCGGCGAGCTTCGCCGGCTCGTAGACGAGGGCGTAGTTCTGCACCTTGCAGTTGTCACCCATGACGACGCCCGTGCCGACATAGGCCCCGCGGCCGATGATGCAGTTCTCGCCGAGCTGCGCGTTCTCGCGCACCTGCGCCAGGTGCCAGATCGAGCTGCCGGCTCCGATCTTCGCCTCAGGGGACACATCGGCCGAATCGACGATTCGGACATCGGTCGGTGAGGGCATGCGGGATTCTCCTTGTGGTTCCAGAAGGGGACTCGGTCATCCTATCTGCTTGCTCAGGCGTTTCCTGAGAGGATAGGGGTGTGACCAACCCAGCCACTCCCGACCCCCATACCTGGGTTGTCGTCCCGCTGTACAACGAGGCGACCGTCATCGCCGCTGTCATCGCGGGACTCCTCCCCCACTTCCCGAACGTCGTGTGCATCGACGACGGCTCCACGGACGGCTCGCTCGACGTGGCCAGGCGCGCCGGCGCCCACATCGTCGAGCACCCGATCAACCTCGGTCAGGGCGCCGCCTTGCAGACAGGTATCGACTACGCGCTCTCGCACCCGGGCTGCGAGTACATCGTGACCTTCGACGCCGACGGTCAGCACCGCGTGGATGACGCCGTGTCGATGGTGGCCGCGGCTCGCGAAAGCGGTGCGGCGATCGTTTTCGGCTCCCGCTTCCTCGATGATCGCACCAACCCGGGATGGATGAAGCGCGTCATCCTCAAGACCGCCGTCTGGGTCACGAACATGACCACGAGTGTGAAGCTCACCGACGCACACAACGGCCTGCGGGTCATCCGCGCGGACGCGGCATCCCGCATCCAGCTCAAGCAGGACAGGATGGCGCACGCCACCGAGATCGTGCTCCAGCTCGGCGACACGGGCCTTCCGTGGATCGAGCATCCCGTAGAGCTGCTCTACACCGACTATTCGAAAGCCAAGGGGCAATCGGTGCTCAACTCCGTCAACATCCTCGTCGATCTGATCGTGCGGTGAATACCATGTGGATTCAGATCCTTCTCATCGCCGCCGTGATCGCGATCGGCGCCGTCTTCATGCGACGCACCGGCGCGGACAGCCACCTGGCGATCCGTCGGCTCATGTTCGGGGCGTTCGCTCTCGTGGCGATCGTGTCCATCATGTTCCCGCAGTGGCTCACGTGGGTCGCGAACCTCGTGGGAGTCGGGCGTGGCACCGACCTGCTCTTGTACGCATTCGTGGTCGTGTTCATGGTCTTCGTGTACACGCAGTCTCGGAAGAACGCGGCGCAGCAGCGCAGCCTCACACTGCTGGCGCGCAAGCTCGCCCTACTGCAGGCCGCACGCGATCAGCACGATGAGGAGCCGGAGAGCACGCCTCACGGCGACCCGAAGGACGACTGATCAGTCGCAGGCGGTGATCCGCCAGAGGCTGGCTTCGCCTTCGCGGGCGACCTCCTCGAACCCGGGGCGCCCCTCGAAGTCCGTCATGCCTGGCATGAGGTACTCCCCCGGCCCGGTCCCTCCCACACCGAAGTCCAGGACGTAGTCGGGCGCACCGTAGGCGGCGAGTGCCTCGCAGATCGCAGGATCGTCTCCGGCGTCGCGCAGGCCATCGGCGATCAGATCCCATGCCAGGGACTGCGGCGGCGCCCAGGTGCGCGGGACGATGTCCCTCTCGCCCAGCACGTAGGCGAAGCCCGCTCCGGTCGACGGATTGGCGATGAGCAGTGCGTCCCGCGGCACGAGCTCCGGGAGCTCAGTCAGGAGCCGGTACTCGTCGGCAGAGAGGTAGCTGTCCGCATTCATGGTGTACCGGGACTGCTCGTCGGTCTCGTCGGCGACCCTCAGCAGGACCACGGGCGTCAGCACGATCCCGATCGCACCCACGATGGCGATGACCGCCATCGAGGCCAGGGCGACCGCATCGCGGCGCGCACGGGAGAGCCGGGGAACAGCGGTCGTGATGATGCGGATGATCATCGCGAGTCCGAAGGCCGCGAGCGGCACGACCACTATCGGCACCATGGCGGCGAGACGGAAGGAATCCCCATACCACGGCCCTGTGAGCACCCGCTTGATCACCGGAAGGTCGGTGCTCACGCTGACGATGTAGAGCACCGAGAAACCTGCCCAGCCGATGAGCAACCAGCGCAGGCGTCTTTCGCGCACGGCGGCGACGACACCCGCCAGGAGGAGCACGCTCATTCCCCAGGCAGCAGGAAGGAGCGAATGGCTGTTCACGAGCACATCGGCGACTGCCCCGAACACGCCACGGTACGACCTCCACAGAACGGGGCCGGCGAGGTACGCCAAGATGAGCCAGACGATCGCCAACGCGGCCCAGCCGCCGGCGATCGCCACCCAGCGGAGCACGGGACGTGCCTGCGGAGAGCGAATGCCCACGAGCAGGCTGCCCGTGAACCAGAGCATCACCAGCAAGCCCCAGGCCAGCACCGAAGACGGCTGCGACAGCGTCACGGCTGCCACGGCCAGGAGTGCGGCGACGCCCGGTCCCGCGGCGAGACGCAGACGATCACCCCGCCGGGCTCCCCGCCACGAGCGCACAGCCGTGATCGTGAGAGCGACTGCTGCAGGGACCACGGCGAGCGACACCGCGTAGGGGTAGAGGACGCCCCACTCGAACATGAGCTGCGGGAACGCCATCAGTCCCGCTGAGAGCGCGGCGGCCAGCGCGGTGACGATCCTGTCCCCCCGGCTGACCACCGATGCGAGAAGCGTCACGCCGAGCGGCCAGACGGCGGCGGCGATGACGAGAGCCACCATGTTCGCAGCGACGGGGATCAGCTCGATGTCCGGAGCGACCAGCGACGTGATCGCATGCCACGCGGCCGGGTAGAACGTCGTGCCTCCGAGGAGGCCGGAGAGATCCAGCGACGAGACGGTCCCCGACTCGGCGGCCCAGCGCAGGGCGTTCAGATGGAAGACGGCGTCGTTCGTCTGAGAGATCGCGGTCGGCGTGCCGACATATGTCATCAGCCGTGCAGCGTTCAGTCCCCCGCCCACGACGAGTCCGACGACTACGAGGAGTGCATGGCCCGCCTGCGGACGCGGAGCGTCCACGATCTCACGACCGTGGCGCACACCGAAGGAGACCAGAAGGCTGACCACAGCGATGATCACGACGGCCAGCGCGACCGCGGTGAGCGCCCATCGGATGCCGAGCAGAGGGAAGACGATCGCCAGCAGTGAGAGCAGGCCGACGGAGATGCTCGGGGCAGATGCCCACAGCATCAGCCCGCGCAATCGCAGGGCCAGCCCCACCAGCAGCCCGGGGAGGAAGACCACGAGCAGCGCGAGCAGTAGCAGCCCGGAGTGCGCGATCCAGTCGATGATCATTCGTCGACCAACGCGATCGCGCCTTCGATCTCACCGTCGTACACGACCTCGCCCTTGTTGATCACCACGCCTCTGGTACACAGCTCGCGGACCATCTCCATGTCGTGGCTGACCACGACGAGAGTCTTCTTCTGCGCGATCAGCTCGCCGAACTTGAGCCGGCACTTCTCCCGGAACGGTGCGTCTCCGACAGAGAGGATCTCGTCGACGAGGAGGACATCGAGCTCGACGTGGATCGCGACGGAGAAGGCCAGACGCATGAACATGCCGGAGGAGTAGTGCTTGACCTCCTGGTCGATGAACTGCTCGATCTCGCTGAACGCCACGATCTCGTCGTAGCGCTCCTCGATCTCCTTGCGCTGCATCCCGAGGATAGCCGCGTTGAGGAACACGTTCTCGCGGCCGGAAAGCTCGGGGTGGAAACCGGCACCGACCTCGATGAGGCCGGCCACCCTACCGCGGGTGAGCACCTCACCCGCGTCTGGCTCCATGACACCGGAGATCAGCTTGAGGAGTGTCGACTTACCTGAGCCGTTCAGACCGAGGATCGCGACGGACTCCCCCTCGTTGATGACGAGGTCGAGTCCCTTCAGAGCTTCGAACGTGCTCGACGTCTTCTGCCGACGAATCCAGGACACCACAGTGTCCTTGAGGGACAACGCATGGTTCAGGGTGAAGTTCTTGCGGACACCGTCGACAATGATGCTCGGGCGTCCAGCGATTGCGGTGCTCATAGGTCTTGCGCGAACCTTCCCTCAAGGCGTCGGAAAACGAGTTGTCCGATCAGGAGCGTGGCCACGGCGATCAGGAAAGTCCACAGCGTGTTCCACCCGAGCCCGGGGGGAAGTTCCATCACGGATCCTGTGACAGGACGCCAGAATGCGTAGTGGAACAGCTCGACGCCCTGCGTAATCGGGTTGAGCATGTACAGCTCCAGCATCCAGCTCGGCCAGCCGAGCTTGTGGACGGCCTCCTGCACCATGGTCCAGGAGTACAGGACCGGTGAGGCCCAGGTGGCGAGCAGGAGCAGCAACTCTACGATGTTCTCCGCGTCGCGGAAGCGCACGTTGATCGCCCCGAAGAAGAGGCCCATGCCGAGGGCGAACAGCGTCACGATCAGGATGCCGGCCAGCGCGGCGAGCACGGACAGCACGGTGATGCTCGTGATCCACCCCATGAAGAGGCACACGATGAGCAGCAGAGCGAGCTGCGGGAGGAAGTGGATGAACGCGACCATCACAGACGACACCGCGAACAGCTGACGCGGCAGGAAGACTTTGCGCACCAGAGGCGCGTTGTTCACGATCGACGTCGTCGCGTTCTTGAACGCCTCGGAGAAGAGGTTGATGACGACGATGCCCGAGAACAGGTAGACCGGATAGTTCTGGATGTCCCTGTTGAGGCTGAGGAAGAGCCCGAGCACCACCCAGAACACCAGGAACTGTGCGCCGGGGCGAACGTACGACCACGTCCAGCCCAGCACCGAGTTGCGGTAGCGCGTCGTGACGCCCGTCCGCACCAGCAGGTACAGCAGGTAGCGCCAGCGCACCACATCGATCAGACCCCGGCTCGTGCCAGGTGTATCGAATGCAGTGCGCGGGACGGCGGAGAAAAGATCACGGGTATCGGTCACTGGCCCACTCATTCAGCTGCGGTGGCGGTCGCCACGGCGCACTTCAGTATCCTATGGCACCCACCCTGAGCGCCCGGAGGCGCGCGCCGATCAGCCGAGAGCCGTGAACCCACCCCACCCGTTGCCGATGACTCCGCTCGTACCCCAGCCGCCACGGCCATCGCCGCGGAACAGGTAGAGATTGCCGTTCGTGTGGCGGCCCATCAGGTCGGATGTGCCGTTGCCGTCGAAGTCTCCCGGGCTGAACAGCGCGCTGAATGAACCCCAGCCCTGTCCGATCCCGCGCGGGGTGCCCCACCCCCCGGCACCGTTCGTGGGGTACACCCAGAGCCGCGCATCCGAGGTGCGCATGATCAGGTCCGCTCGGCCGTCTCCGTCGAAGTCTCCCCCGTTGACGGCCATGTCGAACCCTCCCCAGCCGACCCCGATCTGCAGGGCTTGACTGGCCCAGCCACCCTTGCCGTCGCCTCGGTAGTACACCAGATTCCCGGCCGAGTTGCGTCCGATCACGTCCGTGTTCCGGTCGCCGTCGAAATCGAGACCGCCCACGACGAGCGTGAGGGTCTGCCATCCCGTGCCGATCATGACCGGTTGTCCGTAGCCGCCCGCCGTGCCGGGGATCAACCAGAACTGTCCGGCGACCGTGATGCGACCGAGGTCGCGATAGCCGTCGCTGTTGAAATCGCCCAGTGTGATCATGCGATCTCCTGCAGCCCACCCGGAGCCGATCTGCTTCGAGCCGCGCCAGGCGCCGGTGCCGTTCCCGCGATAGAGGTTGAGGTTGCCCTCCGGCGTGAGTCCGACTACATCGGGGCCGCCGTCCCGATCCACGTCGCCCGCGCCCGCAGGCATGGACCGCGGTCCGACCACGGCACCGCCCGAGCCGGACAGAGCGGAAAGGACCTGCCAGCCGTTGCCGATCTTGCCCGTCGAGGTAATGGCGCCCGCTCCATCGCCCGGGTACATGTAGAGATCGCCGTTGGCCGTACGCGCCGCGATGTCGCTGATTCCGTCGCCGGTGAAGTCGCCGGGGACGAAGATCGAGGTCATCCCACCCCACCCCTGGCCGATCTGACGCGACCCGGTCCAGCCGCCGGCTCCGTCTCCGTAGTAGACGAACAGACGACCGGAGGCGTCCCGTCCGATGAGGTCAGGATTGCCGTCGCGGTTGAGGTCGATGTTACCCACGAGCACGTTCATACCGGCCCAGCCCCAACCGATGCGGATCGCCGGGAGCAGCCCGCCCTTGTCGTTGCCTCGCCAGAGCATTAGGTCGCCGTTGGTTGCAGTGGTCACCACATCGGGGATCCCATCTCCGTCGAGGTCACCGGCCGCTGTCGAGAGGACGACAGAGCTCCAGTCGAGGTTCAGCGGCTGCGGCGCGTCGAAACCGGAGCCGTTGCCGCGCAGCACGGATACGCCGTTCTGCTGGCGGATGACCAGGTCACGGGTGCCGTTGCCGTTCAGGTCGCCGACCATCATCGTCGAGGTCACGCCGGCGAGGCCGCTCGCCAGCTGTTTGCGGTTGCCCCAGGCGCTCTTCGCGAACGGGTATCCCCAGAGGGCGCCGGCACTGTCGATGCCGAGCATGTAGGAAGAGGAGTTCACGGAGGCGAGGGAGGGCCCTGCCGGGGACTGGGTCGATCCGAACCAGTCGGTGAAGTAGTTGTAGAAGTTTCGGTTGCCGTAGGCCGAGCAGAGGTCGCCGGTGCCGTATCCCGCCCGGAGCGCCGCCGCATTCGGCTGGTACGGCGTGTAGTAGTAGAGCGCCGAGGTCGCCTTGTTCGCGACGTAGACCGGCGACGAGCCGCAACCCAGCTTCGGCTCCGGGTTGTAGAGGATGTTCCAGGTCTTCCCCGGGGCGTACCACTGGAACCACTTGCCTTCCATATAGATCTGCATCTGGCGCGCGGCGCCATAGATCTGGTGGAAGAAGCCGACGTACTGGGGATCGCAGGGCGCGTTGTCAGGGCACCCCTGTCCCAGCGCGATGTCGTAGCGCCAGGCACTCGGCCATGTGCTCGTGACCAGACCCTGCTCTTTCTGGAGCATCACGATCAGCACCTGCGGATTGATGTTGCACGACTGCGCGACGCGGTAGATGATCCGGGCGGCCGACTCGTTGGCCGCGCCGGAGTATCCGCTGCAGTAAGCGTCGGCCGGCCGTGTCACCGACGTGATCTTGAAATCCTTGAGGCAGACGATGGGCCTGCCCTTCTCGTCCGTACCGCCCAGGCATCGGGCGACCTTGCTGTTGAAGAAGGATTGGATCTGCGCCTCTGTCATCGAGTCCTTGTAAGTGAACACGAGGTCGCTGATGATGTTCCCCGGGGTGAATCCGACGAGCGTCGACTTCACGTCACGGGACTGCACCACTGACGCTGCGGCGGGCGCGGGGGCAGACGCCGTCGCGGCACCGGCGGGGATCACGGTACCGAGGAGGACAGCGAAGGCAGCGAGGAAACAGGTGAGGAGCTGGGGACTCCGCAGTGTGTTTCGAGAGCGTGGGGCACGTCGAGACATGTGACCAGTGTGACGGAAGTTGCGAGATGATGCCACTGTTACGAGCGACACGCCACAAAGACCCGGCGTGTCGCGTGGATGCGCAGGCTGCTCCCAGGGGATTAGAGGTCGGCGTGCAGGGCCCAGACTCGCTCTGCCGAACTCGCCCACGAGAACGCTCGCGAACGATCAGCGGCGAGCACCCTGAGCCGATCCCCCGCTGATCCGACCGCGTCGGCCACGGCCTGAGCCAGATCCGTTTCCGCCACCAGACGACCACCGTCAGCGATCACGTCATGATGCGATCCACTGTCGACAGCGACGAGCGGTATCCCAACGGTCATGGCTTCCACCGCCCGCCATGGCCAGGCCAAGAGCGGATCCGTGGCGACGAACGTCTCCGCGCCGGCGAGGACGGCCGCACGATCGTCCGCAGACAGCGCGCCGCGTATATGCGCCCGACGCTCCGGGAGCCCGGCTGCCGATGCGATCTCGGCAAGATGAGGGTCGGTCCCCTCGGCGGCATCGAGCACAACGGCTTCGCGATCCGCTGCGACAGCGCCCCGGAAACCTTCAGCCAGCGTCGCCTTTGACCCCGTCAACACCACGTAGCGTTCCGGCAGCGAGAGAGCGGCCCTGCGCTCCGCGGAATCCGACGGTACAGCGAAACCGCGCGGGGCGGCTCCCGCGATCACGCGGATGCGATCCCCCAGCTTGACGAGCTCCGCCAGTCTCTCTGCGATAGCGTGCGACGGCACCACGACGGCGTCGGCGTGCTTCACGGCCCTCCGCAGCATCGCCCGTTGCCACGCGACCGTCGCCTTGGAGAGAGTGTCCGGTGCATCCCACGCGGCGAGATCCCACACGGTGACCGTCGTCTGATCGTTGTCGTGCACCCTGTCATGGCGAACGAGCGGTGCCAACAGGGTCGGCGAGTGGATGAGTCCGCCGCCGACTCCCGGTGCGAAACCGAGTTGCCACGACGCGGCGAGCTCGCGACGAGCCAACGAGAGGGTTCGCACGTCTTCGACACCGCGGATCGAGACGTCGGTGCCGGACGGGACGATGGCGTCGACGGAGCACCCGGACGGCGCCGTCACCACGAGACCGTGCGTCAGATCCACCGCCGCTGCGGCCTGATCGGGGTCGACGACGTGCACCAGCTGATCCAGAACCACACGAAGTCGAGCACCCATGGCTTCAGGTTAACCGCGCAGTGGCGTCCGACCGTGGAGCGCCGCCCCGCGACAGGGCGACTGTCAGTCTTCCCTCAGCATCCGTCCATCGACGGCGAACTGGTTCATGCTTGAATGCTCAGATGAGCGACGGTCGACTTCCCGTGCGGCGCCGATGGATCGGGTGGACCATCGGCATCTTCGTCGCGCTGTTCGTCATCGCCCTCGGATGGGTGACCGTCCGCGGCATCGGCGCCGTGAACGATCTCCAACAGGTCGCGAAGGACTCATCACAGCTGAAGGCGTCGATCGCCACCGCCGACCTCGACGGCGCGGAGCCGATCGCCGAGCGCATCGCACATCACGCGCAGTCGGCACATGCCCTCACCTCGGATCCGATCTGGCAGGCATTCGGTGCGATTCCCTTGATCGGTCCGAACTTCCGCGCGGTCAGCGAGGTCGCAGAGATCGCGGACGATGTTGCAGACAAGGCACTCACCCCGCTGCTCGCCGTCGCCGGGGAGTTCGACCTGGCCGGCCTCGGCTTCTCAGGCGGCGCGATCGATCTCGAGCCCTTCGCCACCATCGAGAAGCCGCTCGGCGAGGCGAGTGCGACCCTGACCGCCGCCCAACTGCAGGCTCAGCGGATCGATGAGGACGCGACGCTGCCCCCGCTCGCAGATGCGGTGCGGCAGATGCGCTCCACTGTGACCCAGGCTGCTGGCGCCGTCGGCGCACTCCACGGCGCCGCAGTGCTGCTGCCGACGATGCTCGGCGGCGAGGGCCCGCGGAACTATGTGCTGGCCATGCAGAACAACGCCGAACTGCGGTCCTCGGGTGGGATCATCGGCTCCAGCGCGCTGCTGCACGCCGAGAACGGGAAGATCACATTGGTACGCCAGGCGTCCACGCCCGACTTCCCTCCCCTGGACGCCCCTCTCCCGGTGAGCGACTCCACCGTCGCCCTGTTCGAGGACCGACCCGGACGGTTCATGCAGAACATCACGAGCATCCCCGACTTCTCCGAAGCGGGCCCCACGATCGCCGCTCGATGGGAGGGTCGCTTCGGAGGAACCGTCGACGGCGTCATCGCAGTGGACACGGTGGTCGCCGCGAACCTGATGCAGGCGACGGGAGATCTGACGTTTGGAACCTTCACCGCCACGCCCGACAACATCGTCAGCATTCTCCTCTCCGAGATCTACGCGACGATCCCCGATCCGCGCGTGCAGGACGAGGTGTTCGCGCAGGCCGCCAGCGCCCTGTTCGGAGCGGCGCTCTCGGGAGGCGATCCGAAGGCGCTCATCGGTGCGCTCGCGGAGTCTGCCGACGAAGGACGCATCCGAATCTGGAGCGCTCACGAAGACGAGCAGAAAGTGCTCGCGGCATCGTCCTTGGGGGGAACGATCCCCGACGACGACGCGGATGCGACCTACGTGGGTGTGCTGATCAATGACAGCACCGGCGGAAAGATGGACTACTACACCCGCGCTTCGATTTCGACAGCGGTCGGCAGCTGCGATGGGAAGCCGACAACTCAGCTGCGCATGACCTGGACCAACGACGCACCCGCTGACGCGGCGACCACGCTGCCTGCCTATGTCACGGCAGACGGCTGGTACGGCGTCCCCGCCGGCTCTGTCCGCACGCTCATCGCCCTTTATGGACCACAGGGTGCCACCCCCTCGCACATCGACCGCGACGGCGCTGAGGAGGGCGTGCAGACGACCACGATCGACGGTCGTTCCGTCGTCCAGCACGAGGTGCTCCTCGCACCGGGAGAGTCGACCACGGTCACCCTCGAGTTCCAGGGCACCGGGGCAGGCGAACGCCTCACCCAGGTCCTGCATACGCCGATGGTCGAGACTCCGAAGACGACACGCGAAAAGCTGGTCTGCGCATCGTGACTTTCCTGCGTCGATAGGGTACTGTCGACTCACTGGGGAATATCTGGGTTCTGTCATCTTGCCGTGGGGGCAAGAAGAATCCACGCAGTCGAACGCAGGGGTGTGTTCGGAGGCGATTCCGCGTGAAATCTGGGGAGAATCATGCTGAAGAAATTGGCTGCCATCAGCCTTACCGCCGGCGCACTCGTGCTCATCGCACCGACTGTCGCCACCGCTGCACCGGTTGCACCGACTGCAATGTCCGACTCGTACCCGGAGACGCCCGATGTCCGGGTCAACGACCCGATCATCGACATCTGCGAGGTTTCGACCATCGTCTTCGGCCCGGGGTACTTCCTCCCGTCCGAGAACGTGGGAGTTTCCGTCTCCGGCCTGAAGGCCGCCGACTCCGCCGTGTCGGGTAACACCGCAGGTGCTGACGGCAGTCTGACGCTGACGTTCCGCCCGCCGAAGGACGGAGAGGGCTCCTACGGGATCGCTTTCAGCGGATCGCGCTCCTACACCGCGACCATCACGGTGTCGCATGGGCATGACGCCGCGACGAGTTGCGACCACGATCCTGCGGTCGCAGCGGCCGGCACCGAGCTGCCTCTGACGGGTGGAACCATCGAACTCGCACTCACCGGCGGAAGCGTATCGCCGTGGGTCCTCGGGGGCGGCGCAGTGGCGCTCGTCGCCGGTGGCGCCCTCGTCGCTGCGGGCGCCGCGCGTCGCAAGCGCGCCTAGGTCAGATCGCCGCTTCGAGCGGTGGTCGGCTGGACGACGGTGATCCCTCCCCCTCCGATCACCGTCGTCTGGCGATCCCGGTGAACGCACCGGAAGCCCACGGCCGTCACCCATCTCAGGTGGCCGCCGTGGGCTGTTCTGCGCCGTGAGCATGTCTGCGGTCGCCCCCGCGCGGAGTGCGACAGCGACTGATCTCGCGCCGCGCACCGCACACCCGACCTCCGTCGTGCCGCAATCTCGTCGAGCGGCGATGCGGGTGTGATCAGGGGCTGGGCGTCGCCGTGGGCGGGTGCAGCGCCTGCTGCATCATCTCGTGGATGTATCCGTAGTCCGGCTGATGCTCGTCCACGCCGTTCTCCGGCGTGAGCTCGATCGTCTGCACGGTCTGCTCCTTGGCCTTCAGCATGAGGTCGAAGAACTCCGGCAGCTTGTCCTGCGGCAGATCGGTGTCGATGAGTGCCGTCCCCGCCGCCGCCACCTCGTTGAACCGGGTCAGAACCGTCTGCGGAGTGAACTGATCGAGGATCGCCTCCTGCAGCTCCCGCTGCCGCTTCATGCGATCCCAGTCGCTCGTGGTGTACCGGGAACGGGCGTACCACTGCGCGGTGTCGCCGTCCATATGCTGCTGACCGACCTCGATCCAGCCGATCGCCCATTCGTTGACGTCCGACCCGGTCCACCCCTCAGGAGGACCGCCCTTGGGAAGTCGCTCGGTGACGTCGATGTCCACTCCGCCGAGGGCGTCGACGAGTTCGGCGAACCCGTGCATGTCCACGAACACGTAGTAGGGGATCTCGATTCCGAGCACGCCTTCCGCGGCGTCCTTGGTCGCTTCGATACCGGGTGCCGAACCCTGCGCGGCTGCGTCCGGATACAGACCGGTTCCCTGGTCTTCTCGGCAGATCTCCGCTGCGTTGCGGACGTGGTTCATCCAGCCGTTCCAGCCGCAGGTCGACGAACCGTGACCCTCGAATCCGTTCGGGTACAGCTCGAGCATCGGGCTTCCTGCGCTGAACGGCGGGTTCGGGAGCTCGCGCGGGATACCGGTGATGGTGACCGCTCCGCTGTCGGCGTTGATCGACACCACAGAGATGCTGTCGAACCGCATCGAATCGCGACCGTCGCCACTGTCCGCGCCGAGCAGGAGGATGTTGTAGTAGCCGTCGCTGGGCGCGAGACTCGGACCGCTCTGACCGAAGATCGAGCCGATCGTGTTGCGCGTCGATCCGACCACCGTGGCCGCGTAGGCGGCCGCGCCGCCCACCAGCCCGAGCAGCACCAGCGCGACGACGGGGATGGCGAACCGCTGGATGGTCGGCACCTTCACGAGGCGCACCAGGCGGAGCGTGTCGAAGGTGAGGACGACCCAGAGCACGGCATAACCGACCAGAAGCACCTGGACGAGCGTGAGGATCACCGCGGAGAAGAAGCCACCGCCGATCGTCAGCCACAGCAGGACCGGACGAGCGAAGAGCGCCAACGCCGCTGCCACGATGACCAGGAGCCATGCGGCAAGGGTGGCCCCCAGCCCGAACCGTCCGAGACGGCGACTACCTGCGAGCGTCTGCGCGGAGCCGGGCACGAGCACGTTCAGAACGACCAGCCACCAGCCGCGTTTGGCCATCGTCCCGGCGTCGGTCGGATCCGGATGCCGCATCGGCCGGGTCTCGATGAGAGGACGGGTAGCGCCGCGGGGCGGCGCCAGGGTCACAGCGACTCCTTCAGCCGTTCGTTCTTCGCCTCGACCTGCGCCTCCAGGTCACGGGAGAACGCCTCCATCTGGTCTGCCAACACGGGATCTGCGACACCCAGGATGCGCGCGGCGAGCAACCCGGCATTGCGTGCTCCGCCGATCGAGACGGTAGCGACCGGGATCCCTGCGGGCATCTGGACGATCGAGAGCAGGGAGTCCATACCGTCGAGGTAGGCGAGCGGCACGGGCACACCGACGACGGGCAGCGGCGTCATCGAGGCGAGCATGCCAGGCAGGTGCGCTGCTCCCCCTGCGCCGGCGATGATGACGCGGATGCCGCGGGCACGGGCCTCACGCGCGTAGCTCATCAGCTTGTCAGGGGTGCGGTGGGCGGAGACCACCTCGACCTCATGCGGGATCCCGAAGTCCGTCAGCGCCTGGGAGGCGTCGCTCATCACGCGCCAGTCGGAGTCGGATCCCATGACGACGCCGACCAGGGGTGCGGCGGAGGAATGAAGAGGCTCAGTCACTAGCTCAGGGTACGGTCTGCCCCTGGAGATTGCCCCCACGGCACGCGGCACGGCGAGGAGAACGACCCCTGCTCAGAGGAAATGTGCAGCAGCCGCTCGGGCGATGTACACGGCGTCATCGAGATCGTCGCTCGCGACGTTGACATGTCCGACCTTGCGCCCAGGGCGGGGATCCTTGCCGTAGGTGTGGATCTTGGCGGCAGGATACTCCGCCATCGCACCGTCAAACCGCTCCCCGAGCGAGCCAGTCTGCGGACCGCCGAGGATGTTGACCATGACCGACCACGGCGCGCGCGGAGCCGGGCTGCCCAGCGGCAGATCGGCGACGGCGCGCAGGTGCTGCTCGAACTGCCCGGTGACGGCACCGTCCTGGCTCCAGTGACCGCTGTTGTGGGGCCGCATCGCGAGCTCGTTCACCAGGATCCGGTCGTCGTCGGTCTCGAAGAGCTCGACGGCCAGCATGCCGGTGACGCCGAGGCCTTCTGCGATGCGACGGCCGATGCCCTCGGCGACCTGCGAGAGGCGTTCGGACGCGGCCGGAGCCGGAGCGATGACCTCGGCACAGACGCCGTCGCGCTGCACGGTCTCCACGACCGGATACGCCACGATCTGTCCGCTGGGACGGCGAGCCACCTGCTGTGCGAGTTCGCGTACGAACGGGACGAGCTCTTCGACGAGAAGCGCGTCCGCAGCGGCCAGATCGTCGAGCCAGTCCTGCGCCTCCTCCGCGCTGCGGATCACACGAACGCCCTTGCCGTCGTAGCCTCCGCGCGGCGTCTTCACCACGCCGGCACCGTGGTGCGCGTCGAGGAAGACCTGCAGCTCATCCGCGGTGCGGACGGCTGCCCAATCCGGCTGCGGCACGTCGAGTTCCTGGAGCTTCGCGCGCATCACGAGCTTGTCCTGAGCGAACTGCAGCGCATCGGGTCCCGGGTGCACGACGACACCGTCGGCGACGAGCGCGCGGAGGATCTCCTGCGGCACATGCTCATGGTCGAACGTGATGACGTCGACGTCCGCCGCGAACGCACGGACGGCGTCGAGGTCGCGATAGTCGCCGACGGCGGATGCGGCGAGCTGAGCGGACATGCCGTCGGCCTCAGCAAGCACCTGCAGTTCGAGTCCGAGTTCGACCGCCGGAGCGATCATCATCCGGGCCAGCTGTCCTCCACCGATCACGCCCACACGCAGCGCCATGTGCCGCCTCCATTCGTCGTCACCATTCTCTCGCATCCGCGGGTGGCCGGAGCACACGCCCAGCGCAGAGCAGAACGGGCTCAGGACGTGATGCCGGCGTCGGATCCGGCCTGCGCATCGCGGTGAGCGAGGATCTGGCTGACCTCGATCTGGTCCGCCAGTGTCTCGTGAACCAGCGTGACGGTCGGAACATTCTGGAGTCGCAGCGGAGCGTCCACCCCGTTCGTCAGCGTGATGGTCCCCGAGCCCCACATCCGCTGCAGCGGACCGCGACGCACGGCGATCGTGTATCCCCTTGCGTGCGACATCTCACGACGTTGTCGCGCGCCGAGACCTTGATGAGCGATCACCCGCCGCGTCGTGACCGTGGTGCTCCGCGAGTACCAGATGATGAAAGGGAGCACGACGAGCAGCAGCACGACGATCCCCGCCGCCGCGAGCAGCATCCAGTTCTCGAAGGGAGCAGGAAGGTTCCCGTAGAAGTACGCCGTGGCACCGAAGGTCGCGATGAGGACCAGCGCCGACCAGAACAAGCGCCGCGCATGACTGCGGAATCGAGCGATCAGCAGTTCCTCGGAGGGCACGCCGGGCGGCGGCATCATCGGCCGACCGCCGAGCGTCACAGGCTGAGTCACCCCACCATTGTGCCCGTGATCTGCGACAATTCCTGCTGCGCGGCGGCGTGTCAGCGTCAGGCGGGACGCACGTGCACGACGTCACCGGCCGAGACAGCCTGCCCGGCGCCGTCGACATCGACGAGCAGCCGCCCGTCCGCATCCAGTCCCGTGGCGACACCTTCGAGCGTCTGATCCCCCGGCATCGAGACCCGCACACGGCGACCGATCGTCGAGCAACGCGCTGCGACGGCGGCGTGCAGCCCGCTTCCGACCGCATCCCCCGTCTCGGTCAGGGCCGCAAGCTGGAAGTCCAGCCCGCGCAGATAGTCGGCGATCAGACGGTCCTCGTCGACCGTGCCACCTGCGACCGCGAACGATGTGGCCGTCGTCACAGGCAGCTGCTGCGCGGTCATGGCAGTGTTCACTCCCGCCCCGACCACCACGGCATCACCGCTCGACTCGGCGAGAATGCCACAGATCTTGCGATCCTCTACGAGGACGTCGTTGGGCCACTTGATCGCGACGTGCCGATCCGGAAGCTGCGTGGCGATCGCATCCGCCATCGCCACGCCCGCGAGCAACGGAATCCAGCCGCGCGCCGTCGGATCCGCCGGGAGCGCACGCAGCAGTACCGAGATCGCCAGTGCTGATCCGGCAGGCGCGGACCATGTTCTGTCGAGCCGACCGCGGCCGGCTGTCTGGTTCTCGGTCACCAGCACGGAGAGGTGGGGCCACGCTGCGGCGTCTGCGGCATGCGACCTCAGGTCGGCGTTGGTGGAACCGGACTCGGCGACGACGTCGAGACGCCCAGCGAGCTCGCGGGCCCGGGAGAGATCCTTCCTCACATCTCCTCCTCGTCGCCTTCTTCATCGTCGTCGTCCTCGTCCGCGACGATCGCGCCCATCTCGTGAGCGTGCCAGCGTTCCCACTCCGCGATCAGCCGCTCGATGGAGTCGTGGAACTTCGCGGTCGCGACGCCGGGGGTCGTGTCTCCGAAGTAGTGCTGCACCCACATGGTCAGGCGTGCGACGGCCGCCTCATCGGCACGCACGCGCTCCACCTCGGCGACGATGTGTCGTGCGCCTTCGACGGTCAGCCACTCGCAGTCCGCGAGGTACCCCTTCGTGTCGATGGCGGCGCGCTCGTCGGTGGGGCGCGTGATCATCAACGCGCGGCCCGCGGCCAGACGGTCGTAGACCATGGCGGAGATGTCGACGATCGCCACATCGGCGGCAGACAACTGCCACCCGAGGTCCGCACCGTGATCGTAGACGTGCTGCGCCGCAGGATCGGCCGCATTCGCCGCGGCGATCGCCGCCACGATGCGCTTGTGCGCCGCTCCATACGCATCGTCGACGACCCCGCTGCGCGGATGAGGGCGGTAGATGACGCGGTGCGCGCCCGTGGCGAGCAGCTCGTTCACCAGGATCTCGCCGTGAGAGGCGATCGATCCATAGTGCGCGCTGGGGCGGTCGCCCTCCCACGTCGGGGCGTAGAGCACAACGGTGCGGCCATCCGGAGTGTAAGGAAGCGTGCCCGAGTAATGGTCGGCCTGGGGGCGACCGATCTCGATCGTGCGCTTGTCGACGTCATAGTCCCACAGCGTGCGCGAGAGCCGATCCCTCGCGGCCTGACCGGCGACCAGCGCGTAGTCGTAGGCCTTGTACTGATTGGTCGTCATGTACATCTTGTCGGACTCGCCGTGGTTGATGAACACGTGCCACCGACGTCCGTACCGGAACATCTGGAAGTTGCGGGTGTTCTGATTCACGTACAGGACGACGCGGATGTCCTGCTTCGCGATGAACCGCTCGAGGTCACGGACCGTCGGCACGAAGGCGACCGGAGGGGCGTCCTCGTCGAGCAGGCGCTCCGCGCCCGAGGCCTGCCGCGCCAGGACCACGACGGGACGATGCTGTGCGAGAGCAGCCAGGGGCCGATACCACTGGCGCATCTGGTACATGTTCACGGCACCATCCGCGAAGTACACCGCGACCTGGTAGTGGCCCTCAGGGTGCGGGGACTCGTCGGAAAGCCGTCGCCGTACCCTCTGCACCGCCGCACGGGACGCCAGCGCGCGCCTCAACAGCCCATACGCCTTCTTCGCGTCTGACATTGCACCCATCCCTCCAGGATACTTCGGCCCATGGAAGTGCCAGGCAGCGGTACCCCCTCCGTGACATGATCGAGAGGTGCAGGACAGTGAATCCAGGGGGCCGGCGGCAGGAGTGTCGTTCGTCATGCCGGTGCTCAACGAACGCGCCTACCTGCAGCATGCGGTGGAGTCGGTGCTGGCGCAGGATCTCGACGTCCCCGCGGAGCTGGTGCTCGCGCTCGGTCCATCCACCGACGGCACCACGGAACTCGCCAGGATGCTCGCGTCCGACGACGACCGCATCCGACTCGTGGACAACCCCGCCGCGCACATCCCGGTCGGCCTGAACGCGGCGATCCGGGCCAGCCGGTACCCGACGGTCATCCGCGTGGACGCCCACTCCGAGCTCTCGCCCGGATACGCGGCACGCGCGCTGCGCACGCTCGAGCGCACCGGCGCCGCCAACGTGGGCGGAGTGATGCACGCCGAAGGGCGCACGCCGTTCCAGAAGGCGGTCGCTCGCCTGTACAACTCCCCCGTCGGCCTCGGCGGCGGCGCGTACCACGGCGGTGCACGGGAGAGCGAGGCTGAATCGGCCTACCTCGGTGTGATGCGTCGCGACGTGCTCGACGAGGTCGGACTGTTCGATGAGACCATCCGGCGCGGCGAGGACTGGGAACTGAATCTCCGGATCCGTCAGGCAGGCCACCTGGTCTGGTTCGACCCCGACCTGTCCGTCACCTACTGGCCCCGTGAGAGCTGGCTGCGCTTGGCGCGACAGTTCCGGGCGACCGGCGCGTGGCGCGGCGAGCTGGTGCGCCGCTTCGGACGACGCAATGGTCTGCGCTTCTTCGCGCCGCCCGCACTCGTACTCATCGTCGCTGTCGCGGTCGTGATCGGCGTGCTGCAGCTGACCGGCGTCCTCACGGGGGCCGCCTCGCTGATCGCTTCGGCGATCTACCTTCCTCTCGTCGCCTACGCCCTGCTGGTGCTCGCGGTCGCGCTCATGCCCGGCGGTGGAGGCATCCGTCAACGCCTGTGGACCTTGCTCGTGCTCCCGACCATGCACCTGTCGTGGGGTTTCGGGTTCCTTGGCGGTGTGCTGCGCGGCGCCCGCGACACCGTGGACGCGTCGCGCCTCGGCACGCGCAACACGCCTCTTCCCTGACCCCGGAACCGGCTCAGGACCGCATGGCTGCTGTCTGCGCCGTCAGCGCGTCAGGAATCCCTGATCCAGTATGCGATCGACGACGCGCTGCGCCGCGTGACCGTCGTCGCGTGCGTTGAACTGTGCCTTCCAGGCTCCGTACCGCGTCTGATAGGTGCTCTCGTGATCCGGATCCGCGAGCGCAGCGGCGAGTTCCTCCTGAGTGCTGACGAGAGGCCCAGGTGCCCGTTCTGCGAGGTCGAAGTAGAAGCCCCGAAGCTCGCCGCGATAGTGCGCGAGATCAGGCACCAGGAAGTACATGGGCTTGCCGGTGACGCTGAAGTCGAACATCACCGAGGAGTAGTCGGTGATCAGCGCATCCGCGGCCAGCAGCAGTTGAGCCGTCTCCGGGTATCCGGTGACGTCGATCACCCGCGCGCCGGCATGGTCGCGCCCCTGCAGCAGTGTGCGGGAGTGCCCGCGCATGAGGACCACCGCGCCTGCCTGCTCGGCCAACAGCTCCGGATCGATGAAGTCGACCATCTCGCGCCGGTCGTCGCGCCAGGTGGGGGCGTACAGCAGCACGCGCTCCCCCTCGGCGATTCCGAGTGCCGCGCGGATCGCCGCCGCATCGCCCGTGACGAGCGCATCGTTGCGCGGATAGCCCTCGACCCAGATCGGACGGCCGAAGAATGCGTAGGCCTTCTTCAGGATCCGTGCCGAGTACGGGTTCTGCGCAAGCAGCACATCCCAGCGCCGGGACTCCTTGACCACAGCCGCCATCCGCCGCGGATCGAAACCAGGGCGGTGCAGCGCGAGCCGCTTGAGCGGGGTGCCGTGCCAGGTCTGCAGCACCTGCTGGCCCGGCTTGCGGGCGAAACGACGACGAAGCCAGTCATTGACGACCAGCAGTCGTGCCGCACCGCGCGCACGCCACCATTCGGGACTTCCCTCGACGACCGCGACAGCTCCCTCCGGGACGGGCACCGAGAGGTCCACCACGCTCCAATACCGGCGGACTCCCGGCGCACGCGCCGCGATCTCACGATCGATCGCCTGAGGGTTGCAACCGACGCTGCGCCCATAGAAGCTCTCGAAGAACACGGCATTCTCCGTGGCGCCTGACTGCGCGACGTAACGCTCCTCGAGCGTCGACTGGCCTTCCGGGGTCTCGTAGACGGGGTCGATGGGAGCGGCGATGCTGACGCGCTCCCCGTCGACGGCCACTCGGACTCCGGGGAGCATGGTTGGGATCACGACGAGATCGTCCAGCGCGACCTCGTCGATGCGCAGCTCGTACTCGCCGCCCGGCAGCGGCAGCGCCGGGCCACCCCAGCGCGCGGCCTCGAGCGGGAACGATGCCTTCCAGGTCTTGCCGCCCCCCGTGACACGCGCTTCCACGCGAGCGCGTGGGCCGACCAGGAGCGCACTCGCCGGACGCTGCCCGGTGCCTGCGATGATCAGCGACTGCGTCGCCTCATCGATCCGGGCCGTGGTCATGCTGCTCCCTTCGGCGCGGGGATGCCCCGCGCGCGGATTGCCTGATACACCCGATGGGTGTTGCGTCCGTCGCGGTACGCATGCATCTCCGCGCTGAGCGTAGCGGAACGCGCGGATCTCGCCGCGAGCGCCTCCGTGCTCGCGAGGAGCTCGTCGAGTTGAGACAGCAGACCACCCCAGGTCGTCGCGGCGTCCTCACCGGCGACGTCCTCGAATCGGCCGTAGAAGCCTCTGGTGCGCGCGTAGTCCGCGGCGTCGGGGGCCAGGAACAGCACGGGCATCGCCAGAAGACCGACGTCGAAGGCCAGCGACGAATAGTCGGTGATCAGGACGTCGACGGCGGGAAGCACCGGGGTGACATCCGCGAGCACAGACGCCCCCAGCATCCGCACCCGTCTGCTCGGCAGCGGCGGTGCATAGCCGCCTTCCCCGAGCGGGTGCGACCTGACGAGGAGCAGAGCGTCGTTCTGCTCGAGCACACGGATGATCTGGACCCATTCCTCGGCGGTGGGGACCGCTGGGTCTGCCGCACCGTCGCGCCACGTGGGCGCGTACAGGATCGTTCGCACCGCATCAGAGGTACCCTCGACGCCATCACGGAGAATCGCGGTGGCACGCGCGCGCCGCTCTTCGACCGAACCGGCGGAAAGGACGTCCACCCGGGGCTCGCCTGTCACGACCACGCGGTCGTCCTGCAGGCGGAAGGCCGATTCCAGGCGTCCACGAGAACGGTGCGAGGCGGCGGGAAGCACGCGGATGCGCTGAGCAGCGCTGCGGTACAGAAACGCGATCAGCCGACGCAGCTGCGGCGCACCGGGGACGGACGGCACCTGAGTGGTGGCCGGAGAGTCCAGGCCGATGCGCTTGAGCGGGATGCCGTGCCACAGCTGCACCACGAATGCTCCGGAGTTGGCGTATCGATTGACATCGCCGAGACCGTGGGTGACCACGAGCACTCCGGCGCGGGCTGTCGCCCACCAGCCGCGCAGTCCTCCCTTGCGCACCGTGCGGATGCCGAGAGCTGCGGCCTCACGGTCTTCGCGCGCTGTCGACGTGAGCCAGAGCGTGTCATGACCGGCCGCCGCCGCGTACCGCTGCAGCGCCAGAGCGCCGTCGCCGACACCCGCGCCGCATCCGAAGACCCAGCGCCGTCCGCGGGGAACGAGGAACGTGCCTATACGCCCGACGGCATACAACGGGATCCGGAGCAGCTTGGCCGCATTGCCGGTGCCGAATGAGAAGGACGCCACCCCGCGAGCCTATCGCGGAGGTGGCGCCCTTCTCTGTGAGACGAGGGGTCAGCCGGCGAGTTCGCCGAGCGTGACCTCCGTCTCGAACTCTTTCCCGCCCCGGTTGTACGTGACGGTGGCCTTGCTGCCGGCGGCCGCGGCCCGCACCTGCGCGGTGAGGTCGGTGGCGCTCGTGATCGGGACGCCGTTGAACGCGGTGACGACGTCATCCGCCTTCAGCCCGCCCTGCGTGGCTGCTCCACCATCGGTGACCTCGGCGATGTAGGCGCCCGAGACGACAGCGCCCTCGACCGTGGATGCGTCGCGCACCGAGGCGCCGAGCAGTCCGTGCGTCGCGGCACCGTCAGCGATGATCTCCTCGGAGACGCGCTTGGCGATGTTCGAGGGGATCGAGAAGCCGACACCGATGGAGCCGGACTCCTCCGAGTTGCCCGAGCTGGCGATCGCGACGTTGATTCCGATCAGCTCGCCCTTGCTGTTGACGAGCGCTCCCCCGGAGTTGCCGTGATTGATCGCGGCATCCGTCTGGATCACGGCGATCGAGATCGAGTCGCTGCTCTGCTGCTGGCCGGAGCCGGGGAGGTCGAACTGGAACGGGCCCTGCTCGCCCTCCTCAGGGGCCTGCTCCTGCGGAGCGTCCTCCGAGCTGGACTCGGGCAGAGCCGAGGAGGCGATCTGGATGCTGCGGTTCAACGCACTGACGATTCCGGTCGTCACGGAGTTCGCGAGTCCGAGAGGCGCGCCGAGGGCTACCGCGGTGTCACCGACGTTGAGCTTCGACGAGTCCGCGAAGTCGATCGGCGTGAGGCCCTTGGCGTCCTTGAGCTTGATCACGGCGAGGTCGTAGATGGGGTCGGTGCCGACGACAGTCGCCTCGTAGATGCGCCCATCCGACGTCGTCACGCGGATCGTGGGATCAGCCACTGCGCCTCCGAGCGTCACGACGTGCGTGTTGGTGAGCACATAGCCGTCGTCGCTGATGATCACGCCGGAGCCGCTGCCCGCCTCGCTGGAGCCCGCCACCTCGATCGTGACGACCGACGGCAGCGCCTTGCTGGCGACCGCCGTGGTCTCGTTGACCGAACCGGGGTTGTTGACGGTCACGGTCTCCGGGCCCGAGGCGACACCGGTGGACGGCGAGTTGCCGACAGCGTTCCAGATCGCCCCTCCGCCGAACCCGGCGACGCCGCCGACGAGGGCGGCCGCCACGACGAGTGCCGCGATCTTCACGCCACCTCGCGGCTTCGCGTCCTTCGCCTTGGTGGCGCCGGGGAGCGCATCGCCGGTCGCGAAGGGTGCGCCGAGCGGGAGGCTGCCGCCGAGCGGCTGCGTGGGCTGAGTCGCCGACGCATCGCTGTGGATGCCGAAGGCGGCACCGGACGATGCCGCCGGGGCCGGGGATGTCGGCGCGGCGAACTGCTGCTGAGCCGACGGGACAGGCGGCAGCGGGACAGGACCGGCTGCCTGCGACGTGAACGTCGACGGGACTTCATGCCCGGCTGCGGCCGGAGCGGATGCCTGCGCCTGGCCCGGCGCGGCCGGGTCGATGGTGGTGTCAGCGGACGCGTCGGGCGCCGGTGTTCCGGCGGCTCCTGCGACCTCGGTGGGCGGCACGTCGGGTGCCGAGTGGTCGTGGGTGTTGTCTTCGTTCATGGTGTGTGCTCCTTCAACAACGCTCCCTCAGACTGCTCCCCATGTCTGTGCGTTTCTTATGGCGAAGGTGAGTTTCCCCTATGGCCTTAGCCTGTTGTTCATGAGTGTCGTCCCGGGCGCATGGCGCCGCACCGCAGCGGGCGCCGGCCTGCTCTCGAGCGACGGAGCAGTCGCACCCACCATCTTCGCAGAGATGTCCGCGGCAGCGGCCAGAACCGGCGCCATCAATCTCGGACAGGGGTTCCCGGATGAGGACGGCCCCGCCGAGGTGCTTGAGGCGGCACGGGCGGCGATCGCGAACGGTGCCAATCAGTACCCGCCGGGGCGGGGGATCCCCGACCTGCTCGCTGCGATCAGCGAGCACCAGCGGCGCTTCTACGGGCTGGAGGTCGACCCGGAGCGCGAGATCATCGTCACCGCGGGAGCGACCGAGGCACTGACGGCGACGCTCCTCGCACTCATCGAGGGCGCGGACGACGAAGTGGTCGTCTTCGAGCCCTACTACGACTCCTACGCCGCGGCGGCGGCCCTCGCGGGCGCGACGCTGCGCACCGTGCCGCTGCGCGCACCGGATTTCCAGCCCGATCTGGACGAGCTCGCGGCGGCGGTGACGGATCGCACCCGGATCATCCTGATCAACGACCCGCACAACCCCACCGGCACGGTGTTCCGCCGAGAGGTGTTGGCGGAGATCGTGCGCCTCGCTGAGCTGCACGACGCGATCATCGTGACCGATGAGGTCTACGAGCACCTGGCGTTCCATGCCCCGCACACTCCGATCGCCACGCTCCACGGAGCTGCGACGCGCACGCTGACGATCTCTTCAGCGGGCAAGACGTTCTCGGCCACCGGATGGAAGATCGGGTGGGTGCACGGCCCTGCAGACCTGATCACGGCAGTGCTCACGGTCAAGCAGTACCTGACGTACGTCAACGGATCGCCGTTCCAGCCCGCGATCGCGGTGGGGCTGCGCCTGGCCGATTCCTTCTTCGACGGCGCTGCCACGGCACTCGCCCGCAAGCACGAGATCCTCGGCGCCGGGCTCCGTGCGGCCGGATTCGGGGTGCTCGCACCTGAGGGCGGCTACTTCACCGTCGCCGATGCGACCGCTCTCGGCGGTGCGGATGCCGCGGCGTTCTGCCGCGCACTGCCCGACCGCGCCGGTGTCGTCGCGATCCCGCTGACGGCATTCGTCTCTGAAGCCCGCCGCGGGGAGTACTCCGGACTCATCCGGTTCGCCGCCTGCAAGCGCGTCGAAGTGCTCGAAGAAGCCGTCGCGCGCCTCGCGGTGCTCGGGAGCTGAGAAGGCCCCTCAGCGGGGCACGACGGCGTATCTGCGGACCCGCAGGGAAGGGTTCGTGGAGCGCACTCGCTCGATCACATCGCGCTCCACGACGCTGATCGCGATGCCCTCCGCCACGCCGACCCCGGCGAGCACGACGCCCTGCGGATCGATGATCTGGGAATGCCCCACGCCGGTCGGGGCCGGGTGGTCGGCGGCCACGACGTACGCGGTGTTCTCGATCGCACGTGCGGCGAGCAGCGTGGTCCAGTGGTGTTCTTTGAGCGGCCCCCTGACCCACTCCGCCGGCACGACCAGCACATCGGCATCAGCATCCATCAGAGTGCGGGCGACCTCGGGGAAACGCAGGTCGTAGCAGGTCATCAGTCCGAACCGCAGGCCGCCCAGCTCAAACGTCACCGCGGTGCCGACATCTCCCGCTTCCACCCACTCCGACTCGGCCTGGCCGAACGCGTCGTACAGGTGCTGCTTGCGGTACACCGCGAGCAGCCCGTCACCGCGCACGGCGACCACGGCGTTGCGGACACGGTGATCATCGGATGCCCGCTCCACGAGCCCCGCGACGATCACGACCCCGTACTCCCCCGCCAAGGCGGTGAGCGTCGTCACGAAGTCGCCGTCGAGCGTCTCGGCGTTCACCGCGAGACTCGCATCCATCGGATCCACGAAGTAGCTCGCGTACTCGGGGAAGACGATCAGCCGTGCGCCGCGTCCTGCCGCTTCCGCGGTGAGCTCGGCGATGCGTTCGAGGTTGTCCGCTCGGGAGGCAGAGGGCGCGAACTGGCAGACGGCGACGGGGACGGCGGAGCGCTCGGACATGTTCCTCATCTTCCCCTATCCGTCGAGCACCCGCCCCGATTCGCGCACTCCCGAAACCCGTGTTAGGCTATCTCTTGTGCCGCGGGGTGGAGCAGTTCGGTAGCTCGCCGGGCTCATAACCCGGAGGTCGCAGGTTCAAATCCTGTCCCCGCAACGAGAATGCGACACAAGAAGGCCCGGATCCGCAAGGATCCGGGCCTTCTGCTTTGTCCTGTGGACTCTTCTGCTTTGTCCTGTGGACTCTGGGCCGGAGCGAACGGCCCATCGGCGAAGAGTCACGACACGCCGTCCGCGAGCCCGTCGGCTCGGCATGTCCTGACCCCTCAGGCAGTGCAGACACGCATATCTCGCGGCGCCGAGGTGCAGCGCCCGGACACGCGAATGGGCGCCCCCGAGGGGGACGCCCATTCGTCATCGACGCAGGAGGATCACTCCCCTGCGGCCGCCTCCAGCTCCAGAAGCTTCTGGACGGCGGCGGTGAGGCGCTTGTCCGCCTCGCCGAACTTCTCCAGGTCGCCTGCCTTGAGGGCGGCGTCACGGTCGAGGAGGGCCTGCTGCGCGGCGGAGAGTGCCGCTGCCTGCTCGTCCGTCGGCTGAGCGGGCGTCTGCCCCGCGTCCGGATCGGCATCGGGATCCGTACCGGGGTCCGCGTCCGGGTCGGACGGCTCGACCTCTTCATCGCCGCCCGTGGCTCCCGAGTCGCCGCCGAACAGCGTGTCGAGCGCCGCGGTGAGCGTGTCTTCGAAAGCGACCCGGTCACCGAAGGCGACCAGCACCTTCTGCAGGCGCGGGAGCTGCGTGCCCTCGGAGGACTGCACGTACACCGGCTGCACGTAGAGCAGACCACCACCGACCGGGAGGGTCAGGAGGTTTCCGTAGATCACTTGCGACTCGCCCTGCTGCAGCAGGTTCAGCTGCGGCACGACCGATGTATCCGAGTTGTAGGTGTTCTGCACCTGCCCGGGGCCCGGCACCGTGGTGTCGTCGTTGATCTCGAGCATGCGCAGCTGGCCGTAGCCTTCGCCCTTCACGCCCTTCTCCGATCCCGCGTCTGAGTCGACCGCGAGATAGCCCATCAGGACGTCACGGGTGCTTCCCGCGCCCTGCGAGGCAGGGATGAACGTGGAGAACATCGAGAACCGTGCCGAGTCCTGACCGGGCATCTTCATCGTGAGGTAGTACGGCGGCTGCAGCATCGCGTCGCTGCGCGGATCGTTCGGCGTCTGCCAGCGGTTGTCCTGCTGAGCGAACGAGTTCGCGTTGTCGATGTGATAGACACCGAGCACATCGCGCTGCACCTTGAACAGATCGGTCGGGTAGCGGACGTGGCTCATCAGCTCGCCGGACATGTCGCTGATCGGCTTCACGGTCGACGGGTAGACGTTCTGCCAGGTCTTGAGCACCGGGTCCTCGTCATCCCACGCGTACAGCGTCACCGAGCCGTCATACGCGTCCACGGTCGCCTTGACCGAGTTGCGGATGTAGTTGATGTCGTCGATCGCGAGAGTAGGCGTCGGGACGTTGGAGTCGGCGATCGCCTCGGAGAGGCTGACGCTGGTCGAGTACGGGTACGTCGCGCTCGTCGTGTATCCGTCGACGATCCAGACGATCCGGCCGTCGACCACGCTCGGGTACGGGTCGCTGTCGAGCTCGAGGTACGGCGCGACCTTCTGCACACGGGTCTTCGGGTCACGGTCGTACAGGATCTGCGAATCCTCGTTCACGAGGTTCGAGAACAGGATCTGCTCGGACTGGAACTTCAGCGCATACAGCAGCTTCGTGAACGTGTCGCCGATCTTCGGGCCGCCGTCGCCGTTGAAGGTCGTCTTGGTCTCGTTGGACCCGTCCTTGCCGCGCGGGTAGTCGATCTCGGCCGGGGCCGAGGATTCCGGCGCACCGACGATCGAGTACTCCGGGGAGTTCTCGCCGAAGTACACGCGCGGCTCGAAGTTCTCGCGGTCGGTCAGGAAGCCCGCAGAGGGGATGCCACGCTCGAGGAACACCGGCTCGCCGTCGGACGTACGCTGGTTGCCCGCTGCCGCCACCAGGCCGTAGCCGTGGGTGTAGACCGCGACGCGGTTGTTCCAGTTGTCGCCGTCGCCGAGCTTGGTGATGTCGAGGTCACGGACGGCCACGACGGTGTCCTGCATCTCGCCGTTGATCTCGTAGCGGTCGACGTCGAGCGTCTCCTCGAACTGGTAGTACGCACGGTACTGCTCGAGCTGACGCACGGTCGGGCTGATGACCTTGGGGTCCATGATGCGGATCGACGCCGTGGTGTCGGCGTCTTCGCGGAGCTGTCCTGCCTCGGCATCCGTCTCGGCCTGGAACGAGGTGGTCTCGAGGTCAGCGACGTCGTAGGCCTCCTTGGTGCCGTCGATGTTCCGCTGGTAGTACTCCGCCTGATAGGCGTTCTGGTTCGGCTTGACCTGGAACGTCGTGACGACCCACGGGTAGCCGACACCGACGACGAGGGATGCCACGATCAGCAGCGCGGTCGCCGCGAGCGGGAACCGCCAGCGGCCGATGACCGCGGTGACGAAGAACAGCACGGCAACGAGCGCGGCGATGATGGCGATGATCGCGAGACCGGGAATCGTCGCGTTCACGCCGGTGTACGCAGCACCGGTGATGCGGTCATCCGGGGCGACGAGCGTCTTGTACCGGTCGAGCCAGAGGCTGACAGCCTGCACGAGCAGGTAGAGACCGGCGATGACGGCCAGCTGAATGCGCGCGGACTTCGAGATGCGCAGCTCGCCCTGGCCGATCTGCACCGCACCGTAGAGGTAGGACACCAGCGCGGTGACCAGCAGGCTCAGCAAGAGGATGGCGGAGACGAACGCGAGGAGCATCGAGTAGAACGGCATCGCGAACATGTAGAAACCGGTGTCGATGCCGAACTCCGGGTCGACCGTGGAGGTCGCCACGCCATTGGCCCAGAGCCACACGGTCTTCCAGTTGCCCGCCGCGGCGAAGCCGGCGAAGAGTCCGAAGAAGATGGGCATCCCCCACATGGCCAAGCGGCGCAGAGGCTCGATGACCTCCTGGTACCGGTCGAGCTGCGAACTCAGCCGCACATAAACAGGGCGCAGGCGGTAGGCGAGCTGGATCACCACGAACAACGGAACGGCCATGGCCAGGAATCCGACGACGAACATCACCGCCGTCGCGATCCACTGCGTCGTCAACACACCGGTGAATCCGACCTGGTCGAACCAGAGGAATTCCGTGTACAGCGATGCGAAGACGAAGAACACCGCGATCAACGCGGCGATGATCACCAGTGAGATGCCGAGAATACGTCGGGACGTTCGAGGCGTGGCCGGGTTCTGAGCTGAGGTCGAGGTCACTCCCCCATCCTAGGCATGCCTTACTGGGCGGGGGCTGTCATCCCGGTCACGGGGAGGTCACGACGCGGCGCATGTCGGCAGCGCAGCGACGTCACCGCCCTCGGCGATCACGTCGAGCGCAGCGAGGGACTCGTCCAGCGTGGCTGTGCGGATCACCTGCAGACCGTCCGGCACATGCCCGACGACCTCGTCGCAGTTCGATGCCGGCGCCAGGAAGTACGCCGCTCCGGCGTCGCGTGCCCCGTAGAGCTTCTGACGGATCCCGCCGATCGGCCCGACGGTGCCGTCCGCCTCGATCGTTCCGGTGCCCGCGACGTTCTCTCCGCCGTTGAGCTCGCCCTCGGTCAGGGTGTCGATGATCCCGAGTGCGAACATCATCCCCGCGCTCGGCCCGCCGACGTTGTCGAGCTGGATGGTGACATCGATCGGGAAGTCGTAGTCGGTGCGCAGCGTGATGCCGATCAGCCACGTCGTGACATCGCCCTGGGTGTGCTTCTCCGGCGTGATCGAGACGCTCTGCTCCTCGCCGTCACGGAGGACCGTGAGGGTGATCGTGTCGCCGCCGGCATCCTGGATCGCCGTGCGGAGCTGCTTCGCGGAGGTGACGTCGGCGCCGTCGATGCCGGTGATGACGTCGCTCGGTTCGAGCAGACCGGCGGCCGGCGTGTCGTCGACCGCCTCGACGACCACGACCTCCGCTCCGGTGTCGTAGCCGAGTTCGTTCAGCGCCGCGGCGGTCGCCTCGTGCTGCGAATCCACCATCAGCGTGGCGTTGCGCTCATCGCGCTGCTCGCTGGTCACGCCTTCGGGGAACACCGAGTCCAGCGGCACGACCGCGCGCGAGGAATCCGTCCACGCCAATGCGAGTTCGAACCAGCTGGGCGTGCGCTCGCGGTTACCGACCACCTGGACGGTGGTGAGGTCGAGCGTGCCCGCGGTCTCGAACGTCTCAGCGCCCTCGATGCGGATCAGCGGCACCTGCTCGCCGTCGGCACCGTCTGCGGTTCCGAGGGTGTCGTACACCGGCCCGGGCCGCTGGATCACGTACGGCGTCGGGAGGAAGGTGAGCACCACCAGCGCGATGAGCGCGACGATCAGCGCCCAGACTCCCAGCCCGAGCTTCACAGACCGCGTTCGATCCACAGCATTCCTCCGTCGTTCGCGAGCGGCGTACAGCGATTCGCCCATGTCGGGGTCACCTGCAGAAACCTGTGACTAGCGTAGATCCCGCAGGCTTACGGCGTACTGAGAGGGCGATCGACATGGCGGACAACGACCCCACACCCGAGGACTTCCAGGAATTCCTGCGGAAGATGCTCTCCGGCCAAGGCGGTGGCGACATCGACCCGGAGGCACTGCGTGGCGCCTTCGAGGGCATGGAGGGCATGCAGTTCGATCCCGCGATGATGCAGACGATCATGTCGCAGTTGCAGGGTGCGTTCGGCGGCGACCCCTGGGAGAACGCGCTGCGGCAGGCGCTCCACATCGCCAACCGCGACGGTCAGGGCATCACCGACGGATCCCGGACCTCGCTGGTGGACTCCTTCGCGCTCGCGAACCTGTGGCTGGGCGAGGCGACGACGATCTCCGAGCTCGCGGAGAGCCCGAGCGCCATGACCCGCGGGGAATGGGTCGAGAAGACGCTCCCGGTGTGGAAGGAGATCGCAGGCCCGGTCTCGACGAGCATCGCGGACGCGCTCACCAGCGCGCTGGACACGCAGGTCCCCGAGGAGATGCGCGGAGTCGTGCAGGGAGCGGGAAAGCTCATGCGCGGCGTGGGCGGCTCGGTGTTCGCCGCACAGTTCGGCCAGGTGCTCGGCAACCTCGCGCTCGAGGTGGTGTCCGGCGGCGACGTGGGCATCCCGGTCCTGCCCGCCGGTGTCGCGGCGGTCATCCCGCAGAATCTCACGGCCTTCGGCGAGGGGCTCGAGATCCCCGAAGACCAGATCGCCCTGTACCTGGCGACCCGCGAGCTCGCCTACGCGCGCCTCTACCGCCACGCGAAGTGGCTCCACCTGCACGTGATGGCCCAGATCACCGACTTCGCCCGTGGTGTCACGGTCGACGTCGATGCGCTGGAGGACGTCGCGAGCCGGCTCGATCCCTCCAACCCGGAGGAACTGCGTGCCGCGATCGAGGGCGGTGCCCTGCTGCCCGCTCAGACCGAGGCGCAGCGCGAGTCGCTCGCCCGCCTCGAGAACCTGATCGCCACCATCGACGGTTGGGTCGACGTCGTCACGGCCGAGGCGACATCACGCCTTCCCGAAAGCACGCGTATCGCCGAGGCCGCACGACGCCGTCGCGCGGTGGGAGGCCCTGCGGAGGACGCGCTCGGCGCCCTCGTCGGGTTGAAGCTGCGCCCCCGCCGCATCCGTGAGGCGTCGGCGATGTGGAAGACGGTCACCGAGGCCGTGGGCATCGCCGGTCGGGACTCGCTGTGGGACTATCCGGACCTGATGCCCACCGCGGAGGACATCGATGACCCGACCGCCCTCGTGGCCCGCCTGCAGGCCGCGGCACGCGGCGAGCAGCCCGTGGCCGACGAGTTCGACGAAGCCCTCGCTCGTCTCCTCGACGGTGACGACTTCTCCGACGCCGGATCGGCGGACACCACTCCCGAGCAAGCCGACGAGCCGGATGGCACCGACGATGAGCGTCCCGAGGGCGACCGACCCGTCTGAGCACTCGGGGAGCAACGACGAGCCCTCCTCCCCTGATCGGGAGGAGGGCTAAGTTGTCCACGGATGCACCATCGGTGTCCCGCGACACGCGTCGCGTCTTCAGAATCGGAGAATGTCACCGCTCTCCCCCACGACCTTGACGCGTCTGGACCCCGACGTCCCACTGCTGTGGAGGGACGACACCACCCTCCAGCTCGGCATGGCCGGCGACGTCCGCATCGAGGTCGCCGCGGCATGGGTGGAGTTGCTGATCGGACGGATGCGCGCCGGGTTCCGCCGATCCGCGTTCGACGTCGTCGCACACGGCGTCGGCGCACCCCGACGGGAAGCCCGGATGCTGCTCGCACAGCTCGGCGCGTTCCTCGTGGACGACGCTCCACCCCCTCATGCGGCATGGGTCGAATCCGTGAACATCACCGACGGGCGTGCGGCATACCGGATGCGGGAGGCGCTCGCCGACGAGAACGTCACCTCGGGGAACCGCTCGTCACCCGACGATGTCGCCGTGGTCCTGGTGCAGGGTGCCGCGGCCGCCATGCAGTTCGCCCGCTACCTCCGGGACGACACTCCGCACCTCCCGGTGGCGTTCGAGCGGGGCACGGTGACCATCGGGCCGGTCGTCCGACCCGGCGCCTCCCCGTGCCTCGCCTGCCGCGACGGGCATGAGCGCGACCGGGACGATGCCTGGCCGCGGCTGCACGCGCAACTGATCGATCGCGATGCCGGACAGCTGCGCGCCGCGATGGTCGCCGAAGCCGCCGCCCTGGCCGCACGGCTGCTGCGGACCGACGCGACGGCGGGTGAAGTCGTCCGGCTCAGCGCTGACGGTTCCCGCGTGTGGAGTGCGGTGACGTTTCACGCAGAATGCCGGTGCCGCGCGCTGTCGTTCCCATCTCTGCCAGGAACCGAGACGGAGCCCGTTCCCCTCGTCCCGCGGACCGCGACCAGCTCAGAGCCAGGGTTCGCGCTGCGCGCGTGACACCGACATAGGCGAGGCGTCTCTCCTCATCGATGGACTCGAAAGTCGTGGCATACGAGATCGGCAGCGCGCCTTCAGCCCACCCGGCCAAGTGCACGTGCGGCCACTCCAGTCCCTTGGCCGCATGCAGCGTCGACAGCGTGACGGTGCGCATGGTCGGCTCGTGCTGGTCCTTCGCGCGCGCCATCAGCGCGTCACTGAAGGAGCGCAGGTTCGCTTCGGGCCCGGCCTCCTCGGCCAGCCGCAGTATCGCCCTGCGTGCTTCCCAGCCGTCGCGCTGAGCACCTCCGGCCTGCGGGGGCTCGTCCGTGAGACCGAGTTCGCGCAGTACGCGCTGCACACCGGGGAGGAAGCCCTGCTCGGTGGGGGCGATCGCCGCGGCGCGCAATGCCAGGATGGCCTGGCGCACCTCTGGCATCGCGAAGAAGCGGGTTCCCCCGAGGACCGTCGTCGCGATCCCCGCTGCGGCGAGCGCCTGCTGCAGCACACCGGACTGCGCGTGGGCGCGGTAGAGCACGGCGATCTCCGCCGGCGAAGCGCCCGCTGCGATCTGAGCCGAGATCGCGGCCGCGATGCCCTGGGCCTCCTCCGTCTCGGTGTCGTACGCCGTGACGGTGGGAGCATCGGCACTGAACTGTTCCCGCGCGGGAACGAGTTCGAGAGCACCGGGACGCCCCCGCATCAGCGCATTCGCCGCAGTGAGGATGGGCGCCTGAGAGCGATAGTTCGTCTCGAGTCGCACGACCGTCGCATCCGGATGGGTGCGCTCGAACTCGAGCAGATAGCGCTGTTCGGCACCCGCGAACGAGTAGATGGTCTGGCTCGCATCGCCGACCACGCAGATGTCGTGCCGATCGCCGAGCCAGAGCTCCAGCAGCCGGTTCTGCAGGGGCGACACGTCTTGGAACTCGTCGACGGTGAAGTGGCGGTACTGCTCGTGGACGGACGCAGCGACCCGCGGTTCTGCTTCCAGCATGCCGGCACAAGCGAGGAGCACATCCTCGAAGTCGAGTTGGCGACGCTCGTCCTTCAGCGCTTCGTACCCGCGCTGCAGCTCGACGAGCTGCGTGGCGTCGACACCGGTGACCGCGCGACCGAGCTCTGCGTGCTTCTCGATCGAGAGCATCGAGACCTTGCGCCACTCGATCTCCGACGCGATGTCGCGGAGCGTCGCGGTGGTGCGTCGCAGACGGAGCCCGTCGGCGACCTGGCCGAGCATGCGGACCTTGTTGTCGATGATCGACGGCGCAGGCGAACCCGCGAGCGTGGGCCAGAAGAAGTTGAGTTGGGCGAGCGCCGTCGCATGGAAGGTGCGTGCGGCGACGCCCTCGACACCGAGCGCCCGAAGCCGTCCGCGCAGTTCGCCCGCTGCCTTGGCCGTGAACGTGACGGCCATCACGCGACCAGGCGAATAGGCACCGGTGTCGACGCCATGCGCGATGCGGTGCGTGATCACCCGAGTCTTTCCGGTTCCGGCGCCGGCCAGGACGGCGACGGGGCCGCGCAGCACCGATGCCGCCTGCCGTTGCCGTTCGTCGAGTGCGTCGAGCGCGCTCACGCCCGATCCTCGAGCCAGTCCACGATCAACGCCCTGGCGATCGAGGCAGGTCCGGGAAGCCCCACGGGGCCGTCGCCGACGAGTGCCGTGCGGATCTCCGCCCTGGTGAACCAACGAAGATCGATAATCTCCTCGCCGTCGGCGCGGGCCGCCGACTCGTCATCGACGACCGCGCGGAATCCGATCATGAGGGAGCGCGGGAACGGCCACGCCTGCGAGGAGATGTACCGCAGGGCGGCGAGGCGCACTCCCGACTCCTCCTCGAGCTCCCTGTGGACCGTCGCTTCGAGAGACTCCCCTGCCTCGGCGAACCCGGCGAAGCACGAGTACATGCGTCCGCCCCAGTTCGCGTTCGCGCCGAGCAGCAGCCGTTCACCGTCCGCGCTCTCGACCGCGACGATCACGGCGGGATCGGTGCGCGGGAAATGCTCGCGTCCGCAGGAGAGGCAGCGTCGGGACCACCCGGCCTGACGCAGCTCGGTTCCGCCTCCGCACGTCGGGCAGAAGCGCGCGTCACGGAGCCAGCCCGCCACCGCGATCGCCTCGACCAGGAGCTCGGTCTCTTCCGCGTCGATGCGGCCGCCCAGGTCGCGCAACCCGAGCCAGATCTCATCGGGCGCCGCGTCGACGCTCTCCGTCTCCGGGGGAAGCGCAGCGAGCAGCACGGGCGCGCCGTCCTCGTCGCGGCCGAGCAGCGCCCACGCCGCATCACCGACCTCGTCCGGCGAGACCCGCAGCAGAGCGGAATCGACGACGCGAACGCGCCCATCGCGCACGACGATCGTGCGGGTCTCGGTGTCGCTGCGCAGTCGATCCAGCACCCCTGGCTCCTCGCGGAGATCAGCGGCGCGGTCGAGAGATGAACGGCGAATGGTCATCGACTCCCTCTCTCACGGGCGTGGCGGAGGCGGGACCGCCCCTGAGCCGACCTACCCTAAGGGCATGGGACGCTCTCCTTTCACTCTAGCCGCGGCAGTGACGGCTGCACTGCCCGGGGCGGAGGTCACGGGCGCTCGCGCACTGACGGCCGCCGCTGACGGACGATTCGACTCCGCCGTGGCCACGCTCGCCGACGGACGCGAGCTCGCGATCCGCATCGCCGATGACGATGAGACCGGGCGGGAACTGGCCGCAGAGGCTCTGGCGCTCCGCGCACTCACGGCGGGAGCGCGCGCCATGCTGCCGTTCAAGGCCCCGGAGTACATCGGCGAGACGCGCGTCGGAGAAGGTCGCGCGCTCGTCACCGGACTTCTCCCCGGATTCCAGATCGAAGCGGCGATGGTCCCGTCAGGGCGCGGCGCAGCCGAGTCGATGGGCGCGGCGATCGCAGCGGTCCACGGGCTGCCCACCTCGGTCGTGCGTGGCGCCGGCCTCGTCTCGAAGTCAGCGGAGGAGAGCCGGGAGGAACTGGCGCGCCTCATCGACGAAGCCGCCGCGACCGGGCGCGTCCCCGCCCGCCTGACGGTGCGGTGGAGGCAGGCGATCAGCGACGATGACCTCTGGCGCTTCGAGTCCACCGTGGTGCTCGGCGGCGTCCAGTCGACATCCTTCCTGTTCGACGACGATCCCGAGCGCGGACCCGAGGTCACCGGCCTGGTCGGCTGGCACGGACTCGCCGTGGGAGACCCCGCCGTCGATCTCGCCTGGTTGTCGGCGGCGCCGGATGCCGCGCCCGATGTGCATGCCTCGTACTCCCGAAGCCTCGACCGGGTTCCCGATGCCGCGCTCGACGTGCGTGCGCGGCTTCTCGCGGAACTGGAGTTCGCGCGCTGGCTGGTCCACGGTGACTCGATGCGCCGCAGCGACATCGTCGACGACGCCGCTGCGCTCCTGGAATCCCTCGCTGACGGCCTGCGCGACGACGATCTCAGCGTGATCGCCACTCTCGGGGCGGGAGTCGATTCCGCGATGGACGCGCTGGATCGCGTGCCCGTCGAAACCGGTTCCGCGATCGACACCTCGATGCAGACCGATGCGTACAACCCCGACGAGCTGTGGCTCGACACGAACGCCGACGCCGAGAAGACCGGGCCCGTGCAACCGCTCCCCTCGACTACGCGTGAGGACGGCGACGCCGACGCCGCGCGCCGGGCGGAGATGCTCACCGTCGAGACCGAGGACCTCTCCGGCGTGAGCGGGCTGTTCGCCGGGACGACGGGCGCCGCCGGGGTGCGTGAAGAGTCGCATCCACTTCGCTCCCCCGACACCGATTCGGCCGCCGATGCGGACTTCGACTCCGAAGAGGAAGCTCAGCGTGCCGCGCGCGCCGCGCTCCAGCGCTGGAAGAGCTCTTCCTCGGAGTAGATCCGGTCGTCACGGATGATGAGGTCATCGCCGACGTAGTAGAGCGCGACGTCGATCTCCTCGAGCGGAACGTCGAACCGACGGTGATACGCGAGTCGGTACAACGCCAGCTGCAGCATGCGCTCCTCGCGCTCCTGCGCGGTCTTCGGAGCCTTTCCCGTCTTCCAGTCCACGATCTCGATGCGACCGCCGCGGTCCTCCCGGCGGTAGACCGCGTCGAGCTTGCAGATCACGATGTGTTCGCGATGCTCGGGGTCGGCTTCGACGCCGAGCATCCCTCCCCCCAAGGCGAAGTCGATCTCGATCTCGACGGCGATCGGGAGCAGTGGGCCCCATTCGCTGCGCTCGAACGTCGATTGCAGCGCGGCGAGGGCTGCGTCGTCCGATGCTGTGACCGAGGGCTCGCCCGAGAACGCGTCCGGCACGGCGGCTGAGGACTCGTCCTCGTCGAGCTCCCACAGGGCCTCATCGACACGGCTGCCCACGCCGACCAGTTCTGAGCGACGTTCCACCCAGGCGTGGAACAGGGTGCCCAGACGCGTCTGACGGTAGGGACGCTCGGGCATCGGCCGCACGATCGACGACAGCGTGCCGGAGAAATCCGTCACGTAGTCCTTGAACCGCGAGGCCGGGACACGGGTGGGGGCGACGGCGTCCGCACCTCGCAGGCGCGCCGCGCGCTCGGCGAGCAGCCTCGCCAACTCGGGCGACGGCTCGAGACCTTCCCCCCTCGTCGCAGCGCTCCGGACAGCTTCCGCGGCCGCAGTGACCACGGCGCGGCGGCCGCCCAAGGGGTCGAGGGGCCAGCTGAGCGTCGATCCGGGACCGTCATAGGGATTCTCATCCGGGTCGACCGGCTCGATGGCCTCAAGGCCGAGGACCTCCATCGCCTCCACCAGGTAGGGGCTGGGCATGCGCGGAGACTTCTGTCCAGCCCAGTGCGAACCGCTGAGCAACAGGTCCGTGCGCGCGCGGGTCACGGCCACATACGCCAGTCGGCGCTCCTCCTGCTGCTGGTACTGCCGATAGTCATCTTTGAACCGCTTCAGCGCTCCCCCCTGCGGGTTCGCCTTGGTCACGCCTCCGGACAACGACGACTGGGCGAGCGCCTGTCTCTTCTTCGGATCGCTCTCGCCCTCCATCGCCGACTCGGGGTCCCATGTGAAGGTCGGGAGCGCGTCGCGGTCACCACGCAACGCGAACGGCACCACACCGAACCCGAACCACCCCGAGGTGTCGGAGACCCGGCCGGGCAGCTCATCGACCACCAGCCGAACGACGGCCACGGCATCCCACTCGAGGCCCTTGGAGCCATGGATCGTGAGCAGCTGCACCACGCCGGGTTCCGGCGGCTCCGGCCGTGGCATCAGCTCATCGGTGCTCTCGGCCTTGGCGAGCCACGCGAGCAGACTCCCGATGGTCCCGCGATCGTCGGCGGCGAGGAATGCGCGCACCTCGTCGGAGAAGGCGCGCAGCTGGGTCGCCGCGATGCGCGCCGGGCCGCGTGTCTCGTTCGCCGCCAGTTCGATGTCGAGGCGCAGCTCGAGCTCGATCAAGCGGATCAGCTCGGGGATCGGCTGCGACGACGCGCGCCGCAGCCGTTCGAGCATCTCTCCCGCGGCGCGGATGCGCTGACGTCCGTCCGGCGTGATGGCCTCCAGCATGCGGTAGTCGTCACGCACGGCGCGAACGACATCGACCGCATCGACGATAGACACGGCTTCATCGGCACCGCGCGAGGAGCGCAGACGCGCTCGCACCTCGTCGGGCAGCGGCATCATCGCGGTATCGCGCTCCGCCAATGTTCGGCCGAGGTCGTACAGCGCCGCCATGTCGGCCACGCCCACGCCGAACCGAGGACCGGTGAGGAGGCGGATCAGTGCGGAGCCCGCGGTCGGATCATGCACCACTCGCAACACAGAGACGACGTCGACCACCTCGGGCGTGGCCAGCAGCCCGCCGAGGCCGAGAATACGATGCGGGATGCCCCGCGCTGCGAGTGCCGCGGCGAAGGTCTGCATGTGCCGCTTGGAGCGGAACAGGATCGCACCGGTGTGTGGGCGCGTGCGCGTCGGATCCGCGTCGTGCGCCGCACGACGCTCGGCGAACCATTCGGCGACATCGGAGGCTTCGTCGTCCACGGTGAACGGATAGCGCACGGTGACCGCCCCCGCATCGGCCCCTGGCCGTGGATCGAGGGGCGGAACGTCGAGCTCGGGCCGCTGGAGCGGAGTGAGCACGCTGTTCGCGATGTCCAGGATGCGCCGGTCGTTGCGCCAGCTGGTCATCAGGCTGTAGGTCTGGACTTCACCCTGGCTCGAGAACGAGCGGGAGAAGGCGTAGAGGTTGTCGGCGCTGGCACCGCGCCAGCCGTAGATGGACTGGTGAGGATCGCCGACGGCCATGACCGCCGCGTCACGGAAGAGCTCGGCGAGGAACTTCGTCTGGATCACCGAGGTGTCCTGATACTCGTCGAGCAGGACCACGCGGTGCAGTTCCCGCAGTTCCGCACGTACATCGGGCGCCGACTCGACGATGTCATAGGCGCCACCCACCTGATCGGCGAAGTCGAGCACGCCACGGCGCTGCTTCTCGGCGATGTAGTCGCGCACGAGGTGGGTGATCGTGGGCAGGCTGAGCAGGTTGGTCGCGGCCTTCTCGACGTCGCCATTGCCACGGTACGGCTCGAATGCACGAGCCTGTTCCCGCGCGATCCTCTCCGCGCGATCGAGATCCACGCGGTGATCGAGCGCATCGCCGGCGAGACGCTGCACCGCATCGATCACCGTCCCGAGGGCATAGTCGATGCCTTCGAGCTCGGGGAGGTCGGAGCGCAGCACCACTTCGCGCGCCAGGATCCAGGAGGCGGCCTGGCTGAGCATCGCCACGTCGGGGTCGCGCCCGATCCGCGCCGCATGCTCACGCACGATACCGTCGGCGAATGCGTTGTACGTCGAGACGCGGGGCCGGATCATGAGGTCCTCCGCCGAGCGTGCGGCGGCGGGGTTCCAGCCGGTGCCGTGCGTGGCCGCGAGCTCATCGAGCACGTGCGCCCGCACCACATCGCGCTGTCTCCCGGCCGCGGCGTCGTCGACACGGCGCAATGCGCCGGAGCGGACGATCTCCGGCAGATGCGGGAGCAGGCCGCGACGGCCGTACTCGTCGATCAGGGCGAGACGCGCACCGATCCGCTCGGAGAGTTCGCCTGCGGCCTTGCGCGTGAACGTGAGTCCCAGGATCTCGTCTCGGCGCACATGACCGTTCGCGACGAGCCAGACCACGCGGCCCGACATGGTCTCGGTCTTGCCGCTGCCGGCACCCGCGACGACGAGCGCGGGCTCAGGCGGCGCTTCGATCACGCGCTGTTGCGCCGCGGTCGGCGAGGGCTGCCCCAGGGCGGCGGCGACATCCGTCGCGGAGATGCCGTACGCACCCTCCCAGCCCGTCACGCGCTCACCGCCGGAACCGTGTGGATGCGGCAGGGGTGCACGCGCCGCTGCGTGTCGGCGCAGTGGGACTCGACCTGCGCCGTGAAGCTCGACGCCGACATCCCGCGGGCGGCGTCGGCCACTCGTCGGAGGAACGCGCTCCGCGCCTCGTCATCGAGGGGATGCTGGTGTGCGATGCGATAGTCGCTCTTCGCCAGCGTCTTGGAGACGATGACGAGCCGTGCGCCCGCGAGCGCCGCAGGGGCCGCACCGTCGATCAGTCCCTGCTGCACGGCGACCTGGTAGGCGGCGAGCTGGGCATGCTCGACGACCCCGGAGTCGGACTCCGGATCGGTCTTCCCCGTCTTGAGGTCGACCACGACCGCTCGTTCGCCGTCGGCACCGGGAGCCATCTCCACCCAGCCGCGCCCCCGGGCATGAGCGTGCTCGCCGTGCCCCTCGGGATAGGCCTCGACGCGGTCGATGTATCCGCTCACGATGGCACGCGGCCCGATATCCTCGGCGTCCACCGGCCGCACCTGCGGAGCGACGTGATCGTCGCCGAGGGCGACCGCGAAGTCGAAGCGCGCTTCGCTGCCGAGCACTCGTCCGCCATCGGCGCGCACCTCCCCCAGATAGGTGTGCAGACGATCCACGAACAGATCCGCGCGTCGGCGTTCCTTGCGTCCGATCCATTCGGTCTCGAAATCGAGTTCCGGCCAATGCTCCGCCACGATCGCGCGCATGCGCTCGAGGTCACCATCCGGCACCCTCTCCATCGCCTCGTGCACGATCGTGCCTATCCCCGCCGTGGGCGGCATCACGGTGTCGCCGCCGAGGGCCGAGACCACCCAGTTCAGGCCGCACTCCTCATAGGACTCCATCTTCGACGGCGACACCCGTGCACCCTCGACCTCGAGATCCCGCAGTGGGACCTGCGTCGAGACGGGCACCACCCCGTACCAGTCCACAGGGTCGGCACCGGGCACACCTTCGCGCGCCAGAACAGCGAGTTGTTCGGCGGCGTCCTGGCGTACCGACTCGACGCGGGACGTCGTGAGCACGCGCCGGTTGCGGGCCACGGAGCCCCGCAGCGTGAGCGGGTGCTCCGCCGAGGCGTGCCGCTCGGGAGGATCCGGCGGCGGAAGGAACCCGAAGAAGGCGCTCGGCGTCATGTCGTCGTCGTCCACAGCGGTGATGAGCAGACGATCACGCGCCCGGGAGACCGCACGGACGAACAGTCTCAGCTCGTCGTGGAGCGCGCTGCGGCGCCGGTCGAGCGGTGTCGGCGCCTCGACGCGCATGCCGGTGCGGCTCGCCGCGAGCGCATCCGCGAGCCGCCAGGTCTGGAGCATGCCGCCGCGAAGGCGCACGTTCGGCCAGACGCCGTCCTGCACTCCCGCCACGACGACCGCGTCGAACTCGGTGCCGAGCGCGGTCGCGGGAGTGAGCAACGTGACTCTGCCGGGACGGTCGGGCGTCGAGAGGGAGTCCTCTGGCACCTCGCTGTCGAGGATGTCGCGCACGAACACCTCGGGGTGTTCGTTCGGCGTGCGTTCGACGAACCGTTTCGCCGCGTCGAACAGGGACACGAGAGCGTCCAGGGCCCTGGCCGTCTCCGCTCCGGTCGGCTGCATGGATATCTCACGCCAGGCGACGTGGAGCCGACGACCGTCCACCGCGCGGGCCTGATCCCACACCCGCCAGAGGAGATCGTGCACGGTCTCGCCGGAGGCTGCAGCCGTCTCGAGTGCGGCGATCGTGTCGGCGAACCGTGCCGCCGTGCGCGACTCGGGTGCGTCGATGAGCGTGAAATGCGCCGGCTTCGCCATGGCCCGCCGCAGCAGTTCGCGCGCAGGGGTCGAACCGCCCTGCTCGAGCTCGATGTGCCGCAGACGCGCGCGCAACCGTCGCAGACCGATCGCGTCCATCCCTCCGAACGGTGTCCGCAGGGCTTCTTCCAGCTCCAAGGCGGTGCGGTCCTCGACGGGAGTCAGCGCCAGGCGCACGATACCGACGATGTCCCGCACGATGCCCTCACTGCCGAGCGGACGTTGCACCCCTGCGGCCTTGGTCGGGATCTCGCGCGCGGCGAGCTCGGTCTCCAGCTGCGTCACCTGCCGTGTGTCGTGGGCGATGACCGCCATCCGATCCCACCGGATCCCCGCGGTGAGATGCCACTCGCGCATCACACCGGCGATCCTGTCGAGCTCCTCATGAGGCGACGGTGCGACGAAGGTCGACACCGCTGATGTCGCCTCCGCATCGTCGCCGTCGGTGGTTCCAGGGGGACGGCGGTGCTCGACGCGTCCGGAGACGCCGATCGCCTGGGTGATCGTTCGGGTGAGCGCCGTGAGGGCGGGTTTCTGCCGATGGGGCTCATCGAGCACGTGCACCTCGCCGAGCGCTCCGGCGAGCTGCGCGAACAGTTCAGGGCTCGCTCCGCGGAATGTGCCGGAGGAGATGTCGGGGTCTCCGAACGCGTGCACGGCGACGCCGCGCCCACGCAGGGCCCGGACCACGGCGATCCCGCCGCGGGTCAGCTCCTGGGCATCGTCGATCAGCACGACGCGCAGCGGAGCAAGGGGCCCGAGAGTCGCGTCGTCGGCCGTCTGCAGGATCGCACTGGCCTCGCTGAGGAGGTCCGCGGCGTCACGGTGCGCCGAACGCAGGGCGTCGAGCACCGATCGGTACTCGACGAGGAACTCTGCGGCGGCAGCCCAGACCGGGTCGCCGGCGTCGCGAAGTTCACCGGGCCGAGCGCCGAGCTCGGTGCATTCGGCGAGGAACGCGCGCAGCTCGGATCGGAAGCCCTTCGACGCCCTGACCGAGGCGCTGAGAGCCTCCGGCCACGCGATCAGTCCGTCTTCCTCATCGCCCGCGAGCAGTTCCGCGATGATCCGGTCCTGGTCCGCCCCGGTGAGCAGCGCGGGAGGCTCGGCACCGGCACGGACCATCGCACCACGCACCACCTGGAACGCGAACGACCCCAGAGAGCGCGCGAGCGGGCCCGGCGTCGCCTGGCCGATGCGCACGCCGATGCGGTCGCGCAATGACGTCGCGGCCTGCCTGCTGGGAGTGAGCACGAGCACTTCTTCCGGATGCAGGCTCTCGACGTCGAGCAGATGCACCACCCGATCGACGAGCGCACGCGTCTTGCCCGTGCCCGGTGCGCCGATGATGACCCCTGATGCGTGTGTCTCGGCCGTCACGACGGCTCGTTGCGCAGCATCCCCTGTCATGTCTTCCACGCTAGCCGGACGCGCCGACATCACCGCCCGTCCGCGCCAGCCCGGGTGTGCGCTCACGGCGAAACCGGGGGCCGCAGCAGACCCCGGCCCGAGCGCCCGGGGTAGAGTTGGGCGAGTCCTCGAACGGCGGCGTCTGACGGCGTCCGCCCGTCCCGTATCGCAAGGAGCACGCGTGGAAATCCGCATCGGAATCATCAACACCGGCCGCGAGCTGAGCTTCGACACCGGCTCGAGCGCTGACGAGATCCGCAGCCAGGTCGCTGCGGCACTCGAGCAGAGCACGCCGCACCTGAGCTTCTCCGATGTCAAGGGCAACTCCTACATCGTCCCGACCGCGAACCTCGCCTACATCGAGCTGGGCACCGAGGAACTCCGCCGCGTCGGCTTCGTCGCCTGATCCGATCGTGTACATCCTCCTCGCGCTCATCGGCGCGTGCGTGCTGGGCATCGCCGCGCACTTCCTGATCGGCGGTCGTGAGCTGCGCGGCGTCGCGCTCACGCCGGCGATCGCCACCGCGACCTCCGCGATCGTCTACACCGGGCTGCAATGGGGCGGTGTCGGCGAGGACAGCGTCTGGCTGTGGCTGGCGAGCGTGGTCGGAGCGGTCGGCGTGGCAGCACTCGCGACTCTGGTGATCGTGGCCGCTCGCCGCCGCTCGGATGCCACAGCGAAGGCCGCCCTCGGGATCTGACGCCCGGGGCGTGCGTGATCGCTAGGAGGCGAGCCCCATCGCGTCCATGCGACGCGCGTGCGCGCCCATGAGCTCGGTGTAGACCGGTTCGATGCGTGCGTCGTCTGCCGCGAGGGACTCCGGCCGCAACGCGGAACGGCACACCAGGATCGTGTCTCCGACCAGACGACGAGCCCACATCGACAGCAGCGAACGCCACTCTTCGTCGCTTTCGATCGTCTCCTGGATGATCGCGACGATCTCGTGGCGCGCATCGTCCTCGCGCAGGATGTCGGCGACTCGACGCCCCGCATCGCCGTAGCTGGATGCGAGCGCGAGATAGAAGTCATCGAGCATGCCGGCGGTGATGTAGACGGCGAGAAGTGTCTCTCGGGGGCGTGCACCGATCGTCTTGCGTCGGAACGCGTCGAGATGTTCCCGGAACGGGAGCATCAACTGGGTCGGATCGTCGCCGCGCTCGGTGATCAGCTCGACGATCGCGCGGTGCTTGGTGAGAGTGGCACCGGCCGCCCGCGACAGCGATTCCTTCTCGGACAGTTCCGGCGTGGCACGGATGAGGCGCGTGAGCGTCTCGAAGTAGCCGAGCTGCAGATAGGCGGCCTGCCCGAGGAAGCGCGGCAGTTCGGGCGCGAGCTCCGCGAAGTCCACGCGGGTCGCGTCACCCTGATCACCCCGGCTGCGCAATGCCAGAGCACGCCGCGGGGCGGCATCGCGCTGCCAGAACCACTTAACCACGGGGACTGCCCATCCAGTTCGTCACGACGTTCACAATACCCGCGCGGCCGACCTCTACCAGCTGTTCGCACCTGCTCGGGTAGGCTGGGCGTGTCCCGCCGTTGGAGCGGGCCCCCGCGCCTGTGGCACAAGAGACGGCGTGGATCCGTTTACGTGGTGATCTGCGAACGATCGCCGGACAGGCAATTGAACAAGTGACAACTTTCTCTGATCTCGGAGTCGATCAGGACATCGTCGACGCACTCGCCGCCAAAGGCATCGTCGACGCGTTCCCCATCCAGGCGCAGACCATCCCGCTCGGTCTGCCCGGCCAGGACATCATCGGACAGGCCAAGACCGGAACCGGGAAGACCTTCGGCTTCGGCATCCCCGTCGTCCAGCGGCTCGGCCAGAATCCCGAGCATGGCGTCAAGGCGCTCATCGTCGTGCCCACCCGCGAGCTCGCTGTGCAGGTGTACGAGGACATCGACCTGCTCACCAGCAACCGCTCGACCAGCGTCGTCGCGATCTACGGCGGCAAGGCGTACGAGGGACAGATCGACCAGCTCAAGGCCGGCGCCCAGATCGTCGTCGGCACGCCCGGCCGTCTGATCGACCTCGCAGGACAGCGGCTGCTCGACCTCTCGAACGCGACAGAGGTCGTCCTCGATGAGGCCGACAAGATGCTCGACCTCGGCTTCCTCGCCGACATCGAGAAGATCTTCCAGAAGGTCCCCGCAGTGCGCCACACGCAGCTCTTCTCGGCGACGATGCCGGGACCGATCGTCGCGCTCGCCCGCCGCTTCATGACCAATCCGATCCACATCCGCGCGACCGACCCGGATGAGGGCCTCACCCAGGCGAACATCAAGCACCTGGTCTACCGCGCGCACTCGCTCGACAAGGACGAGGTCATCGCCCGCATCCTGCAGGCGGAAGGTCGCGGCAAGACGGTGATCTTCACCCGCACCAAGCGCGCCGCACAGCGCCTGGTGGACGAGCTGAGCGACCGCGGCTTCAACGTCGGCGGCGTGCACGGCGACATGGGCCAGGACCAGCGCGAGCGCTCGATGGCCGCCTTCAAGGCCGGCAAGCGCGACGTGCTGGTCGCCACCGACGTCGCCGCCCGTGGTATCGACGTCGACGATGTGACCCACGTCATCAATCACACGATCCCGGATGAGGACAAGACCTACCTGCACCGCGCCGGCCGCACGGGTCGCGCCGGCAAGACCGGTATCGCCGTCACGTTCGTCGACTGGGAGGACCTGCACAAGTGGGCCCTCATCAACCGGGCGCTCGAGTTCGGTCAGCCGGAACCGGTCGAGACCTACTCCTCGAGCCCGCACCTGTTCTCCGACCTCGACATCCCCCAGGGCACGAAGGGACGTCTGACGTCCGCTCCGAAGGCTCAGGCCGTCAAGACCGAGCGCACCCCTCGTCCCGAGCGTGCAGCGGATGCCGCCGCCGAGGGCACCGAAGAGGGTGGCACCCGCCGCCGCCGTCGTCGTCGGGGCTCCGCCCCGGTCGGCTCGACCTTTGCGGAAGGTGCAGCGCAGACTCCTGCTGCCGAGGCACCGACCGCGTCGTCCGACCGCAGCGCCGAAGGCGCGGGAACGCACGACGGCTCAGGCAAGGAACATCACGACGGCAAGCCCGCACCGGCTCGCCGCCGCCGTCGCCGCCGCGGCGGCTCGGGTGGAGGGACGGCTCCGGCCGGCGCCTGATCGATCGTTGAGGGGGCGGATGCTGCGACAGCGGCATCCGCCCCCTTCGTCGTCCCCGGCGGACGCGGCGGGTAGACCCACGTGACCAGCACGACCGAGATGATCATCAGCAGGAACCACGACACGAGCTTGCTGGCCGACACCGGCTGCCAGCCGTCCGCCTGGTCGGGGTACATCCACGCCCCCGCCCAGGTGCCGATGTTCTCCGCCAGGTAGATGAAGACGGCCACACCCGCGAAGACCGCCAGCAGCGGCAGACGAAGAGTACGGCGCCAGACCCTGGCGTGCATCGCCGTGGGGATCCACAGCAGCACGACCATGGCGAGCAGCACCCAGCGCGCATCCCACCAGTAGTGGTGCGTGAAGAAGTTCGCGTAGATCGCCAGGGCCACCACGGTCGTCAGCAGTCGATGAGGATAGCGCGTAAAGCCGAGATCGAAGAGTCGGTAGACGCGCACCATGTACGATCCGACCGCGGCGTACATGAAGCCGCTGAACAGAGGAACCCCGCCGATACGGAGGATGCCGTCTGCGGCATACATCCACGACCCGACGTCTGTCTTGAAGAGCTCCATCACGGTACCGGTGATGTGGAACAGCACGATGACCCAGAGCTCCCGGCCGCTCTCGAGCCGGAACGCGAGCATCGCGATCTGGATGATCACAGCCGCGATCGTCAAGGCGTCGTTGCGCGCGATCGTGGCGTCGTCGGGATACCAGAGTCGCGCGGCGACGATCACGGCAAGGAGCGCGGCCCCGAAGATGCACGCCCACGCCTGCTTGAGGACGAACACCGCGACCTCGACCAGAGCGGCACGCATGCCGTCGGCAGGAGCATCCCGCAGCAGACGATGAACGAACACATCGACGCGGCGCTCCACTGAAGTCGCTTGGCGCATGCGGAGGAACGTATCAATCCCGCTCGCGAATGTGCCGGGAGTGTGCCGACAGAATGCCGGACGCGCGTCAGGGGTATCGCGGTTCCGACCCGCTCGCCCGCGCGATGAGCCGGGCGACCATCTCCTCCGAGGTGGTGTTCTCACCGGGCAGGTTGGGCTTTCCACTGCCGTGATAGTCGCTGGAGCCCGTCACGATGAGGTCGTGCGTCGCGGCGATCTCGTGCAGCAGCTTCTTGCCCGCAGCGGTGTTCTCGCGATGGTCGATCTCGAATCCGCCGAGCCCCGCTGCGATCAACTGTTCGATGAAGGACACGGGCATCATGCGATCGCGGCCCGACGTCACCGGGTGGGCGATCACGGCCACTCCCCCGGCCTCGGTGATCAGCCGCACCGCCGTGAGCGGATCGGGCGCGTAGTGCGGTTCGTAGTACCCCGCTCGCGGGTGCAGGATCCCGTCGAACGCCTCGGTGCGATCCTGCACGATGCCCCGTGCGACCAGAGCGTCCGCGATGTGGGGGCGCCCGACTGTGGCGTCGGCGACGGTCTGGGCGAGCACGTCGTCCCAATGCAGGTCGTAGTCGCGTCCGATGTGACGCACGATCCGTTCCGCCCGCCCGATCCGGTCGTCGCGGATCCGCGCCGTCTCCGCACTGAGCGCGGCATCATCGGGATCGAAGAGGTAACCCAGCACGTGCACGCTGCGCCACTCGTGCTTGGCAGAGAGCTCCATGCCGGGGAGGAACGTCATGCCGAGAGCGGCGGCCGTCGCTGCCGCCTCGTCCCACCCGCTCGTGCGATCGTGGTCGGTGAGGGCGACGGTGCGCACCCCGTACGCGTGTGCTTGGCGCATCACCTCGGCCGGCGCCTCCGTGCCATCGGAATGGTGGGAGTGCAGATGCAGGTCTGCGGGGCCCGCGAACCTGTGGGGAGGATGATCGACCATCCTCTGAGCGTACCGAGCGGAGTCGGTGGCGGTCGCGAACGCAGCACCGAGGCAGAGACTTCACAGCCTGCTCTTCTAGGCTTGTCGGGATGCTTCGACTACTGGGGATTCTGTTCACCGTGCTGCTCGCGATCGCCACGGCGATCGTCGTGTGGCCGCAGTTCTTCCGTCTGGAACAGACCTACCCGTTCACGCAGCTCGTATCAGTCAGAGGCCTCGTGCTCGGCGCCTTCCTCGTGGTCGCGGTGCTCGCGCTGCTGCTGCTCTTCATCCGTCCGCTGCGAGGATTCGCGGCCTCGGTGCTGATCATCGCGCTCCTGGGTGCGGGAGCCACAGGCGTCATCGGCGTCACGCGCGGCTTCGGAGCCACAGCGCTTCCGGCGAAGACCGACAGCAGCGTCCGCGTGCTCACCTGGAACACGGCAGGCGAAGCGGTCTCGGCCGAGACCATCGCGCAGCGGATCCTCGATCAAGGTGCCGACATCGTCGCGCTCCCGGAGACCACCGAGGCGGTCGGCGAGCGCATCGCGATCATGCTGCGCGAGCAGGGGCATCCCATGTGGGTGCATCACGTGCAGTTCCGGCCGGATGTCCCGAACGGCCCCCAGTCCTGGCAGACCACGGTGCTGGTCTCCCCCGATCTCGGCGAGTACTCGGTCATCCAGTCCTCCGAAGACGGCTCCAGCAACACGGGCTCCGTGCCGAGTGTCGTGCTGATGCCGATCGACGGCAGCGGACCGACGATCGTCGCCGTCCATGCGGTCGCTCCCCGCATGGAGGAGATGCAGCAGTGGCGCTCTGATCTGCAGTGGATCGCAGACCAGTGCCCCGCGGGGGACGTCATCCTCGCGGGCGACTTCAACGCGACGATCGATCACATGGCATCGCTCGGTGTCGACGGCGGCGACATGGGCTATTGCCGCGATGTCGCGTCCCGCACCGGCAACGGCTTGTCCGGCACGTGGCCGAGCTCGCTCCCCGCTCTCGCGGGAGCGCCCATCGACCACGTCATGGCCACGTCCAACTGGACCCCCTCCGGGTCGGCCGTCCTCGACGATGCCGGCGGAAGCGACCACCGCGCACTGATCGTCCAGCTCGAGCCCGCCGGCTGAGCTCCCGCGCTCACGCCGCAGGTGACAGACTGGACGGATGAGCACCGCAGAACGCGACACGATCGCAGAGCCCGCCGTCGAGAACAGCAACACGAACCGCAAGCAGCCCTTCCCCCGCGGCTTCCTGGACACGATCTCCTCCGGGTGGGCGGAACGCCCCGAGACTCTCCCCGCACCGCGAGCCCAGGCATCGTTCGCCGCCGCTCGTCGCGCCGCACTCTCGGCCGCATTCCCCGGCAAGCGCCTGGTCATCCCTGCCGGCTCGCTCAAGCAGCGCAGCAACGACACGGACTACGTCTTCCGTGCACACTCCGCGTTCGCCCACCTCACCGGATGGGCCTCCGACGCGGAGCCCGATTCGATCCTGGTCTTCGAGCCGGTCGACGGCTCGCACGAGGTGACGCTGTACTTCCGCGAACGCGCCGACCGCACGACGACCGAGTTCTATGCGGACGCGACCGTCGGCGAGTTCTGGATCGGCCCGCGCCCGTCCCTCGCCGGCGTCGCCGCCGACCTCGCCATCGCCACCGATCACCTCTCCGCCTTCCAGCCCGTCGACGGCGAGCTGATCCTCGACGATGACGAGGATCTGACCCGCGCGGTCTCCGAGCTCCGCCTGATCAAGGACGAGTTCGAGATCGCCGAGATGCGCAAGGCGGTGGAGATCACGGCCGCCGGCTTCGACGACATCATCCGCGAACTCCCGTCAGCGGTCGCGCACGCTCGCGGCGAGCGCGTCGTGGAGGGCGTCTTCCACCGTCGCGCACGCGAGGACGGCAACGGCGAGGGCTACGACACGATCGCCGCCTCCGGTCCGCACGCGTGCTACCTGCACTGGACGCGCAACGACGGCACCGTGGTTCCCGGTGACCTGATCCTGGTCGACGCGGGCGCCGAGGCCGACAGCCTGTACACGGCCGACATCACCCGCACGCTCCCCGTCTCCGGAACCTTCACCGAGGTGCAGCGCCGCGTGTACGAGACCGTCCGAGAGGCCGCCGATGCCGCCTTCGCCGCCGCCCAGGTGGGCGTGCGATTCCGCGATGTGCACGGCGCCGCCATGAAGGTGATCGCTGAGCGCGTCGCCGAGTGGGGCCTGCTCCCGGTCACCGCAGAAGAGGCCCTCGACGCGGATGCCGGTGGCCAGCACCGCCGCTACATGGTGCACGGCACCTCGCATCACCTCGGCATCGACGTGCACGACTGCGCCCAGGCCCGCCGCGAGATGTACTACGACGGCATCCTCGCCCCCGGCATGGTGTTCACCATCGAGCCGGGGCTGTACTTCCAGATCGACGATCTCACGGTGCCCGTCGACCTGCGCGGTATCGGCGTGCGCATCGAGGACGACATCCTGATGACCGCCGACGGCCCCGTGAACCTGTCGGCGGACATTCCCCGCACGGCGGACGAGGTCGAGGCCTGGATCGCCCGCGTCCAGGGCTGAAACCCGACGCTCAGCGACGCCCCCGGTGCACGACGGCGCTCTCGTCGAGGCTCATCCGCGGGCTCAGCCGCGGATGAACTCGGCGATCACCCGGGCGAACGACGCCCCGATCTCGGCTGCAGGGCGCTTCTGCCCCTTCACCTCGAAAGAGTGTCCGCCGCCGTCGACCCAGGCCACTCGTGCGTTCTGACAAGTGGAGACGACGGTCTCGAACTGCTCCAGCGGCTGGATGAACGGATCGTTCGTGCCCTCGATGAACAGCTGCGGGGTCGCGATCACCGGCAGATGCTCCGCCCGCGGCTTCTCCGGCTTGCCCGGTGCGTGCAGCGGATACCCGAGGTAGGCGAGGCCGTCGACCACGAGCCCTTCGGCGACCGCCATCGACGCCATCCGTCCGCCATAGGACTTGCCGGTCGCCCAGACGCGCGCGGACGGTTCCTGCGTGCGTGCCCATGCCACGACGGCGTTCCACGTCGCGATCGCATGCGCGGCGGGTCCCGGCATCCGTCTGCCCTTCTCGACATAGGGGAAATTGAACCGCAGTGTCGAGAGCCCCTCCGCACCGAGCGCATCGGCAAGACCGACCAGGAACGGGTGGTCCTTGCCCGCACCGGCGCCGTGGGCGATGAGCACGATGTCCTCGCGATCGCCCACGGTCCAGTCGCCTGTCACGGTCTCCGGCCCTGCGGGCAGCTCGACCGGGATGTCGACCATCACGCGCGAACGAACGGGATCGCGAACGGCACGCGCATGACCGCGCCCGATGAGGCCCGGATCGTCCCGACGATCACGAGCACCAGGTGCAGGAGCGAGATCGCGACATAGATCGTCAGCGGGATGCCGATCGGGTAGAACCCGGTCGCCGGGCTGTCGGCGGTGAGCAGGAACAGCACCACGAAGTGCAGCACGATCAGCGACGTCGAGATCAGCAGGTACGTGAGTCCCCAGTTGAGGGCCGCGCGGGCATTCTCACGGGCGATGCCACCGGCGCGACGAGACGCTCCGCCACTGACGGCCATCGCGATGCCCGAGGCGATCCCGCCCACGAACGGGAACGGGATGACGATGAGGAACCCGAGGACCCAGGGCAGCAGACCGCGCGCGGGCACGGTCGGCGCGACGGCCGGGTACCCGGGAACCGGGTATCCGGGCGTCGGAGGCGCCACCTGATAGCCCGGCGCTGCGTAGGCGGGCGCCGGATGCGGGAGTGCCGGGTGTGGCGGCGCCGGATACGGCGGAGCCGGAGGCACGGCAGCGTCAGGAGTCGGCGGCAGAGGCGGGTGCGCGGACGGAGGCGCGGGCGGGGCGGGTGGGAAGCCTCCGGGCTGCTGCGGCTCGGAAGGCGACGTCATCGTGTCTCGCTCGACGCAGCGTCAGGATCGGTCGAGGGCGCGTCTGATGACGGGTGCTCGGACGGTTCCCCGGGCTCGACCGGATCCGCAGGGCGCGGCGGGATGACCGGCTCGCCCGCGGTCGCGGGAACGGGCTGGGCCGGGGCGACGCCCGCTGGGACGATCCGCTCTCCGTAGCGCGGCGGCTCGTCGAGATTGACGGGAGGGCGGGTCGGTTCCGGCCGTGCGGCGCCGATCGCCAGGCGCGCCTTGGCCAACGACGCGGGCATCACCGTGACCTCGTAGTGGTCGGCCGCGAACTGCGTGACGCTCGCGAAGTCGCGACGACGACGCACGATCGCGTAGGTGATCAGGCTCAGCAGCATCCCGACGGCGACGCCGATGAACACGAAGCCGACGAAGAGCTGGATCGGGACCTCGGGGTTGCCGAGCACCAGGATCGCGGAGAGGAAGAGTCCGATCAGCACGCCGTTGATCGCGCCGGATCGCGCGGCGGCGGCATAGCCGAGCTTGCCAGTGACGCGCTCCACGGTGCGCACGCTCTGCCCGACGATCGCGATGTCTCGGGCAGGAACCTCCGCAGCGATCAGCTTCGACACCGTCTTCTGTGCGCTCTCGTAGTCGCGCATCGACGCGACGATCTCGCCGCTGTCGGCGCTGTTCGCAGGTCGGTTCAGCATACTCATCCAACCATTCTTCCACGCGCTGCTATGGCGGCGCGGGGAATGCAAGAGGGGAGCTGCCACAGACCCCCGCGCACTACGCTGGTGAGAGTGAGCACACAACGGGTTTTCGCCGCGCGCCTCGCCGGGTGCGCCGTCTTCGACCCCGTCGGCGACCGGCTCGGCAAAGTCCGTGACGTCGTCATCGTGTACCGAAGTACCGCGGCACCCCGCGTGATCGGACTCGTCGTGGAGATCCCGGGTCGTCGCCAGGTCTTCCTCTCGATCGGCCGTGTCACCTCGATCCGCTCCGGACAGGTGATCAGCACCGGGCTGATCAACGTCCGACGCTTCTCCCCCCGTGCGGGAGAGGTGCGTGTGCTCGCCGAGATGCTCGGACGCCGCATGAGCTTCGTCGACGGCAGCGGCACCGCGGTGATCGAGGACGTCGCCATCGAGCCGAACCGACTCGGCGAGTGGGCGATCAGCCAGCTGTTCCTGCGTCGCCCGAAGACCAGCGCCTCTCCGTTCGCCAAGGGGCCGACGACCTTCGCCGCCTGGAGCGAGGTCACCGAGCAGCACACGCCGGGCGAAGCGCAGTCCGCGGAGCAACTCGTGGCCTCGTATTCCGAGCTGCACGCCGCCGACCTCGCGAACACTCTTCTCGATCTTCCGCAGCAGCGCATGATCGAGGTCGCGGAGGAACTCTCGGACGACCGGCTGGCCGATGCGCTCGAGGAGATGCCGGAAGACGAGCAGGTGCACATCCTCGACCGGCTCGGTGACGAGCGCGCCGCCGACATCCTGGACCAGATGGAGCCGGATGACGCCGCCGACCTGCTGGCACAGCTCCCCCCTGGCCGCCTCGAGCAGCTTCTCGAGCTCATGGAGCCGGAGGAGGCCGAGGACGTCAGGATGCTGCTGCGCTACGGCCCCGACACGGCCGGCGGTCTGATGACCCCCGAACCGATCATCCTCTCGGCCGATGCCACGGTGGCCGAGGCCCTGGCGCTGATCCGCCGCCATGAACTCCACCCGGCACTCGCTGCTGCGGTCTTCGTGACCCTCCCGCCGTTCGAGACGCCGACCGGCCGACTCCTCGGCGTCGTGCACTTCCAGCGGATGCTGCGCTATCCCCCGCACGAGCGGCTCGGGGCGATCGTGGACGACAGCATGGAGCCCGTGTCGGTCACCGCGTCGGCGGCTGAGGTGGCGAGGATGCTGGCGAGCTACGACCTCGTCTCACTCCCCGTGATCGATGCCGCGCACCGGCTGGTCGGCGCGATCAGCATCGACGATGTGCTCGACTACCTGCTCCCCGACGACTGGCGCTCGCACGACAGTGATGATGCCGCCGAGCCTTCGAAGGGGGTGCGCTGATGGCACGTTCCCCTCGTCTCGACGCGCCTCTGGGCAGAGGCGCCACCCGCACGCGCCCCACCTCGCGCGACAGATTCGGCCGCTTCACGGAGTGGGTGGCTCGTGCCATGGGCACTCCGGCGTTCCTCGTCATCCTGACGCTGTTCTGCGTTCTGTGGATCGTGTGGAACACGCTCATGCCCGATCCGCTGCGCTTCGATGACGCGGCGCTCGGGTTCACGGCCCTCACGCTGATGCTCTCACTGCAGGCGTCCTACGCCGCTCCCCTGATCCTGCTCGCGCAGAACCGTCAGGACGACCGCGACCGGGTGCAGATCGAGCAGGACCGTCAGCGCGCGGAGCGGAACCTCGCGGACACCGAGTACCTCGCCAGGGAGATCGTGGCACTGCGGATGTCGCTCGAAGAGCGCAACGCCCAGGCCGTGACCCGTGACGTGCTGCGTCAGGAGCTCAAGGCGCTGCTCGCGGAACTCGAGCACGACGAGAAGCCGGACGCGGCCGGCACCAGCTCATGACGGCGGCGGACAGCGTCCGATCGGCGGTCGCAGCGGTCACCGACCCGGAGCTGCGCCGGCCCATCGGCGACCTCGACATGGTCCGCGAGGTGACCGTCGAGGGCGACATAGCCCATGTCGGCATCGTCCTCACGATCGTCGGCTGCCCCGCCGCCGCCCGGATCGAGTCCGATGTCCGCAACGCCGCCGCCTCCGTCCCGGGGATCGCCCATGTCGACGTCGAGGTGGGTGTGATGACGCCCACCGAACGCAAGGCGCTCACCGAGAAGCTCCGCGACGGGAGACCCGCCAGGCAGATGCCGTTCGGCCCCGAGTCCCTCACCCGCGTCGTCCTGGTCTCCAGCGGCAAGGGCGGAGTGGGCAAGTCCACCGTCACGGCGAACCTCGCCGTCGCACTCGCGGAACAGGGGCTCGCGGTCGGGCTCGTGGACGCCGACGTGCACGGGTTCTCGATCCCGGGTCTGCTCGGGATCCCCACCGGCACCCAACCCACCCGCATCGACGACCTGATGCTGCCCCCGGTCGCCTACGGGGTGAAGACCATCTCGATCGGCATGTTCCTGCGTGACGGCGAGGCCGTGGTCGCCTGGCGCGGACCGATGCTGCACCGCACGGTCTCGCAGTTCCTGACCGACGTGTTCTTCGGTGACCTCGACGTGCTGCTGATCGACATGCCTCCCGGCACAGGAGACATCGCGATCTCGATCGGACAGCTCCTGCCGCACGCCGAGGTGCTGGTCGTCACGACCCCGCAGACGGCCGCCTCAGAGGTCGCCATCCGCAGCGGCCTGGTCGCCCGGCAGACCGGCCAGCGCGTGATCGGTGTCATCGAGAACATGGCCGCGTTCTCGCTCCCCGACGGCACCGTCATCGATCTCTTCGGCAGCGGAGGCGGAGCAGCCGTCGCCGGGGCGCTCTCGGAGGCGGGAGACACCGTGCCGTTGCTCGCCTCGATCCCGCTGAGCCCGAGGCTGCGGGCAGGAGGCGACGCGGGAGATCCCGTCGTGCTGAGCGAGCCGGCGGATGCCGCAGCCCGGGCGATCAACGAGCTCGCCGCCACCCTCGCGCGACAGGGCAGGGGCCTCTCCGGGCGCGCACTGCCGATCTCCGTGGGCTGAATCGCCGTGGGAGAATAGGGGCGTGTCCACGACCCCCCGCTCGCTCACCGTCGACGAGAGCCTGCTGCGGCGGATGGCCAACGACGCGACCGTGTACTCGTTGACCAGACCGCTCGCGATCGTGATGTGGGTCGCGCTCGCCGGTGCGTTCGTCTTGAGCATCCTGAACCTGAACGCGCGGGTCGCCGCCGGCCCGGACGAGGTCGGTCTCGCCGCGTGGATGCCACCCGTGATCCTCGGCCTGGCCGCCTACGCGATCGTCCTGAGTGTGTCGAGTGCGCGCCGCGCAGTTCGAGCCGCCATGCCTCCGGAGACGGTCGTCTGGGTGGCGCTCGGCGACGACGTGCTCCAGATGGGGAGCGGTCGCCGCCGCTCCGACATCCGCTACAGCACGTTCCAGAGCATGCGCGCCGGCAAGGACGCGGTGCTGTTCAAGCTGCGCGATGCCTCAGCCGCGACCGCGATCCCCCGCGCTCTGCTCACCGACGACGACATCGTGACCCTCCGCGCGAAGATCGGCTAGCGGGACACGCGGCTCGACCGGCTCTTCGCGAGGGCGAGCCGGATACCGATGATGATGAGGAGCATGATCGCCACGGGCGGGCAGAAGACGGCGCCGAACGCCAGCAGCGAGCCGATCGCGTAGTCGCTGCCGCCGTTGCGACCGAGACCGATGCTGCCGCCGCCGAAGGAATCGCCGGCGATCAGGAACTCGCCGTCATAGGTGTCGAGGGAGTCCACGCAGCTCACCCGATAGGTTCCGGCATCGGCGGCGGTGAACTGCGCACTCTGCTCGAATCCCCACTTCGGCGTCATCCACCACAGGGTGTCGCTCCAGTCGAGCGAGGGGCCGCTGCGCGTGGCCACGCCCTCCCCGTCCGGCGCGGTGACGGTGCAGGCCATGGTGCCGAGGTTCGCCGAGATCCCTCTCCCCCAGATACCGGCGCGCTGCCCGGCATCGAGTTGCACCACGGCCGGCTCTCCCATCGGATGCGTATCCGCGGCGTCCACGGATGCGGCGACGGGGAGGACCCAGAGAAACCAGATCAGGACGCCGCCGGCAGCGCAGATGAGCGCTGCCACGAGGGCGGCGCGGTCGCGATCCGTGACACCGCCGCTTCGAGCGGCAGAGGTCACGTGGCCTCGACGTCGAACGGCGGCTTGTTCGTGGCGCTGAACTCCTGCGGGATCCGCGGCGCCGCCGGCTCGGCGATGACGGTCTTCGTCGCGGCGGCCGCGGCGGCCGGGGCAGGGTCCTCCATGAGCGCCTCGCGGATGATGCGACGCGGGTCGTACTGACGCGGATCGAGCTTGCGCCAATCGACGTCGTCGAGCTCGGGGCCCATCTCGTCGCGCATCTTCGACTTGGTGTCGCGCACGTACTCACCGGCCTTGCGAACCCACTTCGCGAAGCCCTCGGCCACGCGAGGCAGCCGGTCCGGACCCACGATAAGCACCACGATGAGACCGATCAGCAGCAGCTTCTCGAAGGTGAGCCCGAATTGCATCTGTCCAGGCTACCGTCGCGCCTGCGCTCCTGGTGCACACGGAGCGAATATCCTGGAAACACTCATATGCAGGCAGGGAGAACAAGGGCATGAGCGAGCACGACGCGAACGCACGCTTCATCCGCGAGTCCATCGTGGAACCGGATGCGATCGCCCGCGCGCGCGCCCACGCGGTGGAACTGGGGGCAGCACCGATCAGCGCTGCCGTCGGCTCGCAGATCGCCGTGCTGGCGGCGGCCACCAACGCGCGATCGATCGTCGAGATCGGCACCGGAGCCGGAGTCTCCGGCCTCTGGCTGCTGCGAGGTGCTCCGCAGGCTGTGCTCACGACGATCGACAGTGAGCCTGAGCACCTGGCTGCGGCGCGTCAGGCGTTCTCCGATGCGAAGGTCCCATCGACCAAGGCGCGCTTCATCACCGGCCGCGCGTCCGACGTCCTTCCTCGCATGAACGAGAAGTCCTACGACATCGTGCTGGTCGATGCCGACCCCGAGAACGTCATCGCCTACGTCGCCCACGGGCTGCGGCTCGTGCGCGATGGCGGCATCGTCCTCGTCCCGCGGGTACTGGTCGGCGGCCGTGCCGCGGATCCGGTGCAGCGCGATGAGATCACTTCGGCCTACCGCTCCCTCGTCCAGGAGACGCAGGAGTCCTCGGCCGTGCTCGCCACGGTCTCCCCCGCCGGAGAAGGTCTGCTGCAGCTGGTCAGCATCTCCGAGCGGTCCTGACGACACCTCTGACACACGAAGAAGGCGACGGATCGATGATCCGTCGCCTTCTTCGTCGTCCGTGTGGAAACGGATCTGCTCGTTCAGGCAGGCGCCACGACGCCGGCCAGCACGTCGTGAAGCTCCTTCGCCTCGGCGTCGTTCACAGAGACGACCAGGCGGCCGCCGCCTTCGAGCGGAACGCGCACGATGATGAGTCGCCCTTCTTTCACGGCTTCCATGGGTCCGTCTCCGGTCCTCGGCTTCATCGCTGCCATCGTGGCCCCTTTCCTCGGTGGTATGAGATGAGTTTATCGGGTGCGATCGCGCCTGGACGTCACCTGTGAAGAAATGCACCGATCCTTTACATTCACGGCACCTGCCAGAAAGTGTTGCCGAGGGCGTAAACGTGGTAGATCCACAGCCACTGCCCCGCCAGGCCGACCGCGAGCACACCGAGCCGCCAGACGCGAGATCGCGGCACCGCGACCGCTCCCCAGAGCGGGCTGAGCGGGACCAACAGGCGGAAGGTGCTCGACTGCGGGAAGAAGACGGCCAGGAGATACAGCAGATAACTGGCGCTCCACAACCGCAGGTCGGTGCCCACCGCCCTGACCTGCGGCGAGCGCAGCAGCGCCACTCCTGCCGCCACCACGAGCAGGATCAGGGCGACCGGCCCGCCCCACGTCGGCAGCCCCCACTGGCCGAACCAGAATTGTGATGCCTGGATCCATCCCTCGAAGGGGATGAAACCCTCGACGCCACCGACGACCCAATGACGCCTCCAGGCCAGCTCCGTCGCCAGATACGCGCCGGGATCACCGGTGACGACCCCGGCGATGAGCTGCCACGAGAACCCGGCGGCCGTCGCGAGCGCTCCCAGCGCGACGATGTGCACGATCTCGCGCGTGGCCAGGGGATCCTCGCGTCGCCGCACCCAGCGCAGAATCCCATGCAGGCCCAGGTAGAGGGCGAAGGCGAGAATGCCGGGGCGGGTGAAAGCCATCACCGGGATGAGCAGATAGAGCCAGGCGTAGCGATGCCGGGCCACGGCATCGAGCGCGAGGAACAGCAGCAGCAGGAACAGCGTCTCGGCGTACCCGACCTGGAACAGCGCCGCCAACGGTCCTGCCGTGAAGAAGGTCACGGCCCACATCGCAGCCGAGGCACCGATCCGGTCCCGCAGAAGTCGGTGCAGGGCCACGCAGGCGAAGTACCCCGCGACCACCGACACCAGGAAGGCTCCGGCTCCCCAGGAACCGAACGGGAAACCCACGATCTTCGCGAGGATGGCGAACACCGGCATGAATGCCCAGGCGTTCTCGGCGACATCGCCGGAATCAGTCAGGGGCAGCTCGCTCGGGTAGCCGTTCTCGGCGACGAGCCAGTACCACTGGGCATCCCATCCGAGCACGAAGTCCACGATGCCCGCATCGGCCCCGAACCGCGAGAGCGAGGTCGACATCGACCCTGCCAGCACGAAGAAGAGCGTGGTGACCAGGCGCGCCGCGAGATAGATCACGGCGATGCGGAGCGCGACAGGTGTCAGCGCCCACCGGCGGGACAGTGTCAGGAGGACGTGAGCCATGCGCGCAGGCCCTGCTCCACCGCTTCGATCTGCGCGACAGGCACGCGTTCCTCGTCGTGGTGTGCCAGATGCGGGTCACCCGGCCCGTAGTTCACGGCCGGGATGCCGAGCGCCGAGAAGCGCGCGACATCGGTCCACCCGTACTTCGGCCGTGCTTCGGCACCGACCGCTGCCACGAACTGCTGCGCGATCGCGGCGTCCAGGCCCGGGCGTGCACCCTCAGCGGCGTCGGTGACCTCCAGGTCGAATCCGGCGAGGACACCGCGCACATGTGCCTCAGCGTCACCCGCGGTCTTGCTCGGGGCGAAACGGTAGTTGATCTCCACCTCGCAGGCGTCGGGGATCACATTTCCGGCGACGCCGCCCGAGATCCGCACGGCGCTCAGGCTCTCGCGGTAGAGCAGCCCCTCGACGAGCACCTCGCGGGCACGATACTCGGAGAGCCGCGTCAGGATAGGGGCGGCACGATGGATCGCGTTCTCGCCGATCCAGGCACGTGCCGCGTGGGCACGCACGCCGGATGTGCGCACGATGGCGCGCAGCGTGCCGTTGCATCCGCCCTCGACCTCACCGTTGGACGGCTCGCCGAGGATCGCGAAGTCGGCTTCGAACAGATCGGGACGTACGGAGGCGAGCAGCCCGAGGCCGTTCTTGGACGCTTCGACCTCCTCGTTGTCGTACCACATCCAGGTGATGTCGACGGTGGGATCCGTCAGCTCGGCAGCGAGCTTCAGCTGGACCGCCGTGCCGGCTTTCATGTCGACGGTTCCGCGTCCCCAGAGGTACGGCTCTCCGTCGATCTCGATGTCACGCGTGGGGAGGTTGTCGTTGATCGGCACCGTGTCGATGTGGCCCGCGATCGCGACGCGCTGGCTGCGGCCGAGGGCGGTTCGCGCGACGATCGTGTTGCCGTGCCGGATCACCTCCAGGTGTGTCAGCGACGCGATCGCTTCCTCGATCGCGTCGGCGAGAGCGTGCTCCTCTCCCGAAACGCTCGGGATGTCGCAGATCGCGCGCGTGAGGGCAAGGGAGGACGCAGTGAGATCGAGCACCATGACCCCAGCCTATGACCTGCCGCCCCGGGCCCCGCCTGGGCGAGCATGACGTCATCAGGACCGGAGGCCTGCGCGGTTCCCGGTACCGTGGAGTCATGACTGAATCGCGCAGCATCTGGGGTGTCGGACTCACCACGATCGCCGGTGACGGCACCGTGCTCGACGCGTGGTACTCCGCACTCGGTACCGGTACCGCACCTGCGGGCGAGTCCGCAGCCGCCGCTGCCGCACTGCAGGACGACGCACGCCCCGACGAGCGCCGCAACGTCACGGTCGAGGTCGTCCAGCTCGAGATCGACCTCGATGCGGCGCCGGCCTCCACCGCCGACGCGTATCTGCGTCTGCACGCGCTCTCCCACCTTCTGGTGCGTCCGAACGACCTGAGTCTCGACGGCATCTTCGGTCACCTGCCGAACGTCGCCTGGACCAACGCCGGTCCGGTCCACCCTGCCGACGCCGCCCGGTTGCGCCCGACGCTCCAGCGCGCCGGCATCCAGGTACAGGGGCTCGACAAGTTCCCCCGCCTGACCGACTACCTGCAGCCGGCAGGCGTGCGCATCGCCGATGCATCACGCGTGCGCCTGGGTGCCTACCTCTCCCCCGGCACCACGGTGATGCACGAGGGGTTCGTCAACTTCAACGCGGGTACCCTCGGGGCCTCGATGGTCGAAGGCCGCATCTCGCAGGGCGTGGTCGTGGGCGACGGCAGCGACATCGGCGGCGGCTCCTCGATCATGGGCACGCTCTCCGGGGGCGGCACCCACCGCGTCTCGATCGGAGCACGCACCCTCCTGGGGGCGAACGCCGGGATCGGCATCTCGCTGGGTGACGACTGCGTCGTCGAGGCGGGCCTCTACGTCACCGCCGGGACCAAGATCGTGCTGGCAGACGGCCCGACGACGGCCGACGGCGTGAAGAAGACAGTCAAGGGCGCTGAGCTCTCCGGACAGGATGGACTCCTGTTCCGCCGCAACTCTCTCAGCGGCGCGGTCGAAGCCGTGCGCCGTGCCGGTGTCGGCGTCACCCTGAACGAGGCACTGCACGCCTGAATCGCGCTCTCCGCGCACGGCCTGTGCGGCTCTCCGGAGTGCCGCACAGGCTCTCCCCTGCTGCCCGTGATACTGTCAGCGTGACGTACATCGCAATGCGAGACGTCTGCGTCGTCGACACGCTCCCGCGCCACTAGCCTGGTTCTGGCCATTTCGAACGGCGAAACGATGCGCGATCCCGCGCCGTCGCCCACCTCACGCACCCGGCCATCTCGTTCGCGCGTGCATTCTCGGAGATACTTCATGACTTCCTTCCTCGACCTCGGCGTGCCCGCCGATCTCGCCTCCGTCCTCGCAAAGGACGGCAAGACCGAAGCGTTCGCGATTCAGCGCGACACGCTCCCCGACTCCCTCGCGGGCCGCGACCTCCTCGGCCGCGGTCGCACCGGCAGCGGAAAGACGATCGCTTTCGCCCTTCCGCTCGTCGCTCGGATCGCCGCCTCGACGCGCAAGAGCCGCGCCGGCCACCCCCGTGGCCTCGTGCTCGCCCCCACCCGCGAGCTCGCCACCCAGATCGCTGCGACCATCGCGCCGCTCGCCGAGGCCAAGGGCCTGCGTGTCACGACCGTGTTCGGTGGCGTCAGCCAGCGCCCGCAGGAGCAGGCCATGCGCAGCGGCGTCGACATCGTCGTCGCGTGCCCCGGCCGCCTCGAAGACCTCATGAAGCAGAAGATCGTGCAGCTCGACGCCGTCGAGGTCACCGTGCTCGATGAGGCTGACCACATGGCGGACCTCGGCTTCCTGCCCGGCGTCACACGCATCCTCACCGCGACTCCCGCCGGCGGCCAGCGCCTGCTGTTCAGCGCGACGCTCGACCGCGGAATCGACACGCTCGCGCGTCGTTTCCTCTCGAACGCCGTCAGCCACGAGGTCGACGAAGAGAGCGTGCCGGTCGGCGAGATGACGCACCGCGTGCTCGTCGTCGAATCGACCGACGACAAGACGACCCTGGTCCGCGATCTCGCATCGGGAACCGGTCGCCGCATTCTGTTCACCCGTACGAAGCACCAGGCCAAGAAGCTCGCCAAGCAGCTCACCGCTGCGGGCATCCCCGCGGTCGACCTGCACGGGAACCTGTCTCAGAACGCGCGTGAGCGCAACCTGAGCGCCTTCTCGTCCGACCCCGCCGACGGTGGCGTGCGCGTGCTCGTGGCCACCGACGTCGCCGCCCGTGGCGTGCACGTCGACAACGTCGACCTGGTCGTCCACGTCGACCCGCCCATGGAGCACAAGGCCTACCTGCACCGCTCGGGCCGTACCGCGCGCGCTGGTGCTGCCGGCACCGTCGTCACGGTCGTGCTCCCCGAGCAGCGCCGCGACGTGAAGGACCTCCTGCGCAAGGCAGCCATCACGGCTCCGCTCGAGAGCGCCACGGCCGCGGCCGTCACCGGGCTCGTGCCGGAGCGCGCCGCACACGTGCGCCCTGCCCCCGTGCAGGCAGCACAGCCGCAGCGTCAGGCCAAGCAGCGCCCGGCCGGTGGTGAGCGCGCAGGCGCCTCCACTCCCCCCGCACGCCGTCGTCGCCCCCGCTCCGGTGGACAGGGTGGCGGTCAGGGCCAGGCCGGTTTCTCCTCCCGCCAGGGCGGTCAGCGTCAGGGCGGCCGCAGCGCTCAGGGTCGCTGACCCGCAACACTCGACACGGCCTGTCCTCCTTCGGGAGGGCAGGCCGTTCTCGTCTCCGGAACGAGTTCACGGGCAGTAAGAAACCCCCGCCTGCCGCCATGCAGGCGGTCGACGGGGGTTCGTGGGGAGCGATGAGCCCTGCAGGGCCGGGTCAGGTCAGCGCGAGGTCGGGAACGAACGTTCCGGCGAGCCGACGTACAGCTGCTGCGGGCGTCCGATCTTCGTCTGCGGGTCGCTCTGCAGCTCGCGCCACTGGGCGAGCCAACCGGGCAGGCGGCCGATCGCGAAGAGCACGGTGAACATCCGTGTCGGGAAGCCCATCGCCTTGTAGATGACGCCGGTGTAGAAGTCGACGTTCGGGTAGAGGCGACGCTCACGGAAGTAGTCGTCTGCGAGGGCCAGCTCCTCGAGCTCCTTGGCCAGGTCCAGCAGCGGGTCGGTCACACCGAGTGAGGCGAGCACCTCGTCTGCGGCGTCCTTGACGAGCTTGGCGCGGGGGTCGTAATTCTTGTAGACCCGGTGCCCGAAGCCCATCAGCTTCACGCCCTCTTCCTTGTTCTTCACGCGCTCGACGAACCGTGCGACGCTCTGACCGGAGTCGCGGATCTGGCCGAGCATGGTGAGAACGGCCTCGTTCGCGCCACCGTGCAGTGGACCGGAGAGCGCCTGGATCCCGGCTGACACGGAGGCGAACTGGTTCGCACCCGTGGAGCCGACCAGACGCACTGTCGATGTGGAGGCGTTCTGCTCGTGATCCTCGTGCAGGATCAGCAGGAGCTCGAGCGCCTTCGACATCACCGGGTTGACCTCGTACGGCTCGCTGTGCACTCCGAAGTTGAGCTTGAGGAAGTTGTCGACGAAGCTCAGCGAGTTGTCGGGATACAGGAACGCCTGGCCGACGCTCTTCTTGTGGGCGTACGCGGCGATCACCGGCAGCTTCGCCAGCATGCGGATCATGTTGAGCTCGACGTGCTCGGGGTTGTGCGGGTCGGTCTGGCCCTCGTAGTAGGTCGAGAGAGCGGCCACAGCCGAGGAGAGCACTGACATCGGGTGCGCCGTGTGGGGCAGCGCTGAGAAGAAGCGCTTGAGGTCTTCGTGCAGCAGGGTGTGACGACGGATCTTCTCGTCGAACTCCGCCAGCTCGGATGCGGAGGGGAGCTCGCCGTAGATGAGCAGCCACGCGACCTCGAGGTAGCTCGTGGTGCCGGCCAGCTGCTCGATCGGGTAGCCGCGATAGCGCAGGATGCCCTTGTCGCCGTCGATGAACGTGATCTCGGACTTCGTCGACGCCGTGTTCACGAACCCGTAGTCGAGCCCCGTGTAGCCGGTCTGGCGGGTCAGGGTGGAGAAGTCGATGCTGTCGTGCCCTGCCGTGCCATGCACGAGGGGGAACTCCGCGGTGGTGTCACCGATGGTCAGCTTCGCTGTCGCCTGCTGGTCTGCCGCTGCGCTCACGCGGGCCTCCTCGTTGTGTCTGCCCGTACGCCTGTCGCGTGGGAATCAGACAAGATCTTGATCAAGCCGGAACTGGCGATCTCGCGGCGCACAAGCGCCTGGTCGGATCACGACCGAATCGCTTTTACAGCCTAGTAGGGACTCAGGCCTACTGTGACATCCGCCAAAGGGAGAACGGAGACCAGGAGGGAATCTACAGTCCCTCGCGCAGCCGACGCGCGCCTTCTGCGATGCGCTCGGTGGGTGCCGTGAGCGACAGGCGCACATGCTGCGTGGAGTGTGCACCGTAGAACGGCCCTGGACCGGCGAGGATACCGAGGTCGGCGAGCCGTGCCATCGTCTCCCAGGCGTCACGCCCCTCGGTCGCCCAGAGGTAGAGTCCTGCCTCCGAGCCGTCGATCCGGAAGCCCGCAGCCTCGAGTGCCGGACGCAGCGTGTCGCGCCGCGCGCGGTACAGCTCCTTCTGCGCGGCGACATGCTCGTCATCGCCGAGCGCAACCGCCATCGCATGCTGGATCGGTGCCGGCGGCATCAGTCCGAGGTGCTTGCGGGCGGTGAGCAGGTCCGCCACGATCCGTGCGCACCCCGCGACGAATGCTGCCCGATATCCCGCGAGATTGGACTGCTTGCTCAGGGAGTAGACGCTCAGGAGGTTCGACCGCTTCCCGCCCGTGACGCGCGGGTCGAGGATCGAGGGGATCGCCTCGGTCGCCCATGGTCCGTCCCAGCCGAGCTCCGCGTAACACTCGTCGCTGGCGAGGACGGCGCCGAGTTCGCGGGCGCGGACGACGGCCGCGGCGAGTTCATCGACCGTCCAGGTGCGTCCGTCCGGGTTACCGGGAGTGTTGATCCAGATGAGCTTCGTGCCCTCGGGCCAGCTGGCCGGGTCGTCCGCGGCGAGCGGAGTGGCACCGGCGATGCGCGCACCCACCTCGTAGGTCGGGTAGGCGACGAGCGGATGCACGACGATGTCACCGTCGCCCAGGCCGAGAAGCGTGGGCAGCAACGCCACGAGTTCCTTCGAACCGATCGTCGGGAGCACGTTGTCGACCGTGAGGTCGGGCACTCCCCTGCGCCGCGCGTACCAGTCGACGATCGCCTCACGCACCGCGGGCGTGCCGACGGTCTGCGGGTAGGCATGCGCATCCGTCGCCTCGGCCAGTGCACGACGGATGATGTCGGGGGTCGGATCGACGGGCGACCCGATCGACAGATCCACCAGGCCCTGCGGATGCTGAGCCGCGCGCTCCCGGTAGGGGATCACGGCGTCCCACGGATAGTCGGCGAGGTCGCGGACGCTCACGGGCGGGACTTACTCGCCCTGGGGCGGCAGAGCCGCGATGACGGGGTGGTCGAACGAGTACACGCCGACCTTCGCCGCACCACCGGGAGAACCGATCTCCTCGAAGAACTCGACGTTCGCCTTGTAGTAGTCCTGCCATTCGTCGGGCAGATCATCCTCGTAGTAGATGGCCTCGACGGGGCACACGGGCTCGCAGGCTCCGCAGTCGACGCACTCGTCCGGATGGATGTACAACGACCGTTCACCCTCGTAGATGCAGTCCACGGGACACTCGTCGATGCAGGCGCGGTCCTTCACATCAACACACGGCAGGGCGATCACATACGTCACCCGTCCAGTCTACGACTCGCGCGGGTCGCTCTCCTCCGAGGCAGCCGTACGACTCGGGACCGAGGTGATGAGAGGGGCATCAGCGACCGGAGCATTCGCAGCGCCTGCCGAGGTCTGCACCGGCAGTCGCGACAATGAGGGCCAGGCGACGACGAGCAGCACGAGCCCTGCCACCAGATACGTCCAGATGCGGCCGGCCAGGGAGTCCTGCACCACCACGGACCCTCCGGGACCGACACCCGAGATCACTGTCAGCATCCCGAGCATCCCGAGACCGGCAGCGAGCGCCGCCCCACGGTCGTGCGTGAGTGCGCGGATCGCGACCAGGATCGCGGCGCAGGCGATGCCGCCGACGATGAGGCCGACGGGAATGACGCCCCAGGTGAGGCTGTGGCCGATCGTGCCGGCGATACCGTACACGCCGCCGACCAGGGCCGCTGCGACCCACGACAACACTCTCGACACCCAGCTGACGCGCACGAGTCGATCCTACCCGCGTGGGCTGCGGGCTCCCGGTGGCATCGGTCGGTCAGACCGCGAGCCCGAGCAGCCGCAGGACGGCGGCGACCGCGGCGGCCGCGAACACCACGACGAGGAAGGACTGGCGCAGCCAGAGCAGCCCGGCCGCAACCAGAAGCGCGGGCACGCGGGCATCGACGATGATCGCCTGCCCGGCCCCGAGCGTCTGCACGGCGACCAGAGCCGCCAGCAGCGCCACCGTCAACAGGTCGGAGATGCGGGCCGGTCGCGGCGCCTCGAGCACCGAGGGTGGCACCAGGTACCCCACTGCCTTCAGCGCGACGCAGATGAGGGCCGCCAGCAGGATCGCGCTCCACACGCTCACGGCGCCACCCCCGACGCCGGCTGAGCCGTGCCGGTCGACGGATGTTTCCCGAACCAGTTGAACCATCCGACGACGATCGCGACGAGAGCGGCGATCAACACCGGGATGCCCGGCATCAGGAATGGAGTGAGCGCGGCAGCGACGACTGCGGCAGCGACTCCGACGGCGATCGCCTGCCGTTGCTGCAGTCGCGGCCACAGCAGCGCCAGGAACGCGGCCGCCGCCGCGGCGTCCAATCCCCACGCCCGCGGGTCGCCGAGCACATCGCCCACGAGCGCACCGATCAGCGTGGTGATGTTCCAGCCCACGAAGATGCCGATACCCGTCACCCAGAATCCAACACGGCTCAGGCGGGGATCGCCCTGCGAGATGGCAACGGCCGTGGATTCGTCGATCGTGAAGTGCGCGGCCGCTGCGCGACGGGCCGCTCCTCCCCCGACGATCGGCGACATGCGCATGCCATAGGCCACGTTGCGCACGCCCAGGAGCACCGCCGACGCGATGGCCGAGGGCAGGGCCGCGACTCCCCCGGCGGTGAACACGCCCACGAACGCATACTGCGAGCCGCCGGTGAACATCAGCAGACTCAGCACACACGTCTGCCAGATGTCGAGCCCGGATGCCACCGCGAGGGCGCCGAACGAGACGCCATAGGCACTGGTCGCGAGCACGACACCGAGCGCTTCACGCCACACTTCACGCTCGGGAGTCACCGGCGGACCTCACCGAGCGTTCGGTTCACTGAACACATGATGATCATTCTGAACAATCAGGCATGGATAGTCAAGCGAACGATCGTTTGGCATGATGAACACATGGAGGATCTCCGCACTCGAATCGCCCGCACGCTCCGCCGCGAGCGCGAAGCCGCATCCCTCTCGGTCTCCGAGCTCGCGCGACGAGCCGGCATCTCGAAGGCGACCGTCTCCCAGCTCGAGGGCGGCGCAGGCAATCCGAGTGTCGAGACCCTGTGGGCACTGGGAGTCGCCCTCGGGGTTCCTTTCGCGGTGCTGGTGGATCAACAGACGAACGCACCGACACTCATCCGTGCCGATGATCTCGCCGGAGTGCCGTCGTCGGCCGCCGCGTACAGCGCCTCTCTCCTGTCGGCCAGCCCTCCGGGCGCCCGCCGCGACCTGTACCTGATCCAGGCGGAGCCCGGAGACCCTCGACGTTCCGACCCGCACCACCCCGGCACCACGGAGCACGTCATCCTGATCGCCGGAGAGGCGCGGATCGGTCCGGTGGAGCAGCCGATCCTCCTGCATCCGGGCGACTACCTCTCGTACGCGGGCGACGTGCCCCACATCTTCGAGGCGACGGTCGCGGGCACCAGTGCCGTCCTCATCTCCGAGCTGCGCTGACCACACGCAGAAGGCCCGGCCCCGCAGTGGGGCCGGGCCTTCTCGGTCGCGACACGGAGATCAGTACCAGTTCATCGCCTGCGAGTGCGACCACGCACTGCAGGGGGACCCGTAGGACCCGGCGATGTACTCGAGCCCCCAGGCGATCTGCGTGGCCGCGTTGGTCTGCCAATCGCTGCCGGCGGATGCCATCTTGCTGCCGGGGAGCGCCTGCGGGATCCCTGTGGCACCACCGTCGGCGTTGTACGCCTGGTAGTTCCAGCCGGACTCCTTGGTCCACAGCGAGCTCAGGCAGGAGAACTGGTCGTCGCCCCACCCATAGCGGCTGGATGCCATCTCGCGCGCGGTCGCCTTCGCGCCGTCGACGGTGTTCGCGGAAGCGAGCGCGGCCGCGGCGGCCGCAGCTTTCTCAGCGGCGGCCTTCTCCGCGGCAGCCGCCGCTTCCGCAGCCGCCTTCTGCTCCTGCGCAGTCGTGTAGGTCGCCCTCAGGTCCGTGGTGAGCGCGACCACCGCACGGGTGTCGGCGACGGTATCGGCTGTCAGGTCCTCGAGCAGGAGCGCGGGGACCAGAGCGCGGTCGGCCAGCGCCTCCACGTCGGTCTGCAAGTCGGCAGTGTCGATCGAGACGACCGTGTCGCCCAGATCGAGATCGGAGGCCCCGACCTCGGCGGTGAGGGCCTCGGCCGCCGCGACGGCCTCGGTGGCCTCGGCGTACGCCTCGCTCGCGTCATCCGCGATCTCGCGCAGAGGCTGAGGGCCGCTGGCTGCTGCGGCAGCCACGAGATCGGCCGTGGCGGGGTTCTCGGCGCCGGCCGCAGGGGCCGAGACAACCCCAACCGTGAGAGTGATGCCCAACAGGGCGCCGGTCAGCGTGCCGAGGAGCAGCACGGGGCGGCGGGCACGAACAGCGGAGTGAGCCTCGAGGGCTGCGGCGGCGCGCCGAGACGCACGGGTGTTGTGAAGGTGAAGCACGGATTCGACTTTCGGGTCGTCGTCCACCCGGACCTGCAGGGAACAGGGCGACTCATGGGAGCCGACTCGCCGGGCGCAAGTCACCGAGTCTGCACGGCCAACCTGAACGAAAACAATCTCTCACCTGGGCATTTCATGAGAAGAGGGCCTCCTCCGCGTCGAAATCGACGGGATGAGGCCCTCTTCGGGACAGCTGTCGTCAGGCGCCGGCGTCCTGACGCTTCATGCGAGCGGTCTCACGCGCACGCGTGTTCGCATCGAGGTTGACCTTGCGGATGCGGACGACCTCGGGGGTCACTTCCACGCATTCGTCGTCACGGGCGAACTCCAGGCTCTCCTCGAGCGTCAGCTGACGCGGCGGCGTCATCGACTCGAAGGTGTCGGAGCTGGCTGCACGCATGTTGGTGAGCTTCTTCTCCTTGGTGATGTTCACGTCCATGTCATCCGCGCGCGAGTTCTCGCCGATGACCATGCCCTCGTAGACCTCCTGCGTGGGCTGCACGAAGAACGACATGCGCTCCTGCAGGGCGATCATCGCGAACGGGGTAACGACACCCTGGCGGTCGGCGACGATCGAGCCGTTCTGACGGGTCGTGATGGAGCCGGCCCACGGCTCGTAGCCGTGCGAGATCGCGTTGGCGATTCCGGTGCCGCGCGTGGTGGTCAGGAACTCGCTGCGGAAGCCGATGAGGCCACGCGACGGAACGATGAACTCCATGCGCACCCAGCCGGTGCCGTGGTTCGTCATGTTCTCCATGCGACCCTTGCGGTTCGCGAGGAGCTGCGTGATCGCACCGAGGTGCTCTTCGGGAGTGTCGATCGTCAGGTGCTCGAACGGCTCGTAGGTCTTGCCGTCGATCTTCTTCGTGACCACCTGCGGCTTGCCGACGGTGAGCTCGAAGCCCTCACGGCGCATGTTCTCGACGAGGATGGCCAGTGCCAGCTCTCCACGACCCTGGACTTCCCACGCGTCGGGACGTCCGATGTCGACGACCTTGAGCGACACGTTGCCGATGAGCTCCTTGTCGAGACGGTCCTTGACCATACGGGCGGTGAGCTTGTGGCCCTTGACCTTGCCCATCAGCGGCGAGGTGTTGGTGCCGATCGTCATCGAGATGGCGGGGTCGTCGACCGTGATGGCCGGCAGCGGACGCACGTCCTCGGGGTCAGCGATGGTCTCACCGATCGTGATGTTCTCGAAGCCGGCGATGGCGACGATGTCGCCGGGGCCGGCGGACTCGGCAGGGTAGCGCTCGAGGGCGCGGGTCTTCAGCAGCTCGGTGATGCGAGCGTTCTGGTGAGTGCCGTCAGCGCGGACCCAGGCCACCGTCTGGCCCTTCTTGAGCGTGCCGTTGAAGACGCGCAACAGAGCGAGACGGCCGAGGAACGGGCTGGAGTCGAGGTTGGTGACCCAGGCCTGCAGCGGCGCCTCGTCGTCGTAGGACGGCGCGGGAACGTGCTGGAGGATCGCCTCGAACAGCGGCTCGAGGTCGTCGTTGTCGGGCAGCGAGCCGTCGGCGGGACGGTTCTGCGATGCGGCACCGGCACGACCGGACGCGTAGACCACCGGCACGTCGAGCAGGGCGTCGACGTCGAGGTCCGGCACATCGTCGACCAGGTCGGACGCGAGCCCCAGGAGCAGGTCGTGCGCCTCTTCCTCGACCTCCGCGATGCGGGCGTCGGGACGGTCGGTCTTGTTGACCAGGAGGATGACGGGGAGCTTCGACTCAAGCGCCTTGCGCAGCACGAAGCGGGTCTGCGGCAGCGGGCCCTCGCTGGCGTCGACGAGCAGCACGACACCGTCGACCATGGACAGGCCGCGCTCGACCTCGCCACCGAAGTCGGCGTGACCGGGGGTGTCGATCACGTTGATCGTGATCTCCTTGCCGTCGGCGTGCTTGCCCTTGTAGGTGATCGCCGTGTTCTTGGCGAGGATCGTGATGCCCTTCTCACGCTCGAGGTCGTTCGAGTCCATCGCGCGTTCGTCGACGTGGGCGTGCTCGCCGAACGAGCCGGTCTGGCGGAGCATCGCGTCGACGAGCGTGGTCTTGCCGTGGTCGACGTGCGCGACGATAGCGACGTTGCGGAGGTCAGAGCGGAGGGCGTGCGCCATGCAGGAGTCCTAAAAGATGGTGGGAAGTGCCGAGAAACCGACGTTCCAGGATAGCGCACGCACAGGGACTGTTCCTGAACACAGGCCGTAGCATCGAGATCGTGACCTCTCTCCCGGCTGACGGCGCCCTGTCCACCGCACCGCCCTCGCGTGCGCGGTTGTGGTGGGAGATCGCGATCGTGCTGGCGCTCGGCCTGGGTCAATCGGCCGTGTACGCGATCGTCCAGCTGGCCTACCGGCTGACCGATGAGACGCCGCTCGCGGACCAGACCGCGACGCTGAATCCCTCGCGCAGCGACCGGGAGATCTTCGACCTGATCTACCAGATCCTGTCGATCGGATTCTCGCTCGTGCCGGTCGTCCTCGTCTGCTTCCTGCTGTGGCAGACGTCTCGTCCTCACCTGGGACGCCTGGGGCTGGATGGGACCCGTAGGGGTCGAGATGCGGGCCATGGGATCTTGCTGGTGCTCGCGATCGGCATCCCCGGCCTCGCTCTCTACCTCGTCGGGCGCGCGCTCGGGCTGTTCGTGGCGGTGAACCCGACGGGTCTCGACGCGCACTGGTGGACGGTGCCGATCCTGCTGCTCGCGGCAGCCCGCGCCTCACTGCAGGAGGAGTTCGTCGTGCTCGGGTACCTGTTCGCCCGTCTGAAGCAGTTGGGCTGGAGCCCCTGGACGATCATCGTGGCGACCTCCGTGCTGCGCGCGAGCTACCACCTGTATCAGGGCCCAGGTGCATTCATCGGCAACCTCGCGATGGGGCTGCTGTTCGGTTGGCTCTTCCAGCGGAGCGGCAGACTCCTGCCATTCCTGGTGGCGCACTTCCTGATCGACGCGACCGTCTTCGTCGGCTACCCGTGGGCCGCGGCGACCTGGCCCGCGCTGTTCGGATTGCCCGGCTGATCACGCCACGGCGGGCGGACAGTGCAGGCGGCACTCCCCCGGGTGACGTCAGCCGGCGGTGGCGATCAGTACCGCGCCGACAGCCCACAGCACGATCACTCCGAGGGCGATCAACGCGGGTCCGTCCCAGGTGCGCGTGATCGGCGCGTCCGCACCGACGGCGGATTCCCACCGGTCGCGGATCTCGGTGAGGTCGCGAACTCCGGCAGGCACCTTGGACCGGGCATCGTCCTGACCCGCGCTGGGGCGGTTGGGACGCGAGCGCGCCGGTCCGCCGTAGCAGCTGATGTCCGTGCCGTCGTCGAGCGAGAACACCAGCTGCCAGCGGAAGTCGATGTCGCGCACGCGACTCCAGCCGAAGGAGGTGCGGCGGAGCATGTTCTGCACCGACGCGCCGTCGGCATCGACCCGCACCGCCGAGACGAAGCTGATCTCGTAGACGATCCACAGGCCCAGCAGCACCCAGGGCGCGATGAGGAGCATCTGACCCCAGCTGCCGCGCAGAACGGTGTCTCCGAGCAGGAAGATCGCCAGAAGGCCGCTCAAGACGATCGCGGCCGGTCCTGAGGACGCGCGGTACGTCCGCGCGTCCTCAGAGTGTTCCGAGTCCGTCACCGTCAGTGTCCACCGAGGGTGATCGATGCACCGGGGATCGCCTTCAGCAGACGATCCGTGTACTCCTGCTGCGGGTTGGCGAAGATCTCGTCGACGGTTCCCTGCTCGACGATCTTGCCCTTCTCCATCACACAGACGAGGTCGCTCGACACTCGCACGACCGCGAGGTCGTGGGTGATGAACAGATACGTCAGACCGAGTTCGGACTGGAGTTCTGCCAGCAGCTGCAGCACCTGGTCCTGCACCAGCACGTCGAGCGCCGACACGGCTTCATCCAGCACGAGGATGTCGGGCTTCAGCGCCAGGGCACGGGCGATCGCCACGCGCTGACGCTGTCCGCCGGACAGCTCGTTCGGGTACCGCGTCGCCAGCACGCGGGGCAGCGAGACCTGATCGAGCAGCTCCTCGACCCGCTCGCGCTGCGACGCGCGGTCGCCCACGCCGTGGATCTGCATCGGCTCGGCGATCGTGCTGCCGATGTTGCGCAGCGGGTCGAGCGAGCCGTACGGGTCTTGGAACACGGGCTGCATGCGCCGCCGTAGCCCGAACGCCTGGGCGTTCGACAGCTTCGACACGTTCTGACCATCGATCTCGATGGTTCCGCTCGTCGGCTCCTCCAACTTGAGCACCATCTTCGCGACCGTGGACTTGCCCGAACCGGACTCGCCCACCAGCGCGAGGGTCTTGCCCCGCGGGATCTCGAAGTTCACGTCATCCACCGCACGGAAGGCTTCACTGCGGAAGCCTCCCTGGCGGATCCTGTAGTCCTTCGTCAACCCGGCCACCCGCACGGTCGGCGGGATATCGGCGAGGTCCTCGAGCGTCTCGATGCCCCGGTCCTCCACCACCGCCTGGATGCGCTTCGATGCCACGCTCGGGGCCGCGGCCACGAGACGCTTCGTGTACGGATGCTGCGGGTCCTCGAGGATCTGACGGCTCGGCCCCGCTTCGACGATGCTGCCGCCGTTCATCACGATGATCTTCTCGGCACGTTCGGCCGCGAGTCCCAGATCGTGCGTGATCAGCAGCACCGACGTGCCCTTGTCGCGTGTGAGGCTCGCCATGTGGTCGAGGATCACGCGCTGCACCGTCACGTCGAGTGCCGAAGTCGGCTCGTCCGCGATCAGCAGCTTCGGGTCGGCAGCCAGTCCGATGCCGATCAGCGCCCGCTGACGCATACCGCCCGAGAACTGATGCGGGAACTGGTGCAGACGACGCTCCGCGTCGGCGAGACCGGCCTGCTTCAGCACCTCGACCGTACGTGCCTTGACAGCATCACGGCCCTGGGCGATGCCGTTCGCACGGATCGCCTCCTTCACCTGGAACCCGATGCTCCACACCGGGTTGAGGCTCGACATCGGATCCTGCGGGACGAAACCGATGTCCCGCCCGCGAACACCTTCGATCTCGCGGCGGGTGAGCGTGGTGAGCTCACGTCCGTCGAGCGTGACGGATCCGGCCGTGACCTTTCCGGTGCCAGGGAGCAGGTTCACGATCGCGGTCGCCGTCGTCGACTTGCCGGAACCCGACTCGCCGACGATCGCCACGGTCTCGCCGGGCATCACATCGAAGCTCACCCCGTGCAGGACCTCTCGCATCCCTTCCTGGGTCCGGAATGCGACGGTGAGGTCGCGCACGCTCAGCAACGGGACCTGTGGAGTGACGTGCGCGCTCATCGGCGTGCCCTCGCCTTCGGGTCGAGGGCGTCTCGGATGAGCTCGCCCAGGGTGACGAATGCCAGCACCGCGAGGGTGAGGGCGATCGACGGATAGATGAGCGCCATCGGGGCGACGCGCAGCGAGGCCTGCGCCTTGCTGATGTCCAAGCCCCACGACATCACGTCGCTGCCGAGGCCGACTCCGAGGAACGACAGGGTCGCCTCCGCGACGATCGCGGCCGCCAGCCCGAGCGTCGAGACGACGAGCAGCGGAGCGATCGCATTCGGGATGACGTGGTTCAAGAGGATCTTGAACTTGGACTGTCCCAGTGCCTGAGAGGCCATCACGAAGTCGGCCTGGCGCACGCGGAGGATCTCAGCGCGCACGACACGAGCCGTCGATGCCCAGGCGAAGCCTCCGATCGCGAACGCGAGTGTCCACACCGAACGCGAGTCACGGAACACCGTCATGACGACCACGGCCGCCAGGATGTACGGAATCGCGAAGAAGATGTCGCCGACGCGCGAAAGCACCGAGTCGAGCCATCCGCCGTAGAATCCCGCAAGTGCTCCCATGATCAGGCCGAGGAGCGACGAGATCACCGTCGCGATCAGTCCCACTGCGAGCGAGGTCTGGGCTCCCCAGACGATGCGCGCGTAGATGTCGCAGCCCTGGAATGTGAAGCCCAGCGGATGACCCTCGGTCGGGCCCCCGTTGCTGTTCGCCAGCAGACAGTTCGAGTTGGGCGGTGTCGTGGTGAAGAGAGTCGGCCAGAGCGCCATGATCAGGAAGAAGAGGGCGAGGACGACGGAGAACCAGAACAACGGACGACGGCGCAGGTCAGCCCACGCGTCACGCCAGAGGTTGCTGGGCTTGTCGGCGATGCGGACGGCGTCGACGGCGATCGATTCGGTCTCGACCGGAGCGACGTAGTGCTTCTGGGTCGTGGGGTCAGACATAGCGGATCCTCGGGTCGAGCAGACCGTAGAGCAGGTCGATGAACAGATTCACCAGGACGTACAGGATGACGAACACGGTGACGAACGAGACGACTGTCGGTCCCTCGCCGCGCTGGATCGCCTCGAACAGCGTCTTGCCGACACCGGGCACGTTGAAGATGCCCTCCGTGACGGTGGCGCCGACGAGCAGCACTCCGAAGTTCGTTGCGGAGTTCGTGATCACCGGGATCAGAGAGTTCCGCAGCACGTGCACCGGAAGCACACGATTGCGCGAAAGACCCTTGCTGTAGGCGGTGCGCACCCAGTCCTGGTTCAGGGTGTCGATGACCGAGCTGCGCATCAGGCGCATGCTCACGGCGTACAGGCTGAAGCCGAGCACGATCGCCGGCAGCCAGAGGCCGCCCCAGTCGTTGTCCGCCCCCACTGTGGGTTTGAACCACCCGAGTTGGATCGCCAGGAAGTACTGCGCGAGGAACGCGACCACGAAGATCGGGATCGCAATCGCAACGAGAGCCACGATGAGCGACGAGTTGTCGAACAGCTTGCCCTTGCGCAGCGCCGAGATCGTGCCGATGAAGATCGCCAGCACGAACTCGATACCGATCGCCATCACGGCGAGGCGCCCGGTGACGGGCAGCGTGGCGGCCAGCACGGTGGAGACCGGACGACCTGAGTAGGTGGTGCCGAGGTCTCCCTGGAAGACGCCGGTGATGTAGTACCAGTACTGCACGAGGAACGGCTCGTTCAGGTGGTACTGCTCACGCAGCTGGGCGACGACCGCCGGGCTCGGAGTCTTGTCGCCGAACAGGGCGAGGATCGGATCGCCAGGCATGGCGAAAACCAGGAAGTAAATGAGCAGGGTGGCTCCGAAGAAGACCGGGATCACCTGCAGAAGACGCCTCAGAATATAACCGAGCATCCGCTTGTCCCTTCTCGAGGGGAAAGCAAGCTACGCGAACACAAGCCTGTGAGGCGATGACGAAAGAATCGTCACCGCCTCACAGTGAAGTGCCGTCAGAACTTACTCGCCGGCCTTCGTGATCTCGTAGTAGAGCGGCACGGAGTTCCAGCCGAACGTGACGTTGTCGACGCTCTCACCGAAGCCACCGGTGACGTTGGAGTACCACAGCGGGATCGCGGGCAGATCCTGGAACAGGACCTCCTGCGCCTTGGTGAAGTCCTCGATCTGCGCGGCCGGGTCAGGGTTGCTGATACCGGCCTTGATGAGGTCGTCGAACTCGGGGTTCGAGTAGTCACCGTCGTTGGATCCGGCACCCGTCGCGTAGAGCGGGCCGAGGAAGTTGTACAGACCCGGGTAGTCCGCCTGCCATCCCGAACGCGCAGCGGTCGTGATCGTGCGGTCGTTGATCTTCGTGCGAAGGTCCTGGAAGGTCGGGTACGGGTCACCGGAAGCTTCGATGCCCAGCGTGTTCTTGATGCTGTTGCTCACTGCATCGACCCAGGCGTCGTGTCCACCATCGGCGTTGTACGCGATCTTGAAATCGCCGTCCCACGGCGAGATGGCGTCGGCCTCGGCCCACAGCTTCTTCGCCTCGTCGGGGTTGTACTCGAGGACCTCGCTGCCGGGAACCGAGTCGGACCAGCCGTCGATCACCGGGGACGTGAAGTCAGCTGCCGGGGTACGGGTGCCCGAGAAGATCGTCTCGGTGATCTCTTCACGGTTGATCGCCATCGACAGCGCCTGACGGCGCAGCTGGCCCTCTTCGCCGCTGAAGTGCGGGAGGAACTGTCCGATCGTGAAGGACTGGAACACGGCGGAGGGCTGGTTCACAGCACGGTCGCCGAGCTCATCGGTGAAGACCTGGAGCGAGTTGGTCGGGATCGCGTCGATGACGTCGACCTCGTTCGACAGCAGGTCGGCGTACGCCGCCTCCTGCGTGGCGTAGAAGATGATCGACAGACCGCCGTTGGCCGCCTTGCGTCCGCCTTCGTAGTCGTCGTTGCGCACGAGGTCGATCTGCACGTCGTGCTGCCACGCGTCGTCGCCATCGATCTTGTACGGGCCGTTGCCGATCGGGTTCTGACCGAACGCGTCGATGTCCTCGAACGCGACGTCAGGGAGCGGGTAGAACGCCGAGTAGCCGAGACGCAGAGCGAAGTCGGAGGCCGGCTTGTTGAGCTCGATCGTGAAGGTGTAGTCGTCGACCTGCTTCAGGCCGGCGAGGTCGCCCTGTGCGCCGAAGATGTCGTCATCGGGGTTGTTCGGGTCGCCCGGGTCATTGATGAAGCCCTCGATGTCCTCGAAGAAGTAGCCGGAGAGCTGGGCGTTCTCGGCCTGTGCCCCGTAGTTCCACGCCTTGATGAAGTTGTCGGCGGTGATCTCCTCACCGTTGGTGAACTTCAGGCCTTCCTTGATCTTGACCGTGAGGTGCTGCGGGTCCTCGGTGGTGATCTCCTCGGCGACGTCGTTCACCGGCTTGCCGTCGGCGTCGTAGTAGATGAGACCCGCGAAGATCTCGTCGAGGATCTTTCCGCCGCCGACCTCGTTGGTGTTGGTCGGGATCAGCGGGTTCTCCGGCTCGGAGCCGTTCGTGGTGATGATGGCATCCGGGTCGGCCGACCCTGCGCCGTTGTCTCCCGAGTCGTTTCCGCCACCACTCGCGCAGCCCGCGAGCGCCAGGGCGCCGATCGCGAACAGCGCGGTGCCCGCAAGGGCGATCTTGTTGCGCTTCACTTTGTTGTCCTCCTGGACTGTCACTCAATCTGCGCGCTCACCGTTGAACGCGTAGGGATAGTTGAGCGTAACCCGGTGGTCGTCGCCTGCAGAGCTCGGCTAATCATTCGTTACTGAGTGGTGACCAACATGTGACATGTACGAAACACCCCGTGCGACGCACCCCGTCGATGCAGAACGGCGCCGTGCACACCCTCAGGTGACACGGCGCCGTCATGGCTCGAGCAGTATGCGTCAGGCGAACGCCTCGATGGGCGGGCAGGCGCACACCAGGTTGCGGTCGCCGTACGCCTGATCGATACGGCGCACAGGTGGCCAGTACTTGCCGGCGACGAGTGCGTGCACAGGGTAGGCGGCGTCCTCGCGGGTGTAGGCGTGGTTCCACTCCCCCGCGATCAACGAGACGGCGGTGTGAGGTGCGTGCACGAGCGGGTTGTCATCCGCAGGCCAACGGCCGGCTGCCACGGCATCCGCCTCGGCCTTGATCATGATCATGGCCTCGATGAACCGTTCGATCTCCGCCAGATCCTCGGATTCGGTCGGCTCGACCATCAGCGTGCCCGCGACGGGGAACGACATGGTCGGCGCGTGGAAGCCGTAGTCGATCAGACGCTTCGCGACGTCGTCCACCGTGATGCCCGTGGCTTCCTTGAGCGGACGCAGGTCGAGGATGCACTCGTGCGCGACCCGCCCGTCCTCGCCGGCGTAGAGCACCGGATAGTGCTCGCCGAGCCGCACCGCGATGTAGTTCGCCGAGAGGACGGCAGCGGCTGTCGCCCGGCGCAGACCGTCGGCGCCCATCATGCGCACATAGGCCCAGGAGATCGGCAGGATCCCGGCGGAGCCGTAGGGAGCGGCCGAGACGGCGCCGCCCTCGAACACGAAGCCACCGGCATGCTCCGCGCGCTGCGCGAGCGGGTGCGCGGGCAGGAACGGCGCGAGGTGCGCCTTGGCGGCCACCGGCCCCACGCCAGGTCCCCCGCCGCCGTGCGGGATTGCGAAGGTCTTGTGCAGGTTGAGGTGCGAGACATCGCCCCCGAGGTCGCCGAAGCGCGCGTAGCCGAGCAGCGCATTGAGGTTCGCGCCGTCGACGTAGACCTGCCCGCCGGCGTCGTGCACCGCGGAGGTGATCTCGACCACGTCCTGCTCGTACACGCCGTGCGTGGACGGGTACGTGATCATCAGCGCAGACAGCGACTCGGCGTGCGCAGCGATCTTGGCACGCAGATCGTCGAGATCCACGTTGCCGAGCTCATCGCACGCGACCACGACGACCTTCATGCCGGCAAGCACCGCAGAGGCGGCGTTCGTGCCGTGCGCGGACGACGGGATGAGGCACACCGTGCGCTGGGCGTCGCCGTTCGCGAGGTGGTATCCGCGGATCGCGAGGAGCCCGGCGAGCTCCCCCTGCGAGCCGGCGTTCGGCTGCAGCGAGACCGCGTCGTATCCCGTGACCTCGGCGAGCCAGGTCTCGAGCTGATCGATCAGTTCGAGATAGCCCGCCACATCGGACGCCGGCGCGAAGGGGTGGATGCCCGCGAACTCGGGCCACGTGATCGCTGCCATCTCGGTCGCGGCGTTGAGCTTCATGGTGCACGACCCCAGCGGGATCATGCCCCGGTCGAGGGCGTAGTCACGGTCGGCGAGGCTCTTGAGATACCGCATCATGGCGGTCTCGCTGCGGTGGGCGTGGAAGACCGGGTGTGTCAGGTACTCGTCCTGGCGGAGCAGCGCCTCGGGCAGGGCGCCACGTGAGCCGCTCTCGAACCAGCCGAACGCCCGCTGCTGCTGGCCTCCGAACACCATGGCGACCTGATGCAGCTCGCCGAAAGTGGTGGTCTCATCGACCGCGATGCTGATCGTGTCGGCATCCGCGACGTGCAGCAGGATGCCGTAGCCGTCGTGCGCCTGCGCGGCATACTCCGCCGCACGTCCGGGCACGCGCACCTGCACGGTGTCGAAGAAAGCGTCGTGCGCGACCTCGACACCAGCCTCGATGAGCCAATCGCGGAGCCGCAGAGTCTTGTCGGCCACCTGACGCGCGATCTCACGCAATCCATCCGGCCCATGGTAGACGGCGTACATCGACGCCATCACGGCGAGCAGCACCTGGGCGGTGCAGATGTTCGACGTGGCCTTCTCGCGGCGGATGTGCTGCTCGCGCGTCTGCAGCGAGAGGCGGTAGGCCGGCTTGCCGTCGGCATCGACCGACACCCCGACCAGGCGACCGGGGAGCTGACGCTCGAGTCCGGCGCGCACGGCCATGTATCCGGCATGCGGGCCGCCGAAGCCCATCGGCACTCCGAAACGCTGCGTCGTGCCGACCGCGACATCGGCACCGAGCGAGCCTGGCGAGGCGATCAGCGTCAGCGCGAGCAGGTCGGCGGCGACGACGGCCAGCCCGCCCACGAGGTGCGCGGCGTCGATCACGGCCGACGGGTTCCACACGTTGCCGGATGCGCCGGGGTACTGCACGAACACACCGAACAGCTCCGCCGGGAGCTCTTCACCTGCCGCGATGTCGACCGCCACGAGCTCGATACCCACGGCGTCGGCGCGTGTGGCCAACAGGGCCTTGGTCTGCGGGAGAGCGTCGGTGTCGACCGCGAACACGTTCGACGTCGACTTCGAGGCGCGACGGGCGAGCAGCATGCCCTCGACCACGGCCGTCGACTCGTCGAGCATCGAGGCGTTCGCCGTCGACAGCCCGGTGAGCTCGGACACCATGGTCTGGAAGTTGATGAGCGCCTCCAGGCGTCCCTGCGAGATCTCCGGCTGGTAGGGCGTGTACGCCGTGTACCAGGAAGGGTTCTCGAGCACGTTGCGCTGGATCACCTGCGGGGTGATCGTGCCGTAGTACCCGAGGCCGATCATCGGCCGGTTCACCGCGTTGCGCGAGGCGAGCGCACGGAGCTCGGCGAGCGCCTCTGTCTCGCTGGCAGCGCGCGGGATCACGGACTCCCCTGCGTCGGTGAAGATCGCGGACGGCACGGCCTGGCGCATGAGCGCGTCGACCGGGCTCCCATCCTCGAGCGGAGAGGTGACCCCGAGTGCGTCCAGCATGGTGCGCTGTGCAGCGTCGGTGGGTCCGATGTGACGATCGGCGAAAGAGACCACTTCTGGATCAGCCCTCCGTGAGCGCGACGTACGCGTCGCGGTCCAGCAGTCCGTCGAGCGCACCCGCCGCGACGGACACCTTGATCAGCCATCCGCCGGCGAACGGCTCGGCGTTCACGAGCGAGGGGTCGTCGACGACGGCGTCATTGATCTCGACGACGGTTCCCGCGACGGGCGCGTACAGCTCGCCCACCGACTTGGTCGACTCGATCTCGCCGACCACGGAACCGGCGGTGAGCTCGGTGCCCACAGCGGGCAGCTCGACGAACACGACGTCGCCCAGCTTCTCTGCGGCGTAGTCGGTGATCCCGATGGCCACGGTCTGGGTCCCTGAGCCTGTCGAAGGGCCAGCGGCGATCCACTCGTGTTCTTCGGTGTAGCGCAGTGCGTTGAGGTCGGTCATTTGGTCCTCCGGTAGAAAGGCAGGGCGGTCACGGTCGCGGGGATCTTCGTCCCCCGCACATCCAGGAATACTGCGGTTCCCTCTTCCGCGGAAGAAGGAGTCACGTAGGCCATCGCGATCGGGTGGCCGAGGGTGGGGCTGAGGGCACCGCTGGTGATCTCGCCCAGCACGGTGCCGTCTTCGGCGACGACCGCATAACCGGCGCGACCGGCGCGCTTGCCTTCGGCGGCGAGGCCGACGAGCACCGGGGCATCGGCGGACGCCGGCGCGGAGTCCTTGCCGACGAAACGCTCTTTGTCGGCGGCCACCACGCGGCCGAGCCCTGCCTGCGAGGGCTTCGTCTCGCGGCTGAGCTCGTGGCCGTACAGGGGCATGCCCGCCTCGAGGCGGAGCGTGTCACGTGCCGCCAGTCCGGCGGGGACGAGGCCGTGGCCCTCCCCCGCGACCGACACGGCATCCCAGAGGGCGACGGCATCCTCTGCGCGGACGAGGAGCTCGAAGCCGTCCTCACCCGTGTATCCGGTGCGGGCGATCAGCAGCGGCTCGCCGAGGAAAGAGGCATCGGCCCACGCATAGTACTTCTGCTCCGCCCACGGCGTGCTGACATCGGTGATCCCCTCCGTCGCAGCGACGATGGCGGCCGCGGTCGGTCCCTGCACCGCGAGCAGCGCGTACGAGTCCGACACGTCCTCCACGTCGACGCCGCGATCGCCGAGGAATCCTGCGAAGCTGCGCTCCTCGCCTTCCGCGCGGGCGGGCAGCTCTCGCTCGGGGATCGAAGGGAAGTCCCTGACGCGCGAGGCGAAGGCGGAGTCGACGAAACCGCGGTTGCCGGCATTGGCGATGACCAGGTAGCGGTCCTCGGCGAGCCGGTACGCGATGACGTCGTCGATGATCCCGCCGTCGTCAGCAAGGACCAGCGAGTACTTCGCCTTCCCGACGGGCATCGAGGAGATGCGACCGGCGAGTGCGAAGTCGAGGAAATCGGCGGCGTGCTCGCCCGTGACCAGAAACTCGGCCATGTGCGAGATGTCGAAAAGCCCGGCCGCCTGGCGCACCGCGTGGTGCTCGGCCAGGTCGGACGTGTAACGCACGGGCATCTGCCAGCCGCCGAAGTCGGTGAACGACGCACCGAGCGCCTCATGGCGCTCGCGCAGCGGGGTGTAGCGGGGATCGGACATGGAGTTCTCCCGGATGTGGACGGGCGGAGCGGCGACATCGCCGATCCGAGGAACTCCCCCTCTGTCATAGGCCTGAGAGCTTCGCCTGTGCACGGGGGCAGGGCTTTCACCGTCGGCGGATCCCGAGACATCGGAATCGCTTTTCAGAGTGGCCGGAACCGCGCGGTACGCGTTACCTGAGAGATTGGCGGGGAGGCTTGCTCCTTCGGTGCCCGGCTGCGTTCACCAGGGCTCTCCCGCGTGGGTCATTCGGCCTGTCTTCAGTTGTGGGACCAGTCTAGCGGGTGGCGCTCAGCCCTTGACAGCGCCGGCGACGAGCCCACTCGTCATGCGCCCCTGAACGATGACGAAGAAGATGATCACCGGGATCGCCACGATCGTCGAGGCCGCCATGACCTGACCCCAATCGATGGCCTGCGTGGCGCTCTGCTGGACGAACCCGCGCAGCCAGAGCGGCAGGGTCCGGTTGTTCTCCATGATCACCAGAGCGACAGTGAACTCGTTCCAGCACTGCAGGAACGCGAACACGCCGGAGGCGACGAGCCCAGGTGCCAGCAGCGGCAGGGTGATGCGCACGAACGCCTGCGTCCGGCTGAGCCCGTCGATCATCCCCGCCTCCTCGAGCTCCGCCGGGACTCCGGCGACGAAGCCGCGCAGCATCCAGATCGTGAACGGCACGACCGCCGCGACATACAGGATGCTGAGTCCCAGCACGTTGCTGAGCAGACCGAAGCTCGCCATCATCTTGTACTGCGCGATGAACAGCCCCTCGGCGGGGAGCATCTGGATGAGCAGGATGGTCACGATGAACGAGACCCGACCGCGGAACTTGAATCGGCTGATGGCGATGGATGCGAGGAACGCGAAGGTCAGGCAGACGGCGACCGAGAGAAGCGTCACTCCGACGCTGACGGCGAGTGCGGAGAAGAACGACGGCGTGAGCACTCGTTCGAAGTTCGACAACGAGCCGCCGACGGGGAAGAACGTCGGAGTGGAGGACTCGAGGGTGGCCGTCGAGAGCATGGACGAGTTGACCATCCAGTAGACGGGGAACGCCCAGACGACCGCGATGAACAGTGCCAGGATGCTGAGCAGCAAGGTGCCGAGGCGGAGCTTGCGGCGACGAATCGGGATGCGGCTCCCGTCTGCGCTGACGGCGACGCGACCGGCGCTCTTGACGACAGCAGGGCGGGTGGCGGTGACAGTCATTTTCCCTCCTCCTTGATGAGGCTGCGCACATAGAACCAGCTCAGAGCGATCGTCAGCGCGAGGACGAAGATCGACATCGCTGCTCCGGCTCCGAAATCAAGACCGGCGACACCGGTCTTGTAGATGTAGGTGCCGAGGAGGTCGTAGTCCGTCGACTTCGGCCCGGCGTCCTGCAACAGCGTGATCTGCGCGAAGACGCGCAGATCCCAGATGAGGTTCAGAAGAAGGACGATCGCAATCACTGGCTTGATCACGGGAAACACGATGAAGCGGAACCGCTGCACGGCACTCGCGCCGTCCAGCTGACTGGCTTCGAGAACCTCACCGCTGACCTGTGTGAGTCCGGCGTATGCCGAGAACGCGACGAACGGCACCGACATCCAGATGATGATGATCGAGGCCACGACGAAGAACAGCAGCGGTGTGGTGCCGATCCAGTTGAAGCCCTTCATGTCGACACCCGGGATCATGCTGAGAAGGTAGTTGACGACGCCGCGCTGACGGTTGAAGAGCCAGATGAACACCGTCATGGCGGCGATCACCGGCATGGCCCACGCCAAGAGAAGCGCGATCTGCAGGGTGAAGCGGGCAGCAGCGTGGACCTTTGTCATCAGCAGCGCGAGGAGCACGCCGACGACGATGGTGGCGAACGCCGTCACCAGGCAGAAGAGCACAGACCGGAACGTCACGGCCCAGAACGTGCCGTCCTGAGCGATGGCGATGTAGTTGTCGAGCCCGACGAAGTCCGGCGCCTTGCCACCGAGTTGCTGCAGTGCACCGTACTTCTGGAACGACGTGATGATCTGCCAGACGACGGGATACCCCATGCCGAGCAGAAGCACGAGCACGGCGCCGACGATCAGGAGGTACGGTGCCAGCACGGCCCGCCGCACGGACGGATCAGTATCGGTCGAGCGACCTCTGCGGTCGGGGGGCGAAAGGGATTCATCTGTGGTGGTCATACGCGCGTTGCCTGTCTGAGAATGCGCGTGGGGGCCGGGGCGGACCCGACCCCCACGCTGGTGATCAACCGTTGATGATGACGTCGATCTTGGCGTCGTACTCCTTCGCAAGTTCTGCGATGTCGCCGCCCTCGGCCACCTTGCCGAAGAACTCCTCCAGGATCTTCTTGCCCTCGACGGCCGCCCAACCAGGCGCCGCCGGCGTCAGCTTCGAGCCGAGCGCCGAGTCGACGAGCGCTTGGGCGAACTGGTCATCGCCGAGATCGCTGACGAAGTCGACGTTCGCCGGGCCCAGGCCGTTCTTCGCGAGGAGGGCCTGGTACTCGTCCGAGTAGATGATCCGCAGCAGTTCCTTGGCACCCGCCTGATTCTCGCTCTTGGCCGAGATGCCGAGGTTCGACCCGCCCGCGAAGACCGGTGCGACCGACCCCTCCTCGAGGCCCGGAAGCGGGAACACGCCGAAGGTGTCGTCGTTCCACTCGCGCAGTTCGGCTCCCTCGTCGTTGTCGCCGGTGTAGTCACCCACAGACCAGTGCGCCCATCCCGGGGCGATGATCGTTGCCGCAGTCGGAGCCGCACCGCTCTTGTCGTTGTTGATGTTGATCCACGGCGTCGAGTCGTCCTCGGTGGCCGGCGCGTTCGAGGCGCCAGTGAAGATGTCTTGGAACTGCGTGAGACCTGCGATGGACTTCGGGTCGGACAGAGTGGACACCCACTTGTCGCCGTCCTTCTTCGCCAGCTCCCCGCCGTTCGCGAAGATCCAGGAGATTCCGTTGCGCCAGTCCTGACCTCCGATGTAGAAGCCCGACTGAGCGTCGGTGCGGAGCGTCTTGACCGATTCGCTGAACTCGTCGAGCGTCTTGGGGACCTCAAGACCAGCGGCGGTCCAGATGTCCTTGCGGTAGGTGATGTATCGGGATCCGAAGTAGTACGGCAACGCGTACTGTTTGCCGTCGACCTCACCGACTTCGACGAAGGAGCTCAGCAGCTTATCGCCGCCGAGATCCTCGTAGATCGGGCTCAGGTCGCTGAACGCGCCAGCGGTCGTGAAGGTCGGCGACCAGGTGTTGCCGATCTCGGTCACATCGGGAGTGTTCTTGGCGTCGGGAAGCTGGTTGGTCAGCTTGGTGAGGGCGTCGCTCCAGTCCTGCTGCTCGATGGTGAGTGTGCCGCCGGTCGCCTCTTCGTATGCGTCGACCAGGTACTCGCGCGCCTCTTCCGGGGTGTCGCCACCCATCACCCAGAACGTGATGTCCTGTCCCTTCGCGGAATCCGGGTCGAATCCGGATGCGCTCGCTTCGCCGCCTTCAGCGGTACCGCAGGCGGTCAGGCCCAGTGCGAGGACGGAGGCCCCCGCGATGGCGGTGAGCGCGATCTTGCGCTTGCCGTTTCGGTTCATTCTTCTGTTTCCTCTCGGTGCTGCACTGCAGGAGGGATATCTCCCGAAGGGAGGCCGGCCTCCAGGGGTGGTGACCGGGTGCCCCTCCGGCGTGCACCTGTCGGAACGCCGCGAAGGGGTTTGTTAGGACAGTAACCTAACAAACCCGGAACGGGGGAACAAGCCCCGCCGCCCCGGAGAGATAACGTTTCGGACTCGACGGCGATCGACGTCATGAAGGTGCACTAATTGTCACGTTGACACTAAGATCGTTCTCGGAGGTTAAGGTATCAATGACCCAAACCAGTGGCATCCGTGTCGCCGTCTCGACGGTCATCCTCACGCTGCGCGCGTCGGCGGAGGAGGAACCGGTGCTTGCGCTGCCGCTCGTGCGGCGGACGAGGGAACCCTTCGCTGACCGGTGGGCGCTGCCCGGTGGATGGCTCACCCGTACGGAATCGCCTGTCGACGCCGCCGCGCGCACACTCGCCGAGACCACCGGACTCGCACCGAGCTACCTGGAGCAGCTCTACGCATTCGGAGCGGTCGACCGCTCCCCCACACGTGTGGTCTCCCTCGTCTATTGGGCACTCCTTCGTCAAGACGACGTGATGGCTCAGAGCGCCGCCCACCTCGCCTCAGGACGCGCTCCCGAGAACGTGCAATGGTTCGACATCGACGCGCTGCCCCCTCTCGCCTTCGACCACGCGAAGATCATCGAGTACGCGCTGTGGCGACTGCGCAACAAGGTCGGCTACAGCCGCGTCGCGCACGGCTTCCTCCCCGCCGAGTTCACGCTCGCCGACCTCCGTGAGGCGTACGAAGCCATTCTCGGCAAGCACCTCGACCCAGCGAACTTCCGCCGCCAGGTCGAGTCCACCGGCAATCTCATCCCCACCGACCGCTTCCGCACGGGAAGCCACCGACCTGCACGTCTGTACCGCTACAACACCGATGTCGAGCTGGCCGACCGCGGCCCGCTCGGTTCCGAAGAAACGAGCACCCGATGAGCATCACCTTCGTCCCGACTCCCGCGGTTCCTGCGATCGATGCCTCCGTCGATCACGCGATCCAGGCGATCGTCACCGGAGCGTCGACCGACGCCACCTGCAGCACCGACCTCGCTGCAGGCCCCTGGGATTTCGACGTGCGTCCCGGATACGGCCCCGGCTCCTCGATGGGCGACGTCATCCCGACCGGTTCTCCCCGCCAGGGCGAGCTCCCCTCCGCGTACCGCGAGGCCGATGAGGAGGAGCTCCACGAGCGTATCCGCGCCGCGAAGGCGACCCTCGGCGACCGCGTCGTCATCCTCGGCCACTTCTACCAGCGCGAAGAGGTCGTGCGGCACGCGGACTACGTCGGCGACTCGTTCCAGCTCGCCACCGCGGCGAAGGGCCGGCCGGATGCCGAGGCGATCGTCTTCTGCGGCGTGCACTTCATGGCAGAGACCGCGGACCTGCTGTCCGGGCCCGAGCAGGCCGTGATCCTCCCGAACCTCGCTGCGGGCTGTTCCATGGCCGACATGGCCGACATCGATCAGGTCGAGGAGTGCTGGGAGCAGCTCGCCGAGGTGCTGGGCGACCTCGACGCCGTCGATGCGGAAGGGCGCGTGCCGGTCATCCCCGTCACCTACATGAACTCCTCCGCCGCGATCAAGGGCTTCGTCGGGCGGCACGGCGGCATCGTCTGCACCTCGTCCAACGCGCAGACCGTGCTGGAATGGGCGTTCGCCCGCGGACGCCGGGTGCTGTTCTTCCCCGACCAGCACCTGGGACGCAACACCGCCAAGGCGATGGGAGTGCCGCTCGAGCAGATGCCGATGTGGAACCCCCGCCGCGCATTGGGCGGCTCCAGCGCCGAGGAGCTCCAGGACTCTCGCGTGATCCTCTGGCACGGCTTCTGCTCCGTGCACCGCCGGTTCACGGTCGGCCAGATCGATCAGGCACGCGCCGAACACCCCGGAGTGCGGGTGATCGTGCATCCGGAGTGCCCGATGGAGGTCGTGGACGCCGCCGACGAGGCCGGGTCCACCGACTACATCCGCCGGGCGATCGACGGCGCCACCGAGCCGACCACCTTCGCGATCGGGACCGAGATCAACCTCGTCCGTCGACTCGCGGCGCAGTACCCGCAGCACGAGATCTTCTGCCTCGACCCGGTCGTGTGCCCGTGCTCCACGATGTACCGCATCCACCCCGGGTATCTCGCCTGGACGCTGGAGGAGCTGGTCGCCGGCCGCACCCCCAACCGGATCACGGTGTCGGCTGATGTGGCCGATCCTGCACGGGTCGCCCTGGAGCGGATGCTGGCAGCGAAGCCGCCCGTCGTGGATGCTCCCCGGACCCCCGCGGCGGCGAGCACGCGATGAACGTCATCGTCGTCGGCTCGGGCATCGCGGGACTCACCGCCGCGTTGCACGCGCACGAGTCCGGCCACGTCGTCACGCTTGTGACGAAGGGCGCGCTGGGAGACGGCAGCACCGGCTTCGCCCAGGGCGGCGTCGCCGGGGTGTACGGCGCGGGCGACTCCGCGCAACGGCATGCGCGAGACACCATGGATGCCGGCGCCGGTCTTTCGGATGAGGCCGCGGTGTCGATCCTGGTGGCGGAAGGAGCGGCGCGGATCGCCGAACTGATCACCCGCGGTGTGGCGTTCGACCGCTCCCCCGACGGACAGCTGCTGCTCGGGCGGGAAGCGGCGCACAGCCACGCGCGCATCGTGCATGCCGGTGGCGATGCCACCGGGGCGGCGATCTCACGTGCCCTCTCGTACGCCGTTCGCGACACGGACATCACGATCGTCGAAGAGGCGTTCCTGGTCGACCTCATGATCGTCGACGGCGTCGCCCGCGGCATCCGCACCCTGATCGACGGCGCCAGCGGAGAACTCGACGCCGATGCCGTGATCCTCGCGACCGGAGGCGCCGGACACCTCTATGCCCACACGACCAACCCGGCGGGCACGACCGGCGATGGGATCGCCGCTGCTCTCCGCGCCGGTGCGGCGGTGGCCGATCTGGAGTTCGTGCAGTTCCACCCCACCATCCTCGACTCCTCGCCCGCATTCCTGATCTCGGAAGCCGTGCGCGGCGAGGGCGCGACCCTGATCGACTCCGACGGGCGACGGTTCATGTTCGACGTGCACCCGGACGGTGAGCTCGCTCCCCGCGATGTCGTGTCGCGCGCGATCGCACGCCAGGCTGCAGCGCAGGGCTCTCCGGTGCGGCTGGATGCCACGATGCTGGGGACGACGATGCTGGCGAGGCGCTTCCCGACGATCGACCGCGTGACCCGCGAACGCGGATTCGACTGGGCTCGTGAGCCCATTCCCGTGACGCCCGCGGCGCACTACCTGATGGGCGGGATCGTCACCGACCTCGACGGGCGCACCAGCATCCCCGGTCTCTTCGCCGTGGGAGAGGTCGCCAGGACCGGCGTGCACGGCGCGAACCGTCTCGCGTCGAACTCGCTCCTCGAGGGTGCGGTGTTCGGAGCCAGGGCGGCTGCGGCCCTGGTGGCGCCAGCTCCCGCGACGGCGTCAACGCCGGTACGTGCCTGGCGCGACGACATCCTGCCGTCGAACCACCTCGCTGCGCTCCCCTTCTCCCGTGCCGCACTGCAGCAGCTGATGTGGGACCACGTCGGACTCCTCCGCACCGACGAGGGTCTGGCACACGCGCGGGAGGTGATCCGCGCCTGGCGCGCCGGGCTCGACGCCTCTCACAGCGTGGCCGACCACGAGGACGCCAATCTGCTGCTCCTCGCCGACGAGACGGTGTCTGCTGCCCTGCGACGCACCGAGTCCGTCGGCGCCCACTTCCGCGAACCCGCTCTGATCGGAGTCTGATGCTCACCGCCGCCACTCTCACCCGCGTCGTCGGAGCTGCGCTGGAGGAAGACGCCCCCTGGGGCGACCTCACCAGCACGACGCTGCTCCCTGCCGACGCCACCGCCACCGCCGACCTGGTGGCCCGCGAATCCGGTGTGTTCAGCGGCGGCGAGGTCTTCGCCGCCGCGTTCGCCCTGACCGACGCCTCGATCACCGTCGACCAGCACGTCGGCGACGGCGACCACTTCGTCCCCGGCGACGTGCTCGCATCGGTCTCGGGGCCGGCCCGCGGCATCCTCACCGCGGAGCGCGTCGCACTCAACTTCGTGCAGCGGATGAGCGGCATCGCGACTCTCACTGCCGCATACGTCGCCGCGGTCGAGGGTACGCAGGCGCGCATCGTCGACACCCGCAAGACGACACCGGGACTGCGCGCGTTCGAGCGTCACGCCGTGCTCTCGGGCGGAGGCCGCAATCACCGCTACTCGCTGTCCGACGCCGTGATGGCGAAGGACAACCACCTCGCCGTGATCGCGCGCTCCGGCGCCGATCTCGCCACAGCACTGCGCGATGCGCTCTCCCGCCTCCCGCACACGGTGCACGTGGTGGTCGAGGTCGACCGGCTCGACCAGATCCCCTCGGTGCTCGACGGCGGAGCGCACACCGTGCTCCTCGACAACTTCTCGCTCGAGGATCTGCGTGCAGGCGTCGCCCTGATCGGCGGGCGGGCGACGACGGAGGCATCCGGCGGCGTGGACCTCGACACCGTGGGCGACATCGCCCGCACCGGCGTCGATGTGATCTCGGTCGGAGCGCTGACGCATTCCGCACGGGCTCTGGACCTCGGACTGGACATGCGGATCTCCTAGTGCTCTACCTCGACCACGCCGCGACATCTCCGGTGCGTCCGGAGGTGCTGGAGGCGATGCGCCCCTACCTCACCGAGGTGTTCGGCAATCCCTCCAGTCATCACACGACCGGCGAGGCCGCGGCGAGCGCTCTCGAGGATGCCCGTACCCGGATCGCCGCGGTAATAGGGATGCGCACCGGTGATGTGATCTTCACAGCGGGCGGCACCGAGGCGAACAACCTGGCGGTCAAGGGGATCACCCTGGCGGCGCTCGCGCGTGACCGACGCCACGTCGTCGTCTCGCCGATCGAGCACGAGTCGATCCTGGAGTCTGCGGAGTACCTGCGACGGTTCCACGACGTATCCGTCACGCACGTCGCCGTCGACTCGCTCGGGCGCATCTCCCCCGAAGCCCTCGCCGCCGCTCTCCGCAGCGATACGGCGGTCGTGTCGCTCGGTCACGCCAACAACGAGATCGGCACCGTCCAGGACCTCGCTGCCCTCAGCGCCGTGACCCGTGCCGCCGGTGTGCCGCTGCATGTCGATGCCGTGCAATCAGCGGGATGGCTCGATCTGCACGAACTCGGGGTGGACGCGATCTCGATCGCCGGGCACAAACTCGGCGCACCCAAAGGTATCGGCGCCCTGGCGGTGCGGGGCCGGGTGGCCATGGAACCGCTGCTGCACGGCGGCGGCCAGGAGCGGGGGCGACGTTCAGGAACCGAGAACGTGGCGGGCGCGGTCGGCCTCGCCACCGCCCTGCAGCTCGCCGAGGCGGAGCGGGCGGCCGTCACCGCCCGCGTCGGTGCTGCGACCGAGCGCTTCATCGCAGAAGTGCGCGCCCGGATCCCCTCCGCGGCGCTCACCGGCGACCCGCAGCACCGGCTTCCCGGGACGGCCAGCTTCACGTTCGCCGGCACCAGCGGTGAGGCCGTGCTCCTGGAACTCGAACGACGCGGCATCGTGTCATCCAGCGGATCCGCGTGCGCCGCGGGCAGCGACGAGCCATCGCACGTGCTGCTCGCCTGCGGCATCGCTCCGGAGATCGCGCAGACGTCGGTGCGCTTCACGTTCGGGCGCGTCCCGCTGCCGGACGATGCGCCCGAGCATCTGGCCGCGCTGGTCGCGGACTCCGTGCGAGCGGTCTCGGGCTGACGATACGGCCATAGAATCGGCTGGTGACTGCATCCGATCCGCTCTTGACGATGATCGTTCCCGGGCGTGACATCGCCCCGTTCGCCCCCGCCGCCATCGCTTCGCTGCAGGCACAGACCGAGACGCGATGGCGCGCGATCCTGGTCGACGACGGCTCGGCGGATGCGACAGGAGCGATCTTCACCGAGGCAGCTGCCACCGATGAGCGGTTCACGGTGGTCCGGCACGCGGCCTCCCGTGGTCTCGGTGCGGCCCGCAACGTCGCGCTCGAACTGGTCGACAGCCCGTACCTGGGCTTCCTCGACGGCGACGATGAACTCACCCCGACGGCGCTCGCCCGCCTCACCGGGACACTGGCGGAGACGGGAAGCGATTTCGTGGCGGGAGCATACGTGCGCTCCCGCCCGCACCACGACTCCTATGTCGCCGGACGCGTGCAGCCCTGGGTGGCCGCTGCGACCGACCCGGAGCGTCGGCGCACGACGATCCTGCAGCACCCGAACGCCTCGGCCAACATCGTCGCGTGGTCGAAGGTCAGCCGCACGGACTTCTGGCACGACCTGCGCTTCCCCGAAGACGTCGCGTACGAGGACCAGATCGTCGCCCAGCGGATGTACACGCGGGCACGGACCTTCGATGTCATCCCCGACATCGTGGTGCACTGGCGCATCCGCGCCGACGGCACCTCGATCACGCAGGGCAAGGCGCAGCTGCCCGTGCTGCGCGACTACCTCACCGCGCTCCGCGGCGGCATCCGCGTGCTGCGTGAGGCCGGTGCCCGCGCGGCCGTCACGGCGCGGCTCGACCTCATCATCGCGATGGATGTCCCGCCGCTGCTCGAGATCGCCGTGACGCACGACGACCCCGCGTACGCGGCGGAGGTCGATGCCTTCCTCGATGAGCTCCGCGCTCTCCCGGAGTACGCCGACTCGTCTCCCGACCCCACGCTCGCCGCCGCCCTCGCCTGGTGACCGGCACGCCCTGCCTCACCCGCTCAACCCCTCGAGGACATCCATGAACGACTACCTGGCCGACCTCTTCTCGCTGAAGGGCCGCACCGCTGTCGTCACCGGCGGAAGCTCCGGGATCGGGCGCGGCATCGCCACAGCCCTCGCCCGTGCGGGCGCCGCGACCGTCGTGGTCGCCCGAGGCGAGGAGCGCATCGCGGACACCGTGCGCGAGCTGCAGGAGCACGGCTGCCGCGCGGCCGGCGTGGTCGGCGACCTGAGCACGCGCGCCGGCATCCACGCCGTGGCAGAGGCAGCGGCCGAACCGTTCGGCGAGCCCGACATCCTGGTCAACTCCGCTGGTATCAACATCCGCCCCGCCTACGCCGAGATCACCGAGGAGGATTGGGACGCGACGATGACCGTGAACGCCCTCGCCCCGTTCCTGCTCGGCCAGCGCTATGCACAGGGCATGGCGGAGCGCGGCTTCGGCAGACTCATCCACATCAGCTCGCAACAGGCGCACCGTGCGTTCGTCTCCAGCGGTATCTACGGCGCCTCCAAGGGCGCTGTCGAATCCCTCATGCGCTCCGAGGCTGAAGCCTGGGGCGGCACGGGAGTGACCAGCAACACGTTGGTCCCCGGCTTCGTGCTCACCCCGCTGAACGCGCGTCTGCAGGAGGACCCGGAGAAGGTCGCGGCGCTGGCGGCGCGGACCATGATCGGTCGCAACGGTCTGCCGAGCGATTTCGCCGGCGCAGCCGTCTTCCTGGCCGGCGCGGGTTCCGGCTACATCACCGGTCACTCGCTGTTCGTCGACGGCGGGTTGTCGGTGCACTGACCCGCACGGGCGCGGGGGTCAGCTCTCGTCGGGGTACACGCGGGCATCCGCACGGGGCGTGTTCAGCAAAGGCACCGCAGCAGTGAGCGCGGCGACCGCGTCGGCGCCGGCCGAGTCCACGGGAGCCCGGTCCGCCCGCCGCTCGGTGAGCGCCGCAGCCGCGCCTCCCGTCACCGCCTGCTCCACCGCAGTCTCGGTCGCAAGCACCTGCGACGCCGCCACCTGCTCAGCCGCCAACTCGGCGTAGAGCCCTCCGCGGGCGAGAAGCTCGGCGTGGGTACCCGACTCCACGATCTGTCCCGCCTCGAGCACATGGATCACATCGGCACCCATCACGGTCGAGAGTCGATGCGCGATCGACAGGGTCGTGCGCCCGCGCGCCGCCTCGTCGAGCGCGACCTGCACCACGCGCTCCGAGACCGTGTCCAGAGCCGAGGTCGCCTCGTCGAGAAGGAGCACGGGCGGGTCCTTCAGCAGCACCCGCGCGATCGCGATGCGCTGCTTCTCGCCCCCGGACAGACGGTAGCCGCGTTCGCCGACGACCGTGTCGTAGCCGTGCTCGAACCCCACGATGATGTGGTGGATGTTCGCGGCGGTGCAGGCGGCGATCAGCTCCTCCTCCGTCGCCTCCGGCTTCGCGTACAGCAGGTTCTCGCGGATAGTGGCGTGGAAGAGGTACGTCTCCTGCGACACGATGCCCACGTCGTCGATGATCGACTCCTGGGTGAGGGTTCGCACGTCGGCGCCGGCGAACAGCACCGCTCCCCCATGCACCTCATACAGACGCGGGGCCAGATAGAGCACCGTCGTCTTGCCGGCACCGGAGGGACCCACGAACGCGACGTGCTGCCCCGGCTCTGCGACGAAAGAGATGCCCTGGAGTGTCGGACGGGCGTCGGGAGACGCGTCCGGATACCGGAACACGACGTCGGCGAACTCGATGCGCCCCCGCGGCCCCGGAGCATCGCGCACGCTGATCGCATCCGGCGCGTCCTCGATCTCCGGGACCAGGTCGAGGTACTCGAAGATGCGGGCGAACAGCGCCGAGGACGTCTGCAGATCGAGCGAGACGCGCATCAGCCCCATGAGCGGCTGCAGCAGTCGCGCCTGCACGGTCGTGAAGGCGACGACGGTGCCCGCGGTGATAGCCCCTGCCCCACCGGCTATCAGGTAGCCCGATACGAGGTAGATCACGGCGGGGACGCTCGCCATGAGCACCTGGACGACCGCGAAGAACCCCTGTCCGCTCATCGCCCTGCGCACCTGCAGCTTCACCTGGTTGCGGTTCTCGGCCTGGTATCGCTCGGACTCGGTGCGCTGCCGGTTGAATGATTTCGACAGCAGCATTCCCGAGACGCTGAGCGTCTCCTGCGTGATGGAGGTGAGCTCGGAGAGCGACTCCTGCGTCTCTCCTGCGATGCGTGCACGCACCTGGCCGACGCGACGCTGCACGATGACGAGGAACGGCATCAGGATGACGGCGATGAGCGTGAGGCGCCAGTCGATCAGGATCATCGCGACGAGTGAGGCGATGACGGTGACCACGTTGCCGAGGATGCTGGTCACGGTGTTGGTGAGCACCCCTGACACTCCGCCGACGTCGTTCTGCAGCCGAGATTGGATGACGCCGGTCTTGGTGCGGGTGAAGAACCCGAGCTCCATCGCCTGGAGATGCTCGAACAGCCGCACCCGGAGGTCTCCGGTGACGCTGTTGCCCACCGTGGAGGTCAGCCACGTCTGGGCGACGCCGAGCGCCGCCGAGAACAGGAACAGCGCCACCATGATCACGACCAGCCAGATCAGCAGGTCGATGTGCGGGCCACCCCCGGCCACCGGGAACAGCGCATCGTCGAAGATGCGCTGCACGATGAGCGGCGGGATGACGGCGATCGCCGCGCCGACGACGACAAGCACGCCCGTGAACAGGATCCGCGTGCGATAGGCCTGGAACAGCGTCATGACGCGGGCTCCGAGACCGCTGATGCGCGGTGCCTCCGCGTTGAGCTTTCGCTGTGCGCTCTCATCGACGCCGCGGAACCCGCCGCGACCGCCACCCATTCCGCCGCCCATGCTCATGTCGACAGCGTAGTCATGCCCCCGGACTCGGGGGTTCCTCCGTCTGCCGTCGGCGGAATCGGACGAAACCGGAATGAAATGTCCGACCCTATGGTTACGCTGAAAGACTCTCGCGAACTCTCGCGCACCTTCCTCCCTCTCTTCTGTGCCTAGGAGGCCGCATGTCCGCTGTCGACACCGGTTCGATCACGACCCCCACTCCCGCAGGGACCATCTCACGCTCCGACATGCGCGTGATCTGGCTCCTGCTGGTCGCGGCTTTCGTCGCCATCCTGAACGAGACGACGATGGGGATCGCGATTCCGCACCTCAACGTCGATCTCGGCATCCCGCCCGAGCTGGGCCAGTGGCTGACCAGCGCGTTCATGCTGACGATGGCCGTCGTCATCCCGACGACCGGATTCATCCTCCAGCGCTTCACCACCCGCCAGGTCTTCATCGCCGCGATGGTGTCGTTCTCGCTGGGAACCCTCGTGGCGCTCATCGCCCCCGGTTTCACGATCCTCCTGGTCGGTCGCGTCATCCAGGCGGCCGGAACCGGCATCATGATGCCGCTGCTGATGACCACGATCATGAACGTGGTCCCCCCGCAGTCGCGCGGACGCATGATGGGCCGAGTCGGCCTGGTCATCTCGCTCGCCCCGGCGCTCGGACCGACTCTCGCGGGTGCGGTGCTCGAGACGCTGAATTGGCGCGCCCTGTTCGCGATCATCCTGCCCATCGCGCTGATCTCCCTCTTCATGGGTGCGAAGTGGATGACGAACCTCGGAGAGACCCGCGTCGTCCCGCTCGACGTCCTGTCGATCCCCCTCGCAGCGCTCGGTTTCGGCGGCATCGTCTTCGGCCTCAGCCAGTTCGGCGGCGAAGGTGGATCGGGAGAGACGACGGGCATCATCGCGCTGGCTGTCGGTGCGGTGTCGCTCGCGCTCTTCGTATGGCGTCAGCTGCTGCTCCAGCGTGTGGACGACGCACTGCTCGACCTGCGCGTGTTCCGCTCCGGCAACTTCACGTTCTCGGTGATCATCATGACGATCCTCGCGCTGTCGATGTTCGGAACGCTGACGCTGCTCCCGCAGTACCTGCAGAATGTCGCAGGCCTCAACCCGCTTCAGTCGGGCCTGATCCTGCTCCCGGGTTCCGTGTTGATGGGTCTGCTCGGACCGGTGATGGGTCGGGTCTACGACGCCCGCGGCACGCGCCCTCTGCTGATCCCCGGCACGATCCTGGTCTCGGCGGCGCTGTTCTACTACTCGACGGTCGGCGAGCACACCGTGTGGTGGGTGCTGATCATCGTGCAGGCCGCGATGTCGGTGGGACTCGCGATGTCGTTCACCCCGCTGTTCTCCGCGTCGCTCGGATCACTGCAGCGCTCGCTGTACTCGCACGGCTCCGCGGTCCTGAACACGCTGCAGCAGGTGGGTGGTGCGGCGGGAGTCGCGTTGCTCACCGTCACCTACGCGGCGATCCTGCATGCGGGTGAGAACGAGGGACTGACGACGGCAACGGCCGGAGCTCCCGGTGCGCGCATGGCGTTCCTCATCGCGGCGATCATCTCGCTTGCGGCCGTCGCTCTCAGCCCGTTCGTCCGCAAGCCCGCAGACGACGCTGGCGACTTCCACGGCGGGCACTGACCACCGTTCGCCGACCACCCGGTGGCGGCGGCTGCTGCTTACTGCGTCTTCGGCGCAGGGAAGTGGCAGACGCCGCCGCTGCAGTAGCCGACGGCATCGGCGTCGAGAAGGTTCAGAGCGTCCGGGAGGGGCTGCAACCCGAGGGGTGCTTCCTGCTCCGTCACAGGCTGCTGCGTCTTCTTCATCCCTCGATCGTACGCCCGTCTCGCGGGCGTGGCTCCGAACTGCAGCTCCGCGCCCCTGATCGCCTACGGTTGAGGCATGCTCCGACGCTTCCTCGCTCGCCTGTACTGGGCACTCAGCCGCTGGACTCTGGTCGGCCACGATGCCGTGCCGACGAGACCGACGATCCTCATCGGAGCCCCGCACACCTCGAACTGGGACTTCGTCCTGATGCTCGCGATCGCTTGGCGCCTCGGGATCGACGTGCACTGGCTCGGCAAGAAGAGCCTGTTCCGCGGGTGGCGCGGCCCGATCATGCGCAAGATCGGCGGCGTCGCGGTCGATCGAGCCGATCCTGGCCGTGTCGTGGCGGAGGTCGTGAGCCAGGTGCATGCCGGAGACGTCTTCGGGCTCGTCATCACCCCCGACGGCACCCGCGGCGGCAACGAGTATTGGAAGTCCGGTTTCTACCGGATCGCTCGCGAGACCGGGATGCCGGTGACCCTGGGATTCGTCGATCGCACCACCATGACGACGGGCCTCGGCCCGACGCTCGAGCTGACCGGTGATGTCGCCGGCGACATGGACAGGATCCGCGCGTTCTACGCCGACAAGGCCGGGCTGCGCCCTGAGCGACGCACGGTTCCCCGACTGCGCGAGGAGAACGCGAACCCGACCGCTCCGGACCAGGCCTGAGCCCGCTCGATCGTCACCCGCTCAGTCGACGGCCTCGCTCTGCGTGCGGGCGTAGTCGAGATCCTCATCGGAGAGCGTCTCCTGCATACCGACGACCGCTCCGGTGATCTCGCGGATCTCTTGGCGCACCTTCTCTGTCAGATGCGCGGATCCGCTGTCTTTCACCTCGTGTCGCGCATCGATCGAGAGGTGCGGCCACCATTCATGGATGGGCGGAAGGGTCATGTCATCTCCTCTGTTTCTGCTGAAGAAAGCGACTGGACAGCGCGGAAGCAAGCACACGAGACTGTGCTCATGACTGCCGAAGGCCGAGAGCCGGAACCGCCCCAGCGCGACGACCGTGTCGACGGGCGTGATGAGACGCCCAATGAACGTGCTGATCGCAACTGGGACGAACTGATGCAGGAGCTCCGCGTCATGCAGACGGGGACCCAGATCCTCACCGGGTTCCTGCTCGCCGTCGCCTTCCAGCCCCGGTTCACCGACATGGACGAGCTGCAGCGCGACCTGTACGTCGTGCTGGTCGCCCTCGCGGCCATCGCAACAATTCTGGCGCTTGCCCCGGTCGGGCTGCACCGTGTGCTGTTCGGCCACCGCCGCAAGCCCGAGCTCGTGCGCGTCGCTGCGCGCATCGTCAAGATCGACCTCATCGTGATCGCCGCCCTGACCGTGGGCGTGACCACTCTCATCGTCGACTTCACGGTGAACCGGACCGCGGGCATCGTGGCACTGATCGCAGCTGTCGTGGTCATCGTGGCGCTGTGGCTGACATTGCCCCGCGTCGTGCGCCGCTCACTGCAGCGGGACGTACCGCCGCAGAGCTGACCTCCGCCGCTGACGGACATCGTGGTCGCTGTCAGCGCCCTGCGGGTGTGCGGTTCTCGGCGCTCACCATCCACGCGAACTGCTCGAGGCGTTCGATCACCGCGTGCAGGATATCCGCCGACGTCGGGTCTTCCTCGTCGACCGCGTCGTGGACTTCGCGCATGGTCGAGATCGCGGCCTCGAGTCGCTCGGTGATCAGGTCGACCGTGTCAGACGTCGACACCTCTCCCGCGGGGAACGCGGGAAGCGATGTCGTCTCTGCGATCGTGTCGCTGCGGCCGTCCGGCACCGCGTGCAGTGCGCGCATCCGCTCCGCGACCGTGTCGCTGAAGGCGCGTGCATCGTCGATGATCTCGTCGAGCTGTCGATGGGTGTCGCGGAAGTTCCGCCCGACCACGTTCCAGTGCGCCTGCTTGCCCTGCAACGCGAGCTCCAGAAGGTCGACGAGCACGGACTGCAGATTTCCCGCCAACGTGGCGGACGCCGTGAATCCCTTCTCAGCATTCTGACGTCGTGTGGTCTTCGCTCCGCGCTTCGCCGCAGTGGTCTTCGTGGTCTTGCTGGTATCAGCCATGGTGTTGCCTCCTGGCTTGCACCCTAGGCGTCCCTCGCCTCCGGGCCGAGGGGGTTGACAGGCTCTGTTCATGGCGCCGAAAGTTGCGCAGGTGAACGCATCTGACTCCCGACCGGACATCTCCATCGAAAAGCTCGAAGACACCGATGCGGGTGAGGTCCTCACCCTGCAGCGCGCCGCATTCGTCTCGGAAGCCCAGATCTACGGCAGCGCCGACATGCCCCCGCTGACTCAGACTCTGGAGCAGGTGCGCGCAGAGCTCCGCGAGAGTGATGCTCTGGGTGCGCGGCGTGACGGGCGGCTCGTCGGAGCGATCCGCTACCGCGTGGATGGCGCGACCCTCCTCGTCGGCCGTATCTCGGTCGCCCCAGATCAGCAGGGCGAGGGCCTGGGCCGGCTGCTGCTCGAGTCGGCGGAACAGCGCAGCGAGGCCCGCGAGGCAGAGCTGTTCACGGGCAGCCTGAGCGAAGCGAACATCCGTCTCTACGAGAGCTGCGGCTACGCGGTGAGCGAGCGAGTGCCGGAGGGCGACGGGACCGAGCAGGTGTTCATGCGCAAGTCGCTGCGCACGTGACCTGCAGCGTAGAGTCGCCGCATGCACGGTCGGTGGGAGAACCATAAGAATCGACTGGGTTCAGTTGAAGCGGGACGCAGTCTCGGGAATCGTGGCCCGGACATGTCGCGACCGTGGCATGCCCCGACCGGAAGGAGAGTCACGTGCTCACCCTCACCGATAACGCCACCGCCATCGTCACCACCCTCGTCACCCGGCAGAGCGAGGCACCGGATGCCGGACTCCGCATCCACTCGACCGCCACGCAGGAGTCGGGAGGCGGCGCTCGCCTGGCCGTGCTCGTGACGACCGATCCGGAGCCGGAGGACCAGATCGTCGAGGTCTCCGGAACGCGCATCTTCCTCGACGAGGCCGCATCCGTCGCGCTGGAGGACAAGATCCTCGACGCCGGTGTGGACGACGAAGGCTCCGTGTCGTTCGCTGTGCTTCCGAAGGTCGCCTGACCCACGATTCCGGATGCCGCGGCCCCTGGGGTCGCGGCATCCGTGCTGTCTGCGGCGATCCATCCGCGGAGTTCGACTCCCCTCCGTCGGCTCTCCGGCATCCGGCCGCGTACCCTGGAGACTGCCTCGTACCGCGCGAGGCGCTGAAGGGTCCCCCGTGAAGATCGCTCTCCTGCGCCGCTATGTCGTCCTTGCGGACACCTTGCACTTCCCTCGCGCCGCCGAGCAGCTCGGCATCCCGCTCGCGTCGCTCTACACGTCGCTCGACAAGCTCGAGGATGAAGTCGGGCATGCGCTCATCCACCGTGAGGGCACCCCGCGCCTGACGCACGTGGGCGAGCTGTTCCTCGAAGAGGCGCGCGCCACCGTCGCCGCCGCACCGCCCCCCGCTCCCAAGACCGTCGCCCCCGCCGGCGGCAAGGCCAAGGCCTCGAAGGGCCGCGGGCGCGCCCCGATCGTCAAGGGCCAGCCGAAGCCCTACAAGAAGCGACAGGGACGCTGACCCCCTAGCTCTCCGTCACCTGTCCCTGATCCACCCGCCAGCGGCGATCGATCCGGACCGTGTCGAGCATGCGGCGATCGTGCGTGACGAGCAGCAGCGTGCCCTCGTAGGACTCCAGTGCCTGCTCCAGCTGCTCGATGGCGGGCAGGTCGAGGTGGTTGGTCGGCTCGTCGAGGACCAGCAGGTTGATGCCGCGGGCCTGCAACAGCGCCAGAGCTGCCCTAGTGCGCTCCCCCGGCGACAGTTCATCGACCGGACGCGTCACATGGTCGGCCCGCAACCCGAACTTCGCCAGCAAGGTGCGCACCTCTCCCGAGGCCATCTCCGGCACCAGCGCCTCGAAGGCGTCGGCGAGAGGTGCGGTCCCCACCAGCAACGACCGCGCCTGATCGATCTCACCGATCTCGACGCTGGCCCCCAGGCTCGCAGTCCCTTCATCCGGCATCTGACGTCCCAACAGGACTCGAAGGAGCGTGGACTTGCCGGCGCCGTTCGGCCCGGTGATGCCGATACGGTCGCCCGCGTTCACCTGCAGAGATACCGGACCGAGCGTGAACGCTCCCTGCCGCAGCACGGCAGAGCTCAGAGTGGACACGACCGAGCTCGAACGCGGCGCGCTGCCGATCGTGAACTCCAGCTGCCACTCCTTACGCGGTTCCTCGACCTCGTCCAGGCGCGCGATCCTGCTCTCCATCTGACGCACCTTCTGCGCCTGCTTCTCGCTCGACTCCGCTGACGCCTTGCGCTTGATCTTGTCGTTGTCCGGCGCCTTCTTCATGGCGTTGCGCACGCCCTGACTCGACCATTCCCGCTGCGTACGGGCGCGTGCCACGAGATCGGCCTTCTTGTCGGCGAACTCGTCGTACTTCTCGCGCAGATGGCGGCGCAGCGTCGCGCGCTCTTCGAGGTAGGCGTCGTAACCGCCGCCGTACACACGGTTCGATCCCTGCGCGAGATCGAGCTCCAGCACACGCGTCACGGCGCGCGCCAAGAACTCGCGGTCGTGGCTGACGAGCACCGCTCCACCGCGCAGTCCCCGGACGAAGGCTTCGAGGCGTTCGAGGCCATCCAGATCGAGGTCGTTGGTGGGCTCGTCGAGAAGGACGATGTCGAAGCGCGACAGCAGCAGCGCTGCAAGTCCGACCCGGGCGGCTTGTCCTCCCGACAGTGCCGTCATCTGGGCGGTCGCGGCGGAAACACCGTCGAGTTCTAGCCCGAGATCTGCGAGAACGACCGGGATCCGCTCGTCGAGATCAGCCGCGCCACTGGCCAGCCAGCGGTCCAGGGCCGTCGAATAGACATCCGCGGGATCCGTCCCCTCGGCTGCCAGCGACGGGTCGCCGAGCGCCGCCGCCGCCGCGTCCATGTCACTGGTCGCCTGCGCGCATCCGGTGCGCCGACCGATGTACTCGGCGACCGTCTCGCCGGCGACGCGTTCATGCTCCTGCGGCAGCCATCCGACGAAGGCATCCGACGGCGCCAGAGAAACCGAACCCGCTGCCGGAGCATCCACGCCTGCCAGCAGTCTCAGCAGGGTCGACTTCCCCGCGCCGTTCGCTCCCACGACACCGACCACGTCTCCCGGTGCGACCGTCAGATCGAGGGAGTCGAAGAGGATGCGATGGCCGTAGCCACCGGCCAGGTTCTGCGCGACGAGCGTTGCGGTCATCAGACCATCTTCTCAGGCGGCACGGTCCTCCGACGCCCGTGTCCGCCTGCGGTCAGAGCCGCACCCGGTCGTGGGTCTCGACGGCGAACTCCTGGCCCGGGTAGCGGAGTCCGGAGAAGTACATGTTCGTATGGGCGACGATCTGCTCGCCGGAGATCACGACGCCGTCCCACTCGGTGTCCACCGTGGTGTGCGCATCGCTCACGAGCGTCACGTCGTAGCCCTCCGCGGCTGCACGCTGTGTCGTGGTGCGCACGCAGAAGTCGGACTGCGCGCCGGTGATCACGAGCCGCGTCGCTCCCAGCTCGTCGAGTGTGGCGCGCAGTGTCGTGTCGGCGAACGAGTCGCGATAGCTCTTGCGGACCAGCGGTTCTCCCTCTGCGCGCTGGAGCGGGGCCGCAAGCTCCCACTCCGGCGTGCCCACGCCCACGGGGTCGTGGTGCACCCAGACGACCGGGACGCCAGACGCCCGCGCCCGGTCGACGAGTGCCGCTGCGCGCGACAGCACGCCGTGCTCGTCGAAGCATCCGGGTGTCACTCCGGCCTGCAGGTCGATCGCGAGGACGACGGTACGACCGGGTGCTGCCACGACGCTCAGTCCCAGTCCAGGTACTCCTCGATGATCACTCCGGTCTCGATCGGGTGATGCATCGGGAACAGGTGGTCTCCGGCGATCGTCTTGATGCTCGACCGGTCCGGCACCGTAGCCTGCAGGCGCTCGGCGTTGGCGGCGGGAGTGTCGACGTCTTCGGTTCCCTGCACGATCAGCACGGGGATGGCCGGGGCCACCGCGATGTCCACGTCTTCGACGCCGAGCAGCAGCAGGCCGTTCGCGCGGTCGACGTGTGCGGCGACCAGTGCGCGTGCGATCGTCCCGCCGAAGCCGTGGCCGCCGACCCAGGTGTCTTCGATGCCGACGTGGTCGATCACGGCGAGCACATCGGCGACGCGCTCGTCGAGCGTCGCCTCACCGTCGGCGCGGTGTCCGACGCGGAGCACGTGGAAGCCCGCCTCTTCGGCGAGGTAGTGCGCGGCGACGCTCAGAACGTCGGCGGCGAGTCCCTGCTCCTGGATCAACACGAGCTTGACGGGCCCGTCACCCTCATCCACGAAGGGGATCGCGCGTCCATCGGGTTCGAAGATCTGGGTGTCGACCATTCTCAGCAGTCTCCTCGCGGTGTCGTTATCGGGGCGCTCGGTCAGCGTCCCCGAAGCCTCAGGTGCCCCGCACGGATCGGCCGCTCTCGAATCGCGAAGGACCCGATCTGGCCCCTTCCAGCGGTTCGGCGGGCGTCTGCGCGGTTCCCCGCAGGCCAGACGCACCGTGTCCAGCGTATCCCGCCCTTGTCGAGAACCGCATCCGGAAGTTCTCTGGCGGGCAGCGCCGGGAGCGTTTCGGGAGGCATTCCCCGGCTCGGGAGGAGAATCCACTCGAGTTCCTCCGCCCCGCGCGGAGTTCTCCTCCCGAGCGACGCTGCGGATGTCGCGTGCGCCTAGACTCGTGGCCTCAGCACGGCGCGCAGATCGGCGAAGGGACAGCGGATGACCGACACCGCACTCTCGACGATCGCGGCGAAGCTCTATGTCGAACTGCCGGGCGACTTCATCTCCGCGCGCGACGCCCAGATGAAGGTCGCGGACGACCGCGAACTGGCTGCGCAGATCAAGGCGCTGCGCAAACCGTCGGTCGCGGCCTGGGTGGTCAACCTCTTCGCTCAAGAGCGCACCTCGCAGCTCGCGGAGGCGCTCCGCCTCGCCGAGGACCTGCGCGAGGCCCAGGCCGATCTCGACGCCGCCACGCTCGCGACGCTCGGGCGTGAACGTCGCACGCTCACCCGCCGTCTCGCGCAGAACGCCGTCGAGCTCGCGGCGTCCCGCGGCGAGCGCATCACCGCCTCCACGCTGGACGCGGTCGAGCGGACGATCTCCGCCGCCTTCTTCGATCCGGATGCTGCGGCGGCGGTCGCGTCAGGACGGCTGGTCCGCGAACTCGACCCGTCGGATTCCGTGGATCTGGGTGCGGCTGTGGGAGGGGGCACTCCCGAGACCCCTACCCCGCCGGCCGCCCCTGCCGACGAGGTCAGCGCGCGTCGAGAACGCCGAGCCGCCGAGCGCGCGCTGCATGATGCCGAGCATCTACGGGAGCGGGCCGAGCGCGCGCAGAAGCAAGCGGAGAAGTCGCACCGGGACGCGGCAGCCCGTGTGCAGTCGCTGGAAGCGCGAGTGGCAGAGCTCGAGGCGGAACTCGCGCAGACGGTGAAGGAGGCCGAGCGCGCACACGCCGACTTGGACGGCGCTGAGGAGCACAGGGCGTCGGCGGACGCTCACCTCTCCGGGGCCGCGCAAGACGAGACCGCTGCGAAGGCCGCACTGGACGCACTCGCTCAGGCGCAGTCCCCGTAGGTGCGGTCTGCACATCGGAGATCTGCACGGTTTCGGATGCCGCTCCCCCTACTGTTCCGAGATTCGGCAGAACTCCGGAAAGCTCACTGCACACGCAGCTCTCCCGCGCGCACCGGAACACTCCAGCGGTTGCGCGGTGAGGGGAATACGCACAGGTAGTGCTCTGAGAAGGCGCAGGGCGGAAGGTAGGCGCGATTCAGATCGACTTCCACGCGGCCGGAGGCATCGGGCGTAGGCAGGCGGAGAAAGCGGAAGAGGTAGCTCTCTTCGCCGCTCGTGGAATCCGAGAATGCGGCGAACAGCGTGCCGTCGGGTTCGCGCGCGACCTCGAGCTCGTGGGCACGGCCGTCGACCTCGAGCACCACGATGCCGTGGTGATCCGACGTCGGGGAATACATGCCCGTGCGAACGCCAGATGGTTCATAGGGCGCTCGGACGATCGTCGAGATCCCCTTTCGGCCCGCCGCCGACGGATCGAACACGCGCAACAAGAGGGCGTCCTCTCGCACTTCCGCACGGAGCAGCAGCTCGCCGAGCCTGGCCTCAGCACCGGGCTCCAGCATCTGCTGTCCGGGGAGGCCGCTTCCGCGAACGACGGAGCCGTCTGCGCGCCAGCGGCCGGGAAGGCCCTCGAATGCACGATCGGTGTCGTCCAACCAGCAGGTGGCGGCGAGCGAGGCAGTGCCATGGGGAGCCCACACCGTGGTCTCCCTCTGCTGAACCCACTGTGCGTGCTCGTCCTTCATGCGCTTCCCCTGTCATTTCTCTCTTTTCGTGATCTTACATATTTTGTTACACCATCGAAACATGGAAATGAATAGCATCCACCTATGGATAACAGTTCCGCACCAGATGTCGATGCTCTGACCCGCGCGCTCGACGTCCATTCGCTGCGCATCCTGGTGGCCATCGATCAGGCAGGGTCCATCAGTGCAGCGGCACGATCACTCGGATTCACTCAGCCGACGATCACACAGCACGTCCAACGCCTTGAGGCCCGCCTCGGTGCCGCACTCGTCGTCCGCACCGCTCGCGCCGCCACGCTCACACCCGTCGGTGCGTTGCTGGTCGAACACGCTCCGCGAATCGATGCGAGCCTGACCGCCGCCGCTACCGAGCTCGCGCGAGTCTTGGGGCATCGCGTGGGCGTCGTCCGCTTCGCCGCGACGGCAGAGTGCCTGGCACAGGTCATCGCCCCCGCTCTCGCGCGCCTTGCGATCGAGATTCCCGATGTCGACACGTCGGTCCATGAAGCAACCGACAGTGCCGATGCACTCGCGCTCGTACGCGCTGGACGTGCCGACATCGCCGTGACATCCGACATCGCGGCATCCGGAGATCGACGCCAGAGAACTCGGCGCAGCGGGCTTCGTGACACCTTCCTCTTCGCCGAGGAGATCGTCGCTCTCACCACGGCAGACGTCGATGCCGCAGGCGGACGCATCAACGCACGCGCCCTCAGCGTCCTCCCGTGGATCGTCGGACCGGGAACCTGCAGCGGGACCGTCGCCGCCGCCAGCGGGCGAGCCGCGCTCTCCGATGACATCACGGTCAGCCGCCCTGATGCCGCGATCGCCTTCGCCGCTCACGGCGTGGGTGTCGCGTTCGTCTCCGAGTCGGATCTGGCCGGGACGTCTCTGCCCGCCGGCGTCCGTGCGCTCGGCGTTCTGCCCTCATTCACCCGGCGCACCACCGCGACCACCCTCATCGAGGCCGCCGCCATCCCCGCCGTGGCGGCGGCCGTCCGCACCCTGGCCTCCCATCGCCCGAGCCCTGCGGAGATCGACGCGATTCTGGAATCGCGTCGACGTTCGCAGAACCACCGCGCCCGTTTCCTAACCGCATCACCGACACCCGAGGAGAGTTCCACCATGCCGTTTCCCTCCACTGCTCGCCTGGCGAAGGCGACAACCGTCGCCACAGCGGGCGCCCTGATGCTGGTCGCATGTTCGAGTTCGACACCCGACGGCGCAACAAGCACCGGACCCGACACCGGGGCGGAGATCGACCACATCACCGTCGCCCTTCCCGGTTCGCTGTCCAGCCTCTACGTCGGTCAAGAAGCCGGCATCCTGAACTACTACATCGCCTCGATCGCGCAGGAGGGACTCGTGTCGATCGATGCACAAGGTCGCATCCAGCCCGGACTGGCCGAGTCGTGGGAGCAGACCGACGACATCACGTACGTGTACGAACTTCGCGATGACGCGACCTTCCAAGACGGCACCCCCGTCACAGCCGACGACGTCGTGTTCAGCCTCGAGCAGGCGCGAGACGAGACCGCCTCCCCCGGCCTCGCGTACTACCTCACGAACGTGGACGCGATCGAGAAGACAGGTGAAGCCGAGGTCACGATCACTCTCGTCGAGCCCGATGCCGCTTTCGCCGCGAACATGAGCAGCGGCGGCGCGGCTTTCATCACCTCGAAGGCGTTCTGGGAGGAGCACGGCGGCAAGGTCGGCACCCCCGACGCATTGCTCCTCGGGACAGGGCCCTATGAGGTCACGGAGTTCGCCCCCGATTCGCACGTCACCTTCGAGCGCGTCGACACGTGGTGGGGCGAGTTGCCGAAAGTCAAGGCGATCACCGTGAACTTCGTACCGGACGAGTCGACCCGACTCCTCGCCGCGCAGTCGGGCGACGTGGACGTCGCGTTCAACGTGCCCCTCGCCCAGTCGCAGCAGTGGGAGAAGATCGACCCGATGCGCGTGGACTACGTCAACGACCTCTCCTACGTGGGTCTGTACTTCAACACCACCGTCGCGCCCTTCGATGACCCGAAGGTTCGCGAAGCGTTCGCCCACGCGGTCGACCGAGACGCCTATGTCGAGAAGCTGCTGCGAGGACACGGGGAAGCAGCGACCGCGATCATGACGCCGGAGTCGCTCGGCAAGGTCTATGACGCCGAGGAGGCACGCGACGTCCTCTCAGGCATCCCGCAGTGGGAGTTCGATTTGGATGCGGCCCGTGCGGCGCTCGCGGAATCGTCCATGCCGGACGGATTCGAGGCGGAGATCCTCACGCCGAACACCGGCCCGCAGCTGGGCACCGCCGCCCAGGCGCTCGCTCAGAACCTCGCCGAGATCGGTGTCACGCTCAACGTCCGCGAGGTACCCATCGAAGAGTGGCTCGCGAGCCTCGACGCCTCCTCTGATCACGGCGTCAACCTGATGTGGTACTTCTCGACCCTCGGCGACCCGGCGGAGATTCCGACCTACCTCCTCGGAACCGGCAACCCGGCGGCCTTCAACGATCCTGAAGTGGTCGATCTGCTGTCACAGGCCGGAGCCGAGTCGGACCCCGCCGCGCGGGTGGACCTTCTCGTGCAGGCGGAGACCCTGCAGGCGGAGGCCGTCATCAATGTTCCGCTGTGGTGGGGGCAGTCCGCCACGGCGTTCGCGAAGGATCTCGGGATGAAGGACTACAGCTCGTTCGCCTTCATCTCGTCCTGGCCGACCCAGCTGTACCGGGCCGGGCAGTGACGACACCGCTCCCCGTCCGAGCGCGCGCAGCCCGCTACCGGCCTCTCGGCCGGATGGTCGCGCTGCGCGTGCTCGGCACGCTCACGGTACTTCTTCTCCTGTCGATGATCGTGTTCTCACTGGTGCATCTCGCTCCCGGCGACATCGTGAAGAACCTGTTGGGCAACCGGCCGGCCTCTCCCGACGCGGTCGCGGCGATCCGCGCCCAGTACAACCTCGACGATCCGCTGTGGCTCCAGTACCTGAAGTGGCTCGGCGGGTTCGTCACCGGCGATCTCGGACAGTCGATCCGGCTCCAGGTTCCCGTCGCTGACGCGATCGCGCAGCGGACAGGCCTCACGATCACGCTGTGCGGGCTCGCGTTCGCCCTCGCGCTGGTGGTCGCCGTGCCGCTCGGCGTGCAGAGCGCCGTGCATGCGGGCGGATGGGTGGATCGGACGGCCAGCAGCCTCGCCGTGATCGGGCTCAGCGCTCCGACCTTCGCGGTCGGGCTCCTGCTCCTCTACGTCTTCGCCTACTACCTGCGGATCTTCCCCGTGTACGGCGCAGGCTCCGGGGGGCTCGACACGCTCTGGCATCTCATCCTCCCGGCCGTCACATTGGCCCTCGGGCTCGGCGCGATCATCGTGAAGCTCACCCGTGCCGCTATGCTGCGCGAGCTCGAGACCGACTACGTCACCTCCGCCCGCGCGCGGGGCATCTCCGAGCCGCGCGTGCGCCTCATCGCTCTCCGCAATGCGGCGATCCCGATCGTCACGGGGGCAAGCCTCGTCCTGACCTTCCTCGTCGGCGGCACTGTCCTCGCGGAGACCACTTACGCCCTGCCAGGGGTGGGCACGCTGCTGCAGGACTCCGTCCTCTTCAAGGACATCGCCGTCGTCCAGTCGCTCACGCTTCTCGTCGCTGTCGTCATCGCGGTCATCGCCCTCCTCGCCGATCTCGCATACGTGCTGTTGGATCCGCGCCTGCGCCGCACCGGGAGGACCGCATGACCGCCGCAATCACTCTGATCAGCCAGCCTCGGCGCACGCGTCAGCGGCTGCCGGTGACGGTCGTCGTCGCCTTCGCCATCCTCGGGATCACGGTGCTCGCCGTTCTCTTCGGCAATCTCGTGTATCCCGACGCGATGCGACAGGACATCCTCTCCGGTCTGATGCCGGCTGGATCGCCCGGCCACCCTCTCGGCACCGATGAGCTGGGGCGCGATGTGTGGGCCATGACGGTCGCCGGCGCGGCATCCGCCCTGGTCGGTCCCGTCTGCGTCGCCATCGGCTCCATGCTCCTCGGTGTGTTCCTCGGTACGCTCGCCGGCTACGAACGCGGGTGGCTCGACATCGTCGTGAGCCGTTGGACCGACCTGCTGCTCGCGCTGCCGGTCCTGCTCGCCGCGATCGTCGTCTCCGGCGTATTCGGCGGTGGCTACGGAGTGACCGTCGTCCTGTTGATCATCCTGTTCTCGCCCTCCGACATCCGGATCGTTCGTGCGGGTGTTCTTGAGCAGAGCGCACGGCCCTACATCGAAGCGGCACGGATGCTCTCCCTGTCGCGCTGGCGCGTCATGTTCCGCCACATCCTCCCGAACGTCTCCACACTCGTCATCACGAACGTCATGCTCAACATCGCGTTCGCCCTGGTGGCGTTCTCCTCTCTGTCCTTCCTCGGCGTCGGTGTGCCACCGGGTACCGCCGACTGGGGGCGCCAGCTCACCGACAACCGGACGATCATGTTCGACAATCCTGCCGCGGTCATCGTCCCGGCCGCGCTGATCATCCTGGTCGCTTCCGCGGTCAACCTCGTCGGCGACTGGGCAGGCCAGCGTCTCTCGCAGATCGGACAAGTGCTGTGAACGGTGTCGACATCAGCGGACTGACCGTGAGCGGTCGAGAGGGAACAGTCGTGCACCCGCTCGACGTGCACATCGAGCCCGGTCGCACTCTGGCGATCATCGGCGAGTCGGGGTCGGGCAAGACGCTGACCGCGAAAGCGCTCGTGGGGCTGCTTCCGCGTGGCTTCCGAGCCGAGGGCTCAGTCCGGGTGGACGCCACCGACGTCGACCTCGACGCTGCCCAGACAATCTGGCGGACGGTGCGCGGCTCCACGGTGACCCTGCTTCTCCAAGACCCGTTCACCAGCCTCTCCCCCGTCCACCGCTGCGGAGAGCAGATCGGCTGGACGCTCGATGCGGCCTCCGACCGACGACTGGCACGAGCCGAGCGTGAGCGCAGGATCGAGGAGCGCCTCGCCGAGGTGAGACTCCCCGCGCGCGTGGCCCGGTCGTATCCCCATCAGCTGTCAGGCGGGATGAGGCAGCGGGTCGCGATCGCCGCTGCCCTCGCCGCCGATCCGCAGCTGATCATCGCGGACGAGCCCACGACAGCCCTCGACGCGTCGAATCAGGCGGAGATCCTCGACCTGTTGCGCGCGATTCAACATGCCAGGAATCTGTGCGTCATCCTGATCTCCCATGACCTGGGGCTGGTCCGCGGCCGTGCCGACGATGTGCTCGTGATGCGACACGGCGAGGTCGTGGAGCGCGGCGCTACCGGTGATGTGCTCAGCACCCCCACGCACCCCTATACGCGTGCGCTGCTCGACGCGGATCCCACGCTCGCCCCGGCCCCGGCAGTGTCGGAGGCGGCACCTCGTGCGGTCGGCGATGTGCCGCTGCTTTCGGCGACCCGGGTCACCAAGCAGTTCGGTGAGAGGACGGTGCTGGATGGCGTTTCGGTCGACATCGCTCCCGGACAGATCGTCGGCCTCGTGGGTGAGTCGGGTTCAGGCAAGTCCACGTTCGCCCGGTGCATCGCGGGGTTGGAGCACGAGGACGCGGGCGAGATCCGATTCGACAGTGCAGCGCTCGCCCCCGGCCGGAAGTCCCGCACGCCCGCTCAGATGCAGATCGTCTTCCAGGATCCTTACTCGTCGCTCAATCCCATGATGTCCGTGGGCGCCATCCTCCGCGAAGCACTCGCCGTGGCGGGCCGACCAACATCGGATCTGGCCGATCTGCTCTCGATGGTCAATCTTCCGGACGAGTTCGAACGCAAGCGCCCCGCCGAGCTGTCCGGCGGTCAGCGTCAGCGAGTCGCGATCGCGCGCGCACTCGCGACGCATCCCCGTCTGCTCATCTGCGACGAATCGGTGTCGGCCCTGGACGTGTCGGTTCAGGCGCAGATCCTGAGCCTGCTGCGTCGCCTCCGCGAAGAACTCGGGATCGCCATCCTGTTCATCTCACACGACCTCGCCGTCGTGAGGATGCTGGCCGATCAGGTGACCGTGCTCTGGAACGGCCGGGTCGTCGAGTCTGGCGCGTGCGCACAGGTGTTGGAGCACCCACGCCACGAATACACCGCAATGCTGGTCGCCGCCGGGCGCCGCGAGAACCAGATCTCCGCCTCGGAGATCGCTGGAGAGGACTGAGATGCGTACCGCACATACGATCGAGACGGGGGCGTCGCCGCTGCGGGTCGCAGATGAGATCGAGGCGCTCGGCGCCGCACCCGCGCGGCTCGAACGTTGGCGCCTCCCCCGGATCGGCTACCACCCGGTGGTCCACGCCGTCCGGGACTCCGGCGGAGAGCTGATCGCCGCAGCGCTGACGAGCGGCCGCCCGGCAACGTCGGCGAGGAAGATCGTGGACCTGTGGTGGACTGAGGAGTTCGCTGCCGCCGCCGTGCTCGATGCGGTGGTGGACGACGCCCGCAGGAACGGTGCGGTCGCCATCAAGTGGGAGATCGCGGGCGGCGCATCAGCGCCCGCGTTCCTCTCGGACCGGGGGTTCGAAGCCATGCGGCGTCCGTGGGCCGCGGTGGGCACCGAGCAGGTTGATGGCTACGTCCTCTGGCTCGCGGCCTCACACCACGAGGAGCCGGGATACTACGCGCAGACCACGCTCTTCACCTGCGGCGCGGTCGCCGCATTGATGGCATCGGAGGGCACTGCGGGCGGCGGGTTCCACGGCGACGAGTCCGACCGCGAGCTCGAGATCGACTTCTGGCGACGTGCGAGCAACTACCCGGCCTGTGAACCGATCGGGCTCGCGGTGGCGGTGCACGATCATCTCGCGCACACCCCGGTCGAAGTGGCTCTCGACCTCGACGGGCCGGCGCTGCTGGAAGGCTTCACCGGCTTCGACCGCTCGTTCCGCGAGGAGCTGCAGGCCGATTCCTTGCGGCAGGCGACTGCTCGGGGCATCGGGGTGCGCCGCGATCGGGTCACGGTCTCCGAGATCGTCACGCGTGTCGGGAACGGCGAGCGTGCGCTGCTGCTCATCGATGAGGCGCCGATGCATGGGGAGGCGGGGCCGCACTGGATTCTGGCGCATTCCGTCGTCGGCGGTTCCGTCGTGGTCGAGGACCCGTGGATCAGCGTGGATGCCGGAGAGACATGGGTCGACACCCACGAACTGCCCGTCCGCCCCGACGATCTCGATGACCTCGTGCGATGGGGGCCGGATGGCTACCGCGGAGTGATCTTCCTGCCTGCGGTGAGCGGGCACGGATGAGAGACACCGACGCATCCTGGCGCACGCGCGCGATCGGTCTGCTCGACGCTGATGCCAACCGCAGCGCCGACACGCACCTGCATGCGTTCCCTCTGCCTGCCGAGTGGGGCATCGACCTCTACCTCAAGGACGAGTCGGTACATCCCACGGGCTCGCTCAAGCACCGACTCGCCCGCTCCCTGATCCTCTACGGCCTCGTCGGCGGCATGATAGACGCCGACACCACGCTCGTCGAGGCGTCCAGTGGTTCGACGGCAGTCTCGGAGGCGTACTTCGCCAGAATGCTCGGGCTGCGCTTCATCACCGTCGTCCCCCGCTCGACGAGTCGAGAGAAGCTGGACCTCATCGAGTTCCATGGCGGCGTCTGCCATTTCGTCGATGAGCCCCTCCAGGTGTACGCAGAAGCGGAGAGGATCGCGGCGGAGTCGCGCGGCCACTACCTCGATCAGTTCGGCTATGCCGAGCGCGCGACGGATTGGCGTGGGAACAACAACATCGCGGAGAGCATCTTCCGCCAGCTCGCCCTCGAACGGCATCCGATCCCGACCTGGATCGTGGTCGGCGCCGGGACCGGTGGCACATCTGCGACCATCGGGCGATACGTGCGCTACCAATGCCATGAGACGCAAGTCGCGGTGGTCGATCCCGAGGGGTCCGCGTTCTATCCCTCCTGGCATAGTGGCGATGCCTCCCACGTCACCGGGGCGTCATCGCGCATCGAGGGGATCGGTCGACCGCGCGTGGAGGCGTCCTTCCTGCCCCAGGTGATCGACGAGATGATCGCCGTCCCGGATGCCGCGTCCCTTGCCGCGATGCATCTTCTTCACGAGCGGACCCTGCATCTGGCGGGCGGGTCGACCGGCACGAATCTGTGGGGCGCCTTCGAGCTCATCTCCCGAATGCGCGCAGCCGGGCAGGCCGGAAGTGTCGTCACCCTCATCTGCGACAGTGGCACGAGATACATGCGCACCTACTACGACGACGACTGGATCCGTGAGAACGGACTGGACCTCGCGCCGCATCGGGCCCGCATGGTCCGTTTCCTCGACGGTGGCACGTGGGAGTGACTCAGCCGACGCGGCGCCGATGATCCCTGGGAAGGGTGGTGGCGCTGGCACCCGGGCATGCGCCCGCATCTCGGAGAACTGCAGTACTTCGGATGCTGTAGCGGGTACTGCTCCGCAATGCTGCAGAACTCCTGATCCGCGCACGTGCCCCCGCGACTCAGTTGTTGCGCGGACCTCGACGCGTTACACCAGCGCCAGAGGTGTGGTCGACGAGGTCGGACAAGAGCGCGCGCAGGAATGTCGACGTTCGCTACACGGTCGCAAACAGAGAGTGAATGTTTCCCTCCGGATCCGCGAAGAAGCCGGCGAACTGGCCCCACTCCCGCAACGCGGGTCGACCCGACGGCGTCGCCCCCGCGGCGACCAGCTGATCGTAGCGCCGCTCCACCTCGTCCGCGCTATCGCACTGAAGATTCAGTTCGAATGCCTGGCCAGTGAACTGCGCACCATATGCCGGGTGCCCGTCGGTGTGCCCGCTCATCAATTGACGAGAGAATATCGCGACGCGCACCCCGTGCCCCCCGAACGCGACGTACGCGTCTTCGCGAACCTCCACTACCCAGCCGAGCGCGAGCTCATAGAAATCAGCAAGAGTCGGTACATCATCAGCGAGAACGGTAATGCCTTCGAGATGAATCGTCATGCGGCGACCATAGCCGGGGCGTCCGACATGAGCAGCGTGTCCTGGATGGAGGCGAGCTCGGGAGAGACCTCACCTCATCCCTGGTCGACGCCCTCCGCTGTCCGCTCGCTCTCACCGTCATCGGCGCCCCAGACAGCATGACCGTGCTGCCAGATCCACCAGAGGTTCGCACTCGAATCCTGCACCCGTGCGAACTGCGTTGGACCTGTCAGGCCGGCGAGCATCGCTCCATCCGGCTCACGAGCGAACCACAGATCCCCATACTCGACGGCCGGGACGAGCTGGCGCTCATCTCGCGACGCCCGCGCCTGCCATACACACTCCAGCGCACGCGAGTCGGTGAACCGCCAGAGCGCTCAGTTGTTGAAGCGGAACTCCACCACGTCGCCGTCCTGCATGACGTAGTCCTTGCCCTCGAGGCGGGCCTTGCCCTTGGCGCGGGCTTCGACCACGGAACCGGTCTCGACCAGGTCCTCGAACGAGACGATCTCCGCTTTGATGAAGCCCTTCTCGAAGTCGGTGTGGATCACACCGGCAGCCTGCGGAGCCTTCGAGCCCTTAGGGATCGTCCAGGCGCGTGCTTCCTTGGGCCCGGCGGTCAGGTACGTTTGCAGTCCGAGGGTGTCGAAGCCGATGCGGGCGAGCTGGTCGAGGCCGGACTCGTCCTGACCGGTCGAGGCGAGCAGCTCCGCCGCATCCTCGGGGTCGAGGTCGATCAGCTCGGACTCGATCTTCGCGTCGAGGAAGATGGCCTTCGCCGGGGCGACGAGAGCGGCGAGCTCTTCCTTGCGCGCGTCGTCGGTCAGCACGGCCTCGTCGACGTTGAACACGAAGATGACGGGCTTGGCCGTGAGCAGGCCCAGTTCCCGGATCGGCGTCAGGTCGATACCGGCGACCGACAGCAGCACACCGCGCTCGAGGGCATCCTTGACGGCGACTGCGGTCTCGAGCACGACCGGCTCGATCTTCTTCCCGCGTACTTCCTTCTCGTAGCGGCTGATCGCCTTGTCGACCGTTTCGAGGTCGGCGAGCATGAGCTCCGCGTTGATGGTCTCCATGTCGGAAGCGGGGTTCACCGCGCCATCGACATGCACGACGTCATCGTCGGCGAATCCGCGGACGACCTGCGCGATGGCGTCGGCCTCACGGATGTTCGCGAGGAACTTGTTGCCGAGACCCTCGCCCTCGCTCGCGCCACGCACGATGCCGGCGATGTCGACGAACGACACCGCGGCGGGCAGGATGCGCTCGCTGCCGAAGATCTCGGCGAGCTTCTCGAGACGGGGGTCGGGCAGGTTCACCACGCCGACGTTCGGCTCGATCGTCGCGAACGGGTAGTTCGCTGCGAGCACGTCGTTCTTGGTGAGTGCGTTGAAAAGGGTGGACTTGCCGACGTTGGGCAGGCCGACGATTCCGATTGTAAGAGCCACGGGGCACGAGTCTACCGGTCGAAGATGCCCGGGACGCCGGGCCGGTGTTCAGTCGCGGACCGCGCGGAACGCCCTGGTGACGTAGGGAAGCTCGATCGCACCGGACTCGTCGAGTCCGAGTTCGTCGAACAGCGCGTCCATGTCCCGCCGGATTCGCACCTTCTCGTCCGCGGATGCCGCGATGACGTAGCTGCGCGACATGGCCATGCTGTGCAGCTGCGCGCGCGTCATCGGGCGCGGCCACTCCCACGTCTCCTCCTCGACAGGCCCGAACGGGGCGTGCACGACGGGGTCGCCCGCGGCCAGCATCTCCTCCGCGGCGCTGCCGTGCATGATCGCCGTGAGCCGGCGCACCCACTCCTGACGTTCGTCACGAATGTTCCAGATCAGCCCCAGCACTCCCCCGGAGCGGACGACGCGGCCGATCTCGGCCGACGCCGCGACAGGCTCGACCCAGTGCCACGCCTGACCGAGCACGACCGCGTCGAGACTCGCCTCAGGGAGGGGCAGCCGCTCCGCAGACCCGACGAACGTCGGCACCCCCGGGATCGCGTCGCGCAGCGCGGCGAGCATGGCCGGATCAGGATCCAGCGCGACGACCTCGGCATCGGGCGCGGCGACGAGCGCGCGCGTGAGCTTGCCCGTGCCCGCCCCGACGTCTGCGATGCGCCGAGACCCGTCGGGCATCCGCTCGAGCATCCATGCGACCGCGTCGAACGGGTACTCGGGCCTGCCGACCTCGTAGTTGCCTGCCTGTGCACCGAAGGATGTCGCGCGCTCATCAGCCATGTGACCAGCCTACGGCGAGTCCTCCGAGCACCGCCGACCCATCGGGAGAGAGTGGATGACGTGCCCCTGGACTTCACCGCTATCGACTTCGAGACGGCGAATTCCAGCCCCGCCTCAGCCTGCTCCGTCGGACTCGTCCGCGTGCGTGACGGCGAGGTCGTCGCCACTGCCGGTTGGCTGATTCAGCCGCCCGCCGGCCACGACGAGTTCCAGGAGTGGAACGTGCGCATCCACGGCATCCGGCCGGAGGACGTGCACTCCGCAGACACCTGGCCCGAGCAGTTCGACCGCCTGTGCGACTTCGCCGGTGCCGATGTACTGGTCGCGCACAACGCCGGCTTCGACCTCAACGTGCTGCGTCGCGCCTCCGAGGCCACCGGCGCGGTGTGCCCGCCCTATCGCTCGCTGTGCAGCCTGCAGGTCGCTCGCAAGACCTATCAGCTCGACTCCTACCGACTGCCTGTGGCGGCGGCCGCGGCCGGTTTCGCAGAGTTCTCACACCACGACGCCCTCGCGGATGCCCGTGCGTGCGCACAGATCGTGATCGATTCCGCGTGGCGCGCCGGAGCTGCGGATGTGCACGCCCTGGCCGACTCCCTCGGCCTCCGTGTCACCACCCCGGCGGTCGCCGTTCCAGAACGCGCGGTCGCCTGAGCTCTGGTGCTCGTGGCGCGCTGCGCCGCAATGTCTGACCCCTGCGGCACCATGAGGCTATGGATGCTCCGCTGATCGTTCTTCTCGTCCTCGCGGCGCTCGTGACCGGCGGCGCGCTGGGATGGGCGCTCCACACCGGCCGCGGTGCCGCCGCCCTCGCCCGCGCCGAAGCTGAACTCGCGGCGGCGCGGGATGACCGCGACCGCCAGTACGACCTGTATCGCGACGCGGTCGAGCACGCCCGCACCGAACAACGTGCCGAGGCCCAGCGCGTGCAGCAGCAGAACGCCGTGCTGACTGCGCTCGCACCGGTGCGCGAGAGCCTGCAGCAGATGCAGAGCAAGGTCGCCGCGATCGAGCAGGAGCGGCAGGCGCAGTTCGGCACGCTCGCCGAGCAGCTGCGACGTGCACAGGAGTCCGATGAGGCGCTGCGCGCCACGACCGAGTCCCTGGCCGGAGCGCTCCGATCCACCGCCACGCGCGGCGTCTGGGGCGAGACGCAGTTGCGCCGTGTCGTGGAAGCGGCGGGCCTCACCCGTCATGTGGACTTCGACCTGCAGACGACGATCTCCTCGGACCGCGGGCAGGGCCGCCCCGACATGGTCATCCGGCTCGCCGGCGGAACGTCGATCCCCGTCGATGCCAAGGTGCCCCTCGATGCCTACCTCGAGGCCTCAGCGTTGCCCGGGGGCGACGCCCACGAACCGCGGCGCCGTGCGTACATGCAGAAGCACGTCAAGGCGGTGCGCGCGCACATCGACGCGCTCGCGAAGAAGGCCTACTGGTCGGGGCTCGATGCCAGTCCCGAGTTCGTGATCTGCTTCCTGCCCAGCGAGTCGTTGCTCGCCGCCGCGATCGACGAAGACCCGACGCTGCTCGACTATGCGTTCAGCAAGCGGGTCGCGCTCGCCTCTCCGGTGAATCTCTGGGCCGTCCTGAAGACCGTGGCCTACACCTGGACGCAGCAGGAGGTCTCGACCGAGGCCAGGAGCCTGCTCAACCTCGGCACGCAGCTGTACGACCGTCTGGGCGTGCTCGCCGGTCACGCCGACGATCTGAGGAGGGCCCTCGAGCGAACGGTCGACAGCTACAACAAGTTCGCCGGCTCACTCGAGAATCGCGTGCTGGTGACGGCGCGGCAGTTCCCCGGCATCGATGCCTCGACGCTCGACGCTGCCCCGCAGGTCGTCACCGCGTCAGCGCGACGGTTCACCGCACCGGAACTGGTCGGGACCGATGACGAGCCAGATGCAGTTGCGCTGCGAGCCGATGTCGGCGAAGTCCGTGCGCGCCTGCACGAAGACCGTCCGTGAGCTAACAGCCCCTGAGGCCAACAGCCTCTGGGATCGAGCGGCGGTGAAGGTCAGGCAGCGCCGGGAACACCACTCAGCAGCAGAATGACGAGTCCACTGGTCGCGAGGAAAGCGCCGATCATCCACCAGGAGCTGAGTTCGTGACCCTCGTCACGACGCTTGCGGAAGAGAACGTCCGCCCGACGTGCCGGGTCGATCGCGACGGGACCGGGAGCGACGGGCGCGGCCGGGGCCACTGCTCCGCCAGCTTCGACATCCGCGCTCACACGCAGGATACGACCCGTGTTCGTCGTGACGATCTTCGTTGCTGCGGCCGTGGGGCCGTTGTGCTGCTGAATTGCCATGTGCTCGCCCTCCTGTGCCTGCGGTGCCTGGCGGCTCCGTCGACGGCGACAAACCCAGTGACAATTGTGACACGCTGCCCCTGCAATCAGGGGACCAGCGACACGAAGAGCGGTACCGGGTCGGTAACGATGGCGAACGCGACGTCATCCGCAAGCGCGTGCGGGAAGGGCACTCCGCGCGGCTCAGGCCCTATGCAGAGCCAGCGCGAGAGGCCGCCGCAACGCTCACAGCCACTTGGAGACGAGGTGCTCTGAGGCGATACGGCGCAGGGTTCCGGACGCGCCGCGCAGGACGACGCTCTCGGTGTACACGTAGCCGCGCTCGCGACGCACGCCGGCGACGAGCTGGCCATCGGTGACGCCCGTCGCGACGAAGATGGTGTTGCTGCCCTGCACGAGATCGTCGGCTTCGTACACGCGGTCCATCTCGAGACCGGCATCGATCCCGCGCTGACGCTCGTCGTCATCGCGTGGCCACAGCTGCCCCTGGATGTGTCCGCCCAGGGCCTTGATGGCACACGCCGTGACGATCCCCTCGGGGCTGCCGCCGACTCCGACGCACATGTCGGTGCGGGCGTCATGCCGCGCCGCGTTGATACCGCCGGCCACATCGCCGTCGCTCATCAGGCGAGTACCGGCGCCGGCATCGCGGATGTCCTGGATCAGCTTCTCGTGGCGCGGACGGTTGAGCACCGAGACGACGATCTCGTCGACGGGCTTGCCCAACGCACCGGCGAGCTTACGGATGTTCTCGCCGATCGGCAGCCGGATGTCGACCACGCCGACGCCAGCAGGCCCGGTGACGAGCTTGTCCATGTAGAAGACGGTGGAGGCGTCGAGCATCGTGCCCCGGTCGGACACCGCGATCACGGAGAGAGCGTTCTGGCGTCCCGCCGCGGTCAGCGAGGTTCCGTCGATCGGGTCCACGGCGATGTCGCACAGCGGGCCACGCCCCGTGCCCACGACCTCGCCGTTGAAGAGCATCGGCGCATTGTCCTTCTCGCCCTCGCCGATCACGACGCGACCCTGGAAGTCGACCGTTCCGAGGAACGCGCGCATCGCGTCGACAGCCGCCCCGTCGGCTGCTTCCTTCGCCCCGCGACCGATGAACGGTACGGCGCGGATCGCCGCCGCCTCCGTGGCGCGCACCAACTCCATCGCCAGGTTGCGGTCGGGACGAAGCGGGCTCAGATCAGCAGTCAGACTCACCATGCGGTCAGCCTAGTCATCGACATGCGCAGAATCGCCTGCTTTCGGGTCTACAACGACGAAGGAAACGTGATTCTTAACAGAACGGCAGATGCGCAGGCACCCGCGGCTCCTCCCGCCTTCGGCATCCGCCTGCGCGCCCCGATAGAGTGACTGCTGTCCCGGCTCACCAATCGCAGGAGTTCTCATGCCCGTCGCCACCCCGGATCAGTACGCTGAAATGCTCGACCGCGCGAAGGCCGGCGGCTTCGCGTACCCCGCATTCAACGTCTCCAGCTCGCAGACGATCAACTCGGTCCTGCAGGGCCTCACCGAAGCCGGCTCCGACGGCATCATCCAGGTCACCACGGGTGGCGCCGACTACTTCGCCGGCCACACCGTCAAGGCCCGCGCCACCGGCGCACTCGCCTTCGCGCGCTACGCGACCGAGGTCGCGAAGAACTACCCGATCACGGTGGCTCTGCACACCGACCACTGCCCGAAGGACGCCCTCGCCGGTTTCGTCGAGCCGCTGATCGCCGCCTCCGAAGAAGAGGTCAAGGCCGGTCGCAACCCGATCTTCCAGTCGCACATGTGGGACGGCTCCGCCGTGCCGCTCGCGGAGAACATCGAGATCGCAAAGGACCTCCTCCCCCGCATGAAGGCGATCAACGCCATCCTCGAGGTCGAGATCGGCGTCGTCGGCGGCGAAGAGGACGGCGTCGCGCACGAAGGCTCGAACGAGGCGCTCTACACGACCTTCTCCGATGTCGACCAGGCCGTGCAGGCGCTGGGACTGGGCGAGCAGGGCCGCTACATCGCCGCGCTGACCTTCGGCAATGTGCACGGTGTCTACAAGCCCGGCGGCGTGAAGCTGCGTCCGGAGCTCCTCGGAGAGATCCAGGCACAGGTCGCCGCCAAGTACAACACGGGCGCAAAGCCCCTCGACCTCGTCTTCCACGGTGGATCGGGCTCGACGGACGAGGAGATCGCCCTCGCGGTCGCCAACGGCGTCATCAAGATGAACATCGACACCGACACGCAGTACGCGTACACGCGGGCGATCGCCGACTACATGTTCAAGAACTACGACGGCGTCCTGAAGGTCGACGGCGAGGTCGGCAACAAGAAGCTCTACGACCCCCGCGCCTGGGGCAAGGTCGCCGAGACGGCCATGGCCGCCCGCGTGGTCGAGTCGACCCGTCAGCTGGGCTCGCACGGCAAGTCGCAGAGCTGACGAACTCACCTCTGCACACGAGAGATGCCCCGGCCGAATGGTCGGGGCATCTCTCGTGTGCGGCGCGTGCTGCACGCGACGGCGTGACGTTATCCGCGACGACGCCTGCAGATGCGGGTGAGCCAGATCGCGGTGTCGATCATCGCGTCGATCACGAGGAACACGCCCACGCTCTTCACCGCTCCGCGCGAGCGGGACATCACCCACATGCCAGCCCCGAGTTCGCCGAGCGACACCAGGAGCCCGCAGACAGGGCGACGGCGCACCGCATCGGCCAGTCGGGCGAGCGGCCGCTGTCGACGGGTGAGTGAGGTGACCTCTCCGATTCCGGCGATCGCCGTTTCACGTGCCGCGATCCACCAGCCCACCGGAACGAAACGTCGCCCCACAGGCTCTGCGGAATCGTCGAACGCTGCGTCGATGAGGTCGGACGGCACGCCGAACGCCGCGATGAAGGCCCGCTGCCGCGCCCGCTCCCCCGCCACTCCGCCGAGCGACTCCGGGATCAGCGCACGGTGCGCCGCGTCGACGTCGAGCGCCACCCGGGCCGCGACCTCGAGGAGCTCGTCCCTGCTGCCATCACCTTCGGTCAGCAGGCGGCGATAGATCTCCGCGGTCTCGGGCACGGTGATGGCGTCGATGTCGAGCACGGCCTGCGTGTCACGCTCGGCATCGGTCCAGAACGGGACGACGCCGCCCCCGCCCACCGTCACCTCGAACCAGCTGGCGGAGTCGGCGCGGTTCAACTCGACCAGAGGCAGGTCGGCCCGGGAGGTAACCCAGTAGCCGGTCGCGTCGGAGGTTTCGAGCCGCTGCAGCGACCAGTCGCCGGATTCACGGTGGTCGACGGTCGCCCCGAGCGCCGTCGCGAGGATCCGCGCGACGGCTGGACCTCGGTGCGAGAACGTCGACACCCGCACGGTCGGCGGATCGAACGCGTCCGCCTCGAGCGGGGCGTCCCGCTCGGCACCCATCGGCGGAATCGACTCTTCCGCAGCCTGCGAATCCTCTTCGTGCTCGGAATCGGCGTCGAACGCGAGGTCGAGATCCCCATCCACGTCGAGCCAGAGCGTGAGCTGCTGCTGCTGGAACGCGACGCGCAGGTCGGCGGCTGTCAGCGTCGACTCGACCCGGTCGTCCCCGCTGAGGGTCAGCACGTGACCGTCATCGGTCACCGGGATGGCGAGCACCGCCTCCTGCCGATCACCCCACTCACCGGTCGCATCACGCAGGCCCGCCGGCACGCGCAGACGGGCGAGGATGTCGGTCGCAACGGTCCTCGGGTCGGATCCGTCACCACGATCCACGGACGCGTAGGAGACATGGACGCCGAAACTGTTCTGGAGCACCTTTCGACAGTACCGACCGCGGCGCGGGACTACTGACCGAAGGAGGTCACATACTCCATGAAGGCGGGGTCGCCCATCATCGGCACCGCGATACAGATCGACGTGACGAGGAGGGTCACTACGGCACCCACGATCGGCACCCACCACGACAGCTTTCCGCGGCGCAGACGCCGAACGGACAGTGCGGCCGTGACGCACCAGCCGATCACGAGAACGATCGCCGCGATGGTCCCCCAGAGGCGCCCTTGCGCGAAGTTCGTGAACTCGCCGTCGATCCCCATCATCTTCATCGTCTGGTTCATCGACGCGGGCAGGTCGAGATACGACATCGCCGTCATGACGACGTTGACGAGGCCGTAGGCGAGCAACGCGATGGTCGCGAAACGATCCACCGGTCGCCGTCGGGCGGGCTCTGCCACCACGGCCTGCGGGGCCGGCTCAGGAGCCACGACAGCGGGCTGCACTTCGGTGAGCGGCGGAAGACCGGCGGCCAGCCGCTGCTCTTCCGGGGTTGCGAGTTCGCCGTACTGGGGCCGTGTATCGCTCATCCCGCCATGCTAATCGCCGCGTGTGTGAGCGGGCTGCCAGTCGGCAGGTCCGAAAACGATGGCGGCCCCGAAGAATTGGGGACTCTCGGGGCCGCGGACGAGGAACGCTGGGGACGCTCCACATCCAATTGGGTCTCGGAGAGCTGGGGACAATCCGCCGACCCGTAGTGCCGTTTGCACAGACGACTACTCGTCCGATCATAGGAAAGCGATTCGCTTAACACCAGGTCGGTTTCTTCAGATAGTGAACTCGCCCCCGGGGCTCGAGCCGTCCAAGGAGTCAGCGCCGAGCTGCAACGACAAACGGCGCGCCGTGCTCTGCAGCCGTGAGACCAGCGCTCGATCGACGATCGCCCGATCGGCCGGCAGCGAGATGGCCAGCGAGGCCGTGACGTTCGGGGCGATCACCGGGACCGCGACGCAAGTGGCGCCGATCACATACTCCTCTCGGTCGACTGTCCACCCGGGCGAATGCTCCAGCTGGGTGAGCAGGATCCGCCGATCCTTGATGGTCCGCGGGGTGAGCTCTTCCAGCCGGTGTCGCGAGAGGTAGTCGAGGCGATCGTCGCCGGGGAGATCCGCGAGGATCTGCTTGCCCAACGCTGTCGCGTGTGCACTGGACTGCAACCCCACCCAGAGCTCGACACGAGGGTTGTGCACGGCGTCGACGATGTCGACCAGATGCATCTCACCGTCGTCGAAACGCGACAGGTACGCGGTGGCCCCCAGCTCGTCGGTGACATCACGCAGTGCGGCGCGCACCCGGGCGAGGAAGACCCCGCGCGCATCGGTCTCGTGCTGGAACGCCGGGAATCGACTCCCGAGCACCAATCCGTCCGGCTCCGACGCGAGGTAGCCCTCATGGATCAGCGTCCGGACGAGATTGTAGGTCGTGCCCGGCGTGAGACCTGTGATGGCCGCCAGCATCTTGACGGGAAGCGGTCGTGGCGAGTTCGCGACGATGTCGACGAGACGAAGCGCACGCTGCACTGACCCGATGAGGGTCGGCTCCGCTTCCGCGGCGCTCAACGCTACGCGCCTCCTCCGGTCGCGCGTCCCCCGAGCGCACGATCATCACGCTGGCCGGAGGCGTCGTGACGCAGCTCCTTCGGCAGGGAGAACATCAGGTCCTCCTCAGCTGTCTTGACCTCTTCGACGTCACGGTACCCGGCGTCATCGAGAGCATCGAGGACCTCGCGCACCAGAACCTCGGGCACGGATGCACCGCTGGTCACGCCGACCGTCTCGACGCCGTCGAGCCATTCCTGCTGAACCTCTTCGGCGTAGTCGACGCGGTACGCCGCCTTCGCGCCGTACTCGAGCGCGACCTCGACGAGCCGAACGCTGTTCGAGGAGTTCGACGAGCCGACGACGATCACGAGATCTGCCGCAGCGGCGACCTTCTTGATCGCGACCTGGCGGTTCTGGGTCGCGTAGCAGATGTCGTCCGACGGCGGATTGTGCAGTTCGGGGAAGCGCGTGCGCAGACGGTTCACTGTCTCCATGGTCTCGTCGACCGAGAGCGTGGTCTGCGAGAGCCAGACGACCTTCGAAGGGTCCTTCACCTGCACGGTGTCGGCCTCGTCCGGCGAGTTCACGATGGTGACGTGGTTCGGGGCCTCTCCTGCCGTCCCCTCGACCTCCTCATGCCCTTCGTGACCGATCAGCAGGATCTCGAAGTCGTCGCGGGCGAACCGCACGGCCTCGCGATGCACCTTGGTGACCAGTGGGCAGGTCGCGTCGATCGCGTGCAGGCCGCGGTCAGACGCCGCCGTCACCACGGCCGGCGAGACGCCATGCGCGCTGAAGACGACGTGCGCACCCTCGGGCACCTCGTCGACCTCTTCGACGAAGATCGCGCCCTTCGCCTCGAGCTCGGTGACGACGTGGATGTTGTGCACGATCTGCTTGCGCACGTACACCGGAGCCCCGTAGCGCTCGAGCGCCTTCTCGACGGCGACCACGGCGCGGTCGACGCCGGCGCAGTATCCGCGCGGCGCAGCGAGCAGGACCCGCTTCTGTCCGACGACCGGGTTATCCTGAAGCCGCCCGGACGACGCACGCACTCGTGGGATGCGCGGGGCAGGGAGATGAACGACAGTCGAGGTCACGCTTCGATTCTACCGGCGCTTCACCTGGAAAGGCCTGGGCGCGCCCTCAGTCCCCCGGAACCACCGACACCATGATCAGCGGCAGGAGAACAGGCAGCGCATGACAGTCTTCGAAGCCGCACAGGGTGCGGGGGAAGCTCCCCCGGCGGATGCGGTCGCTCCACGCGATTCCACGGCGGAGGCCCCCACCTCCGTCGCCCGCCTCAACGGGACGATCCGCGACTTCATCGCACGCTGGAACACGGTCTGGGTCGAGGGCGAGATCACCTCGTGGAACGTGCGCGGCGGCAACATCTTCGCCCGCCTGAAGGACACACAGTCCGACGCGCAGATCTCGATCCGCGTGTGGTCGAGCGTGCGCGGACGCATCCCCTCCGATCTCGGCATCGGCGATCACGTCGTTGCCGCCGTCAAGGCGGACTACTTCGTCAAGGCCGGCGACTTCAGCTTCACCGTGTCCGCCATGAAGCACGTCGGTCTCGGCGACCAGCTCGAGCGGCTCGAGAAGCTGCGCGCACAGCTCCGCCAGGAGGGGTTGTTCGACCTCGCGCGCAAGAAGCGCCTGCCCTTCCTCCCGCACGTCATCGGACTGATCACCGGCGAGCGATCCGACGCCGAGAAGGACGTGCATCGCAACGCCGAGCTGCGCTGGCCCCAGGTGCGCTTCCGCACCGAATATGCGGCTGTGCAGGGTGACCGCTGCGTCCCCGACACCCTCGCCGCGCTGGCCCGCCTCGATGCAGACCCCGAGGTCGACGTGATCATCATCGCCCGCGGCGGAGGCGACCCGCAGACTCTGCTCGGCTTCAGCGACGAACGCCTGGTTCGAGCGGTCGCCGCGGCATCCACTCCGATCGTCAGTGCGATCGGCCACGAGAACGACCATCCCCTGCTCGATGATGTCGCCGATCTGCGAGCGTCCACGCCGACGGACGCAGCGAAGCGGGTCGTCCCGGACGTGGGTGAACAACGCGCGTTGATCGCCCAGCTGCGCTCGCGGTCGACCACTCGCATCACACAGCGCCTGTCGCACGACATCGCGCAGCTGGAACAGTTGCGCTCGCGTCCGGTGCTGCGCTCCCCCGCTCCCATCATCGACGCGCGCGCTCAAGAGCTGTGGCTCCTCCTCTCTCGGGGACGCGAGACCATGACCAGGCATTTCGACTCCGCCGGCCGCCGCACGAGCGAGCTCCGCGCGTCGTTGCGAGCGCTTTCCCCCGCGGCGACGTTGGCGCGCGGCTACGCGATCGCGCACCTCGACGGTGGCGTGATCCTGCGCGATGCCGCACAGGCTCCGGCTGGCAGCGCCCTGACGATCACGCTCGACCGAGGATCCGTGGCCGCGCGCTCGGAGGGCGAGATCGCCGAGGAGACCTGACCTCGGTGCGTTCCCCCCTTGCTCCATCGTCGCTGTCAGCCGCACGCCGTAGGATGGAGGAGTGAGCGCTCTGAACGACACCCCTCTGGAGACGCTGTCGTTCGAGGCAGCCCGTGACGAGTTGGTCAAGGTCGTCGCCGAACTCGAACAAGGGGCTCCGACGCTCGAGCAGTCCCTCGCCCTCTGGGAGCGCGGCGAAGCCCTCGCCGCGCGCTGCGAGGAGTGGCTCCTGGGTGCGAAGCGCCGCCTCGACGCCGCCCGCGCCGCCGCATCCGACGAGGACGAGTCATGAACAAACCCGCGCCCATCGTCGCCGAGCTCGGCCGCCCGGAGACTCCGGAAGAGACCGCAGCCCGCAAGGCCGCATCCAGCAAGGCGTATCGCTCGAGCCAGACGATGAGAAGCCTGATCGCCGCGCTTCTGGTCACCGTCGCCGTCGTCGCCGTGATCATCTTCGCCGTGCCGCGCGGCGAGCCGACGACCGCCAAGAAGATCGACCTCGTCGGCATCGCAGCGAACGTCGAGTCGACCATGGAAAGCCCGGTCATCGTCCCGGATCTGGGTGACTTCTGGCGCGTCAATGCCGCGGGACTCACGAGTGGGGCGACCGTCGTGTGGGACGTCACCCTGGCACCCGCCGACGAAGACGAGCGGGGCTACATCCGCCTCGCTCAGGCTTTCGACGCAGACTCGAGCTGGGCTCCCCAGCGGTTGAACGGCATCGCGCCAACCGACACCGTCCGTATCGACGGCCTGGACTGGGATGTCTACCAGCCCGGCGGCGCCGGGGCGGAGCAGAACATCACCTACGCCATCGGGACGCAGGCCGGAGACGACTACGTGCTGCTCTACGGCGCTCGGTCCGCGGCGTCGACCGCCGACCTCGCCGAATCCCTCGTTCCGCAGATCCGCGCACTCTCGGAGGCACAATGACACACGACCTCACTCCCGCAGCCGCGTGGAAGCAGATGCGGGACGGCAACCGTCGGTTCGTCGCGGATGAGCCGCGTCATCCGAACCAGGACGTCGCCCGCCGCAAGGATCTCGCCGCAGCGCAGAATCCGGTGGCGACGCTGTTCGGCTGCTCGGACTCGCGTCTGGCGGCCGAGATCATCTTCGACCTGGGCCTCGGAGACCTCTTCGTCGTCCGCAACGCCGGCCAGGTGATCGGCGAGTCGATCGTCGCGAGCCTCGAGTACGCGGTAGCCGTGCTGAACGTCCCGCTGATCGTCGTGCTCGCCCACGACTCGTGCGGCGCCGTACGCGCGGCGATCGACGGCACCGCCATCGACGCGACGCCGCTCCCTCCGCACATCTGGAAGCTGATCTCGCCGATCGTCCCCGCCGCACGTAAGGTGCTGGCCGAGAACGGCGGCACCACGGTCGCCGAGATCGATGCCGAGCTCGTCGGCCAGGAGCACCTGCGCAACACCGTGGCTGATCTGCTCCAGTCATCTGAACTGATCAGCAACGCCGTCGCCGAGGGCCGTCTCGGCATCGTCGGCGCCAACTACCGTCTGGCCGAGGGCACGGCCGTGCCCGTCATCACTGTGGGGATCGACCCCGAATCTCAGGAGGAATCGGAATGACCGACACACATCAGCGCAGCGGCGATGCGGCGCAGTACCGCATCGAGCACGACACCATGGGTGAAGTGCATGTGCCCGTGAACGCGCTGTACGGAGCGCAGACGCAGCGCGCCGTGGAGAACTTCCCGATCTCGGGCAAGGGGCTGGAGTCAACGCAGATCGCCGCCCTCGCCCGCATCAAGAAGGCCGCTGCGCTCGCGAACAAGGAGCTCGGCACGCTCGACGGCGCCATCGCCGATGCGATCGCACAGGCCGCCGATCTGGTCGCCTCCGGCGCCCACGACGGGGAGTTCCCGGTCGACACGTACCAGACCGGTTCGGGCACGTCGTCGAACATGAACATGAACGAGGTGCTGGCGACGCTCGCGACGCGCATCCTCGGCGCGAACGTGCACCCCAACGACCACGTGAACGCCTCGCAGTCGTCGAACGACGTGTTCCCGACCTCCGTGCACATCGCCGTCACGCAGGCCCTCATCGACACGCTCATCCCGGCACTCGACCACCTCGCCGTGGCACTCGAGGCGAAGGCGGAGCTGTGGAAGGACGCTGTGAAGTCCGGCCGCACCCACCTGATGGACGCCACCCCGGTGACCCTCGGTCAGGAGTTCGGCGGCTACGCCCGCCAGATCCGTCTCGGCATCGAGCGCGTGCAGTCCGCCCTCCCCCGCGTCGCCGAGGTTCCGCTGGGCGGCACCGCGGTCGGCACCGGAATCAACACGCCCCTCGGCTTCCCGCAGAAGGTCATCGCTCTGCTCGCCGCCGAGACCGAGCTGCCGATCACCGAGGCGAAGGACCACTTCGAGGCGCAGGCGAACCGTGACGGTCTCGTCGAGGCCTCCGGCGCTCTGCGCACGATCGCGGTGTCGCTGACGAAGATCAACAACGACCTGCGCTGGATGGGCTCCGGCCCTAACACCGGTCTGGGCGAGCTCCACATCCCCGACCTGCAGCCCGGCTCCTCGATCATGCCCGGCAAGGTCAACCCGGTCGTGCCCGAGGCCGTCCTCATGGTGTGCGCCCGGGTCATCGGCAACGACGCGACGGTCGCGTGGGCCGGTGCCTCCGGTTCCTTCGAGCTGAACGTCGCGATCCCCGTGATGGGCACCGCTCTGCTCGAGTCGATCCGTCTGCTCTCGAACGCCTCGCGCGTTCTCGCCGACAAGACCATCGACGGCCTGCAGGCCAACCTCGAGCGCGCCGCGGCATTCGCCGGAATGAGCCCCTCGATCGTGACCCCGCTCAACAAGCTCATCGGATACGAGGCTGCGGCGAAGATCGCGAAGCACTCCGTCGCCAAGGGCATCACGGTGCGCGACGCCGTGATCGACCTCGGCTACGTCGAGCGCGGCGACCTGACGCTCGAGCAGCTCGACGAGAAGCTCGACCTGCTGTCGATGACCCACCCGGGTTGATCCTCGACGCCAGGCTCATTTGCACGCCTCGGGCGCATCTGCACGATCGAATCATCGATTCGGCCCGTGCATATGCGCCCGAGGCGTGCCTCTGTTCCGGGAGACTTCTCGTCCACAGGATCTGATGCCGCGAAGATCTCACCAGTTCCCGAGACCTGAGGCGCGGATACGCCAGAGTCGACTGCATGCTCGATCCTGCCACCGTCATCACGCGCCTCGGAGGCGTCGCCCGGGGAACTCAGCTACAGCGTCACGGCATAGCTCGCAAACGCCTCGCCGGCGACGTTCGGTCCCAGCGCATCGAACGCGTTCGCGCCGGTGTCTTCGCCGTGCCACGAGCGGATGCCGAGGTCCGCACCGCAGCCGCGCACGGTGGCGCCCTGACCTGCGGATCGGCGCTGCGGCGACACGGCATCTGGACGCTGGACGATGGCGGATTGCATGTCTGGCTCGGCGAGAACGGCCGCAGGCATCCGCACCCCGGATGCACATGCATCGCGCACAACTTCCGGGGCAAGACTCGTTTCGGCGCCGTCGACGTCGCCACAGCGCTCGTGCATCTCCACAACTGTGGAGGAGAGGAGGCCTTTTTCGCTGCCTTCGAATCCTCGTGGAACAAGGGCTTGCTCTCTCGTGCGGCTCGCGCGTATATCCGCACGCGTGTGCCTGCGAGCGCTCGCTGGCTCGTCGACCTCGCCCGCGGAGACGCGCAGAGCGGTTTGGAATCGCTGCTGCGACTTCGGCAGCACATCCTCGGCATCCGTCTGGACTGCCAGGTGCGCATCGATGGTGTCGGACGCGTCGACTTCGTGGTGGGAGGACTGCTCATCCTCGAAGCGGACGGCAAGGACAACCACGACGGACCATCGAACCGCCACAAGGACCTGGTACGGGATGCCGCGGCATCCGCTCTCGGCTACGAGACCCTGCATTTCGACTATGCCCGGTCGTCCATGACTGGCCCTCGGTCCAGGCGGCAGTCATCGCCGCCCTCGCGCGCCTTCGCAGCCGCGTCTGAGCCGACCTCTCCTGCACGGCCAGGGCACGGATGCACGCTCGGGGCACGGATGCACGATCACATGCTCCAATCCACCGTGCATCTGTGCGTGCGTCGTGCACGCAGCGCCCCGGCACAGAACAGCGGATGCCGAGTGCACGGCATCCGCTGTTCCGCTCTCCGACGTCAGCTGAGCTCTCCGCCCTCCAGCAGCTCGGTGACGAGGGCCGCGATCGCCGAGCGCTCCGAGCGCATCAGCGTCACATGTCCGAACAGATCGTGTCCCTTGAGGGTCTCGATCACGCTGGCGATGCCGTCATGACGGCCGACGCGCAGGTTGTCGCGCTGGCCGACGTCATGCGTGAGGATCACACGGGAGTTCTGCCCCATGCGGCTCAGGACCGTCAGGAGCACGTTGCGCTCCAGCGACTGCGCCTCGTCAACGATCACGAAGGCGTCGTGGAGAGAACGTCCGCGGATGTGCGTCAGCGGGAGCACCTCGAGCAGGCCTCGTTCGATGACCTCCTCGACGACGTTCCCGGAGACCACCGAGCCCAGAGTGTCGAACACCGCCTGTCCCCACGGCCCCATCTTCTCGCCCTGATCGCCGGGGAGATAGCCGAGCTCCTGACCGCCCACAGCGAAGAGTGGGCGGAACACGATGATCTTCTTCTGCTGTTGCCGCTCCAACACCGCTTCCAGCCCGGCGCACAGTGCCAGCGCCGACTTGCCGGTGCCGGCGCGACCGCCGAGCGACACGATCCCGACCTCCTGGTCGAGGAGCAGGTCGATGGCGATCCGCTGTTCGGCGGAACGGCCGTGCATCCCGAAGATGTCGCGGTCACCGCGCACCAGGCGGTACTCGCCGTCTCCCGTCACACGTCCGAGTGCCGAGCCGCGCTCCGAATGGATGATGAGCCCGGTGTTGATCGGCAGGCCGCGCGCATCCTCGCTGAGCCCGACCTCGCTCTCGTAGAGGTCGCTGATCTCGTCGCCGGAGAGGTCGAGAGTGGTGATCCCGGTCCAGCCGGAGTCCACCGCCTGCTCGGCGAGGTACTCCTCCGCCCGCAGACCGAGCGAGGCCGCCTTCACACGCATGGGCAGGTCCTTCGAGACGATCGTGACGTCCTGACCGTCCTGGGCGAGGTGCATCGCGACCGAGAGGATGCGCGTGTCGTTGTCGCTGAGCCGGATGCCGGCGGGGAGGACCGAGGAGTCCGTGTTCGCGAGCTCGACGCGCAGCGTGCCGCCTTCTCCGACCTCGACCGGGAAGTCCAGTCTGCCGTGCTCGATGCGCAGGTCGTCGAGGTGCCGCAACGCCTGCCGCGCGAAGTAGCCGATCTCCGGATCGTGGCGCTTGCCCTCGAGCTCCGAGATCACGACGACCGGGAGCACGACGGAATGCTCGGCGAAACGGAAGAACGCCTGCGGATCGCTCAACAGGACGGACGTATCGAGGACATACGTCCGCAGGTCCTGGTCAGGGTCTGCGGAGGCTGCTCGCCTGGCCGTCGTCTGACGGGTGGACTGCTGCGCGGTGCTGGTGGACTGCTGCGCTGTACGTGAGGTCACGACCCACTCCCGACCCGGGAGAATTCCCGGCTATTCGAAAGAGTCGACCAGGGGCCACGAGTCGCTAACCTGAAGGCCGACCCGACCGGGCTCCTTGCCCGATGCCTAGAAGGTACGACCACTCACCGACATAACCGTGCGTAGACACGCCAGTGATTCGTTACGCGCTGATGAACGTCTCGTTGCCGAATGCCGCCAGTGCCTCATCGAGAAGCGCGATGGTGGCCTGGTCCGTGCCGGCGTGCGGTGCGAGACGCACGGATGCTCCCCGCGCGGTGACCACGACGCCCGCGTTGGCGAGTGCGGCGGCCAACCGTGCAGGCTCCTGCGGCGTCAGCGCCACGATCCCGGCCCGCCGATCACGCTCACGGGGCGAGCTGACCGTGATCCCGTGCCGATCGGCGATCTCCAGCACCAGATCGACCTGTTCGGCGAGCCTGTTCTCGATCGCCCCGACACCGGCGTCGCGCACATCACGCGCGCCGATCGCAAGTCGTCCGGCGGCAAGAGTGTCCGGCCCGCTCACGGTGTACGCGCGCGCGTCAGCCGCAGGTCCCGGACGCTCGTCGACGGCGAGGCCGGAGCCCACCGTTCCGGTGATGCCACTCAACACCGGGGTGATCCGCTCTCTGGCCCGAGGCGAGAACCAGGCGAAGGCCGTGCCCCGCCCGGCGCGCAGCCACTTGTAGCCGTGCCCGACGACCACGTCGGCGACGGAGTAGTCGACGTCGATCATCCCGAACGACTGCACCGCATCGACGATGAGCAGTCGATCGGGGCCGATGAGCTCACGCAGCGCATCGAGATCGGAGCGGAACCCGGTGCGGAAGTCGACATGGCTCACCGCGAGCGCCGTGACGTCGTCATCCAGTGCCTCTGCGACGGCGTCGGCGGTGACCCGGCCGTCATCGGGCGTGATCCAGCGAGGCACCAGTGCGCCATGCGACGCGGCGCCCGCCCGCTCCAGGGTCAGACTGACGCTGGGGAACTCCGCACTGGAGGCGACCACCGTGCCCGTCATCCCATACAGCGCGTGTGCGAGCCCCTGAGTGGATGACGGCTGCAGCGTGACATCTGCGGCGTCGGCGCCCAGGAGTTCGGCGACGATCTCCTGGGCCTGGCCCAAGCGCTCTGCGACCAGCGCGAGCGACGACGGTCGCCCGCTGCCGAGCAGGTCGGCGTCCGCGAAGATCTCCTCGCGCACCGAGGGCGACAGCGGCCCGAACGCCGCCCAGTTCAGGTAGCCCGGTTCACTGTCGAAAGTGCCGAGGTAGTCGTCGAAAGCGCTCACCGCGTCATTGTGACACGTCGCCGACGCCGCCACTGGCCCGCCCGCGCCTGCTCAGCGCCCGAAGCGCCGATCCCGGTCCGCGTAGTCTCTGATCGCCCGCAGGAAATCGACCTGGCGCAGGTCCGGGCCGAGAGCCTCGACGAAGTAGAACTCGCTGTGGGCGCTCTGCCAGAGCAGGAAGTCGCTGAGCCGCTGCTCGCCGCTCGTGCGGATGACGAGATCGGGATCGGGCTGTCCGCCGGTGTACAGGTGCTCCCCGATCATCTCCGGTGTGAGATGCGCCGCCAGATCCTCCAGCGTGCCGCCCGATGCCTCGTGCGCGACGATGATGCTGCGCACGGCGTCGACGATCTCGTTGCGCCCGCCGTAGCCGACGGCCAGGTTGACGTGGAGTCCGGTGTGTCCCTTGGTTCGCTGCTCCGCGTCGGCGAGGACGCGCGCCAACTCGGGCGGAAGGATGTCGGCGCGCCCCACGTGCTGGACACGCCAGTTGCCCTCTCGGGACAGTGCCTCGGCGAGCTCGGCGATGATCTCGATCAGGTCGGCAAGCTCTGCGGAGTCACGTTTGCGCAGGTTGTCACTCGAGAGCAGATACAGCGAGACCACGCGCACGCCGAGCTCATCGCACCATCCGAGGAACTCGTGCATCTTGAGCGCACCGGCCCGATGCCCCTCTGCCGGGGTGGTGTAGCCGAGCTGTCGGGCCCACCGCCTGTTGCCGTCGATCATCATGGCGACGTGGTGCGGTACCGAGGCGGAATCCAGCTGGCGGCGCAGCCGATTGCTGTAGAGCCGATACAGCGGCCCTCGCCCCTGGCTCTCGCGTGAAATCACCTCCCTACGCTACCGTGCTCGCCGCCAGGAAGCTGAGGATATGTACGGCCACCGGCATGCGGGCGCGCCTAGAGTGAGGCTGTGAGCACTCCCGAATCCACCGGCGAAGATCTTCCTCAGCTACCCCTCCTCGACGCTGCCGCCGTCGATGAAGCGGTGGCCGAGATCCGCCCGACGTGGCGCGGTTGGATCCACGCCGGCACCTTCCCGGTTGCCATCGTCGCCGGTATCGTGCTGATCATCGTCGCCCAGGGCGGTGCGGCGAAGTGGTCGGCCGCCGTCTTCATGGCGAGCTCGCTGCTCCTGTTCGGCAACTCCGCTCTGTACCACCGCTTCGACTGGAAGCCCCGTGTCAAGCTGATCCTGAAGCGGATCGACCACGCCAACATCTTCCTGCTGATCGCGGGAACCTACACGCCGCTCGCCACGCTGGCGCTCCCTCCGGAGAAGGGCACGCTGCTGCTGAGTCTCGTGTGGGGTGGCACCGTCGTCGGCATCCTGTTCCGCGTCTTCTGGATCCACGCGCCCCGCTGGCTCTACGTGGCCCTCTATCTGCTCATGGGATGGGCGGCAGTGATGTTCATGGCCGACCTGTTCGCGGCCAACGTCGCCATGATGATCCTCGTGATCGTCGGCGGGCTGCTCTACACCGGCGGCGCCATCATCTACGCGCTCAAGAAGCCCAACCCGTGGCCGGGCCGATTCGGCTTCCACGAGATCTTCCACGTCTGCACGGTCCTGGCATTCCTCTGCCACTGGACCGCATGCCTGCTCATCGCGCTCGCGCCGCTCTCCCCCTCGCTGGGCGTTCCCCTCTGAGGGGCTGAGGACTCCGGGCCCCATCGGAGCGGATCGTTTCGACACGGTTCGTAACAGGATGACGGAGGAGGTTCTCTCGGCCGTTAGGTTCGAGAAACCCGCCCATCCTCGTTCTCCGGAGTGTCCTCATGCGTCGAATCAGTCGCGTCATCGCCCTGTCCGCATCCACCGCCCTCGTCGCCGTCCTCGCGTCCGGCTGCTCGTCAGCGCCGTCGACCTCCGCGGACGACGGCTCGAGCGCGTCAGCCAAGAAGACGATCACGATCGGCTTCACCCCCGGGCCCTACCTCGAGATGTTCACCGCGGGCATCGAACCGATCCTCGAAGAGGAGGGCTACACGGTGGAGACCAAGGACTTCACCGACGGCGTCATCGTCAATGTCGCGCTCAGCGACGGAGAGATCGACGCGAACATCATGCAGCACCCTGTCTATCTCGAGGCGATCAACCAGCAGGAGGGCCTCTCCAACGCGGCGCTCGTCCAGGTGCCGGGTCCGCCGATGGCGCTGTTCGGCGGAAAGAAGTCCACCCTGGACGAGGTCGAGAAGGGGTCAACCGTCGCCGTGCCGAACCAGCCTGCGAACGAGTACCGTGCACTCAAGGTGCTCGAGTCCGTCGGCTGGGTGACCCTCTCCGACGACATCGACCCGGCCACGACCTCGTTGGCCGACGTCGTCGACAACCCGCACGATCTCGCATTCGTGGAGATGGAGAACGCGCAGCAGGTCCCTGCTCTCGCGGACGTCGACTACAGCGTGATCCAGGGCAACTTCGTCGTGTCCGGAGGGCTGAAGCTCACCGACGCGCTGCAGCTCGAGGATCTGACGGACGAATTCTCCGTCGTCGTCGCCGTCGATGAGAAGAACCTCGACAGCGAGTGGGCGAAGGCGATCGAGGCGGCGTACGAATCAGACGCCTTCGCCGACTACATCGCATCGAACGAGCAGTACGACGGCTACCACCTCCCGGCCGCCCTGGAGCGCTGATGACGGCGTCGAGTCAGGGACTCGGCGCCGCGGCGTCCGATCTGACGACGACAGCCGTCCGGCTGGAGGGTGTGACCCGTCGGTACGGTCGCGGCGGTGAACAGCTCACCGCCCTCGACGATGTCACCGTCGCCGTTCGCCGCGGGGACATCTTCGGCGTCATCGGGCACAGCGGCGCAGGCAAGAGCACCCTGATCAGAATGGTCAACGCCCTGGAGGCACCGACGTCCGGGATCGTCCAGGTGGACGGCGTCGATCTCGCCTCGCTGTCGACGGCGGAGCTGCGAGCGGCACGCAAGCACACCGCCATGATCTTCCAGCAGTTCCAGCTGCTGGACACGGTCACGGTCCTGGACAACGTGGCGCTGCCCCTGAGACTCGACGGCATCGGACGGCGCGAGTCCCGTGAGCGCGCCACGGAGGCGCTGGAATTCGTGGGGCTGGGTTCGCGGCTCGGCGCGTACCCGGGCCAGCTCTCCGGCGGACAGAAGCAGCGCGTCGGCATCGCACGCGCCATCATCCGCAATCCTGCGGTGCTGCTGTGCGACGAGGCGACGAGCGCCCTGGATCCTTCGACGACTCTCCAGATCATCGACCTGCTCAGAAGGGTGAACCGAGAGTACGGAACGACGATCCTCGTCGTCACGCACGAGATGGACGTGATCAAGAACCTCTGTCACTCCGTCGCGGTGATGGAGGGCGGGCGCATCGTCGAGCAGGGCACGGTGATGGACGTCTTCGTGCGACCGCAGACGGCCATCGCGCAGGCATTCGTCGGAACCGTCATCCCGCACGAGCTTCCGGAGCGGGTGCGTCGTGCCGTCGGCGGGCACCCCCTGTGGCGGCTGAGGTTCATCGACGAGGAGGTGACGAGTCCGATCGTCGGCGCTCTCATCTCCGACTTCGGCCTGCGCGTCAACATCCTGCACGCCGACATGACCGATATCCAGGACCGCACGGTCGGCCACATGGTCGTCCAGGTCGAAGGCGATGACAGCCAACGGAAGGCCGCGTTCAGCTACTTGACCGACCGGATCGTCAGCGTCGAGGAGGTCATCCTGTGATCGACACTCTGCTCACTCCCGAGCTCTTCCTCGAAGCGCTCGGCGAGACGCTCTACATGCTGGGGATCTCCCTCTTCTTCGGGTCGCTCCTCGGCATCCTGCTCGGCATCGCCGTGGTCGTGACCCGACCCGCTGGGGTGCTGCCCAATGCGGTGATCTCCTTCGTGCTCAATGCGTTCATCAACGTCGTGCGGTCACTCCCGTTCATCATCCTGCTCGTCGCGATCCTCCCGTTCACCCGGCTGATCGTCGGCACCTCCATCGGAGTGAACGGGGCACTGGTTCCGCTCATCCTCATGGTCGCGCCTTACATCGGCCGGCTCGTCGAGAACTCCCTCCTGGAGGTTCCCGAGGGCATCGTGGAAGCCGCGAAGTCGATGGGAGCGACCCCCGTGCAGATCTTCGTACGGTTCCTCCTGCCCGAGGCACGGGGATCTCTCGTGCTCGCGCTCACGACCGCGACGATCGGCCTTCTGGATGCGACCGCCATGGCCGGAACAGTGGGAGCCGGGGGCATCGGCGACCTCGCCATCTCCTACGGCTATCAGCGGTTCGATGGGGTGACGATGCTCGTCACCGTGGTGACGCTCGTCGTCATCGTGCAGCTCATCCAGCTGTTCGGCACCCGCCTCGCCCGGAAGCTGCGACGTCGATGACGGCGCTGCGCGCTGCGGCACGGGTCGAGAACCTCCCGCCGAACTTCTTCGGTGCTCTCGACCGCGCCGTCGCGCAGGCGCGCGCGGCGGGCCTGGACGTCATCGACGTGTCCAAGGGCAACCCCGATCTCCCGACGCCGGCGCACATCGTCGCGACGATGCAGGCCGCGGTGGCTGATCCTGTCAACCACGGATACCCCGCGTACCGGGTGCGGCCTGCGCTCTCGCACGCGATCGCCGCGCGGTACCAGGAGGATCACGGCGTGGTGCTCGATCCCGACACCCAGATCGCCGCGTTCCACGGCTCGCATGAGGCACTGATGGCCGCGATTCTCGGGCTCGTCGACGAGGGACGGACGCTCGTGGTACCTGATCCCGGCTACCCCGCCTACGCGACAGCGGCAGAGCTCGCGGGCGCCGAGCTGCGCACCCTCCCGCTGGATCGAGCACGCGGGTACCAGCCGGACTTCGCCACGCTGCGCGATCTCGACGACGCTGCGGCGATCCTGCTCAACTACCCCCACAACCCCACCGGAGCAGTCGCCACCGTTTCGACGTTCGACGATGCGGTCGCGGAGAGCACACGACTCGAGGCGGCCGTCATCAACGACTTCGCCTATTCGTCTCTCGGATACGACGCACGCCCCCTCTCCGCGCTGACGGTCGACACGAGCAGGACGGTCGAGGTCTCCACGCTCTCCAAGACCTACAACATGGCCGGATGGCGGATCGGCTTCGCTGCCGGCGCTGCCCCGCTCATCGCGGCGATGCGGAGCTACCAGGCGCACGCGTTCAGCACCATCTTCGGGGCGACGCAGGATGCGGCGGCCGCGGCTCTCGCCGGGGACCAGGAGGTCGCACACGACCTCCTGGCGACATACCTCGCCCGCCGCGACCTCGTCGTGGATGCGCTCCGCGCCCAGGGGTGGGATGTGGTCGCGCCCTCCGGGACCTTCTTCGTGTGGGTGGGGCTCCGCGGAGACGACGATGTCGCCTTCGCGGAACGTCTGCTCGCCGAGCACGGCGTCGCCGTCGCCCCGGGAAGCGGCTTCGGCGCCGGTGGGGCGGGGTTCATCCGCATCAGCCTCGTGCATCCGCTGGAGCGTCTCCACGAGCTCGTCGAGCGGCTCGCCGTCGCGAAGGGGGCGCAGCGATGACGCGGACGCGCGTGCGGCCGGGGCCCGCGATCGTGCACTCCGGCATCGGCGCGATCGACGAACTGCCGGGACTCCTGCACAGAGACCGCATCACCAGGGTGCTGTGGGTGCACGGCGCCCACTCGCTTCGCGCCGCCGCACCGTTTCTCCCCGATCTGAGCGCCGTCGAGATCATCGACGCCGGATTCACGAGCGAGTGCAGTCCCGCCGAGATCACCCGCCTTCAGGATCTCGCCACGAGCAGAGGCGCAGACGCGGTACTGGGGCTCGGCGGCGGAAAGGTGCTCGACACCGCCAAAGCGGTCGGGCATCCGCTCGCCTTGCCCGTGTACCTCGCTCCGACGCTCGTCAGCACCTGCTCGGGGTGGTCCGCCGTCAGTGTCTACTACGACGACGAGCACCGTCACCTCGGCCATGAGATCTGGGACACACCGACTCGAGGACTGCTGCTGGATCCGCGGATCGTGTTCGACTCGCCCGTCGCGCTCTTCGTCTCCGGCATCGCGGACACCATCGCCAAGCACGTCGAGACCCGCGCCGCATTCGACCGGGCCGACACCGCAGACACGTTGACGGCGTTCGGCGGACTGGCCGCTGCACGCTGCGGAGAGCTGGTCTCCAGCCACGGAATCGCGGCAGTCGACGACATGCGCCGAGGCGTCCGCAGCGAGGCGTGGGCCATCCTCGCCGAAGCGTGCGTGATCACCGCGGGCCTCGTCGGGGCGCTCGGCGCCGAAGCCGGCAGTGCCACTGCCGCGCATCCGATCGGTGACGCGCTCAGTGCCTTCGTGCAGACGCGCGACCTCCTGCACGGAGTGAAGGTCGCATATGGCATCCTTGTGCAGCTCGCATATGAACGCCGATGGGAGGAGATCGACCGCATGAACGAGCTGTACGCGGCTCTGGGCCTCCCCCGCTCGCTGGCGGACCTCGGCCTCTCGGCACAGGACCCCGCAACGCTCGGCACGATCGCCGAGATCGCGACAGGAGAGCACTCGAGCGTGCATCTCCTCGATCCGTCGCCGTCCGCCGCCGAGCTCATCGCCACCATGCACGCCCTCGAAGACCGTCAGTCCCGACTCGACCGCGTCGCGCTCGCTCACCATTCCGTCCCCACCGTCTCCTGAAAGGAACATCCCATGGCAGAAGTCGAAAGCTTCACCCTCGACCACACCGCGGTCCTCGCGCCCTATATTCGCCTCATCGCGGTGGAGCAGGGTCCGCATGGCGATGCGATCTCCAACTTCGACGTCCGTTTCGTGCAGCCCAACGAGGGCGAGATCCCGACTGCCGGCCTGCACACCATCGAGCATCTGCTGGCGAGCCTGCTGCGCGACCACCTGGACGGCGTGATCGACATCTCCCCGTTCGGCTGCAGAACAGGGTTCCATCTGATCACCTGGGGCGAACCCGCCGTCGCAGACGTCGCACATGCCGTGCGCGAGAGCCTCACCGCGATCGCCACCGACATCACGTGGGAACAGGTCCCCGGAGTCGATGAGGTCAGCTGCGGGAACTACCGTGACCACAGCCTGCACAGCGCTCGCGAATGGTCGAAGCGGATCCTCGCTCAGGGGATCAGCCTGGATGCATTCTCCCGCGTGGGCGTCTGACGTGTTCGAGGAGCTGCACGGGCGAGTGGTCCTGGTCACGGGCGGGGCCAGCGGCATCGGCGCAGGCATCGTCGATGCCTTCCTCGCAGCGGGGTCGACCGTCGTCGGAGCGGACCTCAGCACTCCGGAGGGAGGGCTGCGCGAGGGCCGGGAGCGGGAATGGTCGCTGCATCTCGACGTGTCGGACGAGAACGCCGTCGACACCGCGCTGGAGGCGATCGAGGAGCAGGTGGGGCCGGTCGACGTCGTCGTGATGGCCGCCGGAACCTCGACGCTGGCGTTCGCGACCGAGACCACCGAGCAGCAGTGGGATCGCAACCTCGACGTCAACGCGAAGGGTTCGTTCCTGGTGGCCAAACATGTGGCGAAGCGCCTCGTGTCCGCCGGACGGAAGGGGCGGATCATCTTCATCGCCTCGCAGGCCGGTAAGAACGGGTATCGCGGAATGACCGCATACGTGGCGTCGAAGCACGCCGTGCTCGGGGTGACGAAGAGCATGGCGGTCGAGCTGGCTCCGCACGGCATCCTCGTGAACGCGATCTGCCCGGGGATCATCGAGACGCCCATGAAGCACCGCGAGCGCATCGAAGGGGGTGCCATTCGGGGGATGTCGGCCGAGGAGATCGCCGCAGAGGATCGTTCCCAGGTACCGCTCGGACGGACGGGGACGCCGAGTGACGTCGCGGGAGTCGCTCTGTTCCTGGCAAGCGATCTCGCCGGCTACATGACGGGGCAGGGCCTCAACGTCACCGGCGGCATGACGATGCACTGAGCTCTCACCGTCACGCCCACTCGCCTCACGTGCGGGTGTCGCCCTCGTCGCCCTCGCGGACGATCGGCAGGTCGGCATCCGTCTCGGTGGCCTCGTCGGCGGCACGTGCGGCTTCTTCTGCGTCGAGCTCCTCGCGCACCTCTTCGCGGTAGCGCACTCGGCGGATACGGCGGTTCATGTCCCAGATCAGCAGGATGACCGCGATCACGATGATGACGATCACCGCGAAGCCCACGAAGCCCGGAGTGACAGCCTCCGGCGCCACCGTCATGGTGGGCGTCGGCATCGGGGTCTCGGTCAGAGCGAGCATGTGTCTGCCTTTCGTGCGCAGGTCGCATAACCTGGAAGTACCAGCCTAACGACCGGAAGACCCCTCCCGTGACGACAGCAGCACAGCTCGACGACCGATACGGCCGCACGCGGAAGCGTCGGGGACCCTGGATCGTGGGAATCGTCATCGCCGCACTCGTGGTCGGGGCGTTCAGCTGGATGACCGTGACGCAGTCCATGTCCTCCGTGGACGCCGACGATCTGGGCTTCGATCTGGTCGACGAGCACTCCGTGGAGGTCCGGTTCCAGGTGACCGGGGTGCAGGGCAAGGATGTCATCTGCATCGTCGAGGCCCTCGACGAGGAGTTCGGCGTCGTCGGCTGGAAGCTCGTCGACATCGCCGCAGGAGAGAGCCATTCGACGGCGGTGTCCGCCACTGTTCCGACCGTTGCTGCGGCCACCACAGGTTTGGTGAACACCTGTTGGGTCGCTTAGACTCATCGCAGACAGACGACGCCCTGGCACCGTGCCGGGGCGTCTTGGCATATCCCCCGCAGTACGCGCCGGGATACCGAAAGAAGGAGCTTCGTCATGTCCACCGACGCTCAGGTTCCCTTCCTCACGCAGGAAGCGTATGACCGACTCGTCGCCGAGCTGGAGCACCTGTCGACCTTCGGTCGCGACGAGATCGCCAAGCGCATCGAGGCCGCCCGCGAAGAAGGCGACCTCAAGGAGAACGGCGGCTACCACGCTGCGAAGGATGAACAGGGCAAGCAGGAGGCCCGCATCCGCACCCTCGAGGGTCTGCTGAAGACCGCGAAGGTCGGCGAGGCTCCCGCCAGCCGTGGCATCGTCGAGCCCGGTACGGTCGTCACCGCCATCGTCGCCGGGGGCGAAGAGGTCTTCCTGCTCGGCAGCCGCGAGATCGCCGCAGGTAGCGACCTCGACGTCTACAGCGAGGCGAGCCCGCTCGGCCAGGCCATCCTCGGACTCAAGGTCGGCGAGAAGTCGTCGTACGAGGCGCCGAACGGCCGCTCGATCGCGGTCGAGATCGTGAACGTCGAGACGTACACCGGCTGATCCGTCCCCGAGACACGAGAGCGCCCCTTCTGCCGTAGCAGGAGGGGCGCTCTGCGTTCCGTCGCGCGATGGCGCTCAATCCGGGACGAGGATCGGCTCGAATCCGGCAGCGCGGAGCGTGTCGAGAGTGTGCTCGGAATGCTCAGGACCGCGAGTCTCGACGCTGAGCTCGAGGATGACCTCACTGATCTGCAGACCGTGACCGTGACGCGTGTGCATCGCCTCGATCACGTTGGCCCCGGCGTGTGCGATCAGCTCGGACACGCGCGCCAACTGTCCGGGACGGTCGGGAAGCGGGATGCGGATCGTGAGGTAGCGACCGGAAGCCGCGAGCCCGTGGGAGACGACCCGCTGCAGCAGGAGCGGGTCGATGTTGCCTCCGGAGAGCACCGCCAGGGTCTTGCCCGTCGCGGGCACCTTGCCGGCGAGGATCGCGGCGACCGCGGCGGCGCCGGCGGGTTCGACGACCACCTTGGCCTGCTCGAGAAGCACCAGGATGGCGCGGGCGAGATCATCGTCAGAGACGGTGACGACCTCATCGACGTGGTCCTTGATGATGTCGAAGGGGATGGCGCCGGGGCGCGCGACCAGGATGCCGTCGGCGATGGTCGGGCGCGTGACGATGTCGACGGGGTGGCCGGCCGCGAGAGACGGCGGCACGGCAGCGGCATTCTCCGCCTGCACACCGATGATGCGGACCGTGCGGCCCAGTTGCGCGGCGCGAGCCTTCACCGCGGCAGCGACGCCGGCGATGAGACCTCCGCCGCCGATGCCGAGCACGATCGTCTCGACGTCGGGGGCGTCCTCGAGCAGTTCGAGGCCGAGCGTGCCCTGGCCGATCACCACATCGCGGTGGTCGAATGGTGGGATGAGCACCGCGCCCGTACGCTCGGCGAACTCGGCGGCGAGCCGGAGCGACGTGGCGACCGTCTCGCCCTCGAGCACCACGTCGGCACCGTAGCCCCGTGTGGCGAGCAGCTTGGGTACCGGAACACCCAGCGGCATGAAGATCGTGGCCGCGATACCGAGCTCCTGGGCGGCGAGTGCGACACCCTGCGCGTGGTTGCCGGCGGACGCCGCCACGACGCCGCGTGCGCGCTCCTCAGCGCTCAGGCGGGACAGCCGGTATGCGGCACCGCGGATCTTGAAGGACCCGGTGCGCTGCAGATTCTCCATCTTCAGCACGACGGGAACCCCGAGGATGTCGGAGAGGGCTCGCGACGGCAGCGTCGGCGTGTGCGAGATCACCTCAGCCAGACTCTGAGCTGCATACTCGAACTCGGCCAGGCTGGGGACTTCGCTCATTGATTCCTCCGTCTCCGCTCACGCGGTACTGTGCTCCAGATCAGGTCTCCGCTCGGGTCGACGCCGGTGCGCCACGACCCGGTGCTCAGGGTCACCGCGGCGACGTTGACGAACGCCGCCAACGGCACCGCGAAGAGTGCACCGGGGATGCCGGCGATCATGGCGCCACCCGCGACGACGAGGACGACGGCCAGCGGATGGACCTTCACGGCGGATCCCATCAGGATCGGCTGCAGGATGTGTCCTTCGAGCTGCTGCACTGCGAGCACGACGAGGAGCATCCACAGCGCGATCCAGGGACCGTTGTAGACGAGGGCGAGGAACACGGCGACGGCGCCGGTGACGACGGCACCGACGATCGGGATGAAGGAACCGAGGAACACCAGCACTGCGACGGGCAGTGCCAGTGGAACCTGCAACAGGAAGGCTCCGAGACCGATGCCGACGGCATCGATCGTGGCGACGAAGAGCTGTGTCCGCGCGTAGTTGACGATGGTCTTCCAGCCATTGTGTGCGGCACCGTCGACAGCCTGACGTCCGTTGCGCGGGAACAGCTTGAGCGTCCAGCGCCAGATGCCGGCGCCGTCGGCGAGCAGGCAGATGAGGATGAACAGGGAGAGCACGGCGCCCGTGGCGACGTGGCCGACGGTGGTGCCGATCGCGAGCGCACCCGTCCACAGCACCTGCGCCTGCTCATTGAGCATGTCGAGGCCCTGCTGGAGGTAGTTCGCGATCTGCGTGTCCGACAGGTTGAGCGGTCCGTCGTGGAGCCACACCTGGAACTGGTCGAAGGCCTCTGCCGACCTCTTCTGCACATCGGGCAGCTCGACGCGCACCTGCCAGATGACGAGCCAGAGCAGCCCACCGACGATGGCGGCGGTTCCCAGCAACGCGATGAGGATGGCCAGCCACCGCGGGAACCGGTGGCGCAGCATCCAGTCGAATGCCGGCCACAGCAGAGCCGTGATGAGGATTCCCACCATCAGCGGGATCACGAGCAGCTTGAGCAGCATGACCAGCCAGATGAACACGCCGATCGCCGCGGCGAGCAGCAGCAGCCGCCAGGCGTAACCCGCGGCGACACGCAGAGTGAGCGGCACCGCCTCGTCAGCTTCTGTCGTCACCGTGCGGTCTGTCGTGACCGGGCGCGGACGGAAGAGATCCCTCAGCCTGGGCCGCTGCTCGTCGCTCATCGCCCAAGTCTACGGCGATCACGGGAGCGCACGATGCCGCGAGTCGGATGTCGTCGGCCGACGATACGCTGACGGCGTGACAGACACTCTCAGCCCCGCTCAGGCGCGACGGATGGCACTGGCCGCTCAGGGGTTCACCCGCGCGCGTCCGGTGTCGGTCTCTGCCGCGCACATCCATCGCGTGATGGACCGCATCGGAGTGCTGCAGATCGACTCGGTGAATGTGTTCGCCCGCTCGCACTACCTCCCGCTGCTGTCGCGGCTCGGAGCCTACGATCCTGCGCTGCTCGACAAGGTCTTCCTGTCGCGGACGACGCACTATGTGGAGTACCTGGCGCACGAGGCCACCTTCATCCCGATCGAGGACTGGCCGCTCTGGCAGTTCAGGATGGACGACTTCCGCCGCCGGTGGTCGGCCGAGGACTCCTGGGCGAGCAGCAACGCCCGCACGCTGCAGTGGGTGCAGGACGAGCTGCGCACACGTGGACCGCTCCGACCCGCCGATCTCCGCGCCGATGCCCCGCGCGAACGCGGCACCTGGTGGGACTGGGATGACGTCAAGCTCGCGCTCGAGCACCTGTGGCGCACGGGTGATGTGGCGATCAGTGGGCGCAAGGGGTTCGAGCGCACGTACGCGCTCGCAGCGCAGGTGATCCCGGAGCACATCCGGCGGCAGGAGATTCCCCGAAGCGAGGCCATCCGCACGTTGGTCGCCCGCGCAGCACGCTCCTCCGGTGTCGCCACGCAGTCCGATCTGGCCGACTACTACCGGATCCGCGATCGCGCAGCAGTCACTCAGGCGATCGCGGACCTCACCGATTCCGGCGAGCTGCTTCCCGTGCAGGTACGCGGGTGGGAGCGTGGCGGACGTCCGCTGCCCGCCTGGCGCCACCGTGATGCCGTCCTCCCCCGCCGTGTCGACGCGGCAGCTGTTCTCACGCCTTTCGACCCGGTCGTCTGGTTCCGCGACCGGGCGCTGCGCGCCTTCCACCTCGACTACCGCATCGAGATCTACGTACCGGCCGAGAAGCGTCGCTACGGCTACTACTCGCTCCCCGTGCTCGTCGGCGACCGCATCGTCGCCCGCGTCGACCTCAAGGCCGACCGTCCCGCATCGACCCTTCAGGTGCAGTCGGCCTGGTGGGAGCCGCAGGCGAAACCGGAGGATGCGGAGCGGATCGCCTGCGAGATCGCCCTCGCAGCGACCTGGCAGGGGTTGGAGCACGTCTCCGTATCGGGCTGGGGCGACGCCGCCGATGCGATCCACGGCGCCCTCCGCGGCGACGCTGCGGCATCCGTGCGCCGCCATACTCATGCCAGGGAGCATTCCGGATGACACGCCGCGCGGTGTGGCTGCTCGCCGGCGCCGTCGCGCTGGTGCTGATCGTCGGGGCGGGTCTGTGGATCTGGCACTCCACGAGTCGGCCCGCATCGACGGAGGACACGGCGCTCGCCTACCTGCACGCGCTCGAGTCCGGCGACGCCGAAGCACTCACCGCGGTGAGCGCGGCGGCGTCGAAGGCCGCCCTCACCGCGTTCGCGGCGGCGGACGCACGCATCCAGGAGGTTGCGCTGACCTCCGTGGACCAGAGCGGGGACACCGCGACTGCTGAGGTCTTGTTCGTGCTCGGCGGCGAGCAGCACGCCGCGTCGCTGTCGCTGTCGCACACCGGTGGACGCTGGAGAGTGGACGCGTCCGGTCTCGGCAGCGTGCGTGCCGAGGCCTCAGCGGGCGGCTTCGTCGCTATCGGCGACGCGACCTTCGCACTCGGCGAGGAGATCGCCCTCTTCCCCGCCGTCTACTCGATCACGGTCGCGCCGAGGGGGTTGCTCGACGGCGAGACCGACGCGATCGTGCTCCCGGGAGAATCGGTGCGGGCCGCACTCGACGTGACGCTCCTCCCGGCGGCGACGGAGGCCGCGCAGTCCGCATTGGACGAGCACCTCGCCCAATGCACGGAGGGCGGGGACGTCATCCCGTCCGGGTGCGGCATCCGCATTCCCTGGGGCACGGAGTTCCGGGAGGTCAGCGACATCCGTTATCGCGTCGACTCGTCACCCGTGCTCACGCTGAACGCGACCGGATTCGACGCCGCGAAAGGCGTGTTGGTCGCGACCGTCACCGGCACAGGGCAGGACGGCGTCACCCGCACCACGACCTATCGGACCGAGTCCTGGAATCTCCGCGGCGACATCGCCTTCACAGAGACGGGAGTGGAACTCTCGGTCTGGTGACGGCGAAGGCCGACGTCAGAACTGAACGCGCGGAGGCTCCGAGATGGCACCGCTGTCGGCGACCTCGAAGAACTCGCGCTCCGTGAAACCGAGCCCCTTGGCGAAGAGGTTGTTCGGGAACACCTTGATCTTGGTGTTCAGCTCCCGCACGCCGCCGTTGTAGAAACGACGCGCCGCCTGGATCTTGTCCTCGGTGTCGACCAGGGCCTGCTGCACCTGGAGGAAGTTCTGGCTGGCCTGCAGCTGCGGGTACGCCTCAGCGACCGCGAACAGACTGCGCAGGGCCTGCTGTAGATGTCCTTCAGCGATACCGGCCGCACCGGGACTGCCGGCGTTCAGCGTCTCGGCGCGCGCACGAGTGACGTTCTCGAAGACCGCCTTTTCGTGCGAGGCATAGCCCTTGACGGTCTCGATGAGGTTGGGGATGAGATCGGCTCGTCGCTTGAGCTGCACCGTGATGCCGCTCCACGCTTCGTCGACTCTGACGTTCAGCTGCACCAGCGAGTTGTACGTCGCCCACAGATAGATCCCGACCAGCAGAATCACGCCTACGACGATCAGTACTGGCACAAGCCATTCCATCAGAGGCCCACCCTTCCTCGTTTTGTCTCATCCTATCGGCGCTGTCTGCACGTGTACTGGGCACGGCGCCCGCCGCGGCTGTGAATCCGCCTCAGGCTCCGAGCACGCGCTCGAGATAACGGTTGCCGAAACGACGCTCCGGGTCCAATCGGTCCCGCAATGCCAGGAAGTCATCGAAGCGCGGGTACCGCTCTCGGAGCCTCTCCGCGTCGAGCGTGTGGAGCTTGCCCCAGTGCGGACGACCACCGTGCGCCAGCATGATCTCCTCCACGGCTTCGAAGTACGCCGTGGGGTCGGCACGCCAGTAGCGGTGAACGGCGATGTAGCCCGTCGCTCGTCCGTGCGCGGTCGACAGCCACCTGTCGTCCTCTGCGGCGAAACGTACCTCGATCGGGAACTCGATCCGCCAGCCGCGCTGCGTGATCAGCGCCTGCACGGCCCGGAAGGCCGACACGACGTTCTCGGCAGGCAGCGCGTACTCCATCTCCCGGAAGCGCACCGTTCGGCTCTGGGTCAGCACGCGGTTCGATAGATCGGTGTACTCGCGGTTCCCCGTGAGCTTCACCGCCAGACGGCTGAACGGCGGCGTCACTGCAGGAACCACCTGTCCGGCTGCGCAGACCACCCGGTACACGCCGTTGGAGAGCAGCGTCTCGTCGATCCACCTGCCGATGACGGGGAGCGGCCGGCGCACCGTGGACTCCGGCATCCGTGTCTGACGCTTGGTGAGGGCGACCTCGGTGTGGGGGAACCAGTAGAACTCGAAATGATCGGATGCCGCTGCCCGCTCGCCGAGCGTCGCCAGCACGTCTTCCAGAGGTGCGGGCTCGTCGATCGCGTGCATGACGAATGCGGGCACGCACTGCAGCGTCACCTCCACGATGATGCCCAACGCGCCGAGGCCGAGAGCGACGGCCGGCAGCAGCTCGCTGTTCTGCTCCTCATCGATGCGCAGGAACTCACCCGCCGCGGTGACCAGGGTGATACCGACGACCTGTGTCGCGAGGCCCCCGAATCCGGTGCCGGTCCCATGCGTTCCCGTGGAGATGGCGCCCGAGATCGACTGCCGGTCGATGTCGCCGAGGTTCTGCATCGCCAGGCCGTAGCGCGCCAGCAGCGCGGGGATGCGGTGCAGCCTCGTGCCGGCGAGGAGAGTGACCCGACCGGTGACGGCATCCGCCGCGACCAGGCCCTGCAGGTCGTCGAGCTCGAGCAGGACTCCGGGCGCGACCGCGATCCCTGTGAAGCTGTGTCCGGCACCGACCGCCTTGATGGCGAGGCCCTGAGACGCCGCGGCCTGAACGGCCCGCTGGACCCCCTCCGGGCTTCTCGGGCGTTCCACCCTCACCGGCCGGACCGACGCCGACCGTCCCCAGTTCTGCCACGTGCCGCCGATCCTCGTCACAGGAACGCCTTTCCCTCGCCGCGGTATGTGGGCAGTTCGTCGATGACCTCGTCCCCGGACACCAGGTGATACTGCTCGACGCGCTCGGCCGGCTCACCGCTCTTGGAGTGCCGGAACCAGACGCGATCGCCCACCCCCAGGCTCGACGCGGCCTTGCCCTGGAGCGGAGTCTGCACCTCGCCCGCCGCCTCTCGCGGAAGGGTGTGCAATCCCTGCGGCCACGCCGGGAGCGGCTGGCGCGACGCGACGGGAGGACCCGAGGCGATCCAGCCGCCGCCGAGCACGGTTGCGATGTCTGCGGCCGGGCGTCTGACGACATCGAACGCGAAGGCCGACGCGGGTGCCGGCTGGAATGAGCGGTAGCCGTCGAACAGATGGCCACCGAGTAGACCGCTCCCGGCGCTGGCTTCGGTCAACGACTCGTCGCTGCCGGTGAACTCGAGCGAACCCGTGCCGCCGCCGTTGATGATCTCCAGCGCCGCGACACCGCTCACCGCATCGACGATGGCCGCGCGCCGCTCTCGCAGCTCCGCACGCGACCGCGCCTGCACGAGACGGATCAGGGGCGCATCCGGGCCGGCATCATCGCCCTGGCCGGCGATCTGCGCGTCGTACATCTGGAGGCCGACGAGACGGAACCCGGGTCGTGCCACGACCTTGCGCGCGAAGGCGACGACCTCGCCCGCGCTGAACAGTGCGGAGCGGCGCACGCCGATATGGCCGAGGACGGCCGACCGCCAGGAGGCGTCCACATCGATCGCGACGCGGATCTCCGGGCGCTCCCCCGGTCCTGCCACGCTGTCGATGAAGTCGAGATGCACGGGGTCGTCGATCATGAGGGTGATCCGCTGTGCGGCACGCTCATCAGCGAAGAGCTGTTCGAGGCCGGCACGGTCGACCGTGGGGTAGCCCAGCATGATGTCGTCATGGTCCTCGGAGAGCCAGAGTGCCTCAGCGAGGGTGAAGGCGAGGATGCCGCGGTATCCCGGCAGCCGCAGCACCGCATCCAGCACGGCGCGCACGCGCACCGACTTGGATGCGACACGGATGGGAAGGCCACCCGATCGGACGAGCAGATCCATCGCGTTATAGCGCAGCGCCTCCCGATCGATCACCGCCACCGGGGCGGGAAGATGGCCGGTCGCGGCGGAGAGTCGCGGCCAATAGCGGGCGGGATCCTCCCACTCCGGGGCGACAGCGAGGGTGCCCTCGACGGGGCTCAGTTCATCGGTGAGATCGAGCACTCCCCCACCCTACGGCCTGACCGTACCCGGGATCACGTCTCACGACACCCCGTCGCAGCGGACGCTGCCCCGATAGGCTGGCGAGGACGACGCCCCCGTAGCCCAATGGCAGAGGCAGGCGACTTAAAATCGCTTCAGTGTCGGTTCGAGTCCGACCGGGGGTACTTCACTCTCCCGCGGCGTCGATCGCGGCCGCGTCGGCACGGGCCGCAAGCGAACGTGGTGTGGTCGCTTCGCGGATGCGGCGGATGACCAGCACGACGAGCGCCACGGCGATCGCCGTGTACACGACGTAGTCGAGATAGCCGAGGTAGCTCTCGAGCTTCTCGTGCTGGGTGCCGAGGGCGGCTCCGACACCGATGAGCATCGCGTTCCAGAGGCCGCTGCCGACGATGGTGTAGATGCTGAAGCGCACCAGCCCCATGCGCGATGCGCCGGCCGGTATCGAGATCAGGCTCCGGACGCCGGGGACCATGCGACCGACCAGCACCGTCCAGCCGCCGCTGCGCGCGAACCAGTGCGCACCGCGGTCGAGATCAGACCTGCTCACCAGTCGTGTGGCCGCGAGAAACCGCACCGCCCGTTCCATCCCGATGGCGCGTCCCAGGCCGTAGAGCAGCAGCGCGCCGATCCACGAGGCGAGGGTGCTCCAGAAGATGAGCCAGCCGAGGTGCAGCTCGCCGCTCTGGCTCAGGTACCCCGCGAACGGCAGGATCACCTCGCTCGGGATGGGCGGGATCAGCACCTCGATGAACACCAGCACGCCGACGCCGATGTCTCCGAGGGCGGTGAGGACATCGGCGGCGAAACCGGTCAGACCGGTGAAACCGTGTTCGGTGGCTGTCGCGATGGCAGCGGCGGGGCTCATGAGGGCTCGTCTCTGTCAGGGGCTGTGGGGACATGGTAAAAGACTCGGCTGAGTCACCGGCTCAGCATTCACCTGCCGAACAGGTCGCCGATCCCGGGAATCCCGAGGTTCCCCAGCTGCTCGCCCCAGCCGGAGGCGGTCTCGCCGAGACTTGTCACGGTATCCCCGACGGATCCGGCCAGTCCCTCCGCTCCGCCTGCGAGGGACTCGACATCGATTCCGCCGGCCAGCGCCTCGACATCCACTCCGGCGGCGAGCGATTCGAAGTCGACTCCGAAGCCCGCCGCCTGCTCCAGGAGCGGAGCGGCGACGGCGCTGAGCGCAGCCCCACCGGCGACCGCGCCGAGCACTCCGACGGCGGCGCCTCCCGCGAGCATCGCACCGCCGGCGCCCCCACCACGGACACGTGAGAGGAGCCCGCGCATGCGCCCGGGGTTCATGGCTTCCGAACGCCCGGCGGCACGCGCCAGATCCTCCGACGACGAGGAGGGCGGACGCTCGCCCGGTGCGAGTTCCTCACGCATCCTGGCCGCGATGTGCTCGCGCTGCTGCGGAGTCAACCGCGCGAAGGCATCACGATGGATCCGCTCGACCTGTGCAGGATCGGCCGTGCGGAGAAGGTAGTCGTAGCGCGCGATCGCCGCGCGGTCCGCCTCTGACACCGATGCACCCGCGCTCACCCGGCTCACGGTCGCAGGCGCACCGGCGGCGGGCGGGGGCGCGTACGGGTCGGCCGCCATCGGACGCACTCCCTGAGTCGCGTCCCGACCGGGAGGCGTCTCGGAGGAACCCCGCACGACGTCGGCCGCCCGACGTCCCAGGTCGCCCCAATCGGTCGAGCGCGATGCCCCACCGCCCTGAGCACGCGTCGAACCGGTGGTCTTGTCGAGGGCCTCTGTGGCCAGGCCGAGGAGGCGGGAGAGCTTTCCCATGGGTGATCCCTTCGTGGAGCGAAGCGGACCAGCGGGGAGCCTCCACGTCGGCACGACGGCAGGGGTGACCACGGCGGTCCGCGAGGCGGACGCCAAGGTCTCCTCCACCCTCTCGGGCCGGCGGGCCGGGACACGATGACATGTCCGTAGTGACGACTGCGCCGCAGACGGGAGTACTCCCCTTGCTCGGCCGAGACTATCGGTCAGAGTTATGCATCTCCTCCGAGCACGCCAGGGAACACGAAAGGCCCTCCCCGAGCGGGAAGGGCCTTTCGATGTGAAGCGCAGGAGATTACTTGGCGGCAGCCTTCTCCGCGACGGGCTTCTTGGCCGGAGCCTTCTTCGCCGGAGCCTTCTTGGCCGGCGCCTTCTCAGCGACCTCGGCCGTGTCGGCGGCAGCCTTGTCGGCAGCGGAGGCCTTCGCGGGAGCCTTCTTCGCGGCGGCCGGAGCCTTCGCGGCAGCCGGTGCGGCGGCGGGCGCTGCGTCAGCGGCCGGACGCGGACGGGCGGCGAACTCCTCGAAGACGTAACGCGGGTTCTGCACGGTCTCGAGGTTCACGAGATCGCGGCCGAGCCACAGGTTGTTCCACCAGCCCCAGATCACGCGGAACTTGCGCTCCCACGTCGGCATCGCGAGACCGTGGTAACCACGGTGCGCGACCCAGGCGACGAAGCCCTTGAGCGCGATCTTGCCGGACTGGAAGACGCCGTTGTACAGGCCGAGACCGGCGACAGCGCCCATGTTCTTGTGGAAGTACTCCTTGGGGTTCTCTCCACGGAGCACAGCGACGATGTTCTTCGCGAGCAGCTTCGCCTGACGCACGGCGTGCTGGGCGTTCGGCACGCAGAAGCCGCCGACGCCACCACCCGACAGGTCAGGGACGGCCGAGACGTCACCGGCGGCCCAGGCGCCCTCGACGAAGGCCTCAGGCGTTCCGACGCGCAGGTCGGCGCGGGTCTGGATGCGACCACGCTCTTCGACCGGCAGATCTCCGCCGCGCACGACGGTCGGGTTGGCCATGACACCCGCAGTCCAGACGATGACGTCGGTCGGGATGACCTCGCCCGTCGAGAGCTCGACGTTGCCGTCGACCGCGCTGGTCAGCTGCGTGTCGAGGTGCACATTGGCGCCCCGCTTGGCGAGGTCCTTGAGGACCCACTCGCTCGTCTGCAGCGAGACCTCGGGCATGATGCGCCCCATGGCCTCGATCAGGTGGAAGTGCGTGTCCTCGAAGCGCAGCTGCGGGTACTTACCCACCAGCGCGGAGGCCAGCGAGCGGAGCTCGGCGAACACCTCGATGCCGGCGAAGCCACCGCCGACGACGACGACGGTGAGCAGACGGTCGCGCTCCGGACCGGCCGGCAGCGACGCCGCCTTGTCGAAGTTCGACATGACGCGGTCGCGGATCGCGACGGCCTCTTCGATCGTCTTCAGGCCGATCGCGTTGTCGGCGATGCCCGGGATCGGGAACGTGCGCGAGACCGCACCGGCGGTCACGACGATCTGGTCGTACGAGAACTCGTACGGGTCCCCCACCGGCGGCGTGATCGTCGCCGTCTTCTCGGCGTGATTGATGTTCGTCACCTTCGCCGTGAGCACGTTGGTGCGCTTCAGGTGACGACGGTGCGCGACCACGGAGTGGCGGGCTTCGATCGAACCGGCGGCGACCTCAGGCAGGAAGGGCTGGTACGTCATGTACGGCAGCGGGTCGACCATGGTGACCTCGGCCTCACCCTTGCGGAGGTGCTTCTCGAGCTTCCATGCGGTGTAGAAACCGGCGTAGCCGCCACCGACAATCAGAATCTTGGGCACAGGGGGACAACTCCTTGGAGTCAGGGTTTTGGCGTGCGAAGAGAGCGCGCCGATCGGATGCGCCGGGCAGCAGCGGTGACGCCAAGCGCTATCAGGATACCAGGGACTGTGAGCGCGACGAGCGGCAGGGTACCGTAGCGCAGTGAATCAGCACTGGGAAGCAGCGGTGAACCGGCTTCGGTCGGCGCATCGGCATCCGGCAGAGGCGGTATCTGCACCGGCGCGATGGTCTGTTCCGGCAGCGGCTCGGCCTCGGCGCGACGGAAGAGCCGCACCCATTCGGCGAGGTCGCCCATCGGGTTCTTGTCGACGGCGGGAAGGTTCGCGTCGATCGCGGCTGCCGCGTCCACCAGCCCGTAGCCGTAGAGCGGATCGCTGGGCTTCTCGGCACCGTCCACCGGGATCGCCGTCTTGATGATGCGATTGATGACGTCGATGGCCTTGATGTCGGGGTGCGCGGAGCGGATGAGCGCCGCAATACCCGCGACGATCGGAGCCGCACCACTGGTGCCGCTCCACGAGGCCAGCTTGCCGTCGGCGGACACCCCCAGCAACCCTTCGCTGGGCGCGGAGATCCCGATCGCGATGCCCTGGGTCGACGCTTCGATGCTCGCCGTCCCCGTCTGGTCGACGCCGGCGACCGTGAGCACACCGGGGATCGTGGCCGGGGCGCCGATGATGCTCGTACCGCTCCCCCGGTTCCCCGCCGCGACGACCACCACGACGTCATGCTCGAAGGCGTAGAGGAACGCGTCGTCCCAGCTCTCATCCCAGTCGAGCGTGTTCGTGGTGAAGGAGAGGTTGATGACGTCGGCGCCGTTGTCCACGGCCCAGCGCATACCCTTGGCGACCTGCTCGGTGAAGGGGACGGCAGCAGCCGAGCCGAAACCGACCGAGATGGAGAGCAGGTTCGCCTCCGGTGCCACACCGATCATGCCGGTGCCGTCCGCTGCACCGCGTCCGGCAGCGAGGGACGCCACCCAGGAGCCATGGTTGCCGTCGATCGCTCCGAGCGGGGTACGGCCATCCGGCGTTCCGGCTCCCGAGACATCGGTTCCGCCGACCACAGCGTCGCCGAATGTCGAGGGGACGATTCCGATGCCGGTGTCGATGACGGCAATCGTGACACCCTCGCCGCGCGTGGTCTGCCAGGCCTCTCGGATGCGAGCGCCGTCGAGCCAGTACTCCGACGCGCGCACGGGGTCGGTCGGATCATCCGCGACGGGTCCCGGTGTCGCCGTCGCCCCGAGCAGCAGGACGGATGCCGTCACCGCCGCGATGGCGACGACGCTGCGCAGCATCCGCCGCCGGATCATGCGTCCGGCTCGTCGCGCGTGGCCGCACCGGGGTCGTCGCACCCGCAGCGTTCGGGCGACCAGGATGCGCGCGCAAGCGCCTCATCGCCGATCGGGTTCACTCCGGGACCTGCCGCAAGGGCGTGGCCGGCGAGTGCGTGCAGGCACTTCACGCGGGTCGGCATGCCGCCCGCGGAGATGCCGTCGATCTCGGAGACGTCGCCGAACTGCGCGCGGTCGGCGAGATACGCCTGGTGCGCGGCGAGGTATGCGGCCGCGACCGACTCATCCTCAGCGAGGAGCGCGGCGAGCTCTGGCATGATCTGCGTCGCCTCGAGCGTCGACATCGCCGCAGTGGCCGCCGGGTGCGTCAGATAGTAGAACGTGGGGAACGGCGTGCCGTCAGGCAGCCGCGGGGTGGTCGCGACCACGGTCGGATTACCGCACACGCATCGCGCGGCGATCCCGACGACGCCACGGGCCGTGCGTCCGAGCTGAGCGGAGACGACGGCGAGCTCGGCGGAGGTCGGGGCAGGGAAAGGCGGCGTGGTCACCCCTCCAGCGTAGGGGAGGCTGCCGAGAGGATGCTCCGAGCGCGCGGTCAGGGCGCGACCGCGGCGGTCTCGCTGAGCCCCGCAGAGGTGAGGGTGCGCAGCAACTGGGGCATCCAGTCGGCGGGCTTCTCCTCGAGCGTGTCACTCACCGGATCCTGCTCCCGCGGGAGAGCTGCGGGGTCGAGGTCGTTGTCGATGAGGTAGACGACCTCGCCAGGCTTGACGTAGTACAGCCGCTCACGCGCCTGAGTGGTGATGTAGGCCGGATCCTGCCACCGTTCGCGCTCCTGCTCGAGAGCAGCGATCTGACTTTCGCTCACCTGCACGGACGCCTCGAGGGCAGCTATCTTCTGACGCTGGTCGATGAACGTGCCCAGCGTCGGCACGAGCACCCACGCGCCCAGAACGACCAACGAGAGCATGATGACCGAGAACGCCGAGAGGCGGATGCCGGACGCCCATTCGCGTACATCGACGCGGGGACTCTCTGCCCCCTTGCCGGCCGGCCGGGACCTCCGTGGCGATGACGAGGAGGCAGGTTTCGCCGCGGGAGTCTTCACCGGAGACGCTTTCGCCGGAGACGACGAAGGAGGAGCCGGTCGTCGTGCCACGGCCCCTCCTTCGTTCTGCCGCTGCGCTGGCGGCTTGGTCACGTCGCCCGTGGGGCGACTCGGTCAAGCCGCTGCGCGGCTACTTCTGTCTCAGCTGCGCTCAGGCCTGGGAGCGCGGGAACGCCGAGCGACCGGCGAAGACCGCGGCGTCGCCGAGCTCTTCCTCGATACGCAGAAGCTGGTTGTACTTCGCGACGCGCTCGCTGCGTGCCGGCGCACCCGCCTTGATCTGACCCGCGTTCGTGGCGACGGCCAGATCGGCGATCGTGGTGTCCTCGGTCTCACCCGAACGGTGCGAGAGCATCGCCGTGTAGCCCGAACGCTGCGCAAGGCTGACCGCGTCGAACGTCTCGGTCAGGGTGCCGATCTGGTTGACCTTCACCAGCAGCGAGTTGGCCACGCCGCGCTTGATTCCGTCGGCGAGACGCTGCGGGTTGGTGACGAACAGGTCGTCACCGACCAGCTGCACCTTGGAGCCCAGGGCATCGGTGAGCAGCTTCCAGCTGTCCCAGTCGTCCTCGGCCAGTGCATCCTCGATCGTGACGATCGGGAAGTCGTTGACCAGGCCGACGTAGTACTCGGTGAGCGCCGCGGCGTCCCAGTCCTTGTTGTCGAGGCGGTAGACGCCGTCCTTGAAGAACTCGGTGGCGGCGACGTCGAGACCCAGTGCGATGTCGGTACCGGGCGTGAAGCCCGCCTTCTCGATCGCCTTGACGAGGAAGTCGAGACCCTCGCGGTTGCTGGGCAGGTCGGGGGCGAATCCACCCTCGTCGCCGAGGCCGGTCGCGTAGCCGGCCGCCTTGAGCTCCGCACGCAGCACGTGGTACGTCTCGACGCCCCAGCGCAGGGCCTCGGAGTAGGTCTCCGCGCCGATCGGGGCGAGGAAGAACTCCTGCATGTCGATGCCGTTGTCGGCGTGCTCGCCACCGTTGATGACGTTGAACAGCGGAACGGGCAGCACGTGGGCGTTCGGGCCACCGAGGTAGCGGAACAGCGGCAGGTCGGCGGAGTCCGCAGCGGCCTTGGCAACCGCGAGGCTGACGCCGAGGATCGCGTTGGCGCCGACGCGCTTCTTGTTCTCCGTGCCATCGACCTCGTTGAGGATCTCGTCGACGATGCGCTGCTCGCTCGCCTCGACGCCCTCGAGTGCCGGGCCGAGCTCGTCGATGACGGCCTCGACGGCCTTGAGCACGCCCTTGCCGCCGTAACGGCTCTTGTCGCCGTCGCGCAGCTCGTACGCCTCGAACGCGCCCGTGGACGCGCCGGACGGGACGGCCGCCCGCTGGACGATGCCATCGTCGAGGAGCACCTCCACCTCAACGGTCGGGTTGCCGCGCGAGTCCAGAATCTCGCGTGCGCCTACAGCCTCGATCAATGCCACTGATGTGCTCCTTGCTCAGGGAAAACGTTGTGTGGAGCGTCGTCGATCCGCGCCCAGTCTAGCCCGACCCTTCGACAGGCTCAGGGACCCATCCCGGGGAGGCGACGGACCCGTCCGGGGAGGCGACGGACCCATCCGGGGAGGCGACGGACCTATCCGGGGAAGCGAGGGGCCTGCACCGCAGCGATCGGGTACTCAGAGGACGACGGCGAGCGCGACGCCGTCCCATCCCTTCGCACCGACGGTCTGCAGGGCGGTGGCGTCGAAGCGCGGGTCCTCCCCCAGCATCCGCAGGCCGTCCCTCGTGCCGATCACCTTCGAATCGTCGGAGTCGTCGCGCACGATCTCTCCTTCCCTGCCGATGTTGTCGAGCACGACCACGGTCCCGGGGTGTCCGAGCTTCGCCGCCCAGTCGAGGTAGATCGTGTTGGATTCCTTGTCGGCGTCGATGAAGACCAGGTCGAATCCGCCGACCAGTGTGGGCAGGACGTCGGCTCCTCGTCCGATGCGGATGTCGACGCGATCACCGACGCCGGCCGCATCGATGCTCGCCCGCGCGACAGCGGCGTTGGCGGCCTCCGCCTCGACCGTCACGACCTTCCCTCCCGGCCCCACTGCGCGGGCGAGCCAGATCGTCGAGTATCCGCCGAGGGTGCCGATCTCGAGCACACGGCGCGCACCGCTGATGCGCGCGAGCAGCTGCAGCAGTTTTCCGGCGACCGGCGCGACTTCGATGGCGGGCATCCCCGCGTTGCGCTGCGCGGCGAGCGCGGCCTCGAGGGCGGGATCATGACCGACCAGGACTTCGGTCAGATAGGCGTCGGTGAGGGACCAGGCTTCAGCGGTGGGTTCCATCTGCCCAGCAAACCCCGCCGTGGGAGGGGCGTCAAGGCCCCTCCCACGGCGCGGTCAGGAGCGCGGCGGCGACAGCAGACGGCCGCGGGTCCCCGCGAGTTCGGGCTGCTGGCGGAACTGACCGGTCAGCACCAGCACCACGACGACGACCGCGATCACGATCCATGCGGCGACGCCGAGCGGTCCGGCGAGGGCGAGATCGGGCTGCGACGCCGCGAAGAGCAGGACGAGCCCCCCGGCCGCATTCAGAGATCCATGGGCGATGACCGCAGGCCAGACGGATGCCGAGCGCAGACGCAGCCAGCCGAGCAGGATGCCCCAGGCCACGCAGCCGCCGATCATGAACAGCACGCCCGTGATGTCGGTGCGGCCGAAGTTGTAGCCGAGGAGGATCACCGGGCTGTGCCAGAAGCCCCAGATCGCTCCGCTGAGGAGCAGCGTCGGCCAAGTGCCGAGGGGTCGCAGCGCCGGAACGAGCCATCCGCGCCACCCCAGCTCCTCACCGAAGGCGAAGATGCTGTTGAAGAGTGCGCCGACGGGGATGATCGCAAGCTGCGCGACCACGACGACCTCGATGGGCGGCATCGGAGTCCCCTCGGGAAGCGCCTGCGCCAGCTGGGCAGACAGACCCACGAACGTGGGGTCGAGCGTCACGAAGCCGAGCGCCGCAGCCACCAGGATGCTCGCGCCGACCAGCAGTGGGGGCACGAGCCACGCGAGCACGAGCATCCAGACGACGCGCTTGGCCGGACGCAAGGGCCAGAGGCCCAGGAACCGCACCCGGTCGCCCCGCGCAGGAACGCGCATCGCGAAAGTGACGATGAGTGCGGCGACCGCCGGAGTCCACATCATGACCGGAAGCAGCACGGCGGTGAAGGGCTCAGCCAGCCCGTTCCCGAGCCAGAGCGGAAGCGCGACGAGCCAGGCGAGACCGCACGCGAGCACGACGAACGCGATCACGGCCAGCCAGGGGACACGGCGAGTGGCGTTCTCGGGGGAATCGGTCATGCGTCAGCCTTCCTTCCGGGCCGCGGTCGCGAGGACCGCGGCCGCTGTCTCTGCGTCGTCGACGGTGACCACGAATCGACGTCCGTCCGTGCGGGTCACCTCGAGGGCGGACCCACCCCGGAGCACGACCCCACGGCGGCCGTCGGCACTGATGCGGTATCCCCAGCCGCCGAACTCGGCGAAGGGGTCGATCTGGATCGCCCGCGCGCTCGAGATGCTCGTCGCGGGGATCTCGATCTTCGGCCAGCCCACAGCGGATCGCACCTGCAGCCCGGTCGTGCTCGCACGGACCCGGAAGCTCAGCGTGGTCACGACTGCACCCACCAGCAACAGGGCCACCGCCGCGGTGATCCACCACGCGGGGATACCCTGAGCCAGCAACAACACGGCCATGGCGATGCTGATGAAGACGCCGACGCCCAGGACGATCTGGCCGGAGCGCGCGATCGTCACGCTCTTGATCCACACCGCGCGCTCATGATCCGCCAGCGGCATGGGCGTCGCCGGAGCGTCGGACGGACCAGCGGACGGAGCGAACAGCGGCTGGAGGAACCATCCCAGGACCCCCAGCGCGATCATGACGACGAAACCGAGGAAGACCCACGCAGTGATGTCGGGAGCATCCGCGGCATCCGCGAGCCCCCGCTGCACACCGACAGAGACCAGCGCGGTGAGCGACATCAAGCCGGCGGTGGCGAGGTTCGCCGCACCGAGGAATCGCGCGGTCGCCGACCACTGCGGACCATCCGGCGCCGGCTCTCCACCGCCCCGCGGCATCTTGTGCGCGAGCAGGGCGATGAATGCGAACAGGGCGACCATTCCGCCGCCGATGCCGATGAGGATGACCAGGTGGATCCAGCGCGGGCCGTAGCCGTTGACGCCGTCGGACCCCCAGTGGATGGCCGACGGATCCGGGATCTCCGGCAGCCAGGCCAGGACGACGACGGCCGACAGGGCGATCATGGCAGAAGGGACGATCACGCCCACCCACCAGAAGGCGCGACGGGCACGGCGGATGTCGGCGTTCATACTGCGGTCTCCTTGATCAGGGCGGCGAGGGTGGCGGAGGAAAGCCCGAGGGCTGCGGCACGTGCGACGAGTGCGGAGATGTCCTGCGACAACTCCGCCAGCGGGGCGGCGGATGCGGAGATCACCGCACCCCGACCGCGACGCAGGTCGATCAGGCTCTCGTCGCGGAGCTGCTGATAGGCGCGGAGAACCGTGTGCAGGTTGATCTCCAAGGCGTCGGAGAGATCACGCGCAGACGGGAGGCGATCGCCGGGAGCGACGCGTCCTGCCACGATGTCAGCCCGCACAGATGCAGCGACCTGCTCGTAGAGCGGGGCCCCACTGCTCATGTCGACCTTGATCAGCATGCGTCCTCCACTAGTTGGCTTAATTCTAGTGAAACTAGAATTATTGTCGCAATTCTCCATCCGACTACGTGACGGCGATACGTTCGGCCACACTGGCGCCATGCGCATCACTCCTCGCCGCCTCGCCATGGGCATGAGCCTGTGGATCCCGAACCTGTTCAGCGGCATCCGGGTCCGCCGTTTCAGCGAGGACTGGACGCACGCGACCGTCGAGCTGCACGTGAACGTGTTCACCCGCAACTACGTCAAGACCGCATTCGGCGGGTCGATGTCGGCCATGACCGACCCGTACTTCTTCATGCTCGTGATGCACCAGCTCGGGCGGGACCATGTGGTGTGGGACACGCGAGGAGAGATCGAGTTCCTCAAGCCGGGACGCGGAGTACTCACGGCGGAGTTCGAGGTGACGAAGGAGAAGGCCGCGGAGATCCGCGAGCGCGCACGCGGCGGAGCCAAGGTACTCGAATGGTTCGAGACCGTGATCACCGACCGCGACGGCGACGTCGTCGCGAAGGTGCGACGCGAGGTCTACATCCGCGAGAAGAAACGCGTCACCGCCGCACGGAGCTGATCATCTCCCGTTCACCGGCGCGTGCCACGATAGCGGGATGCCCCTCGCGCGACGATTGAAGACCGGTGATGCGGTCGCCATCGGACTCGGGTCGATGATCGGCGCCGGGGTCTTCTCCGTGTGGGCGCCGGCGATCGGCGTGGCGGGCAGCGGCGTGCTGATCGCTCTCGCCATCGCCGCAGTGGTCGCCTACTGCAACGCCACCGCATCAGCCCAGCTCGCCGCCGCATATCCGGTCGCGGGCGGCACCTACGCGTATGCCAGAGCGGAGATCGGACCGTGGTGGGGATTCATCGCGGGGTGGAGCTTCGTGATCGGCAAGATCGCGAGCTGCGCCGCAATGGCCATGACGTTCGCCGCGTACGCCGCGCCCGCCGAGTGGCAGCCCACCGTCGCCGTGGCGGCCGTCGCGGCGCTCGCCGCGGTGAACTGCTTCGGAGTCACACGAACGGCTCTGCTCACCCGCATCCTCGTCACTGGCTCCCTGCTCGGGCTCGCGGTCGTCGTCGCGTTCGGCCTCGCGGGCTCGCCCGTCACGACGCCGATCAGCCTGCAGAGCGCCACGGCGTACGGCGTGCTGCAGGGCGCGGGACTGCTGTTCTTCGCGTTCGCCGGATACGCCCGCATCGCCACGATGGGCGAGGAGGTCGTCGATCCGGCGAGGACCATCCCGCGGGCGATCACCCTTGCGCTCACGGGCGCCGTGGTCGTCTACGCGCTGGTCGGGATCACCGTCGTGACAGTGCTCGGCGAAAGCGCCGCCACAAGCACTGCTCCGCTGGCCGACGTCGTCGCCGCGGTGGGATGGGCGCCGCTCGAACCTCTCGTGCGGGTGTCGGCCGCTGCTGCCTCGCTCGGTGCGCTGCTCGCCCTGCTCACGGGGATCGGACGCACGACCCTCGCGATGGCGCGAGAGCGCGACGTACCGACGTTCTTCGCGAAGGTCGACGAACGCTGGCAGGTGCCGCGTCGCGCGGAGATCACCATCGCGCTGATCGTGGTCGCCATCGTTCTGGTGGCGGATCTGCGGGGAGCCATCGGGTTCTCCTCATTCGGCGTGCTCACGTACTACCTGATCGCGAACGCGGCAGCCTTCCGGCAGGAGGGCGCGGCCCGCAGGTACCCGCGCATGATGCAGGTGGTCGGCGCGCTCGGGTGCCTGCTGCTGGTGAACACGCTGCCCGTCGTCGCCTCACTCGTCGGCGCCGCGGTGCTCGCCGTCGGAGTCGCGTACCGTCTCGTCCGGATCCGCATGCAGCGCCCCCACTCCTGACCTCACCCGCTCAGTCCGGCGCGGTAGGTGCGCGGCGCCAGGCCCAGTACCGCCTGGAAGTCGCGGGTGAGGTGCGCGTGGTCGGCGTAGCCGAGCTCGGCGGCGATCGCCGCGAGGTCGGCCCCCGGATCCTCACGCACCAGCTGTGCCGCCTCCTGGAGGCGCCGCCGTCGGATCATCGCGGCCGGAGAGACACCGACATAGCGATGCGCCATGCGCTGCAGCGTGCGCACCGACACGGCCAGTCTCGACGCCGCTTCGACCGGTGTGAGCGCGGCCCCCGCTCCCCCGAGAACCTCGACGAGCGCATTCGCCTGATGGGCGGACTCGTCGAGAGGACCGACGCGCTCGACGAGCCATCGCGAGAACGTCTCGACCGCACGGTCCCGATGCCCCGCGCCCGACGCCATCGCCGCCGCCACCTCGGCCTGGAGCGACGGCTCCGCCAGCGTGCGCACCGTATCGACCAGCGCGGCGGGGTCGTCGACCAGAGCCGCCACCGCCGCGGGGCGCAGGAGAGCACCGACCGCCCAGCCTCGGCCGCGGAGGTCGCGGTGCGAAGCCCGCGTGGTCGGCCCCGACACGGTGACGCCGCTCTGCTCGACCACCAGATTGAGCGCGGGGTAGCCGACGATCTCCTGCCGGGAGGAGCAGCCAGGCGCGATGTCCCACTCCGGGATCCAGAACCACGCCGCGAGATCCGCAGCGGCACCGGTCGCAGGAAGACGGTGGAACTCCGGCAAGCGTGCCGGATACAGCACACCGCCCGACGAGTCCACCATGCGCTCAGCGTAGAGTTCCCCGACGACATCGCCTCACATACAGGCGAGCGAAGCCTGTCGCGGATCTTCAAGCCACCGCCGTCCTCACCGACCTACCGTGGGCTCATGACCGACGAGATCCCCACCACCGGAGTCACCGGCACCCACACGACCGCAGGACGCCCGCACAGCGCCACGTCGCTGACGCCGTTCCTCGCGATCCCCGACGCAGCCCGCGCCATCGAGTTCTACCGCGACGTGTTCGGCGCCCGCGTCGTGGATGTGACCGAGTTCGGTGGCGTCGTCGCCCACGCCGACCTCGACTTCGGCAGCGGCATGCTGCAACTCGGCGAACCGAATCCGCAGTACCACCTCGTGCCCTCTCCCCCGGGCGACGACGACTGCTACTCGATGGGGCTGTATGTCTCGGATGTCGACGCGGTAGTGGATCGGGCGGTCCAGGCCGGTGCGACCGTGCGTGAAGCACCATCGCACTTCGTCTCGGGCGACCGCTACGCGAGTATCCGCGACCCGTTCGGGGTGCGCTGGTCGATCATGACCCGCGTCGAGGACCTGTCCGCCGAGGAGAGCGCCAGACGCGTCGCCGAGTGGGCGGCCTCGTTCAGCTCTGCTCCGTCTGACGCGACGAGCTGAGCGCCGCCTGTGCCGCACGGTGCACCGCCGGGAGCAGCGCCTCGGCGGTGCGCCGGTAGCCGAGCGGGCTCGGGTGGAACCGGTCCATGCTGAACATCTCCTCCGGTTCGTCGAAGAAGAGGGGTCCCACGGCCCGGCGCAGATCGACCGCTTCCGCGCCTGCCTGCCGGGCCGTCTCTGCCTGAACGCCGGCCAGACGCCGGGACAGGCTCGACGCCAGGCGCCGCAGCGGTTGCGGCACCGCCCGCAGCGCTCCGAGATCGGGACAGGTGCCGACCACGACCTGCGCGCCGCGTTCCCGCAGCCGACCGATCGCGGTGTGCAGATGACTCGCCGAGACCGAGACGGGCAGCCGGTGCGTCACGTCGTTGCCGCCGACCACGATCACAGCGACGTGGACGCGGGCCTGCGCAGCGAGCGCGTCGATCTGGCCGTCGAGGTCAGGCGACTCGGAGCCGACGACCGCGACGGTACGCAGCCGCACGGGGCGATGCATCCGCTGGCCGAGCCCCTTGGCGAGGCGGCCGCCGAGCGTCTCCTTGCGCCTCGCAGCCCCGAGTCCCGCGGCCAGTGAATCGCCGAGCAGCAGCAGCTCGACCGGCTCGCCCTCGAGAGAGCCACGCCACACCCGGTCGGCGTCGAGCGAGTCCTCACCGAGCGGCTTCCCGATCCTGCGGCGTGCGATCGCCGCCTGTCGGGTGAGCAGCATCCGCCCACCGACCAGCAGCCCGGAGACCGCGGCGACCGCTCCGGCGACCACGAGGCGCGTTCGACCCATGCCCCGATTCGATCGCGTCCGCGTGAACGCGCCGTGAACGGCATCCCTCGTCTGGCGTCCGGGACCCGGCACCCGGCACCCCGCACCCCGCACCCCGCACCCCGCACCCTGCATCCGGAACCCGGCGCGACGTGCAGGAGATAGTGCCGAATGCAGGAGGAAACGCCGTCAGATGATCCTGCAGGCCGCACGATCTCCTGCATTCGGCGCGGCACACGAGCCGCGCACCGGCATCGGTCAGCCGAGGAGCTTGACCTCGAGCTCCGTCGCGCCGGCCATGACGGTCGCGAATCCGGTGTAGCCCTCGGCGGATGCCCGCTCGAGCAGCGCCTTGAGGTTCTTGGTGCGGCGCTCCAGGCGCACCCGGGCTCCCGTACCGATCAGCGCCGTCTTGTGAGCCAGCAGCTCGGCGACCGGCACATCGGCGTCGTGGATCAGCACGATCGCCTGCGCCTCGGCATCCGCGCCCGCGGTGACCAGGTCGACCAGCCGTTCGAAGCCGAGCGAGAACCCGACCGCGGGAACCTGCTGCCCGAGGAACCGGCCGATCATGCCGTCGTAGCGCCCGCCACCACCGAGCGAGTAGTCGACGGAAGGGTGCGCGAGCTCGAAGATCGTGCCGGTGTAGTAGCCCATGCCGCGCACGAGGAACGGGTCGAAGACCAGCGGGATGTCGGACTGCGCGCGGCCCGCTGCGACGGCCTCGCCGATGCCGACCAGGTGCGAGACGATCACGTCCGGCGCGTCCTCGGGCAGAGCCTTGCGGATCTGGCGTTCCCCGAACGGGTTGTACTCCATGGTCTGGGGGCGGCGGAGGAAGGCCTCGAACGCGTCGACGGCGGATGCCGCGGCACCCCGCTCGCGCAGTTCGGCAGCCACGCCGTCCGGTCCGATCTTGTCGAGCTTGTCGATCGTGATGAGCACGCCGGGCCGCTCCTCGGCAGCGAAGCCGAAGCTGTCGAGCATCCAGTCCAGCACGCGCCTGTCGTTGATCCGCACCGTCGCACCTTCGAGCCCGAGCGCGTCGACCGCATCGAGAGAGGCGACCATGAGCTCGGCCTCGGCGCGTGAGGAGTCGTCGCCCATGATGTCGATGTCGCACTGCACGAACTGGCGGTAGCGGCCCTTCTGCGGACGCTCGGCCCGCCACACGGGTCCGATCTGGATCGAGCGGAACACCGCAGGCAGCTGTCCGCGGTTGCTGGCGTAGAAGCGGGCGAGTGGAACAGTCAGGTCGTAGCGCAGCCCGAGATCGGAGAGCGCGGCGGGGTCATCGGCGGCATTCCGGATCGCCTCGGCATCGAGCCCGCGACGCAGCACGTTGTAGGCGAGCTTCTCGTTGTCGCCGCCGATCCCGGCGTGCAGACGGCTGTACTCCTCGACGACCGGAGTCTCGATCTCGTCGAAGCCATGGGCGAGGTAGCGCTCACGGATGACGGAGAGCACACGCTCGCGGCGGGCCTTGTCGGCGGGGAGGATGTCGCGCATGCCGCGCGGCGGGTTCACAGTAGCCACGGAACCATCTTCCCAGGTCTGTCGGCACCACCGTGTCGTGCGGTCAGGTGCCGGACTCCGCCGCGCGCACATCGGCTTCCACGACGCGCAGCCGTTCACGCAGGGCGCGCTCGGCATCCCAGCCGTTCGCCCGAGCGCCATCGACCAACGCGAGCAGCGCATCGCCGAGCTCGGCTTCGGTCTTCGGCGCATCCATCGCCGCGGAAACGGGCACGACCACGCCCACGCCGGCGGCGCGCCCGACGAGCTTCTGCGCGAGAGCGAGGGCAGGCATCCCCCGCGGCACGCCGTCGAGGACGCTGTTGCGCATGCGCTTCTCGGCCGCCTTCGCGGCGTTCCAGTGCACCAGCACCTCCTCCGGAGTGCGCGCCACGGCATCCGCGAAGACGTGCGGGTGCCGCCGCACCATCTTCTCGGTCAGTGTGCGGGCCACGTCGTCGATGTCGAAAGGGTCATCCGGGTCCTGCGCGGCGATCGCGGAATGGAACAGCACCTGCCAGAGCAGGTCGCCGAGCTCCTCCCGCAGATCGGCGCGCGTGCCGCTCTCGACAGCGTCGATCACCTCGTGGGATTCCTCGATCAGGTAGGGCACCAGGTCGCGGTGGGTGATGCGCTGCGACCACACGCACCGCTCTCGCACGGCCTGCATGGTCTCGGCCGCCGCACGCAGCGGATCATGTTCTTCGCGGGCGGTGTCGCCAGTGCTCACGGTTGTTCCTTCGCTTGATCAGAGATCGCCGGCCGAGAACTCGTCGACGCTGTCGTCCTCGCGGAGAGGCGGGCTCACGACGACGCGGACGCGACCCGACGGTACCAGCGCGCGCGCAACGAGACGAGGACCCCGGACAGGACGAGTGCGATCAACGAACCGACCAACACGCCCAGGATGGCCTGGTCGCGGACGACGTCATCGGCGGCGAATGCGAGGTTGGCGAGCAGCAGCGAAACCGTGAAGCCGATGCCGCCCAAGGCACCGGCGGCCAGGATGTCCAAGAACGGCAGGGCGGGGGCGGCGCCACGAGGGCGGATGCGCATCGCGATGAAACCGAAGAGTGAGATACCGATGATCTTTCCGACGGGCAGAGCCACGACGATGGCCCAGAACGCCGGGGAGAGCTGCGAGGGAGACACGGCAGGGATCATCACGAACGCCGCCACGAAAGCGAACAGCGGAAGCACCGCTCCGTTCACCGTCGGTTCCAGTGCGTGCCGCGCACGACCGGCGGGCACAGGCGACATCACCAGGCCCAGCAGCACTCCGGCGATCGTGGCGTGAATACCCGATGCCGCGACCACACCCCAGGTGGTGACCCCCACCACGACCATCGCAACGGCGATCAGTACGTGGCCTCGCTCATGAAGCATCCTGCTGAGGAACCAGAAGACCACCACGCCGACGCCTGCGATGCCGATGAGCAACCACTGGACATCGTTGGCGAAGAGCACGGCGATGAAGACGATCCCGATGATGTCGTCGAGGATCGCGAGCGCCAAGAGGAAGACGCGCACGGTCGAGGGCAACCCGCGCCCGAACATCGCGAGCACGCCCAACGCGAAGGCGATGTCCGTCGCTGTCGGGATCGGCCAGCCGGTTGCCGTGGCGCCGTCGCCCGCGATCAGCAGATACACGATGATAGGCGCGATCACACCGCCCGCCGCCGCGATCGCCGGTTGCACGGCCTTCCGCACGGAATCGAGCTCGCCGTGCGTCAGTTCGTGCCGCAGCTCGATCGCCACCATGAGGAAGAAGAGGGCGAGGAGCCCATCCGAGACCCAGTGCGCGATCGAGAGGTCGAGCCCGGTGCCCGGCACCGCGATGTGGAAGTCGAGGACGGCAGCGACCGCATCGTGCGTCGGCAGGTTGGCGAGCAGGAGGCCGAGCCCCGCTGCCACGAGCAGGAGGACGGCGGGGAACTGTTGCCCGCGAAGAGGGTTCGCTGAGATGCGCATCGCCTCCATGCTAGGTCGGTGGACGTCGGCACGGGCGGCCCCTGGCGATTCGCGCACCGCGCGGTGCCGGAGGCCGGTCGCCCCGCGTCACGTCCTGTCATGCGTGTCATCCATGCTTCCGAGCCGGGATACGCTCGAATCGTGACCCCCGAACACACCTTCCCCGAGCCCACGAACACCGAGGCCATCCGCGTGATCGGCCGCTTCGAGGCCGGCCGCGGCATTCCCGATGCGATGCGCAATGACGTCAGGATGCTCGGCGTCCTGCTCGGACAGGTGCTGCGCGAAGCCGGCGGCGACGCCCTGTTCGAAGACGTCGAGCGCCTGCGCCTCGCGACGATCCAGGCCTACGACGAAGAGACGCCCGACGCCTTCGACCGGGCTGCGGCGATCGCGGAGTCGTTCACCGTCGCACGGGCAGACGAGGTCGCCCGCGCCTTCACGTGCTACTTCCACCTGGTCAACCTCGCCGAGGAGCACCAGCGGGTGCGGGTGCTTCGCGAGCGGGCGGGGCAGCCGGACCCTTCGACAGGCTCAGGGGCCCAGGGCCGGCCAGACGTCCCCGGCCGGATGGCAGACACCGTCGCCACCGCATACGCCCAGCTGAAGAGCGAGGTCGGAGAAGACGAGGCGCGCCGTCGCCTCGAGGGCCTCCGCTTCCACCCGGTCTTCACCGCACACCCGACCGAGGCCCGCCGTCGTGCGGTCTCGTCGAGCATCCGCCGCCTGTCAGAGCTGCTGACCCAGCATGACGCGGCGAGCACGGGTGGAGCCGAGGCGCACCGCGCCCACCGCCGCATGCTCGAGGAGATCGACACGCTCTGGCGCACCGCCCCGCTGCGCTCTCAGAAGCCGTCTCCGACGGATGAGGTGCGTACCGTCATGGGTGTCTTCGACGAGACGCTCTTCACCACCGTCCCCCACGTGTACCGCCGCATCGACGACGCACTCCGCGGTGACGACTCCGGCTCCAGCGCACCGATCGTCCCGGCGTTCGTGCGCGTCGGTTCCTGGGTCGGCGGCGATCGTGACGGAAACCCGTTCGTGACGGCGTCGGTGACCCGCGAGGCGTCGGACATCGCGGCCGACCACGTGCTCCGTGGACTCGAGCGTGCACTCGAGCGCATCGGCCGCACGCTGACGCTCGACGCGGAAGGCACGCCTCCGAGCCCCGAGGTGATCGCCCTGTGGGAGCGCTTCGCCGCCGCAGAGCCGGGCGTCGCCGGAGAACTCGCCACCCGCTCCCCCGACGAACCGCACCGCCGCGTGCTCCTCGTGCTCGCGCGCCGCGTCGCCGCGACCAGGCACGGCGAAGGAGAACTGCGCTACACACGCCCGGAGGAGCTGCTGTCCGATCTGCGGAGCGTGCAGTCGTCGCTCGCGGCCGGCGGCGCGAAGCGTCATGCCTTCGGCGGCGTGCAGCACCTCATCTGGCAGGTCGAGACCTACGGTTTCCACCTCACCGAGCTCGAGGTGCGCCAGCACTCCCAGGTGCACGCGAAGGCTCTCGCCGAGCTCGATGCGGGTGCGGCGATCAGCGCGCAGACCGAGGAGGTGCTGGAGGTCTTCCGCGTGATCGCCGACATCCAGCGCGAGCGCGGCCTGCGCGCCGCCGGACGCTATGTGGTGTCGTTCACGCAGGCGGCCTCCGACCTGGCCAACGTGCACCGCCTCGCGAAGTACGCGCTGGGCGACGACGCACCCGTGCTCGACGTCGTCCCGCTGTTCGAGACCTTCGCGGACCTGCAGGCGGCGCCGGAGATCCTGGCCGAGGCCGTGACGTTCCCCGAGTTCCGGGCTCGCATGGCCGAGACCGGCAACAAGCTCGAAGTCATGCTCGGATACTCCGACTCGTCGAAGGACGTCGGCCCGGTCGCCGCGAACCTCGCGCTCTACGAGGCGCAGGAGAAGATCGCACTGTGGGCGCAGGAGTCCGACATCGAGCTGACCCTGTTCCATGGCCGCGGCGGTGCGTTGGGCCGCGGCGGCGGGCCGGCGAACTCCGCGATCCTCGCGCAGCCCCCGCACTCGGTCGATGGTCGCTTCAAGCTCACCGAGCAGGGCGAGGTCATCTTCGCCCGGTACGGCGAGCCAGCCATCGCGATGCGCCACATCGACCAGGTCGCCGCAGCCACGCTGCTGGCCTCGTCGCCGAGCGTCGAGAAGCGCACCAGCGGCGCGGCCGCCCGGTACGCCGAGGTCGCGGCCACCATGGATGCGGCCTCACGCGAACGCTTCTTCTCGCTCGTGAAGGCCGAGGGCTTCGCCCCGTGGTTCGCCACCGTCACCCCCCTCGAGGAGATCGGGCTGCTGGCGCTCGGCTCGCGTCCGGCGCGCCGCGGCCTCTCGGTGGAATCGCTCGAGGATCTACGGGCGATCCCGTGGGTGTTCGCATGGACCCAGGCGCGCATCAACCTCGCCGGCTGGTTCGGGCTGGGCACCGCGCTCCAGGCCGTCGGCGACGAGGACCTGCTCGTCGAGGCGTACCGGGAATGGCCGCTGCTGCGCACCATGATCGACAACGTGGCGATGAGTCTCGCGAAGACAGACGAGCGCATCGCTCGCCAGTACCTCGCTCTCGGCGACCGCGACGACCTCGCCGCACTGGTGCTCGACGAGCTCGCGCTCACCAGGGAATGGGTCATCCGCCTCACCGGCGGCGAGGGCCTGTTGGAGGGCAAGCCGATCCTGCAGCGGGCCGTGCAACTGCGCAGTCCGTATGTGGATGCCCTGTCGCTCCTGCAGCTGCGGGCACTGCGCGCGCTGCGCTCGGCCGGCGACACCGAAGCCACCGGTTCCGGTGCCGATGCCGAGCAGCAGCGGCTTCTGCTGCTCTCCGTGAGCGGTGTCGCAGCGGGCCTGCAGAATACCGGGTGACACTCGACCGTCCGAGCCGACGGTTCCGGGGTGCCCGCTAGAGTGAAATCTCGCGCCCGATCCGGCGCCGCATCACGCGACACGATCGCCTGCACCACCATCCCCCATCAGAAAGCATCATCCGCGTGACCGTAACGACTCCTGCCTTCCATCCGCTCGCCCCGTCCGTGCAGACCGTGTTCGACACCGTGCTGTCGCGCAGCCCGCACGAGCCGGAGTTCCACCAGGCCGTGCACGAAGTGCTGCACTCCATCGCACCGGTGCTCGATCGCCACCCGGAGTATGTCGACGGTGGCATCCTCGAGCGTCTGGTCGAGCCGGAACGTCAGATCATGTTCCGCGTGCCGTGGGTCGATGACGCGGGTCGCCTGCAGGTCAACCGCGGCTACCGCATCCAGTTCTCCTCGGTGCTCGGCCCGTACAAGGGCGGACTCCGGTTCCACCCGTCGGTGAACCTCTCGATCATCAAGTTCCTGGGCTTCGAGCAGATCTTCAAGAACGCGCTCACCGGTCAGGGCATCGGCGGCGGCAAGGGCGGATCGGACTTCGACCCGCACGGCAAGTCCGACGCCGAGGTCATGCGCTTCTGCCAGTCGTTCATGAACGAGCTCTACCGTCACCTCGGCGAGCACACCGACGTCCCCGCGGGCGACATCGGTGTCGGCGGCCGTGAGATCGGCTACCTCTTCGGCCAGTACCGCAAGGTCACCAACCGGCACGAGTCCGGCATGTTCACCGGCAAGGGCACCGGTTGGGGTGGCGCCGAGGTGCGCACCGAGGCCACCGGCTACGGCGCCGTGTTCTTCGCGCAGGAGATGCTCGGCGTCCACGGCGACTCGCTCGCCGGCAAGCGCGTCGGCGTCTCGGGCTCCGGCAACGTCGCGATCTACGCGATCCAGAAGGCGACCCAGCTCGGCGCGACCGCCGTCACGGCATCGGATTCCTCCGGCTATGTCGTCGACGACGCCGGCATCGACCTCGACCTGCTCCGGCAGCTCAAGGAGGTCGAGCGCGCCCGCATCGTCGAATACGCGAACCGTCGTCCGAGCGCACGCTTCGTCGAAGGCGGCAGCGTCTGGGAGGTACCGGTCGACATCGCCGTGCCGTCCGCCACGCAGAACGAGGTCAGCCTCGCCGATGCGGAGGCTCTGATCGCCGGCGGCGTCCGGGCCGTCTCCGAGGGTGCCAACATGCCCTGTGTTCCCGAAGCCGTCGAGGCGTTCCAGAAGGCCGGGGTGCTCTTCGCTCCCGGTAAGGCAGCCAACGCCGGTGGTGTCGCGACCTCTGCACTGGAGATGAGCCAGAACGCGTCCCGCCAGCGCTGGACCTTCGGCGACAGCGAGAACAAGCTGCGCGAGATCATGGCAGACATCCACAGCGCCGCCTTCGACGCGGCCGAGCGCCACGATGTCGCGGGCGACTACGTGGCGGGCGCGAACATCGCCGGCTTCGAGCGCGTCGCTGCGGCGATGCTCGCCCAGGGCGTCATCTGATCAGCGATCGATTCACACGGAAGAGCCGCCTCCCTTCTCGGGCAGGCGGCTCTTCTCGTCTCGGGATATCGCGTCAGCTCTCGTCGACAGGCACCTTGACCACCTTGTTGAAGCCCGTGACGGCCTGGTTCTCGTCGAAGGCGACGACCTTCTTGCGGAAGCCCTTCGTGATGATGGCGAGGTAGACGAGGCCGATCGCGGTCCAGACCAGACCGCCGCGCAGAGCATCCTCGTGCAGGTTCGCCCACAGGAGCCCGGTGAGGACCATACCGATTCCCGGCATCACGATGAAGTTGAAGATGTCGGCAGGGGTCTTGCGGCGTCCCTTGCGGATCGCGAACCACGCGATCACCGAGATGTTGACGAAGGTGAAGGCGATCAGCGCGCCGAAGTTGATCCACGCCGCGATCAGCTCGAGCGTGAACGGGATCGCGAGGAGCGAGATCGCCCCGACCAGCACGATGTTGAACGTCGGGGTGTGCGTGCGGGGGTTGATGTAGCCGAACGCCTTCTGCGGCAGCACGTTGTTGCGGCCCATCACCAGCAGCATGCGCGACACCGAGGCGTGCGACGCCAGGCCAGAGGCGAGCGTGGCGCAGAAGCCGGCCGCTGTCAGGACGGCCATCAGCACCGGCCCTCCGACCAGGTTGCCGATGATCGGGAGCGTGGAGTCCTCGACGAACTGCATGTCTCCGCCCGGTGCGAACTCGTTCCAGTCGGGGAAGCGCAACTGCGACAGGTAACCGGCGACCAGGAAGATCGCGCCGCCCAGGAGGACCGTCAGCAGGATCGCCTTCGGCATGATCTTCGGATCCTTCGCCTCCTCCGCGTACATCGTGACCGCGTCGAAGCCGATGAACGAGAAGCACACGATCGTCGCGCCCATGAGCACGGCGCTCATCGTCGCGCCATCGTGGAAGAACGGAGCCATCGAGGCGATTGTCGCGGCGCCTTCGCCGCGCATCAGCTGCGCGATCACCAGGACCACGAAGACGACCATCACCACGATCGAGAAGACCAGCAGGATCATGTTGAGGTTCGAGGTGCCGCGCATCGTCATGTAGATGATGCTCGTGACGAGGATGCAGTACAGCACCACCCAGATCCAGCCGGGGATGTCGGGGAACAGCGCCTCCAGGTAGCTGCGGATGATGAGGCAGTTCACCATCGGGAGCAGCACGTAATCGATCAGAGAGGTCCAGCCGACCATGAAGCCGAGGTTCGGGTGGATCGACTCCCGCACGTAGGTGTAGGCGGATCCGGCGCTCGGGATCGCGCTGGAGATCTTGCCGTAGCTGATCGCCGTGAACACCATGACCACGAGGGCGACGAGGTACGCCGCGGGCACCACGTTGTCGGTGTCGCGGGCGACCATGCCGAACGTGTCGAAGACGACAGTCGGGGTCATGTACCCCAGACCGAGGCCGACGATGGCCCACAATCCGAGATTACGCTTGAGCGTCCCGCCTCCTTGGGCGAGCGGCTTGGTCTTCGTGGCCATGTGTACTCCTCGGGGAACAGCGCATGGGTCGGACATCGGGTCGTCTGACGCTGAGCATCACTATGTACCCCCGGTATTCCTCAGCGCAATCCCCAAAACGGGTACGAAATACGCATTTAACATTGCGAAAGGGTGCGGAATTCGAAGCTGACCCCGCTGACTACCAGCCTTCCGAGAGCACCCGATCGAGCATCGCGACGACTTGATCCGCGCTCTGCGCCGTCAGGCACAGCGGCGGCTTGATCTTGAGCACGTTGGATCGCTCGGAAGTGGTCAGCACAATCACTCCGAGCTCGCGCAGACGCTCGCAGATCGCCGCCGCCTCAGACGCCGCCGGTTCCATCGACTCCCGGTCGCGCACGAGCTCGACGCCGAGATACAACCCCTCGCCGTGCACGACGCCGATGAGCGGATGCCGTGTCGCCAAGCCTCGCAGCCCCTCGGCCAGCCGGGCCCCGACGTCGAGCGCGTTGCGCTGCAGACCGTCCTCGACCATCGCGTCGAGCACGGCCAGGCCGACCGCGCAGCTGAGTGTGCTGCCTCCCGCCGAGGAGAAGAACTGCCCCTGGGTCGAGAGCGCATCCGCGATGCGTTTCGAGGTGATGACCCCGCCGATCGGGAATCCGTTGCCCATGGGCTTCGCGATCGTCACGATATCGGGGATCACGCCGGACTGCTCGAAGCCCCAGAACGAGGACCCCATGCGTCCGAACCCGACCTGCACCTCATCGGCGATGCAGAGGCCGCCGGCCGCTCTGACCTGCGCATACGCACCGGCGAGATAGCCGTCCGGCAGCAGGACTCCCCCGGCGTTGCCGAGGATCGACTCGCACAGGAATGCGGCGACCTGCCGGTCATCCCGCTGCAGGTCCTCGAGGTCATCCGCCAGATCCGCGAGATAGCGATCAGTGGTGTCGGCTCCGCGGTAGGTGCCACGGAAGCGATTGGGCACATCGGCGACGTGCACCCAGTCAGGACGCGTGGCCAGGGCGAAGGGATTGTCATACGCGCTCGTGGTGACGGCATCGCTCGCCATCGTCCAGCCGTGGTACGCCTCGCGCAGCGCGACGACCGTGCGGCGGCCGGTGGCGGCCTGTGCGAGACGGATCGCGAGATCGACCGCCTCCGAACCGCTGTTCACCAGCAGCACGGTGTCGAGATCGCTGTCGTCGGGCATGAGGGCGAGCAGCGCCTCGCTGTACTCGGCGAGTTCGCGATACAGGAACCGAGAGTTCGTGGCGAGCGTGCGCAACTGACGATTCGCCACGTCCGCGATCTTCGGATGACCGTGTCCGAGGCCCGCGACGTTGTTGACCATGTCGATGTACGAGCGGGCCGTCGTGTCGACCAGGTGGTGCCGCCAGCCGCGCTGGATCTGCGGAGGTCGCTCGTAGTAGCGCTCCTGCGCGGCCGCGAAGATGTCATTGCGACGCTCGAGCTCTTCCGCGGACTCGTCCTGCTCCACGAGCGACGGAAGGCCGAGCAGGGGTGCCGGGTCGGCGGTGAAACGGATCCAGGCGGGAACACGTTCCGGGGTCACGAGCGCGGCTCCGACGCCGGCTCTGTCCAGCGACGGAGCATCGATGCGGCGGAGACACAGCGTGAGCACGCGCGGCTGGTCGGACACACCGAGCATGCCGATCGTGTCACCCGCTCGAACGGCCGTCGCCCTCTGCGCCTCTTCCTGGAGCCCGCGGACCTCGAGCACCCAGAGGCTGTCGAGAAGGATGCTGACCACACCGTCCTCGCGCTCGAGCTGTCCACCCACCGGCGCGGTGACGCGCAGCTGCCGACCGGGCGCGACGTGGATCTCCGCATCGATCGGCCAGGTCTCGGTCGAATCCGCGCGATCGATCGCCGCGCGCGTCAGACGGAAGAATCCGTAGGGGACGACGACGGTGCCGCGTCCGAGAAGCGACGCGATAAGCGCGGTCTCGGCGTCAGGGTCCAGCCAACGTCCGGCATCGAGTGCGCCGGACTCGACGTCGAGGTCCACGATCAGGACCTCCCCACCGAGATCAGGGAGCAACGGCGCCACAGAGGTGGCTTCGTGCCGCCCCGGAGCGAGGGGTGAGAAGAGCTCCGGGACGATGAACTCGGGAGCATCGATCCCGATCCGGGCGAGCACATGCTCGGTCATCTCGGCCAGCGGCAGCAGCGTGGCCGCGTCGAAGATGGCCTGCTCCCCCGCGATCCGCTCCCTGGCGTAGTCGTTCGCCCCGTCGATCTCGAGCTGCCGCCACCCGCTGGCGACCAGCAGCGACGCCCGCAGCACGACCAGCGGCCACACCGCGCGGGCTTCGGCCGTACTCAACGGCGCCTCCGCATGGAAAGCGGCGATCGTCTCGAGCACCCGCAGCGGCCGATCCGCTTCGTGGTGCAGCATCGACGAGACGCAGACGGCGAGCTCGGCGACGCGCCACCCGAGACCCAGGTCCCCGAGATCCAGCACGGCGTGCGGGTGCAGTCTCGAGTCAGCGCCCCGGCGTCCCATCACGTTGTCGTCGGTGAGATCGCCGTGGATCGGCTGCACGGGAAGCTCCGTCGCCACCGCCGCCAGCGCCCCGCGCGCCTCCTCCGCCGCCGCGAGCACGCGCGTGCGCAACGGGTCGTCGGCGATCGCCGGGGCCAGCGCCACCGTCTGCTCGTACGCGACACGCATGTCCCACATCTGGTCCCGGTCCAGGCCGGGGTGCCTGAGCTCCGCGAGGGCGTTGACGGATGCCGCCGCGAGCGCGCCGAACTCCGCCAGCACCACCGGGGCGAGGTAGCCCGCGTCCACCAGCGGCTCTCCCTCGGCGAACTCGCTGCGTCGTGCCGCGAAGCCGCCCCAACGCTGGGTGAGTTCCCCGTCGAGACCAGGCAGCACCGCAGGAACGGCCAGGCCCGCGGCGCGATAGGCGTCGAGAGCGGCGTGCTGCGCGTCGCGGGCGTCGTCGCCGAACACCGGGTTGTCGATCCGGAGCACACTGCGCGTGCCGTCCGACGCCGTCAGCAGGAAGTTCCGATCCTGATTGCTGCCGAGCTCGGTCGCCGTCGCGACCAGGCCGTAGCACTCGCGCGCGATGGTCTCGGCACCGGCCTCATCCACATCCGGACGCACGAGGCCCTCACCCTCCGCCACGCGACCCTCACCGACCTTCGCGGGCATCGTCGATGCGCACGTCGCCGGCGTGACGCGCGAGCGAGCTGCCGTAGCGCTCCGTGAGCTGCACCATCAGATCAGGGGTGTCGCGATCGACGCCGAACACGTGGCCGGGGAAGTCGAGATCTGGCTGTGCGGCGGCGATCTCGGCCTCGCGATCCGGCGACAGCAGCTGCACAGGATCACCGACCGCGACCCAGCCGATCGGCACGACCGTGCCCTCCGGCAGCACCGCGCGACGATGGACGATGGCGTTCACACGCACCTCGCACCGCGCCCCCACCAGAGCGCCGTTGAAGATGCGGGCACCCGAGGCGAAGAAGACCTCTTCCCCGACGGTCGCCCCCGCGATGCTCGTGAGAGTCCCGATCAGGGTGTGTGCCCCGATGTGCACCGCGTTCGCGGCGGTCGCGCGGATCAGGGCGTTCTCCATCACGATCACGTGCTCGCCGAGCGTGATCGGCCCGCCCTCTGCGGTGATCACGGCGCCGTGCAGGATCTGGCAGCCCGCGCCGATCTCGACGTCGCCGGAGATCACGGCGGTGGGAGCGACGACGGCGGTGTCATGGATCCGGGGCCGAGCCCCGAGGTGCTCGTACAACATGACGCCAGGATAGTGGTGTCGTCCGGTCTCAGCATCGTGTCGTCGCACGGCCGACACCGAAACCCCCACTACTCGGGCTTGGCGGGCTCCGGGAAGATCGCGGTGAAGAGCTGGCCGACCCACTGCAGCAGCTCTGCATCCGGAAGCGGATCGAGCCCCACGCCCACGGCGGCCGGCACCGTCGGCATCGGCACGACCAGCGCATCGCCACCGGCCACGAGCTTGGCCTTCGGATACAGGCGTTGGAGGCGCACCTTGATCGAGTCCTCCAGGTGGGCGGGCGCGATGCGCAGGTTCGACCCCATCACGACGACATCCGTGAGCCCGATGCGCGCGGCACGACGACGCAGCCGTGCGATCGCGAGGAGCCCCTCGACCTCGGGTGGCGGGGTGCCGTAGCGGTCGGTGAGCTCCTCGATCACGAGGTCGATCGCGTCGTCCTTCGCGGTCGCGGCCGATGCCGCCGACAGCTTCTGGTACGCCTCGAGACGCAGGCGCTCACTGTCGATGTAATCCTCGGGGATGCGCGCGTCGAGCGGCAGTTCGAGCCGCAGCTCCTGCCCGGTCTCGACCTCCTCACCCCGGAACGTGGCGACGGCCTCGCCGATCATGCGCAGGTACAGGTCGAAACCGACACCCGCGATGTGGCCCGCCTGCTCGGCGCCGAGCAGGTTGCCCGCGCCGCGCAGCTCGAGGTCCTTCAGGGCGACCTGCATGCCGGAGCCGAGCTCGTTGTTGACCGCGATGGTCTGCAGGCGGTCGGCGGCGGTCTCGCTCAGGGGCTTCATCTCGTCGTAGAGGAAGTAGGCGTATGCCCGTTCGCGCCCTCGGCCCACTCGTCCTCGCAGCTGGTGCAGCTGCGACAGACCGTAGCGATCAGCGCGGTCGATGATGATCGTGTTGGCGTTCGAGATGTCCAGGCCGGTCTCGATGATCGTGGTCGACACCAGCACATCGAACTTGCGCTCCCAGAAGTCGTCGACCACCTGTTCGAGCTGATGCTCGCCCATCTGCCCGTGCGCCACGGCGATCCGCGCCTCCGGGACGAGCTCGGCGAGCTCGCTCGCGACGCGCTGGATCGACGACACACGGTTGTGCACGAAGAAGATCTGCCCCTCGCGGAGGATCTCGCGACGGATCGCCGCACCCATCTGCTTGTCGCTGCGGGGCCCGACGAACGACAGGATCGGATGCCGGTCCTCCGGCGGGGTGGCGAGCGTCGACATCTCGCGGATGCCGGTGACCGCCATCTCCAGCGTGCGCGGGATCGGGGTCGCGCTCATGGCGAGGATGTCGACGTTCGTCTTCATCTTCTTCAGCGCGTCCTTGTGCTCGACGCCGAACCGCTGCTCCTCGTCGATGATCATGAGACCGAGGTCCTTGAACATCACCTGATCGGTGAGGATGCGGTGGGTGCCGATCACCATGTCGACCGACCCCTCGAGCAGACCCTGCAGAGTGAGTCTGGCCTCCTTGTCGGTCTGGAACCGCGACAGCGGACGCACCTTGACCGGGAATCCGGCGAAGCGCTCCGTGAAGGTCTCGAGGTGCTGCTTGACCAGCAGGGTCGTCGGCACCAGCATGGCGACCTGCTTGCCGTCCTGGATCGCCTTGAAGGCCGCACGCACCGCGACCTCGGTCTTGCCGAAGCCCACGTCGCCGCTCAACAGTCGGTCCATCGGGATCGGCCGCTCCATGTCGGCCTTGATCTCGTCGATCGTCTGCAGCTGATCGGGGGTCTCGGCGAACGGGAACGCCTCCTCCAGCTCACGCTGCCACGGTGTGTCAGGACCGAACGCATGACCCTTCGCGCTCATCCGCGCGGAGTACAGCTTCACCAGCTCGACCGCGATGTCGCGAACGGCCCTGCGCGCCTTGCCCTTCGCCTGCGACCAGTCGCTCCCGCCCATCTTCGACAGGGTCGGGGCCTCGCCGCCGACGTACTTCGAGAGCAGGTCGAGCTGATCCGTCGGCACGTAGAGCTTGTCGCCGGGGTAGCCGCGCTTGGAGGGCGCGTACTCCAGCACCAGGTAGTCGCGCACGGACTTGGTGGCGTTGCGGCCTCCCGTCGACACCTCGCGCTGCGTCATCTCGACGAAGCGCCCGATGCCGTGGGTCGAGTGCACCACGAAGTCGCCGTTCTTGAGCTGCAGCGGGTCGACGACGTTCTTGCGCCGCGACGCCAGCTTCTTGACGACGCGCTGGTCACCGCCGATCGTGCGGCCGTAGAACTCGTTGTCGGTGAGGACCGCGAGCTTGGCCTCGGCGAGCTGGAAACCCGCCTCGACTCCACCGGCGATCAGCGTCGCGACGCCGCCTTCCGGCGCCTCGAGCAGCGACTCGACGATCCGTGCGGCGATGCCGCGGTCGGCGAGCACATCGCGCGCACGGTCGACGAGGCCGTTGCCGGTGGCGATCACGACGACCCGCCAGCCGTCTGCGACCTTGGCCTCGACGAAGGAGATCGCGCCGTCGACGTTGCCATGGAACGAGGGGATCACGGCAGCATCGAGGTTCGTGGCCTCGACGTCGCCCTCGCCCAGACCCGCACCGAACGGGCTCAGCCGCCACCACACGCCGCCGCGGTCGCGCACGGCTTCGCGCAGCTGCCCGATCGTGAGGAAGTCTCCGGCACCGAGATCGATCGGGGCCGAGGCGCCGGAGGTGGCCGCGCTCCAGGCGGCGTCGAGGAACTCGCGGTTCGTCTCGCCGAGCGTGATGGCGCGGGCCGTGGACCGCTCGGGGTCGACGACCGCGGTGGCGCTGCCGGCCGGCATGTAGTCAGCGAGCGACTTGAGGGGTCCGGACACCGCAGGCAGGAGCGACTCCATGCCCTCGACCGGGATGCCCTCGGCCATCTTCTCGAGCATGCCCGAGATCGCCGGGAAGCCGCTGATCAATGCGCGGGCGCGATCGCGGACGTCTGCGGTGAGCAGGAGCTCGCGGCTCGGGGGCAGATCGACACCGGGAACATCGCCGGGGAGCGAGCGCTGATCGGCGACCGAGAAGGCGCGGATCTGATCGATCTCGTCGCCGAAGAACTCCACGCGGTACGGGTGCTCGGAGGTGGGAGGGAACACGTCGAGGATGCCGCCGCGCACCGCGAACTCACCGCGGCGGGACACCATGTCGACACGGGAGTACGCACGCTCGACGAGCTGTTCGACGACCTCGTCGAGATCGTTGCCCCGACTTCCGATCGCCAGCTCCAGCGGCGCGATCTCGCCGAGATTGCCGGCGATCGGCTGCAGTGCCGCACGCACCGAGGCGACGACGACCAGCGGGTGGTCGCCCGACCAGTCCGCGATGCGTCGCAGCGTCTGGAGGCGCTGACCCACCGTGTCAGGGCTCGGGCTGAGCCGCTCGTGCGGAAGCGTCTCCCACGCGGGGAACGTGTGCACGTCGGCGCTCGGCAGGTACGAGCCGATCGCCTGGGCGACGCTCTCGGCCCTGCGCCCTGTGGGCACGACGATGAGCAGCGACGCCGGATGCCCCGATGTCGCGCGCTTCTCGAGCAGGCCCGCGAGCACGGGCGCGTCGAGGCCGTCGACGAGGCCGAGATCCGCATCGGTCTGCGCCCAGCTGAGGGCATCGCGGTACAGAGTCGCCTCGTCCAAGGCGCGCAGAATCCCCGGAACAGTCACCGGACAAGCCTAGTCGCGGCATCCGACATCGAGGCGCTGCCGCATCCCTCCCATCGCGCCGGTACCGTGTGCGGATGGAGAAAGTGACACTCGAGACCGCGCGACTCGTGCTGTCCGCACCGACGGACGACGATGTCGACGCGATCACCGCGGCATGCCAGGACCCCGAGATCACCCGATGGACGACGGTGCCGAGCCCGTACAGCCGGGCGGACGGGGAGGACTTCGTGCGTCGCGTCGACGAGTGGTGGGCCGATCGAGCCGAGGCCGTCTGGGCGATACGAGTCGGTGACGACCTGGTCGGGATGATCGGGCTGCACGACATCACGACCCACCACACCGGCGACCAGGCGGAGATCGGGTTCTGGGTGACCGCGGAGGGGCGAGGTCACGGTTACGTCGTCGAAGCTGCGCGTGCCGTGATCGACTGGGGCTTCCGCGAGCTCGGCCTCGTCCGCATCAGCTGGCGGGCCGTCGCCGGCAACGTACCCTCAGCCCGCACGGCGCGAGCACTCGGCTTCCGATACGAGGGGGTGCAGCGTCAGGCGCTGACGAGCCCGCGCGGTCGCGATGACGGGTGGTTCGGCGGGCTGCTGCGCGACGACGACCGCACGCCTGTGGAGTGGCCGGTGCTCTGAGCGTCCTCCCCCGGATGGAGGGGTGACGATGTCGGATGCCGGTGGCAGGATGACCTCATGCCGGAGATGCCAGAGGTACATGGACTCGCAGTGTTCCTCGGCGAGCGCGCCGTCGGCCGCACGATCACCCGCACGAGTGTCGCTGCGATCGCCGCGCTGAAGACGTACGACCCGCCGATCACCGCGCTGCACGGCGCCGAGATCACGGCGGCGGCCAGGCTCGGCAAGTTCGTCGTGCTCTCGTGCGGAGAGGAACTGCACCTCGTGTTCCATCTCGCGAAGGCGGGCTGGCTGCGCTGGTACGAGGCGCTGCCTGCCACGCTCATCAAGCAGGGCAAGACGCCGATCGCGCTGCGTGTGGCGCTCGACGACGGCAGCGGATTCGATCTGACCGAGGCCGGCACCAAGAAGTCGCTCGCGGTGTACGTCGTGCGCGACCCGCAGGAGGTGCCTGGGATCGCCCGTCTCGGGCCGGATCCTCTCGCTGACGAGTTCAGCCGCGATGCCTTCGCCGCGCTGCTCGAAGGGCGGCGAACGCAGATCAAGGGGCTGCTGCGCGACCAGTCCGTCATCGCCGGCATCGGCAACGCATACTCCGACGAGATCCTGCATGCCGCGCGCATGTCCCCGTATGCGATCGCCGCGACGCTCACCCCCGACGACATCGATCGCCTGTTCGCGGCGATGCAGCAGACGCTGACGGAAGCTGTCACCGAAGCATCAGGCAAGCCCCCTGCCGACCTGAAGGATGCCAAGCGCCGCGGCATGCAGGTGCACGCACGGCGTGGCGAGACCTGTCCGGTCTGCGGCGATACGGTGCGCAGCGTGTTCTTCGCCGACCGTTCGCTCGAGTACTGCCCCACCTGCCAGACCGGCGGCAAGCCTCTCGCAGACCGTCGGCTCTCCCGTCTGTTGAAGTGAGCGCGTTGCCGGACCGCTCGCTCGCTGAAGTGACGGGTATATGACGCGGAATGAATCCCCCACGGATGTGTTGAGTACACTCAGAGCATCAACGTGCTCCGGGGTCGGTGTGAATCCGAACCGGCGGTGACAGTCCGCGAGCGCTGAGGGAGACCTCGGTGCCGATCCGGTGGAAATCCGGGACCGACGGTGATGCGAGGGAAACCTCGCTAGTCCGGAAGGGAGGCAGCACGAGGCGCCGCCGTGCGCGCGTTCTGCATCCCCCGGAGCCTCACAGGAGGACGACGGATGGCAGTGAACGAGACCGAGCGCCGGGCCATGACTCGTGCCCTGCAGCTCGCTGCGCTCGGGCCCCGCGGCGTGAACCCGCAGGTCGGAGCCGTCATCCTCTCCCCCACCGGTGAGGTGCTCGCCGAAGGCTGGCACCACGGTGCCGGTACTCCGCACGCCGAGGTCGACGCGCTCTCGAAGCTCGCCCCGGGCGCAGCGCGCGGTGCGACCGCCGTCGTGACGTTGGAGCCGTGCAACCACACCGGCCGCACCGGCCCCTGCGCTGTCGCGCTGCAGGAAGCCGGCATCGCCCGGGTGGTCTACGCACTCGACGACCCCGGGGCGGCTTCCGGCGGCGGAGCTGACCGGCTGCGCAACGCAGGGGTCGACGTGGAGGCCGGTGAGCAGGCCGATGCCGCGCATCTTCTGATCGAAGGCTGGCTGACCGCGCAGCGTCTGGGACGACCGCACGTGACCGTGAAATGGGCGCAGAGCCTCGACGGTCGCGCCGCGGCCGACGACGGGACGAGCCAGTGGATCACCGGCCCCGAGGCGAGGGCGGATGTGCATCGCCGCCGCGCCGCCTCCGATGCCATCGTGGTCGGCACGGGCACCGTGCTCGCCGACGACCCCGCGTTGACCGCACGCGACGGTGACACGCTGCTGCCGCACCAGCCCGTGCCCGTCGTGATCGGCACGCGCCGGACGCCCGAGGATGCGGCGCTACGGCGCCACCCTCACGAGCCCCTCTTCTACGAGACCGCCGACCTGCGCACGGTGCTGGCCGATCTGCACAGCCGAGGCATGCAGCGCGTCTTCATCGAGGGCGGGCCGACGCTGGCCAGCGCCTTCATCGCGGCAGGGCTGTTCGACCGCGTGCTGACCTATGTCGCGCCCGTGCTGCTGGGCGGACGCCGCGTCGCGCTGACCGATGTCGGGGTCTCGACGATCGGAGAGGCGCACCGCCTCACGGTCGACGAATGGGTGCCTCTGGGCGCCGATCTGCTGGCGATCGCCCATCCGGCGGTCGAGAACGAAGGAGCCGTCTGATGTTCACGGGAATCATCGAGGAGATCGGCGAGATCACCGCCATCGCATCCGCCGGTGACGGGTGGCGACTCACCGTGCGTGCACCCCGTGCGGCCGCGGATGCGGTTCACGGCGAGTCCATCGCGGTCTCGGGCGTGTGTCTGACTGTGGTCGGCTCCACGCCGGACACCTTCGACGCCGACGTGATGAAGCAGACGCTCGACGTGGCGGCGCTCGGCAGCGCCACCGTCGGAACGCGCGTGAACATCGAGAAGGCCATGCCGGTCGGCGCCCGCCTGGGCGGACACATCGTGCAGGGTCACGTCGACGGCACCGGCGACGTGCTCGAGGTGCGCCCCGGCGCGCAGTGGAGTGTGCTGCGGATCAGCCTCCCCGCAGACCTCGCGCCACTCGTGGTCGACAAGGGCTCGATCTCCGTCGACGGCACCTCGCTCACCGTGAGCGCCGTGAGCGCCGTGAGCCCTTCGACAAGCTCAGGGACCCAGAACGAAGGTGCGGGGTCCCTCGCGCACTGGTTCGAAGTGTCGCTGATCCCGGAGACACTCGCCGCCACCACGCTCGGCTCGCGCGCTGTCGGCGACCGCGTCAACCTCGAGACAGACATCCTCGCCCGGCACGTCGAGCGCCTGCTCGCGTTCCGCGCCGCACCGGAAGGAGGCTCGCGATGAGCCTTTCCACGATCCCCGAGGCGCTGGAAGCGCTGCGCGCCGGCCGCCCCGTGCTGGTCGCCGACGACGAGAACCGGGAGAACGAGGGCGACGTCATCCTGTCGGCCGAGCTCGCGACGCCGGAGTGGGTCGCCTGGACCGTGCGCTGGTCGTCCGGATTCATCTGCGCACCGATGCCGACCGACCTCGCCGACAACCTGAACCTTCCGCCCATGGTCGCCGCCAGCGAGGATGCCCGCTCCACCGCGTACACCGTGAGCGTCGACGCCGCGGAAGGCGTCACGACCGGCATCAGCGCCCACGACCGCGCCCACACGCTCAACGTGCTGGCGAACCCGCAGTCCACGGCGCTCAGCATCATCCGCCCCGGCCATGTGCTGCCGCTCCGCGCCGTCGACGGCGGCGTGCGCGAGCGCAGCGGTCACACCGAGGCCGCCGTCGACCTGATGCGTCTCGCCGGGCTGCAGCCGGTCGGCGCGATCGCCGAGGTCGTCGCAGAGGACGGCAGCATGATGCGCCTGCCTGGGCTGATCGAGCTCGGCGCGCGCGACGGGGTGCCGGTCATCACGATCGAGCAGCTCATCGCGCACCTCAACGAGATCGATCCCCAGGACGAGTCCGGACCGCGGGTGCACCGACGGGTCAGCCTGCACGCCGACGCGACGGTGCCGACGACGCACGGGACCTTCCGCTTCCTGGCATACAAGGACCGGGTGACCGGCACCGACCACATCGCGGTCGTCTCCGGCGAGCTCGGCGAGACGGCACTCGTGCGCGTGCACTCAGAGTGCCTCACCGGAGAGGCCTTCGGTTCGCTCAAGTGCGAGTGCGGGCCTCAGCTCGACGCCGCACTGGACGCGATCGAGAAGGACGGCGGGATCGTCATCTACATGCGCGGCCACGAGGGGCGCGGCATCGGTCTGATCAACAAGCTGCGCGCGTACAGCCTGCAGGAGGAGGGTCTCGACACGGTCGACGCGAACCTCGCACTCGGACTCCCGGCAGACGCGCGGGAGTATGCGGCAGCGGCAGGGATCCTCACCGACCTCGGCGTATCGAAGGTGCGTCTGCTCACGAACAACACCGACAAGGTGAAGCAGCTGCGCGAACTCGGTCTGGACGTCGTCGAGCAGGTCCCGCTGATCGTCGGCGTCGGACCCAACAATCATCAGTACCTCGAGACCAAGCGTGACCGCATGGGTCACATCATCGGTGCGGACGAGCTCGCAGAGGCTCTCGCAGAAGGAAAGGACCACGCATGAGCGGCGCAGGAGCACCCGCAACCGGCAACATCGACGGGCGGGGACTGCATGTCGTCATCGTCGCCGGCACCTGGCACGACGTCATCACCGACGGTCTCATCGCGGGCGCGGAGCGCGTGCTGACCGAGGCGCAGGCCACGCACCGGCTGGTGAGGGTGCCCGGGTCGTTCGAGCTCGCTCTCGCCGCGCAGGCGGCCTTCGCCGGCGGAGCCGACGCGGTCGTCGCGCTGGGCGTGATCATCCGCGGAGGGACTCCGCACTTCGAGTACGTGTCGGCCGCCACCACCGACGGCCTCACCCGTGTCGCCCTGGACGCCGGCAAGCCCGTCGGGTTCGGCGTACTCACCCTCGACGATGAGAAGCAGGGACTCGACCGCGCCGGACTCGAGGGGTCCAAGGAGGACAAGGGCGCAGAGGCTGCCGACGCGGCCCTCCGCACCGCACTGCTCGTGCGGGAGCTGCGCGGCTGAGGTCAGCTGCGTGGGCTGAGGTCAGCCTGTCCTTGCTGGCGGAATATCGGCAGGAATCGTAGCGTGAGGGCATGGAGACCCTGCGCCACATCGTGCTGTTCGCCCACCTGATCGGCTTCGCCGTGCTCTTCGGGGCCTGGGCGGTGCAGGCCTTCGGCGGCAAGCGGGAGTTCACCCGTCTGATGAGCGTCGGCATGGCCATCGCTGCTGTCGCCGGGCTGGCCCTTGCCGCTCCGTGGGGCATGTCCTACGAACTGAACTACGTGAAGATCGGCGTGAAGCTCGTGCTGCTGCTGATCATCGGGGCGCTGCTCGGCATCGGCACCGCGCGGCAGAAGCGCGGAGCCGCCATCCCGCCCGTCATGTTCTGGCTCGTCGGCATCCTGACCGCGGCCAACGCCGCGATCGCCGCCATCTGGCGCTGAGCGCGCTGCCCTCGGGCCACAGTTGCACGACACCCGCACACCTGCACGACGGAATGGGCGGATGCTCCGTGCAGACGTGACTCCGTCGTGCAAGTGTGTGCGAGGGGACGGCGACGGCCCCTCAGCCGGGAGGAGCGAACAGTGCACGGATGCCGGGAACGACGCCCGCGTACGTCGTGACAACATCCCGGTACGCCGCCTGGAGGTCATTCGGCACGTCCACACGCGCGCCGACGCCGACCATGGCGGTCACGGCCTCGTCGAACCCCGCGTGCATTCCGATGCCGACTGCGGCACAGATCGCGGCTCCCATGCCCGCCGCGTCTCGCACCAGGGGGGTGCGCACGGGCACACCGTACACCGCGGCGAGGATCTCGAGCATCGGCCCCGAAGCACTTCCGCCTCCGGTGACGATCAACGCCTCGCGTTCCACCCCGAGTGCGCGGCGCGCACGTGAATCCGCGGCTTCGGTCTCGATCGCGAGAGCTTCGAGGATCGCCCGGTAGATGTGGAAGCGTCCCTGAGTGCCGTCGAAGCCGATGATCGCACCGCGACGCCAAGGTTCGTCTGCCGGAGCGAGCCAGTCGAGGGCGACGATCAGTCCCCCCGCACCGGGCGGGACCCCTTCGGCGCCGAGATTCAACTGCTCCTCCGACACCGGACCTGAGGCGGAGAGGAGATCACGGAACCAGCTCACCGTCCACATCCCCCGTCTGACGCCCGCACTCTCGTACAGATAGGAACCCGGTTCGGCGGCGAAATTCGTCCACACATCGGAGTGGGGCGCGAACGGTCCGGCGCCCGGGGTCATGGTGGCCACGTAGGTGCCCAAGGACAGCAGCACGTCACCCTGATCCCGGAGCCCTGCCCCGAGCGCCTCCACGGCCTTGTCGTTCGAGGTGGCGATCACTGGGATGCCCGCGGGCAGCCCGGTCACCTCCGCGGCCGCCGCGGTCACCCGGCCCAGTGGCTGCCCCGGTGCGACGAGCTCGAACAGCATCCCCGGATCCATGCCGGTGCGGGCATACTCCGTGGCATCCTCGCTCCACGCCCACCGTTGGGTGTCGATCGGCCACATGCCCTGGTAGTTCCCGGCCGCGTCACGACGTTCTCCGGTGAGCCGATGTCCGATGTATCCGGAGGACGTCGTGACGTACGCCGCGTCGTCGACTTCTCGCTCGTACGCGCGCGGGAGCCGCTCGTCCATCCAGCTCATCACCGGTTGCGCAAGAGACCCATCCCGACGCAGCACCGCGCGGCAGAAGCGGATCGTGCACAGACCGACCCCGCGGATCTCCGACAGATCTCCCTCGAAGCGGCCGAGGGCCTCACGGACCGCGTCGACCACAGAGTCCCAAAGATCGTCTTCCGGGTGCTCCCAGCGGCCGGGCGAAGGAGACGCATACGGACGGAGCGGGACCCGCGCATCGGCGTGCACGACCCCGTCACCGTCTACGATCAGCACCTTCGTGCTCTGAGATCCGTTGTCGATGGCGACGACGTAGCCGCCCGCCGTCGCTGTCACGCCGGTGACGCCGTCTCCGCTATGTCCAGCGGGTAGATCGTGCCGCGGTTCATGATGCCGTGGGGGTCGATGCCGTCCTTCAGCACCCGTAGCAGCTCGAAGGCGCTGCCGTGCTCCTCGAGGGTCCAGGGCGTGCGGTACTTCCCGATGCCGTGGTGGTGGACCATCGACCCGCCGAGCCGCAGCGCCTCCTCGACCACGATCGCGTTGAGCGGCTCGTGGTACTCGGTGATCTCTTCGCGCGGCTCGCACGAGATGTCGTAGTCGTACACGAAGTACAGGTTGGTCCCCGTCTGATAGCTGTGCGACGAGTGCGCGCCGAGCATCGTGAGATCGGCCGCGTGCGGGAACTCGTTCCGCGCCCGGCGCATCACGGATTCGAAGAGCTCGGCGACACCGGACCAGTCGATCGAGACCTCGGTGGTGTACCCCAGATGCGATTTCTCCCGCATCTCCCGCTTCTCGGCGTCGATCTTCTCCTGACCCCAGTTGAGGTTGTCGAACCAGTGCTCGATCAGCGCAGGGTCGACCTTCTCATGCGGGATCCCGGCGAAGATCGCCTCCACACCGTCGGCTGTCGCGTCGGCGATCCCCTGAGGCCCCTCCGCCACGACCACGACGACGGCCTTGCCATCTGCGAAGTGCGAGAAGTGCTGCGCGGCATCCTCTTCGGAGTACGCCCTGGCGACCGACGGGTGATACCCCGCGACGATGATCTCCCGCAGTCCAGCGACGCCCGCGGGCAGCGATTCGACGAGGTATCCGAGGAAGCGGTTGTTCTCCGGCTGGTACCGGAACACCTTGACCGTCACCTCGGTGATCACGCAGAGGGCACCCTCGTTGCCGATCACGATGTGCCGGATGTCGGGACCTGCGGCACGACGGGGGACATTCTTGATCCGGGTGACGCGTCCGCCGGGGAGCACCGCCTCGAGGCCGACGACCATGTCCTCGATGCCGCCGTAGAGCGTGGAGAACTGGCCGATGGACCGCGTCGCGACCAGCCCGCCCATCTGTGCGAGCGGCTTGGACTGCGGGGAATGGCCTGTCGTCAGACCCTGCGCACGCAGGGTATCTTCAAGCACCTGAAGAGGGACCCCGCACTGTGCGGTGACCATCATGTCGATCGGGTCGATCTCGAGGATCGCGTCCATGCGCGAGCCATCGAGCACGATGGTGTCGTCGACGATGGTCTCCAGACCTCCCTCGGTCGCGGTCCTGCCCGTGCGGGGCACGACGTTGATCAGGTTCTCCTCGGCGAAGGCGAGGATCGCGGAGACATCGTCCGTGGAGCGGGCGTAGGCGATCGCCGCAGGGATCGGTCCGTCGAAGATCCCGTGCACCGACGTGTACTTCTTGAAGCGGTCGACGCTCGCCTCGCGCAGTTCGCGAGCGTCGGTCTCGACCTGATCGTCGCCGATCAGATCGCGGAGTCGGTCGACGATCTCCGCGCGGGTGAGGGCGGATCGTGAAGCAACCATGGGAGAGATGTCCTGTTCGTTCGTGGATGGGAAGCGCTGCGGGTCAGCGCACGAGATAGCCGCCGTCGACGGTCAGCACGTGACCGTTGACGAAGTCGGATGCGGGGCTGGCGAGGAACACGGTGGCGCCCATGAGGTCGGCGACGTCGCCCCACCGCCCAGCGGGGGTGTGCGCGATGATGCGGCCGTTGACCGCCGGGTCGGAGCGGGATTCCTCGGTGATGCGGGTCTTGAAGTAGCCCGGCGCGATCGCATTGACCTGGATGCCGGTCCCCCCCAGCTCATCCGCGTAGGCACGCGTCAGTCCGACGATGCCGTGCTTGGTCGCGGCGTAGGCAGGTGACCCGAGGCCGCCGAGGAAGGAGAACAGCGAGGCGATGTTGATGATCTTGCCCGTGCCCTGCGGGATCATCCGCTTCGCCACCTCGTGTGCCATGTCGAACGCCGCGGTGAGGTTGACCGCGACCATCGGGTCCCACTCCGCTCGGCCGAACTCCGTGACTCCGGCGATGCGGCTGATGCCCGCGGAGTTGACGAGGATGTCCACTCCGCCCAGGGCCGCCACGCACGCGTCGACCGCCAGGGCGGGCGCTCCGGATGCAGTGATGTCGATCATCTGCTCCTCGTAGCGGCCACCTTCCGCTCGCACGAGTTCGGCGGTCTCGCCGGCGTCGTCGAAGAGCGTCGGCACGAAGACGTCCGCTCCCGCCTTGGCGAGGGCGAGCGTGAACGCCTGCCCCAGTCCGGTGTTCCCACCCGTGACGATCGCTCTTCTCCCGCGCAGGGAGAAGAGGTCGAGGGAGAAATCAGTGATGTGCAATGCAGGCTCCTTCAGAACGTGCGGGGTTCAGGCGAAAGGATCGGAGATGCCGATGTAGGTCGTCTCGAGGTATTCGTCGATCCCCTCGAATCCGCCCTCCCGACCGATCCCGGACTGCTTCACGCCACCGAACGGCGCGGCCGGGTTGGAGACGAGTCCGGTGTTCAGGCCGAGCATCCCCGTCTCCAGTCGTTCCGCGAGACGCAGCGCGCGGTTGAGATCACGGGTGTAGGCGAAGCAGACGAGTCCGTACTCGCTGGCGTTCGCCAGCCGTACCGCCTCATCCTCATCGCGGAACGTCGTGATGGGGGCGACCGGCCCGAAGATCTCCTCGCGGAGGATGCGCGCGTCCTGCGGCACGTCCACCAGCACCGTGGCCGGATAGAAGTAGCCACGGCCGGACGGCACGACGCCTCCGAGGGCGACACGCGCTCCGTCTTCGACGGCGCCGGCGACGAGCTCGGCGACCTTCTCGCGCGTGGACTCGTCGACGAGCGGGCCGAGCGTGGAGGCGGTCTCGGTTCCCCGGTCGGTGACGTAGCCCGCCATGCGCTCGATCAGACGCGCGGTGAACTCCTCGGCGACGCTCTCGTGCACGTGGAAGCGGTTCGCCGCGACACAGGCCTCCCCGCCGTTGCGGAGCTTGGCGAGCAGGGCACCTTCCACGGCCGCATCGAGATCGGCGTCTTCGAAGACCAGGAACGGCGCATTTCCGCCGAGCTCCATAGATACGCGGAGCACCTGATGCGCGGCATCGGCGATGAGTCGACGGCCGACCTCGGTGGAGCCGGTGAAGGACAGCTTGCGCAGCCGGGGGTCGGTGATGAGAGGACCCGTCACCGCTCCGGCGCGGGTGGTGGGGATGACGTTGACGACGCCGTCCGGAACCCCGGCCTCACGCAGCACCTCCGCGAACAGGAGCGCGGTGAGCGGGGTGAGGGCTGCGGGCTTCAGCACCGAGGTGCAGCCCGCGGCGAGCGCCGGCGCGATCTTGCGCGTCGCCATCGCCAGCGGGAAGTTCCACGGCGTGATGAGCAGGCTCGGACCGACCGGTCGCTTGGCGACGAGTAGGCGGTTGCGGCCGTCAGGGGCGGTGGCATAGCGCCCCGAGATGCGCGGCGCTTCCTCGGAGAACCAGCGGAGGAACTCGGCGCCGTAGGCCACCTCCGCACGCGACTCGGCCAGCGGCTTGCCCATCTCCAGCGTCATGACGAGCGCGAAGTCCTCTGCCCGCGCGGTGACCAGTTCGAAGGCGCAGCGCAGGATCTCGCCGCGCTCACGCGGAGCGGTGGCCGCCCACGCGGATTGCGCGGCCGCGGCCGCGTCGAGGGCGGCGGCGCCGTCTTCCGGCGACGCGTCTGCGACGTGCGCCAGTACCTCTCCGGTGGCGGGGTCGAGCACCGGGAATGTGGCCCCGGGATGCGCGTCGCGCCACTGCCCGGCGATGAAGAGGCCGGTCGGGAGGGAGGCGAGCAGTTCGGCCTCACGGGCGGCGGTCATGCGGCCACCTCCCGACGAAGGTCGCGCCCGAGGAGCTCTTCGTACAGGCGCACGGGAGTCATCTCGCCCGCATGATCGCCGTACTGCGCCCGTGCCCGGCGGAAGATCTGCTCGACGAGCGAGGAGAGCTCGACCGGCATCCCGACCGAGCGGGCCAGGTCGACGGAGAGACCCAGGTCCTTGCACGCCAGCGCGATCGCGAATCCCTCGTCGTAGTCACCGTTGTCGAGGATCGAGAGCACGTCGCGGGAGACGAATGTGCTGTTCGCCGGACTGGCGATGAGCGCGTCGCGCAGCACCCCCAGGTCCACCCCTGCGGCGACCCCGACCGAGAGCACCTCCGCGGTGGCCACGAGGTGCGAGAACCACAGCTGATTGATCATGAGCTTCACGGCGTATCCTGCGCCGTGCCCCCCGACGTGGAGGATGCGCTCCGGGTCGCCCATCGCCTCGAACACCGGGCGCAGACGGGCCACATCGGTGGCGTCTCCCCCGATGAAGATCTGCAGCATGCCGGCGGCTGCCCCGACCGACATCCCGCTGACGGGAGCATCGAGCAGGTGCAGTCCACGACCCGCCTGCTCGATGCGCACGGCCTCGAGCACATCAGGAACCGACGTCGACATGTCGACCCAGGTGCCGCCGTCCGGCAGCCCCGCGATGAGTCCCTCCGCGCCGGCCGCAACCGCGGCCACGTGCTTCGGCGTCGGCAGCATGGTGATGACGAGGTCGCTCATGGCAGCGACCTCCCGTGGCGTCTCCCCCCACCTGGCACCGCCGGCGATGAGCTCTTCTGCCGACTCGCGGCGGAGATCCGTGACGACGAGGGGGAAGCCTGCGGCCTGCAGGTTCCTCGTCATGCCGGATCCCATGTTGCCGAGTCCGATGAACCCGACGGTGGGGAGGGCCTCGGCGAGCGGAGGCGTGGGGGAACTCATGGGTCTTACGTGTCCTTCGTGGTGGAGAGGGGGGTGAAGAAGGGATTGGTGGGGCGATCGCGCGCGGCGAGCACCTCGTCCAGAGCGGGTAGCGAAGCCGCGCCGTTTGCGAGCGCCGTACGCGTCGCCTCACGGTTGTTGCGGTAGACCGTCTCGGCATCATCAGCGGCCGGATTGACCCACACCGCGGCGATCACCGCGTGCGTGTCGGCGGCTTCGCGCGGGATGACCCCGTCGGCGACGGCATCCGCGACGCCGGCGGCGACCCCGGCCTGCGCGGGCCCCCAGATGAGGAGTCCGTGTTCGTCACCGGCGGGCGCGGCCTTGGTGACGAACAGCGTCATCGGCTTGACCGGCAGCGATGGGCGCAGCACCGCGACGAACGGCACATGACCCTGGCTGGGGGTCGCGAGGGCGGTGGCCCACGCCGTCCCCGCCGGCCCGTCGCGGTGGCCGAGCACGGTGTTGATGTGCGCGGCGTTGACACCGTCGCCGACGAAGCTCTCGCCGAGTTGCACAGCGGCGGTCATCAGATGAGCCCCTGGTCCTCGAGCCACTCGATCGCGACGTCTTCGGGGTCTTCACCGTCGACGTCGACCTTCGCGTTGAGGGTCTGCATGACCTCGGTCGTGAGCAGCGGGCTGAGCTCGGCCAGCACGTCGGCGATCGCGGGGTTCTCGTCGAGCGTGCTCTGCTTGAGCGTGAATCCGCCCTGATAGCTCGGGAAGAACTCCTTGTCGTCCTCCATCACGACCAGATCGAGCGCAGGGATGCGGCCGTCGGTCTGGAACACCTCGCCGAAGTTGCAGTCGTCGCCCTTCTGGGTCGCAGTGTAGATCACCCCCGTGTCGAGCATGGTCACGTTGGCCGCGGGGGCGTCGAACCCGTATGCCGCGGACAGTCCCGGCCATCCGTCGTCGCGTGTCGAGAACTCGCTCTCGATGCAGAACGTCTGGTCGGCGCTGGGGAGCTTCGCGACGTCGCTGAGCGTCTTCACTCCGAGCTCATCGGCTTCGCTCTGACGGATGGCGAACGCGTAGGTGTTGTTGAACGGCGCCGGGTCGAGCCACGCGATGCCGTTCTCGGCGTCGGCCTCCTTCACCGCCTCGAACTGCGCCTCGGCCCCCTGCACCGGGGTGGTGTTGCCGTTGTACGTGATCCAGGACGTGCCGGTGTACTCCCAATAGCCCAGGAACTGGTCGTTCTCCAGCGCCTGCCGCACGTTCGCTGAACCGACGAGCTTGGTGTTCGCCTCGACGTCGGCGCCATGGGCGTTCAGCAGCTCGGCGGTCATGTAGGCGAGGATGTACTGCTCGGAGAAGTCCTTCGAACCGATCTCGCCGGTGAGGCCTTCGAGCTCGTCGCCCTTCGCCCCGGAGCCGCCGGCACCGCCGGAGGTGCAGCCGGTGAGGAGGAGTGCTCCGGCGGCGAGTGCCGCGAGTGTTGCTGTTGCGATGGTGCGCGATGTCATTGCAGGTTCCTTTCGGGAGGGAATGCGAGGGTCGATGATTCAGAGGCCTTTGGGGCGGACGATGTCTTCCACGACGCTGGCCGCCCAGTCGATGAGCACCGCGATCGCGGCGACGAGGACCGCACCGACGATGAGAACCGGATAGCGCTGCAGCTTCAGACCGTTGATGATCATGTCGCCGAGGCCGCCGGCGTTGATGAAGGTCGCCACGGTCGCCACGCCCACGGCGAAGACGAGTGCGGTGCGGAGTCCGGCGAGGATCACGGGCGAGGCGAGCGGCAGCTCGACCCGGCGCAGCACCTGGCCGGACGTCATCCCCATGCCCCGCGCCGATTCCCGGATGTTCGGGTCGACCTGGGCGAGACCCGCGATCGTGTTCTGGAGCACCGGGAGGAAGGAGTAGATGACGAGCGCGACGAGAGCTGTCGTGAAGCCGGTCTGCCAGACGATCGCGAGCAGGATCACGACGCCGATGGCCGGTGTCGCCTGCCCGATGTTCGCGATGCCGATCACGATTCCGCGGAACACACGTGACGAGGAGCGGCTGACCGCGATGCCGGCCGGGATGGCCAGCACCGCCACCAGGATCGATGCCGTGATCGACAGGATCAGATGCTCGCCGATACGTGCCGTGATGTAGTCGACGTTGAGCGTGCGCTGCTCGATCGAGTCGAGCTCGAGTGTCGAGATCCAGAGGAAGGTGATCAGCAGTACCGACGCCACGACGATCAGCGGCATCATGCGCCGCAGCAGCACGGGCATGCCGCGTCGCTCCGCCGGCTGCGTCTGCAGGACCGTCGTCGCAGAGGGCACGAGATCGGGCGCCTGCATGGTCACTCGCCCTCCGTGCGACGCGCGGGTGCTCCGAGTGCTGCGGAGATCGCCGCCTGATCGATCGATCCGACGACGACTCCTCCGCGCGTGACGTTGATGCGCGGCGCGCCGGTGAGGATCAGAAGGTCGAGCGCTTCGCGCAGTGAGGTCTCCTCGCCGATCGTGGCCTCGGGCGCGTCGGAGTCGGGTGAGCCGACGGTCGCGCCGCTGACGGGGATGAGGGCGAGCCGCTTCAGCGCCGCTCCCTCGCCGATGAACGATCGCACATACTCGTTGGCGGGGTTCGCGAGGATGCGTGCCGGGGTGTCGAACTGCTCGATCCGGCTGCGCTCGCTCAGCACCGCGATCCGATCGCCCATCCGGATCGCCTCTTCGAAGTCGTGCGTGACGAAGATGATCGTCTTGCCGATGTCGGCCTGCAGCCGAAGGAACTCCGCCTGCAGCTTCTCGCGCGTGATCGGGTCGGTCGCTCCGAACGGCTCGTCCATGAGCATCACCGGCGGGTCGGCGGCGAGAGCTCTGGCGACGCCGACCCGCTGCTGCTGGCCGCCGGAGAGCTGCCGGGGGTAGCGGTCGGCGAAGATGCCGGGGTCGAGCTGCACCGTGTTCAGCAGTTCATCGACACGTGCCGCGGTGCGCGCCTTCGACCAGCCCAGCAGTTTGGGGACCACGGCGATGTTCTCGGCGATCGTGAAGTGCGGGAACAGGCCGATCTGCTGGATCACGTAGCCGATGTGGCGGCGCAGCTCATTGCCGTCGAGCGACAGGACGTCGTCGCCGTTGATGCGGATGGATCCGGACGACGGCTCGATGATGCGGTTGATCATCTTCATCGTGGTGGTCTTGCCGCAGCCGCTGGGACCGACGAACATGACCAGCTCGCCGGGCTCGATGCGCATCGAGAAGTCCTCGACGGCAGGAGTCGACTGCCCCGGGTACTGCTTGGTGATGTGATCGAGGACGATGTCGACGCCGCCCTGCTGCGAAGCGAGGGAGGTGAGAACGCCGGTGTTCGTGGTGATGTCAGGCACGGAGACCCCTTGAGGTGGTGAGGCGGGCGATGAGCACGAGGATGCCGTCGAGGACGAGCGCGAGGATGATCACGGCGACGGTGCCGGTGAGCGCGTAGTTGAGGGCGTTCTTGGAGCCCAGGGAGGAGAGGCCTTTGAAGATGTACTCGCCGAGACCGGGGCCTGCGACGTAGGCCGCGATGGCCGCGATGCCGACCGTGAGCTGCGCGGCCACGCGGATGCCGGTCATGATCACCGGCCAGGCGATCGGCAGCTGCACGGTGAACAGCACCCGCGCCGGGCTGAGCCCCATTCCCCGTGCGGATTCCAGCACCGAGACCGGTACCTCGCGGAGCCCGACGACCGTGTTGCGCACGACAGGGAGCAGCGAGTAGAAGACGAGCGCGACCACGGTCGGCAGCCAGCCGAGGCCGAGGACCGGGCTGAGCAGGGCGAGGAGCGCGAGCGACGGGATGGTGATCGCGACGGCGGCGGCGGTCAGCACCGTCGTCCGGGCGATGCGCCGGTTGCGGACGAGGATGCCCAGCCCGATCCCGATGGCCGCGGCCAGCGCGACGGAGATGAGCACGACGACGAGGTGATCGCGGGTCAGCTCGAGGATGTCGTCTGCGCGACGTGTGAGGAAGACCATGAGGTCTTCCCAGTTGAATCCGGTCAAGAGGGCTCCTGTCTCGTCGTTGAGGCCGGTACCGGGATGTCATCACCGTAGCCGGTGTAACCATTTCGTCAAAGGCTGTTGTGACTATGGCAACGAACCGGGTTAGACTCACCCCGTGAACACGACCACGACACCCTCCGCTCCCCGCCGGAACTCCTCCGGCCTGGGGCGCGACATCGAGATCCTCGAACTGCTCGGCACCGACGAGGCGCTGAGATCCGGAGGTCTCGGCGTCTCTCAGGTCGCACAATCCACCGGGCGCGACAAGGCGGTGGTGTCACGCACCCTGGCGACGCTCGCCGAGAGCGGCCTGGTCGAACGTGACGACGACACGCTGCGCTATCTGCTGGGCCCGCGGCTGTACGCACTCGCCGCCCACACCGCCAGCACCACCCTGGTACATGCATCGCGCAGCATCCTGCGCCGACTGGTGCAGTCGACGAGGGAGACCAGCCATCTGTGCGTGCTGCGCGGCGGCAACGTGCTCACCCTGTTGAGCGAGCTCAGCCCCCACGATGTGCGGACGACGGGCTGGGCCGGAACCACCACCGCCGCGTGGCGCACCCCCTCGGGACGAGCGTTGCTGAGCGACTGGGACGAGGAGTCTCTCGCCCGGTGGTACGAGGATCACGGACAGGACCAGCCACTGGTCGGCCGATTCGACCAGGCGGATCCCTCAGTGTTCCCCGTCCTCGATGCTCCACCCCCAGGCAACGCCCCTGTCACCGACCTCGACAGTCTCCTCACCGAGCTCTCCCGCATCCGCGAACAGGGCTACGCGCTCTCCGACGAGGAGCTCGAGTTCGGCGTCGTCGCCGCGTCTGCGCCGATCACGGACTTCACGGGGCGCATCGTCGCGGCGGTGAACGTCAGCGCCCCCAAGGCGCGCATCGGACACCGCCTCGACGCCCTCGGCGTGTTCGTGTCGCGCGCCGCGCGCGAGCTCTCGTCACGGCTCGGCGCCACCGGCGTCTAGCTCGCGAGGAGTTCCGCGTCTCGGGAGGAGCATTCGCGCCTGATTCCCCTCCCCTCGGGGAGTTCTCCTCCGCAGCCGAGGGCCGAGCGCGCCGGCTCAGCGCTGCCGCGGCGGTGCGGTGCTCGCGCGCACGATGAGCTCGGTACCGACGAGCGGGGTCTGCAGCCGCTCCCCCTCGTCGAGCTCGGCGACGAGCGCGTCCACGGCGAAGGCACCCACACGCTCCGGGTGCTGCTGCACTGTGGTCAGGGGCGGCCAGAGCTGCGCCGCATCGGGCAGGCCGTCGAAGCCGACGATGCTGACATCATCCGGCACGGCGATACCGGCCTCGCGGAATGCGCGCAGCACGCCGATCGCCATCTGGTCGTTCGCGACGAAGACGGCGGTCACCCCGTCGATCTCGCGGAGCGTCACGCCGGCCTGATATCCGGAAGCGGCGCTCCAGTCGCCCGGCAGAGGTTCCGGCACTCGGCGTCCCGCAGCCTCCAGCGTCGACTGCCAGGCCTCTCGTCGACGCTCGGCCGAGTACGACTGCGCGGGGCCCGTCACATGCCACACGGTCTCGTGTCCGAGGTCGAGCAGGTGCTCGGTCGCCAGACGTGCACCCTGCGCCTGGTCGGTGTCGACGAAGGGATGCTCGGCCGTCCGGTTCGAGTCGACGAACACGACCGGGAGGCCGCTGGGGATCTCGATGTCGGCCTCGTCTAGCTGATGCGCCTCGATCACGATGATGATGCCGTCGACCGCATGCTCTTCGAGTCTGCGGAACGCGCCCACCACGGTGTCCTTCGCGCTGGATTCCACCGGGATGAGGGTGAGGGCGTATCCGAGTTGCGCCGCCCGCACGGCGATCGCGTCGAGCGTGCGCTGGTTGCCGTAGGAGCTGAACGAGAACATCACGACACCGAAGGTGCGGAATCGGCCCGATCGCAGCGCCCTGGCCGCACTGTTGGGGCGGTAGCCGAGGCGGTGCATGGCCTCTTCGACCCGCTCCCTGGTGGCGGCGCCGACGTAGCCGCGGGCGTTCACGACGCGCGACACGGTCTGGCCGGACACCCCGGCCTCGCGGGCGACATCCTCCATCGAGGGCTCTCTGCGGCGCTGCGACTGCTCTGTCGAAGGTTCCAAGGTCACGGGTCATCATCCATTCATGTGTTGACGTTGACACACTAGCAGTGCATCGAATATGTTGACGTAGACACACGGCGCAGTGAGCGCCTGAACTTGGAGAAGGTCTCGTCGATGACGACTGAAATCATTGCGGCCCCCGGCGCTGCCGGCATCCGCCGCCGCGAGAAGCGCGACTGGAGAGGATGGGCCTTCGTCGGTCCGTTCATGATCGTGTTCGCCTTGGTGTTCCTGACACCGCTCGCCTACGCGCTGTATCTGAGCTTCTTCCAGGAGAAGCTCATCGGCGGCACCTCGTTCGTCGGCTTCGACAACTACGTCCGCGCGCTCGGCGACCCGCAGTTCTGGGAGGCGTTCGGCCGCGTGATCCTGTTCTTGGTCGTGCAGGTCCCGATCATGCTCGCCCTCGCGCTCGGCGCTGCACTCGCCCTCGACAGCGCTCGCCTGCGCGGAGCCTCGTTCTTCCGCATCCTGATCTTCCTGCCTTACGCCGTGCCCGCCGTCGTGGCCGTGCTGATGTGGGGATACATCTACGGCGACCAGTTCGGGTTGACCTCGAACATCAACGACTTCCTCGGCAGCGACCTCATCACGCCGTTCGCCAGGGAGTGGATCCTGGTGTCGATCGGAAACATCGTGACCTGGCAGTTCGTCGGCTACAACATGCTGATCTTCTACTCCTCGCTCAAGACGATCCCCACCGACATGTATGAGGCCGCTTCGCTCGACGGCGCTGGCGCGTGGCGCACGATCTTCTCGATCAAGATCCCGTCGGTGCGCGGTGCCCTCGTGATCGCGACGATCTTCTCGATCATCGGCAGCTTCCAGCTCTTCAACGAGCCCAACATCCTGCGTCCGCTCGCCCCCAACGTGATCACGACGTACTTCACCCCCAACATGTACGCCTACAACCTCTCGTTCGCGGGACAACAGTTCAACTACGCCGCGACGATCGCCATCATCATGGGCGTCATCACGGCCGTGATCGCCTACGTCGTGCAACTGCGCGGCTCGAAGTCGGAGGTGCGCTGAGATGGCACTCCCCCTTGCCCGCCCCTCACGCCGCCGCAACGACCCGATGAACCCACGGTCGTCCAAGACGCTGCTGATCGTCATGGTCGTCTATGCGCTGTACACGCTGGTGCCGCTCGTCTGGCTGCTGTTCAGCTCGACCAAGACGCAGTCAGGGCTCTTCAGCTCTTTCGGCCTGTGGTTCGCCGACGACTTCGCGTTCTTCGACAACCTCGCCGCGACCTTCGCCTACCGGGACGGCATCTTCCTGCGCTGGCTGGGCAACACGCTGCTGTACGTGGTGGTCGGTGCCGGAGGCGCGACGCTGCTGGCGACCATGGCCGGCTACGGCCTGGCGAAGTACCGCTTCCCCGGTCGTCCCGCGGTGTTCGCGATCGTGCTCGGCGCGGTCGCCGTGCCAGGAACAGCCCTCGCGGTCCCCACGTTCCTGCTGTTCAGCGAACTCGGGCTCACGAACACTCCGTGGGCGGTGATCATCCCGTCGCTGATCAGCCCGTTCGGTCTGTACCTGATCTGGGTGTTCGCCACCGAATCGGTGCCCACCGAGCTGCTGGAGGCCGCGCGCATCGACGGTGCCGGAGAGTTCCGCACGTTCTTCACCATCTCGATGCGCCTGCTCGCGCCGGGCATCGTGACGGTCGCGCTGTTCACGGTGGTCGCCACCTGGAACAACTACTTCCTTCCGCTGATCATGCTCTCCGACCCGGCGTGGTACCCGCTGACCGTCGGCCTGAACCAGTGGAGTTCCCAGGCCATCGGCGCGGGTTCGCAGCCGATCTACAACCTCGTGATCATGGGCTCGCTGCTCACGATCATCCCGATCGTCATCGCCTTCCTGCTGCTCCAGCGGTTCTGGCAGTCAGGTCTCACCGCGGGAAGCGTCAAGCAGTAGTCGCCCCCGTTCCACCCCCGTCGGTCCGATGCTGGACCGCACCCCCGAAAGGACACAGCAATGAAGCACCTTCCTCACCCCGCTGCGCGCCGCACCCTCACGGTGCTCGCAGCCGGAACCGTCGCCGCGCTCGCGCTGGCCGGCTGCAGCACCGGAACCACCGATGACGGTGGCAGCGCCGGTGCCGGCAACGGGTCGTTCGACTCGGTCGAGGCCGCGCTCGAGAAGGGCGGCGAGATCACGTACTGGTCGTGGACCCCCTCCGCCGAGGCACAGGCCGAGGCGTTCATGAAGGAATACCCGAACGTCAAGGTCAACGTCGTCAACGCCGGTACCAACAACGACGAGTACACCAAGCTGCAGAACGCGATCAAGGCCGGCTCCGGTGCCCCCGACGTCGTGCAGATCGAGTACTACGCCTTCCCGCAGTTCGCGCTCACCGACGCATTCGTCGACCTCTCCCAGTACGGCTTCTCGGACTTCGAAGACGACTACACGGCATCGACGTGGAACTCCGTCACCGACGGCGACGCGATCTACGGCCTCCCCCAGGACTCGGGCCCCATGGCGCTGTTCTACAACAAGGCCGTCTTCGACGCCGCGGGCCTCGACGTGCCGACCACGTGGGACGAGTACTACGAGGCCGCCAAGGCCATCCACGCTGCGAACCCCTCCGCCTACATCACCAACGACACCGGTGACGCCGGATTCGCGACGTCGATGATCTGGCAGGCCGGCGGCAAGCCGTTCAGCACCTCGGGCACCGATGTCACGATCGACCTGCAGGACGAGGGCTCGAAGAAGTGGACCGAGAACTGGAACCGCCTCGTCGAGGAGGACCTGGTCGCACCGGTCAGCAGCTGGAGCGACGAGTGGTTCCGCGCCCTCGGCGACGGCAGCATCGCGACCCTCGTGATCGGCGCCTGGATGCCCGGCAACCTGATCTCCGGCGCGCCCGACGGCGCCGGTGACTGGCGCGTCGCGCCGATGCCGACCTACGACGGCTCCCCCGCGAGCGCCGAGAACGGCGGCGGCGGCCAGGCCGTGACCACGCAGAGCAAGAACCCGGAGCTCTCGGCCGGATTCCTGTGGTGGCTGAACAACTCCGAGGACAGCATCTCGCTGTTCCTGGAGAGCGGCGGATTCCCGTCGACCACCGCCGAGCTCGCGAGCGACGAGTTCCTCGCCGACGCCCCCGAGTACTTCGGTGGCCAGAAGATCAACGAGGTCCTCGCGGCGGCAGCCGGCGACGTCGTCGAAGGCTGGAGCTACCTGCCCTACCAGGTCTACGGCAACAGCATCTTCGGCGACACCGTGGGCCAGTCGTACCAGAACGGCACCGACCTGAACGAGGGCCTCACGGCCTGGCAGGACGCGCTGGTCGAGTACGGCAACGCCCAGGGCTTCGCCGTCAACAAGTAATCACGTCAGGGCCGGGCGGGTGCGATCCCGTCCGGCCCTGCACGTCCGGCACGACAACTCTCTTCACGGAAAGCACTTCGACTGTGACCTCGTTCTCCATCGGCGACACCGACTTCCTCCGCGACGGACAGCCGCACCAGGTGATCTCCGGCGCCCTTCACTACTTCCGTGTGCACCCGGACCAGTGGCAGGACCGCATCCGCAAGGCGCGCCTGATGGGGCTGAACACGATCGAGACCTACGTCGCCTGGAACGCGCACGAGCCGCGCCGCGGCGAATGGGACGCGACCGGATGGAACGACCTCGGCCGCTTCCTCGATCTGGTGCACGCCGAAGGGCTGGACGCGATCGTGCGCCCCGGCCCCTACATCTGCGCCGAGTGGCACAACGGCGGGCTGCCGAACTGGCTCACGGCGGGTGAGCGCTCGCTGCGCTCCTCCGACCCGGAGTTCCTGGTCGACATCAGCGCCTACCTGCGCCGCGTGTACGAGATCGTGGCGCCGCGGCAGGTCGATCGCGGCGGACCCGTCGTGCTCGTACAGATCGAGAACGAGTACGGAGCCTACGGCTCCGACAAGGCCTACCTCGAAGCGCTGGTGGCGCTGACGAAGGATGCCGGGATCACGGTTCCGCTGACCACGGTGGACCAGCCCGTCGACCGGATGCTCGCCGACGGCAGTCTGCCTGAACTGCACAAGACCGGATCCTTCGGCTCCCGCACCGCGGAACGGCTGGCGACCCTGCGCGCTCACCAGCCCACCGGTCCGCTCATGTGCTCGGAGTTCTGGGACGGCTGGTTCGACTGGTGGGGCGGTGTGCACCACACCACCGAGGTGGATGCCGCGGCTGCCGACCTCGACGCGCTGCTGTCGGCGGGCGCCTCGGTGAACATCTACATGTTCCACGGCGGCACGAACTTCGGGCTCACGAACGGCGCCAATCACAAGGGTCGCTACCTCCCGATCGTCACCTCCTACGACTACGACGCCCCGCTGGACGAGGCGGGCAACCCCACGGAGAAGTTCTTCGCCTTCCGCGACGTGATCGCGAAGTACGCCCCGGTCCCCGAGGAGCTCCCGGCAGTGGCGCCCCCGTCGCCGACCATGACCGTGCCGCTGACCCCGGTGGGTGCATGGACGGATGCCCCCGCCGCGGATGCTGTGACCGAGGCCCCTGCGACCTTCGACGCACTCGGCCACCTCAGCGCGCTCGTGCGCTACGACGTCGAGCTGCCGCCAGCTGACGGCCCCGGACTGCTGTCGCTGGAGGAGGTGCGCGATCTCGCCTGGGTGCGCGTCGACGGGCAGCCGATCGGCACGCTCTCGCGCACGCGCCACGACCGCACGCTGCGCATCCCCGCCGGTCGCACCCTCAGCATCCTGGTCGAAGATCAGGGCCGCGTGAACTACGACCACCGACTCGGCGAGGAGAAGGGTCTGCTCGGCACCCCCACGCTGGACGGCGTCCCGCTCACGGGTTGGCGCTCGACCCCGCTCGACGTCGCGGAGATCGCCCGCTCGGTCGCCGCGCGCACGGTCGCCGCGGATGCCGGTACCCGCCCCGGCGCCTGGGTCGCCGAGATCCCGCTCGACGCACCGACCGACCTGCTCCTCGACACCGCCGCGTGGAGCAAGGGCTATGCGTTCGTGAACGGCTTCTTCCTGGGGCGCTACTGGCGCAACGGACCGCAGCGCACGCTGTTCGTGCCGGCTCCCGCAACGCGCGCCGGGGACAACCGCCTCGTGGTTCTCGAGCTCGAGAACCTGCTCGCCCCGCACGCGGAACTCGTGGCCGGTCTGCTGCTCGGCGACACCGAGGAGTAGACCGAACCTCGACTGTTCGAATCAGTAGTCCGCCGTGATGGTGCTCGTCGCGCCGTCGAGCACCATGTCGCCGCCGTAGGGCAGGATCCACTGCGGGCGCGTGTGCCCGAACGGCACGCCTACGCAGACCACCGCATCCGGGTTGTAGTGGGCGACGACCTCGACCACCGCATCCCGCTGGGCGGCACGCAGAGCCGTCGCCTCGTCGTCGGACGGCAGGAACTCGAAGTCGCTGACCGGCGGGCGCGCCATCACCACTCCGGCAACCGCTCCGAGCATGCCGCGCTCCCCCAGACCTCGCAGCCAGCGCCGCACCCAACTCGCCGACGGGCGCTCCTCGCTGGTCTCCAGCAGCAGGATGGCGCCTTCGAGCTCTGCCACCGTGGGCAGAAGGTCGGCCAGCGCGAGGCTGTCGACCACCTCCAGGCAGCCGCCCCAGGTACGCCCGGCGACCCGTCGCGCCGGACCCGCCCAGGTCCAGGGCTCCGTGGGCGTGCGGTCACCGTTCTCGGTCAGAGCCCGCGGGTCGGTCCACCGCCGCCCGATGTCCTCCGACTCCCCTGGCTCGGTGATCTCGAGCGCGCCGCCGTCGAGCAGCGCAGCCCGCAGGGAGCGCAGATGGATGTCGTCGACGCCGGGTCCAGGGCCGAGATGCACCGCGGTCGAGCCGCCGTAGAAGCCGGTGATCCCGAGGCTCCAGAGCCAGTTGAGCATGTGCGTGTTGTCGCTGTACCCGAGGAAGGGCTTCGGGTCGGCGAGCGCGAGCGCCGGATCGAGATGCGGCACCACGAGGATCTGATCGTCGCCCCCGATCGTGGCGAGGATCGCGCGGATGCTCGGATCCGCGAATGCCGCGTTGACATCGGCCGCCCGCGCCTCGGGGCTCGCATCGAGCAGACGAGTGGTCGGGTACTCCACCGGCACGAGTCCGGTGAGCTCGGTGAGCCTCCGCAGCGCCTGCGCGTGGATCTCGGGCGCGACGGCGGGCGCGGCGAACGCGGGTGACAGCACGGCGACGCGGTCGCCGGCACGGAGTTTGGGTGCGGACAGCATCCATCCAGTCTGCCGCAGTGGTCGATGCGGATCGACAGGTCACCGCTGGACCTCTCTCCATCGATAAGGGCCACGATTCCATCCCCGATATACGTGACCTCCACGGTCTTCTGTCCCCCGAAAGGCCTACATCGACAATTGACACCGTCGGGCATGATGGACCGCAAGCGACCCCGCCCGGGGTGCATACTCGATAGGCGAACAATGACTATTCCGAGATCTGCCGCGGCATCGAAGAACTCCTTGGTGAGGTTCTCCCAAATAATCCTTATCGCGGCCATCGCAGCAGGATTCACTCTCGTATCAGTGCCAGATGCAAAAGCCGACGATTTCGGCACGTGCAGCTCAACCACCGGGTGTCGTGCCGACGATGCCAACATGGACTACTGCACCCCGTATCCATGGCCGGTCGCAGACTGGGGAACCCCGTTCGGTGATGCGATGGCCAATCTCGATGCACAGACAGATATGTATCGCACCTATGCGAATCCGTGTGGACCCCAGACGGACATCGGCGGGTACTTGAACACCTCTCCGGAGCGTCCGGACGGTCTCGGTTCGACGACGCGCGGGGTCTGGATATGCACGAAGAAAGTCGCGGGGAAACCGACGACCTGTGATCAGGGATCGATGGTCATCAATACGTCGTTGTTGCCGAACTACGCCCAGCGACGGAAAACCATGTGTCACGAGATCGGACACGCCGCAGGACTCACGCACACGTCGACTTATGGCGGCTGCATGGTGAGCGGATCCTCGACCAACATCACCTATTCGTCGCATCACGTCGCCCATATCAACGCCGCATACTGACGACTCGTCTCGGGAGAGTGAAAATGCACGCACGCAGCAAGACATGGACGGGAGCGAGCCTCGCCGCCCTGTTCCTCGTAGGCTCGATCGGCCTCTCCGGGTGCACCGCAACGGACCCCGCCGACAAGGCGGCGCCGACCCCAGCGACAGCCGCAAGCGCCTCGGCGGACGAGCTCCGCGCCCTCGTCCGCGATATCTCCTTCGACTACAACGATGTCCAGTCGAACGACGAACTCGCCGATCTTTCGGATGCCGTCTTCGCAGGAAGCGTCCTCGGAGTCGCTGACGGGCCGCAGTTCGGCAAGGCCGGTGACGGCCTGACGGAGATACGTAGCGTCGTCGTCGAAGTCCGCACGTCCGAGGTCGTCAAAGGAAGCCTGAAGGTCGGTGAAAGTGCGTACGTCGTGCTCTACGCGCCGGTCGACGTGAACGCTGCGCGCTGGAGCGCAGCACTGCCCAGCGGCACCAACGTCATCGTCTATGCAACCGAGTCCACTGCAGCGCCTCGCGGCAGCAACGGGCTCGACACGATCGATTCAACGAAGGGTCGCCCGAAGGGCGCTGCCCTGTATGTACCGGCGGTTCAGGGGTTCGCCGTCGAGCTGTCTGACGGGTCGTTGTACTGGCCGCTGACAGACGTGGCCAGAGATGACGAGCTCGCCGCGGCGATGCCCGGCGGTGAGGCACTCGGCAACACACTTCCCGGCGAGGAATAGCGGCACCGAACCCTGAAGCCGCCCGCCTGGTTCCGGTCGCCGCCACTCGTCGTCAACATCAGTTGACGCCGAGCGCGCGTCAATGTATGTTGACGTACGGAGGTCATCATGAACATGCGCACCGCATCAGCCGTCGATCCGGAGGGCGAGCCGATCGCCGAGCTGAGCCGGCTCGCCGGAGTCCGGGTCGACATCGCCCGCGCCGAAGAGGTGCAGGTCAGACGCGCCCGCAACGCCGGGTACTCGTGGCAGGCGATCGCCAGCGCTCTCGGCGTGTCGAAGCAGGCTGCGCACCGCAGATTCGGCCGCCACTGAGGGCTCGTCCGGCCGAGGGGAGCCCGTCACTGCACGCCATCTCGCGAGTGAGCAGTCTGGCGGATGGGCATCCGGCACCGCCGCAGGAAGTACGGTCGTAGTACGCCCTTCTCCAGATCGAGGTCTCCCATGTCCCGCACGGCGACTCCCCGCCGACGCGGACGCGGCGCGCAGCACGAAGGTCCGCGCGCCACGTTCCGCCAGCTCCTCCCGTTCCTCTTCGAGCACAAGCGCACGCTGGTCGTGGTGGCCGTGCTCAGCATCGTGGGAGCGGGGACCTCCCTCGTGCAACCGCTGTTGGTGGGGCAGGTCATCGAGGCCGTGCAATCGGAGAAGACCATCGGGATCCTGGTCTGGCTCCTCGTGGGCTTCGTGATCGCGTCGTCGATCATCTCCGGCTTCCAGCACTACCTGCTACAGCGCACCGGCACGGCCGTCGTGTACTCCAGCCGCCGCAAGCTCATCGCCCGCATCCTGCACCTGCCCACCTCGGAGTTCGATGCCCGTCGCACCGGCGACCTGGTCTCGCGCGTCGGCACCGACACCACGCTCCTCTACGCCGTGCTCACGCAGGGTCTCGCGGATGCCGTGGGCAACGTCGTGCTGTTCCTCGGCGCGCTCATCGCCATGCTGGTGATCGACCCGATTCTGCTGCTGCTGATCGTCGTCGTGATCGGCGTCTCGGTCGTGGTGGTCGTGGCGTTGAGCGGGCGCATCCGCACCGCATCGACGGAGCAGCAGGAGAAGGTCGGCGAACTCGCCTCCGGCGTCGAGCGTGCCGTGGGCTCGATCCGCACGATCCGTGCATCCGGTGCGACCGAACGCGAGACCGTCGCGGTCTCCCAGCTCGCGTCCGACGCCTACGGCATCGGTGTGCGCATCGCGAAGATCTCCTCGCTCGTCGTGCCGATCGCCGGCATCGCGCTGCAGCTCTCGCTGCTCGTCGTGCTGGGCGTCGGCGGCTTCCGCGTCGCGGCAGGCACGATCACGATCGCCTCGCTGATCGCGTTCATCATGTTCCTGTTCCTGCTCGTGATGCCGCTGGCCTCCACGTTCGGAGCCATCACGTCGGTGAACCAGGCGCTCGGTGCCCTGGGTCGCATCCAGGAAGTCCTGGACCTGCCCACCGAGACGCAGGACGACGAGAAGATCGCCGCCGCGGTGACCCGCGACGAGCCGGACCCGCAGTCCCCCGCGCTCGAGTTCCGCGACGTGCACTTCCGCTACCCGGAGAACGTCGTGGTCGCTCGACGCGCGGCGGCGAAGGAGGCTCAGGAGGTCCTCGCCGACGCGCACCTGGAACGTGCAGAGACCGATGTCACCGCGCCCGTCACCTCGCGCGAAGTGCTGCGCGGAGTGTCGTTCGCGGTGCCGCGCGGTGCCCGCGTCGCCCTGGTCGGTCCGAGCGGGGCCGGCAAGAGCACGATCCTCTCGCTCGTGGAGCGCTTCTACGACCCCACCGGCGGCTCGATCCGCCTGTACGGCCATGACTCCCGCACCTACACGCGTGAAGAACTGCGGGCCCAGTTCGGCTATGTGGAGCAGGATGCTCCCACTCTCGCCGGTACCCTCGCCGACAACCTGCGCCTCGCCGCTCCCGACGCCTCTGACGCCGAGTGCGAGCAGGTGCTGCGCGCCGTGAACCTGGGTGACGTGCTCGAGCGCAGCCCGCTCGGACTCGAGGCTCCGGTCGGGGAGGACGGCGTGATGCTCTCAGGCGGCGAGCGCCAGCGCCTCGCGATCGCCCGCGCACTGCTCACTGACGCACCGATCCTGCTGCTGGACGAGTCGACCTCCTCGCTCGACGGCGTGAACGAGCAGCGCATGCGCGAGGCGATCGATGCGGTCTCCACCGACCGCACGCTCGTGGTGATCGCGCACCGACTGTCGACCGTCGTCGACAGCGACCTGATCGTCGTGCTGCAGGACGGCGCGGTGGTCGGGCAGGGAACCCACGCGGAGCTCGTGGAGTCGACGCCGCTGTACCGGGACCTCGCCCGCCATCAGCTCCTGGCCTGAGCCGTCAGCCTGAGCCGTCACGCGGCGGGCGGCACCGCGGGCTGCCATGCCGTCACGTGCACGGTCGCGCCGGGGATCAGGTCCAGCGGCATCTCCCAGGAGAGCCGTTCCTCCCCCGGCGCCACAGCGACCCAGATGCTGCGCGCAGCGAGCTGTCCCTGCACCGAGTTCGCATCCCAGCCGACCACGGCCGTGGCCGAATCCCCCGGCTGGAGCGTGATCGACGAAGGACCCGGGTCCTCCGCCATGAAGGAGCGGCCATGCTCGACGCTCACGTCGAGCAGATGCCCGTTCTGGTCGCCGTACGCCACGTCCGGATATCCACGCAGGATGCACGGCTCCTCCGCCACGTTCACGAGCTGCAGCAGTTGACCTCGATGTCCGGTCGCGCCATCCGGCGGCGGCGTCATGATCGTCGTGTTCTCCGCGGTGCACGCGCCGTCGGCCGTCGCTTCGTCGGAGGGCCCTGCCGTCGGCACCGGCTCCCCCTCGGCGGAGGGATCGGGAGCCGCTGCTCCGCTCGGATCAGCTTCCCCCTCTGTCGTCGCCTGCTCCTCGCGCAGCTGGTCCTGCATCGCATCGTCACCGGCCTGCGCCGCGACCGGGATGAGTATCAGCGCGACCGCCGCGATCAGCGCCACGACGCGACCCGACGCCGTCGCACCGGGCTGTCGCGCTGGTGTCGTGCCCTCGTCACGCGTTCGCCCTGAGCGGGCGCTCACGAGTGCCGGGATCCACCCCACCACCACGGCCCACCAGGTCGTCTGGGATGCGGCCCCCATGGTGCCAACGGCGCCGCCGATACCGAAGTCGCCGATCCCGGTGACGAAGTTCCCGAGATCCAGTGCGGCGCCGATCGCGAAGGCGACCAGAATCGAGGCCAGCCAGCCGGCAGGGAACCCGGCTCTCCTCGGAGAGAATCGAGCGGCGAGCGCAGCGAACCCGGCCACGAGCACGACCGCCATCAGCAATTGCACGAGGACCGCCCACAGCACCGCGGTTCCGAAGACGCCACGGGTCAGGGGCGAGGGCACGAGCCGCGCCAGCGTCGCCAGACTCCCGCCTGCCTGGGACAGGAGATACGGCACCCAGCCGCAGAGGAACCAGAGCAGGGCGAGCACCGCTCCGCCGATCAGACCTGACTTCAACGCACCGCGACGCATCACGTTCTCCCCGGACAGCACCGCGGACGCGCGGATCATCCGACCCTATCGGGGCGAGCACCGCGGTCTGCGGATCGAGGCAACGCGAAGGCGGGATGCCGGAGACCACTCAGCCATGGGTTCGTCTCTGACATCCCGCCTTCGCGGGTATGAGGCACCGGCTCCCCCGAGCCGGTGCCAGTCTGGGGCTACGCCTTCTCGAGGCGGTAGCGCAGCGACGCGAGCTCGGCGCGCAGAGCGGCCGGGACCTTGTCGCCGAAGGTGTCGTAGAACTCCTCGGTCAGATCGGCCTCGGTCTTCCACGCCTCCGCATCGACGGAGAAGAGCTCCTCGAGGTCGGCGGCGGGGATGTCGAGTCCGTCGAGGTTGAGGTCCTCCGGACGCGGCAGGCGGCCGATCGGGCTGTCGACCGCGGACACGTCGCCCGCAATGCGGCGGATGACCCAGTCGACGACGCGCGAGTTGTCGCCGAAGCCGGGCCACAGGAACCGGCCGTCGGCACCGCGGCGGAACCAGTTCACCTGGAAGATACGGGGGGCACGATCGAAGCGCAGTCCCCGACCGACCTTGAGCCAGTGCCCGAAGTAGTCCGCCATGTTGTAGCCGCAGAACGGAAGCATGGCGAAGGGATCGCGACGCAGCTCGCCGAGCGTGCCCTCAGCGGCCGCCGTGCGCTCGGACGAGATGTTCGAGCCCAGGAAGACCCCGTGGGTCCAGTCGGTCGCTTCGACCACGAGCGGCACGTTGCTGGCTCGACGCCCCCCGAAGAGGATGACGTCGAGCGGAACCGCCTGCTCCCAGTCCTCGGAGATCTGCGGGCACTGTGCCGCCGCCACCGTGAAGCGCGAGTTCGGGTGCGCGGCCGGACGCCCGGAGTCGGGCGTCCAGTCGTTGCCCTCCCAGTCGATCAGGTGCGCGGGCGCCTCGTCGGTCAGGCCTTCCCACCACACATCGCCGTCGGGGCGGAGCGCGACGTTCGTGAAGATCGTGTTGCCCCACAGAGTCTCGACCGCGGTGACGTTGGTGGACTCACCGGTGCCGGGGGCGACACCGAAGAAACCGGCCTCGGGGTTGATCGCCCACATGCGGCCGTCCTCGCCCGGACGGATCCAGGCGATGTCGTCGCCGAGCGTCTCGACCTTCCACCCGGGGATCGTCGGGCGGAGCATCGCGAGGTTCGTCTTGCCGCACGCAGACGGGAACGCGGCGGCCACGTGGTACGCCTTGCCCTGCGGGTCGATCACGCGGATGAGGAGCATGTGCTCGGCGAGCCATCCCTCATCGCGGGCGATCACCGAGGCGATGCGCAGCGCGAAGCACTTCTTGGCGAGGATCGCGTTGCCGCCGTATCCGGAACCGAAGGAGTAGACCTCGAGAGTCTCGGGGAAGTGCACGATGTACTTCTCGTCGTTGCAGGGCCATTCGACGTCCTGCTCGCCCTCCGCGAGCGGAGCGCCGACGCTGTGGACCGTCTTGACCCACGGAGCGCCCTCCGCGATGCGGCGCGTGACGGCATCGCCGACGCGGGTCATGATGCCGATGGAGGCGACCGCGTAGGCGCTGTCGGTGACCTGGACGCCGATGTGCGAGAGGGGTCCGCCGACCGGACCCATCGAGAACGGCACGACGTACATCGTGCGACCGCGCATCGAGCCTTCGAAGATCTCGGTCATCTTGGCGCGCATCTCTGCCGGGGCCGCCCAGTTGTTCGTGGGGCCGGCGTCCTCTTCGCGCTCGGAGGAGATGTAGGTACGGCCCTCGGTGCGAGCGACATCGCTGGGATGCGAACGGGCGAGGTAGGAGCCGGGGCGCCATTCCGGGTTGAGCTTGATGAGCTTGCCCTCGTCGACCAGGCCGCGCAGCAGCCAGTCGTTCTCGGCACGCGAACCGTCGACCCAGTGCACGGAGTCCGGCTGGGTGAGCGCACGGATCTCCTCGACCCAGGCGGCCAGCTCAGCCATCGCGGGGGTGTCGTAGCTCGGCGCAGCACCGAACGTACGCGCAGCGGCGACGGGGGATGTGCGAGGGGCGAAGACTTCAGCGATGGCCATGACAGCTCCTTTGATGAGTGGGGCGTTGCATCCATCTTCTTCCGGCTTACGGCACTCTTTCGGCCAAATTGGACGATAAGAAACATGATTCTTTCGATATGATCAAGGAATGGCGACCTCCGGCATCCACCTCACGACCCTCGGCCACCGCATCCGGCACCACCGGCTCGCGAATGGCTACACGCTCGATGAGCTCGGCGCACTCGTGGGGGTCGCCGGCTCGCAACTGAGCCTGATCGAGAACGGCAAGCGCGAGCCGAAGCTGTCCCTGCTGCAGGCGATCGCCCAGGCGACGAGCACCGAGGTCACCGATCTGATCTCGGGCGAACCGCCGAACCGCCGCGCCGCTCTCGAGATCGAGCTGGAACGCGCACAGGAGAGTCCGGTGTTCCGTCAGCTCGGCGTCGCCCCCGTGCGCGTCACGAAGGGCATGAGCGACGAGACCATCGAGTCGCTGCTCGGCTTGCACCATGAGCTGCAGCGGCGCGAGCGCGAGGCGATCGCCACACCGGAGGAAGCGCGCCGCGCCAACACCGAGCTGCGGCTGCGCATGCGCGCACAGCACAACTACCTCGGCGATATCGAGAAGCTCGCCGAGAAGCATCTGCGCGCCGCCGGACACGTGCAGGGGGCACTCACCCACCGCACCGTCAGCATCATGGCCGAGAAGATCGGCTTCGAGCTCATCTACGTCAACGATCTCCCGCACTCGACGCGCTCGGTCACCGACCTGGAGAACGGGCGCATCTACCTGCCGCCGGCCTCGATCCCCGGTGGCCACGGCCTGCGCTCGATGGCGCTGCAGGCGATGGCGCACCGCCTGCTCGGACACACGCCCCCGACGGACTACGCGGATTTCCTGCAGCAGCGCCTGGAGATCAACTACTTCGCCGCCTCGTGCCTGATGCCGGAGGCGGCATCGGTCGCGTTCCTGCAGCAGGCCAAGAAGGATCGCAACCTCGCGGTCGAGGACTTCCGCGACGCGTTCGGCGTGACGCACGAGGCAGCGGGCATGCGTATGACCAACCTGCTCACCGAGCACCTGGGCATGTCGCTCCACTTCCTGCGCGTGGATGCCACCGGCGCGATCACCCGGGTCTACGAGAACGACGACCTGCCGCTGCCGATGGACGTCACCGGCGCCGTGGAGGGCCAGCGCGTCTGCCGCAAGTTCCAGGCGCGCGGCGCCTTCACTCAGCAGAACCGCACGACCGAGCATCACCAGTACACCGACACCCCTTCCGGCACGTTCTGGTGCTCGACACAGACCGGCTCCTCCAGCGACGGCGAGTTCTCGGTCACGGTCGGCGTCCCCTTCGACGACGCCCGCTGGTGGCGCGGCCGCGAGACCGCCGACCGCGCCGTGTCGACCTGCCCCGACGAATCGTGCTGCCGACGCCCTTCGACAGAACTCGCGGACCGCTGGAGCGGCAAGGCGTGGCCGAGCGCCCGCGTGCACACGCACATGTTCTCGCCGCTCCCCCGCGGCGCGTTCCCCGGGGTCGACGACAACGAGGTCTACAACTTCCTCGGACGGCATGCCAGCGAGTGACCGGGAGGTTCAGGTCTCGAGAAAACTCCTGAAACGCTCCAGCGCAACGGAGACGGCCTCCGCATCGACCCCGCCATCGAACAACTCCGGCGGAGCACCGAGCGATGCGCTCGCATGGGTCCAGCATCCGATCACCCGGCCCTGTGCCACGAGGATCGGACGCACCATGCCGTTCTTGCCGGGGCCGATGGTCGCCAGATGCTCCGGCGCGGATACCGCCGTGCGATCGGCATAGGAGATGTAGTACTCGTCGAAGGCGCCGAGGGCGTGCACCGTCGGGGCGTCCGCAGCTCGGCGTGGGCGCGTCTCGGCCACGAACAGTCCGGTCTCGATCTCGACCACGCGATGCGCTGCCCGCGCGGCCGCCTCACGCGAGACACCGAGCGTGAGCCCCGACCACCAGGCGAAGTCCACGACGCCGGCGGGGCCGTGGCCGGCGACGTAGCGCACGAAGAGTTCGGCGAGCGGGTCGTCGGGGTGCGCGTGCTCGCGGATGTGCTCGTCGACCAGCACGAAGCGCTGCCCCCTGGCCACGCCATCGCGTGACACGACCGGCCCCTGGCAGATGAGCCCGTCGATCGTGAGCGTGAACAGCAGATGGATGCCCCGCTGCCCGGTGGGATCGATGCCGATGCCCTCCAGCAGCGTGAACACCTCTGATCGGGTCAGACCCCCGCCGCGGAGCGCTGGCGTCAGCACGCGCACGGTCGCCGCGACCATCTCGTCGTCGATCCCGAGGTCGCGGTGTCGCGACGCCGCCTGCTGGCGCTGCCTGCCCGCCGTGACCTCCAGGATCCACCCCAGGTCACGGGCCGCGACCGTGTGCAACGTGCCGCGCATGGTCCAGCCCCGCACCAGGTCGCCGCGGTCGAAGGCGCGGTCGACCGCACGCAGCCCCGGCTCCCCGCGCGTGCGCACGGCCAGGGCCCACCGGCCGGCGGTGAAGTCCTGGCTCTGCACGGCGAGCATGTGCCCTGCCGCATCGGTCACGGTGCGCGCCGGCGCCGTGAGGCGGTGCGACCGGAGCCGCTCGGACAGCAGTGTCGCGCTCTTCATGCCCCCATCATGCACGGAGCATCCCTCTTGAGGTCGAAAACAGAGACCGATCAGCCCAACACCGGCGCGGCGCAGCGCGGCACGCCGTGCCGACGACATCCGCTCTGCGTTTTCCAGCGCACAGCCGACGCGTCAGCTGTCCAGCGTGACCTCGCGACGGGCGGGGAGCACGACAGGGTGGGAGCCGGCCATGACCTCGAGCACGCGGATGACCTGGCAGGAGTAGCCGTACTCGTTGTCGTACCAGACGTAGAGCACGACGTCGCGATCGTTCGCGATGGTCGCGAGACCGTCGACGATGCCCGCCCGATGCGAGCCGACGAAGTCGGTGGAGACGACCTCAGGGCTCTCGACGTAGTCGATCTGCTGACGCAGCTTCGAGTGCAGCGATACCCGGCGCAGGTAGTCGTTGAGCTGGTCCTTCTCGGCCGGCCGTTCCAGGCTCAGGTGCAGCACGGCGAGCGAGACGTCCGGCGTGGGCACGCGGATCGCGGAGCCGGTGAGCTTGCCGGCGAGTTCGGGGAGAGCCCTGGCGACGGCCTTCGCGGCCCCGGTCTCGGCGATGACCATGTTGAGCACGGCCGATCGGCCGCGGCGGTCTCCGCTGTGGAAGTTGTCGATCAGGTTCTGATCGTTCGTGAACGAGTGCACCGTCTCGACGTGGCCGCGCACGATGCCGTAGGCCTCGTCGATCGCCTTGAGCACAGGGGTGATCGCGTTCGTGGTGCACGACGCCGCCGTGATGATGCGGTCGTCGGGCTCGATCGTGTCGTCGTTGATGCCGTGCACGATGTTCTTGAGCGCACCCTTGCCCGGGGCGGTGAGCAGCACACGGGCGACGCCCTTCGCCTCGAGGTGCCGGCCGAGACCCTCCTCATCGCGCCAGCGCCCGGTGTTGTCGACGACGATCGCGTCGTGGATGCCGTAGGCGGTGTAGTCGACGGATGCCGGGTCCCCCGAGTAGATCACCTGGATGCGGGTGCCGTTGGCGATGATCTGCTCGGCTTCCTCATCGACAGTGACGGAACCGGCGAAGCGGCCGTGCACCGAGTCGCGCAGCAGGAGCGACGCGCGCTTGACGAGGTCGTTCTCAGAGCCGCGGCGCACGACGATCGCCCGCAGTCGCAGGCCGCTGCCGCCACCCGTGTGGGCGATCAGGATACGTGCGAGCAGCCGGCCGATGCGACCGAAGCCGTAGAGCACGACATCGGTGGGCGCGGCCACCACGGCGCCGATCGCGGGCGCGAGCGCCTCGGCGAGGTAGGCGTCGAGCGGGAGGTCGCTCGACGCATGACCTTCGACCAGACGGGCCACGTCGAGCGACGATGCCCCTGGCGCGAGCGCGTGGATCGCTTCGAGCACGGCGAGCGTGTCGTCCAACGGGAGGGCCTCGTGTCCGAGCTGGGCGACCCGCTCGTGCACTTCGACCAGGGCGGTGGCCGACAGGCCCAGCAGCCGATGGCCGTGCAGCGACGTGACCACGTCGTGCTCGCGCTTGAGTGAGCCGATGAGCGGGATCATCCGCTCCGCCAGCTCTTCTCTCGTCATCCAGTCGTCGCCGTACGCGGCGGAATCGTTCATCTGCGTCCTTGCATGTGTGAGCGCGCACCGAGATCGCCGGCGCGCAAGTTGCCGGGTGAGCTTCGGGGGATGCCTCCCAGCGTACGCGGCCGGGGGCGAGTGCCCCGAATCGGCTGTCATGCATCGCCTGTGATCCATCGCCAGACATGCGCGGAGTTCGCGCCACACGTGCATGAGGGCGGGTGCTCAGGCGGCGATGTCGAAGCGGGTTCTGCCGCCGAGGCGTGGTGTGCGGGCGGGGTCGACGTAGCGGGGTGGGGTGAACCAGACCCGGGCGGTGAGACCGGTGCCGTCGATGCGGATCTCCCAGTCGTTGTCATGGATGCGGTGGTGACACGTCTCACACAACAGCACCCCGTTCGACAGGTCCGTCGGCCCTGCATCCCGCTGCCACCACCGGATGTGGTGCGCTCTCGTCATCTCCGGCGGCAGCCCGCACATCGCACACCCACCATCACGTTCCACTAATGCCAACCGTTGCGCCCGGGTGAAGAGGCGTTTCTCTCTGCCCCCGTCGAGGATCTCGCTGTCTGAGCCCATCACCCAAGGGATCACGCCACCACCGGCAGCCATCCGTCTGGCCGCTCCGCGTCGGCGACCCTGACCGCACCCGCCGCGACGCGGCACCGCTCCAACACCCCGATCGCGTCATTGACGGCGACCAACTGCTCCCGCGAGAGATCCTGCGCATCGCCCTTCCCCGCCCAGGCCGCCTCAAGACGCCCCCGCGCCTCGTGCAACCCGACCAGTTTCGACATACATGATTTTACTTCGAGCCACTCCCGAGTATCGAACATAAACTCGAACAAATGCCGGCATGCCGGCTAGAACAGGCGCGATTCCGCGCGTACCACCGTCCCGTGTTCACTCGCCGGACAGGGAATCCTGCGAGCATCCGACGCGTTCTCTCCACGGACGCGTTCTGAAGGGCCACTCGATGACAGACCACCCCCGACGCTCGGCGTGGCCGCCACTCCTGATCGCCATCGGCCTGGAGGTCATGGCGACCCTCTCGCTGCGCGCCGCCGAGGGATTCACGCATCCCCTGTGGCTGATCCTCGTGGCGATCGGTTACAGCGGTTCGCTCTGGTTGCTCTCGATCGTGCTCGACAGGGGCATGCCGGTCGGCGTCGCTTACGGCATCTGGTCGGCGATCGGCGTCGTGCTGACAGCAGTGCTGGGCACCGTGCTCTTCGGCGAGTTGCTGGGACCCGTGCAGATCATCGGTGTCGCCGTGATCGTGGTGGGCGTACTGCTGGTCGAGCTCGGTTCGCACACGCGCGAGACCGCTCAGCCCGGAAGCCCGGAGGTCGCCTCATGACCTGGCTGCTGCTCGCCCTCGCGATCGCGAGCGAGGTCACCGCGACACTGAGCCTGCGCGCGTCGAAGGGATTCCGACGCAAGCGCTGGATCCCGGTGATCGTCGTCGGCTACCTCGCCGCATTCACCCTGCTCGGCACGATCCTGGCGATGGGGATGCCTGTGGGCGTCGCCTACGGCATCTGGGCCGCCGCCGGCGTCGCGGTCACCGCCGTGCTGGGACGCGTGATCTTCAAGGACCACTTCTCGGCGATGATGGCCGTCGGCGTCGCCCTCATCGCAGTCGGTGTCGCAATGATCGAGTTCGGCGGCATGCACTGACGCCCCTCGACCCTCAGAACTGCGCCGAGAACGCGCCGTCGCTCTTGCGCAGCTGACCCGAGATCCATCGGCCCTCGTCGGACACCAGGAACTCCACCACCGCGGCCACGTCGGCGGGGCGGCCGAGTCGGCCGAGCGGGGTCATGTCGCCGAGGCTGGTGCGCGTCTCGTCGTCCATCCAGCCGGTGTCGATCGGACCGGGGTTGAGCACGTTCGCCGAGATGCCCCGAGGGCCGAGCTCGCGCGCCGCCGAGATCACGAGCCGGTCGAGCGCCCCCTTGGAGGCGCCGTACGGGAGGTTGCCCGTGACATGGTCGCTGGTGAGCGCCAGGATCGCGCCGCCGTCGTCTCCTGCCTGACGCGCGAAGGCCGCGATCAGCAGCAGGCTCGCGCGGGCATTCACCGCGACGTGCAGGTCGAAGCTCTCGGCCGTGGTGTCGAGGATGCCGGACTCCACATCGTGCGCGTGACTCAGGATGAGCGCGGAGATCGTGCCGTGCTCCCGGTTCACCGCGGCGATCAGCTCCTCCGGGCCGTCTGGGGTCGAGAGGTCGGCCGGGTGGTCGGCGTCGCGCAGGTCACTGGTGACGACGGTCCAGCCGGCCGCCCGCAGGCGGGGGACGATGCCGGCGGCGATGCTGTCGGCGCGCGCGGCGCCGGTGATCAGAGCGAGGGGCATCCGGCCACGGTACCGGAGACGGGAATCAGGATCCGGATCCGGGTCAGTGCGCCGCCCACATCACCACCACACCCGCCGTCATCGCCCATGACTCGACGGCGAGCAGGCGTGACGCGGTGCCGGTCGGGTGCGGGCGGAACCGGTCGGCCACGGTCCAGGCCAGTAGCAGCACCACCCCGGCAGTCGCCGCCACGGCCACGGCGTCGACCCCGAGATGCGCGCCGTGTCCGGCCATCACATCCGCGCCAGGGACCGCCCCGTGCGCCACCCCCGCGAACGCGCACACCGCCATCACGAGCGACCCCAGCGCGCGGTGGCAGCACGCCCGCACAGCGGTCGCACCGCGCAGCCCGGCCGTACCGAGCATGGCAGAGGCCAGGAGGGCGACGCCCGCCAGCAGTGAGACGCGCGGATCACCGGCCGCAACGACCATGCCGATCATCGCGAGCGCCATGACGAGCACCGCTTGGCGCCCCTGCCACGGCACCGAACGGCCGGCCGCGAGGCAGCACACGACCGTGATGATCGCGCTCACGACCATCAGCACCATCGCTGCGGGTTCACCCATGGCTCGGATTATATTGATCAATCGCTCAAAATAGCCAGACATCGATCGAAAGCACCGACTGCAGCGAACGGATGCGACAAGATGGGCAGATGCCCCGCATCGTCGACCATGATGAGCGGCGCCGGCAGATCGCCGAGGCGCTGCTGACCGTCGCCGCCCGCGACGGGCACGAGAGCGTGTCGTCGCGTGCGGTCGCCAAGGAACTCGGCGTGGCGACCGGCTCGCTGTGGCACTACTTCGACGGGTTCGACGACGTGGTGCGCGCCGCCGCCGCCGAGGTCACCCGCCGCACGGACGCCCGCATCGCCGACGCCACCGACGGCCTGCGTGGGCTCCCCCGCCTGCACGCGCTCATGCGCGAAGTCCTGCCCGTCGATGAGCGCACCCGCTCCGAAGCCCGCGTCGTGGTCGGATTCTGGGGCCGCGTCGCCACCCTCGCCTCCACGCCGGACGCCGGCGCTCCGACCCTCGCCACCTGGCAGGACAGCATCCGCGACGCCCTCGAGGAGGCCGTCGCCGACGGCGAGCTCCGCTCCGACACTCCGCAGGACGCCGTGATGGCGCTGCTGCGTTCGATCACCTACGGCCAGCAGGTGGTCGAGGTCACCGAGCCGCAGTCCGAGGCCGCGCATCTCGCCGTGCTCGACAGCATCCTCGCTCCCTGGCGCGCCTGACTCCCCCGCGTCCGATCCGGCTCTTGTGACGCCGCTCGTTCCGTCGTACCATCGTGCCAACCAAGTTTATTGAGCAGTCGCTCGAAAATAGTGAGGTCGACGATGTCCCACCACTCCCCGCAGCCGGTCTCGATCGAGAAGATCGCGGTCCCGCACCCGCTCGACCCACTCACCGGCGCCGAGATCGCCGCCGCCCGTGCCGTGCTGGATGCCGCCGGCCTGCTCACCGAGACCGTGCGCGTGCCGATGCTGCTCCCCGACGAGCCCACGAAAGACGAGCTCGCCGCATGGCAGCCGGGCTCCCCGATCGACCGCCGCATCGACGCGACCCTGCTCGACACGGCGACGGGCGTCGCGACCGAGGTCATCGTCTCGATCACGCGCGGTGAGGTCGTCCGCACCGAGCGCGTGCCCAACGATGCCCCTCCGTACGGACAGCCGCAGTACCTGTTCGAGGAGTACGAGCGCGCCGAGATCATCGCGAAGGCCTCGCCCGAATGGCAGGCCGCGATGCGGCGGCGCGGACTCGAAGAGCACATGGCGCTCGCGTTCTGCGGCCCCCTCGCCCCCGGCTACACGGGTCGCGCCGATGAGGTGGGGCGGCGTGTCATCCGCTCGCTCACGTTCCTGAAGTACGACGAAGCCGACTCCCCGTGGGCGCACCCGGTCGAGGGTCTGATCGTGCACATCGACCTCACCGCGAACGCTGTGATCCGCGTCGAGGACCACGGCGACGTGCCGGTTCCCGCGGGCCACGGCAACTACTACCCCGAGACCCAGGGCGCGGCACGCACCACTCTCAAGCCCATCGAGATCACCCAGCCCGAAGGCCCGAGCTTCGCCGTCACCGGTTCGCTCGTGGAGTGGGAGGGCTGGTCGATGCGCGTCGACTTCAACGCCCGCGAGGGCCTGGTGCTGCACGACGTCTCGTTCGGCGGACGCTCGGTGCTGAGCCGTGCGAGCGTGCCCGAGATGGTGGTGCCCTACGGCGACACCGCCCCCGGCCGCTTCTGGATCAGCTACTTCGACGCCGGCGAGTACCTGCTGGGCAAGAACGCCAACCACCTGGAACTCGGCTGCGACTGCCTGGGCGTCATCCGCTACCTCGACGGCTACGTCGCCGACGACCACGGCCACCCGGTGCGCATTCCGAACGTGATCTGCATGCACGAGGAGGACTACGGCATCCTCTGGAAGCACACCGATCTGGCCGGACGCGCCGACGTGCGCCGCTCGCGCCGCTTCGTGGTGTCGTACTTCTCCACGATCGGCAACTACGACTACGGCTTCTACTGGCACTTCTACCTGGACGGATCGATCGAGGTGGTCGCGAAGGCGACCGGAATCGTGTTCGCCGCCGCAGGAGAGCCCGGCGTGCGCCAGAAGCACGCGACCGAACTCGCCCCCGGCGTCTTCGCCCCCGTGCACCAGCACCTCTTCTGCGCGCGTCTCGACGTGGCGATCGACGGCGAGGACAACCGCCTGGTCGAGGTCGACGCCCAGCGGGTGCCGATGGGGCCGGACAACCCCTTCGGCAACGCGTTCACCTGGTCCGAGACCACCCTCGCGACCGAGTCGGAGGCGCAGCGCGACGCGGACAGCTCGGTCGCCCGCGTCTGGGAGGTGCAGAGCGCCTCACGCACGAACCGAGTCGGCCGCCCGACCGCCTATCACCTGGTGCCGGAGCCGACCGCGCTGCTCATGGCCGACCCCGCCTCCTCTGTCGCCGCCCGCGCCGCGTTCGCCACCAAGCACCTCTGGGCGACGAAGCACGAACAGGGCCAAATCTGGCCGGCCGGTCGCTACCCCAACGCCCACCAGGGCGGCGCAGGCCTGCCCGAGTACACCGCGGGCGACCGGTCGATCGACGGTGAGGACATCGTGCTGTGGCACACGTTCGGCCTGACGCACTTCCCCCGGCCGGAGGACTGGCCCATCATGCCCGTCGACTACGCCGGCTTCTGGTTCAAGCCCTACGGCTTCCTCGACCAGAACCCCGCGATGGACGTGCCGGAGTCGTCACAGGCGCACGCCTCGACCCCGGACGAATGCTGCGGCGGAGGAAGCTCCTGCGCCTGCGCCCACTGACCCCGGACACCTCGCGACGGAATCAGGCCAAGACACCGACGACAGGTGTCGCCATCGCATCCGCCGACGACTCAGGACAGCGCCGTGATCGCGTCGCGCAGGATGCCGTCGGCGGCAGCGAGCGCTGATGTCGACGCGTCCGCGGATGCGCCGGTCGCGAGCATCAGCACGGCGAGCTTGACCGACCCCTGAGCGGATGCCAGCGCGGTCGTGGCTTCATCGACCCCGACACCAGCGAGCTGGGAGACCGTGCGGATCGAACGGGCATGGAGTTTCTCATTCGTGGCCTGCAGGTCGACCATCACACCGCGGTACGTCTTGCCGAGCTTGATCATCGAGAGCGTGGTCAGCATGTTGACGACGAGCTTCTGCGCGGTGCCGGACTTCAAGCGGGTCGACCCGGAGATGAACTCGGGGCCGGTGACGACCTCGATCGCGATCTCGGCCGCGGCACCGATCGCGGAGTCGGCGTTCGAGGCGATCGCGACCGTCAGGGCACCGACACCGCGGGCGTACTCGAGTCCACCGATGACGTAGGGCGTGCGGCCGGATGCCGAGATCCCCACGACCGTGTCGTTCTCGGAGAGCAGGAGTTCGCGCAGCGAGGTCTCGGCGGCCGCCGCGTCGTCTTCGGCGTTCTCGACGGCCGAGCGGATGGCGGTCTCGCCCCCGGCGATCAGTCCGACGACCATCGAGGGGTCCGTGCCGAAAGTCGGAGGGCACTCGCTCGCGTCGAGCACGCCGACGCGCCCCGCGGTACCGGCACCGATGTAGATCAGCCGCCCACCCCGGCGGAAGCGCTCGGTGATGCCGTCGACCGCCGTCGCGATCTCGGCGGTGCGCTCGGCGACAGCCGCCGGCACCCGCGTGTCTTCGGCGTTCATCCGCTGCACCAGCTCGACGGTGTCGAGCAGATCGAGGTCGCCGCGCTCTGTGGTCGACGCCTCCGTGCCGAGGCCTTCGAGCACCGAGAGGAGGGCGGTCAGTCGGGTGTCTTCGTTCAGCGCATTCTCATTCGGCGCATCTTCATTCGGCACGGTGCACGAACCTTTCGTGGGGGAGATCGGTGCGGCGCGCGAGGAGTGACGCGCCCTCCAGCGCATCACCCGCAGCGGGCACGCTGCGTCGCCCCGCCGCGTGCAGTGCGGCGACGAGGGCGGAGTGGAACCAGGCGTGGTCGGTGAGTCCGCCGTGCAGCGTCACGTCGAGGGTGCGGGACGACGCGGCGACGGCGGAGGCGGTGAGCAGTCGCACGGCTTCCACCGCGATCTCACCGGCGACCAGGTCGCCATCGGCTGCCGCATCCAGCACCAGCGGCGCGAGGGTCGCGAGACGGCGAGGAAGGGGGTCGGACTGCGCGAGCCAGGCGGGGACCTCGGCTGCGGTGCCGATGCGGTCCGCGATGGCCGCGGTGAGCGCGGTATCCGAAGACAGGCCAGCGGAGTGGCGCAGCACAGCGCGCAACGCCTCCCGCCCGAGCCACGACCCGCTGCCGAAGTCGCCGAGCTCCGGACCCCAGCCGTCTACCAGTCGCGCGCCGTCGGCGTCGATGCCGAGAGCCGCTGCTCCGGTGCCGGCGATGAGCAGCACGCCTTCGCCGCCGCCGAGCGCACCGGCATGCGCCGTCACGACATCGGATGCCACGGCGACACGGGCACCGGTCGCCGCGGCGAGCGCCGAGGCGAGATCCTGTGCCGCGGACGGCGCCGCCCAGGCACCGGCGGCGCCGACACCGAGCAGTGCGACGTCACCGTCGATGCGGTCGAGCAGGGGGCGGATAGCCGCGAGCGCCGCAGCGACCCCCTCGGTCGCCGCCAGGCCGGGCGCACCGAGACCGTCGTGACGCGCACCGTCGACGGCGACGCGGCAGCGGGATTTGCCGAGGTCGATTGCGACGACCCGGTGCGGAGAACTCATGAAAATAGTCTACGCATTGCCGCGCATCCATGAAACAATTGTCCATCGAGCACGCGCCTCGCGCGCGCCCACTGGAAGCGCGCACAGATGCGGAACACAAAACACCCCGCACGAGATCACGAGGAGAGGTATGAGCGTTCAGACGACCATAGCGAACGCAGCCGAGACTCTCCCCCCTTCGCTCGCACGGATCGCCCGGGTGATCCGTGACAACCCGACGACCGCGGTCGAGAGCACCATCTCCGAGCTGGCCGCTCGGTGCGACACCTCGGTCGCTTCGGTCGTGCGCTTCTGCCGCGCGATCGGCCTGCGCGGGTATGCGGCGCTGCGCATGGCCCTCGCCACCGAACTCGGTCGCGAATCCGTGCAGTTCAGTGCGCCGTCCGGGTTCGGTTCAGAGATCGCGGTGGGCGACTCACTCAGGGAAGCAGTCGGCAAGGTCGCGGCCCTCGAGCTGCTCGCGATCGAGGAGACCGTCGCCAACCTCGACTACGGCGTGCTCGCCACCGCGGTCGAGGCCATCGATCACGCGAACCGGATCCTGCTGTTCGGTGTCGGCGCGAGCCGGCTGGTGGCCGACGATCTGGGTCACAAGCTGCTCAGGATCGGACGCACCGCGATCGTGCTCTCCGACGCGCACGAGGCCAGTGCGGCCGCCGCGCTCGGCGCCAAGAAGACGGTGGCGATCGGCTTCTCGAACTCGGGGACGACCACCGAGACCCTGCAGTTCCTGCAGACAGCGCGGGCGGCGGGCACGACCACGATCGGTGTCACGAGCGCCGCGGATTCCGCACTCGCAGCGGTCGCCGACCATGTGCTGTTCACCCACGCGCGCGAATCGCGCTTCCGTGCCGGCGCCATGGTGAGCCGGATCGCACAGCTCGCCCTCGTCGACTGCCTCTTCGTCGGGGTCGCGCAGCGGCGTCATGCGCACACCGTGCACGCGCTCCAGCGCACGGCCGACGCCGCGCAGGCACTCCGACGCGACTGAGTCGTCGCGCGGTGTCGCCGTCTCCCGCTCAGGCGATCGCCTTCTCCTCGCGCTCCACCACCGGCTGCCCCGTCACCGACCCCGCGGTGCGCAGGAACACGATGATCCAGCTGAAGATCAGCACCGCCGCGATCAGCTCCACCGCGGTGAGGTTGTAGTAGCCGACCGCGAAGAAGGCGGCGAGCAGGATGATGACCAGCACGTACGCCCACCCGAACGCCACGAAGACCCGAGGGATCGTGCGCACGAACCAGGGCAGGCCGATCACGACCACCGCGAACACCACGGTCATCCCGGTGGCGACCGTGTTGTGCAGCAGGAAGAACTCGTCCACGGGGAAGATGCCGACGCAGGCGAGGAAGATGCCCATCAGGATCAGACCGCCGCGCACGATGAAGCGCCCTCGGCGGTCGTCCGGGGCTGTCGCGGGAAGTCCCGCCGTGGCATAGCGCGCGATCGTCGTCACCATCACGCCTGCGATGACGAGCGTGGCGTTGAAGGCGAGCGACGCACTGTTCGAGCTCATGCCGAGCGCCGACAGGTTGTCGCGCCACCAGTGCGGGTCGTTCGAGGCGAGCATGCTGGCGAAGGCACCGACCACGAGGAACACCGCGAGCACGAGCGAGAGCACCATCGGTGTGAGCGCGACGCTGCTGAGGAACGAGACGTATGCCGTGAGCGCGAAGGCCACGCCGACCAGCAGCGCACCGGGAAAGGGGTACACCGGCGCATCGGTGAAGCTGCTCTCCAGGAGCTTGGCGATGCCGAGCCATCCGAGGTACGCGATCGCGGCGTGGGCGAAGGCGATCGCCGCGAGGTCGTACCAGCGCAGTCTGTCGCCCGGCACACTGAACCCGTCGCGGATGGCGTCGGGACTCCGCTCTTCCGGTCGCACGACCAGCCGTCCGAGCACGAACGCGATGGCGGCGGTGGCCGCTCCCCCGTATGCCGCGAACGCACCGATGGAACCGGTGCCGCTGATCGCCAGCTCGTGGCCCCAGAACACCGGCCATCCGATCGCGAAGCCGAGAACCAGGAAGGCGGCGCCCACGATCAGCGCGGTCGCCTCGAACACGGCATCCGCTGTCTCCGGCCCGCGCAGCTGCCTCAGCACCTGCCGGACCCACTCCCCGAAAGCTCTCATGGCGCACCCTTCCGATCCACATCCTAGAAGTCGCCCCGCTCGGGCGTCGCCGGTGATACCATCGCGGAACGGATCGTATACAACGTCGTCGTTCCACCATCCCGAGGTGATCAGTCATGAACGGTGCACCCGCTGCCCCCGCCGAATCGGTGTCCACTCTTGTCGCGCGCAACATCAGTGAGTTCCGCGCCGCCGTCTCCGAGTCCTTCGTGCCGCTGCAGGTCTCCAGCGGCGGCCCCGACCACTTCCGTGGAGTGATCCGCGGAGCATCGGTCGACGAGGTCCATGTCACCGAGGTGCGCGCCACCTCGCACGTCGTGGAGCGCACACCCGAGCTCATCGCCCGTGGTGACCGCTCGTACTTCAAGGTGAGCCTGATGCTCGCCGGCACCGGGATGCTGATCCAGGACGACCGCGAAGCCGTGCTGCAGGCCGGCGACCTTGCCGTGTACGACACCGACCGCCCGTACTCCCTCGTGTTCGACGAGGACTTCCGCACGATGGTCGTGATGTTCCCGAAGCACCTGATCAGCCTGCCCTCCGACATGATCGGCCAACTCACCGCCGTGCGCATCTCGGGTCACGAGGGCCTCGGCGGCATGGTCGTGCCGTATCTGACGCAGCTGGCGGGCAACCTCGACCAGCTCGCCGGCACCACCGGCGCCCGCCTCGCCCACAGCGCGCTCGACCTGGTGACGACCGTGTTCACCCGCGAGCTCGGGCTCGACGAGGTCTCGGCCGATCCGCATCGCGCTCTCGTGCAGCGCATCCGCTCGTACATCGACCGCAACCTCGCGTCGACCGATCTCGGTCCCGCGTCGATCGCCTCCGCGCACTTCATCTCGACCAGGCACCTGCACGGCCTCTTCCAGGAGCAGGGTGTGACGGTGTCGACCTGGATCCGCACGCGGCGACTGGAGCAGTGCCGCCGCGATCTGCTCGACCCGATGCTCGCCGATCGCCCGGTGGCGGCGATCGCCGCGCGCTGGGGATTCGTCGACGCCGCGCACTTCAGCCGCGCATTCAAGTCGGCGTTCGGGGTCTCCCCCAGCGAGTACCGCGCAGCCCGCTGACGTCGCCGCGCCGGGTACGCTGCCGGCCGGATGCGTCGCCGACGGCATGCCCTCGGTGTCCGACGTGCGCTCGGTGTCCGACGTGCGCTCGGCATCCGACGTGCGCTCGGCATCCGACATGCCCTCGGCATCCGACATGCCCTCGGTGTCCGACGTGCGCTCGGCATCGCGCGCCGAATGCAGGAGAGACCGCCACCTGCAGGACCGTTGCCCGGCAGACGATCCTGCAGACGGCGAACGGTCCTGCAGGTCGCACCGGAGTGAGACGGCGACCCCGGATCCTTGCCCGGGAGGGCACGCCGGTTGACTCTCGGCGCGCGATGGCAGCCGCACCCTTGAGGGGATGACGGGCCCGGACCGAGCATGAGGCAAGCGCACCGCGATGAGGCGGCGCCCGGAGCGAAGAGGCTCCGCCACGTGCGACGTCTGGACCTCCATGACCGACATCTCCACCGACCCGGCGCTCGATGAATGGCGCACCTACGACGAGTTCGCCGCCGGCATCGACACGTTCCGCCTGCCGAACACGCAGCTGGCCGGCACCGCCGTGACGCTCACGCTCGATGATGACACCACCCTGTCGCTCCGCTTCGACGCGGATGCCGTGACTTGGAGCGGACTGGACGCATCAGGGACCGACCCCTACGACGCGGTGCGGGTGCGCGACGACGTGGTGTTCGTCAACATCCCGCTCGAGAGCCGCGAACGTGAAGCGCTCACGGTGGTGTTCTCCTCCACGACGCATCGCGCCACCGTCATCCGCTCCCGCATCGCCGCCGAGGCGGTGGAGGGCGTGCCGCAGGTCGGCCAGGACTTCTGGGCCGCGACCACCGACGCCGGCACCGCGACCGGCGAGATCCCCGGGCCGAGCCGCGACCTGATCGGCAAGCGCAACATCTACCGCTACAGCCCGCACCACCTGTACGAGCACGTGTACGTGTCGAGCCAGCGCTACGCCTGGCAGTGCCTGGAGGGCGTGCAGCGGGGTCACGGCGACATGGACCTGTCGACCGTGTGGAAGTTCGCCGACGGGCTCTACCTGTTCTGCTTCCGCGAGTTCCGCATCGCGGTCGCGAGCGTGTGGCTGCACGACCTCGGCTACCAGCTGATGACCACGGGGATCTTCCTCGGCCTGAACGGCGACGGCCAGGCCGAGCACTCGCGCGGAGGCGGCCACATCTACCCCCTGGGTTCCGTGACCTACCCCGACGCCCAGCCCGTCTGACCCGCGGATCGAGGAGACGACTCATGAGCAACGCAGACATCATCCGCGAGCATTACGCCGCCAGCGACCGCGGCGACATCGACGGCATGCTGGCGCCGCTCGCCCCCGACGTGCGCTGGACGGAGGCCGCCGGCTTCCCGTATGCGGGCACCTACGTCGGACCGGATGCCGTCGCGGCGAACGTCTTCGCCCGCATCCAGGACGAGTGGGACGACTACACGGTCGCGATCGACGAGGTCGTGGACGGCGGCGACACCGTGATCGGGATCGGCACATACTCCGGCACCTACACCCGCACCGGCCGCTTCTTCGCGGCCAGGGTCGCGCACGTCTGGCGCCTGGTCGACGGACGGGTCGTCGCGTTCGAGCAGTTCACCGACACAGAGATGGTCAACCGCGCGCTGCGCCCTTCGACAGGCTCAGGGACCCAGGGGACGACAGGCTCAGGGACCCAGGGGACGACAGGCTCAGGGACCCAGGCATGAGCAGCAACTCACACACAGCACCACACGCACACACGAGAGGCAGGAAGCACATGAACAGACGAGCATCCGGCACCGCGGCACTCATCGCCGTGGCAGCCCTCACCCTCGCCGGCTGCACCGGCGGAGACGCGGGATCCGGAGGCGACGGCGCCCCCATCGTGGTCGGCTCCGTCAACACGATCAGCGGACCGGCGACCTTCCCCGAGGCCTCGCTCGCCGCGGCGGCGGTCTTCGACGCGTTCAACGAGGCCGGCGGCCTGGACGGACGCACGATCGACTACAAGACGCTCGACGACAAGGGCGACCCCGCCACGGCGACCGCCTCGGCCCGCGAGCTGGTCGGCAGCGACGGCGCCGTCGCACTGGTCGGCTCCGCGAGCCTGATCGAATGCGAGATCAACGCCAAGTACTACGAACAGGAGGGCATCCTGTCGATGCCCGGAATCGGTGTCGACACCGGGTGCTTCGCGAGCGACAACATCTCGCCCGCGAACGTCGGCCCGTTCAACGACATGACCCTCACGTTGCAGTACGGCTCCGAGGTGCTCGGTCTGGACGACATCTGCATCCTGCTCGAGATCGCCGGCTCCACCCGCCCCACCTATCAGGCGGCGATCGACAAGTGGACCGAGATCACCGGCAAGGAGCCCAAGTACGTCGATGACACCGTGCCGTACGGCGCATCCGACTACACGCCGTACATCGTCAAGGCACGGGACCAGGGCTGCAAGGCACTGGCGATCAACCCGGTGGAGCCCGACGCGATCGGGCAGGTCAAGGCCGCGAACGCCCAGGGGTGGGATGACGTGACCTGGCTGTACCTGACGAGCGTCTACAGCGAGAACTTCGCCGATGCGATCGACAACGCCGGCGCCGGCATCTACGTGCCAGCCGAGTTCTACCCCTTCACGGATGACGACGAGATCAATGCCGACTGGCGTGAGCTCATGGAGGCGAACGACATTCCGCTCACCTCGTTCAGCCAGGGCGGATACCTCGCCGCGAAGTACTTCATCGAGGTGCTCGAGGGCATCGATGGCGACATCACACGCGAGAGCGTCTCGGAGGCACTCAAGAGCATGGAGCCGATCGAGAACCCAATGGTCGGAACGCCCTACGCGTTCGGCACGCAGAACACCGCGGGATGGCCGATCATCCTGAAGTCCGGCACCAACGCCTGGGAGAAGGTCGCAGACGACTGGCTCCGCATCGGCGAATAGGCGCCTCCGTCTGCGCTTCGACAGGCTCAGCGACCCACTTCGGGGTCCCGCGACCCGCTTCGGGTCCAGCGACCCACTTCGGGTCCCGACCCGCTTCGGGGTCCCGCGACCCACGGGTGCTGGGTCCCTGAGCCTGTCGAAGGGCCCATCCCCCTCAATCAGAAAGGACGCCTGATGCTGCAAGGCGCCATCGCCGGTCTCGCTGCCGGCGGCCTCTACGCCGTCCTCGGCGTATGCCTCACGCTCATGTCGCGGCTCGTGCGGGTGGTCAACTTCGCGCAGGCCGCGACGGGCATGTTCGGAGCGTTCACCGCCGTATGGTTCGTCCGGGAGATCAGGCTGCCGATCTGGCTCGGATCCGTGCTCGGCGTTCTCGTCGCCGGACTGCTGGCCGCGGCCATCGGTTTCATCGCCGCGACCTGGCTGTCGGAGGCCTCGACCACCACACGCTCCGCCATGACGGTCGGGCCACTGCTGTTGCTGATCTCGATGTCGTTCATCCTGTTCGGCAACAAGCCGCAGCCGTTCACCCCGATCATCGCCGGTCCCGCCTTCTCGTTCGGCGGTGTCGTGATCAGCCAGGTGACGGTCGCGACCGTGGCGATGGCGATCGTGACCGCGATCGTGGTGCGGATCGTGCTGCGACGCACCCGCGTCGGCACGCAGCTGCGGGCGCTCTCGGAGCGACCGACCACCGCCGAGCTCCTCGGCATCCGCTCCCGTCCGCTCTCGATCGCCGTCTGGTTCGTCACGGGCGTCATCAGTGCGATCGCGATCATGATCGTCGCTCCGTCGCAGTCGAACGACGCGACGAGCCTGGCGATGCTGATCGTCCCCGCAGCAGCAGCCGCGTTGCTCGGCGGCTTCCGACGTCTCGACCTCGCCGTGGTCGGCGGCGTCGTGCTCGGCGTACTGGGCGGTCTCGTCGCGCAGATCGACGAGGTCGCCCTGGTGCGCAACTTCCTCCCGTTCCTGTTCATCGTCGTCCTGCTGCTGTGGACGCAACGCAAGGAGGTGTGGGATGCCGCTCGCTGACCGCCCCCGTTTCACCGAGAGCCGGACGTTCCGGGTCTCCTGGCCGTTCGCGGTCGCCCTCGCCGCGATCGGTGTCGGTGCGATCCTGAGCGCGGCGCTGCCCGGGTACTTCGTCTTCCTCGCGATCAGCGCTGTCATCGCCTCCATCGCGATCCTCGGCCTCGGCATCGTGACCGGATCCGCCGGGATGATCGCGCTGTGCCAGCTCACCTTCGCCGCTGTCGGCGCCTGGATCGTGTCGCTGCTGAACGTGATGCAGGCTCCGGGCGGCTTCGTCGTCTGGCTGGTGCTGGGCGGAATCGCTGCCGGTCTCGTTGGCGTGCTGGTCGGGCTGCCCGCTCTGCGCCTGCGCGGAGTGAACCTCGCCGTGGTCACTCTCGGCTTCGCCGCCGCAGCCGATGTCACGCTCGTGCAGATCCAGTTCCCCGGCTCGGCCGACGGCACCGCGATCGAGCGCCCCGCGATGTTCTCCAACGATCGGCAGTTCTTCTTCCTGTCGATCGTCGTGCTCGCCCTGTGCGCGCTCGCGGTGTTCTTCCTGCAACGCAGCCGCTGGGGCTCGAGCTGGAAGGCCGTCGCGTTCTCCGAACGAGGCACCGCGGCCGCGGGCCAGAGCGTGCAGATCGCCAAGCTCACGGCGTTCGCCGTCTCGGCCGCGCTCGGCGGCATCGCGGGCGGACTGCTCGCCGGACAGGTGCAGCTCCCCTTCGCCTCGAGCTTCACGCCACTGCAGTCGCTCGCGCTGTACGTGCTGGCGGTCATGTCGGGTGCACATCTGATCGACATGGCCATCTTCGGCGGCATCCTCTGGGTGCTGGTGCCAGAGCTGCTCAAGCGCTGGGGCATCCCGCAGGACTGGGGCTTCGTGGTGTTCGGCGTGCTGGGCGTGCAGGCGCTCACCAGCGGCACGAACCTCGGCCAGGGCATCCGCAACCTCTTCTACCGCCGTGCGGATCGGAGGGCGGCGCAGGCGCAGCTCACCGCGCTGCCGGTGGATGCCGAGCCGGATGCCGCGGTCATCACCACGACCACCACGGCGACGGTCGACGATTCCGTGCTCGACGGGGCGCCGGTGCTGACCGTCGACGGCCTCACGGTGCAGTTCGGCGCGCTCAAGGCCCTCGACGATGTGTCGTTCCAGGTGCCTGCGGCGTCGATCATGGGCTTGATCGGCCCGAACGGCGCCGGGAAGTCGACCTTCGTGGATGCCATCAGCGGGTTCCTGCCCCAGCACACCGGACGCGTGCTGCTCGGCGACCGCGACCTCGCCCGCCTCTCGCCGACCCGGCGCGCCCGGCTCGGACTGCGGCGCACGTTCCAGCAGGACCGGGTGCCGCCCTCCCTCACGATCGGCGCCTACGTGCGGTTCGTCGCACGGCGACGGCTCGCGACCGCCGACATCGAGGAGGTGCTGGCGTTCTTCGGCTGCCCGCCCTCACGCGCACGGCTGTCGAGCGTCGACGTCGGCACGCGCCGGCTGGTGGAGGTGGCCGCGAACGTGGTGGCCCGCCCACGGCTGCTGATCCTCGACGAACCGGCCGCCGGCCTGTCGCATGAGGAGCACCTGGCCCTCGCGGCACGGTTGCGTGAACTTCCCGCGCGCTACGGCGTCGCGCTCATCATCATCGAGCACGACCTCGACCTGGTGCGCTCGGTGTGCCCCACACTCACGGTGCTCGACTTCGGTCGGGTGCTCGCGAGCGGACCGCAGGCCGATGTGCTCGCGAACCCCGCGGTCGTCAAAGCGTACATGGGAGAGACGGAGCTGCTGAAATGAGCGAACTCGTACTGGACGCCGTGACGGTCAGCCGTGGGGCTGGTCCCGTGATCTCCGACGTCTCGTTGCGCGTGAACGGCGGGGAGGTGCTTGCACTGGTCGGCCCGAACGGCGCCGGCAAGACGAGCCTGATCGAATCGATCTCGGGCGTGACCCCGCACTCCGCCGGCACCATCACGCTCGACGGGGAGCCGATCGACAAGCTGTCCCGCGTCGCACGCGCGCGGCGGGGCATCGTGCACATCGAGCAGGGGCGGGCGGTCTTCCCCTCCCTCACGGTGCGGGAGAACATCTCGTTGACCGCCCGCACACCGGCCGAGCTGGATGCCGCGCTGGCGCAGTTCCCCGAGCTGGAGAAGCGCATCGACTCCCCCACCGCGCTGCTCTCCGGTGGCGAGCAGCAGATGGTCGTGCTCGCCCGCGCATTCGCCGCGAAACCGCGCATCCTGCTGATCGACGAGATGTCGTTGGGACTCGCTCCGGTGGTGTTCCTGCGGCTGATGCCGATCGTGCAGTCGATCGCCCAGTCGGGGGTGGGCGTGCTGCTGGTCGAGCAGTTCACCCAGCTCGCGCTCGGTCTCGCGCGCGACGCCGTCGTGGTCGCCGGCGGGCAGGTATCGTTCCAGGGCACTTCGGAGGCGCTCACGGGTGACCCTGAGCTGCTGCACCGTGCGTATCTGGGCGGCTGACGGCGTGCGGTCGGGCGCGCATCCGGTCCGGGCACCGAATCCGGTCCGGGCGCCGAATCCGGTCGAGGCGCCGTCGGTCGGAACGCCGTCGGTCGGGGCGCCGTCGGTCGGGGCGCCGTCGGTAGGGGCGCGCGGAATGCAGGAGAAACGGCCGTCTGCAGGACCGTTCCCCGGCGATCGGTCCTGCAGACGGCGATCGGTCCTTCAGACGGCGATCGGTCCTTCAGACGGCGCCGGGGCGGGGCCAGGTGCGGGGCGGGTACAGGTGCGGGGCGGGGCGGGTACAGGGCCAGGTGCGGGGCAGGGCCGGCCGGCGACGTCGGCCGACGGTATCCGCTGCGGTTAGCCTGAGGGGGTGACCCAGACCATCAGCGCCCGCGCCGTCCTGCTCGACATGGACGGCACCCTCGTCGACTCGACCGCCGTCGTGGAGCGGCTCTGGTTGGCGTGGGCGGAGCCGCACGGGATCGACCCGGCGACCGTGCTGAGCGTGATCCACGGACGACAGGGGCATCAGAGCATGGCGATCATGCTCCCTGAGCGCGATCACGCCATCAACCTGCACGAGAACGACGTCATGCTCGCCACCGAGGCGAGTGATGTGGACGGCGTCGTGACGATCCCCGGCGCCGGCGCGGTGCTCGAGTCGCTGCTCCCGTACCCCCACGCGATCGTCACCTCGGCGAACGTGGCACTGATGACTGCACGGATGCAGGCAGCCGGCCTCACGGTCCCCGCCATCACCGTCACTGCCGAGAACGTGTCGGCGTCGAAGCCCGACCCGGAGGGGTTCCTGCTCGGCGCGCAGCTGCTCGGCGTCGACCCTGCCGACTGCATCGTGTTCGAGGACTCCGGCGCCGGCATCCAGGCCGGCCTCGCCGCGGGCATGCGCGTGCTCGGGGTCGGACCGCACGCCGGTGCGCACCACCCGACCTACCGTGTGGACGACCTCACGCAGGTCGCGGTGGTGCCCACGTCCGACGGCTTCGCGTTGACCCTGAGCTGAGCCGCCCGGGCGCCTCGCCCCCGTCGACTTTCCACCCCACGTCGCAATCGGCCGCCGTCTCCGACCACAGGTGTCACCTCAGGCGGGGTCAGGGTGACTCAGGGGCGAGCTACATCCCGGCGTGGTCGAAGGCGATGGTCGGCACGTCCACCACGTGCGATCCGCCGTCCGCGACGATGACCGAGCCGGTGATGTACGACGACTCCCCTGACCCCAGGAAGCGCACCACCGAGGCGATCTCGGCCGGGCGTGCTGGACGCCGCAGCGGCACGTCGGCCGTGACCGTGGCGTAGGCCTCCTCCCGCGACTCCAGGCCCGCGTGCGAGGCGAACTCGTCCATCTCCTCGTCGGCCATCGGCGTCTGCACCCACCCGGGGCACACCGCGTTCACGCGTACCCCGTGCCGACCGTAGTCGCGTGCGAGTGTGCGGGTGAGTCCGATCAGGGCGTGCTTGCCGACCGTGTATCCCGCGACCGACGGGCCGGCGAACAGCCCGGCGAGCGACGACACGATCACGATCTGCCCCTTGGATTCGAGCAGCGCCGGCAGCGCTTCCCTGGCCATGACGAAGGCCGTGGTGAGATTGGCGCGGATCGCCGCATCCCACCCCGCGTCGTCGGTGTCGGCGACCGGTGAGAAGCCGTGCCCTCCGGCGTTGGCGACGAGCACGTCGATGCGCCCGAACTTCGCCAGCACGTCGGCGACTGCGGCCTTCGCTGACGCCGTGTCGGCGGCATCCGCCACGACCGGGTGCGCGCCCACGGCACGCTCCACGGCCTGCAACGGCTCCGGTCGACGACCGACGACCACGACGTGCGCGCCCTCTGCCGCGTAGCGCTCCGCGATGGCGGCGCCGATGCCGGTGCCGCCTCCCGTGATGACGACGACGCGTCCGGAGACCGTCGATCCGACCGCAAGTCCCATGTCTGCTCCTTGTTGTGTGTTCTGGCGCGTGTGCGCGGGATGTCGAGGGGCGATGTCGCGCTAGGCGGGAAAGCCGGAACGCGCGCTGAATCCGAAGTCGCTGAGGAGGGTGGTGCCGGAGACCGCCCGGCTGCGTGGCGAGACCAGGTAGGCCACGTGGGCGGCGACCTCGGCCGCCGACTGCACGGGGAACTCCGGAGCGTCGAACGCGGCGGCCCCCAGGTCTCCACGGCTCATCGGGGTGTCGACGATCGACGGCGCCACCGTGTTCACCCGGATGCCGGTACCCGCGAGGTCGACGGACAGCGCACGGGCGAACTGCACCAGCGCGGCCTTCGATGCGGCGTAGGGCACCATGCCCGGTGAGGCGACGATCGCGGAGTCGCTGGAGAGCAGGACGACGGATGCCGAAGCTGCCGCGCGCAGGGCCGGAAGCGCCTGCCGGAGCACGAGGAACGCCCCGGTGACGTTCACCGCGAACACGGCGTTCCACTCGGCGAGTGACGTCTGTTCGATCCCCCGACCGACCGGTCCGGAGATCCCCGCGCAGCACACCACCGCGTCCAGATACCCGAGCTCGGCGATCGCGGCATCGACGGCGCGCTGGACCTGCGCCTCGTCGGTGAGGTCGGCGACGAACAGCAACGCGTCAGCACGGCACTGGGCGCGCACGGCTGCGGCGGTCGCCTCCAGCGCCGTCGCGTCACGATCCAGCAGTGCGACGCGCACCCCCTCTGCGGCGAGCGCGAGCGCGGTCGCCCGGCCGATGCCGCTGGCGGCGCCCGTGATGAGGGCGGTCGTGCCGGTCAGGTGGAGGTCCATCGTGTCCTTCGACCGCGGCGCCTGCGCCGGAGTGGCGCGTGAGGAGGACGGCGGTGTCTTCTCCGTCATCCTGGCCCTCGCTCTCGCCAGGGCGAACGGGTGGGTGCGGGCTGTGCACGCTGACACCATCGTCTTTCGCTCAGGGTCAAGCGCGGTCGCCGCCGCGCGAGCAGACTCGCTCTATCGACGATCCCCCTCGTCGTCGATGCCGTGCACGCACGGCCGTCACCGAGCAAAGGAGCCGACGTGGCAGACCCGACATCTGCGTCCACGACGCAGAACCACACTTCCCTCCGACCGGGCGCCCTCGGCGTCGCCGGCATCGTCTTCCTCGTGCTGGCGGCCGTCGCGCCGTTGACGGGCATCGTCGTCGTGGCGTCGCTCGCTATCGCGCTCGGCAACGGCGGCGGCACCCCGATGTCGTTCTTCCTGGTCGCGGCGATCCTGCTGCTGTTCGCGGTCGGCTACGCGCAGATGTCGAAGCAGCTGGTCAACGCCGGAGGGTTCTACGCCTTCGTCGTGAAGGGTCTCGGCCGCACCGGCGGGCTGATCGCCGGGCTCATCGCCACGATCGGCTACAACTTCTTCGTGGTGGGCACGATCGGCACCAGCGGCTTCTTCATGCAGACGATCATCCGCGACCTCACCGGTCTCGACGTGCACTGGCTCGTCTGGGGACTGCTGTCGATCGTGGTGTGCTTCGTGCTCGCACGCATCGGGGTGGACTTCAGCTCGAAGGTGCTGGGCGTGTGTCTGGTGCTCGAGGTGCTCATGCTGGTCGTGTTCGACGTCTCGGTGCTGGTGCAGACCGGCTACGACCTGGCCGCGTTCAGCCCGGAGGCCGTGTTCTCCGGCTCTCTCCCCATCGGCCTGCTGCTCGCGGCGACCGGCTTCCTGGGGTTCGAGGCGACCGCGCTGTTCAGCGAAGAGGCCAAGCAGCCGCTGCGCACGATCCCGCGGGCGACCTACACCTCGATCATCGCGATCGGCATCATCCTCGGTGTCACGACCTGGGCCGTGGTGAGCGCGACCGGCGTGGCGCAGGCGCAGGCGACCGCGCTCGAGCACCTGCCCACGGGCGACCTGATCTTCACGCTCTCGCAGCAGTACCTGGGCGGACCGCTCACGACCGTGATGATGGTGCTGCTCCTGGTGAGCCTGTTCGCCGCGATGCTGGCATTCCACAACTCCGCCACCCGATACCTCTACTCGCTCGGACGGGCGCGGATCCTGCCGCAGGCTCTCGCCCGCACCCGTGCGAACGGCGCCCCGCAGCTCGCCGGCATCGTGCAGGCGTCCTTCGCCGGCATCGTCGCGATCATCTTCGCGATCGCCGGGGCCGACCCGATCGTCACCCTGGTGCCCGCCATGCTCGGCTTCGGCACCCTGAGCGTGCTGATCCTGCAGGGCCTCGCCGCCATCTCGATCGTGGTGTACTTCCGCCGCGGTCGTGACCCCCGCTGGTGGAGCACCTTCATCGCCCCCGGGATCGGCTTCCTCGGCATCGCCGCGATCTCGGTGCTCGCGATCGTGAACTTCAACATCGTCGCCGGGTCCGAAGAGCTCGCGATCCGGCTGATGCCCCTGCTCCTCGTGCTGGCCGTCATCGGCGGCATCGTCTACGGCGTCTACCTGAAGCGCGCGAAGCCCGCCGTGTACGAAGGCCTCTCCTCCGACCTGGAGCAGTTCAGCAACCGCTGACGCTCCCCGCATCCGCCCCTCCGAGAGAAGGAACACGCATGACCACGTTGAACCCCGCCGACACGTCCACCTGGCTCCCGCTCGAGGGCCTCGCCCCCGGCTTCGACGCGAACAAGGCGCCGCACAGCACAGCGCTCAGCGGTCGCGAGATCGCGGTCGTCGACGCCAGAGGCACACGGATCGTGCACCGCTTCTCCGACACCACGGTCGCCTGGGAGTACCAGCCCGGCACCGAGGACCCGACGGCGGCCGCCGCGGACACGGACGACTACGAGGCCTTCGAGGTCGATGACGACCTGTACTTCGTGCAGTTCCACCACCGCTACCTGCCGAACGAGGCCGTCTCGCTCGTGCTCGATCTGCGGCAGGGCCGCGCGCTCGCGATCATCTCGATCATCCTGCCCGCGCCCGAGAAGGGCCGCACCCGCGTGCAGCACGTCTTCGCGCCCAGCGTGATCGAAGGCGTCGAGGTGTCCGGCGCCGAGGCGGCGCCCACCACGACGCTCATCGGGCGACGCGTCGAGTGGGTGTACAGCACCGAGCACGCCTACGAGCACGTGTACCTGTCTCCGCGCTGGTACTCGTGGCAGTGCCTGGCCGGCCCCGAGCGCGGCCTCGCCGACACCGATGAGAACAGCGTGTGGGAGGTGCGCCCCGGCATCTACATCTTCGCGTGGCGTGAGAAGGTCATCCCCTGCGCCTCTGTGACGATCGCCGACCACCGCGACGTCAACGCGATCCGCTCGCACGGTGTGCTGTTCGGGCTCGACGAGACCGGCGAGGTGCCCACGCACTTCACATTCGGTGCGCACGGACGCCTGCTGTCGACGACCCTGCACACGCCAGAGCTCGAGCCCGCCACGTTCGGAGACGCCTGAGATGACGGAGGTCGCCGACCTCATCGTCACCGGTTCCATGATCCGCACCGCGGATCGGACGAATCCGGTGGTCGAGGCGTTCGCCGTGCGCGACGGCAGAATCCTCGCGGTCGGCTCTCCGGCCGACATCGAGCGTTTCCGCGGGCGGCGCACCCGGATGCTCGAGGTCGGCGACGCCGCCGTGTACCCCGGGTTCGTCGATGTGCACAACCACCACGCGCTCGCCGGTCGCACCGATCTGTTCGAGCTCTCGCTGCCGCCGTCGCTGACGCTCGACGAGATCCTCGACCGCGTGCGGGAGAAGGCGACCACCCTTCCGGAGGACGCCTGGATCGTCGGCGGCGCCGTGCCGACCACGCTGCTGCCCGACCTCGCGAACACGTCTTCGCGTCTGCGGCTGGACGAGGCCGCAGGCGGGCGCCCCGTCGTGCTGGTCGAGGACTCGCGCCACAACCGCTGGGCGAACACCCGGGCGCTGGAACTGGCGGGCATCACCGCCGGGAGCATCCCCTCGTCCGGAGTGACGATGCTCGACCCCGACGACGGCACCCCGACCGGCGTGCTGCTCGAAGCGGCCGGCATCCCGGTGCAGGAGGCCTACGACCGCAGCGGCGGACTCACGCCAGCGCAGCACGCGGCGGCCTCCCGCCGTGGCGTCGAGCTGCTGAACTCGTTCGGCATCACCACGTTCCAGGACGCCGGAGTCTCGATCGACATCCTGCAGGCACTGGCCGACCTGGACCGCGCAGACGAGCTCCACGCGTGGGTCGTCTCCTCGCTGCTGATCAACGACGAGATCTTCGGCGTCGACCCGATCGGCGAGCCACTTATCGCCCGTGGCGAGGAGTTCCGCACCGCGCACCACCGCCCGGACTTCGTGAAGATCTTCCTCGACGGGGTGCCGCCGGCGCGGACCGCCTCGTTCCTGGAGCCGTACCCGGCGGATGCCGCGCACGGCGCGCACTTCCACGGCGAGACGACCATGACCTTCGACGAGCTCGCCGGATGGCTGCGCGCGGTCGCCGCCCGCGGGCTCGGCGCCAAGGTGCACTGCACCGGAGACGGCTCGGCTCGGCTGGTGCTCGATGTCGCCGAGGCGCTGCGAGCTGAAGGGATCACCACGCCGATCCAGATCGCGCATGGACAGTTCCTCGCCGACTCCGACATCCCGCGTCTGCACGCACTCGACGTCTCGGCCGACATCTCGCCCTTCATCTGGTACCCCGGAGTCATCCCCCAGGCGCTGGCCGATGTGCTGGGCGAACGCGCCGAGCACTCGCAGCCGAACCGGGCGTTGATCGACGCGGGCGCCCTCGTCGCCGGTGGTTCGGACTGGCCGGTGAGCGAGTCCCCGAACACCCTCGAAGGTCTGCAGGGGCTGGTGACCAGGGCCGATCCGCTCGGCCGGGCGCCCGGCGTGCTGTGGCCCGAGCAGGCCATCACCGCCGAGGAGGCACTGGAGGTCTTCACGATCAACGCGGCGACCGCCATGGGCCTCGCCGCCGAGACCGGTTCTCTGGCTGTGGGCAAGTCTGCGGACTTCGTGGTGCTCGCACGCGACGCGATCGCCGGTCCTGCCGACGAGATCGTGCACACCGAGGTCATCTCGACATGGTTCGCCGGCCGTGAGGTCTACACGCGCTGAGGACGCGCTCCCGGTGCAGAGAAGAACCCCCGTCTGTTCGCAGGCGGGGGCTCTTCTCTGCTCGGCTCAGCCCTCCAGCACGAATCGAGCGCCGCGTTCGCCGATCATCGCGGCGGGGGCGTTCGTATTGCCGGTGGGCACCGTGGGGATGACCGAGGCGTCGATCACACGCAGACCCTGGATGCCGTGCACGCGCAGCTGCGGGTCGACCACGGACTCCGCGTCGGTCCCCATCCGACACGTGCCGACCTGGTGGTGGTAGGTGATGGCGGTGCGGCGCACCCAGTCCTCGACATCCGCATCCGCGACGTCCGGGCCCGGATACACCTCAACCGCTCCCCACTCCTCCGCGAGGGCCGGGCGCGCACCGATCCGCCGGCACTGGCGCACCGACGCGGCGAGCGACGCCACATCGCGGTCGTCCGCGAGTGCGGCGAGGTCGATGAGCGGCGGGTCGGCGAGCCCTGGCCCCGACAGCGTCAGAGCACCGCGGCTGTGCGGCGTGACGAGCCCCGCCATCAGCGAGAACCCGTCGTCGCCGCGCGGCTCGAGCTCACCCCACATCGGTACCGAGAACAGGATCGGCTGCGTGTCGGGCTCGGCGAGGTCGTCGCGGCTGCGCCAGAACAGGTGCGTCTGCGTGACCGAGACGCCCGGCTGCGGCGGCCCGACCGGCTTCTCCGTGGTGAAGATCACGGGCGACAGGAGGTGGTCGTGGAGGTTCTTGCCCACGCCCGGCGAGTCCTGCACGACCGGGATGCCCAGCGCCTCGAGCTCGGCTGCGGGGCCGATGCCCGAGCGCAGCAGGATCACGGGCGTGCCGATGGCGCCCGCCGACAGGATGACGTCGTCGGCACGCACCTCCTCCGCCGCCTCGCCCTCCCCCAGTCGCACGCCGACCGCACGGCCATCCTCGACGATCACGGAGTGCACCTCGCGGCCGGTGAGGATGGTCAGCCTGTCGGCGACGGGTTGCGCGTATGTCGTCCAGGTGTTCGCCCGGCGGCCGTCGCGCATCGTCACCTGCTCCTGCGAGATGCCGTCGAGCGTTCCGCCGTTGTAGTTCGGATTGCGCGGCAGGCCCTCCTGCACCGCGGCGTCGATGATGGACGCCTGGATCGGAGAGAGCGGGTAGTCGTCGGTGACAGGAAGCAGGTCGTTCTCGATCGCGGTGAACACCGGCTCGACCTCGGACCACCCCCAGCCTGTGGCCCCGCCGCGCTCCCAGCCGTCGTAGTCGGAGGCGGCGCCGCGCACCCAGATCATGGCGTTGAGCGCGTGCGATCCGCCCGTGACCTTGCCGCGCGGCAAGTGCAGTCGGCGGTCGGCCGCGTGCTTCTGCGGCACGGTGAAGAAGTCCCAGTCGTCAGCGGAGTGCCACAGCTCTCCTGCGCGTGAGGGGTCGTGGATGGCCGGGTTGGTGTCGTAGTTTCCCGCCTCGATGAGCGTGACGTCGACCCCGGCGTCCACCAGACGCCGCGCGACGATCGCACCCGAGGTTCCCGCGCCGACGATGATGACGGACCCCACGGGTCAGGCCTTCCGACCGGGGCCGGAGACGACCTGGGTGACCGCGACGGACTTGAGCCCCTCGACGCCGAACTCCAGCCCGTAGCCCGAGCTCTTCACACCGCCGAACGGCACCATCGGGTGCAGCCCGCCATGTGAGTTGATCCACACCGTGCCGGACTGCATGCGCGATGCCGCAGCGCGTGCCGCCTCGGGATCGCTCGACCAGACCGAGGCTCCGAGGCCCACATCGACCGCGTTCGCGAGCGCGAACGCCTCATCGACGTCGCTGTAGCGGATCACGGGGAGCGCGGGACCGAACTGCTCCTCCTGCACCAGGGCCGCGTCATTGTCGATGTCGGCGACGATCGTGGGGCGGTAGAACAGCTCGCCGAGCTCGGGAGCGGCCTCGCCGCCGGTCGCGATGCGCGCGCCGCGGCTCTTGGCGTCGTCGACCAGGCGGCTCACGATGTCGAACTGTGCGCGGTTCTGCAGCGGGCCGAGCACGTTGTCCTCGTCGAGCCCGTTGCCGATCGGGACGGATGCCGCGATCTCCGCGAGCGCGTCGACGACCTCGTCGTACACGGAGTCGTGCACGTAGAGGCGCTTGAGCGCGGCACAGGTCTGCCCGGTGTTGATGAAGGCCCCCCAGAACAGGTCCTGAGCGATGCCGGCCACATCCGTATCCGGAAGCACGATGCCGGCATCGTTGCCGCCGAGCTCCAGTGTGAGGCGGGCGAGGTTGCCTGCGGAGCTCTCGATGATGCGCCGGCCGGTGGCGGTCGATCCGGTGAACATGATCTTGTCGATGTCGGGGTGCGAGGCCAAGCGGGCGCCGACCTCGCGGTCGCCCGAGACGCCGATCAGCACATCGGCCGGCAGGTGTTCGTTCATCACAGCGAGCATCGCCAGCACGCTCAACGGCGTGTACTCGCTGGGCTTGGCAACGACCGTGTTGCCCATGCGCAGCGACGGCCCGATCTGCCAGATGGTGATCATGAGCGGCCAGTTCCACGGGCCGATCGCGCCGACGACGCCGGCGGCCTTGTAGACGAGCTCGGCGTGCAGGGTCTCGTCATCGACGAGCACCTGCGATTCCAGCACGGTCGCGGCGTTGGTGCGCAGCCAGGCGGAGCAGGCGCCGAGTTCGAACCGCGCGTTCGGACCGTTGAGCGGCTTGCCCTGTTCGCGCGAGAGGAGGTAGGCGAGCCCCTCGGCGTTCGCGTCGATCGCATCGGCGGCGGCGAGCAGCAGTTCGATGCGCTTCTCATGCCCGAGCGCCTCCCAAGCGGGCTGCGCGGCCTTCGCGCGCGCGATCGCGTCGTCGAGCTCGGCGACGGAGTGCACCGGCGCGCGACCGATGATCTCTCGCGTCGCGGCATCCGGGATTTCACGTCCTGCGCCCTGCGGCGCCTGGATGCGGTCGAGCAGCGCAGCAGCTGCGGAGGCGGCGGATTCGGACATCGGGACTCTCCTTCGAGCGGGATGCGGCCAGCGTGAAGAGACTGGTCGTCTTCTCATTCTCGATCGCCCCCTTCTCCCGCACTTGTCGAGGAGCGCGCCGCAGATGTCCCAGTGCGAAGGGATGCTCCAGTGCGAAGGGATGCTCGAGCGCGCGGCAACTCACGGTCCGCGGTGGTCGGGACGCCGCACTCCCCCAGGGTCTGAGGCTTGCCCACTCGCTGCACCCCTACCGTCTGAGCACGGTGCGCTGCCGGGTCACACGCGTGAGGGGCGACGGGGGTCGTGGTGTGCGCCATCGTCGTGTGGGGTCCCACCAGGCGGGCCCGCGAACGGTGGGGAGACCGTTGTCCATGCGGATCTCCCACCCCGACGTGTCGAGGGTGCGGTGGTGGTGCCAACACAACGCAACACCGTTGTCGGTATGGGTCGGCCCGCCGCGGGCATGTTCTTGCACGTGGTGGATCTCGCACCAGGAGGCGGGGACATGGCATCCGGGGATCAGGCATTCCGTGTCGCGGAGGGCGATCGCTCGGCGTTGAGGTGTGGTGAAGATGCGGTCCGTGCTCCCGATGCCGACGATGCGGCCGTCCGGGTCGAACAACACCCGTTGGATGGTGCCGCCACACGCGGTGTGTCGGGCGGCGGTGATCGTGGTCGGGGTGTCGATCCCGTCCACCGACGCCCACCCGTGCCCGGTCGCGTAGTCTTCCGCGGTCACGGACACGATCAGTGTCGGTGCCGCCCCACCGAGTTTCGGTGTCTCGTCATGGCGGGCGGCGATCCCCAGCACCGCCGCCAACGCATCGTGCTGCTTCTGCGCCCGGGTGCGCGGGTCGACCTGCCCGCCCGGATCCCCGGACGGCAACACGTCACTGGCACGATCCGCACGATCCTGCGCATCCTGCGCATCCCGCGCGTCACCGTCGTCGGAGGGTGCGAACTGCACACCCGGCATCGGGGGCCCGTCGACTTTCGGGTTCAGATACGCGTCCCAGATCCGCTGCAACTGTCCCGCGGTCTCCGGCAACAGGTCCCCGTGGATGGGGATGAGTCCGTTCTTCGCCCGCCCCAGGATCACCCCGCGACCCCGCATCGCGATCTCCTCCGCCGGCTCGGCCCCGTCGGGGTCGAGGAACATCACGATGCGTTGCGCGAGGATCCGCAGATCCTCCGGCGTCGCCGCCGGCCCGGCGTGCCCACCGTCGACATCCGCATCCGCATCCGCATCCGCATCCGCATCAACATCAACGTCAACATCAACATCAACATCAACATCAGCCTCGATGTCCTCGGCGATGTCCCGCCCGCGCGCCCATGCCGCCAGTTCCGCGTCCGCCCGCAGCCGGTCCACCGCACCGACACGCCCGCGCGCCTGTTCGATCGGCCCGGTCGCCGCCAACAACCCGGTGATCCCGACCGCCCCGTCCACCAGCGCCGCCCGCAACTGCGGCCACAACGCCGGCAGCCAGCCTCCGGAACTGATGTCCACGTCCCGCCGCACCAGTCGTGCGGCCTTGATCACCCGTCCCGCCCCCGCCGCGTCCGTGCGCAGCACCCGTTGCAGCAGTTCGCTCATGCTGCGGCACCCGAACTGTCCACAGAACGCCGCATCCCCCGACCCCGCCGGTCGTGCCGGTACCGAGGCCACCGTCTCCACGATCAACGCTTCCGCCCGCCGCACCACCTCACCCGCCGCGCGCAGCACCGCGAACTTCTCGGCATCCGACGACCCCGCCACCGACCCCGCACGCACCACCCCGTCGAGGTCGCTGACGACCTGGTCGAGCACATCCACGGGGTGGTTCATACCCCCAAGTCAACCCGAGACCACCGACATTCCCACCCCAGATTCACCCGAAAACAGCCCAGGTCAGGCTAGTATTCCGGAACACGATGCCGACCCACTCACCCTGCACAGCGACCCCGAAAAGCGACCTCTCCACAGTCTTCGCCCGGACACCCGCGCACTCGATCCAGCGGCAGTCGCCGACTGCACGGCATCCCGTCGAGTGCACGACCTCTTCGCGCAGGCTTCCCGTGCACTCGCGAACACCCCGTCCACTCGCGAACAGCCCGTCCACTCGCGAACACCCCGTCCACTCGCGAACACCCCGTACACTCGCGAACACCCCGTACACTCGCGAACACCCCGTGCACTCGCGAACACCCCGTCCACTCGCGAACAGCCCGCCTACCCGGCGACAGGCCACAACCTACGGGCGACGAGTGACCACAGAACCCCACCCTCACACCCGGGTGAAGTCCTCGAAGATCAGGATCGTGCGGGTCGAGCGGATCGACGGGATCGCCTGGATGTCCTCCAGCACGATGCGGCGCAGGTCACGGGCGTCGCTGGCGCGTACCAGCAGGATGACGTCGTAGTCTCCGCCGACCAGTGCCATGTGCTCGATCTCGGGGATCGCGCGCAGCCGGGCGCTCACGTCCTGCCACGTCGCCTGCTCGATCGCGAGGGTCACGTAGGCGCTGGCGTGGTGCCCGAGCAGCACCGGATCCGTGCGCACCGAGTACCCGGTGATCACTCCAGCATCCGTGAGCCGTTTGATGCGCGCGTGTGCGCCGGCACGCGAGATGTGCACGGCATCCGCGATCGCCGTCATCGAGGCGCGTGCGTCGCGGCGCAACTCCTCGAGGATCGCGTGGTCGACCTCGTCCAGCACGGCCATGGGAACCCCCTCGTTCTGTCACCGAATTCTGACACTTCGGCACGGGAAACGGCAATTACCGGTCGTTCATCCAGTATTCCGAGCCTTGTCTTGGACGACTGTCGCGAAAGAGGCAAGCTTGCCCCATCGAGTTCGGCAAGGAGGGCGAACGGATGCTGCACGCTGACCTGCTCCCGCGAGACACCACGGTGCGTCTGATCGACGAGAACGGCACCGTCGTCGCGGATGCGCACTACGCACTACCCGACACCGACACCCTGGTGCGTGCCTACCGCGGCCTGGTCGAGGGCCGCCGCATCAACGATCAGGCCGGCGCTCTCGTGCGCCAGGGTCGCCTCGCGGTCTACCCCTCATCGCACGGCCAGGAGGCCTGCCAGGTGGGAGCGTCGATGGCGATCGGTGACGCGGACTGGCTGTTCCCGACCTACCGCGATTCGGTCGCCGTGATCGCCCGCGGCGTCGAGCCAGCCGATGCGCTGGTGCTCCTCAAGGGCGACTGGCACTCCGGCTACGACGTCCGCGCGCACCGCGTCGCTCCGCAGACCACCCCCCTCGCGACCCAGCTGCTGCATGCGGTCGGGTTCGCCCAGGCCGCGAAGCATCGTGGAGAGGACACGGTCGTGCTCGCGCTCTGCGGCGACGGCGCGACGAGCGAGGGCGACTTCCACGAGGCCATGAACTTCGCGGCAGTGTTCCACGTGCCGGTCGTCTTCTTCGTGCAGAACAACGAGTTCGCGATCTCGGTGCCCCTGTCCCGGCAGACGGCGGCGCCGTCGCTGGCACACAAGGCGATCGGCTACGGGATGCCAGGCCAGCGGGTCGACGGCAACGACGTCGCCGCCGTGCTGGCCGTGCTCGGCGCGGCCGTCGACCGTGCCCGCAGCGGCGGAGGTCCCTCGCTCGTCGAAGCGCACACCTACCGGATGCAGGCGCACACCAACGCCGACGACGACACCCGCTACCGCGAGCGCGAAGAGGTGCAGGCATGGGTGGCGCGGGATCCGCTGGTGCGTCTGCGCGCCCACCTCACCGGCATCGGCGCACTCGATGACGAGGTTGACGCGCAGTTCGCTGCCGGCGCCGAGACCATCGCCGCCGCGATGCGCGCAGCGCTGAACACCGACACCGACCTCGACCCTGAGGACCTGTTCCGCTTCGTCACCGAGACGCGCTCACCGCAGCTCGAGGAGCAATGGACCCTGCTGCGCGGAGAGATCGAGCGCGGACAGCTCGATGCCACACAGACTGCACCGATAGCGACCGGAGGCCACCGATGACCATCGCACACGACGACATCCGCCTCACCGACCGATCGGAGCGCGAAGTGGCCACCCTCAGCATGGCGGCGGCCCTGAACCTGGCCCTGGCCGACGCGATCGAGCACGACCCCGACGTGGTGGTTTTCGGCGAGGACGTCGGCGCACTCGGCGGGGTGTTCCGCATCACCGACGGACTCACCGCGCGCTTCGGTGAAGACCGCTGCTTCGACACTCCCCTCGCGGAGTCCGGCATCGTCGGCACCGCCGTAGGGATGGCAATGAACGGCATGCGCCCCGTGGTCGAACTGCAGTTCGATGCGTTCGCGCTCCCCGCCTTCGAGCAGGTCGTCAGTCATGTCGCCAAGCTCGGCAACCGCACGCGGGGCGGGATGCGGATGCCGATGGTGATCCGCATCCCGTTCGGCGGAGGCATCGGCGGGGTCGAGCACCACTGCGACTCCTCCGAGGCGTACTACGCGCACACGCCAGGGCTCACGGTGGTCAGCCCGTCCACTCCGCAGGATGCGTACTCGCTGCTCCGAGCGGCGATCGCCTCGCCAGACCCCGTGATCTTCCTGGAGCCGAAGAAGCTCTACTGGACCAAGGGCGAGGTCGACACCACGGTCACGGCCGCGCTCGGCTCCGCCCGCATCGCCCGCGATGGCACCGATGTCACGCTGCTCGCCTATGGCGCGTCCGTCGCCTTGGCACTGGAAGTCGCGGATGCTGCCGCCGCAGAGGGGCGCAGCGTGCAGGTGGTCGACGTGCGCTCGCTCTCGCCCTTCGACGACGCGACCGTGACGGCGGCCGTGAGATCCACGGGAAGGGCCGTCGTGATCGCCGAAGCCCCGGGGTACGCCTCGGTCGCCTCCGAGATCCAGGCGCGCGTCTTCGAGCGCTGTTTCGAGTTCCTCGCCGCGCCGGTCCGAAAGGTCACCGGTTTCGATGTGCCCTATGCGCCCCCGAAGCTCGAGCACTGGTATCTGCCCGATGTCGACCGCGTTCTCGACGCGATCGACACTCTGCACTGGGATGAGGACGCATGAGCGCGCCGAGCACCACCACCCATGTCTTCCGCCTGCCCGACCTCGGAGAGGGACTGACCGAGGCCGGACTCGTGCAATGGCTCGTGGCGGTCGGCGACACCATCGCGACCGACCAGCCGATCGCCGAGGTCGAGACCGCCAAGAGCGTCGTCGAGCTCCCCTCCCCCTTTGCTGGCATCGTGACGGCGCTGCACGGAGAGGCCGGTGACACGATCGATGTCGGTGCGCCTGTGCTCGAGGTGGCGGATGCCGCACCGACCTCCACGGCGCAGAACGAGGTGGAGCATGAGGCCTATCGCGAAGAGGAGCGCGCCGGGTCCGGCAACGTCCTGATCGGCTACGGCACCACGGAGAGCCGGTCGAAGGGACGTCGTCGTCGACCGGCTGCCGCGGGTATCCGCTCCGGCGCGACCCCGTCGGCGCCGGTCCCGGCCGCTCCGACGGAACCTGCAGCTGATCGAACTCTCGCAGCGGATCGACGCCCCGTGGCCGTGCGCTCTCCTCTCGTCCGGCGCCTGGCGCGCGATCTCGGCCTCGACGTGCACCTGATCGCCGCCACCGGTGCCGACGGCGCCATCACTCGCGCCGACGTGCTGCGGGCCGCGGTCGACAATGCCGTGGACGGCGCCGCCGCGCATCAGCGCGACGCCGCGGCGCGCACTCTGCCACCCCCCGGCGACACACTCGATGGGCTCACCGTGCACGCACGAGAGCGGATGTCGCCACTGCGGCGGGCAGTGAGCGCGAAGCTCAGCCGCAGCCGGAGCGAGATCCCCGAGGCCACGGTCTGGGTCGATGTGGATGCCACCGAGCTGTGGACCCTGCGCGCGCAGATGGCGCCGGTCGACGGAAAAGCCCCGTCAGTCACGGCACTGATCGCCCGCTTCGTGCTGCTCGCCCTCGAGGAGTACCCGGTTCTCGCCTCGCGCCTCAGCGACGACGGCGAAGAGCTCATCTCGTTCGACGGTGTCAATCTCGGGGTCGCCGCCGACACAGAGCGCGGACTCATGGTGCCGGTGATCCCGAGCGCGCACACCCTCACGATCGAGCAGCTCGACGTGAGTCTGCGCGAGCTCGCCGCGACAGCGCGCTCGGGGTCGATGCCGCCCGATCGACTGCGCGGATCGACCTTCACGCTCAACAACTACGGTGGGCTCGGAGTCGACGGCTCGGCAGCGATCATCAATCATCCCGACGTCGCGATCCTCGGGATCGGTCGCATCATCGAACGCCCGTGGGTGGTCGACGGTGCGATCGTCGCCCGACGCATCGCCCAGCTCTCACTGGTGTTCGACCACCGGGTCTGTGACGGCGGTTACGCGGCGGGGTTCCTCCGCCGCGTGACAGACCTCATCGAGCATCCGCTCCGCGTGTTCGGGCGGATCTGAGGCGAAGCCGACGCCGCAGGGTCACCTGAAGTCGGGCGTCGGCCACATTGTCGCATCCGCGACCGTGATCCCGACGATGACAGCAGCAGGATCCGATGCAGCCCGATCGGTGCGGAAGCGGAACACATGCCCGTCCCGTGTGGACGCGTCATACCATTCGTCGCCGGACGACACGACGCTCACCGAAGTGCCGCCGGGATAGGCGGCGACGGCGTCGGCGACGAGAGCTCCGACCCGCACATCGCCGCGCGACGGGAGCACGGTTCCGTCCTGGACGGCCTCGTCGTGCGTGCGCGAGTTGCCGACAGTGATCGAGGAGATCTTGGTGTCGTCCTCCTCCTGCACGTCGATCTGCATCGACGCGGATCCGTCGGCGTTGGTGAGCGTCCACGGGCCGCCGTCATACGTCGGCTCCTGGACCTGAGCGCCTTCGACAGCGGCGAGTGCTACGTCGACGGTGTCCGAGAGGAGGATCGGTCCCACGCCGTCCGCTGTGATGGGCCATTCGCCCCACGGCGCCGCGGCGTCTGTCGTGGGCGGCTGCTCGGGCGTGGGCGGGTTCGCCGTCAGATCTTCGAAGAGCGCCGCGCGCGCTTCCTCCGCGCGGTCGCGGAGAAGGTCGGCGGTCGCCTGCGCATCGGCCGGGCTCTCTGGAAGTGTGGGGTGCCACAGCTGCACGATCACGTTGCCGACGGCAGCGAAGGCATGGAACATGCTCCCTCCGCCCTCGATCTCGTCGATGCTGAGAGTGCCTGCGAAGGCGCGAGCGTTGTCACCGGGTTCAGCTGTGACGGAGTCGAAGATCGCCGGCCCGTTGTAGTCGAACCTCGCGCATTGCTCCGCCGCGGCCACGAGCTGGTCCATCCGGGCCTGTGCTTGGGCCTCGTCCGCGAACTGGAGGACGTGCAGTCGCCCGATGCCCACCTCCGGGTCTGCGGGGACGTCCCACGACACCGTGCGCGAACCGACGCTCCGCAGCGACTGCTCGGCGAACAACGCGAAGCAGATCGCGGGTGCCGGTTCCGGTCCTCCTCCATCCGAGATCTGTTCCAGAGTCGATGACGGGTCGCTGATCTCGGTGGCCCCTGGCAGCACCCGCGCGATCTCCTCAGGCGTGAGCAGCAGCAGGTCGAGCTCGTCCCCGACGAAGACCGCTGGCCCGTTGTACGGTTCCGGACTCGTGGACGCGGAAGGAGACGGCGAGGTCGCGGGCACGGGTTCCGGGGCGCAAGCCGCGAGCCCCAGAGCCGCGGCAGCCAGAACGGCTCCGATGACCCCGATCGTGCGGATGGATGTGGACCGTGTCATGCGGAGCCCCCCGGCTTCTCGAGTCGCGCTCCTGGGCGCGTATGGCTCCGAGCTTAGGGGTCGCGCACGGCGAAGCGCATGCTTTCAGGAGTGTCGCGATCACAACGATACGGATCCCATGCCGCGCGACGTATATAGTGCCGCGAGCGGTCGGTGTGATGCCGTCAGGGGCGGTCTGAGCCGGCGAGAACGGCGGACGTCGCAGCCCTGGCATCATCCGCTGTAGCCGCCTCCAACACCGCCTCTGCGGCCGTCCGGCAGACGTCTTCGGTCACTGCGGCGAGCGCTGCGGCCACGCGTCCGAGCGAGCGCGGAGTCATCGACAGGGACGTGACGCCGAGCCCGATGAGCACCGCCGCCAGTGCGGGGTCTCCCCCTGCCTCTCCGCAGACACCGACCGGCTTCCCGGCCGCACGCCCCGCCTCCCCGACCATGCCGATCAGACGGAGCACGGCCGGCTGCCACGGATCGTTCAGATCACCGAGGTCGCTGAGCAGCCGATCCGCCGCGAGCGTGTACTGCGCCAGGTCGTTGGTGCCCAGACTGACGAAGTCGACGACCTCGAACAGCTCGGCGGCCAGCAGAGCGGCGGAGGGCGTCTCGATCATGATGCCGACGCGGGTGAGGCCGACCGCGCGCGCACGGTCGGCGAACTCTCTCGCCTCATCCACAGTCGCGACCATGGGGGCCATCACCTCGACCAGCGCGGATTCCGCTTCGGCCGCCTGCGCGAGCGCGCGGAGCTGATCGTCGAGCAGGGCGGGGGTGCGTCGCGCGATGCGCAGGCCACGCACGCCGAGCGCCGGGTTGTCCTCATGATCTGCGTTCGCGAACGGGAGGGGCTTGTCGCTGCCGGCGTCGAGAGTGCGGACGACGACCTTACGGCCGGGGAACGCGGCGAGCACGCCGCGGTAGGCAGCGACCTGCTCATCGACGGTCGGGGCATCCACACGGTCGAGAAAGCAGAACTCGGTGCGGAACAGGCCGACGCCCTCGGCGTTCGCCGCTGCGGCGTTCACGGCATCCGTCGCGCCACCGACGTTCGCGAGCAGCGCCACACGGCGTCCGTCTGCGAGTGCTCCCTCACCGTCGAAAGGCACGACGGTCGCGGCGGCCATGGCCGCCGCGATACTCGACTCCGCCGGGTCCACCTCGACCGTGCCTCGATCGCCGTCCACCAGCACCACGGCCGCGTCGAGGATCACTGTCGCGCCGGAGACGCCGACGATGGCGGGCAACCCGAGCGATCGGGCGATGATCGCGGTGTGCGACGTCGGACCGCCCTGTTCGGTGACGAGCGCCACGCACTGGCCGCCCTCCAGGGCGGCGGTGTCGGCGGGAGCGAGATCTGCTGCCACGAGCACGAAGGGCTCATCGCTCTCGGGCACTCCGGGCATGTCGACCTCGAGGATCTCGGCGATGATCCGGTCGCGGACGTCGCGGATGTCGGCGACGCGCTCCGCCATCCGTCCGCCGAGTGCAGCGATGCTCTTCTCGTGCGCACCGGCCGTCTCCCAGACGGCTCTGGCAGCGCTCCGGCCCTTGCCGCGCACGAGCGCGGTCGCCTCCGACACCAGCTCGGGGTCCGAGGCCAGCAGGCGGGACGCGTCGAGGATCGCCCTCGTCTCGCCAGTCGCCTGCGCAGTGCGAGATCGCAGCTGATCGGCGACGGCCACGGCGGCCCATTCGATCGCCGAGGCCTCGGTCTCGCGCTCATCCGCCGGGATGGTCACGGCGGCATCGGGTTCCGGAAGCGCGGGAGCGAGATGCCGCACCGGCGCGGCGACGCTGCCAGGGCTCACTCCGCGCCCTCGGAGCACCGTTCCGGAAGCGATCGGCTCGTGCGGCACCGGCGCCACCACTGGCTCCGAGACCGACACCGCCCCGGCAGGAGCAGACGCGACCGCCGTCCCCTCACCGAATCCGTCGTCGAACAGGGTCGCGAGTCGCTCGAGGGCAGCCGCCGCTGCGGGGCCGTGCGCCGAGAGCTCGAGTTCGTCACCCTGCCGCGCGCCCAGCACGAGCAGGCGCGACAGGCTCGCCGCCGAAGCCTCAGGACCGTCGGGCAGACGACGCAGCCGCACATCCGCACCGGCGGACGCCTCGGCGATCAGTGCCGCGGGCCGTGCATGGATGCCGAGCGGATTGCGCACCCGCACGCGGAGCGTCTGCGCCTCGCCCGAGGCGGGCCGCGTATCCGCGGAGGTGGGCACCGGGGCCTCTTCCCCGAGCTGCCCCGTCTTCGCCCCGAGTGCCGCTGAGGCCTCGGCGGCGACCGCATCGAGGGAACCTCCCGCTGCGGCCGACACCACGGCGGCGAGCAGTCCCTCGACGAACGGCGCCGGCGCCAGGCGCACGGGCACGTCGCTCATGCGCAGCTCCAGTGCGAGCTCTGCGCTGAGCACCGCGGAGCCGAGGTCCATCAGCACCAGCACCCCGTCGCAGTCTCCGGCCAGCTCATCGATCGCGGCAGCGACCGCGACGGCATCCGTTCCGAGGATCGGCGTGCCATCGGCATCCGTCCCCGCCCCGGCAGCCACCTGCACGCGCACCCCTGCGCCCTGCACCATCTGGAGGGCAAGCTCGAGAGCCGCCTCCCCGAGCCGTGCGCTGTGGGAGACGGCGACGATGCCGATCATCAGGAACTGCCGGCGATCGCGGCGGCGAGCGTGTCGAACAGGATCGCGGTCGATGCCGCCCCCGGGTCGAGGTGGCCGGCGCTCCGCTCACCCAAGTAGCTGGCGCGGCCCTTGCGGGCGACCAGCGGGAGGGTCGCATCGCGCCCTGCCGCCGCGGCGTCGGCAGCGCTGCGAGAAGCGGATGCGAGATCCGCTCCCCCGGCGATCGCAGCGTCGAAGGCATCGACCGCGGGAGACATCGCGTCGAACATCGTCTTGTCCCCGGCTTCCGCCTTGCCGCGCGCGACGATGCCCTCGAGCCCCGCCCGCAGCGCGCCGGCGAGGCCCGCCGCATCCAGTTCACTCACCGCGCCCGCCGTCATCCCCATCCGCAGGAAGAGCGTGCCGTAGAGCGGACCGCTCGCGCCGCCGACCGAGCTGACTAGCGTCATGCCGACGCCTTTGAGCAGTTCGTCCGCGGTGGCGGGCGCACCCGCATCCAGCTTCTCGACGACGGCGGTCATGCCGCGCGCCATGTTCGAGCCGTGGTCCGCGTCGCCGATCGCGGAGTCGAGCTCGGTGAGCCAGTCCCGCTTCTCGACCACCGCGTCACGGAAGCGAGTGATCCAGTCGAGCAGGGTGGTGGTTCCGATGGTGTCAGTCATGCAGGTTCTATCCTTCTGTCGGTTCCGGGGCGCGGAAGATGATGCTCATGAAGCCGAACCGGTGCCTTCCCGCGACCGGAGCTGCTCAACGAGGTCTGCTCAGGCGCCCCAGCGAAGTCCGGGGGTGTTCACGGGCGCGTCCCACAGACGCAGGAGTTCGTCATCCGCCTTCAGCACCGTCACCGAGCATCCGGCCATGTCGAGCGAGGTGATGTAGTTGCCGACCAGGTTGCGCACGATCTGCACACCGGCCTGCTCGAGAAGAGCTGCGACCTCGCCGTACATGAGGTACAGCTCGATCTGCGGGGTCGCGCCCATGCCGTTGACCATCACGATCGCGGGTCCCGTGAAGTCCAGGTCGCCCAGGATCGGCTCGACGAGCTGGCGGGCGATCTCGGATGCCGGTGCAAGTGGCTCGCGGTGACGCCCCGGCTCGCCGTGGATGCCGATGCCGATCTCCATCTGGTCATCCGGCAGGTCGAACGTGGGCTTGCCCGCCGCCGGCACTGTGCAGCTGGTGAGCGCCATACCCATCGACCGCCCCTGGCCGTTGATCCGCTGCGCGAGGGCGACGACGGAGGCGAGATCCTGTCCTTCTTCGGCGGCCGCACCGACGAGCTTCTCGAGCAGCACGGTGAGACCGACACCGCGACGACCGGCCGTGTAGAGCGAGTCCTGCACGGCGACGTCGTCATCGACCACGACAGTGCCCACCTCGATGCCCTCCATCTGGGCGAGCTCGGCGGCCATCTCGAAGTTGAGCACGTCTCCGGTGTAGTTCTTGACGATGTGCAGCACGCCGGCCCCGCGGTCGACAGCCTTGGTGGCGGCCTGCACACGGTCGGGGGTCGGCGAGGTGAACACTTCACCGGCGACGGCGGCGTCCAGCATGCCGGGGCCGACGAATCCGCCGTGCAGCGGCTCGTGGCCTGATCCTCCGCCGGAGACCACGGCGACCTTGCCCTGCGCCTTGGGCACGGCGCGGGTGATCACGTGGGTCTCGAGATCCACCGAGAGTTCGGGATGGGCGAGCGCTGTGCCTTTCAGCGATTCGACCAGCACGTCTTCCGGGGCGTTGATGAGCTTCTTCATCGTGCGATCTCCTTTGATCTCTTTCGCGAAAATCGGAAAGCAATTCGTTAATGTCGAATATGCTCGGAGCCAGTCGGCTTGTCAAGATCAATCCGGAAGCCCGACGCAGACGCCGGCTCGACGAGGAACCGGAAGAGAGGACGGCCGAGTGATCCAGGCCATCGACCGCGCCGCGAAGGTGCTCGAACTGCTGCAGGGCGCCCGCCACCTCGGCATCACCGATCTCGCGGCCGCGCTGAGCCTTCCGCCGTCGACCGTGCACGGCATCGTCAAGTCGCTCCGCGCGCACGGGCTCGTCGCCAAGGAGCGCGGTGGGCAGCGGTACATGCTCGGCCCCACGCTGCTGCGGCTCAGCAACGTCTACCTAGACACGCTCGACGTGCGCGCGAGGGCGATGCGCTGGACGCAGGAGCTCGCGCGACGCACCAGCCTGCCGGTACGACTCGGCGCACCGCACTTCCACGAGGTGCTCGTGATCCATCACGACCTGCGCCCCGACGACAGCCAGCAGATGCTGGAGACCGGCGTCGCGATCCCCGCACACGCCTCGGCGATGGGCAAGGTGCTGCTCGCCTACGACCAGGACTTCCAGCGGAGCGTGTTCGAACAGCCGCTGCGCAGCCTCACCGGCGACACCATCACCGACGTCGCACGACTCATCCTGGAACTGCCGGCGATCGCCGAACGCGGCAGCGCGAGCGAGATGGACGAGGCCGTGCTGGGCGAGTCCTCGGTCGCCGCTCCCGTCGCGGATGCCTCGAACGACATCGTCGCCGCGGTCGCCGTGGTGATGCCGACGTCGCACGCCCCCGCGTCGGATGCTGTGCTCAACGCGCTGCGCGAGACGGCGCGCAACATCTCCCGCGAACTCGGGGCGACATCGTGGCCGCCACGCGTGGCGCCCGCCGAGGACTGAATCGTCCCCGACGGGCGCGGGCCGGTCAGCAGGCCCGGAGCGGACCGCGCTGGATCAGACCGCGGCGAGCAGGAAATCCGCCGCTCGCTCGCCGATCATGATCGACGGCGCGTTCGTGTTGGCGCTCGGCACGAACGGCATCACCGACGCATCGGCGACACGGAGTCCGCGCACCTCGCGCACGCGCAGCTGCGGATCGACCACCGCCTGCTCGTCGACACCCATCCGGCATGTGCCGACCTGGTGGTGATAGGTGCCGACCGTGCGCCGCGCGAAGTCGCGCAGCTCATCACGCGTCGTCACCGCGGAACCCGGCGCGAACTCCGCCTTGCGGAACGGCGCGAACGCCTCCTGCGCGCCCACCCCGCGCACCAGCTCGATCGCATCGACCATGGCCTCGAGGTCGCGCTCATCGGCGAACACGTTCGGATCGGTCAACGGCGGCACAGCGGCGTCCGGCGAGGCGAGACGGATCGTGCCGCGCGAGTACGGACGCACGATCCCCGCGGCGATCGTGTAACCCTGCGCCGGAGCGGCACCGCCGTCCGTGGGGTACGGCACGTGGATGAAGAGCGGCTGCAGGTCGGGCGCCGACCCCTCGACCTGCGAGGAGCGCGCGTAGAGCTGGCTCTCCAGCAGGTTCCAGCGGCCGGCCGGCACCGGGTCGATCGACTCGTACATCACGCTCACCAGCAGATGGTCGTGCAGGTTCTCCCCCACCCCTGGCAGGTCGGCGACGACAGCGATACCGAGCTCGTCGAGATGCGCCCGCGGTCCGATGCCCGAGCGCAGCAGCACGGCCGGGGAGCCGATCGCACCCGCGCTCAGCACGATCTCGGCGTTCGCCCTGGCCACATGCACGACGCCGTCCAGCGAGTACTCCACCCCGACGGCGACGCCGTCCTCGACGAGCACGCGATGCACGAGGGCGCCGGTGGTGACGGCGAGCGCGGGGTTCCCGAGGATCGGGGCCACGAACGCCTGCCAGGCGGAGGCGCGCTTGCCGTCCTTGGTGGTGGTGTGGTTGAACCCGGCACCGTCGAGGGTGTCACGATTGAAGTCGTCGGTGGCGGGGATGCCGCTCGCGATCGCGGCCTCCACGAACGCTGCGGCGACCGGGTTGCGGTGATCCTCGGGGATGCGCTCGACGTGCAGCGGTCCACCAGCGCCGTGGTGCTCATCGGCGCCGTCGGCATGATCCTCTGACTTGCGGAAGTACGGCTGCACCTCGTCCCACGACCAGCCCTCGGCGCCGGCCTCGACCCAGCCGTCGTAGTCGGTGCGGTCGCCCCGCATGTAGATCATGCCGTTGAGCGAGCTCGATCCGCCCAGCGTCTTGCCGCGGGGCCAGTACAGCACCCGCCCTCCCAGATGCTGCTGCGGGGTGGTCATCACCGCCCAGTCGTCGCCGGACATCAGCAGCGCGGGCCATCCCTGCGGCGAGTGGATGTTCGGGTCGACATCCGGCGCGCCCGCCTCGATCACGTGGACCGTGCGGCCCGCATCCACCAGCCGGCGCGCGATCGCGCTGCCGGCCGAACCTGCGCCGACGACCACGTAGTCGGCGACCTCTGTGAGCTCAGTCATCTCGTTCCTCCTCGAACGGCAGGCGTCGGATTCGCCCGCTGACGAGGCCAGCATCCCGCGGAGTAAGGCGCACGGGGCCGCTCCAGCGCGCACGGCGGTGTGCCGCACGTGCACGGATGCCGGCGGTCAGTGCTCCGGGGCGGAATGGGCGCGGAACTCGCTCGGCGAGACGCCGAACTGCTGGCGGAACGCACGGGCGAAGGACGCGGCGTCTGTGAAGCCCCAGCGCGCACCGATCGCGGAGATCTGCTGCTCGTTCTGGGTGACGTTGCCGAGGTCACGACGTGCGGCGTCCAGACGACGCGCGCGGATCCAGCCGCTGACGGTGTCGCTGTTCTCCTCGAACAGCTTCTGCAGGTAGCGCACCGAGACATGGTGCGCGGCAGCGACCCCCGAGACGCTGAGCTCGGCATCTCCGAGGTGATCCGCGATGTAGAGCTCGACCCGGGCGAGCAGGGAACGCCGCCGCGCCTCCTCGCCGACACCGCCCTCACTGTCGAGTCGCTCGCCCAACGCGGCGGCGACCATGTCGAACACGGCGTCTGAAAGCGGCAGCCGGTTCTGCAGGGTGCCGTCAGCGAGCGCGCCGTCGAATGCGCGGAGCAGCGCCGACGCGATCGCGCCAGAGCCGCTCTGCCCGGAGAATCGGGAGGCCGTCAGACCCCGGAGCCTGCCGCGATCGATGCGCAACGCCTCGATCGGGAACATCACGACGAGCATGCGGAAGGACGAGTCGAAATCGAGCGAGTACGGGCGCGTGGTGTCGTACAGCGCGAAGTCCCCTGGCGCGAGCACCGCATCCCGCCCGTCCTGGATGATCGTGCTGTGCCCGCGCAGCTGCACGCCGAGCTTGATGTGTCCGGGGTCGTCGCGGGCGATCTCCGAGCGGGTCCTGCTCACGCGCACGGCCGATCCGGCGACGCTGCTGACCGACATCGGCCCGAGGGTCTGGGCGATCAGGCGGCCGTCGAACAGGGCCCTCGTCTCGGGGTCGGCCGACCAGGCGCGCAGCGGCACGAAACTGCGGTTGACGGCATCCGTCCACATCTCGAACCGCTCGGTCGACGCGACGGCGCTGGTGTCGATGACGACGCGATCGGCCAGGGCTGAACCCGTCGTGTCGTGCATGCGTCCTCCTCGCCTCATCGCGTGACGGACAGCATACGCCCCACTTGTGGGGGTCAGAACGACCGGGTCACGTCTCGCGCAGCGTCACCGCGACTGCAGCCCGTCGAGTGTGACGCGCAGGATGTCTTCGCCGAGCTCCGCCGGGTCCACCGCACCACCGGGGCGGTACCACTCGACGACCGAGTTGATCATTCCGAACAGGAGCCTGGTGGCGACAGCGGCCGAGATGTCGTCGCGGATGAGCCCCTCGCGCTGCGCCTCGCGCACGATCGCGGTCACCCGCTGGTCGAACACACGACGGCGGGCCAACGCGGCCAGCTCGACGTCACTGTTGCCGCGCACTCGCAGCAGCAGCGTGACCGAGGGGAGCTTCGCCGTCAGCACACGCACCGCGCCTCGCACGATCGACCGCACCCGTTCCGATGCCTCGCTGTGCGCAGCCTCGGCCTCGTCGACCACGGCCTCCAGCGCGTCGAGCGCGTCATCCAGCGCAAGGGCGAGGATCGCCGACTTGGACTCGAAGTGGTGATAGAGCGCGGACTTGGTCAGCCCGAGCTTCGCGGCGAGATCCGCGATCGATGTGGCGTCGTACCCCTGCTCGTTGAACACCGTGACGGCGACCGTGAGCACCTGATCGCGGTCGTACCCCGGCCGCCCGCGTCGTGCGGGCGTGGGCGGGTCGTCGTATGCAGCCATGCCCCCAGTCTGGCATCGGGCGCGTACCGGGCCGGGTTGCCAAGCGCGGCGCGATCTGCGATCATTCCTGAACGATCGGTCTGCAAAGACCCGCCGATGTGGGCGGACGAGAGGATGACGATGTCCGAGGCTTACCTCGTCGCCGGCACACGCACCCCGGTGGGGCGCTACGGCGGCGCACTGGCCGGTGTCCGGCCCGATGATCTCGCCGCGCTCGTCGTGGCCGACGCCGTCGCCAGAGCGGGAATCCCCGGTGACGCGGTGGACGAGGTGATCCTCGGTGCCGCCAACCAGGCCGGCGAGGACAACCGCAACGTCGCCCGCATGGCCTTGCTGCTCGCCGGTCTCCCCGACTCCGTGCCCGGCCTCACCGTCAACCGCCTCTGTGCCTCCGGGATGTCGGCGATCGCGCTGGCCGCCACCGCGGTGCGCGCGGGCGACGCAGATCTGCTCGTCGCCGGCGGCGTCGAGTCGATGACCAGGGCGCCCTGGGTGCAGGCGAAACCGGAGCGCGCCTGGGCCAAGCCCGGGGCCACGTTCGACACCTCGATCGGGTGGCGCTTCGCGAACCCGCGACTGACCGCCCGCGACAAGGCCACCTTCTCGATGCCGGAGACCGCGGAGGAGGTCGCCCGTCTCGACGGGATCACCCGCGAGGATGCCGACGCCTTCGCGCTGGAGAGCCACCGCCGAGCACTCTCCGCGATCGATGCCGGACGTTTCGCGGAGGAGATCGTGGCGGTGGAGACGGCTCGTGGCCGGGTCGACACCGACGAGGGACCGCGGCGCGAGACCTCTCTCGACGCGCTCGCGGGCCTGCGTCCCGTGGTCGCCGGCGGCCAGGTGGTGACCGCGGGGAACTCCAGTTCCCTCAACGACGGCGCATCGGCGGTCGTCGTCGCCAGCGCGGAGGCCGTCGAGCGCCACGGGCTTCGCCCCCTCGCCCGGATCGTCTCGGCCGCGACCGCCGCCCTCGCCCCCGAGATCATGGGGCTGGGCCCTGTACCTGCATCCGAGAAGGCCCTCGCCAAGAGCGGGCTGACGATCGGCGACATCGGCGCGGTCGAGCTGAACGAGGCATTCGCGTCGCAGTCGCTGGCCAGCATCCGCCGCCTCGGCCTGGATCCCGCCATCGTGAACGCCGACGGCGGGGCGATCGCGCTCGGCCACCCGCTCGGCTCGAGCGGCTCGCGCCTGATCGTGACGCTGCTCGGACGCCTCGCCCGCGAGAACGCGCGCTACGGCCTCGCGACCATGTGCGTCGGCGTCGGCCAGGGTACGGCGATGATCGTGGAGCGGCTCGATGCCTGACGCCCGGGGAATCGAGAAACAGGCCGTGCGCGTCGAGGAACAGTACGACCGCGTGATCGCGACGCTCGACCGCCCCGAGGTGCGCAACGCGATCGACCAGGCGATGGTGGACGAGCTGCACGCGCTGTGCGAGATGCTCGAACAGTCCCCGCGCATCCTGATCCTCACCGGAGCCGGGGGCGTGTTCGCCTCGGGCGCCGATATCGCGCAGCTGCGCGACCGTACCGCCGCCGATGCCCGCAAGAGCATCAACGCGACCGTGTTCGATCGCGTCCGACGCCTTCCGATGCCGGTGATCGCCGCGGTCGACGGATACGCCCTGGGTGGGGGCGCCGAACTGGCATACGCCGCCGACATCCGCATCGGCTCCGACCGCGTGCGCTTCGGCAATCCGGAGACGGGGCTGGGCATCATCGCGGCGGCCGGTGCGACCTGGCGTCTGCCTGAGATCGTCGGCCATGCCCGCGCGAGCGAGCTGCTGCTGACCGGTCGGGTGATCGACGCCGCAGAGGCGCAGCGCTGGGGACTGATCTCCTCCGTACACGGCGCCGACGATCTGCTCCCCGCCGCGCACGCCCTGGCCGACCGCATCGCGGCGAATGGAGCCCGCGCCACGGAGCTCACCAAACACATGCTGCTCACGCCGCCCGACGAACATCTCGGGATCGTGGGCGACGTGCAGGCTGAGCTGTTCGACAGCGCAGAGAAGCACGAGAGGATGACCGCGTTCCTGGAGAGGAAGAAGAACCGATGAGCCTTCCGCAGAACGTCGGAGTGCTGGGCGGGGGTCGTATGGGCGCCGGGATCGCTCACGCGTTCCTGCTCGCCGGCGCGCGGGTGCACGTCGTGGAGCGCGATGAGGATTCGGCGGATGCCGCGCGCCAGCGCATCGAGGCGAGCCTCGAACGTTCAGTCGCCCGCGGCGCTGAAGCCCTCTCGCTCGACGAACTCGCCTCCGCGCTCACGGTCGGGACCTCGGTGGGCGACTTCGCCCAGGCGGGCCTGGTGGTCGAGGCCGTGCCGGAGGATCGCGAACTCAAGGCGGAGGCGTTGTCACGCATCGAGGCGGTCGTCGCGGGCGACGCCGTGCTCGCCACGAACACCTCCTCGATCTCGATCACCGATCTCGCCGGCGGCCTCGCCTTCCCCGAGCGCTTCCTCGGCATGCATTTCTTCAACCCGGTGCCCTCATCGACGCTGATCGAGGTCGTGATCGGCGCGCAGACCCTGTCCTCCCTCGTCGACACGCTGCGCGGCTGGGTGGCCGAGCTCGGCAAGACCGCGGTCGTCGTGCGCGACTCCCCCGGCTTCGCCTCCAGCCGCCTCGGCGTGATGCTCGCGCTGGAGGCGATCCGGATGCTCGAGGAAGGCGTCGCCTCGGCCGCAGACATCGACGCGGCCATGGAGCTCGGGTACCGGCATCCGACCGGCCCGCTGCGCACCACCGACATCGTCGGGCTCGACGTACGGCTCGGCATCGCGGAGGAGTTGGAGCGCGCCTTCGGCGAGCGCTTCGCTCCGCCCGCACTGCTGCGCCGCATGGTGGACGACGGACAGCTGGGCCGCAAGAGCGGCCGAGGTTTCTACGACTGGAGTGACGAGAGATGACTGCTGCGATCCTGCCCAGCTATGTCGGCGATGCCTGGTGGGCGCCCGAGACAGACCCGGATGCCGCGGTCGTCCGCGATGCGTCGACCGGCGAGGCTGTAGCCGCCGTCAGCACCCGTGGTCTCGATGTCGAGGCGGTGCTGCAGCACGCGCGCACGGTCGGACAGCAGAGCCTCGGCGCGCTGACGTTCCACCAGCGCGCCGTGCTGCTCAAGCAGTTCGCGATCGAGCTCACGTCGCACAAGGAAGAGCTGTACGAGCTGTCGGCGCGCTCCGGATCGACCAGACGCGACTCGCTCAACGACATCGACGGCGGCATCGGGGTGCTGTTCACCTACTCCTCGAAGGGCCGGCGGGAGATGCCGAACTCCCAGGTGTACCTCGACGGCGCGATCGAGCCGCTGTCGAAGGACGGCTCGTTCCTCGGCCGCCACATCTACACGCGTCTGCCCGGCGCCGCGGTGCAGATCAACGCGTTCAACTTCCCGATGTGGGGGGCGCTGGAGAAGTTCGCTCCGGCCTTCCTCGCCGGTGTGCCGTCGATCGTGAAGCCCGCGACGCCCACGGCGTACGTGGCCGAGGCCTGGGTGCGCATCCTGGTCGACTCCGGACTGCTGCCCGCCGGTTCTCTGCAGCTGATCAGCGGCGGTGTGCACGATCTGCTGGGCCGGCTCGGCCTCGGCGACACGGTCGGCTTCACCGGCAGCGCGACCACGGCCGCGCGGCTGCGCGGCCAGGTCGACCCTGCTGTGCGGTTCACGAGCGAGACCGACTCGATCAACGCCTCGGTGCTCGCGCCTGATGCCGTCGCCGGCACCCCCGAGTTCGACGCCTACGTGCGTCAGCTGATGGTCGAGCTCACGACCAAGGCCGGCCAGAAGTGCACGGCGATCCGTCGCGCGATCGTGCCGGCGGGGTCCCGCGACGACCTGGTCTCCGCGCTGCGGGCGAGCATCGCCTCGCGCGTCGTGATCGGCGACCCTCGCGCCGAAGGCGTCACGCTCGGGCCGCTGGTCTCGGTCGCTCAGCGCGATGAGGTGCTGCACCAGGTCGGCGTGCTGCAGGATGCCGGCGGCACCCTGCTGATCGGTTCGACGGAGCGCCCCGAGGTCACGCGGGCCGACGGCACCGTGGGCACCGCAGACGACGGCGCCTTCCTCTCTCCTCTCGTGATCGGCTTCGACGGCGTCGCCCCCGATGCGGCGCATGAGGTGGAGGCGTTCGGACCGGTCACGAGCGTGCTCACGTACTCCTCGCTCGCCGAAGCGGCCGAGCTGGTCGGACGCGGCGGCGGGTCGCTCGTGACCAGTGTCGCGACGCACGATCCCCAGACCGCCGCCGAGCTGATCACCCGCATCGGCGCGTTCAACGGCCGCGTGCTGTTCCTCGACCGCGACGACGCCCGCAGCTCGACCGGCCATGGCGCCCCGGTGCCGCACCTGGTGCACGGCGGCCCCGGCCGCGCGGGCGGCGGCGAGGAGCTGGGCGGAATCCGGGCCGTGCTGCACTACATGCAGCGCACCGCTGTGCAGGGCTCCCCGCGCATGCTGACCGCGATCACCGGGGTGTGGCACGCGGGAGCAGCTGCGGATGCAACGGGCACGCACCCGTTCCGCAAGTCGCTCGCGGAGCTGCGGATCGGCGACCGCGTCGACTCCGCCGAGCGCGAGGTCACCCTCGACGACATCGAGACCTTCGCGCACTTCACCGGCGACACGTTCTACGCCCACATGGACGAGGCCGCAGCGGCCGCCAACCCGCTCTTCCCCGGTCGGGTGGCACACGGCTACCTGCTGGTGTCATGGGCGGCAGGGCTCTTCGTCGATCCGGCTCCCGGCCCCGTGCTCGCCAACTCCGGCCTCGAGAACCTGCGCTTCATCACCCCGGTGTCGCCGGGCGACCGCATCCGGGTGGCGCTGACGGCGAAGCAGATCACGCCGCGCGAGACCGACGAGTACGGCGAGGTGCGGTGGGATGCCGTGATCCGCAACGAGCGCGATGAGGTGGTGGCCGAGTACGACGTGCTCACCCTCGTCGCCAAGGAGCTCGCATCCGCGGATGCCCCGCTGTCGACCGACGCGGCGGCCTGACCATGCGCCCGATGATGCAGCGGGACCGCGCCTCTGCGCTGCTCGGCATGACCGTCGAGAAGGACGAGCCCGGCGAGGCCGTCGTCTCGATGGAGGTGCGCGACGACATGCTCAACGGCCACGCCATCACGCACGGCGGCTTGGTGTTCACGCTCGCCGACACGGCCTTCGCGATCGCCTGCAACGAAGACGAACGGGTCACGGTCGCCGCCGGCGCCGACATCGTGTTCGTGAAGTCGACGACCGCGGGACAGCGCCTGACCGCGCACGCCCGCCGCCGCACGGTCGTCGGCCGCACCGGGGTCTACGACATCACGGTCACGGATGACGCGGGCGACGTGGTCGCCGAGGTGCGCGGCCGCTCGCTCACGACGGACCGTCGCCCCGCGGAGTGATCCTGTGCGGATCGCGCGGGTGCAGCGAGAGGGTGGAGGGAGTGATCCCTCCGCCCTCTCGCGCCTCCGCTCCTCAGCGCTGGATGACCTTCGGCGCCGACACCGCCTTCAGCCCTGCGACTCCGAACTCCTGCCCGTAGCCCGACGCCTTGATGCCGCCGAACGGCACGTGCGGGTTGATCGCGCCGTGCTGGTTGATCCACACGGTGCCGGCCTGCACCCGCCGGGCGACCTCGGTCGCGGTGTCGACGTCCTGGGACCACACCGATCCGCCGAGCCCCTGCGTGGAGGCGTTGGCCCGACGCACGGCATCGTCGACGTCCGAGTAGCGGATGACCGGGATGACCGGGCCGAACTGCTCCTCGTCGACCAGGCGCGCACCGTCGGAGATGTCGGCGACCACCGTGGTCTGATAGAACAGCGGACCGTGCTCGGGGGCCGCGGCGCCACCCGCGACGATGCGTGCGCCGTTCGCCCTGGCGTCGTCGACGAGTGCGCTGACGATGTCGAACTGCTTCTCGTTCTGCAGCGGTCCCAGCACATTGCCCTCGTCGAGGCCGTTGCCGAGCGGCATGGTGCGCGCCAGCCGGGCGAGCGTGTCGACGACCTGCTCGTACTGCGACTCGTGCACGTAGAGGCGCTTGAGCGCGGCACAGGTCTGGCCGGTGTTGATGAAGATGCCCCAGAACAGGTTCTCGGCGATGGCGTCGATGTCGGTGCCGGGCAGGATGATCCCCGCGTCGTTGCCACCGAGTTCGAGCGTGAGCCGCGCGAGGCTCCCGGCCGAGGCCTCGACGATGCGGCGGCCGGTGGCCGTCGAGCCGGTGAACATGATCTTGTCGAGATCGGGATGCGCCGCGATGGCCGCTCCGACCTCGCGATCGCCCGATATCACGGCGAGCACACCCTCCGGCAGGTGCCGGTTGTAGATCTCGGCGAGCGCGAGCACCGACAGCGGCGTGTACTCGCTGGGCTTCACCACCACGGTGTTGCCCATCCGCAGCGAGGGGGCGATCTGCCAGACGGTGATCATCATGGGCCAGTTCCAGGGCCCGATCGCGCCGACCACGCCCAGAGGGTCGTAGTGCACCTCGGCACGGGACTCCCCCGCCTCGAACACGACCTCCGGTTCGATCGGGGTGTCGGCGGCCGTGCGGGTCCAGAGTGCGCACGCGCCCACCTCGAAGCGGGCGTTGGGTCCGTTCAGCGGCTTCCCCTGCTCCCGCGACAGCAGCACCGCGAGTTCCTCGCTGTTCGCCTCGATGTCGTCCGCGATCGCGTTCAGGATGCGGCTGCGCTCCGCATGACCGAGCGCCGCCCAGGCCGGCTGCGCCGCACGCGCAGCCGCGACCGCGTCGTCCAGGTCGGCGACCGTGTGGACCGGCGCGTAGCCGATGGTCTCTCTCGTGGCGGCATCCGGGATCGCGCGGCCCACGCTCTCGGGCACGCCGACGGCTTCCAGGATCGTCGTTGTCGTGGTCACAGCATCCTCCTCATTCCGCGGACCGCTCTGTCCGGTTGTTCGGAGCCTAGGAGCGCCGTCGGCGATGCGTACAGAGCGCCGGCGTCGGAATCAGGCCATCGTGCGCGTGGCGCACAGGCTCGTACGCACGCCGCGGACCGGGGCCGCTGAGGGATTGATGAGATGACGATGAACGGTCCTGTGCCCGCACCGCCGCGGGCCGGGAGAAGTGATGAAGGAGTCACGATGACGACGATCGAACTGCTGACCGGTGCCGGCGAATCCGTGCTGCACTCGCGTCCGGAACTCGAAGAGCTCCAGCTCCGCCGCCTGCAGTGGACCGTGCGCCACGCGTACGAGAACGTGCCGCACTACCACCGTCGCTTCACGGAGCACGGCGTCACCCCCGACGACATCCGCACGCTCAACGATATCCGCCTGTTGCCCTTCACGACCAAGGCGGATCTGCGCGAGACGTATCCGTTCGGCATGGTCGCGGTTCCGATGGAGGATGTGCGGCGCGTGCACGCGTCATCGGGCACCACCGGACGACCGACCGTCGTGGCCTACACGCAGGGGGACCTCGACCGCTGGGCCGACCTCGTCGCCCGTTCGCTCCACGCCGCCGGCATCCGTCCGGGCATGCGCGTGCACAACGCCTACGGCTACGGCCTGTTCACGGGAGGTCTCGGCGCGCACGCGGGGATCGAACGGCTCGGCGCGACCGTGATCCCGATGTCGGGCGGACAGACCGCGCGCCAGGTGCAGATGATCTGCGACTTCGAGCCGGATGCGATCCTGTGCACCCCGAGCTATCTGCTGACGATCGCCGATGCCCTGGAGGAGGCGGGCGTGGACCCGCGCTCGACCTCGCTGCGCATCGCGGTGCTCGGCGCAGAACCCTGGACGAACGAGATGCGCCGCGAGATCGAGCGACGGATGGACCTCGACGCGGTCGACATCTACGGGCTCAGCGAGGTGATGGGGCCGGGTGTGGCGAGCGAGAGCGTGCTCACCACGGACGGCCCGCACGTGTGGGAGGACCACTTCCTCCCGGAGACGATCGACGCCGACTCGGGTGATCCCGTGGGCGACGGCGAACTCGGGGAGCTCGTCTTCACCTCGCTCACGAAGGAGGCGTTCCCCGTGATCCGCTACCGCACACGCGACCTCACCCGCCTTCTCCCCGGTACGACCTTCCCGGCCGCGCGGCGGATCGAGAAGATCACGGGGCGCAACGATGACATGATCATCCTCCGCGGAGTGAACCTGTTCCCGACGCAGATCGAGGAGCTCGTGATGGGGATCGAGACGCTGACGCCTCACTTCGTGCTGGAGCTGCGCCGCGAGGGCCGGATGGACTCGATGACCGTGCGCATCGAACGGCATCCGCAGCTCGACCGCTCCGTGTGCGAGGCTGCGGCCGCCGTGCTGCAGCAGCGCATCAAGGTGCACATCGGCACGACCGTCGACGTGCACCTGGAGGAACCGGGAGCCCTGCCGCGCAGCGAGGGCAAGTACAAGCGCGTCTACGACCTGCGCTGAGGTCCCGGAGTACCTCAGCCGCGCAGAGCGATCGTGCGGACGCAGGCGGTGAGGGAACCGTGCGACACCGGAAAGCCGATGTGGTTCGATGACGAGCGCGCCGCCACTCGAGTGTCCGAGGGGGCTGGCAAACTGTACCCATGCCGACCCGTACAGTCTCCACCGCCTTTGCTCTGACGGACTCAGGCCGGCGGCCGACCAGGCGAAACGCGACGACGGCAGACGTTCTTGCTCGCGCCCAGCAGTACCCACGCATGCGATACATGGGATCGAAGTGGGCTTTGCTGCCCCATCTCGAGAGAACGTTTGCCGCAGTGGGTGGCGCAACCGCGGTCGATGCTTTCTCCGGGTCCGGTGTTGTGAGCTATCTCCTTAAGGCACAGGGCTTCAGCACTACTTCCAACGACTTCATGGCGTTTTCTTCGACGGTGGCGCGTGCGACGACGGAGAACTCACAGCAGCGACTCGGCCTCGACCTCGTCGACAAGATCTGTGGCCCCGCAGCGGATGATCGAGACTTCATTCAGCGAACCTTTTCGGGCATCTTCTTCAATCGCGAGGACCTGAATTTCCTCGACTCGGCCTGGTCACACATCGATCTGCTCGATGGGTACCAAAGGGATATCGCGATCTCCGCGCTGATTCTCTCCGCGGCGCGCAAGCAGCCCAGAGGGGTTTTCTCATACGTCGGCACTCGCTATGTGGATGGACGGCGCGATCTTCAGCTCTCAATGGCCGAGCACTTTCGCGAACGAGTCGCCGAGTACAACGCCACGGTCTTCGACATGGGTACCTCGAACCGCGCAGTGACCGGAGACGTGTTCGAGCTCGATGTCCAAACTCCGGACATCGCGTACCTCGATCCGCCATACGCCCCGCCGCGTGACGACACGGACTACATGAAGCGATACCACTTCCTCGAAGGACTCAGCGTCTATTGGCGTGGAGTGGAGATCATGGCCCACACCAAGACGCAGAAGATCGCAAAGAGGTTTACCCCATTCGCCTACAAGAGAACCGTCGAGGATGCGCTCATGCGCACCTTCGAGAAATTCTCCGACGCGGGTGCAATAGTCATGAGCTACGGTTCCAACGCGCTGCCCGGACCTGAGCGCATCACCGAACTCCTGCGCGAGGTCAAGCCGCATGTCGAGGTGCAAGCAATCGATCACAAGTATTCCTTCGGCACGCACGCTGCTGCTACCAGGCGGTCAGCGTCCGAGTACATCTTCGTCGGACGTGACTGATGCCGGCCCCCGTCCCGTCGTTCGAGGAGTACGTGCTTTCTCTCGGCCAGTTGACGCCGCACGTAGATCCAACGGCGGTAACCGCCGAGTCTGCGGCCATAAAGCTTGCTTCACGCTCCTTGAGCGAGATTCCAGCCGATGAGCTGAGTGCCGAAGCAATCACCGCATGGATTGAGGCGCACCCGACGTGGGTGCCCGTTCTTGGCCTGACGGTAGGGCTCAGCAGGGAGCGACTGAAGAACGTTCTACGCAACCGCTTCGACTCCAGCGGTTGGACAACTCTCGCACGCACCCGTGGCCCTGAGCTCGTCGACTGGTTCGACACGGAGTTCGACCTGATTGCGGCCCTAGAGACTCAGCGGTTGAAGACCTACGACTTCGGGGACATCCTTATCGCTCGCGCGGGCACACGCGCTACTGCTACCCGGGCGGGCGTGTCCGGGCGGAAGGTTGAAGACGAGATTGAGGCGATCGCCGAGAGTCTAGGGTTGCCGTACCAAACGCGAACCCGGTTCACGGGTCGAAACGGCTCGACCGCGCCGTGCGATCTCGTCGTCCCGGACACGACCGACGCCAAGATTGTTGTGGCAGCAAAAGGCTTCGACTCGACCGGCTCGAAGTTGACCGACGCAGTGCGCGAGATTCAGGAGATGGCCGCGATCCGAAAGCCGAACCAATTCGTCATGGCCGTGATCGATGGAATCGGATGGAAGTCACGAATCGCCGACCTTCGTCGCATCCACGATCTCTGGGCCGCCGACGAGATCGATGGCATGTATACCTTGGCGACGCTCGGCTCGTTCCGTAGCAATATGAAGGAAGCTGCGCAGCTGCGCGGTCTGCTCTGACCTGCGGCGGTGCTGCCCTTCAGCCGCGCAGAGCGAGGGTGAAGGGCAGCACCTCGGTCGCGCCCGCCCGACGGAGCGTGCGTGCCGCGACCGTCACGGTCCACCGGCTGTCGACCAGGTCGTCGATGAGCAGCACGGGTCCCGGAGGAACGTCGAGGTGCTCTGCACTCAGTCGATCCCAGAGGCCCGCGAGTCGGAACACGCTGTTGCCGCCGGGCTGACCGCTCGGGCCGCCACCCGTGGGTTCGAGCGCGCCGAGGTACGGCAGCCGCCCTACCTCGGCGAGACCGCGGGCGAGCGAGTCCACGAGCTGCGGATGCGATCGCGACGGCATCGCGATCACGGCCACAGGGCGCTGTTCCCACTTCCACCCGGCGAGCACGCGGACGCAGGCGGCGAGCAGTTGCGGCGACACCGGGGCATCCGGAGTGCCCGCCGCGAAGATCTCGCGCAGCGCGCCTCCCCAACCGAGGTCCGTGAGGCGGGCGAGCGCTCTGCCCTCGCCCGCCTGCTCGTCGGGCGCGATACGACCACGCACCGGCACGTCGAGGCGATCGGCACCGGTCGGCCAGGCCCGACGCGGCTCGATCGGCACACCGACCCGGTCGAGCGACTCCGACGCCTGGGTGGTCGCCGCCGCACCGATCTCGCGGGGGAACCATCCGCCGGCGCAGTTGTCGCAGCGACCGCACGGCGCCGCGGTCTCGTCGTCGAGTGAGCGTTGCAGGAACTCCATCCGGCACCCCTCGGTCTGCTCGTAGTCGAGCATGTGCTGCTGCTCGGCGACGCGCTCGGCCGCGATGCGCTCGTAGCGCTCGGCGTCGTAGACCCAGGGCTCGCCCGTGGCGACCCACCCGCCCTGCACCCTTCGCACGGCGCCGTCGACGTCGAGCACCTTCAGCAGCAACTCGAGCGGTGTGCGCCGGATGTCGACCATGGCTTCGAGCGCCGGTGTCGAGATCGGGGCGTCGCCGAGCGCGGCGATGACTCGCTCGGCACGCTCCCGGTCTGGCATCGACGCGGTCGCGAAGTAGTGCCAGATGTCGCGATCCTCCACGCCGGGGAGGAGCAGCACGTCGGCGCTCTCGCTGGCACGGCCGGCGCGTCCGACCTGCTGGTAGTAGGCGACGGGAGACGACGGTGCGCCCAGGTGCAGCACGAACCCGAGATCGGGCTTGTCGAACCCCATGCCGAGGGCGCTGGTCGCGACGAGCGCCTTGACCTCGTTGCGCTTCAGCATCCCCTCGGACTCGGCGCGCTCGTCGGTGTCGGTCTGCCCCGTGTAGGCACGGACATCGTGGCCGTGCTCGCGGAGCAACCTCGCGGTGTCGACGGCGGCAGCGACGGTCAGCGTGTAGATGATGCCGGAGCCGGGCAGGTCGTCGAGATGACTGAGCAACCAGGCGAGCCGACTCGCCGAGTCGCGCAGCCGCAGCACACCCAGACGCAGCGAGGTACGGGCGAGCGGGCCGCGGATCGTGAGCACCTCGGCCGCTCCTGCCCCGCCGCCACCGTGCAGGCTGTCCAGTTGCTCCGCGACATCGGCCACGACGCGGCTGTTCGCGGTCGCCGTCGTCGCGAGCACCGGCACATCGGCCGGCATCTGCGCGATCAGGTCGCGCAGCCGCCGGTAGTCGGGACGGAAGTCGTGGCCCCAGTCGCTGATGCAGTGCGCCTCGTCGACGACCAGCATGCCGATGCGGCGGACGAGCGCCGGCAGCTGTTCCTCACGGAAGGACGGGTTGTTCAGGCGCTCGGGAGAGACCAGCAGCACGTCGACCTCGTCGCGATCGAGGCGCGCCAGCACATCGCTCCAGTCATGGGCGTTCGTGGAGTTGATCGCGACCGCGCGTACGCCGGCGCGTTCGGCCGCCGAGATCTGGTCGCGCATGAGCGCCAGCAGCGGCGAGACCAGCACGGTAGGCCCAGCCCCCTGGCGCCGCAGCAGCAGGGTGGCGACGAAGTACACCGCCGACTTGCCCCATCCGGTGCGCTGCACCACGAGCGCCCGGCGCCTCCCGGCGACCAGCGCCTCGATCGCCTCGTACTGCCCGTCATGGAAATCGGCATCGGGACGACCGACGAGTTCGCGCAGCGCGGCGAGTGCGGCTCCTCGGGTGTCGCCCTCGCGGGTGTCGGACGGAGCAGTGGAGGCCATGCCCACACTCTGCCTCACCCCTACCGACATGCATCACTCCACCGACATGCCTGACGGGGCCCTCGCGCACACGTGGTCGTCTAGCGTGGAGCTGTGATCACCCGAGAACTCGCCGTCGCCCTGCGTGATGCGGGTCTCGTGTGGCATCCGGCCGACGGCGATCGGTTCCAGCTCGACCTGCCGGAGGAGATCGAACTCGACGCCGAGGCCGACGTATTCACGGTCAGCGCGATGACCATCGAGGCACGGCAGACGCCGAGCGGGACCGACCTGGCGTTCAACGGAACCACCGAGTGGGCGCTCGACGCGGTCACACTCGCCGATGCCGTCTGGCTGCCGCGGGAGGATCAGCTTCGCGATCTCCTGCGCGGGACCTTCCGCCGCCTGTCCCGGTTGACCGACACGTTCCTGGTGGAGATCGAGCTCGCCGGCGAGACGCTCCGGTTCGAGCATCCAGATCCGTCCGAGGCCTACGGTAGGGCCCTGCTCGAGCTGGTCTCCCGCTCGCGTTGACCGACCCGCCTTGCATGTCGCGCATCGTCATGTCAGAATTACCCAACGACCGGTCAGTAAAGATCGGAGACGAGGAGTCGATGATGACCAGCCCCGCAGACCTCAGCCTCGTGTCGGGCGAGATCTCCGACGAGGAGCGCATGTTCGACGAGCTCATCGCGAATGAACAGCGCATCGAGCCCCGCGACTGGATGCCCGACGCGTACCGCAAGACTCTGATCCGCCAGATCTCCCAGCACGCGCACTCCGAGATCATCGGGATGCAGCCGGAAGGCAACTGGATCACGCGCGCACCCAGCCTCAAGCGCAAGGCGATCCTGATGGCGAAGGTGCAGGACGAGGCCGGCCACGGGCTCTACCTCTACTCCGCCGCACAGACCCTTGGCATCACCCGCGACGAGATGATGGACCAGCTCATCAGCGGCAAGGCCAAGTACTCCTCGATCTTCAACTACCCCACCCCGACCTGGGCCGACATGGGTGCGATCGGCTGGCTCGTCGACGGCGCCGCGATCGTCAACCAGGTGCCGCTGTGCCGGGCGTCGTACGGGCCGTACGGCCGCGCGATGGTGCGGGTGTGCAAGGAGGAGTCGTTCCACCAGCGCCAGGGGTTCGAGATCCTGCTCAGCCTCATGCAGGGCTCCGAGGAGCAGCGGCAGATGGCACAGGATGCCGTGAACCGCTGGTACTGGCCGAGCCTGGCGATGTTCGGACCGCCGGATGAGCAGTCGCCGAACTCCGCGCAGTCGATGAAGTGGAAGATCAAGCGCTTCTCGAACGACGACCTGCGCCAGCGTTTCGTCGGGATGCTGGTGCCGCAGGCCGAGATCCTCGGGGTCACGCTGCCCGATCCCGATCTGCGGTTCGACGACGAGACCGGTCAGTACGTGATCGGCGAGATCGACTGGGACGAGTTCTTCGAGGTGCTGCGCGGCAACGGCCCCTGCAACGCCGAGCGCCTGGAGCGCCGCCGCACGGCGCACGAGGAGGGCGCGTGGGTGCGCGAGGCCGCGGCCGAGTATGCCCGCAAGCAGGCCCGCCCCTGGGCCCCTGGGGCCTGTCCTGAGCCTGTCGAAGGGCCTGTCGAAGGGGCGGTGGCGTGATGGCGACCCCGGGCGCCGACCAGCGCGAACCGTGGCCGCTGTGGGAGGTCTTCGTGCGCGCGAACCGTGGTCTGAGCCATGTGCACGTCGGGTCGCTGCACGCGCCGGACGCCGAGATGGCGATCCGCAACGCGCGCGACCTCTACACGCGTCGCGGTGAGGGCGTCTCGATCTGGGTCGCCCCCGCGGATGCCATCACCACGAGCGACCCCGATGCCAAGGGCGCGTACTTCGAGAGCCCCGCCGGCAAGAACTACCGTCACGCCGTGTACTACACGGCGTCCGAGGGGGTGCCGCACCTGTGACCCTTCGACAAGCTCAGGGACCCATCCCGGATGCCGACGTGCACGGCGATGTCTCGGTCGATGAGCTCCAGCTGTCTCAGGAGCTGTCCGGTACCGGCGCCGTCGCCGCATCCGCCGACATCGCCGAGTACGCGCTGCGCCTCGGCGACGATGCGCTGATCCTGTCGCAGCAGCTGGGCGAATGGATCTCGCGGGCGCCCGAGCTGGAGGAGGACGTCGCGCTGGGCAACATCGCCCTCGACCTTCTCGGTCATGCCCGCTCGTTCCTGCACTACGCCGGCTCGTTCGATGGCCGTAGCGAAGACGATCTGGCCTTCTTCCGCGATGAGCCGGAGTTCCGCTGCGCGTGGATCGTGCAGCAGCCGAACGGCGACTTCGCCCAGACCATCGCGCGGCAGTTCGTGGTCGCGACCTACATGTTCGAGCTGTACTCCGCGTTGCGGACGAGCAGTGACGAGACCTTCGCGGCGATCGCCGAGAAGTCGCTCAAAGAGGTCGACTACCACCGCGACCACGCCGTGCAGTGGATGCTGCGCCTGGCCGGAGGCACCGCGGAGTCACGGGCCCGGATCATCCGCGCGAACACCGACGTCTGGCCGTACGTGGATGAGCTGTTCCGCGACGACGAACTGATCGAACGCCTCGGCGGCGCCGCGGTGCGACCGTCGAGTCTGCGCCCGGGCTTCGACGCGGTCGTCGACACGGTCTTCGGCGAAGCCGAGCTGACGGTGCCCGCGGTCGCCGCTTCGTCCGCCGGTGGCCGTCACGGCGCACACGCCACCCCGCTCGGCCACATCCTCGCCGAGATGCAGGTGCTCGCCCGACGGCATCCGGGGGCGACATGGTGACCTCGATGCGCACCCCCGACACGACGCCGACACAGGATGCCTGGCGCATCGCCGCTGCCGTGCCCGACCCCGAAGTGCCCGTGCTCACGATCGAGGACCTCGGCGTGCTGCGGGCTGTCACGGTCGACGGCTCGCGCGTGCAGGTCGACATCACCCCGACCTACAGCGGATGCCCCGCGATGGACACGATCCGCGACGACGTCATCCTCGCGCTCACCGCTGCCGGATACGACGAGGTCGACGTGCGCCTCGTGCTCTCCCCCGCCTGGACGACGGACTGGATGACGGATGCCGGCAAGACCAAACTCGCCGAGTACGGCATCGCACCACCCTCGGGTCGTGCTGCCGTGGGGTCTCTGAGCTCGTCGAGGGGCGCCGGACCCATCCGCGTGGCGCTGAGCGTGCGCTGCCCGCGCTGCGGATCCCTCGATACCCACGAGGTCTCGCGATTCGGCTCGACCTCCTGCAAGGCTCTGTTCGAGTGCCGCGCGTGCCTCGAGCCCTTCGATCACTTCAAGGTGCACTGACATGTCGCTCTTCTCCTCTGCGCCGGCCGCCGTCGCTCGCGCGACCACGCCCCGCGATGCCGCGCCGCGAAAACGTGCCCGCTTCCATACCCTCACCGTCGAGGACGTGCGACCCCTCACCGACGACGCCGTCGAGGTCACGTTCACGGTGCCGGCCGCACTGGCCGACGAGTACGACCACCTTCCCGGTCAGTACGTCGCCCTGCGCACCACGCTCGACGGCGTCGAGGTGCGGCGCTCGTACTCGCTATGCCGCGCGCCCGAGCACCGCGTCGACGGCAGTGACACGCGCCTGAGCGTGGCCGTGAAGCGCGACGAAGGCGGGCTGTTCTCCACGTGGGCGCAGACCGGGCTGCACGCCGGATTCGAGATCGACGTGATGAGCCCCCAGGGCACGTTCACCTCGGCACTCGACGACCTCGACCACCGGCACATCGTCGGCATCGCGGCAGGCTCCGGCATCACACCGCTGATGGCGCTGGCGCACACGGTGCTGACGCGGTCCGAGACCTCGCGGTTCACGCTGCTCTACACGAACAGGGCGACGCTCGACGTGATGTTCCTCGAGGACCTCGCCGATCTCAAGGACCGCTACCCCACGCGACTCGTGCTGCACCACGTGCTCTCGCGCGAGCAGCGCACGGCCCCCGTGCTGTCCGGTCGGATCGACGAGGAGAAGCTGCGGACGATCCTCGGCACGCTGATCCTGCCGTCGACCGTCGACGAGTGGTTCCTGTGCGGGCCGTTGGCCCTGGTCGACCTGTGCCGCGAGGTGCTCGCCGATCTCGGCGTCGATCGCTCGCACATCCGCTTCGAGCTGTTCACGACCGGCGACGAGCCCGCTCGTGCTGCCAGGCCGGTGGAGGTGCGCGCAGGGCAGAAGACCGTGCGCATCGAGGTCACGCTCGACGGCGTGTCGTCGACGGTGGAGAGCCCGGTCGACGCGCACGAGTCGGTGTTGAACGCCGCGCTGCGCGTGCGGCCCGATGCCCCGTTCGCCTGCGCGGGCGGTGTGTGCGGCACCTGTCGGGCGCGGGTCGTTGAGGGCAGCGTGACCATGACCGAGAACTACGCCCTGGAACCCGACGAGCTCGAGCGCGGCTTCGTGCTCACCTGCCAGTCCCACCCGACCAGCGACCGCGTGGTCGTCGACTACGACGTCTGAACAGCCTGGGTATCTGAGCCCGCCGAAGGGCCCGCCGGAAGGACACACGCATGATCGACCTGACCATCGCCGACGACGTCGCGCACATCACCCTGAACGCCCCGGCGAAGCTGAACTCCCTCGACGAACAGGCGCTCCGAGATCTCGGCGCGGCCTACGACGAGGCAGAGCAGGCCGGAGTCCGCGCCCTGGTGCTCCGCGGCGAGGGGCGCGCGTTCTGCGCCGGTCGCGACATCTCCGGCGTCGACCCGCGCGACGACGACGTGATCGGCTACCTCGGCGGCCTCGTGACTCCGCTGCTGCAGCGCATGTCGCGCTTTCCGGCTCCGACATTCGCCGTCGCGCACGGCGCGTGCCTGGGTGTCGGGCTCGGCCTGTTGATCGCCACCGACGTCGTGTACGTCGCCGAGTCCGCGAAGATCGGCTCTCCGTTCGCCGCGCTCGGGGCGACGCTCGACTCGGGCGGGCATGCACTGTTCCTCGACCGGCTGGGCGCGCACAAGACCCTCGATCTGATCTACACGGGACGGCTGATGACCGGAGAGGAGGCGGTGACCTCTGGCCTGTTCTCACGGGTGTTCCCCGACGACCAGGTCGTCGAGGCGACGACGGATGCCGCGACCACCGCAGCCCGGGGCGCCACCGCCGCCTTCCTCGCGAGCAAGCAGCTCATCGCCCGTATCCGCGACGAGCGTCTCGCGCTCTGGGATGCCGTCGGGATCGAGAACGCCGCTCAGGCCGCGCTGTGCGACACCGACGACTACCGCGAGGGCTTCGCGGCGTTCCAGGAGAAGCGGAAGCCGGTCTTCCGGGGACGCTGAGCGAGCCGGTCAGCGCACCAGCTGACTCAGGATCGTCGGATCCTTGATCTGCTGATCGCGGGCGAGCAGCACCACCTTCGATACGATCTCGGCCGTTCGAGGATCGTCATCCACGAACGGCAGGAAGATGCGGCCGCGGTGCTGCGCTCCGACCGGGATGACGAACAGCGCGTTCCCGGGGATCAGGTGCACCACCCCGGATCCGAGGTGCACGGAGTAGGTGCCGAGCGATCCCTTGATCCGCACATGATGCCCGCCGACCTCGACGTTGTTCAGATCCAGGAGCTGGGCGGTCTCATCGACGATGCGCCTGCGCACCTCGACAGAGGACTCCGACGCCTCCGGGTCGACGCCACTCGCATGCGCGACGGAGACGACGAGGTCGAGGTCTCGCATCGTCTCCGAGAAGACCCGTGCGGGAACATCCGCCAGCGGAAGCGGACTCCAGGTCCCCGAGCGGTAGAAAGTGACATCCTCGATCGCCGCGCTCTCGACGGCGGCCGCCGTCCCCCACCCGTTCATCACATCGCAGAATGCGGTGATCTTCTCGTGGTGGAAGGTGCGTGTGTACCCGTTCCCGACGTCAACGACCCACCCTCTGGCGGAGAACAGTCCGGACGCTCGATGCTCGTTGAGCTGATGACCCGCGTACCTCCGCGAGAACATGCCCTTCTCGCCCTGCTCATTCTGGTTGAGGATGTACAGCTCACGGAACGCCTGCTTGAACGGTTGCGCCCGCCCACGGAGCATGACCTCGTGTTGAAGTTCCGGCCAGTCTCCACTGGCGAGGAGATCGTGGGGATGCGCGATACGCACTCCGTTGATGAGCGCGAACGGGACGCCATCGGCAGCGATCAGCTCCGAGCCGGCCTCTCTCAGGAACCCGACCCGCCCCTCCGCATCGACCAGGATGAGCTCCGCGAGCATCCGGCCGAGCATCGGGTGGGTGCGCAGCGTCTCCAGCTCGTCGGACTCGAACACGTCTCCCAGGACGCACGCCTCCTCGAGCGACTTGCGCATGCGCGACACCTGCTTCCGCAACTCCTTGGACCGCTCGACGAGCGCGGCGATCTGCGGGAGCTTGCGGCTCTTCGCCGGCACGGCGGACAGGCGCTCACCCGCTCGGGTGGCCTCGATGCGCGGTTGCCCCTCCTCATCGATCGTCAGGCTGACCTCGAGGTCGCCATCCGTCGCCGTGACCGCTCCGTCGGCGAGGTCCGCGGCGGAGCGCGCCTCCATGGCCCAGGTCAAGCGCTGCGGGTCGCGATAGCCCGCCGTGCGCGCCAGGTTCTCCAGGGCGATGTGCACAGCCGCCGTCTCGGAGGCTCGCCTCGCCGACCCCGACGACTTCCCCCCGGCGACGTACCCGCGGAGGAACGTGTACCTGGCGAGAAGCTGCTCCTCGCCCTCCGGGAGCGCGAGCAGACCGATCGCCCGCACCGGATCCTGCTGGCGCTTCTCGACGGCCCGCGCGATCAGCGCCTCTTCGTCGATCCGGCCACGCAGCGCATCGGAGAACAACTCCGCGCGCTTATGACCCCCTGCCTGGGAAGAGAATCTGGCGGCCTTGACGACACTGTCGAGCCGCTCATCTCCCAGTTCGTCTCGCACATGTCGGAACCACTCGACGTCGACCGCTCCGCGTTCCAGGTCCACGCTGTCGAGCGGCGTGCGCCGACTGATCTCCGTCGCCCAGACATCGCGATATGACCGGTCATTCGACCAGCCGTCTTCCTTGGTGTGGGCGTGGAACCACCACACCGCGGACTCCAGCCCCGGCCAGCCGAGCACCTCTTCGATCAGCGGCGCCCATTGCGGGGCGTACATCGCCGTCTCCGCGATACGACTCTCCGGGATCTTCGCCTCCGCGAACAGGCGACGGAGCGTCTCCGCCGTGTCATCGGGAGCGGGGTAATGGATCTGCACCAGGTAGGAGAACGCGCTTTCCCGTGTCTCATCCCACATCTGGCTGCGCACGAACGGGCGTCGTCCGATCGCGCTGAGCACAGTCACCAGTCCCTTCGCGCCGCGCACGCTCGCCAGCGACCTGACCATCTCCGAGTACGGCGTCGCCATCTCACCACGGGCCATCTCGACAGTGATCACGTCTCGGCGGACCCGCTCGACCACTCGCTGCGTGGCGGATCGCGATGCCCACTCCGCCGGCGCCGGTCTCGAGAGGATGCCGAGCGGCACACCTTCACGGCGCTGCGGCAGCCCACGCGCCGACGGTCCGAGGAAGAGGTGGTCGATGAGGTCGGCCTCGGTCGCCCGTCCACGTTCGAACGCCTCCACCACGACGCGCGTCATCGGTGGGAACCGGAACGGCTGGTCGGGCACGCGGTGCGTCGTCTTGCGGTAGCGCCCGTCGTCGAAGTCGATCATCTCGCCGTTCCAGCGGTCGACCGCTCCCTCCGGCTCATCCAGGAACCTGACCGCGTTCCAGAGTCTTGCCAGCTGCCCGTCGTCGAGCACTCCGGGATCGAGGTAGCGCGGAGCGCCGGAGAACAACTGCTCGAAGAGCTCGCGCGGATCCCACCGCACCTGCGTACCATCGGGCCCGTGCGGCAGTCTCCTCGGACCGGTCAGCTCCTTGACGGGCACGGCAGCCGCCGCCAGCTCGAGCATGTCGATCACGGGCGCCGTCCAGGAAGCACGCCATTCGCGTTGCGCGAGATGCCGGAGGATCGTGTCACGCAGGTTCTCGGTATGGGTGCGCCTTCGCTTCTCGTCTGCGAACTGCCCCAGGACGGCAGCGTCGACTCGCGAAGCCCACCGTTCCTGGCTGCTGCTCCGGAGCGCGAGCAGTGCGACCTCGACCCCGCCGTCGACAAGACCGTGCCGGATCCGCTCCCACCATGGATCGATGATCTCGGCGAGCGGCATCGACCCATCGGGCGTGATCTCGGGGAGCCACTCCACGTTGGCCAGGAGAGACACGCCGCTGGATCGCTGCACCTCCGTGTCGGCATGCTCATCCAGCCACGCACCCAACGACCGCCAGATGTGCCGGGCGCCGGCGTGGTACTGCGTCCAATCGACCGAGGCGGATGGCGTCGGCCGCGTCGCCGACGTGCGCGCATCGGGGGCGTATCGCAGCACGGGGAGCAGCTCGTCAGCGGTCGGCTCCGCCGGCCCCGCGAGGTCTGCGAGCTCGTCTGCCGCGCGGCGCTGCTCGGCCGTGCCCGCACGCAACCGGCCGACCGACTCCGAGATATGCGGAGGAGCCTGCCGCCCCAGCAGTCGGAGTGCGGTCTTGCGCACGTCCGCCGGCTTGCGGGTCAGCGCGGTCTCCAGCGCCGCCGTCTCTTCCGGCGTCGGCGTGTCGATGACGTCCATGATGGCGCGGGCCTCACGTCGCACCGATGACGACGAGTCCAGCAGCAGAGTGAACAACGGCGCCCGGTGACGCGCAGCGTCCCGCGCGAGGTGTCGCGCGGCCAGCCACCGCCCGTGCGGTGTCGAACTCAGGAGCAGCTCAGGATCCAGCTCGTCGAGCGAGTACGCCAAGAGGATGTCGGCGACCGTGGCGATCCCGACCTCCCTGTTCATGGGGACAAGGATTCCGATGTCGACGGTCCGCTGCGGCCCGAGGTCCGTCACCCGACGGCGCAGCCGCGCCCTGACGGCCTCGGGGAGATCGACGTCTCTCAGCTTGCCGGCGTGACCGGTCGGCCACTCGGCGAGTGCGGCGGCGAGCACCGGAAGACTCGGGTCGTCGACAGCGACGGCGAGAGCGCCGTGGGTATCGTCGATCGCCAGGTCGACCAGGATGCGCACCGCTGCCAGGCGGCGCTTCTCATCAGCATCACCGAGAAGCGCCTCGGCCGCATCTATCGCCGTGCCGACATCCCGCACCGCGAGAGCCCACAGGCCGAGGAACACCTCGACGGCGTCTGCGCTCTGCAGCTGGCTCACGGTCGGCGGCTGCGCCAGGAACCTTGCGAGCATCCTGATGGCGATCTCGGCATCTTCGGCGTGCGACATCATCGTCGGCTCGCCCACCCAGACGCCGAAGGCGCGCACCGTGCTCGAGAATCGGATGAGCCCGTGGTCGACGATAGCCTGGAGCACGAACGCGAGAGCACCCACGTGCCCGACATCGGCCGCATCGAGGATCGTCTGGCGCCGGCCTTCCTCGCGCTCCGCCTCGAGAAGCATCTGCACGACGAGGTTCCACGCCGAAGGATCTGCACACGCCAGTAGGGCGATATACCCCTCCCGTGACGGCGCCCCGACCGGGTGTGTCCCTTCCACGCTCTCGCAGAGTATCCGTCGGACCTCGGCGTCACCCGCATCGACCGATGAGGCGAGCAGTGGGCCCAGAGGCACATTCTCCGAGACATAGGCCAGCCAGGTCGCATGCCACTCGATGGGCTGCGGATACCGTGCCGCGTGCTCGATCAACGCGCACAGATCATTCCACCGAGACGTGCGCGTAGGGCGGGGATCGCTCGTGCGGTAGGCGCGACGTGTCCATCCGCGTTGATAGGGCATGGAGATCGCCCAGGCCCACCACTGTGAGAGCTCTTCGCTGATCGGCGCGGCCAGGCCCTTGAATACCTTGGTGCGGGTTCTCGTCGGCATCTCGTCGAGCTCGCCGATGATCGACTCGATCTCCGCTGAGTCGAGATGCTCGTGTTTCTGACGAGCGCTGATCGCACGGGCGATGCGCTGCGCGAGCTGCGGGGCCATCAGTCCCCTGGCCTTGATCGTCGGTCGCGTCCACTCGTGGACGGTACTGAAGGTGCTGAGCCGCGCGTGCGCCTGTTCCCGGTCGAGCACGCTCAACGCCCCGTCAGTGCGACAAGGCGCACGAGACGGATACGGGACAGCGGGCCGAGCGCCACGATCTGATCGAGATCTTCGATCCGGACGTCGTCGACGAACGCGAAGAACAGCCCGTCGCCGAAAGCCTCCTCGGCGCGCGCGTGCGCCCGCGCGACCGTCGGAGCCGCAGGAATCGACCGCGTCTCACGAGCGAAGCTCCCGGTGTCGAAGCCGATCGCGATGTCGGAGGGCGTCAGAACGCGCAGCATCTCCGACGCGGCACGATGCGCCGAGTACGCCGCGACCTCACGTTCGATCAGGATGCACAGAAGGTCCCGCAGCCGGAACTCCCCCTCGATATCGGGAATCTCGGTCCGAACATCCCCTGCGCGGGCACCGAGTTGGGCCGTCTCCACGATCATGCAGCCAGTCTGGCATGACCCGCAGACAGCGCATCCGGATGTCGTTCCTGCCGGCCACGTTGGCCGGGGAACAGCGTCTATGCGCCCCGGAGGATGACAGGGTGCGCGAGATCGCGATAGTCGACGAGCACGGAGGCACGCTCCTCCGGTCGGCACTCCGCAAGATAGCGACGCTGACCATCCACGTACCGCACGTTCTCCGCCGCCTCCGGATCCGACGAGGAACCGTCGCGCAACGCCATTCGTCGCATGGATTCTTCGAACGGCACGCCGAGGAAGACGGTGTGATCCCACACGCCATCGAGCTCGGGCCGGTGCAGGAAGATCCCGTCGACCAGGAGCACAGCTCCTCGGGGAACGGGCAGACGAGGACCGACCACGATTTCGTCGGTCTGCACGTCATGGTGTCTGGGCAGGTACGTCCCGCTCCCCTGCCGGAAGGGGGCGATCACCTCGCGGCGGAACGCCTGGTAGTCGTACGAGTCGAGCCAGAAACCGTCAGGCGACGTCCGACCCCGCTGGTATCGATGCGCACGCACGTGATGGAACCCGTCGATCGAGACCCTCACGACAGGGCAGCGCTCGCGTAGGAACGACGCCCAGTCGTCGGCGAGGCGGGTCTTGCCCGCGCCATCGACGCCATCGATCCCGACGATGAGATTCGGCCCGTCGGCGGCCGGCATCGTGAGGGCTCCGGTCAGCGCCGAGAAGAACTCGCTCCGTACGTCGTCCACCTCTGCCTCGTTCCTGTCGTCGATGACAGATCCTGTCATATGGGACGGCAGCTGCCTGCGAGGACCCCGGTGTCCGACCCCGGTGGCAGAATGCGGGGATGATGCTCTCGGAGCTCGTCACCACGACAGAAGAGGTCGCTGCGACCTCATCACGCCTCGCGAAGATCGACGCGCTGGCCCGGTTGCTCGCGCGCGCGGAACCGTCCGAGATCGCGCCGCTCGTCGGCCTGCTGCTCGCGGCACCGCGGCAGGGGCGCCTCGGGGTCGGCTGGCGAGGGATCGCCGCCCTCGACGTGCACCATGCCGAGGCATCGACGCTGCGCATCGCCGACGTCGATCACGCGCTCGACGCGCTGGCCGCGGCATCCGGCACCGGGGCGAACGCCGCGCGGAGCAGCATCCTCGGCGCTCTGGCCGCACGCACCACGGCCGGCGAATGGGACTTCCTGACCAGGGCGATCCTGGGCGAACTGCGCACCGGCGCGCTCGGCGGCGTGCTGCTCGACGCGATCGCACGAGCCTCCGGTCGCACGCCGGCCGTCGTCCGTCGCGCGGCCATGCTCTCGGGAGATCTCGGCACGACCGCGCACCTCGCCCTCACCGGCACCGCCGCGGAACTCGAGGCCGTCGGTCTGCAGGTCGGGCGTCCGGTGCTGCCGATGCTCGCCGGTACCGCTGCGACCCCGACCGCCGCTCTGGAGCTCGCGGGCGAGTCATCGGTCGAGTTCAAGCTCGACGGTGCGCGCATCCAGGTGCATCGACACGGCGAGGAGGTCGGCGTATACACACGCAGCCTGGCCGATATCACCCATCGCGTGCCCGAGCTGGTCGAGATCGTGCGATCGCTCCCGGCGCACGACCTGATACTCGACGGAGAGACGCTGTCGCTCGATGAAGACGGCGGGCCGCGTCCGTTCCAGGAGACGATGTCGCGCTTCGGTGCCGATGTCTCCCGCGAGCTCCTGCTGCGCCCCTGGTTCTTCGACCTGCTGCACGTCGACGGGCGCGACTTGATCGACGAGCCGCTCTCCACTCGTCTCGCCGAGCTCGAGCGCATCGCGGCGGACTGGCGCATCCCGGGCATAGTGACAACCGATGCCGCCGCGGCCGAAGCGCTCTCCCGAGAGGCACTCGCCGCCGGCCATGAGGGCGTCGTCATCAAAGCGATCGACTCGCCGTACACCGCGGGCAGGCGCGGCAAGTCCTGGATCAAGGTCAAACCCGTGCTGACCTACGACCTCGTGGTGCTCGGGGCGGAGTGGGGATCCGGTCGCCGACAGGGCTGGCTGTCGAACCTGCATCTGGGCGCGCTCGATCCGGAAGGCGAGTTCGGAGAGCCCGGCGCCTTCGTCATGGTCGGCAAGACCTTCAAAGGCCTCACCGACGAGCTGCTGAACTGGCAGACCCAGACGTTCCCCGAGTTCGAGACGCGTCGCTCGGCCGGCACCGTCTTCCTCCGGCCGGAGATCGTCGTCGAGATCGCGATCGACGGCGTGCAGCGCTCGCCCCGCTATCCCGGCGGAATCGCGCTGCGCTTCGCCCGGGTCAAGGGCTACCGCACCGACAAGACCGCCGCCGAGGCCGACACGATCCAGACGCTGCGCGCACTCCTGCCGAGCTGACCCGCGGAGCCCGCAGGCTCTGGCGCTCAGGCCGAAGGAGCGAGCCCTTGGTCCTCTTCGACCACGGTGCCCTGGAACGACCACGGGAAGTTGATCCAGAGGTCGGTGTCCTTCCAGGCATAGTCGGGCTGGATGATCGTCGTCGGCTTCGTGTAGATGGTGACCGAACGCACGTCGGCGCCCTTGTCCTTCAGCAGCTGCACTGCGAGGGCGAGGGTGCGGCCGGAGTCTGCGACATCGTCGACCAGCAGCACGCGGCGACCGTCGAGGTAGGCCATGTCGAGCTCGGGAGGCAGCACCTCCGGCGCATCGAGCACGGTGCCGATGCCGGTGTAGAACTCGACGTTGATCGCGCCGCAGTTCTTCGCACCCAGGCCGTAGGCGATGGCGCCCGCCGGCAGCAGACCGCCTCGCGCGATCGCCACGACGACCTCGGGCGCGAACCCGCTGTCGACGATGGTGCGTGCGAGCTCGCGGGTCGCCGCGCCGAATCCGTCCCAGGTGAGCGTCTCGCGCTCGATCGTTGCATCAGTCACCGATTCATTCTCCTGCATGCGGGCGGTGGCCCGTTCCACGTCGAGGGGTCAAGACACGCCGCACAGCCCGTCCGTGGCGCGGCGTGTCTTGACCCCTCAGGGGCTTGGTCACTCCAGCCGCGTGACCTCGACGGACACGAACAGCTCCGAGGCGCTCGGCCCGGCATACACGCCCCGCAGCGGCGGCACGTCGCCGTAGTCGCGACCATGGCCGACATACACGTGCGACTCCCCGATCTCAGCGAGGTTGGTCGGGTCGTACCCTCGCCACTCCCCCGAGTACCACTCGACCCAGGCGTGCGATTCCCCGATCACGGGCTGCCCGATCGGCGCGGTCGGATCAGGATGCAGGTAGCCCGAGACATAGCGCGCCGGGATGCCGATCGCGCGCAGCACACCGAGTGCGACATGGGCGATGTCCTGGCAGACGCCCGAGCGCGCGGGCCAGGCGTCGCGTGCGGTGGAGTTCACCCCGGTGACCCCGCTCCGGTACTCCATGGCCTCGCCGACCGTGCGGCAGATCTCGAACGCGGTGGCGTCGACATCGCGGCCTTCGGCTCTGATCCGCTGGGCGAGCGCGATCATCTCGGCATCCGGTGCAGTTGCGGCTGTCTGCGTGACGCCCTCGGCCAGCGAGAGCGACAGAGGGATGCGCGCGGCGAGTTCATCCCAGTCGATGACACCGGTCGCCGGGGGCGTCGCTCGCACGTCGACGATGCTCGTCGCCGTGACCGAGAGCAGCTGATGCGGGGTGAGCACCTCGAAGGTCGACACCCGGGTGTCCCAGTAGTCGGCGTACGAGTGCTGTGTCGCGGCCGGGGAGATGTCGAGTGTCGCCTGCAGCACGAACTGGCCCTCGCGCGAATGCGGCAGCATCCGCGCCTCGTTGTACGACGCGGTCGCCGGCTTCTCGTAGCGGAACCCGGTCCGATGAACGATGCGCAGACGGCTCACAGCGCTTCTCCGATCCACACCGGCATCGCTATCGAGGGGAAGTACCGCTCTCTGATCGCATCGCTCGCCTCCGACATCCCCACCTGCACCTCTTCCATGCTCTCCGAGAGCCGGTGCACGATGTCGCCGACCGGTCGGTACTCCAGCTCCGAACGCATCCGCCCGAGCACCCGATGGGCGCGGTCGGGGGCGCCGAACGCTCCTGCCGGATCGATACCGCGCAGGCACTCCTCCGCCTGCAGGATGCTGGAGAGCACGGACCGCGGGAACAGTCGATCCACGAGCAGGAACTCCACGGCCGATGCGGCCGTCGGCACGGCGCGATGACTGCGCAGGTGGGCCTCGTACGCGCCGCAACTGCGCAGCAGGGTCGTCCAGCTCGGGCCGCCGGCCTCCGTGAGAGACCGCGTCGCGAGCAGCCGCGCGGTCATGTCCGCCCGTTCGATCGACCGTCCGAGCACGAAGAACTGCCAGGCCTCGTCGCGACTCGTCGAGGAGTCGACCACGCCGAAAGCCAGCGCCGACCGATCGCGGACCCAGCGGAAGAAGGGGTGCGTCTTGTCGGAGGCGATCCACCGCGGCATCCGCGCGTTGGACTCGTTGAGGGTCTCCCACAGGTCGGTCGAGATGATCTCGCGTGCGCGACGGGCGTTCTCGCGGGCGGCGGCGATCGAGTGCGCGATCGACGCCGAATGCTCTCTATCCAGTGCGAGCAGCCGCACCACGTCATCGCGTCCGAGCGCCGCGTCACCGTCGACCGTCGTACCCATGACCGAGAGCAGGGCACGGCACGCGGTGTCCTCGTCGACCCACGGGTCTTCCAGGAGCAGCTGCAGGTGCACGTCGAGGATGCGCGCGGTTCCATCGGCACGCTCGACGTAACGACCGATCCAGAAGAGGGCTTCGGCGATGCGACTCAGCATGTGAGGTCCCCCTCCGTCCGTTGCTGCTGCTGTTGCTGTTGTTGCTGGTGGTGGCGCACCTCGAGATCTTCGTCCTGGGGCGAGGAGAGGAACGGCGGATGCGGCTCTTCCCGCGGCGGCGAGGTCACGACCGCGATCGCTCCGGTGGCGATCGAGACCTCGTCGGAGGCGGGATCGGAGCGGCCGGCGACCGTGGTCGTCGGGCCGGTGAACAGGGAGGGATCCAGCACCCAGGTGTCTTTCGACCCTCCGCCCTGGCTGGAGTTCACGACGAGCTGTCCCTCGGGCAACGCGACACGGGTGAGCCCTCCGGGCAGCACCCAGATGTCGTTCCCGTCGTTCACGGCGAACGGACGCAGATCGACGTGCCGCGGCCGGAATCCGTCTTCGACCAGCGTGGGGATCGTCGACAGCTGCACCACGGGCTGCGCGATCCATCCGCGCGGATCCGCCAGCAGAGTCGCCCTCAGCGCCTCGAGCGTCGCGCGCGAGGCGTCGGGGCCGACCACGAGTCCCTTCCCGCCGGAGCCGTCGACCGGCTTCACGACCAGTTCGTCCAGCCGGTCCAGCACCTCTGCCAACGCATCCGGCTCCTCCAGACGCCAGGTGTCGACGTTGGGGATGATCGGGTCCTCGCCCAGGTAGTAGCGGATGAGCTCGGGCACATACGTGTAGACGAGCTTGTCGTCGGCGACGCCGTTGCCGATCGCGTTGGCCAGCGTGACGTTGCCCAAGCGCGCCGCGAGCATCAGCCCCGGTGCGCCCAGCACCGAGTCCGGCCGGAAGTGCTGCGGGTCGAGGAACTCGTCGTCGACACGGCGATAGATGACGTCCACCCGCGTCGGTCCGGCTGTCGTATGCATCCACACCCGGCCGCCCGAGCAGAACAGGTCGCGGCCTTCGACGAGTTCGATGCCCATCATGCGCGCCAGCAGGGTGTGCTCGTAGTACGCGGAGTTGTAGACGCCGGGGGTGAGCACGACGACAGTCGGATCCTCGACCCCCGCGGGAGCCGCGGCGCGCAGTGCCTGCAGCAGCCGCCCCGGATAGTCGACGACGGGACGGACCCGCAGACTGGTGAACAGCTCGGGGAGCGTCTGCGCCATCACCCGCCTGTTGGCGAGCACGTAACTCACGCCGCTGGGCACCCGGACGTTGTCCTCCAGCACCCGCCAGGCACCTTTCTCATCGCGGATGACATCGATCCCGGCGACATGGATGCGCACACCGTTCGCCCCGACGATGCCCGCAGCCTGGCGGTGGAAGTGCGACGACGAGCTGATCAGCGACGCCGGGATCACGCCGTCGTGCACCGCGAGCTGCGGGCCGTACACGTCTGCCAGGAACGCCTCCAGCGCGCGCACCCGCTGCTTCACCCCGGATTCGACGTAGGTCCAATCATCCGCCGCGAGCACGCGCGGCACCACGTCGAGCGGGAACGGCCGCTCCTCCCCGGCGAAGTCGAACGTCACTCCCTGCGCGAGGTAGGAGCTGGCCAGCGCATCCGTCCGCGCCCGCAGCTCCGCGTCATCCATCCCGGCCAGCGCGGGGTACATCTCCTGGTACGGCAGACGTACCTCGCTGCCACCCGGCGGCACCTCTGAGGGGAACATCTCGTCCCAGGGTTGTGGTCCGCTCCGTACCGGGGACCGTCGTGAGGTGTATCCGTTGAACAGCGACTCCATGTCGGAATACTTCCGTGGGGCGGTTTCGACGATGTTTCCGAAGGAAGTCGGCGCGGCGACAGCGCCGGGCGAGAGCGGTAGAATTCATCTGTCCGGCCGTTCGGCGGCCGGTGCCCGAAAAAGGGGCACGAAGCACTCCGCACAGCCGCGGAGGCGAGACACATACGGATACCCCGTTCTCCGTCACTGTCTCGAAAGGCTTTCGCATGCCCACTGTCTCTGCGCACGTCGCGCTCACCCTCGCACAGCACATCGATGCCGTCTTCGGCGTGATGGGCAACGGCAACGCCTACTTCCTCGACGCGATCGAGACCCAGACCTCCGCAGTGTTCACGGCCGTCCGGCACGAGCAGGGCGCCGTGGTGGCCGCGGACGCGCACTTCCGGGCTTCCGGACGCATCGCCGCCGGCACGTCGACCTACGGCGCCGGATTCACGAACACCCTCACAGCACTCGCCGAGGCCGTGCAGGCGCACGTGCCACTCGTCCTCGTGGTGGGCGACGAGCCGACCTCGGGGCCGCGTCCGTGGGACGTCGACCAGATCGCGCTCGCTTCTGCCGTGGGAGCGCGTACCTATACGGTCGGACGAGCGGATGCCGCCGCCACCACCGTGATCGCGATCGAGCACGCGCTCACGTACCGGGTGCCCGTGGTGCTCGCGATCCCCTACGACGTCGCCGCTCTGGAGGCCGGGCCGGTGGCCAACGCGCCATCGCCGCGTGTGCCCGCTCCGCTGGCGCCGAAGGGCGAGTTCGCCGAAGGGATGCTCGACGAGATCGCCGACGCGCTCCGCACCGCCGAGCGTCCGTTCCTCCTCGCCGGTCGCGGGGCCTGGCTCGCGGGGGCGAGCACCGCGCTGGGTGAGCTCGCAGACGCGACGGGTGCCCTCACCGCGTCCTCGGCTCTCGGACGCGGCGTCTTCCCGGACAGCCGCTACGACCTCGGCGTCACCGGCGGCTTCGGAGCGGACGGGGCCATGGAGCTCATCCGCTCCGCCGACGTCGCAGTGGTCTTCGGCGCGTCCCTGAACCAGTTCACGATGCGCTTCGGCGAGCTCTTCGCCCCTGGAACCCGCGTCTTCCAGGTCGACATCGCCCCGGCGGCGACCCATGCGCACATCGGCGGCTTCGTGCGGGCCGACGCGCGCGTGGCCGCCGAGGCCCTGGTGTCGCGCCTGACCGCCGCCGGCGCCGCAGCACCGTGGCGCGAGAGCGTCGATGTCGCCGCCGCCCGCAGCTATGACGCGGGAGACGACCTCGCGCCGGACGGACGCCTCGACCCCCGTTCCGCCGCCCGCCGCATCGCCGAGCTGCTGCCGGAAGACCGCGTCGTGGTCTCCGACGGCGGACACTTCATCGGCTGGGCGAACATGTACTGGCCCGTCGCGGCTCCTGATCGCATGATGATGATCGGCACCGCGTTCCAGTCCATCGGCCAGGGATGGCCCAGCGTCGTCGGCGCCACCCTTGCCCGGCGCGAATCGACTGTGGTGCTGACCTCGGGAGACGGCGGTGGGCTGATGGCCATCGCCGACCTCGAGTCCGCGGTCCGCGCTGCGGGTGGTCGCGGTATCGCCGTCATCTGGAACGACGCGGCCTACGGCGCCGAGGTGAACCTCTACGGGCTGAAGGGGCTCGCCGAAGGACCGATGCGTATCCCCGAGGTCGACTTCGCCGCATTCGGTGCGGCGGTCGGCGCCGAGGGCGTCGTGGTGCGCACGCTCGCCGACCTCGATCGCCTGGCCACGTGGACCGAGGAGGATGCCGCCACCCGCCGCTTCCTCCTGCTCGACCTGCGCATCTCCGGAGACGTGATCGCGCCGTACCAGCAGGAGATCATCCGCGTGAACTCCTGATGTGGAAGTGGCTAGGCTCCTCGTCATGGCCCGAGATCCCGAAGTCCTTCGCTACAGCGCCTTCGCGGCCGATCCGAGCGGAGGCAACCCCGCCGGTGTCGTGCTCGACGCTGCCGACCTGAGCGACGAGCGGATGCTGCAGATCGCCGCGGAGGTCGGATACTCCGAGACCGCGTTCGTCACCTCCCGCCGCGACGACGCCGCCACGCCTCGGTATCACGTGCGGTTCTGGTCGCCGGCAGCGGAGGTGCCGTTCTGCGGCCACGCGACGGTCGCGACGGCGGTGGCCCTGGCGGAGCGGACCGGGACCGGCGAGGTGGTGTTCGAGACCGGCGCCGGCGCGGTGTCGCTGCGTTCCGCGTCGGACGACGAGGGCACGGTCACCGTGTCGTTCACGAGTGTCGAACCGGAAGTGCGGGACCTCGACCAGAGGGTGCTCGCACGACTGCTCGGGCTGCTCGGTCTCGAGCTGTCCGATCTCGATCCGCGCTTCCCGCCGAAGGAGGCGTTCGCCGGGAACTGGCATCCGACTATCGTCATCCGGGATCGCGAGCTGTTCGATCAGTTCCGCTTCTCCCCCGCACCCGTCGCGGCGCTGATGCGCGAGCAGGGGTGGCTCGGTACCATCACGGTGCTGTATGCGGCGGGCGAGTCCGACTTCGATGCACGGAATCTCTTCCCGGTCGGCCGCATCACCGAGGATCCAGCGACGGGTTCCGCGGCGGCATCCACCGGCGCCTTCCTGCGCGATCTGGGCGCGGCAGGCCGGACGATCCGCATCCATCAGGGCGCTCATGTGCGGCGTCCGAGCCTGCTCACCGTGACGATCCCCCCGCATGGTGGGATCGTGGTCTCGGGCGGGGCTTTCCGCATCTCCTGAAGTCAGGTGCGGTGGGTGCCGATCGCCGAGGTGCGCGACGGCACGCGGCTGCTCTTCCCCGACGGGGCGACGGACCTGTTGCTCACCCTCGACGCGTACTGACGCTGCGGGCGCTCGGGGCGACGAGCACACGGGGTGTTGCCGAGTGCACGGGATGTTCGCGCGGGTAAGTCGTGCGCTCGATGGGAGCTCGTGCACTCGGTAGGTGCCACGGGCACGGCGATGCGAGGGGGCTACGGCGTCTCGACGGCAGCTGTAGAGAGATCGCTTCACGGGTGCGCCTGTGGAGGACGAGTGGGTGCGGATCGCGTTCCGGAATATTGCTCTGATCTGGGAGTTTTTGGGTGGGAATGTCGGTGGTCTCGGGTTGACTTGGGGGTATGAACCACCCCGTGGATGTGCTCGATCAGGTCGTGAGAGACCTCGACGGGGTGGTGTGTGCGGGGTCGGTGGCGGGGTTGTCGGATGCCGAGAAGCTGGATCTGCTGCGCGCGGCGGGTGAGGTGGTGCGGCGGGCGGAAGCGTTGATCGTGGAGACGGTGGCCTCGGTGCCGGCACGATCGGCGGGGTCGGGGGATGCGGCGTTCTGTGGACAGTTCGGGTGCCGCAGCATGAGCGAGTTGCTGCAACGGGTGCTGCGTACGGACGCGGCGGGGGCGGGGCGGGTGATCAAGGCCGCACGGCTGGTGCGGCGGGAGGTGGACATCAGTTCCGGAGGCTGGCTGCCGGCGTTGTGGCCGCAGTTGCGGGCGGCGTTGGTGGACGGGGCGGTCGGGATCACCGGGTTGTTGGCGGCGACCGGGCCGATCGAACAGGCGCGCGGGCGCGTCGGTGCGGTGGACCGGCTGCGGGCGGACGCGGAACTGGCGGCATGGGCGCGCGGGACCGTCGTCGTCGAGATGGATGCGGATGCGGATGCGGATGCCGATCCCGGTATTGATGTGGATGAACCGGAACCCGGCCCTGCGGCGACGCCGGAGGATCTGCGGATCCTCGCGCAACGGATCGTGATGTTCCTCGACCCCGACGGCGCCGAACCCGCCGAAGAAGCGGCGATGCGGGGCCGCGGCATGATCCTTGGCCGGGTCAAGAACGGGCTGATTCCGATCCACGGGGACCTGTTGCCGGAGACCGCGGGGCAGTTGCAACGGATCTGGGACGCGTATCTGAACCCGAAAGTCGACGGGCCACCCCTGCCGGGTGTGCAGTTCGTACCCTCTGACGACGGTGATGCGCGGGACGGGCAGGATGCGCGGGACGGGCGGGATGCGCGGGATGCGCGGGATCGTGCGGATCGGGATGGTGACGTGTTGCCATCCGGGGATCCGGGCGGGCAGGTCGACACCCGCTCGCGGGCGCAGAAGCAGCACGACGCGTTCACGGCGATGCTGGGGATCGCTGCCCGGCATGACGAGATGCCGAAGCTGGGTGGGGCGGCGGCGACGCTGATCGTGTCCGTGACCGCGGAAGAGTATGCGACCGGCCACGGGTGGGCGCACATCGACGGGATCGACACCCCGACCACGATCGCCGCAGCCCGCCACACCGCCTGCGGCGGCACCATCCAACGGGTGCTGTTCGACCCCGAAGGCCGCATCGTCGGCATCGGGAGCACGGACCGCATCTTCACCACCCACCAACGCCGCGCGATCACCCTCCGCGACACCGAGTGCCTGATCCCCGGATGTCACGTCCCCGCGTCCTGGTGCGAGATCCACCACGTCCAGGAACATGCCCGCGGCGGGCCGACCCATACCGACAACGGTGTCGCACTGTGCTGGCACCACCACCGCACTCTGGAGACCTCCGGGTGGGAGATCCGCATGGACAACGGTCTCCCCACCGTCCGCGGACCCGCCTGGTGGGACCCACACCGACGATGGCGCACACCACGACCCCGGTCCGAGAGCACAGGCAGGAGCACAAGCACAAGCACAAGCACAAGCACGGCTACCGGGCGACGATCTGCCAGAATCAACGGGTGACTACGTGGCGCGCGAGTGGATACGGCAAGACGGCGATCACTGCGGCGGTCTTCGTCGTCATGATGGCTCTGGCATCGTGCGCTCCGGGCACGGACACTGCAGGCTCGGCGACCGCGACACCGGCCGCGGCTTCCCCCACCCCGGTGGCAACCGAGGTTCCCGAACCAGCGGAGACCGAATCGCCCCAGAGCGCCACCGACGGATTCCGCGAATGGCTGGAGGCGTCGCGACTTCCCGATGTCGACACCGCCTGCGCACGTCTCACCCCGGAGCTCGTGACCCGCATGATCGCCGAGCTCGAGGCCAACGGAGTCGCCGGGATCGACAGCTGCGAGCAGATGATCACGACCACCGCCGAGCTCTATCGCTCACTCGATCAGAGCGCTGACGTCGACATCGCCGTGCAGGACGAGACCGACACCGATGCCACCCTCTTCGTGACCTACCTCGCCTCAGGCGACTGCGGCACCGTGGTGATGACCCGCCCGGCGACCGAGTGGATCATCACCGACCAGTCGACGGAGTGCGCGGGCTGACGCGAGTCGACGCCGCGCGCACTCCCCCGGGTCTCAGGCCGCGTAGTCCGGAAGCTCCTGCAGCGTCCAAGTGTTGCCGTCCGGGTCGTCGAACCAGACGAACCGCCCCCATCCGAGATCCTCGACGCCCTTGGTCGCGACGCCGACCGCCTCGAGCTGCGCCTTCGCCTCGTCGGCGTTCGGCACGACCACCTGGATCGTCTTCTGCTGCCCGGGCTCGAGCGGGATGTCGAGCCCGGTGCCGAACGCGATCGAGCAGGCCGAGCCCGGCGGCGTCATCTGCACGAACCGCAAGCCCTCGGTCGGCGTCTGATCGTGGTCGGGGTTGAATCCGATCTTCGTGTAGAACTCCTTCGAACGGTCGACATCGCTCACCGGCATGAAGATGAGTTCGATCTTCCAGGTCATCACACGCTCCTCCTGTCGGGCGTCGTCGCCCGTCGGCGTCCACGGTACGCCGCGGCACCGACATCCTCCAGGACTCGTCCACCACGAACGATCAGCGGGCGGGCAGGAGCGCACCTTCCAGGAACTCAGCGAGCTCCGACGTGTCGTCCAGGGGCAGGATCGCGGCGACATACTGGTCAGGCCGCACGACGATCACGACGCCATCGCGCGAGAGCTCGCGGGCGGCGAAGATGTCGGTCTCCGTCCACTTGCTCGGCCCTGCCGCGTACACCTTCTCCCAGTCCGTCAGCCCGAGCGGACCGGTCTTCGGCTGGAACAGCGCCGGCGCCGACGTCACCTCGACCTCTTCGAACGGCTGCTGGTAGACCGCCTTGACATCGAATACGGCGTCGACATCGGCATCGGCCGGGGTGAAGCGCGCGAACAGCGGCTCGGCCTGGGCGGCCCACGCGGCGAGGGTCTCACCGGTGCGGTCGCCGAACGCGTACACGCGCCACCGTCCATCCGCCTTCGCGTGGTGCCCGAGGTGCACGACGTTCCCGTCGCCGACCCGGATCACCTCGGCGGACTTGAACCTCTTCCCCAACGGGTAGCCCCCGGCGAGCGCCTGATGCGCGTCGGATCCCGTGATCATCGACGCGGTGTACTGCGTCATGAACCCGGAGGGGAACTCCGCTGTCGCCAGGTAGTACGTCGCGAGCTCGTTCGGGTCGGAGATCTCCTCCGGCTTGCGCGCCATCAGAGTCGACCACTCGCGATCGAAGTCGATGAGCTGCTGAGCCACCGGACGCCGCTCGGCGCCGTAGGTCGACAGCAGCGCCTCGCCCGCCCGGCCGGTGAGCACCGAGCCGAGCTTCCACCCGAGGTTGAACCCGTCCTGCATCGAGACGTTCATGCCCTGTCCGGCCTTTGCGCTGTGCGTGTGGCAGGCGTCACCGGTGAGGAACACGCGCGGCGTGCGCCCCGACTCGTCGATCACGTCGTCGAAGCCGTCCGTGACCCGGTGCCCGACCTCGTACACGCTGTGCCACGCGACCTGCTGCACGTCGATCGAGTACGGGTGCAGGATGTCGTTCGCCTTGCGGATGATCTCCTCGACCGGCGTCTTGCGCACGCGATGGTCGTCGTCCGCCGCGACCTCGCCGAGATCGATGTACATGCGCGAGAGGTAGCCGCCCTCGCGGGGGATGTGCAGGATGTTCCCCGCCTCGGAGTTGATCGCGCACTTGGTGCGCCAGTCCGGGAAGTCCGTGTTCACGAGCACGTCCATGACACCCCAGGCGTGCGCCGCGCTGCCGCCGACATGCGTGCGACCGATGGCCTCGCGCACACCACTGCGCGCACCGTCGCAGCCGGCGACGTACTTCGCGTGGATCACGCGCTCCTCCCCGGCCTGCTCGCCGGCGACATGCCGCACGCGCACTTCGACCGGGTACTCGCCGTCGTCGTGCACGGTGAGGCCGAGGAACTCCACGCCGTAGTCCGGGACGATGCGGCCGGGACCGTTGACAGCGGCTTCGGCGAAGTAGTCGAGCACGCGCGCCTGGTTCACGATCAGATGCGGGAACTCGCAGATGTCGTAGGCGTAGTCGGCGGTGCGCGAGGTACGGACGATCTCGCGCGGGTTCTCCGGGTTCGGACCCCAGAAGTTCATCCAACCGATGTTGTACGCCTCGGCGACGATCCGCTCCGCGAACCCGAACGCCTGGAACGTCTCGACGCTGCGGGGCTGGATACCGTCAGCCTGACCGAGCACCAGTCGCCCTTCGCGCTTCTCGATGATGCGGGTGGTCACGCCGGGGTACTGCGACATCTGCGCGGCGAGCAGCATGCCGGCGGGGCCGGATCCGACGATGAGCACGTCGACATGCTCCGGCAGTTCGGCGGGACGGTCGATGCCGACGCCTGCCGCATCCTGCACGCGAGGATTGCCGGACACGTAACCGTGGTGGTGGAACTGCATCGTCGTCGATTCCTTCCGGACTGCACTGTCTGGGTGTTGCGTTGCGCTTGGGCGTGTTCTATATTCGAACACGACGTTCTACTATTGAACACAGCATATTCGCGCCCCTCTGAGAACGCAAGGAAGAACCGGCGCGAGCGACGCAGAGGAGCGCCCGCATGGCAGAGACCACGACTTCGCCCGCCTCGCAGACCCTGAGCCGCGGCATCCGCATCCTCGAGGTGCTGGCCGACGCGCGCACCCCGCTTACGATCGATGAGATCGCCCTCCGCCTCGGCGTGCACCGCTCGATCGCCTATCGCCTGCTGCGCACGCTCGAAGACCACGGGCTCGTCTCCCGAGACGCAGCCGGCGCCGTGAGCCTCGGCGCCCGCATGGCAGCTCTCGCGGCAGGTGTGGCGCACGATCTGCAGGCCGAGGCCCTCCCCGAGCTGACGGCGATCGCGAACGAGCTCGGGATGACCTGCTTCCTCGCTGTGCTCGACGGGGCGGAGTGCATCACGCTGGCGAGTGTCGAGCCGCGACATGCGGTCGCGAGCGTGGCCCAGCGCCCCGGCGCGCGGCATCCGGTGACCGTCGGCGCGCCCGGCAAGGCGATCCTGGCGCAGCTGCGGTCGATTGACTGGCCCGCCGACGTCTCCCCCGCCCTCCGTGAGGCGATCACCCTGACGGAGCACCGCGGATATGCGACCAGCCACGACGAGGTGATCCCGACCGTGCAGTCCGTCGCCGTCCCGCTCGTCCTCCGTGGCCAGCGTCCGGCCGCGATCGCCGTGGTGCATGTGGCCACCGACCTGAATGATGCCGCGATCGCCGCACGTCTGCAGCACTCAGCATCCGTCATCCGCGACGCCCTCGACGGCTGAGGTCAGTGGCCGTCCACAACTCAGGCGGAATCGGAGTCGATCCGCGGACCACGGCCGATCCGCCGGGACATCGCCCGATCGCGCCTGAGTTGTGGACGTCAGGGTTCGGTCAGACCTTCGCGAGCCCGCGGATCGGGCTCACGGACTGCTCATCCTCATGGTCGGGTCCGAGCGGGATGCCGGAGCGGTCGCGCAGCAACAGCGTCGCGATCAGGCCGAGCACCGTCATCCCGGCGAGGTACCAGGTGACCGCCTGCGTCGAGCCGGTCGCCTGCACGATCGCCGTGGCGATGGTCGGAGCGAATGCGCCGCCGGCGATGGCGCCGATCGCGTACGAGATCGAGACTCCCGAGAAGCGGATGCTGGCGGGGAACAGCTCGGTGTACAGCGCCGCCTGCGGCCCGTAGGTGAAGCCGAGGCCGATCGTGAGGATCGCGAGTCCGGCGAACAGCAGACCGATGTCACCGGTGTTCACGAGCGGGAACAGGGTGAAGACACCCACCAGCTGCAGCACCCAGCCGATGACGTACGTCGAGCGGCGACCGATGCGGTCGGACACCCATCCGGCCAGGAGCGTCGTGAGCAGCCAGGTGACGGCGGAGCCGGCGACGGCCCACAGCACCGGGCCGCGATCGAGGCCGATCGGTCCTTCGGGGTTCGTGGCGTAGCCCTGGATGTAGCCGCCGGTGGTCATGTAGCCGACCGCGTTGTTGCCCGCGAAGACGAATGCGGCGATCACCACGAGCAGGGCGTGCTTGCGGAACAGCTGCACGATCGGCATGCGCGCCTTCTCCTTGCGGGCGGCGAGCTCGGTGAACACCGGGCTCTCCTCGACCTTGCGGCGCACGTAGTAGCCGACCAGGATCAGCACGACGCTGAGCAGGAACGGGACCCGCCAGCCCCAGATCGCGAACTGCTCTCCTGGCGCGATCGCCGTCATCAGCGCCATGACGCCCGAGGCGAGCAGCAGACCCAGTGGCACGCCGATCTGCGGCGAGGCGCCGAAGATGCCGCGCTTCGCGCGCGGAGCGTGCTCGACAGCCATCAGCACGGCGCCACCCCACTCGCCACCGGCCGAGATGCCCTGGAGGATGCGCAGGAGCACGAGGAGGATCGGAGCGGCGATTCCGATGGCCTCATAGGTGGGCAGGATACCGATCAGCGCGGTCGCGGCGCCCATCAGGATCAGCGTCCACATCAATACGGTCTTGCGTCCGAACTTGTCTCCGTAGTGCCCGGCGAGGAACGCTCCGAGGGGACGGAAGAGGAAGCTCACACCGACGGTCGCGAACGCGATCAGGGCGCTGTTCGCCCCCAGCGGCTCGAAGAAGAGCTGTCCGAAGACGAGCCCCACCGCGGTGGCGTAGATGAAGAAGTCGTACCACTCCACGGTGGTTCCGACGACGGTGGCGAACACGACGCGACGCCGATCGGCCGCCGTCGCGATGGTTCCGGTGGGCGTGAACCCAACCTGTGACTGCCCGCTCATGGGGTGTCTCCTTTGATTGTGACTGCACTGTCACGGCGTGCGAAGGACGTGAATCCGGATGCTTGCCGAGGGGTGAACCGATGATATATGATTTCGAATACGACGCACAAGGCGTTGCAGACGAGCGCGAGGAGGCGCCCCGTGACGGATCCCATCGACCGCCCCGGCAAGATCATCGCGATCCACCTGAGCTATGCCTCACGGGCGGATCAGCGGGGCCGACGCCCGGCAGCCCCCTCCTACTTCTTCAAGCCGGCGAGCTCCGTCGCCTCCTCCGGTGGCACTGTCGAACGTCCGGCCGGCACCGAGCTGCTCGCGTTCGAGGGCGAGATCGCCCTGATCATGGGCACCGCCGCCCGCCGGGTGCCGGTCAGCGAGGCCTGGGCGCACGTGGGCGCCGTCACCGCGTCGAACGACCTCGGCCTGTACGACCTGCGTGCGAACGACAAGGGCTCGAACGTCCGCTCCAAGGGTGGAGACGGCTACACCCCGCTCGGACCGCAGCTGATCGACGCGCGCAAGGTCGACCCCGCAGCCCTGCGCGTGCGCACCTGGGTCAACGGCGAACTCCGCCAGGACGACACCACGGCCGGGCTGATCTTCCCGCTCGCGCAGCTGGTCGCCGACCTCTCGCAGCACTTCACGCTCGAGCCGGGCGACGTGATCCTCACTGGCACCCCCGCCGGGTCCTCCGTGATCGTCCCCGGCGACGTCGTCGAGGTCGAGGTCGACGCGCCCGATGCCGAAGGAGCACCGTCCTCCGGTCGGCTCGTCACGACGGTCACGCAGGGCGACGTCCCCTTCGATGGGGAGATCGGTTCGCTCCCCGCCGTCGACGACCTGCAGCGCACCGAGGCCTGGGGCTCTCGGGAAGAGGCCGGGCTCCCGCCCGTCGCTTCGACAAGCTCAGAGACCCAGGCGAACGCAGGAATCTCCCCCGCGCTCCGCGCCAAGCTCCTGGAGGCCCCGACCGCCGGCCTCTCGGCGCAGCTGCGCAAACGCGGTCACCACTCCTGCTTCATCGACGGCGTGCACGCCAACATCCCCGGCAGCAAGATCGTCGGCACGGCCAAGACGCTGCGGTTCGTGCCGTTCCGCGAAGACCTGTTCGCCTCGCACGGCGGCGGGTACAACGCCCAGAAGCGCGCCTTCGATGCCGTGGACGGGGGCGAGATCATCGTGATCGAAGCCCGCGGCGACGCGACAACCGGCACCCTGGGCGACATCCTCGCCCTCCGCGCCCGTGCGCGCGGCGCGGCGGGCGTCGTCACCGATGGCGGCATCCGCGACTTCGACGCCGTGGCCGAGATCGGTCTGCCGGTGTTCTCGCAGGGCGCGCACCCCTCGGTCCTCGGCCGCAAGCATGTGCCGTGGGACGTCGACATCACGATCTCCTGCGGCGGTGCGACCGTGCAGCCGGGCGACATCATCGTCGGCGACGGCGACGGCGTGATCGTCATCCCACCGTCCCTGGCCGAGCAGATCGCCGACGACGCCATCGCGCAGGAGATCGAGGACGCCTGGATCGCCGAGCAGGTCGCCGCCGGTCACCCCGTCGACGGACTGTTCCCGTTGAACGCCGAGTGGCGCGCGCGCTACGTCGCGGCCACCGGCCCTTCGACAGGCTCAGGGACCCACGACGGCTCAGGGATCCAGGACGACTCAGGGACCCAGGACGACTCAGGGACCCAGGAAAGCTCAGGGACCCAGGACGACTCAGGGACCCACGACGGCTCAGGGATCCAGGACGACTCAGAGGCAGGGCGATGACCTCCGTCGGCAGCGCGAGCAAGTCGGAGCAGGCGTACGCCTGGATCCGCTCGCGGATCTCGGGTCATGCCTTCGGGCCCGGCTACCGTCTGGTGCTCGGCTCGATCGCCGAGGAACTCGGCATGAGCGTGGTGCCTGTGCGGGAAGCGATCCGCCGGCTCGAGGCCGAAGGACTCGTCACGTTCGAACGCAACGTCGGCGCCCGCGTCACGCTGGTCGACGAGAGCGAGTACGCCCACACGATGCAGACGCTCGGCCTGGTCGAGGGGGCGGCGACCGCGCTGTCCGCTCCCCTGCTCGACGCTGCGGCGCTCGATACGGCCGCCGAGGTCAACGAGCAGATGTCTCGCATGCTCGGACACCTCGACGCGCACGCCTTCACAGAGCTGAACCGGCAGTTCCACTCGGTGCTGTTCGAGCCGTGCCCGAACCCGCACCTGCTCGACCTCGTGCACCGCGGATGGGCGCGGCTGTCCGGCATCCGCGACTCCACCTTCGCCTACGTGCCCGGCCGCGCGCAGCATTCGGTCGAGGAGCACACCCAGATCCTCGAGCTGATCAGATCGGGCGCAGAGCCCCTCGAGATCGAGCTCGCCGCCCGCAACCATCGCTGGCGCACGAGGGACGCGTTCCTCGACGCCCTGCACAACCGTTCCCACCAGACACTTGGAGAAGTCTCATGACCGACTCGCGCATCCCCGCCGACCTTCCTGACCACATCCAGCACTACATCGACGGCGCCTTCGTCGACTCGGTCGACGGCGACACCTTCGACGTGCTCGATCCGGTGACGAACCAGACCTACACGACCGCCGCCGCCGGCAAGAAGGCCGACATCGAGCTCGCGGTCGCCGCTGCCAAGCGCGCCTTCGATGAAGGCCCCTGGCCGCGGATGCTGCCGCGCGAGCGCTCCCGGGTGCTGCACCGCATCGCCGACCTGGTGGAGTCCCGCGACGCGCGTCTCGCCGAGCTCGAGTCCTACGACTCCGGTCTGCCGATCACGCAGGCGCTGGGCCAGGCGCGTCGCGCGGCCGAGAACTTCCGCTTCTTCGCCGACCTGATCGTCGCCCAGTCCGACGACGCCTTCAAGGTGCCGGGCCGGCAGATGAACTACGTCAACCGCAAGCCGATCGGCGTCGCCGGGCTCATCACGCCCTGGAACACGCCGTTCATGCTCGAGTCGTGGAAGCTCGGTCCCGCGCTCGCGACCGGCAACACGGTCGTGCTCAAGCCCGCCGAGTTCACGCCGCTGTCGGCATCCCTCTGGGCAGGCATCTTCGAGGAGGCCGGCCTGCCGAAGGGCGTCTTCAACCTCGTGAACGGCCTCGGCGAGGACGCCGGCGACGCGCTCGTGAAGCACCCCGATGTGCCGCTCATCTCATTCACGGGCGAGAGCTCGACCGGACAGCTGATCTTCGGCAACGCCGCCCCCTTCCTGAAGGGCCTGTCGATGGAGCTCGGCGGCAAGTCCCCCGCCGTCGTGTTCGCCGACGCCGATCTCGAGGCCGCGGTGGACGCGACGATCTTCGGAGTGTTCTCCCTCAACGGCGAGCGCTGCACCGCCGGTTCCCGCATCCTCGTCGAGCGTTCCATCTACGAGGAGTTCGTCGAGCGCTACGCCGCACAGGCGAAGCGCGTCAAGGTCGGGTACCCGCACGATCCGGCCACCGAGGTCGGAGCGCTCGTGCACCCCGAGCACTACGACAAGGTCATGAGCTATGTCGAGATCGGCAAGACCGAGGGACGCCTGGTCGCCGGTGGCGGTCGTCCGGAGGGCTTCGAGGAGGGCAACTTCGTCGCACCGACCGTGTTCGCCGACGTCTCCCCCGACGCTCGCATCTTCCAGGAGGAGATCTTCGGACCGGTGGTCGCGATCACGCCGTTCGACTCCGACGAGGAGGCGCTGTCTCTCGCGAACAACACCAAGTACGGCCTCGCCGCCTACATCTGGACCAACGACCTGAAGCGCGCGCACAACTTCGCGCAGTCCGTCGAGGCCGGCATGGTGTGGCTCAACAGCAACAACGTGCGCGACCTGCGTACCCCGTTCGGCGGCGTGAAGGCTTCAGGCCTCGGCCACGAAGGCGGTTACCGCTCGATCGACTTCTACACCGACCAGCAGAGCGTGCACATCACGCTCGGTGGCGCACACAACCCGACCTTCGGCAAGAACTGAATCCGCTCTGCCTGATCACGCAAGGACGCTGACATGACACACCGCGAAGACATGACCCTGACCTCCGCCGGATACTACGTCTCCCAGGAGGCGCCGATCCGCTCCGACAACCCCGTCGCGACGCCGAAGAGCACGCCGCCCGACATCCTGCGCTGCGCGTACATGGAGCTCATCGTCACCGACCTGGCGGCATCCCGTCAGTTCTACGTCGACATCCTCGGCCTCTACGTGACCGAAGAGGATGACGAGGCGATCTACCTGCGATCGACCGAGGAATTCATCCACCACAATCTGGTGCTGCGCAAGGGCCCGATCGCCGCGGTCGCCGCGTTCTCGTACCGTGTGCGCACCCCCGAGGATCTCGACCGCGCCGTCGAGTTCTACACCGAGCTCGGCTGCGATGTGCGTCGCAACCCCGAGGGCTTCGTGAAGGGCGTCGGAGACTCGGTGCGCGTGATCGACCCGCTCGGCTTCCCCTACGAGTACTTCCACCAGTCCGACCACGTCGAGCGCATGTCCTGGCGCTACGACCTGCACATCCCCGGCGAGCTGGTGCGCCTGGATCACTTCAACCAGGTCACCCCCGATGTGCCGCGCGCCGTCGGATTCATGCAGGACCTCGGCTTCCGCGTCACGGAGGACATCCAGGACGACGAGGGCACCGTCTACGCCGCGTGGATGCGCCGCAAGCCCACCGTGCACGACACCGCCATGACCGGCGGCGACGGTCCGCGCATGCACCACGTGTGCTTCGCGACGCACGAGAAGCACAACATCCTCGCCATCTGCGACAAGCTCGGAGCCCTGCGCCGCTCCGACTCGATCGAGCGCGGCCCCGGACGCCACGGTGTCTCCAACGCCTTCTACCTCTACCTGCGGGATCCAGACGGGCACCGCGTCGAGGTGTACACGCAGGACTACTACACGGGCGACCCCGACAACCCGGTGGTCACCTGGGATGTGCACGACAACCAGCGTCGCGACTGGTGGGGCAACCCCGTCGTCCCCTCCTGGTACACGGATGCCTCGCTCGTGCTCGACCTCGACGGCAACCCGCAGCCGGTCGTCGCACGCACCGACAGCTCCGAGATGGCCGTCACGATCGGCGCCGACGGGTTCTCCTACACCCGCGCGGAGGACGGCGAGAAGAAGCTGGGCAACCAGCTCTAGACACTGTGGCGCTTCGACAGGCTCAGCGACCCAGACCTTGGATCCCTGAGCTTGTCGAAGGGCCCGACGAAGGAGGAAGACGGATGCTGTCAGAAGAGACGATCGCCCAGATCGCGGCCGAGCTCGCGGAGGCCGACCGTACCCATGCCGTGATCCCGCGGATCACCGCCCGGTACCCGGAGGCGACGGTGGAGGACTCCTACGCCATCCAGGGTGTCTGGCGCGACCAGAACCTGGCGGCGGGTCGCCGACTCGTCGGCCGCAAGATCGGGCTGACGTCGAAGGCCATGCAGCAGGCGACCGGCATCACCGAGCCGGACTACGGCGTGATGTTCGACGACACCGTGCACCCGACGGGCGCCGAGATTCCCGTCGACCACTTCTCGAACGTGCGCATCGAGGTGGAGCTCGCCTTCGTGCTGAAGACCCCGCTGGAGGGCCCGGACTGCACCCTTGAGGATGCCCTGGCGGCGATCGACTACGCCGTGCCCGCCCTCGAGGTGCTGAACTCACACATCGAGCTCGAGGGCCGCACGATCGTCGACACCATCAGCGACAACGCCGCCTACGGCGCCATGGTCCTGGGCGACGTGCACAAGCGCCCGGACGAGATCGATCTGCGCTGGGTGCCCGGCGTGCTCTCCCGCAACGGGGAGATCGAGGAGACCGGCGTCGCCGCGGGTGTGCTCGGGCACCCGGCCACCGGCGTGGCCTGGCTCGCCAACAAGTTCCACCAGCACGGCGCGCGTCTCGAGGCCGGGGAGATCATCCTGGCAGGATCGTTCACACGCCCGATGTGGGTGTCGCGCGGCGACGAGGTGCTGTGCGACTACGGACCGATGGGAACAATCACATGCCGCTTCATCTAGCGCCCTCCTTCCGCGCGCGCCTCGCGTCGTCCGATCGTGCCCTGATCGGCATGTGGGCGTGCTCGGGGAGCCCGCTCGTCACGGAGGTCGCTGCGGGATCTGGTCTCGACTGGCTGCTCATCGACATGGAGCACTCGGCGAACACCCTCGAGTCGGTCGTGCTGCAGCTGCAGGCGGCCGCCGCCTACCCGATCGCCCCGCTCGTGCGGGTGGCTGCGAACGACACGGTCGCGATCAAGCAGGTGCTCGATCTCGGGGCGCAGAACATCATCGTCCCGATGGTGTCGACGGCGGAGGAGGCGAAGGCCGCGGTCGCCGCCACCCGCTATCCGCCGGAGGGCGTGCGCGGAGTCGGCAGCGCACTGGCACGCAGCGCCCGCTGGAACCGTGTTGACCGCTACCTTCAGGAATCGGCAGAACACACCTCGCTCACGGTGCAGATCGAGACCGCTGCGGGCGTCGAGGCAGCAGCCGAGATCGCCGAGATCGACGGCATCGACGCGGTGTTCGTCGGTCCGTCCGACCTCTCGGCCTCGATGGGACTGCTCGGGCAGCAGACGCACCCGCGCGTCGTGGCCGCCGTGGAGCACGTCTTCTCCGCCGTGCAGGCCGCGGGCAAGCCGGTCGGGGTCAACGCCTTCGATCCGGCTGCCGCCGACGCCTACATCGCGGCCGGCGCCGACTTCGTCGCGGTCGGGGCGGATGTCGCGCTGCTCGCCCGAGCCTCCGAAGCCCTCGCCGCGCGTTTCATCACCACCGAGGCACCCGAGCGCGCAAGCTACTGACCGAGGTCCCCCCTCCCTGCCCCGCTGCCGGCGGGGACCGTGCCAGGATGGACGGATGCACAGACGCGGAATGCTGACGTGAGCCGCGGGCTCGCAGCGATGCAGGACCGCAACTTCCGCTGGTTCTTCCTCGCGCGTGCGATCACGATGATCGCCGGATCGATGTCGTCGATCGCTCTGGCATTCGCCGTGCTCGAGATCGACAACGACGCCCTCTCCCTGTCGTTCGTGCTCGCGGCGTTCACGATCAGCAACATCGTGTTCGTGCTGTTCGGCGGCGTGGTCGCCGACCGGCTGCCCCGCGCACTGATCATCCAGTCCTGTTACGTGGTCGACATCCTCTCGATCGGCTCGATCGCCGCTCTCCTGTTCACCGGAACAGCCACGATCCCCGCGCTCGTGGTCCTCTCGGTGGTCAACGGCGCCTCCACCGCCTTCGTGATGCCCGCCATGCAGGGCATCATCCCGCAGCTGACGACGCCGGAGCACCTGCAGCAGGCGAACGCGATGCTCTCGTTCGTGCGCTCCGCCGTCACGATCGGCGGTCCGATCATCGCCGGCATCCTGGTCGCCACCGCGGGACCGGCCTGGGCCATGGTCGTGCAGGCGCTCGGCTGGCTGATCGCGATCCCCATCCTCGCGCTCGTGAAGCTTCCTCCGCCCGCGCACGGCGGAGGGACCACGATGTTCCACGACCTCAGGATCGGCTGGCACGAGTTCTGGAGCCGCTCCTGGCTGTGGACCGTCGTGATCGCGTTCATGATCATGAACGCGATCCACGTCGGCGCCTGGGGCGTCGTCGGCCCCTACATCGCGAAGAACAACGATCTGCTCGGGATCGCCGGCTGGGGATGGGTGGTCAGCGCCGAGGGCGTCGGCGTACTGCTCATGACGCTGCTGCTGCTGTGGTTCCCCCTCCGGCGTCCGCTGCGCTTCGGGATGATCGGCATGGCCGCGTTCGCCATCCCGTTGACCGTGCTGGGTGCTCATCCGGCGGTCGTCCTGCTCGCGATCGCCGCGTTCATCGCCGGCGCCGGTGTCGAGATCTTCAACACGGGGTGGAACCTCGCGATGATGGAGAACATCCCGGGCGAGAAGCTCTCCCGGGTCGCCAGCTACGACATGCTGGGCAGCTTCGTGGTGATGCCGATCGGCACGCTGATCTACGGCTGGCTGATCACGCACGCCGATCCCGCGACCGTGCTGATCTCCTCAGGGATCATCTACGCCGTCGTCGCGTTGACAACGCTGTTCGTCCCGAGTGTGTGGCGGATGGGCAGGCCGGCCGGGACCCTGACCGCCCGGAGCTAGCTCTGGCGTATTCATAGCTACGCGGGCGAGACTGTCCTCATGACCTTCGCCGCGCTCCAGCCCCTCGCCGACCGTGCCGCCCTGTTCACCGCGCTCCGTCAGGATGCCCTCTCCGCTGCCGCCGATGCGCTCGGCGAGCACCGCTGGGATGCGGACATGGCCGCGGGCACCCTCACCTTCATGGCGAACGCCGACCCTTCGCGCCAGCTCGTGACGCGCGCACACCTGATCGCGACGATCGCGCCGGGACCCCGCTCGATGCTGTGGGCCTGGGCCCACCCGCAGGGCGACCCGCAGGGTGTCGCGGCACAGCTGCAGATCTACGGCGCCGAGCACGGCATCGTCGAGCTCACCAGCCCTGAGGTGCCCTTCCCCGCCGATGCCACGGCGGACGAGGAGTGGATCGCGCAGGCAGCCCACGTCGTCGGCGGCGTCGCCGTCGAACTCACCGGGCGCGCGCCGTACTACTCGGCGCCGGTCGGCGGCGGCACGCGCGCCGTGTTCCTGCTCGATGCCCCGCTCGCTCCGCTCACCGTGGCCGACGCGGTCATCGCGCTCCCCCGCGTCCTGTCTGGCACCGCGCTCACCGACGCCCGCACCGCAGTGTGGGATCTCGCTCGTCTCGCGAACTGGACCCTCACCTGGACCGACGAGTCGTTCAGCGGCGCCACCGTCGTCGATGCCTCCGGCTCCGCCACCTTCCGCTTCGACGAGCAGGCGCGCATCACCGGCATCGAGAGCACGCTCGCGGGTTCCTGACCTGCCCCGCCGGGCCGTCACCGCCGCCGCGGCACCACCATCGGCGTGCCGGTCTCGGGGTCGGCGATCACCGTGCAGTCCAGGTCGAACACGCGCGACATCACCTCGGGAGTGAGCACCTCCTCCGGGGTACCGGTGCGCACGATGGCGCCGTCGCGCATCGCGACGATGCGATCCGCATACCGAGCGGCCTGATTCAGGTCGTGCAGCACGGCGACGACCGTCGTCCCGTGCTCGTGGTTGATCGCACGGAACAGGTCCAGCATGTCGAGCTGGTGGGTGATGTCGAGGAAGGTCGTCGGCTCGTCCAACAGCAGCGCGTCGGTCTCCTGAGCGAGGGCCATCGCGAGCCAGACGCGCTGCCTCTGCCCGCCCGAGAGCTCATCGATCGGGCGGTCAGCGAGTTCGAGCACCGAGGTCTTCTCCATCGCCCGCTGCACCGCCTGCTCGTCGGCGTCGCTCCACGCCGAGAACGCCCGTCGGTGCGGGTACCGGCCTCGGGCGATCAGGTCGGCCACCCGCATGCCGTCCGGGGCCTCAGCCGACTGGCTCAGCAGGCCCAGCTCCCTGGCGAGCTCCTTCGCCCCGCGCTCACGGATGTCGCGGCCGTCGAGCAGCACGGAGCCGGCGAGCGCTGGCAGCAGTCGCGCGATCGTGCGCAGCAGCGTCGACTTGCCGCAGGCGTTCGGCCCGATGATCGCGACGAAGGAGCCCCGAGCGATCGTGAGGTCGAGTCCGGTGGAGACGGGCCGTCCGTGCGGGTAGCCCGCCGACAGGCCGCGGATGTCGAATGTCGTCTCGGTCACAGTCCGTACCTCGTCAGCAGCTCGTCGGCGAGGTCCCGCTGCGTCTCGTCGTCGTCGCCGTTCTCCCAGATCGCGGCCAGCTGTGCGGGCAGCTCGGTCTGCTGCTCGAACCTCTTCCCCCACCGCTCGGCGTCACGGCGCCAGTACCCCATCGTCATGTAGCGGGTCGTCGGCCAACGGAGTTCGTGCCGCACGTGACGGCGGATCTCCCGCATCGTCGTCGCCTCTCCCGAGAACCAGAGGTAGGTCGCATCCGGCCCTTCGGCGGTGGCGGCGAAGGTCTCGGCGACGATGTCCTCCGCCGCGACCCAGGTGGCCCTGTCGCCGTCGCGGAGACGGAGATCCTGCTGATCGCGCGGATCGTCGACGGACAGGATCGCCCGCACGGGAGGAGCCGACGCCGCGCGCTCGTCGAGGATGCGTCCGATCGCGGGCAGAGCGGTGGCGTCGCCGATCAGGAGCACACGCGCCGTCCCCTCCGGAACCTGGAAGTGTCCGCGGGGAAGGTCGAACGCCACAGTGTCGCCGAGGCGCGCGTCGCGGGCCCACTGCGTCGCCGGACCTTCGGCGTGCACGACGAAGTCGATGTCGAGCTCATCGGCCTCCGGGCGCCACGCGCGCACCGAATAGTACCGCTTGGCCTGCTCTCCGTCTGCCGTCGTCAGCCACAGACCGAAGAACTCGTCCGGCCTGCCGCAGGAGGCGAAACGCTCGCCAGCGGCGGTACGTGCGCCGCGCAGTGTGATGCGCATCATGTGCGGGGTGATCGTGCGACGAGCCGCCACCTCGGCGGTGTACACAGGGATGTCGGTGCGCATCAGCGCCTCCTTCGATTCGCTCCGGAGAGCATCCAGGCGAGGTAGAGTCCGCCGATCGCGATCGTGACGAGACCGGTGGGGAGCATGGTCGGCGCGAACAGCCGCGCCGCGAGCAGATCGCTGAACATGAGCAGCAGCGCGCCGGTCATGGCGGACGCCGCGAAGGGCATCGGTCCGCTGCGCCAGACACGGCGTGCGATCTGCGGGGCAGCCAACGCGACGAACGCGATCGGACCGGCGGCGGCGATCGTGACCGCCAGCAGCACCACGCCGATCAGCATGGCCGAGATGCGCAGGCGCACCGGCCGTACCCCGAGCGACATCGCGCGGTCCTCTCCGAGTTCGTAGAGCGTGAGCCCTGGCGCGAGCGCCGCGATCACCAGCCCGCCCGACAGCAGCGTGACGAGGATGACCGGGATCCATCGACCGTCGATGCCGTTGAGGGATCCGGCGCCCCAGATCGCCGCGGTGTGCGCCACGACATCGTCGGCGGCGAGCTCGATCATGGTGTTCACTGCGCCGAGCATCGCGGTCAGGGCGATGCCGACGATGATCAGCCGGGTGCCGCCGGCACCGCGCCACGCGACGAGCGCGAACACCAGCGCTGCCGAGGCGATGCCTCCGCCGACCGCCCCCATGGTGAGGGCAGCCGTGCTCACCGAGCCTCCGACGATGACCAGGAGCGCGCCGGTATACGCGCCGGCCGAGAAGCCGAGGATGTCGGGACTGCCGAGCGGGTTGCGGGTGATGACCTGGAACAGTGCTCCGGACAGCGCGAGCATCGCGCCGATCGCGGCGCCGAGCACCACACGCGGCAGCCTCCACCCGACCACGATCAGCCGGGTGCCTGAATCCCCCTTGCCGAACAGGGCGGCGAACACCTCAGGGATCGGGATGGCGGCATCTCCGAGGCTCAGACCGGCCATCGCCAACGCCACGAGCACGAAGGCAGACGAGATCCAGATGATCCGGCGACGGCGTCTGGTCTTCCACGGGACGGCGATGAGGGAGGCGGCGCTCACGAGGGCGCCCCCTCCGCCTGCACCCGGCGCGAGAGCACCAGGGCGACCAGCACGGGCGCACCGAGGAACGCGGTCATCACCCCGACCGGGATCGAACGCGGGGCGATCAGCACGCCGCAGAGCACATCGGCGCCCAGCAGCAGGATCGGACCGGCTAGCGCACTGTAGATCAGCAGCCTGCGGGTGTCGGGGCCGAAGACCGCGCGCAGCGCATGCGGCACCAGGAGTCCGACGAAAGCGATCGGCCCTGCCGCCGCGGTCGCCGCGCCGCAGAGCACCACGATCGCGAGGAACCCGCCCAGACGCGCGGCGCCGACCTGGCCGCCCAGAGCACGGGCCGTGTCCTCCCCCAGCGCGAGCAGGCCCAGCCCTGGCGCGATCAGCACCACGAGGACGAGCCCGACGGCGACGACCAGGAGCGTGAGCACGGCGGCATCGAACGAACGACCACCGAGCGCACCGGCGCCCCAGAGCCGCAGGGACTGGTAGGCGTGCGGGTCGATCAGGCTGAGGGCGGCGGTCGCAGCCGAGAGCACCGCGCCGATCGCCACGCCCGTGAGGGTGAGCCGCCCGATGGAGGCGCCGCGTCCGACTCCGCCGATCACAGCGACGAGGGCGCTCGCGAGCGCCGCACCGAGGAACGCGAACCACATCGTCGCACCGAAGTCCCCGACGCGGAGCACCACGATCGCGATCGCCACGGCGAACGAGGCACCGGCGTTGACGCCCAGCAGCCCGGGCTCCGCGAGCGGGTTGCGGGTGAGCGTCTGCATGATCACACCGGCGACCGCGAGGGCGCTCCCTGCGGCGATGCCGATGAACGTGCGCGGCAGCCGCACATCGCGCACGATCAGATCCGTCTCCGTGCCGGTCGGCGCGGTCAGCGCGGCGAACAGCTCGTCGAAGGTCAGAGCCCGCGAACCGACGGCGATGCTCGCCGCGACGGCTGTGAGCAGAAGGAGCACCACGATCGGCAGCACGACCGCGTCAGGCGGGCGACGGAGCTTCCACCGCCCGCCCGTGGCGAGAGTCGTCACTGCGAGAGCGGTTCGAGCACCTTGGCGGTGAGCTCGTCGATCCACTCCTCTGCGGTGCGGTAGTCGGTCACGTTCGAGACCAGTCCGTACACCCGCTCGGTCTTCGCGATCTCCAGCTGCTGGAACAGGCTGCTGTCGATCACGTCCTGGATCGCCGGCATCTTGGTGCCGTCCGGGTTCTCATAGGTGAGTCCGACCGTGACGCCGTCGAGGACCGTGCCGATCTGCTCGAGGGGCAGCGAGACGTAACCGGCGCCATCATCGGTGTCCAGCGGGATGCCGTCGCCGTAGGCGAGTCCCATCTCGTTCACGATCAGGTTGCCCGTCGACCCGCTGGGAAGCTGGATCGAGAACTGTCCGGCCTCGTTGCCGAGTGAGAAGTTCGCCCAGGTGTTCGCCGCGATGACGTCGGCGTACTGCTCCTTGACCTCGTCACGACGCGCCTCATAGGAGGCCTTCGCCTCTTCCCAGGTGTCGTGCGCACCGAGCGCGGTCGCGAGATCCTCGGTGATGGACTGCCAGTCGCCGCGTTCGTCACCGCCGACGATGACGGTCGGCGCGATCTCGCTGAGGCGTGTGAACGTCGCCTCGTCGACCTCGTAGGCGTCGCCCACGATGACATCGGGTGCGGCGCCGGCGAGTGCCTCGAAGTTCACCTCGCCATAGCTGCCGACCTTCGCGGCGTCGGCGATGTACGCCTGCTGGTCCTCGGTGTATCCGTCGATCCACTGGGTGTAGTCGATCGCGGCCACCACGGGCAGATCGAGCGACATGACCTGCCACGGGGTGTCGTACGAGATCGCCGCGACCCGCTCCGGGGCGGCGGGGACGGTCACCTCGCCGTACACGGAGTCGACGATGATCGTGTCGGCTCCCGCGGCGCCGCCGTCCGAGGTGGAATCGGCGTCGGGAGCGCACGCGGTGGCGGCGAGGACGAGGGGGGCGATGACTGCTGCGGCGAGCGCGGCTCGCAGGCGCGGGGAAGGGCGCAAGGGAATCTCCAATTAGGCAAGGGTTACCTAATTATGTCGCCCCTCGCCTGCCGGTTCGATGGCCTCAGTTGCGCTGATCGGTCGACTATGCGCGCGAATCGGTCACCGAACCGTGGCTGCGTGCGAAGGCGCGCGGCGACACCCCTGTGCGCCGCCGGAACGCTGCAGAGAACGCGGCGAGCGATTCGAAGCCCACGGCGCGCGCGGTACGACCGACCTCGGTCCCATTCGCGAGCATCGACATCGCCACCCGCAGGCGCAGCTCCGCCCGCCAGCGCGAGAACGCCATGCCCGTCTCCGCAGCGAACTGCCGGGTGAACGTGCGCACGCTCACGGACGACTGCGCGGCCCACGCATCCACCGTGCGCCGGTCGGCGGGGGCGGCGACCAGCGCATCGGTGACAGCGCGCAACCACGAGGTCGACGGCGTCGGCAGTCCGACCTCCGCGTCGCCGGAATCACCGAGCAGATCCAGAGCGAAGGCCTCGGCCCGCGCGCGACGCACGGGATCGGTGTAGCGCGAGAGCTGCGCGAGCACATCGTCCAGCAGCGGCGGCACGGTGGTCACGACGACGCGGGTGCTCAGCTCCGCACCCGCGTCCGGCTCGAACCAGGTGCATCGCATGCTGTTGCCCGGTGCTGCGGTGACCTCGTGCACGACGCCGGCGGGGATCCAGATGCTCGTTCCCCGGGGCGCGATGTAGACGGCATCCGGGGTGACGACGGTCACGGTGCGGGTGATCGCCGACAGCAGCTCGTGATCATCGTGCTGGTGGGCCGGCCAGTGCGCCCCCTCGGAGGTGGTGAGGATATCGACCGAATCCAGGAGCGGGTCGAGATCGATCGTCATCGTGGGCTCCCGGGGCGGAGGCGGATCGTCGGGCGGGCGAGCGGATGTGGATGTGGACGCAGCGCCCTCAGTGTACGGCCGGGCCGTGGGCGCCGGCTCCGTCGACGACGACTCCCGCGCCGTCACGGTGCTGCCACCCACCGGGAGGGTGTGGGATTCTGGTCGCATGAAGAACGGAATCATCCGGTTCGCCGCGCTCTACGTGTTCAATGTGGCCGTCCTGCTGCTCATCGGCCTGCTGTTCCCCGGTGTCTCGGTCGGCCTGCACGCCCTGTGGGCCGCCGTGATCCTCACGCTCGCCGCGCTCTTCGTGAAACCGACTCTCGCCGCGGCATTCCGCAAGTCCGCCGCGAAGTCGGCGGCCGAGCGCACGAAGGCCGGCGAGAAGGTCGTGCAGTACGTGCTGGTCTACGTCGTCGAGCTCATCGTGTGGGTGCTCACGGTCTGGTTGAGCGGCGTGCGCGCATCCGGATTCTGGGGGTTCGCGCTCCCGCCCCTGTTCCTGCTCTTCGGCTGGATGATCTATGACCAGGTCGACGACAAGCTGCGCGCCAAGGCCGCACAGCTGTATGACGCCGTGCAGGGCAAGGTGCAGGCAAGACGTGGGTCCGACGCCGCATCGCCGTCCGCCTCCGCTGCTCCTGCGGCTGAGGCCCCGGAGACGGCCGCGGCCCGCGCAGAGCTGAAGGATGGCCTGACGCCCGAGCAGCGCCGCATGCTCGACGAGCTGGGCTGACGCCGCCGCACCCGCTGGTCGCAGAAAGGCACCCCTCCGCGATGGAATGGGTGCCTTTCTGCGACCGAAGTGGTCAGGCGGCGCGCTCGGCGGCCTCGACGACGTTGGTCATGAGCAGGGCGACGGTCATCGGCCCCACGCCGCCGGGGTTCGGAGAGAGGAAGCCGGCGACCTCGGCCACATCGGGGTGGACATCGCCGAACACGAGGCTCTTGCCGCTCTCGGGGTCGGTCTCGCGCGTCACGCCGACGTCGAGCACGGCAGCGCCGGGCTTCACGTCTTCGGCGCGGATCAGGTGCTTCACTCCCGCCGCTGCGACGATCACATCGGCCTCACGCAGGTAGCGCGGCATGTCGACCGTGCCGGTGTGGGTGAGGGTGACGGTGGCGTTCAGGTCACGGCGCGTGAGCAGCAGGCCGATCGAGCGTCCGATCGTGACACCGCGGCCAACCACGACCACGTGCTTGCCCTTGAGGTCGTAGTCGTTTCGCAGCAACAGCTCGATGACGCCGCGCGGCGTGCACGGCAGCGGGGTATGGATCGGGCTGTTGACGTTCAGCACGAGCCGGCCGAGGTTGGTCGGGTGCAGGCCGTCGGCATCCTTCGCCGGATCGATGCGCTCGAGGATCGCGTCGGTGTCGATGTGCTTCGGCAGCGGCAGCTGCACGATGTAGCCGTGGCAGGCCGAGTCGGCGTTGAGTTCGTCGATCAGCGCCTCGACATCGGCCTGTGTGGCATCCGCCGGCAGCTCGCGCTGGATCGAGTTCATCCCGATCGCCTCGGACTGCCGATGCTTCATGCCGACGTAGAGCTGCGAGGCAGGGTCGGCGCCCACGAGCACCGTGGCGATGCCCGGGGTGATCCCCTTCGCCTTCAGCGCCGCGACGCGCTCGGTCAGCTCTGCGCGGATCGCGGCGGATGCCGCCTTCCCATCAAGGATCTTCGCGGTCATGTGTGTTGGTCCTTAGGTCTTCGCCGAGTGCACGGCTTCCGCTCGAGTGCACGGCTTCGTCACGTCGACGAGCCGTGCACTCGGCAGGAACCCGTGCACTCGCGTGAGGAGGGCGTGGGAGTGGGAGTGCCTACTGCTGCAGGTCCGGGTAGAGCGGGAAGGCGGCAGCCAGGGCGTCGACGCGAGCGCGCAGAGCCTCGACATCGGCGCCGGGGAGCAGCGCGAGGGCGATGATGTCGGCGACCTCGGTGAACTCGGCATCGCCGAATCCGCGCGTGGCGAGCGCCGGGGTGCCGATGCGCAGACCGGAGGTGACCATCGGCGGGCGCGGGTCGTTCGGCACCGCGTTGCGGTTCACGGTGATGTGGATGTCGTGCAACAGGTCTTCGGCCTGCTTGCCGTCGACCTCGGCGTCGCGCAGGTCGACCAGCACGAGGTGCACGTCGGTGCCACCGGAACGCACGGCGATGCCGGCATCCTTCACGTCCTGCTGCGAGAGCCGCTCGGCGAGCAGAGCAGCGCCACGGAGCACGCGCTCCTGACGCTCCTTGAACTCCGGCGTGCCGGCGAGCTTGAACGCGGTCGCCTTCGCGGCGATCACGTGCATGAGCGGTCCGCCCTGCTGTCCGGGGAACACGGCCGTGTTGATCTTCTTGGCGATGTCGGCGTCGTTCGTGAGGATGAAGCCGGAACGCGGGCCGCCGATGGTCTTGTGCACGGTCGAGGAGACCACGTCGGCGAAGGGCACCGGGTTCGGGTGCAGGCCCGCGGCGACGAGTCCGGCGAAGTGCGCCATGTCGACCCAGAGCAGTGCGCCGACCTCGTCGGCGATCTCGCGGAAGGCGGCGAAGTCGAGCGTGCGCGGGTAGGCCGACCAGCCCGCGATGATGACCTTCGGCTTGTGCTCGATGGCCAGGCGACGGACCTCGTCCATGTCGATCGTCGAGGTCTCGGGGTTCACGCCGTAAGCGACGATGTTGTACAGCCGGCCGGAGAAGTTGATCTTCATTCCGTGCGTGAGGTGGCCGCCCTGGTCGAGGGACAGGCCGAGCAGGGTGTCGCCAGGGCGGGCGATGGCGTGCAGCACGGCCGCGTTGGCCGATGCACCGGAGTGGGGCTGCACGTTCGCGAACTCCGCGCCGAACAGGCTCTTGGCGCGCGCGATCGCGAGTTCCTCGGCGACGTCGACCTCTTCGCAGCCGCCGTAGTAGCGGCGACCGGGGTAGCCCTCGGCGTACTTGTTGGTGAGCACGGATCCCTGCGACTGCAGCACCGAGACCGGCACGAAGTTCTCGGAGGCGATCATCTCGAGGAACGTCTGCTGACGCTTCAGCTCACGATCCAGAACCTGGGCGATCTCCGGGTCGACCTCGGAGAGGGGGGCGTTGAAGTAACGGTCGGTCATGATGACATGCTCCTCTGACAACGGATTCGAAGGGTGTATCAATCGGCCCAGGCGCGCGGTCGAATTCCGTGGTCAGTCGCTCCCCGGTGGTAGTCCACCCAGACGCCAGTCGCGACGGTTACGAGCATAGCCGATGAGGGAGGCCGCGCAGACTGACCCATTCCGGTAAACCATCACAGAATCGATTCGACGTCCGCCATTCCACTGGGCGACACCGACGGGTAGGTTTTGTTCATGGTCCTTCCTCACCCCCTTCCGCTCGTCCCCGCGCCCGTCTCCGCCGTCGCACGGGAGGGACGGATGCCGATCACGGCGACCACGCGCGTGTGCGGATCCTCCCCCGCGGCCGCCCAGCTGATCGACGCGGTCGAGCGCCGCACCGGCATCCGCATCGCCCTCACCGATGAGGCTCCCGCCGAGATCGTGCTGCGCGTAGACACGGGTTCCTCGGCGCCGGAGGGCTACACGCTCGAGGTCGGCGATCGCGCGATCCTCGTCGGCGCCGACGAGGCCGGACTCTTCTACGGCGTGCAGACGCTGCTGCAGCTGCTGCGACAGGACGATTCCGGCTGGGCACTGCTCGGCGCCGACGTCGCGGACTCCCCGCGCTTCGCTCGACGCGGCGTCATGCTCGACGTGGCCCGGCATTTCTTCGGCGTCGACGACGTGAAGAAGTTCATCGACAGCACCAGCGCCCTCAAGCTCAACCACCTGCACCTGCACCTCAGTGACGACCAGGGTTGGCGCGTGCACATCGACTCGTGGCCGCTGCTGACCGAGAGGGCATCCGCCACATCGGCGAACGGCGACCCCGGCGGCTTCTACACGAAGGACGCCTACCGCGAGATCGTGGCATATGCCGCATCGCGCCACATGATCGTGATCCCCGAGATCGACCTGCCCGGTCACACCCATGCGATCGGCGTCGCCTACCCCGAGCTCGTCGAGGTGCCGGTGCTGAACGACAACCTCATCGCCGAGTCTGCGCGGCTCGGCCAGCCCCTGCCCGTCGCCGGAGAGACCTATCTCGGGTGGGGTGTCGGGCACTCCAGCGTCCGCATCCACGAGGAGCGCACTTACGACTTCGTGCGCGACGTCGTGCGCGAACTGGCCGAGATGACGCCAGGTCCGTACCTCCACATCGGCGGCGACGAGTCGCTCGGCACCGCGCAGGAGGACTTCGACCTGTTCGCCGAGCGCGCGACCGCGATCGTGGTGGAAGCGGGCAAGATCCCCGTGGCCTGGCACGAGATGGGCTCCGCGGCGCACATCGCCGAGGGAACCGTCGGACAGTACTGGGGCAAGACCTCACCCGAGGGCACTCATGCGGAGGAGGCCGCGCACTTCGTCGAGCGCGGAGGCGCGCTGATCATGTCGGCGGCCGACGTGACGTATCTCGACATGAAGTACTCCCCCGACTTCCCGCTCGGGCTGACCTGGGCGGGGACCATCGACGTCCGATCCGCGTACGAGTGGGAACCCACGGCCGTGCTCGACGTGCCGGACACCGCGATCCTCGGCGTCGAAGCGCCGCTCTGGTCCGAGACCACCCGCACGCTCGGCGAGGTCGAGCAGCTGGTCTTCCCTCGCGCCGCAGCCCAGGCCGAAGTGGCCTGGTCGCCGCAAGTGGGTCCTGAGCGCGCGTGGGAGTCGTTCCGCGCGCGGCTCGGGACACTCGCGCCGCTGTGGAAGGCTGAAGGGATCGATTTCCACGCCGCAGCCGAGATTCCCTGGAGCGAACGATGAGTGTGCAGTCCTCGACGAGCGGTTCGCTGCTCATCCACTCCGCCCGGCTCGTCGAGCGCGGCGAGATCGTGGAGAACGCCTGGGTCCGGATCGAGAACGGGCGCGTCGTCGCGCACGGCACCGGCACGGACTGGACGCCGGCCGACGAGGTCGTGGATGCCGTTGCGGCTGCAGGAGAGGGAGCGCTGCTCACCCCTGGCCTGATCGACATCCACGGTCACGGCGGCGCCGGCGCATCGTTCGACGACGGCGTCGACGCCATCCGCACCGCGCGCGCTCTGCACCGCGAGCACGGCACCACGCGGGCCGTCGTCTCACTGGTCACGGCTTCCCTCGACGACCTCGCTCGCAACGTCGCCCTGGTCGCCGACCTCATGCGCACCGACGGCGACATCCTCGGCTCGCATCTCGAAGGCCCGTTCCTGGATCCGGCACACCACGGCGCACACGAGCCGACTCTGCTGCGCGCCCCCGCCGCACACGACGTCGCCCGGTTGCTGGAGGCGGGCCGCGGCACCGTGCGGCAGGTCACGATCGCGCCGGAGCTGCCGGGCGGATTCGACGCGATCCGCCAGATCGTCGAGGCAGGAGCGGCTGCCGCGGTCGGGCATACGAGCGCGGACGCGGACGTCGCTGTCGCCGCCTTCGAAGCGGGGGCATCGATCCTCACGCACGCGTTCAACGCCATGCCGGGCATCCACCACCGTGCGCCCGGCCCTGTGCTCGCCGCCGCGGCGGACCATCGCGTGGTGCTCGAAGCCATCGCCGACGATGTGCACCTCGATCCGCGCGTGATCAAGCTCCTGTTCGACGCGGCGCCTGGCCGTGTCGCGTTGATCACCGACGCCATGGCTGCCGCCGGCAGCGCTGACGGGCACTACGACCTCGGAGCCGTCAGCGTCACGGTGGCCGATGGCATCGCCCGCGCCGACGACACGGGCTCGATCGCCGGCTCGACGCTCACGCAGGACATCGCACTGCAGAGGGCGGTGAGCGCGGGCGTGAGTCTGTCTGCGGCAGTCCAGGCCCTCACGGAGACACCGGCACGAGCGATCGGTCGCGACGCCGAGATCGGCGATCTGCGCCCCGGCCGCGTCGGAGATGCGGTGCTGTGGGATGCAGAGCTGCGCGTCGTCCGCGTCTGGGTGGGAGACCTGCTCTTCGGGTAAGAGGTCCGCACGACGCGTGACGACGCGCAACTCTGCGTTCTCCGGTTCGTCTTCGCGGGAGGGAGGCCACCGGTCCCCAGATCGGTGGCCTCGTTCCCGCTTCATAGAGAGGGGGGCCGGGAACTCCTCCCCCGAGGCTCCCGACCCGCCCTGCTGGTGCAGTTGCCCCTCGCACCAGCGCCCGAACCCCGCCCCCCGGAGGAGTTCGTATGGCTGTCTCTATGGGATGAGACGAAGGCCGAGCCGATTCATTACGCGGCTTCGCGATCTTTTTTCGAGATTCTTGGACTCCCCCTCCGGAAGCGGCCTCCCAACTGGGGTTCTCTGAGCCAGAAGATTTGCAGGGAATTCTGTGAAGGGGTGGCCTTGCTGGGAATTTCGGGTGAGAATGAAGAAGACGCGTGATGAGGGCCGCCCTCCCGCGTCTCTTCTTGTGAGGGCGCACGAGTGCCCCGCGACAGATGGATGAAAGTGCACGAAGAAGAGAACGTTCCGCACGAAGAGCCGATCGCTGACGCCGATCTGATCCTCCGCACCCGCTCGGGTGACACGGAGGCGTTCGGAGAACTCTGGCGACGCCACTACCCGTCCGGCATCGCGGTCGCTCGGTCCGTCACCTCGTCCATCGACCCCGACGACCTCGTGCAGGAGTCGTACACCCGCATCTACCAGGCGATCGTCAAGGGTGGCGGTCCAAACGGTTCTTTCCGCGCCTATCTGTTCACGAGCATCCGCAACACCGCGGCCGCGTGGGGCCGGTCGCGTCGCGAGTCGACGATCGACGAGCTCGACTCCGTCGCCGACCCCGACAGCACCGATCAGGCGGCGAACGAGGCGCTGGATCGCAGCCTCACTGCGCAGGCCTTCCGCAGCCTCCCTTCGCGGTGGCAGGAAGTGCTCTGGTACACCGAGATCGAGCAGATGAAGCCGCAGGATGTCGCGCCGCTCCTCGGCATGAAGTCCGGCGCCGTCTCCCAACTCGCCTTCCGCGCCAGGGAGGGTCTGCGCGAAGCGTGGATCCAGGCGCATCTGCGAAGTGCCGCGCCCGGCTCCGACTGCCAGTGGACGATCGAGCACCTGGGTGCGTACTCACGGGGCAACCTCAGCGCTCGCGACTACAAGCGCCTCGAGCTGCACCTCGATGAGTGCGCGCGCTGCATGATCGTCGCCGCAGAGGCGAAGGACGTCTCGAAGCGCCTCGCTCTGGTGCTCCTCCCCCTCGTCCTCGGTATCACCGGCTCCGCCGGGTATCTGGCGACGCTGCAGGGTGGGGGCGCGCCGATCGTCGCCCTCGCCGCAGCACCGTCCGGCATTGCGGGAGTCGTCGTCGCGGGTGACCCCGGCACGACCGTGTCCGGCACGACCGCCGCGATGGGCGCAGGATCGGGAAGCGGATCAGGCGGTGCGGCCGGTGGCAACACCGCAGCAGGCGGTGGCGCGGCAGGTTCGGCAGGCGGCGGTGCGGCGACCGGTGGCATGCTCACCGGCATGGGCGCCCTCGTGGGCGCGGGGTCTGCGGCACTCGTGGTCGCCGGTGTCGTCGCCGCCGCGACGATCATCCCCGGCCTGGCCGGCGCGCAGCCCGCCGCATCGCAGCCCAACGCCGGAGACAGCGACCCCTCGTCGATCGCGTCAGATGTCGGCCCCGATGCCTCGATGACGCTCGACGAGCCCGTCATCATCGACGAGCCGGCCACGGACCCGAAAGAAGACGCTGCTCCCCCGACCGACCAGACACCGCCCGACCCTGTGGCACCTTCCGGTCCGGTCTCCGCTCCGCCCACTCCGGCCGTCCCCGAGAAGCCGGTCACGCCGGTCGACCCGGTGGATCCCGTCGATCCGGTGGACCCGGTGGACCCCGTCGATCCTGCTGTTCCCGAGGGATCGCCGACCGTCGGTCAGGCCGAGACCTGGTTCGAATGGGTCGGCGAGGAGGAACTCTTCGTCACGCACTATGTGGTGCAGGTGTCGGGCGCCACGTCTGCCACCGTCCGTGCCCAGATCGACGGCAGCGGCGACGCGACGACGACCCTCACGCCCGTCGTCGACGGCGACGCGGTGGGCTACGGGACGATCGCACTGAGCGCGAGCTTGGCCCAGCTGTGCGGCAACGCCACGGTCGACTTCGCCTACGTCAACGGCGACAAGGTCGGCACCGCGACCACGACGACGCTGTGGACTCTCGCTCCCATCCCCGAGTGGTGGCTGCTGGTGTGCGCGCTCACGGGTGACGGCGCGGAGCCCTCCCTCGTCGACGCCTCGACGATCGACGAGCTGGTCGCGGACGAGCCTCTGCCCGGCGCCGATGACACCACGACTCCGGTCGCTGAGGCCCCGGTCGAGGACGCCCCGGCGACGCCGACCGCTCCTGTCGAAGAGGCCGCCCCCGTCGAAGAGGCCGTGCCCGTCGAGGAGGCCGTGCCCGTCGAGGAAGCAGCGCCTGTCGAGGAGGCAGCCCCCGTCGAGGCGGCGTCGGCGTCAGCCGTTGCGCCCGTCGAGGACACCACCGAGGCCGAGACCGCGGCAGACAGCGCCCCCTCTGCGGCGGAGGAGCCCGCGAGCGCCGAATAGACTGGGACCATGCCCCAGGATTCTGTTCCCGTACCTGGCGTCGAGCGTCCGGTCATCACCGTCATCGACGTCGTCCGCGCCATCGTCCTGGTCCTGGCCATTGCCTCGCTCGCCCTGTGGGGCTTCGCGACGTGGCCGCTTCCCTGGAACATCATCCTCGGCATCGGTGCCCCGGTCGTCATCCTGCTCGTCTGGGCGCTGTTCCTCTCTCCTCGTCCGGTGCTGCGCGTGCATCCGTTCCTCCGCGCCGCCGTCGAGCTGCTCATCTACGTCGGCGTCACGATCGCCTGGTGGTCGATGGACCAGGCATTGATCGGGACGGCTTTCGGTCTGGTCGCGATCGCCGCCGGAGTGATCAGCGGACGCCGCGCGCTGTCATGAGCACCCGGGCATGAGCACCCTGCGTGGCCATCACGGTGTGAGTGCTGCGGCATGAGCGTCGAGTCATGAACGTCGTCACGCAGCTGCGGGATGCGCTCGGAGATCTCGTCGAGCTCAACGAGGCCTCACTGGAGGCCGCGCGCGCCGACAGCTCGGGTCATGCCGCCGCCGGTCGCCCCCTCGCGATCGTGCATGCTGAAACCGTCGCGCACGTGCAGCAGACCCTGCGCATCGCCACCGCGACGCGCACTCCCGTGGTCGTTCGCGGCGCCGGCACCGGCCTCGCCGGAGCTGCGAACGCCGGCTCGGGAGAAATCGTCCTCTCGACGCTGCGGATGGACGCCGTCGTGGAGATCCGCCCGGATGACCTGCTCGCGGTGGTCGAGCCCGGCATCCTGAACGCCGACCTCAACCGTCTTCTCGCCGCGCACGGCGTGTGGTGGGCACCGGACCCTGCCAGCCGCGAGATCTCCACGGTCGGCGGCAACATCGCCACCGGCGCAGGCGGACTCCTGTGCGCGAAGTACGGCGTCGTGCGCGATGCAGTGCTCGGCGTCGACATCGTCCTCGCGGACGGGCGCCTGCTGCACCTCGGCCATCGCAGTGTCAAAGGCGTCACGGGGCTCGACCTGACCTCTCTCGTGATCGGTTCGGAGGGGACCCTGGGCGTGGTCGTCGGGGCCACGCTCAAGCTGCGACGCCTGGTCGCGGGCGAGACCTGCACGGTCACCGCGATCTTCCCGGACGTGCGGCGGGCGGCGGCGGCATCGGCATCCGTCACCGCGTCCGGTGTGCAGCCGTCGATCATGGAGCTGATGGATGCCGCGAGCCTCGCCGCTGTCCACGCCCTGCTCGAGCTCCCGCCCCCTCCACCCGGGGCCGCCCAGCTCACGATCCAGACCGATGGCCCTGCCGCGATCGCCGAGGCCGACACGATCGCCGCCCTCCTGCGCGCGCAGGAGGGCGAGCCTGTGGTGTCGCACGACCGCGACGAAGGCGAGCGGCTCCTGGCCATCCGGCGTTCCATGCATGCGGCGATGACCACGCTAGGGACCACGTTGATCGAAGATGTGTCGGTGCCCCGCAGCGCCATGCCCGAGATGTTCGATGAGATCGCCCGCATCGAACGCGAGTTCGGGCTGACGATCCCCACCGTCGCGCATGCGGGCGACGGGAATCTGCACCCCAACTTCATCTTCGATGGACCCGAGACGCCCGCGCACATCTGGGCAGCCGCAGATGAGCTGTTCCGCGCTGCCATCCGTCTGGGCGGCACGCTGACCGGCGAGCACGGCATCGGCGTGCTCAAACGGCGCTGGCTGGTCGACGAACTCGGCGCCGATCAGTGGGAGCTGCAGCGACAGATCGTGCGGGTCTTCGATCCGCACGGCATCCTCAACCCGGGAAAGGTCTTCTCCGCCGATGCCTGACATCCATGTGAGCGCCGCCGTGATCGTCGATGACGCCGACCGGGTGCTCGTCGTCCGCAAGCACGGCACGACCCGGTTCATGCAGCCGGGCGGCAAGCCGGAGCCCGGGGAATCTGCCGCAGAGACCCTGATCCGCGAGCTGCACGAGGAGCTGGGGGTGCTGCTCGTCGAAAGCGACCTTCGCCCGTTGGGGAGGTTCATCTCCGCAGCCGCCAACGAGCCGGGTCACCGTGTGGTCGCGGATGCCTTCGCCACCTCGATCGACCCCGGCGCCATATCGGTGCAGGCCGAGCTCGCCGAGCTGCGCTGGATCACGCCGGACGACGTGGCCACTCTCCCGCTCGCGCCTCTCAGCGTGGAGCACCTGCTGCCGCTCGCGTGGCCGGCGCTCGCCCGCTGAGCCGGCTCAGATGCCCTGCCAGGCCGGCTTGTTGGCGAAGGTGTAGCGGTAGTAGTCCGCGAGCTTCAGGCGTGACGCGGCTGCCTCGTCCACGACGACGGTCGCGTGCGGGTGCAGCTGGATCGCCGAGCCGGGCAGGAACGCCGTGAGCGGCCCCTCGACCGCGTCGGCGACCGCCTGAGCCTTGCCCTCGCCGAAGGCGAGGAGCACGAGGTGGCGGGCCCTCAGGATGGTTCCGAGCCCCTGTGTGATGCAGTGCTTGGGCACGTCGTCGATCGAGTCGAAGAAGCGGGCGTTGTCCTCGCGGGTCTGCTCGGTGAGCGTCTTCACCCGGGTGCGCGATGCGAACGACGAGCCGGGCTCGTTGAACCCGATGTGGCCGTCGGTACCGATGCCGAGAATCTGCAGGTCCACTCCGCCTGCGGCCTCGATCGCGGTCTCGTAGTCGTCGCCCGCGTGCTGGATGGTCGCGTGGGCCCCGTTGGGCACATGGATGCGCTGCGGATCGAGGCCCAGCGGCTCGATCACCTCACGCGTGATGACGGATCGGTAGCTCTCCGGGTGTGCGGGGTCCAGCCCCACGTACTCGTCGAGCGCGAAGCCGCGGACCTGCGACAGGTCGCGCCCGGCGAGCTGCGTGCGCAGCGCCTGGTACACCGGCAGCGGCGTCGACCCGGTGGCGAGTCCCAGCACGGCGTCGGCGCGCTGTGCGATGAGCTCGACGATCTCGGTCGCGACCAGCGTTCCCGCGGCCTCTGCGTTCTCGACGATGACGACCTCAGCCATGGGGAACGGGCTCCTTCTCAGATAGGGATGCGCCGACGAGTGCGGCGCCGAAGGCTGCGGCGGGAGAGCCCGCCGGCAGCATCTCGATTCTTTCATCGAGGTGCAGGGAACGCATGAAGGGCGAGGCTTCGGCATCGGCCAGCAGAGCACGCCGGACGCCGTTCTCCAACCGCTCGCCGAGCGAGGTGAGTCCTCCGCCGATGATGACGGTCTCGATGTCGGCCGAGAGCACCAGCACCCGGACGGCGGCTGCTGCTCCCCGGTAGAGATCGTCGCGCAGGGCTACGGCCTCCCGGTCGCCGGCGTCGGCGGCGTCGAGGATGTCGCGCACCGGAAGCGCGCCGGGGCGTCCCCAGGCCTTGGCGAGCGCTCCCCCGCCGCAGAACGTCTCCACGCAGCCCCGCTGACCGCAGCCGCAGAGCCGTCCGTTCGGGTCGACCGAGATGTGCCCGACCTCGCCGGCCGTGCCGCGTGCACCGCGCCAGATCCGGCCGTCCATCACGATGCCGGCCGCGACGCCTGTTCCGAGGTTCAGGTACGCCATGGAGCCGGTGACGCCCCGAAGTGCGGCGGCGCCGAGAGCGGCCGCCTTCACGTCGTTCTCGACACGGAAGGGCACCCCGAGAGTGCGCTCCGCCCGCACGGCGAGGTCGAGCGAGTCGACACCGAGGTTCACGGCATGCAGCACGCGACCGGAGTCCGCATCGACCAGCCCGGGGATGCCGACGCCGACCGAGCGGACGTCGGAGACGGAGAATCCGACCTGCTCGGCGAGAGTGCCGACCGCGAGCGCGATGTTCTCGAGCACCGCGTCCTCTCCCCACCCGGTGGGGCGTCGGAGTCGGCCGAGGATCTCCCCGTCGGGGTCGACTGCGACCGCATCGATCTTGGTGCCGCCGACGTCCAGGCCCACACGAATCTGCCGACCGGCACGGTCGGCGAGGTCGACACCCGTCATCGGATGTCGCTCCCGTGCGCCTTCGAGACCGCGATCATGAGACACCCAGCTGACTGGAGAGGACCATGACGGCGGCTCCCCGCAGGACGATGTCGTCCTGGTGGGTGAGACGGATGAGCGCGTCTTCGAAGACGCCTTCCAGCGTCCGCGCGTGCAAGGTCTCGATCGCGGCATCGATCAGGATGCCGTCGAGCAGGTCGGCGGGGCCGGACAGCACGACCTCGGAGAGGTCGAGTGCAGCCACGATGGGAGCGATCGCGATCGCCATGCGCGTTCCGGCATCGCGCAGGATCTCGTCGCGGGCGGCAGGATCGGCGGCGAGCGCTTCGCGCAGACGCGTGACGCTGAGCCAGGCTTCCAGACACCCGTCCTTGCCGCACGCGCAGCGCGGACCGCCGTCCGTTCCTACGACGACGTGTCCGATCTCGCCCGCAGCGAAGCGGCTGCCGAGCAATGGCTGGCTGCCGGTGATGAGCCCAGCGCCGACTCCTCGCCCGATCTTGATCAGCATGAAGTCGGCCTTGGCGTCACCGAAGGTGTACTCCGCGAGCACGGCGGCGTTGGCATCGTTTCGGGCGAGCACGGGAAGGTCGAGATCGGCTCCGAGCTTCGCCTCGAGCCGGAAGTTCGTCCAGCCCAGGTTCGGGGAGCTCAGCACGACGCCGTCCGGGCGCACGACGCCCGGCGTGCCGATGCCGACTCCGAGCAACGGCTGCGTGGAGGCGGCGACCAGCACCCGCGCCAGTTCGAGGAGTGCCGCGTAGGCGGCGTCGCCGTCGGCGGACTCGGGGCGCTCGACCTCGCGCCGCTCCAGAACGTCGCCGTCGAGGCTGAGCACGGCGCCGACGAACGCATTCGGACCGGACAGGTCCAACCCGATGATCTGGTGGCCCACACGGTCGATGTCGATCAGGATCGGAGGCTTGCCGGGGCCGACCGTCTCTCGGACACCCATCTCGATCACGATGCCGTCGGCGATGAACTCGGCGACGAGGTCGGAGATGGTGACCCTCGTCAGCCCGGTCTCGCGCGAGAGGTCAGCACGACTCATCGCTCCCGCGTGGTAGAGCGTCTGCAGAACCAGTGCGCGATTGTGCCCGCGCGCGTGCTCGGGGAGCACCTTCGAACGGGAGCGCAGATGCCGCCCAGGGCCGAAGGCATGCGTGTTGCCACCGGCGTACTCTGACGACGGTGGCAAACGCGGTTCATCCGAAACGGACATGTTTGTTAGTAGACCTTACGAACAAAAATTACGCAACCCTAGCCTCGCGGCGCGCTGCGAGGGTTACCGAAACGTTACATTGGCGCGGACGCCTCATCGCCTGCTGCTTTCGCCCTCTCCACGAGACGTTCGACCAGCCCGGCGACGATATCCTCGCGCGCCTGGATCGTCAGCGGCTTGCCGGGTACTCCAGGACGACGTTGATCAGGCGTTGGGCCGTCGAGTGGACGATACCGCACACCCGCCGCGCTGAGGCGGAGCAGATGGGTCGGAAGTCGCCGTGCGAAGTCGGAGTACTCCCCCGGCGCGCCCCCGTCCCACAGCCGTTCGGCGACCGCGGCCAGCCGGGGGAACATCGCGAAGTCGACACGATCGCGGGTCGGCAGATGCTCACTCCAGACGTTCGCCTGACCGCCCGCCGCGCCCTCCTCGACCCGGAGCGTGTACACGCGCTCGATGGGGAGCGGAGGACCGACCCGGATCGGCTCCTCTGCGGAATCGGATTGGGGGTAGTCGAGGTACACCTCGAGGTCGGGACAGGCGATCACCGGGATCCCCCGCCGCAGCGCCTCGCGCATCGCGACGGGTCCGCGCCAGGCGAGGATGCTCACGCCCTCGGGGACGTCGCCCTCGAGCACCTCGTCCCAGGCGAGTGCGGTACGGCCACGGCTGCGCACGTGTGCGACGAAATGAGCGGTGAACCACGGCTGCACATCGTGCGCGGTCGCCAGACCGAGCTCCTGCATCCGCTCGCGCGCATCGGCGCTGGCCGCCCATTCCGTGACCGGCACCTCGTCGCCGCCGATCCCGATCCATTCGGAGTCGAAGACGTCGCACAGCGCGTCGATCGCGGCACGCCCGAAGGCCAGCGAGGCTTCTGTGGGAGCGAGGGTGCGCGGGTTCACGCCGAATCGCTCCCAGGGCCCGGATGCCGGCTCGCCGGCATCGAGATTGCCGAGCTCGGGATAGGCGGCGAGCGCCGCCTGGATGTGCCCGGGGAGCTCCACCTCCGGCACGAGCGTGACGAACCTGTCGGCGGCGTACGCCACCAGGGCCCGCAGCTCCTCTGTCGTGTAGTGCCCCTCGTGGACGCCCGGCTCGACGGTCGAGAGCGGGCCGTGCCCCCGTTGGGTCGCGGCACGGCGGGAGCCCACCTCGGTCAGTCGCGGATACCCTGGCACCTCGAAGCGCCACCCCTGGTCATCGGACAGATGCAGGTGCAGGATGTTCAGCTGATGGTCCGCGAGCAGATCGATGAGCCTGCGGACGTCTTCCACCGGGCGGAAGTGCCGCGCGACGTCGAGCATCACGCCGCGCCAGCCGTAGGCCGGCGATCCCTCCCACTCTCCGGCAGGGATCACGGCGACGTCGGCTCCGGCGCCACGGAGCTGTCGCAGAGCCGTCACGCCACGGAAGACGCCGGCGGTCGTCGCTCCCCTGATCTCGATGCGGTCGGCGGTGACGGCGATCCGGAACGCCTCCGCACCGATGCGTCCCGCAGCGGCGGGAGCGACACCGACCTCGGCATCGAGCAGCAGGTGGATCGCGGGAGCGGCATCCGCTGAGCCGTCCCCGTCTCCGAGGCGGGCGACGGATGCAGCGAGCTCGGGCGGCGCGACGATGCGGGTGTCCGCTCGCCAGGTGAACCCCGGTGCCGCAGGGTCGATCCGGGATTCCAGCAGCGGCACCGTCGCCCGGTGAGCCGGCGGCGGCATGCGCAGCGCTCGACCGGGCGTCGCACCCGTGACCTCGCCCGCCGTGAGCACCGGCACCCCGGCGATCAGCACCTCGACGATCCCGGTGGGAGGATCGAGCGGCTGATCGAAGGTCGCCCCCGCGGCGATCGTCTGGGGGTCGAACAGCACCAGATCCGCCGCCGCGCCCACGCGGATCACGCCGCGCGGCATGTCGGATCGATCCAGCCCGAGACGGATCGCCGGGGTGCCGGAGAGGTGCAGGACAGCCTCTTCGAGCGTGAGGACGCCGAGCTCGCGCACGTAGTGACCGAGATAGCGCGGGAACGTTCCGCGCCCGCGGGGATGCGGACGGGTACCGATCAGGATGCCGTCGCTGCCCGCGGTATGGCGCGGGTGCCGCATGATCGCGCGGACGTTCTCCTCGTCTCCGATGTGCATCAGGATGCCGGTCGCCCCTGCATCCGCGACGACGGTGTCGAGCACCACGTCCACGGCGCGACGACCAGAGCCCACGGCGATCTCTGCCACGGTCCGGCCGACGAGATCGGCGAGATCGGGGTTGACGGTGCCGGAGATCTGGATCCGGGTCCAATCCGCTCGTTCGCCGTGGAATCCGTCACACCCGATCTCCTCGAGCTCGACGCGCACGCGCTCACGCTCGGCGGCATCGAGTGCGGCCACGGTACGGACCAGGTCCCCGCCCTCCGCGAGCCTGCTCGGCAGGAGTGCCGCCAGCGTCGTGGCGCCGGGGAGGTACGGGTATGTGTCGAGGGTGACGTCGACACCGTCGACGATGGCCTGGTCTATCAGCGCGAGCAGCTCGTGCGCCCGACCACGGTTCGGAGCGAAGTTCATCGTCGCGTGGGTCAGATGGATGGCGCATCCGGTGCGTCGACCGATGTCGAGCACCTCCCGGTACGCGTCCAGGGCACTGCCGCCGTAACTGCGGGTGTGCGGCGCCCAGTACCCGCCACGCTCGGCGACGACGCGGCAGAGCGCTTCCAGCTCCGCGGTGTCGGCGTACATCCCCGGGGTGTAGGTGAGACCACTCGACATCCCGAACGCCCCGGCGTCGAGAGCCGCGCCCAGCAGCCCCGACATCGCGTCGATCTCCGCCGGTGTCGCCGGCCGGTTCTCGTGTCCGACGACCATCATGCGCAGATTCCCCTGCGGCACCAGAACGGCGGCGTTGCCGACGGAGGCCGTATCGATGTCGTGCAGCAGCTCACTCATCCCACGCCACGGCGCGGTGGCGGGAAGACCGTTCCACCCGGCGATCTGCGCGGGGATGACCGCGGCGGCGGCATCGTCGAGCGGTGCGTACCCCAGCCCGTCCTGTCCGAGGACCTCGGTCGTGACACCCTGGCGGATCTTGGCGTCGTGCGCGCTCCCGTCCAGCACGGCGAGATCGCTGTGCGCGTGCATGTCGATGAATCCGGGAGCGAGCACCAGCCCGTGTGCGTCGACGTCGACCGCGCCATCCGGCAGCTCGAGCACCAGCTTCTCGTCGGCTGGGGCGTCAGCAGGGAGGACGGCGACGATACGCTGCCCCTCCACTGCGACATCGGCGACGTAGCGCGGGGCGCCGCTGCCGTCGACGACCGTCGCGGAGCGGTACACCCTGACCTGCCCGGCTGCCGTCTTCTCGGCGCTCAGAAGCACGTCGCCACCGCCCCGATCACCCGAGGGTCATCGGCGTCGGGATCATCGATCACCGCGACGACCCGCCACTTGTCGAACGCCGTGCAGGGGTGCGAGAGCCCGAGCCGGACCACCTCCCCGACACGAGCGGTCTCGCCGTCGGCGAAGCGCAGGAAGGCGTGCTGATCGTTCAGCGCCGTGATCTCCCCCGTCACCGACTGCGGCACGGGGAGGTCGAGGTCGAACGGCACGTCGCGGCGCCCGGCGTCGAGGAGGGCGAGCCCGTCCTCGGGCTGCGAGAGCACTCGGGACCAGGCGTGCATGGCGGAACGCAGCGGTGCGGTGCCGGTGAGAGGCCCGAACGGCGACATGCGCGCGTAGAAGCCGTCGTCGTGGATCTGGAACGCTCCGGACCGCAGCACCACGTCTGCGGTGTCACGCTGAGGGGCGAGCACGGCAGCCGCGCGGTCCGGGAAGGAGCTGCCGCCGGCGCTGAGCACCGGACGCATGCCGGACGGGTACTCGAGTCGTCCGTGCAGTTCCACGAGGGTCTGCAGGTACGCGTCGACCGCGGCGACCGAGTCTGCGCCGCGATCGGGACCGAACGGCCCTTCATATCCGGCGACTCCGGCGAGGCGGAGCCCCGGCGCTGCCGCGATGGCCGCGGCGATCCTCTCCCCCTCCGCGACGGTCCTGGCCCCGGTGCGGCCGGCGGCGCCGCCGAGCTCGACCAGCACGTCGAGCGGGCGAGGGGCTTCGGCGGTGGCGTCGGCGAGGATCTCGATCGTCGTGACGGAGTCCGCCCAGCACAGGACCCGCAGCGCGGGATCCGCAGCGAGCCGCTCGCCGAACCTCCGGGCCGCCGCCCGATCGGTCACGGCGTTGGCGATCAGCACCGTGGGAACGCCGGCGTCGATGGCGACCTCGGCCTGCCAGGGCGTCGCCACCGAGATGCCCCAGGCACCGGCGTCGAGAAGCCGCTGCCACAGCGCGGGCGCCATGGTGGTCTTCCCATGCGGGGCGAGGAGCACTCCCTGCGCCGCAGCCCATGCGAACGCGGTCGACTCGTTGTGCGCGAGGGCTGCCTCGTGCACCGTGAGCACCGGTGTGACCAGGTCGGAGAGCCGCAGATCCGCCTCCGCGACCTCCGACAGGCGCAGGCCGGCGGCGCGCGCCGGGAATCCCTTCGCCCAGGTACCGAGTACGGGATCCGGAATTTGTAGAGGCATCTAACAAGGCTACTAGGCTGACCTCATGACTGCGAAGACCCGCGTTTCGACCGACGCCGCCCCCGCCCCCGCCCACACCTTCTCGCAGGGTATCCGCAAGGGACCCATCGTGCAGGTCTCCGGCCAGGGCCCCGTCGACCCGGTGACCAACGAGTACCTGTTCCCCGGCGATGTCGCCGCTCAGACCACCCGCACGCTCGAGAACGTGAAGGCGATCGTCGAGGCATCCGGCGCGACCTTCGACGACGTGGTGATGCTACGCGTGTACCTCACCAAGCGCGAGGACTTCCCGATCATGAACGAGGCCTACGGCGCCTTCGTCACCGCGCACACCACGAACGGCGTGCTGCCCTCACGCACGACCGTCTTCACCGGTCTCCCGCGCGAGGAGATGCTGGTGGAGATCGACGGTCTCGCCGTCGTCGACTGAGCCGCCGGCGACATGCTCTCGAGGGAGCGACAGTCGCTCGAACGACCGTTGCCTCCCCGTTACCTCGCATCCCGTACCATTGTCAAACAGGAAACGTGTGATTACCGGGGGGTGTGTGCGTGACCGATCTGATCTCAGCGCCGGGCGCTGCAACCGACGGGCTCGGCGATGACAAGACGCCGACGTCCGTCCTGGCGCCCACTGACGCGCCCACAGACACGGTGCCGCCGATCACGGGCGAGACGCCCGTGGAGTGGGCGCCGATCGAGCCGCGCCCCAAGAAGCGCCGCCTGGGTCTGTGGATCGGTCTCGGATTGGGCGTCGTCGCTCTCGGAGCCGGCGCCGCATCGATGATCCTGATCGCACCGGGCACCACGGTCGCCGGCATCCCCGTCGGGTTCATGACACCCGGCGCTGCCGCAGAGGCGATCTCCTCGCACCTCGCGCAGACCGAGGTCACCCTGACCGGCCCCGGGGACGGCGCGGTGGTCAGCGGCTCCGACCTGGGCATCAGCATCGCGGCCACCGATCTCGCTGACCAGGCGTTCGCCGAGCACCCGCTCTGGAACCTCGGCGCATGGATGGGCGACCCCATCCCCGCCGACATCACCCTCGACCCAGAGACGGCCACCAGCGCGCTGCGTGCAGCGGTGCCGTCGAGCTTCGACGATGCCATCGACGCCGGAGTGGTGTTCGACACCGCGACCGGTACCTACCTCACGACGCCCGCAGCGGAGGGCACGGGGATCGACGTCGCCGACCTCACCGCGGCGATCACGACAGCAGTCGCTGCCGGCGGCACTTCACTCGAGTACCCCGGAGGTCCAGCCACCGCGCTCCCCGCCGTCTCGGATGACGATGCGGCGGCCACCGCGGCATCGCTCAACACCATGCTCGGCACGATCGGCTTCTACGTCGGCGAGGAGCGGACCGTTCCGGTCGCACCGGCCGTCGCAGCCACGTGGTTGACAGTGGTCGACGACGACGGCGCTCTACGCATCACGGCCGACCCGCAGGCGATCCAGACGACCGTCGACACTCTCGCCGCAGCGGTCGACCGCGCGCCGGTGAACGCGACGAACATCGTCGACTCCGCCGGTACCGTGCTCCGCGAGGAGCAGACGGGGGCGAACGGACGCGCACTCGGCGACACCTCCGGCGTCGCCGACGAGTTCGCACAGCAGCTCGAAGCCGGTGACGGCGTCTTCGCCCTCTCCGTCACCGAGACCCCGTTCGAAACCGTGAGTCTGTTCCGTCGCATCGAGATCAACCTCAGCTCACAGCGCGCCTTCCTGTTCGAGAACAACGAGGTCGTGCGGTCCTGGGCAGTGTCCACCGGGCTTCCTGGCACACCGACCCCGACCGGCAACTTCAAGGTGTTCGCACACACCGCGATGCAGGACATGGGCTGCTACGAAGGCGCGCCCTACTGCACCGAAAACGTCCCGTGGATCACCTGGTTCACCACCAACATCGGCTTCCACGGGACCTACTGGCACAACAACTACGGTCAGCGGATGAGCCACGGCTGCGTGAACCTCCCGATCGACCTCGCGAAGTTCGTCTACGACTGGTCGCCGGTCGGTGTCGAGGTCTCCGTCTACAACTGACGCCGGGCCGGGGCCGTCAGGCCGTCTGCGCACGACGGTCGGCGCACTGAGCGTAGGCGAAGTCGCGAGCGTAGGCGGATTCGGGCGGTACCGTCCTACGTCCGCGCCATCGCCTACCTTCCGTCGCGTCCAGACGGTCGCGGACACGAAGGAGGGGGCGGATGCCGCAGCATCCGCCCCCTTCTCGTGCGTTCAGGTCAGCGCAGCGCGTCGACGATCCCGTTCAGGGTCGTGGACGGACGCATGACAGCCTCGACCAGCGCGTCATCCGGACGGTAGTAGCCGCCAATCTCGACCGGCTTGCCCTGCACCGCGTTGAGCTCGGAGACGATCGTCTCCTCGTTCTCCGCGAGCGTGGCGGCGATCGGAGCGAAGGCGGCTGCCAGATCGGCATCCTTCGACTGGGCCGCCAGCTCCTGCGCCCAGTACAGGCCCAGGTAGAAGTGGCTGCCGCGATTGTCGATCGTGCCGAGGGCACGGCCGGGCGAACGGTCGTGCTCGAGGAAGGTACCCGTCGCCGCATCGAGTGTCTGCGCGAGGACCCGCGCCTTCTCGTTGCCCGTGCGATCTGCGAAGTGCTCGAGGGAGGCCGCCAGCGCGAAGAACTCGCCCAGCGAGTCCCAGCGCAGGTAGTTCTCCTCGACCAGCTGCTGCACGTGCTTCGGAGCGGATCCGCCTGCGCCGGTCTCGAACAGTCCGCCACCGGCGAGCAGCGGGACGATCGAGAGCATCTTGGCGCTCGTGCCGACCTCGAGGATCGGGAACAGGTCCGTGAGGTAATCGCGGAGCACGTTGCCGGTGACCGAGATGGTGTCGAGGCCGTGACGCATACGCGCGAGCGTGTAGCGGGTGGCCTCCTCGGGCGCGAGGATCGTGAGGGTCAGGCCGTGCGTGTCGAGCAGTGCCAGGCCCTGGTGCACCTTCGCGATGATCTGCGCGTCGTGCGAGCGGTTCGCGTCGAGCCAGAACACGGCGGGGTCACCCGTGGCGCGGGCACGCGTGACCGCGAGCTTGACCCAGTCCATGACCGCGATGTGCTTCGTCTGCGTCGCGCGCCAGATGTCGCCGGCGCCGACCTCGTGCTCGATGAGCGCGTTGCCGTCGCTGTCGAGCACCTGCACGACACCCGCCGAGGCGATCTCGAACGTCTTGTCGTGGCTGCCGTACTCCTCGGCTGCCTGGGCCATGAGGCCGACGTTGGGCACCGTGCCGATCGTCGCGGGATCGAGCGGACCGTTCGCGATCACATCGTCCAGCACCGCCTGGTAGACACCGGCGTAGGAGGAGTCGGGGATGACGGCGATCGTGTCGTCCTCACCGCCGTCCTTGCCCCAGAGCTTGCCGCCGTTGCGGATGAGCGCGGGCATGGACGCGTCCACGATCACGTCGCTCGGCACGTGCAGGTTCGTGATGCCCTTGTCGGAGTTCACGTACGAGAGACGAGGGCCCTCGGCGAGCGCCTTGTCGAACGCCGCCGCGATCTCCGCACCGGCTGCGACGCCATCGAGGCCTGCCAGGATCGACCCGAGTCCGTCGTTCGGCTTGAGACCGGCCGCGGCGAGCTGGTCGCCGTACTGCGCGAAGACGTCGGCGAAGAACGCCCGCACCACGTGACCGAAGATGATCGGGTCGCTGACCTTCATCATCGTGGCCTTCAGGTGCACCGAGTACAGCACGTCCTCGGACTTCGCCTGCTCCAACGTCTCGGCGAGGAACGCGTCGAGGGCGGAGGCAGACAGGAAGGTCGCGTCGATGATCTCGCGCGGCAGGACCTTGAGGCCCTCCTTGAGCACCGTCACGGTGCCGTCGGTGGCCGTGTGGCGGATGGTGAGAACGTCGTCATGGGCGGCGACCCACGACTTCTCGTTCGACTTGAAGTCGTCGTGGCCGAGCGTCGCGACGCGGGTCTTCGACCCCTCGGCGAACGGCTTGTTGCGGTGCGGGTGCTTCTTCGCGTAGTTCTTGACGGCGAGCGGCGCCCGACGGTCGCTGTTGCCCTCGCGGAGCACCGGGTTCACTGCGGAGCCCTTGATGCGGTCGTAGCGGGCGCGGATGTCCTTCTCCTCGAGCGACGCGGGGTCGTCGGGGAAGGACGGGATGTCGTAGCCCTGCTGCTGGAGCTCGGCGATCGCACCCTTGAGCTGCGGGATGGATGCCGAGATGTTCGGCAGCTTGATGATGTTCGCCTCCGGGAGCGTGGCGAGGCCGCCCAGCTCGGCGAGCGCGTCGCCCACCTGCTGCTCCGGCGCGAGCTTCTGCGGGAAGGCTGCGAGGATGCGGCCGGCCAGCGAGATGTCACGGGTCTCGAACTCGATGCCCGCCTGGCCGCTGAAGGCCTGGACGATCGGCAGGAAGGAGGCGGTGGCGAGGGCTGGCGCCTCGTCTGTGTGGGTGTAGATGATGGCGTCGTCGGTCACCGGGAGGTTCTCCGCTCTTGAGGTCAATTTGTCTCGATACCAAGATACCTGAGCGGCTCTCGCGCTGTGTTCCGAGCGCCGATCCGAGCGCCCTGGAGCGGGCTGACGGCGAGTCGGAACAGGAATGTTCGCCACGAAGCGTGTGCGGTCGCGCGGGAGGGGTTAGCCTGGGGTCATGTCCGAACTGCGCATGGTCGAACTCTCCGCTGCGACGATCGTCGCCGTGAACAACCTGTCGCTCAAGCCCGGACAGGAGCAGTTCCTCGCTCCGGTGTCCTACGGGATCGCGGCCACCGTCATCAACCCCCAGACCTCTTGGCAGCGCGTCGTGCTCGACGGCGACCAGGTCGTCGGCTTCGTCAGCGCGAACTTCGACGACGACGCACCGGAGGAGCACTTCCGCTCCGTGCTGTGGCGCATCAACGTCGACGCCGAGGGCCAGGGCCGCGGTGTCGGACGCTTCGCCGTCGAGAGCCTCGTCGAGGAGGCGCGCAGGCGCGGCATGGATCACGTCAACGTCATCTACGAGGCGGGCGATGACGGCCCTGAGGCCTTCTTCCTGCGCGTCGGCTTCACGCCGGTCGGCGAGACCGAGTACTCCGAGGTCATCGCACAGATCAGAGTCGCCTCCTAGACCGGCGGCGGGGTCTCGAATCCCCTCCCCCATCGAGGCTCCGTCGCCCTCTCTGCGCTGTGCCGCGGGAGCGCTCCCACGCTCACGGTGATCGATTTGTTGCCAGGAACCACAAAATCCTTGCATTGACCCGCTGAGGGTGTCTATCATCGCTGGAGAGGCGCAGGCGAAGCGCTTCGACGATTCAACGAAGCGACGATGGAGTCACGATGACGACGATCCACGAGGTGGCAGCAGCCGCCGGCGTATCGATCAGCACCGTCTCCTATGCGCTCAGCGGCAAACGCCCTGTCTCGGAGAAGACCCGGCGCCGCATCGAGGACGCCGCCCTTGCGCTCGGCTATCAGCCCGACGCCGGAGCACGGATGCTCGCCGGACGGCGCACCAACATCTTCGCCCTCACCGAACCTCTGCGCGCCGACACCCATGCGCCGACGCACATGGCCTTCGTGCTCGCCACCGCCGTGGCCGCGCGGCGTCGCGGCTACGACATCCTGCTCCTCACGGATGAGCAGACATCCGAGGGGATGAATCGGGTCGCGGCGAGCAACCTCGTCGACGCGATCCTGGTCCTGGACGTCGCACCGGACGATGAGCGTGTCGACATCGCGCGCGCCGTGCGCACGCCGACGATCTTCATCGGCCTCCCCGACGATCAGCGCGACCTCACCTGCGTCGACCTCGACTTCGAGGCCGCAGGACACCTGGCCGTCGATCGTCTCGCCGACGCCGGATACGAGCGCATCCAACTACTGGGACAGACCGAGGTCTCGTACCGCAAGTCGAACTTCCCGCGCCGCCTGCTCCGCGGCGTGCAGGAGCGCAGCGCATCCCGCGGCGTCGATCTCACCTGGACCGCGACCGGAGCCCTCGCCACCGACACGGGTGCCGTCCGCGCGTCCGCGGAGTCGGCACTCGATGACGGCATCCGCGCGTTCATCGTGCACGCAGTGAACGATGTGCACGAGGTCCTCCTCGCGACCCTGAAGGAACGCGGGCTCCAGGTCGGCACGGATGTCGCGATCGTCTCGGCTGCCGCCTCGTTCGACACCGCGTTGCTCCCGATCCCCGTCGACACCATTCCGCTCGTCCCGCAGGACTCCTGCGAGCTCGCCGTCGAGATCGCCGTACAGAGACTCGAGGATCCGCGGCTCCCCCCGCGCATCCACCTCATCCCGCCCACCTACCGCTCCGTCGGCTCCGTCCCGCCTCCGCGGGAATGATCGCCGACGCACACGCGCTCTCCTATCGCCATTGTCGAAACGCTTCGACAAATGTGATCACCACAACTGAACATCCCGACCCAGTGAAGTGTCCGGCCCACGTGGCCACCGAGAAAGGAGTGCCGACGATGGCACGGAACATCCGCAGGACGAAGACCTTGGCCATGCTGGCCGCCCTCACCGCGACAGGAGTGGTCCTGAGCGGCTGCACCGCGGGCGGCGGCGACAGCGGCGGCGGCGACACCCTCAAGCTCTGGCACTACGAGGGTGCGGACAGCGCGATGGGCAAGGCCTGGGCAGAGGCGATCAAGATCTTCGAAGAGGAGACCGGCGCCACGGTCGAGTTCGAGGAGAAGTCCTTCGAGCAGATCCAGAAGACCGCCAGCCAGGTGCTCGACACCGACGCGGCTCCCGATCTGATGGAGTTCAACAAGGGCAACGCCACGGCTGGTTTCCTGGCCTCCACCGGACTCATCAGCGACATCTCGGACGCCGTGGACGAGTACGGCTGGGACGACAAGCTCGCACCGTCGCTGCAGACGACCGCGAAGTACACGGAAGACGGCGTCATGGGCGGCGACACCTGGTTCGGCATCCCGAACTACGGCGAGTTCGTCGGCGTGTACTACAACAAGGACGCCTTCGCCGCAGCCGGGCTCGAGATCCCCACCACCTACGACGAGTTCGTCGATGTGCTCGACGCCTTCGTGGCCCAGGGTGTCACTCCGCTCGCCGAGGCCGGCGCGGAGTACCCGCTCGGCCAGCTCTGGTACCAGCTCGCCCTGCTCGAGGGAGACCGCGGCTTCGTCGACGACTACCAGCTCTACAAGAACCCGGTCGACTGGCAGGGGCCCGAGGTCACCTCCGCGACCGAGACGCTGAAGGACTACGTCGACAAGGGCTACATCGCCTCCGACGTCTCATCGGTCAAGGCCGAGGACGCCGGTGTCTCGTTCATCAACGGCACCTCGCCGATCTTCGTGTCGGGCTCCTGGTGGTTCGGACGCTTCGTCGCAGAGGCGACCGGCTTCGACTGGACCATGACCGCGTTCCCCGGCGCCGACCTCTCGCTCGGCTCCTCCGGCAACCTCTGGGTCGTTCCGGAGAACGCTGCCAACAAGGATCTCGCCTACCAGTTCATCGATATCACGATGCGTCCGGAGATCCAGGCGATCATCGGCAACAACGGCGGGCTCCCCGTCGCCGCGGACTCGGCAGACATCACGGACGAGAAGAGTGCAGAGCTCATCGCGACGTTCAACGGTGTCCTCGACGCCGACGGCCTCTCGTTCTACCCGGACTGGCCCGCCCCCGGTTTCTACGACGTGATCGTGCAGGAGCTGCAGGGACTGGTCACGGGTGTGCAGGACGTGAAGACCACCAACGCCAACCTCGGCGAACAGTACGACGAAGGCACCGCGGAATTCCGTTGATCCCATACGCGGGGGCGGCGGCCACGACGGCGCCGCCCCCGCATCCTCCTGGAGTTGAACATGTCTCTCGCCACCCGTGAGCGCCGCACGGCGCTCCCCCCGGAAGAACCGTCCATCCCGCAGCGCAGCGGTGGTACCGGCGGCTACTGGCTCTACCTGCTCCCCGGCTTCGTCCTGCTGCTGGTCATCGTCATCGTGCCGCTCATCTGGAACGTGTACCTGACCTTCACGAAGTGGAAGGGCGTGCGCGCCCCCGAGTTCATCGGCCTCGAGAACTGGCAGAAGATCCTCACTGACAGCGACTTCTGGACATCGTTCACGAACTCCGTGTGGATGATCCTCGCGATGGTGGTCGTGCCGACGATCGTCGGACTCATCGTCGCCGCTCTCCTGTTCGACGTCGTCGGGCGAAAGTTCGGCGGCAAGGTCGGCGCCTTCCTGCGGGCGACCTACTACCTCCCGCAGATCCTGCCGATCGCCGTCGCCGGCATCGTGATCGGGTGGATCGTGCGCCCGGGCGGAGATGGCGCGCTCAACCAGATCCTCGGTGCGTTCGGCATCCCCGCCTACGACTGGCTGGGACAGATGCCGTCCGCCCTGATCGTGCTGATGCTGGTCATGGTGTGGGTGCAGCTGGGCTATCCGGTCGTGGTCTTCATGGCGGCACTCCAGCGCGTCGACCCCGAACTCTACGAGGCGGCCGAGCTCGACGGCGCCAACTGGCTGCAGCGCTTCACGGCGATCACCATGAGCATCATCCGCCCGGAGATCTTCGTGGTCACCCTCACCTGCACGATCGCGGCGCTCAAGGTCTTCGGCCCGGTCTACATCATCACTCGCGGCGGACCTGCAGGCGCCACCCTGGTGCCCGCCTACTACGCCTACCAGGAGTTCTTCACGAAGCGGAACGTCGGCTACGGCGCGACGATCGCCACCGTGCTCACGATCGTCGTGGTCATCGTGTCGATCATCTTCATCCGTGTACAGAACTCCCTCGAACGCAAGGAAAGGGCGGGCCTGTGATGCACGCCACCACCGCCATCGTGACCGGAAAGCCGGGCAAGACCCGTCCCCGCGGGGGCATGACCAAGAAACGGCCGATCGACTGGCTGCTCCTGGCGCTCGTGGTCGTCGGCGCCCTCCTGGTGATCGCGCCGTTCTACCTCGTTCTCGTGAACTCGTTCAAGTCGCCCGTCGACTACGCGACCTCCGGGCCGCTCGCCTTCCCCGAGACGCTCGACTTCGGCGGCATCATCAAGTTCTGGGAGCGCGTCAACTTCCCCGAGAAGGTGTGGAACTCGATCTTCATCTCCGGGATCGTCGCCGTGCTCGCCGTCGTCATCTCCATGCTCAACGCCTTCGCGATCGGCATCGGACGTGTCCGCGGCCGTTCGTGGATCGTGCTGCTCTTCCTGCTCGCGAACCTGCTTCCGCAGGAGGCGCTGCTCTACCCGCTGTACTACATGTTCAAGTCCGTGGGGCTCTACGACAACGTGTGGGCGGTGATCATCGTGTTCACGGTGATCCAGGCCGCGTTCGGCACCTACCTGCTCTCCTCGGTCTACGGCACCTTCCCCAAGGAGATCCTCGAGGCGGCATCGCTCGACGGCGCGAGCCGCTGGCAGATCCTGTGGCGCGTCGTCTTCCCGATCAGCCGTCCGACCCTCTCGGTGCTGCTCATCTTCTTCTTCATCTGGACGTGGAACGAGTTCCTGATCCCGTTGACCTTCCTCGCCTCGAACGCGAACCAGACGGTTCCGGTCGCGATCAGCGTGCTGCAGGGAGACCGGCTCATGGACGTCACGACCACGAGCGCCTCGGCACTGCTGGGCATCATCCCCACCCTCATCTTCTTCCTCATCTTCCAGCGCACGCTGACGCGTGGCATCACGGCAGGAGCAGTCAAGTAATGAAGTTCACCGACGGGTTCTGGCAGCTGCGTCCCGGCGTCACGGCGCTGTACGCGCAGGAGGCCTATGACATCGCCGAGACCACGGACACCCCCGACGGCCCCGGCATCGTCATCACCGCCCCCACCCTGGCGATCGCCAAACGCGGAGACGTGCTCAACCGGCCTGTGCTGACGACCACGCTCTCCTCCCCCGCCGAGGGCGTGATCCGCGTGCGCATCGCCCACCACACCGGCGGGAGCTGGCATGGCGGGTTCCCCCTTCCCGGCGCAGGCGCAGGCGCCGGTACCGCGAAGGCGTCGTCGACGGAGACCGGCGGAGTGCTCGATGCCGGCAGTCTCGTGGCGAAGATCTCCCCCGGGGCTCCCTGGGATCTCTCCTTCGCGGTCGACGGGCGACGGGTCACCGGTAGCGGCAGCAAGGCACAGGGCTTCGTGCAGCTGACCGCGGACGCGCAGGTCGACCCCGGCATCGTCAGCAACGCCCGACAGGGTGGCGGAACACCCGCCGCCTCCACCTTCGTGCACGAACAGCTCGACCTCGGCGTCGGCGAGCTGATCTACGGACTCGGCGAGCGCTTCGGCCCCCTGGTCAAGAACGGCCAGTCGGTGGAGGTGTGGAACGCCGACGGCGGCACATCATCGGAGCAGGCGTACAAGAACGTGCCGTTCCATCTGTCCAACCGCGGATATGGCGTGCTGGTCAACGACCCGGGGCACGTCTCCTACGAGATCGGTTCCGAAGCCGTCGAGCGCGTGCAGTTCTCGGTGTCGGGCGAACAGCTCGAGTACTTCGTGATCGCTGGCCCCACACCGAAGGACGTGCTCGGGCGCTACACCGCTCTCACCGGTCGGCCGCCCGTCGTACCCGCCTGGTCGTACGGGCTGTGGCTGTCGACGAGCTTCACCACGGACTACGACGAGCAGACCGTGAACTCGTTCATCGACGAGATGGCGGCACGTGAACTGCCGGTGTCGGTGTTCCACTTCGACTGCTTCTGGATGCGCGAGTTCAACTGGTGCGACTTCGAGTGGGATCCGCGCGTCTTCCCCGATCCCGACGGGATGCTGTCGCGTCTGCACGAGAAGGATCTGCGCGTCTGCGTCTGGATCAACCCGTACATCGCACAGCGCTCCCCGCTGTTCCGGGAGGCCGCGGATCAGGGCTTCCTGGTGCGGCGCGCCGACGGCTCGGTGTGGCAGTGGGACCTGTGGCAGGCCGGCATGGGTCTGGTCGACTTCACGAACCCCGACGCGACCGCGTGGTACCAGGGGCATCTGCGGCGCCTGGTCGCTCAGGGCGTGGACTGCTTCAAGACGGACTTCGGCGAGCGTATCCCCACCGATGTCGTCTGGGCGGACGGCGCTGACCCCGAACGGATGCACAACCGCTACACGGACCTGTACAACCGCGCGGTGTTCGATGTGCTCACGGATGCGCGCGGCGAGGGTGAGGCCGTGCTGTTCGCCCGGTCGGCGACGGCAGGCGGACAGAGCATGCCGGTGCACTGGGGCGGCGACTCCACATCGACGTACACCTCGATGGCGGAGACCCTGCGCGGCGGACTCTCGCTCGCCCTGAGCGGCTTCGCGTTCTGGAGCCACGACATCGGCGGCTTCGAGGGCACCCCGGATGCGGGTGTCTTCAAGCGCTGGACGGCGTTCGGGCTGCTCGGCTCGCACTCCCGGTTCCACGGCTCGAGCTCCTACCGCGTGCCGTGGGCCTTCGACGACGAGGCTGTGGAGGTCACTCGCCGCTTCACGCACCTGAAGATGCGGCTGATGCCATACCTGTACCAGCACGGGCTCGACGCCGCGCGCACGGGCGTCCCGCTGATGCGGCCGATGGCGCTCGAGTTCCCCGACGATCCCGCAGCCGGTTACCTGGATCGGCAGTACATGCTCGGATCGAGCCTGCTCGTCGCTCCGGTGTTCTCTGCCGACGGCGAGGTGGAGTTCTACCTGCCCGCCGGGGAGTGGACGTCGCTGTTGACGGGAGAGCGGGTGACCGGTGGCACGTGGAGACGGGAGACGCATGGCTTCGACTCCCTTCCGCTGTACGTGCGCCCCGGGACGGTGCTGCCCTGGGGCGCCCGTGTGGACGGCCCGGAGTACGACTACCATGACGGACTGCAGCTGCGTGTCTTCGCGGGCGGCACGGGAACCACGTCGGTGACCGTGACCGATCCCTCGGGTCGCGCCGAGACCTACACCGTCGACCTGGAGGAGATCACCGAATGACCACGCCGCTCACCCCGCGCGACGACTACCGCGGATCCGGACTCGTGTTCCCCGAGGGCTTCACGTTCGGCTCGGCTACCGCCTCCTACCAGATCGAAGGTGCCGCGTCCGAGGACGGCCGCACGCCGTCGATCTGGGACACTTTCAGCAGAACCCCGGGGAAGGTCTGGAACGGCGACACGGGCGACGTGGCGTGCGACCACTACCACCGCGTCGAGGAAGACCTCGACCTGATGTCGGACCTCGGTCTGCAGGCGTACCGTTTCTCGATCGCGTGGCCGCGTATCGTCCCCACTGCTGCAGGCGACGTGAACCAGGCGGGTATCGACTTCTACTCGCGCCTGGTCGACGGACTGCTCGCACGCGGCATCCGCCCGGTCGCGACGCTGTACCACTGGGACCTCCCCCAGTACCTCGAGGATGCCGGCGGCTGGACGTCTCGCGCCACCACCGACGCCTTCGAGCGCTACGCCGAGATCATGGGCACCGCGCTGGGCGACCGCGTGCACACCTGGACCACGCTCAACGAGCCCTGGTGCTCCGCCTACCTCGGCTACGGCCAGGGCGGCCACGCGCCGGGGCGTCACGAACCGGCATCCGCGCTCTCCGCCGTGCACCATCTGAACCTCGCGCACGGACGCGCGGTGCAGGCGCTGCGCGCGACATCGACCGGCGACCCCGACTACTCCGTGACCCTGAACTTCCACGTGCTCCGAGGGCAGGGCGAGGGATCCGCCGAGGCCGTCCGCCGCATCGACGCCCTCGCGAATCGGGCGTTCACCGGCCCGATGCTGCGCGGCGAGTACCCGGCCGACCTGCTCGCCGACACCGCGGAGGTCACCGACTGGGGCTTCGTGGCGGACGGCGATCTCGCGACGATCAACCAGCCGATCGACGTGCTGGGCGTGAACTACTACTCCACCGCGACCGTGCGGCTGTGGGACGGCGTCTCGGAGCAGCAGCAGAACGACGGGCACAAAGGCACCACCGGCGGCACCGCCTGGCCGGGCAGCGACCGGATCGTGGAGTTCGTCGAGCAGCCGGGGCCGTACACGGCGATGGGCTGGAACATCGCACCGGAGGGCCTGGAAGAGCTGCTGGTATCGCTGTCGGAGCAGTTCCCCGCGCAGCCCCTCATGGTCACCGAGAATGGTGCCGCATTCGATGACGTGGTCGCCGACGACGGCTCCGTGCCCGACCCCGAGCGCACCGACTACCTGCGGCGCCACTTCACGGCAGCGCACCGTGCGCTCGAGCGCGGGGTCGATCTGCGCGGCTACTTCGTGTGGTCGCTGCTGGACAACTTCGAGTGGGGCTACGGCTACGCCAAGCGGTTCGGCATCGTACGGGTCGACTTCGACTCGCTCGAACGCACGGTCAAGGACTCCGGACTCTGGTACCGCGAACTCGTGCGCACCAGGACGGTGGGGGCGTAGCGGGATCAGCGGTCGTCGCGCGGCGGGTGCGGGGGTTGCGGGGGTTTGCGCCCCCGCGTCGTCCACGCGGTGAAGGCCGTCGCGGCGGCTTCGGCGGCACGGTCGATGGCCTCGGCGGAACGGCTGATCGCATCCTGCGCCGCGTCCTGCCACCCGGGGGTCGCGGGGCGCTCCCCTGCCGCGACACGAGCGGCGTGCTCGGCGATCTCGAACGCTCGCGCGAGCTGCGCCACACCGTCGCGGTAGGCCGCGAACTCGGCAGGCGTCGGCCGGTCGCCCGCCTCGCGACGCAGATCGGTCGCGCGGCCGGCCGCCCGCAGATACGCGGCCGTCGCCGGCTGTTTGACGTCGGTCATGGCGGGGTAGGCGATCTGGCGCGCCGGGTCGGTCTCGTACTGCATCCACTGCACCACGATGGCGTCGTGCTCGGATCGCAGCCGGTCGAGCGGTCGGGGCGCGGATGCCGCGGGGATGGCCGCACGCGCCGCCTGCAGCCGCGCCTGCCGGGCTTTGATGTCGGCCGCTGCAGCTTTCACGTCGCGCTCGCTGTCGCGCAGCATCCGCTTCGCGCTGGCGACCTGCTCCGGCGTCGCGCGGCGTGCAGCACGCTCGGCGGACACGTGCGCCACGTCGGCTCTGGCGACCTTGACGGCGGCCTTCTTCTCGACGATCGCGATCTGCGCGGCCTTCAGATCATGCCGCGCCGCGTCGACCGCGAGCCGGCGGCCGCTCGAGCGGGAACGGCGGCGGACGCCGATCGCCCCCGCGGTGACCCCGCCGGCCGCGACGGGCGCGATCCACCACCACTCGGCGACGAGCATCAACGGGTCCATGCCTCGATGCTACCCAGCCCCGGGTGTCGTCTGCCTCGAAGCTGCTGAGGGTCCAGTGTCAGCGCAGCGGAGGTTCTGCGGCGTCGCGCAGGTTCTGCGGCCGTATGCCACACCCCTGGCCGCAGAACCTGCATCCGTCCGAAACTCCGGTCGGCGCGAGGTCGATCACACCGGCACCCACTGGCTCTGCACATCTGCGTGCGGCGCCTACTTGTGCACAGACACCGCGCAGACCATCATCGAAGCGACCCTCGGGACACGATCCTGTCGGAATGGACCTGAAGACCTGGGTGACGACTCGAGGCGGCATCGTGCACCGTGAGGATGCGCGCGAGCGCGGGTATCCACCGTCCCTGATCAGAGCGGCGATCCGCGGCGGTGAGGTGGAGCGCATCCGTGCGAAATGGATCAGCACCGCGGCTGCACCACAGGATCTCCGCACGTCCGCCGCCGCATCCGCCAGACTCACGTGCATATCGCTCGCCCGACGAAGGGAATGGTGGATTCCAGAGAAAGCGCCGGCCGGAGCCCACCTGCACGTCGGGACGAACGCGCATCGCCACGCCGGTGACGCGGTGCTGCACTGGTCCGAACCTCTGGTCGATGTCGGACCCAGAGCTCTGGTGGCATCCATCGAGGATGCTCTGGCCCACGTCGCGCGATGCTTCGATTTCGAGGATGCGATGACGATCTGGGAGTCGGCGATGAGGCGGGAGTCCCTCGACGTCGCATCCCTGCGGGCGGTGCGCTGGCGTGATCGCGCGTCACGCGAACTCGCCCATGCCGTCCGCGGGATGTCGGATTCGGGCCTGTTTCGCCCATCATTCGCGCTCTGCCGACCGCGGCCGGGATGTCGCGCACGATGCCGAACTCCGGTTGCGCGGGTACACCGTGATCCGATTCACCTACGCGCAGATCCTGCACGACTGGGCATACGTCGAACGCACGGTCGCTGCGGCCATCGCGCGCGGCCTGCATCTACCTCCGGCGTCGCGCGCGCGGTGACACGCGTCGACACTTCTGCGGCCGGATGCACGTTCGGCGGCCACATCCGCAAGATGTGGCCGCCGAACTTCACAAAGGCCGCGGAAACTGCGCGGTCAACCTAGACCAGCGTCTCCTGCCATGCCGCGTGCAGCTGCGCGAACTTCCCGGTGCCACCGATCAGCGCTGCGGGGGTGTCATCCTCGATGATCTCGCCGTGCTCCATCACCAGCACGCGGTCGGCGATCGCGACCGTCGACAGACGGTGCGCGATGATGATCGCGGTACGGTCCTTCAGCAGGGTCTGCAGGGCATCCTGGATCAGCCGCTCCGACGGGATATCGAGTGATGCCGTGGCTTCGTCGAGGATCAGCACCGCCGGGTCGGCGAGGAAGGCCCTGGCGAACGAAATCAGCTGACGCTGGCCCGCCGACACCCGGCCGCCGCGCTTGTTCACGTCGGTGCCGTAGCCGTCAGGCAGTGACGAGATGAACTCGTCGGCGCCGACTGCGCGGGCCGCCGCCCTGATCTCATCGATCGTCGCGTCGGGCTTGCCGAGCGCGATGTTGTCTGCCACGGTGCCGCTGAACAGGTAGGCCTCCTGCGTCACCATCACGATGGCACGGCGCAGGTCCTTCGGATGCAGCGAACGCAGGTCGATCCCGTCGAGGGTCACCCGACCGAGCGAGGGGTCATAGAACCGCGAGATGAGCTTCGCCAGCGTGGACTTGCCCGCACCGGTCGTTCCCACCAGGGCGATCGTCTGGCCCGCCGGGATGTCGAGCGAGAAGTTCGGGAGGATCGTCTTCTCGCCGTTGTAGCCGAAGGTCACCTCGTCGAACTCGATGTGACCGCGCGACTCCCACAGGTCGACCGGCTTCTCGGGGTCCGGAACGGTCGGCACCTCTTCGAGCACTCCCGACACCTTCTCCAGCGCCGCAGTGGCGGACTGGTAGGAGTTCAGGAACATCGCGATCTCCTGCATGGGCGCGAAGAAGTTACGCACGTACAGCACAGCCGACAGCAGCACGCCGACCGTGAGCGCACCCTCGGAGACCCGGATGCCGCCCCAGAGCACGACGATGCCGAGCACCAGCGCGGCCACGCCCATGAGCCCCGGCTCGAACGTGCCGAACAGCAGCATCGAGCGACGGTTGACATCGCGGTAGTCCCCCGCGACCTCCTGGAATGCCACATCGTTGCGCGGCTCCTTGCGGAACGCCTTCACAGCGCGGATACCGGTCATGGTCTCCACGAACTGCACGATCACCTTGGCGCTGATCACGCGCGACTCGCGGTACACGAGCTGCGAGCGCGAGTAGAACCAGCGCATCAGGAAGAACAGCGGCACGCCGCCGATCGCGAGGATCAGTCCGGACTGCCAGTCCCAGAAGCACAGGGCGATGAACGTGAAGAGGCCGAACAGCACACCGGAGACGAGCTCGTTCAGGCCGCCGTCGAGGAGCTCCTTGATCGAGTCGAGGTCGCTGGTCTGCCGCGAGATGATGCGGCCAGACGTGTACGACTCGTGGAACTCGAGGCTCAGGCGCTGGGTGTGCAGGAAGATCCGCTTGCGCAGATCGAGCAGCACCGCCTGGGTGAGCTTGGCGGCGATGATGACGTACCAGGCGATCAGGACAGCGGCGAGGGCACCAGCCAACAGGTAGATGCCGCCGATCATGAAGGTCGGCATCCAGTCGGCCTGTTCGATGGCCGCAGGCAGCGCGCGGTCGAGGCCGATGCTGATGAGGATGGGGCCGGCGACCTGCAGAGCAGTCGACACGACCAGCACCGCGGCGGCCAGCACGATCCGCGGCTTCAGCGGGCTGACCAGGGATCCGAGCAACCGGAGGGACCGACGACGGATCTCCCTGCTCTCGTCACGGGTGTACTCGGAACGATCCTCGTTCTGGGTTCCGGTGATGGCGGAGCTCATCGCTGCACCTCCTTCTCGGTGATCGGGTCTTCGTCGGCGGCTCGCATCCCGAGGCCCTCCTGGACCTCTTCGTCGATCTCGGCCTGTTCATCGCGGATCACCGGGATCGCCCCGGTGCGTGCCGCTTCCTCGGCCTCCAGGCTGGAGATGACGTGACGGTAGTGACGACTCGTCTTCAGCAGCTCGGAGTGGGTGCCCACCGCCGTCACGCGACCTGCTTCGAGCAGTGCGACGCGGTCGGCGAGCGCGACGGTCGACGGACGGTGCGCCACGATCATGGCTGTGGTGTCGGCGAGCACGTGGCGAAGGGCCTCCTCCACCAGAGCCTCGGTGTCGACGTCGAGCGCCGACAGCGGGTCGTCGAGCACGAGGACCTTCGGGTTCGCCGCCACCGCACGGGCGAGGGCGAGTCGCTGACGCTGACCGCCCGAGAGGCTGAGACCCTCCTCGCCGATCACGGTCTCGACGCCGTCGGGCAGCGAGTCCACGAAGCCGGCCTGTGCGACCTGCAGCGCTTCACGCAGCACCCGTTCGCCCTCTTCGCTGTGCACGTCGAGCTCGGCACGTCCGAGCAGCACGTTCTCGCGAACGGTCGCCGAGAACAGCGTCGCGTCCTCGAAGGCCATGGCGATGTGCTGTCGGAGCTCCGACAGTGGGAGGTCACGCACGTCGACGCCGTCGAGCGTGACCCTGCCGCCGGTCACGTCGTACAGACGCGTGGGCAGGGTCGTGAGCGTCGTCTTGCCGCTGCCGGTGAGACCCACCAGCGCCATGGTCTCGCCGGGGCGCAGCACAAGGTCGATGCCGTCGAGAAGATCACGCTCATGCGCACCGGCGTCCTGGTACCGGAAATGCGCGTTCTCGAACGCGAGCTCTCCGCGCGGGTTCGCGATGTGCACGGGGTTCTCCGGGTCGGTGATGGTGTTCGTCTCGGAGAAGATGTCGAACACACGGTCGGTCGCCGTACGGGCGTCGAGCATGAACGAGAACAGGAAGCCGATCGACTCGATGGGCCAGCGCAGCACCACGGCCATCGCGAAGAACGCGAACAGCTGTGCCTCGTCGATCTGCCCCTGCGAGATCAGCCAGATGCCGGACATCAGGCTGAGACCGAACGCGATCTGCGGCATGAGGTCGAGCCAGAACCAGATCGATGCGATCGCGCGGGCCTTGCTCATCTCGGTCTCGCGCAGGGTCTCCGCCTGGCGGCTGAAGCGGCTGAGCGCGTGCTTGCCGCGACCGAACGCCTTCAGCACGCGGATGCCGTGCACGCTCTCCTCGACGCTGGTGGCGAGGTCGCCGGCCTGGTCCTGGCTGCGCCGCGTGAGCGCCCCGTAGCGCTTCTCGAACAGATAGCCACGGATCCACAGCGGGATCGCGGTCACCAGGAAGATCGTGCCGAGCAGCCAGTGCCAGCGGAACAGCAGCACAGAGCCGATGATGATGGTGAGGATGTTCACCACGAGCAGCACGAGTCCGAACGCGAGCCACCGGCGGATGAGACCGATGTCCTGCATCATGCGGCTGAGCAGCTGGCCGGAGCCCCACCGGTCGTGGAAGGACACCGGCAGAGTCTGCAGGCGCGAGTAGAGCTCGGTGCGCATCTTGTACTCGACCTCGGTGGCCGGGTTGAGCACGAACTGGCGTCGCAGCCAGACCATGAGCGCCTCGCCGAGAGCGAGGGCGAAGACCGCGAGAGCTCCCCAGACGATCGCGCTGATCTCACCGTCGCGGACGGGTCCGCTGATGATCTGCTCGAGCACGATCGGGATCATGAGGGCGATGATGGCCGCGATCAGGGCGCTGGCAGCACCCCCGGCGAGCCGCCAAATGACGGGCTTGACGAAGGGCTTCAGCCGCCACAGCGCGGCAGGGGTGGACAGGGAGGACGCGGTGTTCTGCGAAGAAGGCGAGGAAGACATGTCTCTCAGAGAGTTTCGAGCGAAGAGCGGTTCAGGAAGGAGAGGCGGATGCGGGAGCGGACCCTGGAGGTCGGGCATCCGAGACGGCTGGCCCTGATCGGGCGCGCGATGCGGCTCTAACCGAGCGGACGCACCGGGGTCGAGCCGAGAGCTGCGATCTGCGTGACGAAGATCGTGGTCATGGTGTCCTCCTCAGGGGCTCGGCGATGTCGTCCGGTCGGCGCGACAGCCCACCAGCCTATTGCTGTGAACCAGCTGAGCGCAAGAGACATTCCCGCGTCGGCGGAACTCCCCGCTCAACGCCCCGCAGACTCGCGCGCCAGCAGACTCTCCTTGACGCCGATCCCCCAGGCGAAGCCGCCGAGCGTGCCGTCCGTGCGCAGCACCCGGTGGCAGGGGACGAACAGCGCCGGCGCGTTGCGGGCGCAGATGGACGCGGCCGCGCGCACCGCCCGCGGGTTGTCGAGCCGTGCAGCGAAGCCCGTGTAGGTCAGCGGGTCGCCCGGCTCGATGGTGCGGAGCTGCGACCAGCCGGTGAGCTGCAGCACGGTGCCCGACTGCTTCACGGCCACGGAGTCGATGGCCGAGAGCTCGCCCGCGTAATAGGCCAGCGCGGCCGCGGCCGCCTCCGTCTCGCCCTCGCGGATCTCGGCGGGCCTGGCGGCGACGGGCAGACGGCCGAGGATGGCCTCCACGTCGGTGGTCCACCCGGAGGAGAGCACGTGCTGATGATCGTCGGCGAGGATCGTGAAGGCACCGTCGGGGGTGTCGATGGTCTGGATGATCGCGGTCATGATGTCTCCTTCGAGGTCGTGTCTTCTGAGCGGACCGCCGAGCGGACCGATGCGGTGCGCCGGGCTGCCGGTTGCCTTACCGGGGCGGCACGCCACAGGTGTGCGCTGAGATAGCTGCGCCAGGGAGCCGTGCGCTCGGCCCACGCGGTGAGGGGGCGTGGCTCTCCGGGGAGCCCAGAGGCCGCGGCCCCTGCTCGCAGCGCCACGTCGCCGGGGAGGAGGACATCGGGATCGCCGAGCACGCGCATGCGCACGTAGTCGGCCGTCCAGGGTCCGATGCCGGGCATCGCCAGCAGTGCCGCGCGCTGCGCGGGCCCGTCGTCACCCACGGTGAGTGTGAGCGACCCGTCGGCGAGCGCGGCGGCGGCTCCGGTGATGGCACGGATGCGGGCGGCGGGGCCGCGCAGCACCTCGGCGCCGTGCTCGGCGATCGCCGGCATGGTCGGGAACAGCAGCCCGTTCTCGGTGCGCTCCCCCAGTGCCTCGGTGAGTGCGGTGAGCGCGGTGCGCGCGGCGACGACCGTGATCTGCTGGCCGATCATCGCCCTGATGAGCATCTCGTGCGGGTCGGCGGAACCGGGAACCCGGATACCCGGGGTGCGGGCCACCAGCGGAGCGAGCTCGGCGTGCGCGGAGAGCGCCTCGTCGATCGCGAGCGGATCGGCATCGAGGTCGAAGATGCGTCGCACGGTCGCGACGAGCGGTGCGAGATCGCCCAGGCGGGCCACACGGGCGCGCAGGTGGAGACGCGCCGCTTCATCTTGGCGCACCTCGAACCACGCAGGACCTCCGTCCATGCGCAGGTGTCGGGAGAACGAGTTCGCTCCTGCCTCCTCCACTCCGGTGACCGCACGCGCCGACATCCAGGCGACGATGCCGCTCGCGTCGAGCGGGCCACGGAAGGGCAGCACGAGATCGATGGCTCCGGGGACGGCGGAGGCCGGCATCCGCCGTCGCGCCCTGAGCTCACCAGGGGTGAGACCGAAGACCTCGCGGATCGTGTCGTTGCACTGCCGGATGCTGGCGAATCCCGCCGAGAAGGCGACGTCGGAGATGGGCATGTCGGTGCCGACCAACAGCATCCGCGCCGTGTGCGCCCGATGCGCCCGCGCGAGCGCCAGAGGCCCGGCGCCGAGCTCGGTCGTGAGGAGCCGCGTGAGGTGCCTGCTCGAGTATCCGAGACGCGCGGCCAGACCGGGAACACCCTCGCGCTCGACCACACCGGAGGAGATCAGGCGCATCGCGCGCGCCGCCGTGTCGCCGCGGATGTCCCACGCCGGAGACCCGGGCGCCGCCTCGGGCAGACACCGCTTGCACGCCCGGTAGCCCGCTTCGTGCGCGGCCGCGCTGGTCGGATAGAACGTCACGTTCTGCGGCTTCGGGGTGCGGGCGGGGCAGCTCGGACGGCAGTAGATCCCGGTCGAGCTCACGGCCGTCACGAACTGTCCGTCGAAGCGGGTGTCGCGTGCGCTGATCGCACGGTACCGCTCGTCGAAGTCGGTCAGAGGAAGGCTCATGCCACCACTCTGTCACGCGCCCCCGACACCCACTAGCGGAAATCGGACACGACGGTGGGGGTCGATCCGACTCCGATGTCTCAGCCGCGCAGGTAGACCGTCGCCGTCTCGGTGAAGAACTCCCTGGCTGCCGCTCCCTGCTCCTTCGGGCCGAGCGCACTCGCCCCGCTGCCGCCGAACGGCACGTGCAGGTCGGCACCGGCCGATGCGGAGTTGATGTGCACGACCCCGACCCTGATGTCCTCGATCGCGCTGAGCGCGTCCGCGAGCCCGGTCGTGAAGACCGCGGTGGAGAGACCGTACTCGCTGTCGTTCACGAGGGCGATGCCGGCCGCCGTGCTGGGGACCCTGCGCACACCGACGACGGGGCCGAAGAGCTCCTCGGTCCACAGCTCCCCCGGGGCGTCCTCGTGCAGCTCGAAGATGGACGGCGGGATGAAGTACCCCTCGGCGAGCGCACCGGACGAGTACGGCTCCGGGGCGACGACAGCGGTCGCCGCGGTGCGGGCCCGCACGAGGGCAGCAGCGACACGATCGCGTGCCGCGAGGTCGACGACCGGTCCGACCTCGACGCCCTCGTCCTGCGCATCGCCCACGACCATCCGCTCGGTGCGGATCGCGAGTCGACGGAGGAACTCGTCGGCCACGGCCTCGTGCACGATCACGCGCGAGGTCGCCGTGCACTTCTGCCCTGCCGCGCGGAACGCGCCGATCGCCACCTGCTCCACCGCGACGTCGAGGTCGGCGTCCGCGAGCACCAGAGCAGCGTTCTTGCCGCCCATCTCACCCTGGAACGGCACACCGCGGGCGGCCAGCTGGGCAGCGACGATCCGTCCGACCTTCGTCGAGCCGGTGAAGGTCACGGCGTCCACATCCGGATGCGACACGATCGCCTCGCCGACGGCTGCGGTGCCGTTGACCAGGTTCAGCACCCCGCGCGGCAGCCCCGCCTGCTCGAGCGCCTCGGCGAAGCGCATCGCGAGCACGGGGACGAACGTCGCGGGCTTCCAGACCACCGTGTTACCCCAGACGAGTGCCGGCGCGAGCTTCCACGCCGGGATCGAGATCGGGAAGTTGAACGGGGTGATCGCCCCGATCACTCCCACCGGCCGGCGGATCACGAGGATCCGCTCCCCCGGAGTCGGAGACTCGAAGACGCCACCGCTCGGCCGCTCGACCTCCTGCGCATGGAAGCGGAGGATGTTCGCAGAGTGGCCGGTCTCAGCGATCGCCTCCGCGAGCGTCTTCCCCTCCTCGCGGGCGAGCTCGCGCCCCCATTCGTCCCGGTGCGCGTCGATGATGTCGGCGGCACGGAGCAGGATCGCCGCTCGCGCACGCGCCGGGGTCCGCCGCCAGCCGTCGAACGCGGCCCTGGCCGCGAGGTAGGCACGGTCGACATCCGCCTCCGAAGCTCCCGGCCCTTCCGCGACGATGTCGCTCGGACGGCTCGGGTTCACATCGACGAGAGCCTCGCCGGTCCCCTCGATCCAGGCGCCGTCGATGAAGTGGCGCAGGGCGATGACGGTCATGATGCTCCCTCGATGGTGGTGTTGCGGAACGCCGGGATGCCGGTGATGTGCGCGCCGAGCACGAGCGTGTGGATCTCGTCGGTCCCCTCGTAGGTGCGCACGGATTCCAGGTTCGCGGCGTGACGCAGCGGCGAGTAGTCGCCCGAGACGCCGTTGCCGCCGAGGATCGTCCTCGCCTCTCGCGCGATCGCGATCGCGGCCCGCGTGTTGCTGAGCTTCGCGACCGAGATCTGGTGCGGTGCGAGAGAGCCGGCGTCCTTGAGACGCCCGAGCCGCAGCGCGAGCAGCTGCGCCTTCTCGATCTCGACGGCCATGTCGACGAGCTTCTGCTGCGTGAGCTGGAACGAGGCGATGGGCTGGTTGAACTGCATGCGGGTGCGCGAGTACGACAACGCCGTGGCATAGCTGTCGCGTGCGGCGCCGATGACGCCCCACCCGATGCCGTAGCGGGCTTCGTTCAGACAGGAGAACGGGGCACGCAGTCCCCGCGCCTCCGGGAGCTGCGCCTCGGCGGGCAGCCGCACGTCGGTGAGCGTGATGTCGCACTGGATCGATGCGCGCATCGACAGCTTCGGGGTGATCGGCGTCGCGACGAAACCGTCGGAGTCCGTCGGCACGATGAAGCCCCGGATGCCGTCATCGGTCTGCGCCCAGATGATCGCGACCTGGGCGATCGAGGCGAGACCGATCCAGCGCTTGGCTCCGTTGATCACCCATCCGTCGCCGTCGCGGCGCGCGAAGGTCGTCATGCTCGACGGGTCCGATCCGGAGTTCGGTTCGGTGAGCCCGAAGCAGCCGATGACCTCGCCCCGCGCCATGCGAGGGAGCCACTCCTGCTTCTGCTCCTCACTGCCGTGCTTGTGGATGGCGCTCATCGCGAGGGATCCCTGCACCGACACGAAGGTGCGCAGCCCTGAGTCGCCCGCCTCGAGCTCCATCGCCGCCAGGCCGTACTCCACGGCGCTGCGGCCGGCGCAGCCGTAGCCCTTGAGGTGCATGCCGAGCAGTCCGAGGTCGGCGAGCTCCGGCACGAGCTCGGTGGGGAAGATCGCCTCGTCATACCAGCGGGCGATGTGCGGGCGCACGCGCGCGTCGACGAAGGTCCGCACGCGGTCGCGCGTCGCGCGCTCGTCTGCGGAGAGCATCTCGTCGAAGTCGAGCAGGTCGGGAACGGTGGTCATGCGGCTGCCTCCTCGGCGGCGATGGAGCGGATGGATGCGACGAGGATCTCGAGCCCCGCTTCGAGCACGGCCTCTTCGATGACCAGCGGCGGGAGCAGCCGGATGACGTTGCCGAAGGTGCCGCACGTCAGCGTGATCACGCCGGCTGCGTGGCACGCTGCCGAGATCCGCTGGGCGAGGTCGGGCCGCGGAGCGAGCGTTCCGGGGTCGGCGAACTCGATCGCCATCATCGCGCCGCACCCCCGCACCTCTGCCACCTGGTCGAGCTCGATCAGGAGCGGTTCGAGGTGGCGGCGGATGCGCTGTTCGATGCCGGCGACGCGTGGGAGCAGGTCCGGCTCCTCGAGCACCTCGAACACGGCCAGCGCGGCCGCGCAGGCCAGCGGGTTGCCCGCGTAGGTGCCGCCGAGGCCGCCCGCGTGTGCGGCGTCCATGATGTCGGCACGGCCGGTGACGGCGCTCAGGGGCAGCCCGCCGCCGAGCGCCTTCGCGGTGAGGATGATGTCCCCCGCGATCCCCTCGTGCTCGCTCGCGAAAAGACGGCCTGTGCGGCCGAGGCCGGTCTGGATCTCATCGATGACCAGGATGATGCCGTGGGCGTCTGCGATGCGACGGAGGCCGGCGAGGAAGCCCTCAGCGGGAACGATGAACCCGCCCTCGCCCTGGATCGGCTCGACGACGAGGGCTGCGAAGTGCTCGGCGCCGTGCGCGAGGATGATGCGCTCGATCTCGGCGAGCGCCTCATCCGCCCCGGCACCGCGGAGGGGATTCGCGTTGGGCCCGCGCACGACGTCGCCGGGGAACGGGCCGAACGAGGTCTTGTAGGGGTGCTCCTTGGCCGTCATGGCCATCGTCAGCAGCGATCTGCCGTGGTACGCCTCGTCGATCACCAGGATCCCCGGTCGACCGGAGTGGGCGCGGGCGATCTTCACCGCGTTCTCGACGGCCTCCGCGCCGGTGCTGAACAGGCCGGTCTTCTTCTCGAAGTCGCCAGGCACGTGGTCGTTGAGCCATTCGGCGACACGGACGAAGCCCTCGTACTCGGTCACCATGAAGCAGGTGTGGGTGAAGAGGTCGAGTTGCTCCGCAACGTTCTGCCGCACGCGGGGGTTGGCGGCACCGACGCTGGTGACGGCGATACCGGATGCGAGGTCGATGAGCGTGTTGCCGTCGACGTCCTGAAGGGTCGAGGTTCCGGCGCTGGCGATGAACACGGGCAGCGTGACGCCGAATCCGGAGGCGACGGCGGCATCGCGCTGCGCATGGAGTGCACGCGATCGCGGGCCGGGGATCTCGGTGAGCAGGTGGGGAACGGAGGTCATGAGGTCGACGCTAGGGCGAAGCACCTCCGCCCATGGGCACACTTCGCCCAGTCTTTGCGCCAATACTGTGCATCCCGCACAATGAGGGCATGGTGTCTCTCGGAGAGCTCGTCAGTCTGGCCGGAAGTTCCCTGCGCCCGCTCGCGCCGTTCGACGCCGCCCGCGCGATCACCGGAGTCCACGTCTCGGAACTCGAGGACCCCGGCCGCTATCTCGAGGGCGGCGAGCTCCTGCTCACGACCGGCATTCCGTTGCGCTCAGCGACGGCGGACGCGTACGTCGACCGCCTCGCCGCACAGGGGATCGGCGCGATCGGCATCGGTCTCGGCGAGGGCTGGGAGCACGCACCGTCGGCCCTCGTCGAACACTGTCGCTCGGCGGGGATCCCGGTCTTCGAGGTCCCGGACGGGGCTCCCTTCCTCGACGTCTCCCGGGCGTTCTGGTCGATCGCCGGACGCGGCGGCCAGGAGGAGGCGATGCGCACGGCGCACGCCCACACTCGACTGGTCCAGGCCGCGGCGGGACCGGACCCTGTGGCGGCCGTGGTCCGGGTGATGGCGCAGGCGATCGGCGGATGGGTGGCCTGGCTGCCGCTCGGTCGCACCACCTCCCCGGCCCTGCTGCATCCGAGATCGCTGGAAGGGATGCTGCCCTCGGTGCGGGCCGATGTCGAGCGGTCGCTGCTGCGCTCGGGCGTGGAAGCGGCGTCCTTCGTGTCGCACGGCTCGACCGTGGTCGCGCATGCGGTCACCGACGGCGAGCGCACCCGCGGCGCACTCGCCCTCGGCGCGGGCAGACCGTTCGGCAGCTCCGACCGCCAGCTCGCGCTCACCGCCACCGCGCTCCTGCGACTGCTGATCGCCCGCGAGGCGGGAGGGTCGACGCCTCCCGAAGACTGGATCACCGTGCTCGCCCTCCGCGGCGAGGCTGCGGCCGCGCGGGCGCTCGCCGCCGCATCCGACGTGCAGCTGCCGATGCTCTTCCGTGTGCTGGCGAGCGGGGAGCCTGCCATCGGCGCTCTTGGGCGTGGAGTCGACGTCGACGGCCTGCACGTCACGCTCTGGCACGCCGACTCCGCCCCGACCTCGGGCTCCGGCATCCTCAGCGGTGAGATCGCGCTGGAGGACGTCGCCGCCACCGCCGCTCGCGTCGCCGCATGGCACCGCTCATCGGGGGACGACGGCCTCCGGATCGACCCGAACGGGCGGGCCCGCGGCTGGGCGGCCGCACTCGCCGCGGCCGATCCGGACCTGCACCGAACCGTGGTGGCGTATCTGGGCAACCGGCAGCAGGCAGAACGCACCGCCCGCGCACTGGGCGTGCATCGGAACACCATCCGTCCGCGCATTCTGGCGGCGGAGAAGCTGCTCGCCGTCTCGCTCGACGATCCGGATGTTGCTGCCGAGCTCTGGATCGCGCTCCGCGACCTTCCGCTCTAGCCGCCCGCGTCGAGCCAGGCGCGTACCTGCTCGTCGTGCTCGCCGAGCAGCGGTGGCGCCGACACGGACACCGGGATGCCGGGCGTCCAGGTCAGCGGGGACCGGATCTGCCGCGAGCGTCGCCCGTCGACGCCCACGGCCTCCCACACGGGGTCGAGGCCGAGCCGGTCGGCGAGAGCGATGCCGTCGCCGATCGAGTTGACGACACCCGCCGCGACACCGATCCGGTTCAAGCGGTCTGCCCAGGCTGCGGCGGTGTCATGGGCGAGAGCGGACTCGAGCTCGACGACGAGGGCGTCCCGATGCGCGACCCGATCCGGATTGCTCAGGAAGCGATCGTCGGCCGCGAGTTCCGGTCGTCCCAGCTCGCGCACCATCCGGGCGAACTGAGCATCATTCCCGCACGCCACCGCGATCGGGGCATCCGCGCAGCGCAGAGACTCGTACGGCGCGATGGAGGGGTGGCGGTTGCCGAGACGGCCCGGCTCCGAACCGGCTCCCAGATGCGCCGACACCTGATTCACCAGTGCCGCCTGCAGGCTCGACAGCAGGTTGACCTCGATGCGGGAACCGCGCCCCGTGCGCTCGCGTCGACGCAGAGCGGCGAGGATGCCGATCACCGCGTCCTTACCCGTGAGCACGTCGACCAGCGCGACGCCGGCCTTCATCGCATCGCCGTCGGCGTCGCCCGTGATGTGCATCAGACCGCCCACCGCCTGCGCGACGAAGTCGTACCCCGGCAGCTCGGCACCGGGTCCGAGGCCGAAGCCGCTGACCGACACGGAGACGAGGCCCGGGTTGGCGGCGGAAAGAGCCTCCCACTCGAAACCGAGCTTCGCGAACAGGCCGGGACGGAAGTTCTCGATCACGACATCGCTGCGGGCGATGAGCTCGTGCGCACGAGCGACGTCGGCAGGGTCGGTGAGATCCAGGGTCACCGACTCCTTGCCGCGGTTCGCGGACTCGAAGTACGTCGTGATGCCGGACTCGGCGTAGGGCGGACCCCAGGCCCGCGTGTCGTCGCCGGTCCCCGGTCGTTCGACCTTGATCACCCGCGCACCGAGATCGGCGAGCGTCATTGTGGCGAGGGGGCCGGCGAGCACGCGCGAGAAGTCCGCGACGACGATGCCGTCGAGAGGCGCGCTCACTGGCGCACCCGCAGCGCCTGGGCGGTGGATTCCCTCGCCACCACGGCGATCGGGAACTCCACATCAGTGCCGGATGCCACGCGTCCGTCGAGCAGGTCGATGAGAAGCTCCGCACAGGCGACGCCCGAGTCGCGCGGTCGCAGGTCGATCGAGGTGATCGACGGTGTCAGGAACGGGAGCGACGGATGGTCGACGCACGAGACGACCGTGATGTCCTCGCCGATCGTGCGCCCCAGCCGCCCGAGCACAGCCACGACCTCGATCGCGCTGGAGTCAGGGCCGCAGATGATCACATCCGTCTCAGGATGCGCCTGCAGCAGCTTCTCCGTCGCTTCGCGGACAGCGTGCCACGGCGCCTCGAACGAGATCGGGGCGATCACCGGGGCGAGGTCGCGCGCCGCGCAGCCCTGGCGATAGCCGGAGACCAGCTGGCGCGACCAGTCCGTCGCATCGGGCGCCACCAGGAGGGCAGGATGGCGAGCTCCGGTGACGTCGATCTCGTCGAAGAGCCGCAACATCGCCGCTTCGTGCGACGACCAGAGCACGCCGTCCGGAGTGCCGGCGATGTCGTCGGGGAGATGCTCCTGAGTGACGATCGGGATCCCGGACGACATGAGCGCGGGCAGCGCCGCATCGCCGGAGAGCGGGTCGCCGATGATGAGTCCGTCGGCGCGGATCGGCCGCGAGCGGCCTGATGACATGGAGGGACTGACGATGGTGACGTCGATGTCGTGCGCGGCCGCGCTGGTCACGATGCCGAACGTGAAGGCCATGTAGTACGACGACCTCGACACGACCTCGGGAAGGACGATCCCGATCGTGCCGATCGCGCCGCCGCGGAGGTGTCGTGCCGCCGTGTTCACGGAGTAGCCGAGTTCGGCGGCGGCAGCCAGCACCGCTTCGCGCGTGGCCTGCGAGACGCGACCGCCGCCGCTGAGTGCGTCGGACGCGGTGGTCTTTCCGACACCTGCGCGCCGTGCGACATCGATCAATCGGGCGCGCCGTGGCTCTTGCATGCGGCCGAGTCTAACCACACCGGAGCAGTCGTAATCCACTCGAAACACATCGGGGCTTGCGCTGTAACACGCTTTTCGCATACTTTTGCCGGAACGTTCCGGCACGCAGACGTTCCGGCACCGACTTCCGACGGAGACTCCATGAACTGCAGCTGTTCCCAGTCCGACCACGTCCAGCGCTCGCGCCGCCTCGGCGACGAATCCGGGGCGCCCTACGCGACGCTCTCCGCGGACGAACTGCAGCGCGTCGCCGAGATCCTCCGGGCGAACGACGCGCTCGACGACGCACACCGCATCGCCTACATCGGACTCGACGAGCCCGACCGCACCGAGGTCACCGCAGGCCGCAGCGTCCCCCGCCGCGCTCGCGTGCAGCTCCTCGACGTCGACAGCGGACGCGCACGGGCGCTCTCGGTCGATCTCGGCACCGGCACGCTCGCGAAGGACGTCGACATCGATCCCGATCGCGACGGACAGGTGCCGCTGCTGCAGGAGGAGCACGGGATCATCCGCGAGCTGATCGGCGCCGACGAGCGCTGGGCGACCGCGCTGGCTGCGCGCGGCATCGACGACCCCAGCACCGTCGCCCTGGCAGGTCTCAGCGCGGGCCGCTACCCGATCGAGGGCGAGCGAGGCCGACGGCTGGCCCGCGTGCTCGGCCACCACCAGCCGACGCCGCAGACCATGCCGTGGGCGCATCCGATCGACGGCCTCGTCGCCTATGTGGACCTCGCGAGCCGCACGGTCGTCGACGTCATCGATACCGGTGTGATGCCGATCCCGCAGGAGACCGGCGACTACCACGTGCCCGGCATGTTCGGCCCCGAGCGCACGACGCAGAAGCCGATCGTGATCCAGCAGCCCGAAGGCCCCAGCTTCTCGTTCGACGGCGACGTCATCTCGTGGGAGAAGTGGTCGCTGCGCATCGGCTATGACATGCGGGAGGGGCTGGTGCTGCACGGCATCGGCTTCGAGGACGACGGACGCGTGCGGCCGATCGTGCACCGCGCCTCGATCGCCGAGATGCTGGTCCCCTACGGCGACCCCGGGCCCGTGCGTTTCTGGCAGAACTACTTCGACACCGGCGAGTACCTGCTCGGCCGTCTCGTGAACTCCCTCGAGCTCGGCTGCGACTGCGTCGGCGACATCACGTACCTCGACGTGCCGATCGCCGATGCGCGCGGCGACGTGAAGGTGCTGCCGAACGCGATCTGCATCCACGAGGAGGACGCCGGGGTGCTCTGGAAGCACACCGAGCAGTTCACCGGCACGAGCGACGTCCGGCGCCAGCGGCGGCTGGTGATCTCGTTCTTCGTCACGGTCGGCAACTACGACTACGGGTTCTACTGGTACCTCTATCTCGACGGCAAGATCGAGTTCGAGGCCAAGGCGACAGGGCTCGTGTTCACCGCGGCCTATGACGAGCGCACCAGCCGCTTCGCCAGCGAGCTCGCGCCGGGGCTCGCCGCCCCGTATCACCAGCACCTGTTCTGCGCACGGCTCGACATGGCCGTTGACGACGGGCCCGCCGTGATCGACGAGGTCGATGTCGGGGCTCTGCCGATCGACGACGACAACCTGCACGGCAGCGCGATCGGCTTCACGAAGACGCGTCTGCGCAGCGAGCAGGAGGGTCGGCGCCGGGCCAACGCGACCGTCGATCGGACGTGGCGCATCAGCAGCGCGACCGCGAAGAACCGCCTCGGCCGACCGACCTCCTACGTCCTGACGCCGGAGGGTAAGCCGGTGCTGCTCGCGCAGCCGGAATCGGTGATCGCCTCCCGTGCCCGCTTCGCGACCTCCGACCTCTGGGTCACCGCATACGACCCCGACGAGCGCTACCCGGCGGGCGACGTGGTTAACCAGAGCGCCCCGGAGCAGGGCCTGCCCGCCTTCGTGGCCGACGACGCCTCACTCGACGGCGCCGACCTGGTGCTCTGGCACACGTTCGGCCTCACGCACTTCCCCCGCACGGAGGACTGGCCGATCATGCCCGTCGACACCTGCGGCTTCACCCTGAAACCCCACGACTTCTTCGACCGGAACCCGACCCTCGACGTCCCGGCCTCCCCCACCGCATGCGCCTGTGCTCACGAGGACACCGGCGCTGCACGCACCGAGCACCACCTGCATCACCTCTCTGTCCGCCCGTCGTCGCACCACGGCTGATCCGCCGTCGTCCGACATCCCGAAGGGAAACACCGACATGCACACTGCAGCTCGCGCGGGGGTGGCGTTCACCGCCGTCGCCGTCCTCGCCCTCACCGGATGCGCCGCCGGCGCCTCACCCGATACCGAACCCACGCAGGACGAGGTCGCACCCGGGTTCCTCGCCGTCTCCGACGATGCCTTCGACGGCGGCGGTGATCTCGTCGTCCAGGTGGACTACGACACCGCCGAAGCCAGCGGCCTGGACCCGCAGGGCGCGGCGACGGCTCGCTCCTGGATGCTGGAGGGGCTCTCGTACGAGACGCTCACCACCATCGACGAGAACCTCGACGTCGCACCCTCGCTCGCCACCTCCTGGGAGACGCCGAGCGCCACCGAGTACGTCTTCACGCTCGCCGACGACGCCGTGTTCTCGAACGGACGCGCGATGACGGCGGCAGACGTGGTCGGCAGCCTCCAGCGCCTCCTCGACACTCCGACGACCTGGACCGGCCAGCTCGGCCCCATCGCGTCGATCGAGGAGACCGGCGACCTCGAGGTCACCGTCACGCTCTCCGAGCCGTACGCCCCCTTCCTCGCCGCACTCGCCAACACACCGGCCGCCGTGCTGCCGATGGCCGAGATCGAATCGGGTGAGGTCGACATCACGACCGAGATGGTCGGCACCGGCCCGCTCGTGGCGACCGCGCACCGGCAGGACGAGGAGTGGACCTTCGCGCCGAACGAGCACCACCCCGACGCCGCATCCCTCGGGTTCTCGACGCTGACGATCGACATCGTGGGCGATGAGGCCACCAGGGCGGCAGCGCTCAGGGACGGCTCGGCGGACTTCGCAGTGCTCAACTCGATCGACTCCGCCGAACTCCTCGCGAATGCGAAGGACGTGACGGTCGTCGGCCAGCGCAACACCGACTTCCACTACCTGATGATCAACTCGCTCACCGGCGATGAGGCTCTGCAGGATCAGGACGTGCGGTTCGCGATCAACAGCGCGATCGACCGGGACGCCATCAACGAGCTCGCGTTCGGCGGCTCGACGGCGGCGACCGGCGTCACCCCCGCTGGCCTCCCCGACGCCTGCGTCGCCGAGGACCTTCCCTCCGCCGCACGGGACGTGGCGGCGGCGAAGGCCGTGATCGACGAGATCGGCGGCCTCGAGCTCGACCTGGTCGTGTACACCGACGAACCCGTGCTCGCCCAGATCGCACAGGTCATGCAGCAGAACCTCGCGGAGATCGGCGTGACCGTCGAGATCCAGCAGGTCGACTACGCCACCTATTCCGCCGCCGTCTACGGCAGCCCTGCCGACTTCGACCTGGCGCTGAGCTGGTTCGCCGGCTACGCGGACCCGGCCATGGTCACGACCTGGTGGAACCCCGAGGTCGCCGGCTTCTCCGCCGTCTTCATGAAGGGCTCCGACGAGCTCGACGGGCTCATCGCCGACGGATATTCGACCGAACCCGGCGCCGACCGCGCCGCCGTGTTCGAGAAGCTGTGCGCCGTCGCCGACGAGCAGAGCGAGATGGTGCCGCTGGTGCTGCGCCCGTCCACCATCGGATGGAACACGGCATCGCTGTCGCCGACGCTGAGCAGCGACGAGGGCTATGGCAACTTCCTCCGCTACATCACCCAGTTCCGCGCGAGCTGACATGGCCGTCGCTCTGTGGTCGCTCCGGCGCATCGGCGCCGCACTGCTGACGCTGGTCGTCGTCTCGGTGCTGATCTTCACATCCGTGCGCCTCATGCCGGGCGACTACATCGACCTCGTCCTGGGTCCGCTCGCCACCGAGGCGCAGCGGGCCCAGGCGGTGGCCGAGTCCGGGCTCGACGATCCGGTGGTCACCCAGTACTTCCACTGGATCTTCGGGGTCCTCACCGGTGACCTCGGCTATTCGTTCGTCTCCAACGTCTCGGTATCGGACGAGTTCGCGGCCCGTCTCCCTGTCACGGCGACGATCGCTCTGCTCACCATCGTCGTGACCCTCCTGGTCGGAATCCCGCTCGGCTTCGTCGCCGCGCTCCGCTCAGAGGGGTCGGCCGGGGCGGTCGGACGTATCATCAGCGCCCTCGGCATCAGCATCCCCGAGTTCCTGCTCGCCGGGGTCGTGGTCTTCACGGTCTCCACACTCGGACTCGGCGTCTCGGTCGGGCGGTTCGCCCCGTTCTCCGTCGACCCCGGTCGGTTCTTCGGATCCCTCGTGCTCCCCGTGACGGTCCTGGCCGTGGGCTGCGTCGCCGTGGTCGCCAGGAACACCCGCGATGCGGTGATGAACGTGCTCGTCGAACCGCACGTGCAGGCGGCGGTGGCACGAGGCGAGACGCCCTGGTTCATCGTGCGGCATCACGTGCTGCGCAACGCCGCCGCCCCGATCCTCACGATCGTCGGCGCACTGGTCGCCGTGCTGCTCGGCGGCACCGTGATCGTCGAGTTCGTGTTCAACATCCCCGGCATGGGGTCGTACCTGCAGACGGCACTCGGACGCCGCGACTATGCGATCGTTCAGAGCGCCGTGCTGCTCGCCGCGATCGTCTTCATCGTCGCGAGCCTGCTGGTCGACCTCATCGCCAACGCGCTGGATCCGCGCCTGCGCCTGACCGGAGGGAGCCGCCGATGAGCGTCGCACCCACAGCCACCTACCGCGTCCGTGCGGCGAGCCAGGCCACGCGCGGTGCCTGGCGTCGCAGCGATGCCGTGCTGCGCACCGCGATCATCGTGCTCGGCGTGATCGTCATCGTGACGGTGATCGCGGTACTCACCGGCGTCACCGGATCGACGAGCGCCACCGTCGGCGGGCGCCTCGACGGCCCGTCCGCTCTCGCCCCGATCGGCACCGACAACCTGGGCCGTTCGCTCCTCCCCCGACTGTTCCAGGGCACGGCGACGACCCTCGTCGTGTCGATCGTCGCCGTCGTATGCTCCGCCGTCGTGAGCACCCTGCTCGGCATGCTGGCCGGCTACTACGGCGGTGCGGTGAACGAGGCGGTCATGCGTGTCGCGGACGTGCTCTACGCGTTCCCCGCGCTGGTGCTGGCGATCCTGGTCTCCGCGCTGCTGGGACCGGGACGCCCTGCGGCGATCATCAGCATCGTCGTGATCACGATCCCCCTCATGACCAGGGTGGTGCGCATCGCCACCCGCGCGGTCGCCGAACGCGACTTCATCATCTCCGCCCGCATCAGCGGCGTGCGCACCCCGGTGATCTTCGCCCGCCGCCTGCTGCCGAACATCTCGGGCACCATCGCCGTGCAGGCGAGCTACGCGCTGTCCGTCGCGATCCTGGTCGAGGGCGGGCTGAGCTTCCTCGGCTTCGGGGTGCAGGTGCCCGAGGCATCTCTCGGACTCCTCATCCAGCAGGGGATGCTGTACATGACCCAGGCCCCTCAGCTCGTCATCATCCCCGGCGTCGTGCTCGTGATCTCGATCCTGTGCATCAACATCATCGGCGACGGCCTCCGCGACCGATTCGAACCGCGAGAGACGAGGTCCCTCCGATGACCGCCGTGCATATCAGCGATCTGGCCCTGGACTTCACGGGCGCCACCACGGTCCGCGCGCTCGACGGAGTGGACCTCGACGTCGCCGACGGCAGCTCCGTCGCGATCGTCGGAGAGTCCGGCTCGGGAAAGTCCACACTCGCCGCGGTCATCGGACGCTTGCAGCCGCGGTCGGCGCGGATCGTCCGCGGCGTCCTCGAGATCGATGGCAACGACGTGCTCGGCCTCGACGATCATGCGCTCCGGGCCTACCGCAGGGACACCCTCGCGTACATCGCGCAGGACCCGATCGGCTCGCTCGATCCGACGATGCGCATCGGCGCACAGCTGAAGCTGGTGCTCCGGGCCGTCGGCGACGACGGCTCGCTCCGCCGCCAGGTGGAGTTGCTGGAGTCGATGCAGATCACCGACCCCGCCCGCGTCGTGCGCCTGTTCCCGCATCAGATCTCCGGGGGCATGGCCCAGCGCGTGGCGATCGCCATGGCGATGTGTCGTCGTCCGAAGCTCCTCATCGCCGACGAGCCCACAGCGGCGCTCGACAGCCAGGTGCGCGAGGAGGTCATGCGGCTGCTGTTCGCGCAGGCCCGCGAGCAGGGCACGACCATCCTCTGGCTCAGCCACGATCTGCCCGCCGTCGCGCGGTGGTGCGACGAAGTGGCCGTCATGTACGCCGGACGCGTCGTGGAGCGCGGCCCCGCGTCCGCCGTGCTCGGCAGCCCCGTGCACCCGTACGCACGGGCACTCGCGGCGACCGATCCGTCGCGGGCGAAGCGCGGCGAGCGGCTGTCGAGCATCCCGGGTTCGCCGCCGGTGCTGCACGGCGAAGCGGAAGGATGCGCGTTCGCCGCACGCTGCGCCCACCGTATCGACGCCTGCGAAGTGGTCCGGCCCGAACCGCTCGGTGCCCGCCACAGCCTCTGCATCCGTGCGGCGGAACTCGTCGACGCCGATCATCGAACGGGGCTCCGGCCCGGAGAGGGGGTGTCCGCATGAGCACCTCGTCTTCGACGTCGACGTCCGCGCCCACCATCGAGCTCGACGACGTCTGCGTCGCCTTCACGTCGGGCTTCGGTGCCCATCGGCGGAAGGTCAGGGCCATGTCGCACGTGTCGTTCGCGGTCGCGCCCGGCGAGACGCTCGGTCTCGTGGGTGAGTCAGGGTCGGGCAAGACCACGACCGGCTCCGTCGTGCTCGGCCTGCAACGTCCCGACTCCGGAGCCGTACGCTTCCAGGGTGCTCCGCTCGCACGCAGCCTCCGGTCCCGTGCCGGTCGGATGCAGGCTGTGCTGCAGCATCCGCGGTGGGCGCTCGATCCGCGCTCGACCGTGCTCTCGTCGGTGCTGGAGCCCGTACTCGTGCATGAGCGACGCAGCCCCGCGGCCGAGGAGCGCGCGGTGGCCATGCTGGAGCGGGTCGGGCTGCCCGCCTCCTTCGCCGCCCGCCGTCCGCACCAGCTCTCCGGCGGGCAGCTCCAGCGTGTGAGCGTCGCGCGTGCCCTCGTCACGCATCCGGCCTTCATCGTCTTCGACGAGGCCGTGAGCGCCCTCGACGTCTCAGTGCAGGCGCAGATCCTCAACCTCATCCGGGACCTGCAGGCCGAGCACGGCTTCGCCGCCCTGTTCATCTCCCACGATCTCGCCGCCGTGCGCTACATCTCCCATCACCTGGCGGTGATGCGTGCCGGCGAGATCGTCGAGCACGCCCCCGCTGAGGTCTTCTACGACCTGCCCAGCCATCCCTATTCGCGTCAACTGTTCCAGGAGCTCTCATCGTGACCGACATCCACTGCCTCGCCCCCGTCCTCCCCGCAGGCCCCCGCCGCTCCAACAGCGACTACGCCCTCGCCCCCGTGCACGGCACGGATCGCGGACAGGTCGAGTACGACTTCCCCGGCGTGCTCCTGGGCACCGCCGAGTACGCCGAGGGTCCGACCGGGGCGACGGTGCTGTCGATCCCCGCCGGCGCCAGGACCTTCACCGACCGACGCGGCGGGGCGGTCGGTGCGAGTGGACTCTACGGCTACAACCACGCGATCTGCCTCGCCGGCGGATCCGTGTACGGGCTGTCCGCCGTCGCCGGTGTGTCCGAGGCGCTGTTCGAACGGGCGGAGCACCGCTCCGGGTTCGATCAGCTCCAGCTCGTCTCCGGAGCGATCATCTACGACTACTCGGTGCGCGACAACTCGGTCTTCCCCGACACCGCTCTGGGCAAAGCCGCGCTGCTGGCCGCACGCGAGGGCGTCATCGAGGTCGGACGCGTCGGCGGCGGCGCCTCGGCGTCGTCCGGCAAGGTCGATCCCGCTCGCGTGGAGTTCACGGGGCAGGGCGCCGCCTTCCGGCAGGTGGGAGATGTGAAGGTGCTCGTGGTCACGGTGCTCAACCCCTACGGCGTGATCCTCGACCGCGCGGGCCGGATCATCCGCGGCAACTTCGATGCGACCACCGGGGAGCGCCGCCACCCCGCGCTCGACTACGAAGAGGCGATCGGGGAGTCGCGGCTGGTCGAGTCCATGTCGGGCAATACCACGATCACCGCGGTGATCACCAACGTGCAGCTGTCCGACGTCGAGCTGAAGCAGTTCGGCCTGCAGGTGCACAGCTCCATGCACCGCGGCATCCAGCCGTTCCACACCCCGCTCGACGGCGACACCCTGTTCGCCCTCACGACCGACGAGGTCGCGCTGCCCGAGGATCCGGGCACCTCGCGCGGCAGGTTGTCGCTGAACTCCACCGCCGTGGCCACCCTCGCCGGTGAGACCGCGTGGGACGCCATCCTCTGCGCGGCGGGCTGACCGTGTACGAGTTCGAGAAGTACCCCGCCCCCTCGCAGCACGAGGTGAACGAGCTCGTACGTCGTCACCCGTTCGCCCTCGTCGTCTCGAACGGCGGCGGAGCGGAGGGCGCGCCCACCGTCACGCACACGCCCGTCATCATCGAGCGGATGGCGCAGGACGGCGGCTTCGTCGGCGGGGAGCTCCTGGGACACATCGCGCGGAAGAATCCGCAGTGGCAACAGATCGCGGACGGCGATTCCGTGCTCCTGGTGTTCTCCGGTCCCCACGACTACGTCTCCCCCACCACCTACGCCGACGACCCGAACGTGCCCACCTGGGACTACGCGGCCGTGCACCTCACGGCCAGGGTGACGGTGCTCGAGGATGCCGCCGACGGCATGCACGTCGTGACGCGCACGGTCGAGGAGCTCGAAGCGCTGGAACCGACGGCCTGGGACATGACGAGCTCGCTGCCCACCTTCGAGCGGATCGTCGGCGGGATCGTGTCGTTCCGGTTCGAGATCATCGAGCAGCGCGCCGTGTTCAAGGTCAGCCAGGACAAGCCGCTCGAGGTGCGACAGCGGGTGGCCGCCGCCTCGCGCGCCAGAGGATGCCCCTACGGCGACGTCGCCGAACTGGTCGAACGCATCGGAGGCGACGAATGATCGTGCACGAGTGGTCTTCGGATGTCGACGGCCCGCACCACGAGGGCGTCCGGTTCGGCGCGCACTGGACGCCGCAGCTGCACAGTGCGCGCGACTCCTATCTGCGACTGTTCGCGCAGTCCGGCGTCGGCGCTGACAACGCCAGAGCTGTCGCGGACGAATGCCGCGCAGCCATCGATACCCACGCGCCCGAGATCGCCGCCGAGTTCGCCGGCATCGCCGAAGGGAGCGGGCTGCCACTCACCGACGTGCATCTGCTCACGGCGCGCACCGAGATCCTCGCGCGGATGACCCCGTCGATGGAGTGCTCGACCGTCGTGTACGTGCCCGACGATGCGACACCGCCGCGCACGCTGCAGACCTGGGACTGGCACGAGACGCTCTCGAACGAGACCGTGGTGCGACGGCTCCGGTCGGCCTCAGGGGCGCGGGTCGTGACCTTCTGCGAGTTCGGGCAGCCGGCCAAGATCGGGGTGAACGACCGCGGCGTCGGTGTGCACTTCAACATCCTGCATCACAGGTCGGACGGCTCGCAGGCCGGAGTGCCCGTGCACGTGCTCGCCAGGATGATCCTGGACCGCGCGAGCACGCTGGCCGAGGCCGTCGCGCTGGCCCGCTCCGTCCCCCTCGCCGCGTCGAGCGTGCTCACGGTCGTCGCGTTCGACGGCGAGACGCCCTCCGCCGCGGCCGTGGAGGTCTCCCCTGCCGGAGTCGCGGTGCTGCCCGCCCCGCGTGGACAGACCTTGGCGCACACGAACCACTTCCTCGATGCTGAGCTCGCCGCGGGCGAGTACTCGCCGTACGAGACCACGAGCATCCCCCGGTACCGGTGTCTGACGGACGCCGCCGATCTCGCGGCCATCGTCGACGATCGGGAGAGGGCGCTCGCGTTCGGGGCGATCCCCGATGCGCCGATCTCGGTGCGTGCGCGGGCCGACCAGCCTGAGCACCTGCGCTGGGAGACGAAACTCACGGTCGCGCTGGACGTCGCAGCCGGCGCGATCTCCTTCGCGGCTGCGTCTCCTGCCGATGTCGCGCACGCTGCATGGCGCCGGGTGTCGGTGCGGGACGCCTCGACCGCGTCGTCACGGTGAGCGAGCTCCTGCACGTCTTCGCCCTGGCAACGGCGCTGGTCGGTGCGGGATCGCTCATCCTGATCCCGCGAGGCGTCGGGCTTCCCGAAGTCGCCGCCGGCGCGCTCATGTTCATCGGCATGGCCGACGCGATGACGCTCTCGCTGCTGCCCCCGGTGGTCTGGTTCGCAGTGATGCTCCCCGCCGCCCTCGCTCTCGCCGCGCGCTGCCGGTCCCCGCGCGGGAGCGAGGCGTCCGCGGGCGCCGGGTCAGCCGTGCTGACCGGTCATCTCGCGCTCGGACTCGTCTCCACCGCCGCGCTGATCCTCCTCATGACGACGATTGCGCCGGACGCCGTGTCAGCGCCCGGCACCGTGGCCGCGCCGGACGCGCACGCGCACGGCGGGGGCGCGATGATGCCGCAGGTGATGGCCGGCGCGTTCGGCCTGGGCGCCATCCTTCTCGGCGCGATCGCACTGCGCACGGAGCGTTCCTGGGGGCATCGCCTGCACCACGCCACGATGGCGTCCTCCACCGTCGCAATGTCCGCGATCGTGATCCTCTGATCGGTCGGTCTCGACACTGGAGAATGCCGAGACCCACCGTCGACGCCGAAACCCCCTCGTGCAGACGTCTGCAGGAGGGGGTTTCGATGACGGTGATGGGTCTCGGTGGAGCGAGGAAGCAGCTGCCCCCGAGCCACCGACTCAGTGGAAGAAGTGGCGCTCTCCGGTGAAGAACATCGTGACGCCGGCCTTGCGCGCGGCGTCGACGACCTCCTCGTCGCGCACCGAACCGCCCGGCTGCACGATCGCCGTGACTCCGGCGTCGATCAGCACCTGCGCGCCATCCGCGAAGGGGAAGAACGCATCGGATGCCGCGACGGATCCGGCAGCACGGTCGCCCGCACGCTCCACCGCGAGGCGGCACGAGTCGACGCGGTTGACCTGGCCCATGCCGACACCGACCGTGGCGTTGTCCTTGGCGAGCACGATCGCGTTGGACTTCACCGCACGGCACGCCTTCCACGCGAAGATGAGGTTCTCCATCTCCTCGTCGCTCGGACGCTCACCGGAGACGAGCTCCCAGTTCTTCGCGACCGAGACGATGTCGTCGGGGAAGCGGTCGGCGTCCTGCAGCAGCAGTCCGCCGGAGACGAGCCGCACGTCCATGCGCTCCTGCTGCCAGTCCTCCGGCAGCTGCAGCAGACGCAGGTTCTTCTTGGCCTTGAAGACCTCGAGCGCGGCCGGCTCGAACGACGGGGCGACGATGACCTCGGTGAAGATGTCCTTCAGGTTCTCCGCCATCTTCAGGGTGACGGTGCCGTTCGCCGCGATCACTCCGCCATAGGCCGAGACCGGGTCGCACTCGTGCGCGCGCAGGTGTGCGCTGGCGATCGGGTCGAGGGCGTTCGGTGCCGTGGTCGCGATGCCGCACGGGTTGGCGTGCTTGATGATCGCCACGGCCGGCTTGATCATGTCGTAGGCGGCGCGCAGTGCGGCGTCGGCGTCGACGTAGTTGTTGTACGACATCTCCTTGCCCTGCAGCTGCGTGGCCTGAGCGATGCCGTGGCCGCCGGAGCGCGTGTAGATCGCGCCGCGCTGGTGCGAGTTCTCGCCGTAGCGGAGCGTGGCCAGGCGCTCCGCCTGGATCGTGAGGTGCGCGGGGAGGTCGCCCTCGGCGTTCAGCGTGCCCTCGGCGAACCAGGAGGCGACGGCTGTGTCGTACGCCGCGGTGTGCGCGAAGGCGCGGGCGGCGAGTTCGCGGCGCTGCGACAGCGAGGTGCCGCCCTCGGCGATCGCGGCGACGACGGCAGGGTACGACTGCGGCGAGACGACGATCGCGACGTTCGCGTGGTTCTTCGCGGCGGCGCGCACCATGGCGGGGCCGCCGATGTCGATCTGCTCGACCACGTCGTCGCCGACCGCGCCAGAGGCGACGGTCTCGACGAACGGGTACAGGTTCACCACGACGAGGTCGAACGGGTTGATGTCCAACTCATCGAGCTGGCGCTCGTGGTCCTCCAGGCGCAGGTCGGCCAGCAGACCGCCATGGATCTTCGGGTGCAGGGTCTTCACCCGTCCGTCCAGCATCTCGGCGACGCCGGTCACGGCGGCGACGTCGGTGACCTCGAACCCGGCCTCCCGGATCGTGGCGGCGGTGGAGCCGGTCGAGACGATCTCGGCACCGACCTCGGCGAGCGCGGCGGCGAGCGTCAGCAGGCCGCTCTTGTCGCTGACCGAGATGAGAGCGCGCCGGATCGGCACCGTGTCGCGATCGCGGTAGAGCGAGGGGTCGTGGCGGGGGCCGGCCATGAAGGGCTCCTTCGTGCGTGAGGGACGTGCGTCGGTGGGATGAGGGAAGTTCAGGAGGGGGAGGTCAGCGTGATCTCGCCGGTGGCGATGCCGCGGACGACCTCGATCAGGAGCCGTCGTTCGACCGGCTTGATGCGCTCGTGCAGGGTGTGCTCGGTGTCGCCGTCGAGGATCGGCACGCGCTCCTGCGCCAGGATGGGACCGGTGTCGACGCCGTCATCGACGACGATCACGCTCGCGCCCGTCTGCGCGGCGCCGGCCGCGAGCGCGTCGCGTACGCCGTGCGCGCCGGGGAACTCGGGCAGGAACGCCGGATGGGTGTTGATCAGGGCCGGTGAGAACTCCGCCACCAGAGCCGGCGGCAGCAGCCGCATGAGGCCAGAGAGCACGACCAGATCGGGTGTCCAGACACGCAGCTGCCTGGCGAGTTCCTCGCCCCAGGCCTCACGGCTGTCGTGCTCGTGCCACGGGACGGTGAAGCTGGGGATGCCGAACTCCTCGGCATGGGCCAGACCGTCGGCTTCGCGGTCGGCGCCGACGACGACCACCCGAGCAGGGAAGTCGGGATGACGAGCGGCCTCGAGGAGGGCGCGAAGATTCGAGCCGGTGCCCGAGATGAGAACGGCGACCGTGAGCACGCGCCCAGTCTACCGGGGCGCGCGCACCGCTCTCGCCGGGTTGCGCTGCCCTCCGGCGAGATCAGTCACGTCGCTCCGTGGGGTCCGCCGCGGGCCGCGTGAAACGCCCGAGGTCGTCGAGGGGTGCTGTGTCGTCGGCCGAGCCTCCTGCCCACGACACCGGGGCCGCCGGCGCCCCATCGATCGTGGCCCAGTCGGTCGGCGGAACGCCCGCCATCTCGGCGTTCCAGCGGTCGGTGCGCTCCTCGGCCAGCTCATCCCGATGCCGGGGCGAGAGCAGCAGGATCGCGGCGCCGAGCAGCACCTCTCCCCCGAGAGCGAGCGCGAACGGTACAGGGGCGGGACCGATCTCCACCAGGCGGCCGGGTCCCATCGAGCCGTGCGCGAGCGCTGCGGCGACCGCCGCGACTCCGGCGGCGACGACACCGATGCCGACGGCGATCGCGGCGCGTGGGGGCATGCCCAGCGGCGTGCCCTCCCACACCAGGCGCGAGCGGACGGCCCAGCCGGCGACGGCGCCGGCTGCGATCGGGATCAGTACGACGATGAGCATCCAGATCGAGCTGTTCTCGGGGAGCAGCCCCAGGATCGGGATCCCGGGCACGACGCCGAGCTGGGTGCCGGCGGGAGAGACCGCAGTGCCGACGCCGACAGCGAATCCGGGCCCCGCGATCCACGACGCGGCCCACACGATGAGCGTCGGAAGATAGGCGAACTGACCGAGGGTCATCACGGTCGCCCCGAGAGCATCCACATGCGACGCCTGGAACAGCGCGACCACCTCACCACCGCGGAACAGCGTCATGAGCGCGACAGCGGCAGCGGCAGCAGCGGTCACTCCCATCACCGCGAAGGCGGCACCTCGCACGACCGAGGCGGGCACGGGCGTCCAGTCGCCCCAGGTGTCCACGACGTCGTGCAGGCGATCGAGCAGGCCGCCATCGCCGTCCTCCCAGGCGATGCGCACCCCGCCGCACACCGCGCCCACCAGGTAGACGGCACTCGGCAGGATGATCGCGAGAGGCAGGGAGGTCTGCGCCGCCTCCACCCGGGAGGAGAGGGCGACGCTCGCAGCGATGACCGCGAAGACGGCAGCGCCCGAGAGTGCGCCGAGGAGCCAGGCACCGGCCTTGGCGGCCCGCGCACCGGAACGGGCGGCGAACAGCAAGGTGAACAGGAGGAACGCGAGGGGCGTGACCGACACGACGAAGCTCGCCGCGGCCGAGGGGATCGCGAGGGCGACCAGCATCTCCGAGGCGATCGTCACGTCGAGCGGCACACCGTGCCCGAACGCCCACAGGGTTCCGGTGAGCGGCCAGAGCGCGCCCCAGTCCGCCGTCGCGCCGAACGCGAGGGTCCACAACAGGGTCAGCGGCGCGAGCAGCACGACGAGGCCGACCGCAGCGGCGATGACGGCGTCGAAGGCGGCGAGGAGCGCGACGAGGAGGCGTTGCATAGCGATTCGAGACTACGACGAGAACCCCGCAGCCCCCTGGGGGCGCGCGCGGGTGCGGGCGACACGATATCGTCTCCTGCGGAGGTTCCCCCGATGACAACTGCCCCGTCCCCTGCCCCCGCGACTGCCGAACCGAAGAACGCGCTCGACCGCTTCTTCGAGATCAGCAAGCGCGGCTCCACCGTCGGCACCGAGATCCGAGGTGGCCTGGTGACGTTCGTCACGATGGCGTACATCGTGATCCTCAACCCGATCATCCTCACCGGCGCCGCCGATGTCGACGGGACGACGCTGAACTTCAGCGCCGTCGGCGCCGCCACCGCGCTGACCGCCGGCATCATGACGATCCTGTTCGGTCTCGTCACGCGCCTGCCGTTCGGCTTCGCCGCCGGTCTCGGCATCAACGCGTTCGTCGCGTTCTCCGTCGTCGGCCAGGTCACCTGGGCCGAGGCCATGGCGCTCGTGATGATCAACGGCATCGTGATCGTCCTGCTGGCCGCGACCGGTCTGCGGAAGCTGATCTTCGACGCCGTGCCCTTCCAGCTCAAGATCGCCATCACGGTCGGTATCGGCTTCTTCATCGCCTTCATCGGCTTCGTGAACTCGGGCTTCGTCACCGCGACCGGCGCCGCATCCCCGCCCGTCGGGCTCGGCATCGGCGGCTCGATCGCGACCGTGCCGACCGTGCTGTTCGTGGCGACGCTGATCCTCACCGGCATCCTCGTCGCCCGCAAGGTCAAGGGCGGCCTGCTGATCGGACTCGTCTCCGGCACCGTGCTCGCCGTGATCGTCGAGGCGATCTGGCACCTCGGCCCGCAGATCGGCGCTGATGGCGCGGTCAACCCCGGCGGCTGGAGCCTCACGGTCCCCGCGCTCACCGGCTCGCCCGTCAGCCTCCCCGACCTGAGCCTGATCGGCGCGGTCGACTTCGGTTTCGACTTCAACAAGGTCAGCCTCGTGGCCCTCGTGATGATCGTGTTCACCCTGGTGTTCTCGAACTTCTTCGATGCCATGGGCACCATGACCGGTCTCGCGAAGGAAGCCGGTCTGGCCGATGAGAAGGGCGACTTCCCCCGCATCAAGTCGGCGCTGATCGTCGAGGGTGTCGGTGCCATCGCCGGTGGAGCCACCTCCTCGTCATCGAGCACCGTGTTCATCGAGTCCGGCGCCGGCATCGGCGAGGGCGCCCGCACGGGTCTGGCGAACGTGGTGACGGGTGGGATCTTCCTCCTGGCGATGTTCCTCACGCCGCTCACCTCGATCGTCCCGACCGAGATCGCCGCCGCCGCGCTCATCATCGTCGGTGCCATGATGATGGCGCAGATCAAGTACATCGATTTGAGCGACTTCAGCGTGCTGCTGCCGGTGTTCCTCACCGTGACCGTGATGCCGCTGACCTACTCGATCGCCAACGGCATCGGCGCCGGCTTCGTGAGCTGGGTGCTCGTGCAGTCGCTGTCGGGCAAGGCCAAGAAGATCAGCCCGCTGCTCTGGGCCGTCGCCGCCGGGTTCGTCCTGTTCTTCGCGCGCGGTCCGATCGAGTCGCTCTTCGGCGTCGGGATCTGACCACACGCCACGAAAGGGGCGGATGCTGCGGCATCCGCCCCTTTTCGCGCTCTCGACAAGCGTCTGATGCCCGACGCCGTCAGCTTCTGCGGCCGATGCGAACTTCGGCGGCCAATGCGAACTTCGGCGGCCAGCCACGCACGCATGGGCCGCAGAAGTTCGGAACGGCCGCAATACCGGGGCTGCTCCCGGGCATGAAAGAAGGCCCCAGAGTGGAGTCCGGGGCCTTCCTTTCAAGCGTAACTCAGATCAGAGCGCTTCGACAATCGCGCGCATCAGGTCTGCGGTCTCGGACGGCGTCTTGCCGACCTTGACCCCGGCGGCCTCGAGGGCCTCCTTCTTGGCCTGAGCGGTACCGGCCGAGCCCGAGACGATCGCGCCGGCGTGGCCCATCGTCTTGCCCTCGGGCGCGGTGAAGCCCGCGACGTAGCCGACGACCGGCTTCGTGACGTGCGCCTTGATGTAGTCGGCTGCGCGCTCTTCCGCGTCGCCGCCGATCTCGCCGATCATGACGATCGCCTTGGTCTCGGGGTCCGCCTCGAACGCGGCCAGCGCGTCGATGTGCGTGGTGCCGATGACCGGGTCTCCGCCGATGCCGATGGCGGTCGAGAAGCCGAGGTCGCGCAGCTCGAACATCATCTGGTACGTCAGGGTGCCCGACTTCGACACGAGGCCGATCGGTCCCTTGCCCGTGATGTTCGCCGGCGTGATGCCGACGAGCGCCTCGCCCGGCGTGATGATGCCGGGGCAGTTCGGGCCGATGATGCGGGTCTTGTTGCCCTTGCTCTGCGCGTAGGCCCATGCCTCGGCGGCGTCGCCGACGGGCACGCCCTCGGTGATGACGACGAGCAGCGGGATCTCGGCGTCGATGGCCTCGACCATCGCGTCCTTCGTGAAGGCACCGGGGACGAAGGCGATCGACACGTCGGCGCCGGTCTCCTTGATCGCCTCGGCGACCGAGGCGAAGACGGGCAGCTCGACGGGGTTGCCGTCCTTATCGGTGTGCGCGACCGTGGTGCCGGCCTTGCGGGCGTTCACGCCACCGACGACCTGGGTGCCGGCCTTCAGCATCAGCGCCGTGTGCTTGGTGCCCTCGCCGCCGGTGATGCCCTGGACGATGACCTTGGAGTCCTTGTTGAGGTAGATCGACATTCTTCTAGTCCTTAATCAGAGCGCTTGCGCTGAGCTTGTCGAAGCGTTGGCGAGCTCGGCGGCCTTGTCGGCGCCCTCGTCCATCGTGGCGGCCAGGGTGACGAGCGGGTGCGCGTACTCGGCGAGGATCGCGCGACCCTCGTCGACGCGGTTGCCGTCGAGGCGCACGACGAGCGGCTTGGAAGCCGTGGCGCCCAGCGTCTCGAGTGCACCCTTGATGCCGTTGGCGACGGCGTCGCACGCCGTGATGCCGCCGAAGACGTTGACGAACACGCTCTTGACCTGCGGGTCGCCGAGGATGACGTCGAGGCCGGCGGCCATGACCTCAGCCGAGGCGCCGCCGCCGATGTCGAGGAAGTTGGCCGGCTTGACGCCGTTGTGGTTCTCGCCCGCGTAGGCGACCACGTCGAGCGTCGACATGACGAGCCCTGCGCCGTTGCCGATGATGCCGACCTCGCCGTCGAGCTTCACGTAGTTGAGGCCGCTCTTCTTGGCCTTGGCCTCGAGCGGGTCTGCGGCATCCTTGTCCTCGAGCGCCTCGTGCTCGGGGTGACGGATCTCGGAGGCGTTGTCATCGAGCGTGACCTTGCCGTCGAGCGCGATGATGTCGCCCTCTTCCGTGCGGACCAGCGGGTTGACCTCGACGAGCGTCGCATCCTCGCCCTTGTAGACGTCGAAGAGCTTGACGAACACGTCGGAGACCTTCTCGATGAGGTCCTCGGGGAAGTTCGCCGCGCGGGCGATCTCGACGGCCTTCGCCTTGTCGATACCCGTGAGCGGGTTGACCTCGACGCGCGCGAGCGCCTCCGGGCGCTCGACGGCGAGCTCCTCGATCTCCATGCCGCCCTCGACCGAGCAGAGGCTCAGGTAGGAACGGTTGGCGCGGTCGAGCAGCACGGAGAAGTAGAACTCCTCGGCGATGCGGGCGCCCTGGGCGACCATGACGCGCTTGACGACGTGGCCCTTGATGTCGAGTCCGAGGATGGCCTTGGCCGCCTCGTACGCCTCGTCGGGGGTCTTGGCGACCTTGACGCCGCCCGCCTTTCCACGGCCGCCGGTCTTCACCTGAGCCTTGACGACGACAACTCCACCGATCTTCTCGGCAGCCGCCCTCACCTCTTCAGGGGTGTCCGCGACGATGCCGGCGAGAACCGGCACTCCGTACTTTTCGAAAACGTCTCGTGCCTGGTACTCGTACAGATCCACTGTGGTTCCTTCACTGGGCTGCTGTCTGGTAATTCTCTCGATGTCGAGACATCGACCAGTCCCCCAGCCTACTACCTCGCCCTGAGCGCCCCCTGCCCGCGGCGGCACTTCCGCACGCATCCCGGGGCGGTGACCTAGCATCAGAGGATGAGCGAAACCTCCTCCGCCGCCGCGAGCGCGACGCGCGTCGTCGCCGCCGCACTCGACCTGTTCGCCGAACACGGTTTCGACCAGACCTCGGTCGAGCAGATCGCCAAGGCCGCTGGAGTGTCACGCTCGACCTTCTTCCGACAGTTCGGAGGCAAGGATGACGTCGTCTTCGCCGATCACGAGCTGCTGCTCGATGTGCTGCGCGAGCACTTCGCCGTCTCCGAGGGCGACCCGTGGTCGACCGTCGCCGACGGCGCGATGCTCGTCTTCCGCCACTTCGCCGCAGAGCCCGATGTGGCCCGCCGCCGCTATGAGCTCGTGCGGCAGATCCCCGCTCTGCGCGAACGGGAGATCGTGGCCGTGTTCCGCTATGAACGCCTGTTCGACGAATACCTGCGCGAGTCGCTTCCCGACCTCGACCCCCTCGACGCCGTCAGCTACGCCGCGGTCATCACCGCCGTGCACAACCACGTGCTGCGCCAGATGCTGCGCGGCAAGCGGGTGCCGGCGTCGGCGCTGCGCCAGGCGCTCGACGTCGCGATGCGGCGTTTCGGTGTGCAGCAGGATGCTGTCGCAGAACCGTCGGCCGATGATCTGGTCGTCGCGGTGTTCCCGCGGTCGATGCCGATCGCCGAGGTCACCCGGCGGGTGCGCGCCGAGCTGAGCTGAGCGCGCAGCACCCTCCGAACGACATCCTGTCGTGAAACCGAGTTTCGGCGAGTACGATACTTGGTGCCACGAAGGAGTCATCATGAGCACCGAAGCTTCCCCGTTCCCCGGCGAGCGCGTCTCGTCGTACGACGTCACCGGACGCCAGGACAGCGACTACTACGCCGTGTTCTCCGACATCCCCGCCGCAGACCGCGCCGCGTGGGACCGCGCCAAGGCGTACATCGACGAGGTCGCCCCGCAGATGGCCGACGCCTGGGATCGCGCGGAGTACCCGCTCGATGCCGCCCGCCGGATGGGCGAGATGGACCTCGTGGTCGACGGCATCGAGCATCCGTTGCTGACGCGGCTCTCGCCGCTGGCGGCCGGGCTCGTGAACATGGAGATCTCGCGGGGCGACGGCTCACTCGGCACGATCCTCGCGGTGCAGGGTGGGCTCGCACTGCGCACCCTGGCCTTGTTCGGCTCCGAGACGCAGCAGGAGAAGTGGCTCACCGCGCTGGCCGACGGCTCCGTGCTCGGCTCCTTCGCACTCACCGAACCCGACCACGGCTCCGACTCCGTCTCCCTCGAAACCGTGGCGCGACGTGACGGCGACGCCTGGGTGCTCCGTGGCACGAAGAAGTGGATCGGCAACGGAGCTTCCGGCGGCATCACCTTCGTCTGGGCCCGGGTCGACGACGAGACCGCACCAGAGCACGGCGCTGTGCGCTGCTTCCTGGTCGAGCAGGACACCCCCGGCTACACGGGATCGGTCATCCGCGGCAAAGCCTCGTTGCGCGCGATCCACCAGGCGCACATCGAACTCGATGACGTGCGCGTGCCGCTCGACGCCGTGCTCCCCGGCACGAAGAGCTTCAAGGACGCGTCGATCGTGCTGTACGCCACGCGCTCCGGCGTCGCCTGGTCGGCCCTCGGTCACGCGACGGCCTGCTACGAGGCGGCGCTCACCTATGCGACGCAGCGCGTGCAGTTCGGCAAGCCGCTGGCGAAGTTCCAGATGGTGCAGGAACGCCTGACCCACATGCTCGAGGACGTCACCGCGATGCAGCTCTACTGCCGTCGGCTCGCCGATCTGGAGACCGCGGGAGAGCTGCGTCCGACGCAGGCCTCGCTCGCGAAGTTCCACAACACCCGTGCCGCCCGACGTGTGGCCGCCGTCGCCCGCGATCTGCTCGGCGGCAACGGCATCCTGCTCGAGAACGGCGTCATGCAGCACATGGCCGACATCGAGGCGATCCACACCTACGAAGGCACCGAGAGCGTGCAGGCACTGCTGCTCGGCCGCGACATCACCGGGATGAGCGCCTTCGTCTGAGCAGCAGCGCTCCGCAGCGAACCCGTCAGTTGCAGCCGCAGCCGCCCGCCGGCGTCTTCACCATGAAGCAGACGTCGCACACGCCGTAGTCGCGCTCTTCGACCGGCTTCGACGCGCGCTCGCGGGGAGCGGTCACCCGCGGGGTCGTCGCGCGCTTCACCGCGCGCGGCGGCGTCAGCGGGATGAACTCGCTCGGGTGGCTGACGTAGAACAGCGGCGCGCGTCCCTCGCTCGGCTGCAGCCGCAGCGGGGTCGAGCCGACGACGATGCGCTCGTCCTCGGTGAAGCCGTTGGTGTAGGTCTTGCCGATGTGGAGCGCGGCACCCTCACCGAGACGGATGGCCTCGATGTAGCGGCCGCGGTCGATGAACGAGCTGATACCGACGGCATCCATGATGCCGGTGATGAACTCGTGGTTCGACGGGTCGATGCGGTGCGCGCGCAGTGCTTCGGGCAGCGAGCGATATGGACGGGAGGTGCCTGCGGGGGTCGGCCCCTGAACTTCTTTCATCACTCTCCAGGATCGCACGTCTGAGCGCGGCCGCCGACCGATTCTCGAACTGATCGCTCCACACCCTGGGCGTGTCCGCGTGCGAGACTGGCGTGATGTCACGGGCAACCATCATCGGGTCCGGACCGAACGGTCTCGCCGCCGCGGTCGCGCTCGCACGCGCCGGCTACGAGGTGCGGGTGCTGGAAGCGGCCGAGACGTTCGGCGGCGGCGTGCGCACGCTCGAGTCGACGCTCCCCGGGTTCCGGCATGACGTCTGCTCCGCGGTGCACCCCGCGGCCCTGGCCTCCCCCTTCTTCCGGGCATTCGGACTGGCCGAGCGGGTCGACTGGATCCGTCCGGAGATCTCCTATGCGCACCCCCTCGACGACGCACGAGCGGGCGTCGCCTGGCGCGACATCGACCGCACCGCACGCGAGCTGGGAGTCGACGGTGAGGCCTGGCAGAACCGTCTGCACCCCCTCGCCCAGCACATCGACGGCCTCGCGGACTTCACCGGCAACGCGATGCTCCGTGTCCCCCATGACCCGCTCACCGCAGCGCGCTACGCCGTGCGGATGCTCGACCAGAGCGGGCCGTTCGCCCGCCACGCGTTCCGCACGGACGAGGCCGCCGCACTCATGGCGGGCGTCGTCGCCCACGCGAACACGCGGTTGCCGTCGCTCGCCGGCGCCGCAGCCGGACTGCTGCTCGCCGCCCACGCGCACGCCGGCGGGTGGATGTACCCCCGCGGCGGAGCACAACGCATCGCCGATGCCCTGGTCGCCGACATCGAGTCGCACGGTGGAGCGGTCGAGACCGGAGCGCACATCACCGACCTGGGCACGCTCGACTGGGGCGACCCGGCCCGTGGAGATCTGCTGCTGCTGAACAGCTCGCCGCGTCTGGCCCTGACCCACCCCGACATCCCCGCGCGCTACGCGCGGGCGATCACGTCCTACCGCTACGGCCCCGGAGCCGCGAAGGTCGACTTCGCCCTGGATGGCCCCGTCCCCTGGGCGAATACCGACGTGGCACAGGCGCCGACCGTGCACATCGGCGGCACGCGCGACGAAGTCTGGGCGAGCGAGAACGCGGTGGCACGTGGCCGGGTGAGCGACCGGCCGTACGTGCTCGCGGTGCAGCCTTCGGTGTTCGACCCGTCGCGGGCTCCCGCCGGCCATGCCGTGTTCTGGGCGTACATCCACGTGCCCGCCGGCTCGGATCTCGACCCGACAGCGCTCATCACGGCGCAGGTCGAGCGTTTCGCTCCGGGCTTCCGCGATCGCATCCTCGCACACCACGCCGTACCGGCGTCGTCGCGCGAAGCAGTCAATCCGGCTGAGATCGGTGGCGACATCTCCGGTGGCGTCTTCAGCCTCACCCAGGCCCTGCGGCGCCCTACCTTGTCGCCCACCCCCTGGCGCGCACCGATGCGCGGCGTCTACCTCGCCTCGTCCGCCACCCCACCGGGTCCGGGGGTCAACGGCATGGCCGGCTGGCACGCCGCCCGCACGGCCCTCGCCGACGCGGGACTCCCCCACGCACTGTCCGACCTGTTCGACTGACCCCATCCACAACTCAGGACGCCTCGCGCCTCGGGCCGACGCTCCGCCGGAAAGCCGCACGCTGCGCGGATCGACGGCGACGTTCATCCTGAGTCATGACGCGGCCTCGCGCGCCCTTCCGCCGCGGCGATGGCAGGGCCAGGATGGAGCCATGCGCTACGAGATCCCCGCGCCGATGCTCGCCAAGGCCGCAGCGGTCGTCCCCGACCCGATGAAGACGCCCGGCGGGTTGCTGTACGAGCCCAAGTGGGACGGCTTCCGCGGACTCATCTCATGGGACGGCGAGAGCGTCGAGATCGGCTCGCGCGGAGCGAAGCCGCTGACCCGGTACTTCCCCGAGCTGGTCGAGGCCATCCCGACGCTGCTGCCCGGTCCGTGCCTGCTCGACGGCGAGATCGTGGTCGCCACCGGTCCCGAGGGCGCGCAGCGCCTGGACTGGGAGGCCCTCAGCCAGCGCATCCATCCCGCGGCGTCCCGCGTCGCCCGGCTGGCCGCCGAGACTCCGGCCATGTTCATCGCGTTCGACCTGCTCGCCGAAGGTGAAGACGATCTGCTCGCGACGCCCTTCGAGGAACGTCGGGAGCGTCTGGAGCGGCTCCTGGCCGACGTGCCGCACCCGCTGCACCTCACTCGCACCACCCGCGATCGCGATGCCGCGGTGAGTTGGCTCGCCGAGTTCGAAGGAGCGGGACTCGACGGCGTCGTCGCCAAACCCCTCGCCCACCCCTACGCTCCTGGCAAGCGCACGCTGATCAAGATCAAGCACGCGCGCACGGCGGATGTCGTCGCGCTCGGGTATCGCATCCACAAGTCGGGTTCCGGTGTGGGTTCGCTGCTGGTCGGGCTCTACGGCGACGACGGCACTCTGCGCCAGGTCGGCGGAGTGGCGGCATGGAGCGACGTGCGCCGTCAGGAGCTCGTGACGGAATTGGCGCCGTTCGTGGAGCGCGACGAGGCGGGCGATGCAGTCACCGGGGAGGGCGAGCGTTCGCGCTTCAGCGGCGCGAAGGATGTGTCATTCGTGCGGCTGCGCCCCGAGCGGGTGCTCGAGGTGCGCTACGACCAGCTCGAGGGCGCCCGCTTCCGGCACACCGTGCAGTTCGAGCGGTGGCGGCCCGATCGCGAGGCGCGGTCGTGCACCTACGATCAGCTCGACACGGTCGCCGGCTACGACCTCGCCGACGTGCTGGCCTGAGCGCGGTCAGCTCTTCTCGGCGGGACTACCGTCGTCGTCCCAGTTCGCCGCGACCTTCTTGCTCGGCTGCACGCGGGGCGGCTCGCCCGGCATCTTGGGGAACTCCGGAGGGAACGACAGCTCCCCCAGCCCGTTCTCGACGTCGCGTGCCCACCACTCCAGCAGAGTGTCGATGCGTCCAGGAGCGTCCTGCATCGACGCCCAGGGGTCGCCCACGTCGTCGAGTCGCGCCGGGATGCTACGCACCGTGAACCGCGTCGGATCGAGGCCATCCAGCTCCCCCCAGTGCACGGGGGTCGACACGGTCGCCGCGGAGAGGGCACGCGGGCTGTAGGCGCCGGCCATGGTGCGGTCGCGGTTGGCCTGGTTGAAGTCGACGAAGATCCGCTCTCCGCGCTCCTCCTTCCACCAGTTCATCGTCACCCGCTCGGGCATCCGCCGCTCCAGCTCGCGTCCCGCAGCGATCACCGCGTGACGCACGTCGAGGAACTCGTGAGTCGGTTCGATGGGCGCGAAGACGTGCAGTCCGCGGTTGCCGCTGGTCTTCGCGAATGCCTCCAGGCCCGCTTCCTGCAGCACCTCGCGCAGCACGTGGGCGGCGCGCACGGCGTCGCCGAAGTCCGTGCCTGGTTGCGGGTCCAGGTCGATCCGCAGCTCGATGGGATTGTCGGCATCCGACGCGAGCGACGCCCACGGGTGGAACACGATCGTGTTCATCTGCACCGCCCAGACGATCGCGCTCGCGCGGTTGAGCACGATCTGCGGATGCTGTCTCCCGCTGTTGTACGTCACCGTGACGGCGTCGACGTAGTCAGGAGTGCCCTTCGGGGGGTTCTTCGAGAAGAACCCGTCACTGCCGATCCCGTCACGGAACCGCTCGAGCGAGACCGGCCGCCCACCGTTCGCCGCGAGGAAAGGCACCGAGACTCGCTGCACGTACTCCGCGAGCTCCGCCTTGGTGATGCCGAGGTCGGGCCAGACGACCCGGTTCGGACTGGAGAGCACGACGTCGCGCTCCCCGTCGGTGTCGGCGACGGTAACGGTCACGCGTTCGGAGGCCATGCTCCGACACTAGGACGCGGGCGTGCGCGGCGGAACCCCCGGAGGAGACGGTAGTCGGGCGAGGTCAGTCGCCGAGGTCCACCGCGAGCACGAGCACCGGAGCGAGTGCGTCACGCTCGACGATCATCGACGGTCCGGCCGAGTCGATGATGACGCCGGCCATCTCGGTGTGGCTGGAGAGCACCTTCGCAAGCTGATCCGGAGTGAAGGGCAGCGGCCGGTCACCGCGGCCGAGGGCGATCACCTCGAGCGGGTGCGTGAAGAGCTGCAGGAACCGCTTGCCGTCGGTGGTCTGCGCCTCGGCGATGCCGACCTGTCCGCTGCCGGTGCCGTCGTTCACGGCCACCCACATTCGCGTGGTCGCCAGCGCCTCCCCGACCTTGGTCGCCGAGTCCTGGGCCCGCGGAGTCGCGAGGATCGTCTTGACCTTCATATCGACATCGGCCTGCTCGAGGGTCTTCTGCAGCAGCTCAGTGGGGAAGACGACGCGATGCGGTGCCGAGGCGTTGTCGACGATGAGGCCGGCGAAGTCGCCGGCGACGACCTGCTGCAGCACCGAGGTGACCGGCTGGGCGACGGCGGAGGTCGCAGCGGGGTCCTGTTCGAGCTGCACGGAGTCCCGCACGGCGGCGGCGGAGCTGAACGCGAGCATGAACTGACGCTCTTCATCGCGCACGACGGCGACGGCCAGCGGCTTGCCCTCGGCGATCTGCGCGCGGGCGTCGCCGTTCACGCGGATGTAGAGGTGCCCCTGCAGCGCCTGGCGCATGACGCCGAGCAACTGCTCGTTGGTCGCGCCTGCTTCGATCTCCTTCAGGGCCTCGCGCAGCAGCACGTTGTCCTTCATGCCCGCGACGGTCTCGGTCTGCTCGGGCGGCAGTGCCGCCGCGAGGGGCAGTCGGCGCTCGACAGGCTCGGCGGGCCTCGGCGGGTTCGCGGTCGCCGTCGTCTGGGGTGCACGGGGCGCGGCGTCGGCCGGAGAACCCGGCTGCTCGTTCTGGTCGGGCAATGACACCGCGGGTCCGGCCGCTTCTCCGACACCGCGGAACGCCTGCACCGAGATACCGATGCTGGGGGCTGCGACCTCGGGCTCTGCAGCCGGGGCGGTCACCTCCGCATCGACCGGGGCAGCGCCCTCGGTCTCGGAGACGTCGGATGCGGGGGCGACGACATCGTCACCGGTCTTCTTGCGGCGAGAGAACAGGGCCATATCTGTCAGCCTAACCCGCCACGAGCGACCCGCGATGCGGACTAGATCTTCTCGATCGGCGCGACCTTGATCAGCAGCTTCTTCTGACCGGATGTGTCGAACCGCACATGCGCGATGCGCTTGGCGCCCTCTCCGGTCACGGCGTCGACACGCCCCTCGCCGAAGTCGGTGTGCCTGATGCGGTCGCCAGCGGTGAGCTCCAGATCGCCGTTGTCGCGCACCTTGGCGGTGACGCGGTTCGGGAACCGATCCATCGCGGTCGACAGCGGCTTGAGTGAGTCTCTGCCCGGGAGCGCCTTGACCCCGAAACGGTCGCCGGAGCCGGAGCCGGAGCCGGAGGAACCGAACCCTCCGGAGCGACGCGCGTTGAGGGCGCGGGACTGCATGCCGCCGCGCGAGTTCACATCGCCCGGAGACTGACGCCAGTCGATCAGCGCGGCCGGGATCTCCTGCAGGAAGCGGCTGGGCATCGCGACCGTCACCTCACCGAACTGCGCACGGGTCATCGCGAGCGAGAGGTGCAGGCGCTTACGCGCACGGGTGATGCCGACGTAGAACAGCCGACGCTCCTCCTGGGGGCCACCCGGCTCCCCCGCGGAGATGCGGTGCGGGATGAGGTCCTCCTCGACTCCGGTCACGAAGACGGCGTCGTACTCGAGGCCCTTGGCGGTGTGCATGGTCATGAGCGACACCGTGCCGGACTCGTCTTCGAGATCGTCGGCGTCGGAGACCAGCGCGACCTCGGTCAGGAAGTCGACGATGGTGCCCTCGGGATTGTTGCGGGCGAAGTCGCGGGTGACGGCGACGAACTCGTCGAGGTTCTCGACACGCGCCTCATCCTGCGGGTCGCGACTGGCCCGCAGCGCGTCGAGGTAGCCGCTCTTCGAGAGCAGCAGGCTGAGCCCCTCGGCCACCGTCGTGGGCGGCGGGAGCTCTCCCGAGGCGGGGAGCATGATCGCGGTGGCTTCGGCGAGCACGGCATCGAGCTGGGCGATTGCGGCCTGGATCTTCGGTCCGAAACCGAGCTGCGTCGGGTGCGCCAGCGCATCGCGGAAGCTCATGTCGTGCTCTTCGGCGAACCGGGCGATCGCCGTCTCGGTGACGTCGCCGATGCCACGGCGCGGCTTGTTCAGGATGCGGCGGACCGACATGTCGTCGGCCGGGTTCGCGACCGCCACCAGATAGGCGAGCGCGTCCTTGATCTCGGCGCGATCGTAGAACTTGGTGCCACCCATGACCTTGTACGGAACGGCCGAACGGATGAAGATCTCCTCCAGCGCGCGCGACTGCGAGTTCGTGCGGTAGAAGACCGCCATCTCGGAGTAGGGCATGCCGGCACGGTGCAGCGACTCGACCTCGTCGGCGACGAACTGGGCCTCGTCGTGCTGCGAGTACCCGGTGAAGCCGATGATCGCGTCACCGTCACCCTTGTCGCTCCAGAGCTTCTTGTCCTTGCGATCGAAGTTGTTGCCGATGACCGCGTTGGCGGCCGACAGGATGTTCTGGGTCGAGCGGTAGTTCTGTTCGAGCAGCACCACCTGCGCACCGGGAAAGTCCCGCTCGAACTCGCTGATGTTGCGGATGTCGGCACCGCGGAACGCGTAGATCGACTGGTCGGAGTCGCCGACGACCGTGAGCGATGCGCCACCCTCCGGAGCATCCTGGCTCGCTGCGGGCTCCGGCTCGAAGATCATCATGCCGTTCGAGGCATACGGGTCGGGCGCCGCTGACGCGGAGACCGGTCGGGTGAGCTCGTGGATCAACGCGTACTGCGCGTGGTTGGTGTCCTGGTACTCGTCCACCAGGATGTGCCGGAAGCGTCGACGGTAGGTGTCGGCGACCTGCGGGAAGGCACGGAACAGATACACCGTCTGGCCGATGAGGTCGTCGAAGTCGAAGGCGTTGGCCTTGCGGAGCTGGCGCTGGTAGTCCGCGAACAGTTCGACGAAGATGCGCTCCGCCGGGTCGGACATGTTCGCGTCGCGCGCGTAGGACTCGGCGTCTGACAGCTCGTTCTTGAGCTTGGAGATGCGCGACTGCACGGATGCCGGAGTCAACCCGTAGGCGTCGGCCTCGTGCTCCTTGACCAGGCGCTTGATGAGAGCGCGGGAGTCGCCCGAGTCGTAGATCGTGAAGGTCTTGGTGAATCCGAACTGCTCGGCTTCACGGCGAAGGATGCGCACGCACGCCGAGTGGAAGGTCGAGATCCACATGCCGCGGGCCACGTCGCCGACCAGCCCCGCGACGCGCTCGCGCATCTCCCCGGCCGCCTTGTTGGTGAAGGTGATCGCGAGGATCTGGCTCGGCCACGCCTCACGACTGCGCAGCAGTGACGCGATGCGCCGCGTGAGCACGCTGGTCTTCCCGGAACCGGCACCCGCGACGATGAGCAGCGCGGGGCCGCGGTAGGTCACCGCTTCGAGCTGCTGCGGGTTGAGGCCGGCGAGGAGGTCGTCCTGACCCTGCGGGCCGGCGGTTCCGGAAACGATGAGAGGAGCTTCGGTCATGGCCTTATGAGTCTAGGCCGCGGCACCGACACGGCGGCACGCGGCCGGAGACGCCGAAGGGGTGACGGAGGCGTCCCCGCCACCCCTTCGGTCGTCAGACCGTGCGCCGACGCCGCGTCGCGATGACACCGCCTGCGAGCAGGAACAGCAGGGCGAGTGCCGCTGCCGCCACCGGGAGCTCGCCGCCGGTGTTCGCCAGGCCGCCTTCCGTGGCCCCGCCCGATGCGGCGGTGACCCGCAGGTCGCCCCAGCCGATCAGATCGCCGTCGGCAGCGTACACCGCGATCCGGTGCGCACCTGCCACCGTGTCCGCGGGAACCGTGACCGCGATGCGTCCGGACGAATCCAGCGCTCCGGAGGTCAGACGCTGCGGGTCTGAATACATCCAGACGGCGACCTGGGCACCGGCCTGCGCGCCGCCGACCGTCACCACGACGCGCTGTCCTGCCGCGGCCGCTGAGGGGTTGATCGTGACGCCGTTGCGGTTGTCGTCGTTCAGCGCGGAGCCCGGGAGCGGCGGCTTCGTCCCCGGTGTCTCGTCGTCGACGCCCGGCAGGGTGCCGGTGCGCAGCGACTGCGAGGCGAAGCCGTCTGCGAACCACCAGACCGGTCGCTCACCATCGACCGACAGCGAGGCCGGAGCCGTCGCGAACCCCTCGTTGTTGATGTCGGGCATCCCGGCCGGCCGCGCGTGGTGCGCGAGGCCCGGCTTCGCGGTGCCGTTCAGCGTGATCTCGGCCGAGCGTCCCTGGCATCCGTCATCGCACACCGCCCACAGCACGTCACGGACGCTGTCGTAGTCCAGCGCCATGACACCGGTCAGGCCGGGAGCGATCTCGGAGACGAGGGTCGCGCTTCCGTCCGCGGCGAGCGCGAAGGCGTAGACGTGCCCGTTGTCCTCGACGGCGACGAAGAAGAGTCCGGCGCCGTGTCCCGCGTAGTCCGCGGGGTCATAGGCCGCAGCGGTGTTGTCGTCGAACAGCTTTCCGGCGAGCGCCGCATCCGGCACCCACTGCACGGCCTCCATGCCGAGGTTCGCGCCGACCGCGGGGAGCAGAGCCGTGAGGTCCCACTCCTGCTGCGCCACCAGGTCACCGGCTGCCGCATCGGGATCGACCTTCAGCAGGACGTTCTGGTTGACGCCCTTCGCGCTGTTGTCGCGCTCCGAGGCGACGTAGACGAAGCCGTCGCCGTCCACCGTGATTCCCTCGGTGTCGGGGCCGGCAGCACCGGGGCTCGCCGCATCCTTCTGGAACCGCACGCGCTTGCCGTCGGTCCAACCGTCGACCTTCTGCACCGAGCCGTCGGCGTGCGCCTCGAGCTTCCAGATCCGTCCTTCACCGTTGTCCACTGCCCACAGGAACGCACCGTCGGCGGTCTCCTGCACGTCGAGGCCCGAGGAGTCCTCCAGGAAGGTCGGCACGTCGTCGAGCACCTGCACCTCTGCGGAACCCGGCCACGGCGTCACCGCGATCTCGCCCGCGCACACGTTCGTGGCGCCCTTGGTCGACTTCTCCGTCACGCCGAACGCGCCGGTGGTGTCGGGGCAGCGTCCCCAGGTGGTGGCGGCATGCCCCTCGCCCCAGGTCGTGCTGTCGATGAGCAGGTCGCCGTCGAACAGGCGCACGGCGTCGCCGCCGCCGAGCCCGAATCCGAGGGCTTCGCGTTCGATCACCAGGTAGCCGCCCGCGGCGATCGTGGTGTCGGCCGGGATCGCGTAGGTGTGCGCATCGTCGTCGTCCTTCACGACCACGCCGGCGACGTCGAGCGCGGTGTCCGTCGGATTGACCAGCTCGATCCAGTCATCCGGCGATCCGCCATCGGACTCGACCTCGTTGATGCGCACCGGGTTGCCGCACGCGTTGCGCAGGCCCTTGGTCGACACCGCGATGTCGACGAGATCGCCGGTTCCATCGGCGCAGCGGGCCAGCACACCTGCGGCGTGCGCGGTGTAGACGTGCTCGTCCACCGTGTTGCCGGTGGCATCGCGGAGCGTGACCGTGTCGCCGTTGCCGAGCCCGAAGACGAAGTTCGCGGGCTGGTCGAAGACGAAGTAGGCACCGGGCTCGAGCATCGTGCCCGCCGGGAGCGGCGTGACCTGGCCGGCATGGCCGTTCGGGTCGTTGTCCATCACGGTCCACCCGGACAGGTCGACCGCGGTGCTGCCGGTGTTGCGCACCTCGACCCAGTCGGTGGTGTCGCCGTTGGACTCGATCTCGTTGATCACCACATCCGGCATGACGCAGGAGTTCGTGGCTCCGGGCGTCGGGTGCGCGAGCAGGAATGCGCCCACGCCGTCAGGGCAGCGGGCGAGCGTGGCCGCCGCGGCGTCGCCATCGATCGCGGCGTGACCGCTCCAGGGCAGGGTGTCGTCGATCAGTGTCCCGGCCGCATCGAAGAGGCGGATGCGGTCGGCGCTGCCGATGCCGATCGGATCGCGGAACGCGGTCTCGGTACCGGACACCAGGCCGGTGGTGCCCTCCTCGACCACCAGATAGGCGCCGGCGCCGATCGTCGTTCCCGGCAGGAACTGCCAGCGGTGGTCGTCGGAGTTGTCACGGATCTCGTAGCCCGAGATGTCGAGCGCCGCCGTGCCGGGGTTGTGGAACTCCACCCAGTCCGCAGGCTGCGAGTCCACCTCGTTGATCACGATCGAACCGTCGACCGGGGCGACGGAGCAGTCGTTCGCGGCACCGGGCGTCGCCGCGGTCGCGTGCGCCCACTCCCCCGTACCATCAGGGCAGCGCGCCCAGACCGAGATCGGCGCCGTGTTGGCGTAGGCGTAGGCATCGACCTCGGCGCCGCTCGGGTCGTACAGCACGACCTCATCACCCTTGCCGAGCCCGAACGGGAAGTCGACGTCCTTCACGAGCACCAGGAACTCTCCCGGCGCCAGGGTGGCCCCGGCCGGCGCCTGCCCGAAGGCGTCGCGCTTCTCATCCGAGATCTTCCAGCCGTCGAGGGAGATGGCCGTGTCGCCGGCGTTGTAGATCTCAACCTGATCGGCGAGCCCTGTCTGGGCCGCGTCGTAGACGATCTCGTTCAGCACCAGGCCGGGTGCCGCTTCCGCCTCCTGGCTCGCGATGGCGGTGGTGTCGGACGTGGCGCCGATGGCGGCGGCGGGGGCGGCGAGCAGGGCGGCAGCGCTGAGAGCGCCGACCACCGAGACTGCGACCCCGCGAAGCAGGCGGGACATGGGACTCCTGTGTCGGGTGCGCGAACGGGTACCCGACCACCCCACCGATGTCGCATGGCCGCCGCGCGACCCGCAGATGTACGCCGCGTGAACGCGCGGTTGCTGTTCGCCGCTCTACCGTCCGACCGTCAGGCTATGCGTGTCCCCGGGGGAAGCCGGCGCGCGGGAGTCCGCGTGCGCACCCAGGCCCCGGCGAACAGCGAACCGGCGATCACGACCTGCACCCCGAGACCGACGAACCAGCTCGGAACGGTCGAATCGATGATCTCCCGCCCGGTCTGTGAGGTGTTCTCCTGCGCGCACTCGTCCCAGCGCTGCTCGAGCGGCGAGAGCTGCACCGTGCGCACACCCAGCTTGATCTGGCCGAACAGGTCGACCGGGTTCCCGCCCTTCGAGAACTCGGTCGGCGTCGCGTCGGCGAGCACCACGAAGGGGTTCGCGGCGAGGGTCCACCACACGAGGTCGAACCGCGGCACCTCATACGTGTAGCTGTCCCATCGCTCGCAGTCGACGTTGCCCGCCGAGTCCCATGGCCGAGAGTAGGTCGTCGCCTCGCTGCGCACCGCGAGCCCTCCGAGGACGAAGGCGATCAGGGTGCCGAGCACGAGACCCGACACGACCAGGTAGGTGGTGGCGACCGAGAACAGCGGCCGCGCGATCAGACCGCTCAGCCCCACCCCGATGGCGGCGACGATGATGATCTCGACGATCAGCACGAGCAGCGACACCAACAGCACGCTCACGTCGGCGTCGCTCCCGACGAGCGACCCGGCGAGGAACGGGATGGCCACGATCAGGAACGCGCCGCCCGTGGCCACCGCGGCGAGGAGCTTGCCGATCATGATGTCGCCCGTGGACGCCGCCGTCACCTGGATGGCGGCGAGCGTGGCCGCGTCGCGGTCGCCGTTGATCGTGTTGCCGCTCAGAGTCGGAGAGACCAGCACGACCAGCAGCAGCACCATGTTGACGACGATCGAGAAGACCCCGGCGCCGTCGGCGTCGTCCCAGGAGTACACCGCATAGGCGAGCACGGTGACTCCGAGCAGCACAGCCGCGTACACGCCGAGCAGCACGTACCAGCCCACGCTGCGCAGCCGTTGCGTCAGCTCGAGCCGGGCGATGGTGGTGATGTGCGAGATGCTCATGCGCCGTCCTCCGTCGGGGTGGGGTGTGCGGGCGGGGCGGGTGGGGGCGGTGAAGCCGGGGCGGGATGCGCCTCCTGCTCACGGAGAGCGAGGAACGTGTGCTCCAGTGCGCTCTGGGCCGGGGCGAACTCCGACACCGGGAGTCCCGCCTCCACCAAACGCCGCAGCGCGTCGGCGGCGGCCTCTTCGCTCGGAAGGCCGAGCAGCACCGCGCCTCGGTCGGCACCGAGCGACTCCGGTGCCACCCCGAGCGTCGATGCGACCTGCCAGGAGTCCGCCTTCAGCCGTTCGGTCGATGCACCGGAGAGCCTGATCCGCCATGCCCGCGCGCTCGCCTGTGCGGGTGCGGCGTCCACCACGGCACCCGCGACGAGGAACACCGCATCGTCGACGACCTCTTCGAGTTCGGAGAGCACGTGGCTGGAGATCAGCACCGTGCGGCCTTCAGCGGCGAAGCGGCGCAGCAGCACGCGCAGCTGCACGCGGGCCTCGGGGTCCAGACCCGACGCCGGTTCGTCGAGCAACAGCACCTGCGGATCGTGCACCAGTGCGCGCGCGAGTCCGAGCTTCTGCTTCTGCCCGCGGGAGAGCACCTTCGCTGGAGAGTCGGCGAGCTCACCGAGGCCGACGAGGTCCAGGAGCTGTTCAGCACGGGGGGCCGCATCGGACCGGGAGATGCCGTAGAGCCGGGCCGTCGTGACGATCGTCTCCCGCGCGGTGAGCGAGGGCCACGCTCCCAGCGCATCGGGCATCCATCCCAGCAGACGTCGAGCGGCCAGCGGGTCGGCTGCCGGATCCACTCCCCCGATCCGGATGCTGCCGGAGTCGGGAGCGAGCAGCGACGCGAGCATCAGCAGCAGCGTGGTCTTGCCGGCGCCGTTGGGGCCGACCAGTCCGGTCACCCGCCCTTCCTCGGCACGGAGGGTCGCGCCGCGCACGGCGTGGACCGATCCGAATGATCTGCTGACGGCGTCGACGACGATTCCACTCATCCGGTCAGTCTGGCATCCGGACCCCGCACACCCTGGGAGCTCGGGGCGGATGCTCAGGAGCGCCTGATCGCAGGTGACATGATCAGAGGATGCGCACGATCCTCAACATCATCTGGGTCATCCTGGCCGGCTGGGCCCTGTTCCTCGGGTACGTGCTGGCCGGTGTTCTGCTGTGCATCCCGATCATCACGATCCCGTGGGCGATCGCCTCGTTCCGCATCGCGCGCTACGCGATCTGGCCATTCGGACGAGAGGTCGTGAGCAGGCCCACCGCCGGCGTCGGATCCTTCCTCGGCAATGTGCTCTGGGTGATCCTGGCCGGCTGGTGGCTCGCGATCGGCCACATCGTCTCGGGTCTCGCACTCTGCATCACGATCATCGGCATCCCGATGGGCATCGCCGACTTCAAGATGGTGCCGGTCTCTCTCATGCCGCTCGGCAAGGAGATCGTCTCCACACGCAAGGGTGCATTCGACCGCACCCTGTGATCCGGCTGCCTTCGCGTCCGGACCGGGTGTCCGCTCTGACGCCGCCTCAGCTGCGGAAGAATCCCACTCCGAGATCCGGATGGTCGACGAAGACGCCGTCGACTCCGGTGCGGGCGATCACGCCCCACTCGGCCTCGTAGTCGCCATAGGCCGCGCGTCCTCCCGGTCCGCGAAACTCCGGTGACAGGAATCCGTTCTCAGGGCGGCAGGTCCAGGTGAAGACCTTGAGGCCTCTGGCATGCGCATCCGGGACGATCGTGTTGCCGCGCGCGAGCAGCATCTTCTTGTTGACGCTGATGCCGTCGACGCGACCGACAAGGTCGTCCAGCCCCCGAGGCGTCACCGTGGCCTTGTAGGTCGTCGCGTGCATGCCCTGTGCGACCAGGAGGTCGTAGGGCCGACCCGCTGCCTCGATCAGGTAGATGTAGGAGGCGGGGATGCCGCGCTCTCGGAGCTGCCCGAGCACGGTCGATTCGAAGCACTCGATGATCAGCGGGAGCTCGCCGTCGGCCCATCCGGCTGCGCGCAGGTCTCGCTCGATCAACGGAGCAAGCTCGATGCCGATGCTCGCGAAGTACGTCGCGTGCTTGACCTCCAGGACGACGCCGATCTCACGTCCATGCTCCACAGAGCCTTCGCGCACGATGTCCAGCACGTCCACCAGTCGCAGGATGGCCTGCGAACCGTCGAAGCTCGCGCTCGAGAGCCGCACCTCCGGCAGCCTCTCGCGCCCGCGCAGCGTCGACAGCTCGGCCCACGTGAAGTCCTCGGTGAACCAGCCCGTCAACGCCTGACCGTCGACGCGCTTCGTGGTCTTCCGGTCCGCGAACTCCGGGTGATCGGCGACATCCGTGGTGCCGGAGATCTCGTTCTCATGACGCACCACCAGCACGCCGTCCTTGGTGGCGACCACATCGGGTTCCACGGCATCGACGCCCATCGCGAGCGCGAGCTCATAGGAGGAGCGACTGTGTTCCGGGCGGTAGCCGGGCGCACCGCGGTGCCCGATGACGAGAGGAGATTTCCTGGGCACGCTCTCAGCGTAGAACACCCCACCTGTGGCACCTCCCGGGTATCTTAGAAGGAAGCGACCTACGACACCCTTTTGGAGTGAGGCCCACCAATGAGCAACTTCGCATTCAACAACCCTGCGTTCAAGCAGCAGGATCCGCGCAACGTCGCGACCTACCCGGGCGGACCGCAGGCTGCTCAGGGTGCACAGAACGCCTCCTTCCAGCACGCCGGAATCGACGCGGCGACCAACGCGCAGCTCGAGGGCATGTACGCCGCTCCTCCGGCAGGCGCCATCGAGACCGACCGCATGTCGGTCGAGGACACGGTGTGGAAGACCGCCGGCCTGTTCGCCATCCTCCTGGTCACCGCCGCGGTCGGCTGGGTCTGGACGCTCGGCGGCGTCGCCGCTCCCGCGTACAACCCGTACAGCGACTTCCAGCCGAACATGCTGCCGTGGATCGTGGGCGCGCTCGCCGGCTTCGTCCTCGCGATGGTCATCACCTTCACCTCGCGCAAGAAGGTGCGTCCGGCGCTGATCTTCGCCTACGCCGCGTTCGAGGGTCTCTTCATCGGTGGAATCTCGGCGTTCTTCGAGGTCCTGTACCCGGGCATCGTCGTCCAGGCCACGCTCGCGACCGTCTCGGTCGTCGGTGTGACCCTGGCCCTCTTCGCGAGCGGCAAGATCCGCGCGTCGAAGAAGGCCACCAAGATCTTCATGATCGCGATGATGGGCTACCTCGTCTTCTCGCTCCTGAACGTCGTGCTCATGTGGACCGGCATCAACGACAACGCCTTCGGACTCCTCAGCGCCAAGCCGTTCCTCGGCATCCCGCTGGGTCTGATCATCGGCGTCCTCGTCGTGATCATGGCCGCGTACTCGCTGGTGCTCGACTTCGACCAGATCCAGCAGGGCGTCCGCAACGGCGCTCCGCGCCAGTACGGCTGGCTCGGTGCCTTCGGCATCATGGTCACGGTGGTCTGGCTCTACATCGAGATCCTGCGGATCATCGCGATCGCCCGAAGCAACTGACTTCGACACATCGAAGAGGCCCGTCTCCGCAAGGAGGCGGGCCTCTTCGCATATCCGGACGGTGCAGCGCAAGGGGATGGCTCAGCGCTCGATGTCCCGCCAGAGTGAGCTGCACGAGCCCTGGCACCCCGGGGCTCACGAAACATAGGAGCTGACCATGAGCTTTCTCGGATTTCTTCTTCTCGGCCTCATCGCCGGAGCCATCGCGAAGCTGATCCTGCCCGGCAAGCAGGGCGGCGGATGGTTCATCACCCTGCTGCTCGGCGTCGTCGGCGCCTTCCTCGGCGGATGGCTCGGCAGCCTGATCCTGAACCGGCCCCTCACGGAGTTCTGGGACCTGGGCACCTGGCTCCTCGCCATCGGCGGCTCGATCATCGTGCTGCTGATCTACGGCCTGATCGCCGGCCGCGGTCAGAAGGTTCGCGACTGATCGCACAGCGGTGACAGGAACCGCCCCGGTCGTCGGCATCGCTGACGACCGGGGCGGTTCTTCGTGCGCGCGGCGTCAGCGCCCTGCGGCCTTGGCCTCGAGCAGCGCCCGCTCACGATCGTTGCCGGCGAGAGCCGCAGCAACGGCGAATTCGCCCCGGGCCTCCTGATCCCGCCCGAGACTCAGCAGCAGTTCAGCCCTGGTGGCCGGGAGCAGGTGATACCCGGAAAGGACACCGGAGGCTGCGAGCTGGTCGATGATCCGCAGTGCGGATGCCGGGCCGGTCGCCATGGCCACGGCCGCTGCGCGGTTGAGCTCGACGACGGGCGACGGCGCGATGCGGCCGAGCGCCTCGTACAGCAGCACGATGCGATCCCAGTCGGTCTCCTCGACCGAGGCGGCGACGGCGTGGCATTCGGCGATCGCAGCTTGCAGACCGTAGGGGCCCCGTCCCGATCCGAACGCATCCGCTGTGGCGAGTGCGGCACGACCGCGGGCGATCCTCCCCCGGTCCCAGCGTCGGCGGTCCTGGTCTGCGAGCAGCACCGGGTCGCCGTGCGCGTCGACACGTGCGGGGAAACGCGCGGCCGTCAGCTCCATGAGCGCGACGAGGCTGTGCACGTCCCGCTCCCGCGGCATCAGCGCGGCGAGCACCCGCGCCAGGCGGATGGCCTCGTCACTCAGCTCGGGGCGCATCCAATCGGAGCCACTGCTCGCGGAATGGCCTTCGTTGAAGATCAGGTACAGCACGCCGAGGATCGCTCCGAGCCGGGCAGGCTGCTCCTCGCGGGGCGGCATCTCGAACGGCACGTGTGCTGCGGCGAGTGTCTTCTTCGCCCGCACGATCCGCTGCTGCACAGTGGCCGTCGGCACCAGGAACGCCCGTGCGATCTGCTCGCTCGACAGACCGGCCACCACGCGCAGCGTGAGCGCCACCTGCGCCTCGCGCGACAGCACGGGGTGGCACGAGATGAAGATCAGCCGCAGAACGTCGTCATCGACCGCATCCGGGTCCCAGGGCGCGTCCGGCGCCTCCGCCTGTTCGCGCTCCAGATCGTGGGCGAGCGCGGCCATGCGGTCGTCAAGCCGTTCCTGGCGGCGCCATCCGTCGATCGCCTTGCGTTTCGCGACCGCCGTCAGCCAGGCGGCAGGATTGCGGGGCGCTCCCTCGAGCGGCCACTGCCGGAGAGCGTCGAGCAGCGCCTCCTGCGCGAGATCCTCGGCGAGCCCGAAGTCGCCGACGAGCCTCGTGAGTGTTCCGACGATGCGGGCGGATTCGATGCGCCAGACCGCGGCGACGGCGCGCTCCGTCGACCCTGACCCGGGTGCGGAGCGCGCCGTCGCGCTGTCGGCAGAGGTGTCGCTCATCTCACTGCTGGGCGCGACGCGCCTCTTCTTCGCGCCAGCCCGCTTCCTTCTCGATCCACTCGTTGTCCGCCGGGAAATCCGACATGTCGGTCACGCGACGCACCTCGAGGAACGATCCAGGTCCGAGCGGCGCACGACTCGCCCACTCCGCGGCCTCCTCGCGGCTCGAGACCTCGAGGATCCAGAAGCCGTTGAACAGCTCCTTGGTCTCGCCGTAGGGGCCATCCGTGATCAGGGGCGTCTCGGCGCTGAAGTCGACGACGAAGCCCTCGGCAGCGTCGGTCAGACCTTCACCAGCGGCGAGGACACCGGCTTTGATCATGGACTCGTTGTACCTGCCCATGGCCTCGATGACCTGCTCGAACGGGAGCTCCTTGTATGCGGCGACGGCTTCGTCGGTCGAGCGCATGATCAGCATGTACTTCATGAGGTTTCTCCTTGGTCGGTGGGCCGTCTGTCGACCCTCTCACTAAAGACGTCGAACGGAAACGACCGGGATCGACATCCCTCAGAACTTTTTCTGAAGATTCTTCTCCTCGTCCTCCTAGACTCGCCCTCGTGCCTTCTGCAGAGCTCGCGACACGGATACGCCTCGCCCTTCTCGACGCCGCAGATCCGGCACTCGCGCCCGCGCAGCAGTCGTACATGAAGTCGTCGATGCCGTTCTACGGGGTGCGGATGCCGCTCGTGCGCCGGCTGGTCTCCGCGCAGGCCAAGGGGCTGACCGATCCAGAGCTGCTGCGGGGCGCCGCCCTGCTCCTCTGGCGCGACGCCACCCATCGCGAGGAGCGCTACGCCGCGACCACGCTGACCGCGCTGCGTCCGCTGCGTGCGCGGCTCGACATGCTCCCGGTGCACGAGGAGATGATCCGCACCGGTGCCTGGTGGGATCACGTCGACGAGATCGCGCACCGACTCGCGGAGACGCTGGCTGCCCACCCCGGCGAGATGACTCCGCTGCTGCGGGACTGGTCCGGTGATGTGGACATGTGGATCCGCCGCGCCAGCATCATCGCGCAGCTCGGACGCCGCGGCGAGACCGACCGTGACCTGCTCACCACCGTGATCGACGCGAACGCCGCCGACCGCGAGTTCTTCATCCGCAAGGCGATCGGCTGGGCTCTGCGCGAGATGGCGCGGATCGACCCCGACTGGGTGCGCGCCTTCGTCGACGCCCGCGACCTCTCGCCGCTGTCTCGCCGCGAGGCGCTGAAGCACCTCTGAGCGGTCCTCCGGTCGCAGAGCATGCGCGTCGCTCCTCCAGGAGCGACCATCAACGCGACCGCCGTGGACCAGCAGGAACCGATCAGGCGCGACGCGAGGGGCGCTGCACGACGTCGGCGATCACATCGGTGAGGGCGGCGAGCGAGCGCTCGGGGCTCCAAGCGGCCGCGACCGCTGGACCTTCCTCGCCCAACCGGGTGCGCAGCGCGTCATCCGTGAGCACGCGCCGCACGGCCGCGCCCAGCGCGTCGACGTCGCCGCCGGGCACCAGCACGCCACCACCCTGCTGCAGCACGTCACGGATGCCGTAGCGCGCGTCGTAGGACACGACGGGCGCCCCGTGCAGCAGTGCCTCGACGATCGACAGCGGCTGCCCTTCGAAGGCCGTCGCCGTCACCACCAGCGCGGCACGATCGAGCACACGACCGGGGTCGTCGGTGTATCCGGAGAGCACAACCCGGTCGCTCGCTCCGAGCTCCTCGATCAACGCGGCAAGGCGTTCCTGCTCGGGACCGCCGCCCCAGATCTCCATCCGGGCCCCCGGCACGTCGGCGGCCAGGAAGGCACGGATCGCGTGATCCACCCGCTTGCCCGGTGCCAGGCGACCGAGCACGACGACGAGGCCGTCCTCGCGCAGGTCATCACGCCGCGTGACGGCGGGGATCGGATTCGGGACGACCGCGTGGTGCGCGCTCGCGCCGAAGCGAGCCACCACGTCGTCGCGCTGGGTCGCTGTCGGCCAGATCACCCCGTCGAAACGATCGGCGAGGCCCAACCAGCGCGTCCAGAGGGTGTTCATCGGGGCGTCTGCCGTGTACGGCGCTTCCAGATGGATCGTGTGGATGGTGTGGACGATGCGCACGCGCGGATCCGCCCACGAGGCGATGAGCTCTCCGAGCTGGCGCGACTCGCAGATCACGACGATCGGCCGCTCGCCCAGGCCGGCCGCGATGTGCTCCAACCACGCCAGGTAGAGCCCGCCGAACCCGGCGACTCCCCCGACCACAGCGCCGTCGGCGTCGTAGACCTGCACGGCTTCACGGCTCAGGTGCCAGTCGGGGTCGCCGGAGATGACAGGAAGAGCGACGAACGGGCGCCCTGCCGTGTCGGCGATCGTGCGGTACTCGACGCCACCTCGCGCAGTGAGCGTCGGGTCCGCCGCGGCGCGCAGCCACTCGGCCGCGCCGCCGCCGTCGTCCCGTGCCTCGTCGAACAGGTTGCGCATCCGCGAGGTGTCGGTGAGCGCGCCGCGCTGCCGGAAGGTCTCCCGGTGCTCGGCATGAGCCTCGAGCGTTCCCGGGTCGAACGTCAGCAGTTGCGGACCGGCACCCTCGGCGACACCGGCACCGGCGAGCTGCCGGGTACGCGCAAGCGTCGCGATCGTGTACCCGCCGTCGAGCCCCGGGATCAGACGGCTCGACAGGACGAGGTACTCGGCGTCGGGGAGAACCGGCGCCGCATCGGGGAGCATCGCGCTCCCTACTCCCACTCGATCGTTCCCGGCGGCTTCGACGTGACGTCGAGCACGACGCGGTTGACGTCGCGCACCCCGTTGGTGATGCGGTTGGAGATCTTCGAGAGCACGTCGTACGGCAGACGCGTCCAGTCGGCGGTCATGGCGTCTTCGCTCGACACCGGGCGCAGCACGATCGGGTGGCCGTAGGTGCGGCCGTCGCCCTGCACGCCCACCGAGCGCACGTCGGCGAGGAGCACGACGGGGCACTGCCAGATCTCCTGGTCGAGGCCGGCCTTGGTCAGCTCTTCGCGGGCGATCGCGTCGGCTTCGCGCAGGATGTCGAGACGGTCCTGCGTGACCTCGCCGATGATGCGGATGCCGAGGCCGGGGCCGGGGAACGGCTGGCGTCCGACGATGGCCTCGGGAATGCCGAGCTCGCGGCCGATCGCGCGGACCTCGTCCTTGAACAGGGCGCGCAGCGGTTCGATCAGCTCGAAGTCGAGGTCGTCGGGCAGTCCGCCCACGTTGTGGTGCGACTTGATGTTCGCGGTGCCCGCGCCACCGCCGGACTCGACGACGTCGGGGTACAGCGTGCCCTGCACGAGGAACTTCACGGGGGCGCCGCCTGAAGCCTTCGCTTCGGCGACGAGGTCGAGCTGCACCTTCTCGAACGCGCGGATGAACTCGCGGCCGATGATCTTGCGCTTCTCCTCCGGGTCGGTCACGCCCTGGAGGTGACCGAGGAAGGTGTCGGCCGCATCGACCGTGATCAGACGCACACCGGTGGACTCGACGTAGTCCTTCTCGACCTGCTCGCGCTCGCCCTTGCGGAGAAGGCCGTGGTCGACGAAGACCGCGGTGAGCTGGTCGCCGATCGCCTTGTGGACGAGGGCCGTGGAGACGGCGGAGTCGACGCCACCGGAGAGAGCCGAGATCACGCGTGCGTCGCCGACCTGCTCGCGGATGCGCTCGATCTGCTCGGCGATCACGTTGCCGCTGTTCCAGGCGGAGGCGAGGCCCGCACCCTTGTGCAGGAAGTTCTCGATCACGCGCTGGCCGTGGTCGGAGTGCTTGACCTCGGGGTGCCACTGCACACCGTAGAAGCCACGCTCCTCGTTCGCGAAGGCCGCGACCTTGGTCGCATCCGTCGTGGCGAGCACGTCGAAGCCCTCCGGGGCCGTGGCGACCTGGTCGCCGTGGCTCATCCAGACGTTCTGCTCGAGGGGCTGACCACCCAGCAGGGTTCCGCCGTCACCCGTGATCACAGCGTCCGTCGCGCCGTACTCGCGCAGACCGGTGTTCGCGACCTCGCCGCCGAGGGTCTGGGCCATGTACTGGAATCCGTAGCAGATGCCGAGCGTGGGAACGCCGAGCTCGAAGACCGCAGGGTCGAGGCGCGGAGCGCCCTCTTCGTACACCGACGACGGTCCGCCGGAGAGGATGATGGCCACCGGGTTCTTCGCCGCGATCTCCGCCGCCGTGGCGGTGTGCGGGACGATCTCGCTGTAGACGCCCGCCTCGCGGACACGACGGGCGATCAGCTGCGCGTACTGCGCGCCGAAGTCGACGACGAGCGCAGGGCGCTGCTGGGTCTCGGACTGCTCGGTCAACGGACACCTTCCGGGGCGGTTCTCGGGTCGGTCGCAGCGCTGGTCGCAGCGTCTGCAGCCTCCCTGGTGGCGAGGTAGGACTTGACGTCGCGAGCGACGGTCGCCTCCATGATGAAGGACAGCAGCGGGATGACACCGCCGAGTGCGAGCAGGATGAAGCGCAGGAACGGCCAGCGCATCAGGCTCCACATCCGGAAGCACGCGAACAGGTACACGACGTAGAACCAGCCGTGGGCCACGAGGATGAACAGCGACAGGTTGAGCCCGTCACCCGTCGACTCGAGTCCTTCGGGGCCTTCGACGACCGGGGCGAACCAGAGCGGTCCGCCGGATCCTCCGGCGAAGAGCTCGAGGTGGATCGGCGTGTACTTCAGCACCATCTCGGCGACCAGCAGGAGCAGCATGACTCCGGTGATGATCGACGCGATCTGGTAGAACTTCAGCGCACCGCGGATCGCCGGAAAGCTGGCGACTTTCGGTTCGGGCATGCGTCCAGTCTAGCCGCCGCTGATCACGGCTCGATCCGTGCTCCGACCGCGCTCAGGGGGCCGGTGGACGGGCGATCAGCAGTTCAGCATCGCCACTGACCTGCACGCGCCCCGTTGCGGCGGGCACCAGCACCGTCGCTCCCGTCGTGAGCACGAGGCCGTCGAGGTCGGCGACGCCCCTGACCACGACCACGACCGAGAATCCGGGGTCGATCACGGCGGCACCGTGCAGGGGCAGCCGCTCGAGGCGGAAATACTCGTCTGCGGCTCGAGGGAGCACCGATCCGGATGGGGGCGCGGCGTGCACGAGCGCCCCCATGTCGACGGCGCTGCGCGCGGTGGTCGTCACGGCGGTGAGCGCGAGGTCGAAGCCCAATCCGAGGTGTCCCTCCCCCGGTCCGTCGATCGCGAAGCCGTCCCACTCGAGCAGGATCGACAGGTCCTCCGGCTGCTGCAGCTCGAGCAGCAGCACGCCGGCGCCGATGGCGTGCAGCTCACCGGCGGGAACCCACACCACGTCGCCCGGCTGCACCGGGATCTCGTGCAGGAGCCCGAGGAGCGCGTCGACGTCCTGACGGGAGACGAGGTCGGCGAGGGTCTCCTGCGAGACCTCCTCGCGCAGGCCGATGTGCACAGGGCCACCCTCGAGGATGTACCAGGCCTCGGCCTTGCCGTGCGCACGCCCGAGGTGCGATGCGGCGAAGTCGTCGTGCGGGTGCGCGTGCACCGGCAGCCGCTGACCGGCGTCCAAGAGCTTCACGAGCAGCCGGGCGTCCGCACCCCAGCGCCGGGCATGGGCGTCTCCGAGCCAGCCGATCGGATCCTCGTCGATCGCATCGCGCAGCACGCGTCCGTCCGGGAGCGTGCTCAGACCGAGCGACTGCTCCCCACGGATGGTCGTGGTCGATGCGACCCAGTCCTCCGGCTCGCGCTCGGCAGTGACGGACTCGCCGCGGAAGGCGCACAGCGCCGCTCCCCCGCGGTAGAAGCGCTCCGGAGGGCGGTTCGACGAGAGGACGATCGGCTTCATGGGCGTTCTCCATGCTGAGCGTGCGCGGCGAGGAAACCTCCGACGAAGGTGTCGCCGAGGCCGATCGTCGTGGGCGTCTCGACATCGAGCGAGAAGGCGGGCACACCGACGGCATCCGCCACCGCACCCTCGACCGCGGCGACGAGCGCCACTCCTCCGCGATGCCGATCCATGGTCGCCGTCTGCTCGGCGTCCGCTGCCGTGAACCCGTCACCGAGCCGGTAGCGCGTCGCAGAAACCCGCACCGCGCTCTCCAGCGCGGCACGGTGCCTGGCGGCGTCGGGGCCCACCGCGAGCGCCCAGTGACGGGTGTGCACGACGAGAGCAGGGACGGGGATGAGCGCACGGATCTCACCGAGCGCACGGGTCACGTCCTCCGGATCGAGCAGGTCGACCGCGCGGCCCAGGTACTCCTGCAGCTCGTCCTCGTTCATGCCGTACACGTCGATGCGCGGCAGCAGCTGCGCCCGGACGGTCTCGGAGAAGGCGCGGGTGTAGAAGCCGGCGTCCTCGTAGTAGACGAGCGCTTCGGCCGGCAGCGCGCGCATGGCCTGCTGCAGCTCATCCAGTCGCTGCGCGAGCAGCGCGTGGTCCTGCATGGTGTTGAAACCCGACACCAGGAACACTCCGGCCGTCGCGAGCACCTCGCCCAGCGCGGGAGCCAGGCGCATCTCGCGATTCGGGGGGTCGTTCGCGAAGATCAGCCGATTCGCGCTGGGCGAGATGATGTCGCCGTCCAGCAACCGCACATGGGCGCCGACGGGGTACTGCACGATCAGGTGCGGGTCGAGGGTGTCCTCCGTGGCGGATGAGACGAAGGACACCCCCGGCGGCAGCAGCCGGCGCACGTTGTCGTCGATGCTCACCAGATGCTGCACGCTGGGGATGCCGAGGCTGTCGAGCACGAGACCGGCCCGCACGCCGGTCCCACCCAGGGTCACCGCGTAGTCGAAGTGGGAGGAGAACGCCTCGACCACCTCCGACGACGCGACGAACCTCTCCGCCCCTGTCCCCGCCGCGACGAGGGCGAGGACGGCGACCAGGAGCGAACGCTCATGGACGATCGGCGCCGAGGCAGTCAGCTCGTGCCGCCGCACGCGGTGCTCGAACGCCAGCCGATCGAGCACTGCGGAATCCCACCGCAGTTCGTAGTCGACCGTTCCGCCGAGCCCGAGCACGAGCTGCCTGTCCACGACTTCGATCATCGCTCGATCGCCCTCACCCTCGAAACGTGCGTGCCGGTCAGTACAGGTCGGCCTTGCCGTCGGCGCCGAACAGTCTGATCTTCTCAGCCGCAGTCACCTTCATGGCGGCGATCGGCTCGGGCTGGATCGCGTTCGGCTCACGCAGACGCTCGTCGGTGCCGAGGATCTCGCGCATGCGGTTGTGGTACGAGACCTTGATGTCGCTCGAGATGTTGATCTTGTTCACACCGAGCTCGACCGCACGACGCAGCTCGGAATCCGGGTTCGACGACCCTCCGTGCAGGACGAGCGGGATGCCGACCGCGGCCTTGATCTGCTCGAGCAGGTCATGACGCAGCTCGGGGTTCTTCTCCGCGGGGTACAGGCCGTGCGAGGTCCCGATCGCGATGGCCAGGCTGTCGACGCCGGTCTCCTGCACGAAACGGACCGCGTCCTCCGGGTTCGTGTAGATGATCTCGGCCGCGCCGGATTCGCCGTAGCTGTCGTTCGCGCCGATCGTTCCGAGCTCGCCCTCGACCTGGATGCCCACGGCGTGTGCAGCCTCGACGACCTTGCGCGTGAGGGCGACGTTCTCATCGAAGGGAAGCAGCGAGGCGTCGATCATCACGGACGTGAAGCCGGCCTTGATCGCCGTGATCATCTGCTCGTACGTGCCACCGTGATCCCAGTGGATCGCGACGGGGACACTGGCGCGGTGCGCACGGGAGTGCATGGCGGCGATCAGGTCGGTCGTGATGTGCGAGACCTCGTCCGGGTGGATCGCGATGATGACCGGTGCGGACAGTTCCTCGCTGATGTCGATGATGCCGTTGAACATCGCCCAGTCGCTGATGTTGAACGCCGGGATGGCGAAGTTGTTCTCATTCGCGACGTCGAGGATGGATTTGCCGGTGTAGAGCACTTGATTTCTCCTGTTTCGTGGTGGTCGGAGCGTGGGACGGGACGTTGTCAGCTCTTCACGGACCCGGCGGTGAGACCGCTGATGAAGTACCGCTGGAAGAAGAGGAAGAGGATGAGCACGGGGATCGAGCCGAGCACGCTCATGGCCATGATCTGGTTCCACTCGTAGGAGTGCTGCCCCATGAGGAGCTGGATGCCGATCGGCACCGTGCGCATGTCGATCGTGCGCGTCAGCGTCAGCGCGAACAGGTACTCGTTCCACGCGATCATGAACGTGTAGATGCCGACCGAGACGATGCCGGGCACCGAGATCGGCACGAGGATCCGCCAGAGCGCCGTCATGGAACCCGCGCCGTCCACCCGGACGGCCTCGTCGAGCTCCTTCGGAAGGGTGTTGAAGTAGCCGGTCATCATGATGATCGCGTAGGGCAGCGTGAACACCATGTAGGTGAGGATCAGCCCGGCGTAGGAGTTGTAGAGACCCAGCGCGACCATGAGCCCGAAGTACGGGATCAGCAGCGTGATGGGCGGCACGGCCTGCACGCTGACGATCACCACGTTCAGGATGCGCTTGCCCCGGAACTCGAACCGGCTGAAGGCGTAGGCCGCCTGGATCGCGACGATCAGGGTGAGGATCGTGACCGATCCGGCGACGATGTAGCTGTTCAGGAAGAACCGCATCGTCTCGGGGTTCGTGAAGATCGCGATGTAGGCGTCGAACGAGAACGTGTCGGTCAGCAGGCGCGGCGGGAGCTCGAAGATCTGCGTGTTCGACTTGAACGAGCTCGAGAGCATCCACAGCACGGGACCGGCGGCGAAGACCGCGCCGATGATGAGGCCGATGGTGAGCGCGGCCTTGGACGCCCGCTGCTGATTCTTGACGGTGAGAGCCATGATCAGTCCCTCGCTTTCTGGTGACGGACGTAGAACACGGCGAGCACCATCGACATCAGCAGCACGAGGACGGCCGAGGTCGCGGCGAGCGAGAAGTCGTACTTGGCGAAGGCCAGCTTGTAGGTGAACGTGCTGAGCACCTCGGTGACGTCGATCGGGCCACCGCCCGTCGTCATCCAGATGAGGGCGAACTGCTGCGAGGTCCAGATCAGGTCGAGCAGTACGAGACTGACGATGATGGGACGCAGCTGCGGGATCGTGACGTTCCAGAAGCGCTGAACGCTGCCGGCGCCGTCGACCGTCGCCGCCTCATGCAGCTCGGCGGGGACACCCTGCAGACCGGCGAGGAGGCTCACCATGAAGAACGGGTAGCCCGCCCAGATGTTGATGAAGATGATGGTCCCCAGCGCGAGCTGCGGGGAGGCCAGCCATTCGATGTCGGTGTTGAGCAGGAAGTTGACGACGCCGTTCGGGGCGAGGAGCATGCGCCACAGGACGGCGATGACCGCGACCGTGAACAGCCACGGAAGAATGTAGAGGGCCCGGAAGATCGACCGCGAGAAGCGCCCGAGCAGCGGGCTGTTGAGCATCATCGCGAAGCCGAGACCGAGGATCAGGTGCGCGACCACGCTCGCCACCGTGAAGAGGATCGTGTTGCCGGTCGCCTTCCAGAAGCGCGGGTCGGAGAGGATCTCGACGTAGTTCGCGATGCCGACGAACTCGGGCGACTTGTTCAGGATGACGTTGTCCTGGAACGAGTATCCGATCACCATGACGATCGGCACGATCATCAGCACGAAGAGCAGGATCATCGTGGGCGAGAGGAAGGCGTACGACTCCGCGGTCTTGCGCAGCTGCCGGCGTCGGCGCGACGGTGCCACTCCGGTGACGATCACCTCGGTGTCGTCGGTCGTTCTCATGGTCATGGGAACTCGGGCTCCTTGGTTGGTGGGTGCCGCACCGCGCTGGCGATGCGGCACCCGGTTCATGCGGGGGAACGGGAGTTAGCTCAGAATTCCGCTTCCCAGGACGCTTGCGCCTTCTTGAGGGCGTCGGGGATCGTCTGCTGGCCGTCGAATGCGGACTGCAGCTGCTCTCCGAGCTGACGCATGAGCTCCTCGGCGACGGGGAGACCGGTGAACTCATTCGCCGGGTATCCCGCCTGGTAGATGTCGAACGCCGTCTTGAACAGCTCGTCGTCGTTCACGAAGTCCGGCACCGACTTCGAGTTCCCCGGGAAGGCCTTGGCCATCTGGGAGAGCTCGGAGTTCGTCTTCTCGCTCATCAGGAACGACACCAGCTTGAAGGCGGCTTCCTTGTGCTCGGAGTTCTCGGCGACGCCGATGCCCCAGGAGGCGTAAGGGATGCCGCGTTCGCCGTCATATCCGTCCTCGGCGGGGATCGCCGAGATCGAGAAGTTCAGGTCGGGGTTCGTCTCGCGGATCAGGTTGATGTGCGCGAGCGAGTCGATCATCATGCCGGCACGGCCGTTGGTGAATTCCTCGACCTTGTCCTGCTCCTTCATCGTGAAGGAACCGGAGGCGATGACGCCGTCATCCCACAGACCGCCGATGTACTCGACCGCCGAGGTGACGTCGTCGTTGGTGAGGTCGGGCTTGCCGTCCTTGAGCATCGAACCGCCGGAGGCCCAGACCCACGACATGACGTCGTTCTGCACGCCGTTCGGCGCCTCGAGCGACAGCGGGAGCACCCAGCCGGAGACGTCGCCGCCGAGCGCGGTGACCTTCGCCGCGGCGTCCGCGAATTCGCTGCGGGTGGCCGGAGGTGCGTCGACGCCCGCCTGAGCGAGCAGGTCGTCGTTCGTGAACATCGGGTAGACGAAGTTCACGACCGGGATCATGTACGTGCTGCCGTCGACCTGGATCTGGCTGGCCAGCTCGCTGTCGTCGTAGTCGTACTCCTTCATGAGCGCACTCAGGTCGGCGATCGTGCCCTGCGACGCGAAGTCGTTCACCCACGCGCCGTCGAGGCCGACGACGTCCGGCATGGTGCCGGACGCTGCGCCGGCGAAGAGCTGTTCCTTGGTCGATGCGTACGGACCGCTGACCAGCTTGACGGTGATGCCCGGGTTGGCATCCTCGAACTCGTCGATGAGCGCACGGAACTCGCCGTCAGGCAGCTCGGGCTCCCACCACTGTGCGAACTCGATGGTGACGTCTCCGCCATCGGATCCATCGGTTCCGCTGCCGCCTGCCGAGCACCCCGCCACTGCCAGGACTGTCACGGCTGCTGTCGCTGCGCCGGCGAGCTTCAGAATGCGTCGCCCTCGCCCCACTGTGATCATCACTTCTCCTCTTCGAGATCGTGCCGCATCACGCGCTTCAATGCTTGTTCATGCGGTTTTGAGCCATGTTATGCCGACATCTGCGGAAACGTCAAGTGCGTCTTGGGTCGTTGTTCGTTGCGCCAGGCCCGAAAAGACGGGGAACTCATGCGGTTGTGGCCGAACCGTGACCAAGATGCGGTTTTCTGCGCAAGTATGCAGCGTTTGTCTCGATGATGTGCTAAATATGACTGCATGGACGCATCAGGACCGGCACAACGACGTCGCCTCCCTGCCGGGAGGAAGGCGGATCTCGCCACCTACGTCGAACAGACGGGACAGGTGACCGTCAGCGACCTCGCCGAGCACTTCGGGGTCTCGATCGACACGATCCGCAGGGACCTCGATCAGCTCGACCGCGAGGGCGTGCTGGTGCGCACCCACGGTGGGGCGGTCAGTGCGGCGAGCGGCCCCCTCAAGGACCGCGGCCTCGACGTGCGCATGCGCGTGCAGACCGAGGAGAAGGAACGGATCGCCCGCATCGCGGCCGGCCTCGTCGAAGACGGCTCCGTCATCATGATGAACGCGGGGACCACGACTCTCGCCGTGACCCGCGCTCTGCGCAACCACCAGGACCTGACGATCGCGACCAACAACCTCCGCATCCCGGCGGAGATCGCCCCCTCGGCATTCCGCGACCTCTATGTGTTCGGCGGCGCCGTGCGCTCCATAACTCAGGCCACGACCGGACCCGTGACGTTCACCATGACGCCCGGCGGCCCGGAGGTCGACATCCGCTGCGACCTCGCCCTGATCGCGGTCGGCGCGGTCGACGAGGCCGGGTACTCGGCGTCGAACCTCGGCGATGCCGCCATGATGTCGGAGATGATGCAGCGTGCGGAGCGCACCGCGATCCTCGCCGACTCCTCGAAGCTCGGGCGGCGCTTCTTCGCCCAGATCGCGCACCTGGACCGTGCGGACTACCTGATCACCGACGCTCCCCCGCCCCCGCGCATCGCCGCCGCGCTCGCGCAAGCCGACGTGCAGGTGCTCACGCCCTAGCGGGGCCCGCAGTATCTCGGAGATCTGCAGCATCCAGGACAGAATGCTCGAATCCGGTCAGAGATCTCGCCGATCTCCGCACTCTCGCACACGGCAGAGGCCGCCGGGATCACTCCCGGCGGCCTCCTGTGTCACCTGGCTACAGCATCAGAACCATCGGGTGAGCAGATCCCAGAGCCAGTCGAGGATCGCACCGATGATGCCGCCGGCGCGGTTCACGGTGACCGTGGCGGTCGCCGCATCCCCATCGGCCTGGGCCACCGAGACGGTGTACTTGCCAGAGGGAGCGCTCTTCGGCACGGTGACCGAGGTCGAGAACTTCCCGTCCGCACCCACCTGCACGGTGCCGACCTCGACCGGCTTGCCCTTCTTGGGCTGCAGCTCGATCGTCACGGTCTCGCCCGGCACGTAACCTTCGCCGGTGACCTGCAGCTTCTTGCCTGCCGTCACCTTCGTGGATCCGAGCGTGATCGTTCCTGCGAAGGCCTCTTCGCCGGCGACCGTGAAGGGCACCTCGACCGTGGTCCCGGTACCGGCGACCGCGACGGTGAGCTGCTGCTCACCGAAGACCCCCGAAGGCACCGTGAATGTCAGGCTCGCGCGTCCGCCTTCATCCGTGGTGTCGACCACGGCGGGGTCGACCGTTCCTGTGGCGAGCTGCGTGTCGCCCAGAGAGAGCGTCACCACCCCCGGAGCCGGCTCACCCGCGCTGAACGCCAGCGACGAGAGCGCGACAGTCACCTGGTCACCGGCGCTGTAGCCGTCGGCATCCGCCGGGCTGACCGTCACGCCGACCGCGCGCTGGGCGTAGTCGGGAGCAGCGGTCTTGTTCGCGTCGAACCAGTCGACCATCGACTGCAGATCGATCTTTCCGGTGTCGCGCTTGCCCGCACCCTCCTTGAAGGTGAAGAAGTTGTCTCCACCCGCCGCGAGGAACGAGTTGGCGGCGACCGTGTAGTTCGCCGCCGGGTCGATCGCGGTGCCGTTCAGTGTGATCGATGTGATGCGCGAACCCTGCGCCGCCGCGGGGTCGTAGGTGTACACCAGACCCTCCGAGACGCCGAGCTTGAGGAACGGACGCGCCGAACCCGCCGGTTGCCACTGCTCCTCCAGCACGCTCTTCAGCTGCGCGCCCGTGAGCGTGAGTGTGACGAGCGTGTTGGCGAACGGCTGCACCGTGGCGGCCTCGCGGTAGGTCACGTTGCCATCGGGGTCGGATGCTCCGGCCGAGGCGTACGTGAGGTTCGCGCGGATGCCACCCGGGTTCATCAGGGCGATGTCCGCCCCGGTGGACCACTGCTGCACGTCAGCCACGAAGTTCCCGATCGTGGACTCGCCACCGCGGTTCTCCGTCTTGCCGTCGCTCTGACGAGCGCGGTTGAAGTCGGCCGAGATGTCTCCGACCTTGATCGCACCGAGCACGTCGGCCTCGGCCTTCGCCTTCGCGACGATCTCCGCGACCTCCGGCACTGCCGGGTACAGGGGCTTGCCGGCAGCCGTGAGGGGCTTGATCTCGTTGGTGATCGAGATCAGATCCTTCGTCTTCGGGTCGACCTGGAGGTTCATCAGGCCCAGGTTCTCGCCGTACTGGCCCGCCGAGACGACCGGTCGGCCGTCGATGACGTGGTTGTAGGCGAGGTGGGTGTGCGCCGACACGATCGCATCGACGTCCTGGTCGACGCCGTACACGATCTCGCCCAGCGGGGAGTCCTCCGTGATGCTCGACAGCTCGACGCTCGACGCGCCCTCATGCACCAGCAGGATGATGACATCCGCCTCGCCGTTGGACTGGTCGCCGTCGCGCAGGTCATCGGCCACCGCATTCACGGAGTCGACGATGCTGCGCACCTCGAGGTCGGCGATGCCCTCCGGAGAGACCAGCGAATCGAGGTCTTCCGTGACGGCCCCGATGAAGCCGACCTTCACACCGTCGAGCTCCTTGACCCAGGCCGGCGCGAGCGCAGGCTCTCCGGTCTCGGTGAGGAACACGTTCGAGGAGATGTACTCCCAGTCCGCGCGGTCCTGCACGCGGTCGCGCAGGTCCTCCCAGCCCTGGTCGAACTCGTGGTTGCCCGCTGCGCTCACATCGAGCCCTGCGGCGTTCAGCGCGTCGATCGTGGGGTTGTCATCGTTGATGAACGAGGTGAACGTCGAGGCGCCGATCAGGTCGCCGGCTCCGGCGAAGATCGTGTTCGGGTTCTCCTCACGGAACTGCTTGACCGCTCCGGCGACGACCGCTGCACCTGCCGCCGCGCCATCCGCCTCGATCCGACCGTGGAAGTCGTTGATCGTGACGACGTCGATGCTCACCGGAGGGATCTCCGAGGAGACGCCGACGATGATCGGGTCGTGGTCGCTCGAGCGGAACGGCGTACCGGCCTCCGTGGCGCCGAACGCGTAGCCGCGGTCGCTCCACTCGGGCGAGTTGATGGTCCACACGCCCGCTCCGGTGATGGACGACGCCAGCGAGGGCGAGGCGATCACGTGGTCGAGCGAGCCGAGCTCACCGTCGAACGAGTAGGTGTACTGCCCGTCGGTCTTGTCCGCGACGAGGTCGCTCCAGCCGTTCGAGGTGAAGACGTCGATCGGGTCTTCCTTGCCATAGGCGTTGAAGTCGCCGATGAGCAGGGTGTCGCTGGACCCGGAGGTGTCTTCCAGCTCTTCGGTGAACGCGAGGATGGCCTCGGCCTGCGCCACGCGGTCGGCGTTGAAGAAGCCCTGTCCGTCAGCGGGCTCAGCCCCCGCACCGGTGGGCGGCGACTTCGACTTCAGGTGGTTCGCGACCACGTTCACGATGCGACCGTCGATGTCGAACGCCTGAGCGATCGGCTCGCGGGCGTTGCCCCAGACGGTCTCATCAGTGACCGTCGCGCTCTCACCGACCGGCGAGACCGCGTCCTTCTTGTAGATGATCGCGTTGGTGATGTAGTCGGTCGTCGCCGCGTCGTTCAGCGCATCCGGAGTGGGGACATAGGCCCAGACCTCGCTGCCGGCCGCATCGTTCAGTCCGTCGACCAGGTCCGCGAGTGCGGTGTCGATCGGCTTTCCGAGTTTCACCGAATTCTCGATCTCCATGAGGGAGACGATCTCGGCGTCCAGCCCGTTGATCGCCGCGACGATCTTCGACTTCTGGATCGCGAACTGCGCTGCGTTCGCCGCGCCACGAGCGTCCGAGTTCTCGGACTTCAGGGTCGTGAAGTAGTTGTAGACGTTGAACGACGCGACCTGCGCGTCGCCGCCGACCTCCGGTGCGGACTCGGTGCGAGGGTTGGTCGCCTCGAATCCGGCCTTCAGATCCGCCGAAGACGAGTCATCGATCGGCACGATCGGCTGCAGCCGCCAGTCGTCGAAGCCCCACTGCAGGATGTAGCCGCTGTCGCTGAAGTCGACGACGTCGCCGTTACGGACCACCGCGCCCTTCGTGAAGTACGGCTGCTCGCCGGTGTGGGCGTTGTTGTTGACCTGCAGCGACCACCCGTCATCCAGGAAGATGCGGTTGGCGCGGTTGGCCGCAGCGATCGCCGCGGCGTCGTCGCCGGGGCGCGTGGTCTCGGTGCTCTTGACGTTGAGGTCGTCGCCGGCGTTCAGCCAGAGCGTGCCGAAGTTGTAGAGCTGGTGGCTGGAGGCGAGCCGGTACGTGCCGCTCGGAGCCACGAGCATGTTCTCGTACTGCTCCCGGTCGACACCGACCACGGTGGCGGGAAGCGGAGTCGGCTCCGGCACGCCGGCGCCGGCGGTGAGAACCTCGATGCCCGCCAGCGCGGTGGGACCGACCTGCGTCTGGCCGAAGTACTCGCTGACCTTGCCGGTGACGGAGATCAGATCACCGATCTCGAGCGTCGGAGCGAGTGCGTTCAGGAACACGAAGATGCCGTCGGATGCGCCGGGCGTCGCGTCGGTCGCGCCGCCGGATCCCTGCGTCTGGATGACGATGCCCTTGTAGCCGCCCGTGCGGTAGTCCGCGGTGACGACGCCCTCGACCGTGACGGTCTGGCCGTTGACAGGCGAGGTGGCTCCGGTGCCCTGCACCTCGGCGATCGTGTGGGTGGCGGGCGTCGCGGCGACGGCGGCGTCCTCAGCCGGGGCCGCAGGGGCCTCTTCCGCAGGAGCTTCCTCTGCAGGCGCCTCCTCGACGGGAGCCGCGGGGGCTTCCTCCTCGGGCGCAGGCGTCTCGGGAGCGGGCGTCTCGGGAGCGGGCGTCTCGGGCGCCGGCGTCTCCGTCGCGGTGGCGCTCGATCCGTCGACGGGCTCCTCCGCGGCGAGCGCGGGCATGGCGCCGAGCGTGCCGAAGGTGAGTGCGGCGGCGGTGGTCAACGCGAGTGCGCCGATGCGCCCCCGCTTCCGGTGTGCGGACGAAGCGAGGCCCTCACGGGCGTCTTCGTCGGGGGCGTGCATCATGCGGGCGGTCTCCTCGACATCGTGGATTTCGGTGACGACGTGCCTTCGTGGGGCGTGTCGCGCGGTACCCCCAGGACCGGCCGGGGAGCACGCATTGCTCCGAGCCTATGGATCTGCTGCGACATCCTCAATGGTGTTTGCCGATTGGTCACCGGCTGCTCACCGGTGTCGCGGCCGCAGCACGCTGTCGAGACGCCGCCCGCATCAGCGCAGATCAGCGAGGGAATCCGTCAGGCGGATGCCGCCTGAGCGTCGTCGAACTCCTCGACCTCGCGCTCCCAGGCGTCCTTGGCGAGGCGATACCAGAGATAGAACGCGAAGCCGGCGAAGATCGCCCACTCGGCGGCGTAGAAGATGTTCAGCCAGTTGACCGGCGACAGCTCCTCGGGGGCGGGAGAGTCGATGTCGTCGAGACCCGCGAGCGCGGTCGACGAGGCGAGGTACGGCCGGTAGACGTCGAGCTCCTCGATGACGTGCCACCGGCTGAGGAGCGCCGCGGTCGACATCCGGTCCATGCGCTCGGGCTCCGCCTGCGGGGGGACTCCCGGGCCTTCATCCGAGATGATGCGACCGCTGATGCTCACCTCTGCGCCGTCGGCCTCGTCGTTCAGTGCGGCGGCGGCCGCATCCGCCGCGGCGCGGTCGGGTGCCCAGCCGATGGCGACGGCGATCGACGTGCGCTCAGCGACCCGCAGCTGACCGGTGACCCAGTAGCCTTCGACGCCGTCGTTGAACCGATGCGACACCACGAGGAAGTCATCCGCGACCCACGTGCCCGCGGTCTCGACGCGCTGTCCGACCAACGGCTCCGGCAGGTACTCCCCCGGTTCGAGCACATCGGTGAGCGGCTGCACCTGCTCGGTCACGCCGGCCGGCGGAGGATCGGTCTCGATCGCCCGCTCGAGCTGCCACTGTCCCAGCCACGCGAAGACGCCAGCCACCACCAGGCACAGCAGCAGCATCCCGATCCAGCGGCTGCGCAGCATCACCTCACGCAGGGTGGGCGGGAACAGCGAAGGGGATGTCACGGTGTCGAGCGCGGCCTTCAGGCCTCGTACGGGGCCAGCACGACCTCGACCCGCTGGAACTCCTTGAGGTCGGAGTAGCCGGTGGTCGCCATGGACTTGCGCAACGCGCCGATCAGGTTCGCCGTGCCGTCCGCGACGGGCGCGGGACCGTAGAGGATCTCTTCGAGCGTGCCGATGCCGCCGACGTGCACGCGGTGGCCGCGGGGCAGCTTGGGGTGGTGCGCCTCGGGGCCCCAGTGGAAGCCGCGGCCGGGAGCGTCCGTGGCGCGGGCGAGCGCGACGCCGAGCATGACGGCGTCCGCGCCCATGGCGAGCGCCTTGACGATGTCGCCGGATGTGCCGACACCGCCGTCGGCGATCACGTGCACGTAGCGTCCGCCGGACTCGTCGAGGTAGTCGCGGCGCGCGGCGGCGACGTCGGAGACGGCCGTGGCCATCGGTGCGTGGATGCCGAGGGTCGCGCGCGTGGTCGACGCCGCGCCACCGCCGAAGCCGACGAGCACGCCGGCCGCTCCCGTGCGCATCAGGTGCAGGGCTGCGGTGTAGGTCGCCGCTCCGCCCACGATGACGGGCACGTCGAGGTCGTAGATGAACTTCTTCAGGTTGAGGGGCTCGGCGACGCTGGACACGTGCTCGGCCGACACCGTGGTGCCGCGGATGACGAACAGGTCGACCCCCGCGGCGGCGACGGTGTCGTAGTACTCCTGCGTGCGCTGCGGCGTGAGCGAGCCGGCAACCGTGACGCCGGCCTCACGGATCTCGGCGAGACGACGCGTGATGAGCTCGGGCTTGATCGGCTCCGAGTACAGCTCCTGCATGCGCACGGTCGCCTGCGCGTCGTCGAGTCCCGCGATCTCCGCCAGCAGCGGCTCCGGGTTCTCGTAGCGCGTCCACAGTCCCTCGAGGTCGAGGACGCCGAGACCGCCGAGCTGCCCCAGCATGATCGCCGTCTGCGGGCTCACGACGGAGTCCATCGGCGCGCCCAGCACGGGGATGCCGAAGCCGAAGGCGTCGATCGTCCATGCGGTCGACACGTCCTCCGGGTTGCGGGTGCGCCGTGAAGGCACCACCGCGATGTCGTCGAACGTGTACGCACGACGTGCGCGCTTTCCTCGGCCGAGCTCGATCTCCATGGTCACCCGTCCAGCCTACCCGGGAGGCGAGCGGTGCGATGGCTGGGAGACTGTATCCGATACCGGGAGGCAGGCATGAGGACGGATGCTGTGGACGTCGCCGTGGTCGGCGGCGGTGTGATGGGTCTCGCGACGGCATGGGAGCTGACCCGGCGCGGGCATCGGCCCGTGGTGCTGGAGCGCTTCGCGCGCGGCCACCGCGAAGGGGCATCGCACGGGGCGACCCGCAACTTCAACAACGCCTACGACCAGGACCACTACCTCGATCTTCTGATGCGCGCACGGGCCGGATGGGATGCGCTCGGCGATGTCGATGGGGCACCGCTGCTGCGGCTGCACGGGCTCGTCACGCACGGAGATGTCGACATCATGGCGGTGCATCAGAGCCTCGCCGCCCGGGGCATCCCCGCCGAGCTGATCTCCGCCGCCGACGCGACAAGGCGCTGGCCGGGGATGCGCTTCGACGGTGACGTGCTGTGGTCCGCTGACGCCGGCGTGGTGCGGGCGGCGGATGCCCTGCGCGAGCTGGAGCGGCGGATCCTCGCCGCCGGGGGCGAGGTGCGGTGGAGCACTCCCGTCGCCCACATCGGCGAGACGCCGGACGGCGCTGTGCTCGAACTCGGGGACGGCACGCGTCTCCAGGCCGACACGGTGGTCGTGACGGCCGGCGCCTGGACGGGAAAGCTCCTGTCGCGGATCGGTCTGCCCGCGCTCACGGTCACGGAAGAGACCCCCGCACACTTCGTGCCGCGCACCGATCACGCCTGGCCATCGTTCAACCACTACACAGACCCGGCCGTCTACCCGGCGACCGTGTACGGGATGCCGACGCCCGGCGAGGGGGTGAAGGTCGGTTTCCACCTGGTCGGCGACGAGGTCGACCCGGACGCGCGCCCGCACCTCCCGACGCACCAGGAGACGCTCGCCGCCTACGTGCGCGAGTGGATGCCGGGCCTGGACCCCGCCGGCGCGGTACCCCTCAGCTGCACGTACACCTCGACCGCCGACGGGACCTTCGTACTCGATCGCCGGGGCCACGTCGTGGTCGGCGCCGGGTTCTCGGGGCACGGGTTCAAGTTCGCCACCGGAATCGGCGCCGTGCTGGCTGACCTCGCACTCGACCCCTCCGCCCGCGCCGCCGAGCCTTTCCGCCTCACTCCCTGATGTGAGGGGTCACGACACGCCGCGCCGCGCGATCGGCGCGCGGCGTGTCTTGACCCCTCACTCAGCAGGGAGCGTGCGCGTCAGCGCGACCGCGTGACGCGGCGCTCGTCCCAGACCGGTTCGGTGGACTCGTAGACCGTCCCGTCAGAACCGAACACCAGGAACCGGTCGAAGGAGCGCGCGAACCACCGGTCGTGCGTGACCGCGAGCACCGTGCCCTCGAAGCGCTCCAGCGCCTGTTCGAGCGCTTCAGCCGACTCGATATCGAGGTTGTCCGTCGGCTCGTCGAGCAGGAGCAACGTGGCGCCGGAGAGCTCGAGCAGCAGCACCTGGAACCGGGCCTGCTGACCGCCCGACAACGACTCGAACGTCTGCTGCGCCTGGCGCACGAGTCCGTACCGGTCGAGAGCGGAGCTCGCGGCGTCGCGGGGCATCCCAGCACGGCGGTCGTCGCCGCGGTGCAGGATCTCCAACAGTGTGCGACCCACGAACTCCGGATGCGTATGCGTCTGGGCGAACAGTCCCGGCACCACACGCGCGCCGAGCACCGCGCGCCCGGTGTGCGCGACCTCGCTCAGCTGCTCCCCCGTCGACGTCACATGCCCGAGCGAGGGATCCGGGTCGGTGCCGCCACGGGCGAGCAGCCGCAGGAAGTGCGACTTGCCCGAGCCGTTCGAGCCGAGCACCGCCACGCGATCGCCGTACCAGACCTCGGCGTCGAACGGCTTCATGAGGCCGCTCAACTCCAGCTGATGCGCTACCACCGCGCGCTTGCCCGTGCGCGCTCCGCGCAGGCGCATGTCGAAGTCCTGCGCCGGTGGACGTTCTTCGGGCGGGCCCGCTTCCTCGAACTTCCGCAGCCGCGTCTGAGCCGCCTGGTAGCGCGAGGCGAAGCCGTCGTTCGCGGATGCCTTGACCTTGAGGTTCGCGACCAGGATCAGCAGCTTCTCGTGCTGCTCGTCCCAGCGTCGGCGCAGTTCGTCGAGCCGGTCCATCCGGTCGCTCCGTGCCTGGTGGTACGTCCCGAAGCCGCCGCCGTGCACCCACGCGGTGGCACCGGCGCCGCCGGGCTCGAGGGTGATGAGCCGATCCGCCGCGCGGGCCAGCAGCTCGCGGTCGTGCGAGACCAGGAGCACGGTCTTGGCGGTCTGCCGCAGCTGCTCCTCGAGCCAGCGCTTCGCCGGCACATCGAGGTAGTTGTCGGGCTCGTCGAGCAGCAGCACCTGATCCGGACCCCGCAGCAGCGCCTCGAGCGCCAGCCGCTTCTGCTCGCCGCCCGAGAGCGTGGTCAACTCGCGGTAGCGCGCTCGCTCGAACGGCACGCCGAGGGCGGCCACCGTGCACTGATCCCACACGGTCTCGTGCTCGTAGCCCCCGGCATCCGCATACTCCGCGATGGCCGACGCGTAGGACATCTGGGTGTCGTGCTCATCGCGCTCGATCAAGGCGTTCTCGGCCGCCTCGAGCGCTTCGGCCGCCGCTCGGATGCGCCGAGGGGCGACGCGGACGAGGAGCTCGTGCACGGTCTGCCCCGGCTCGCCGTGGCCGACGAACTGATCCATGACACCGAGTCCGCCGTCGATCGTGACGACGCCGTCGTCGGCGGCCTGATCCCCGCGGATGATGCGCAGCAGCGTGGTCTTGCCCGCGCCGTTCGGCCCGATCAGAGCGCTGGTCGAGCCCTGACCGACGCGGAAGGTCGCCTCGTCGAGAAGTGGTCTACCGTCGGGCAGCGTGAGTGAGATTCCTGAGACATCGATGTAGCCCACCGTGCGTGGCCGTCCTTCCGCCCGCAACTGTCGAGCCGACCAGGCTATCAGCTTCCGGGCGAGGCGACAGGCGCTGGCAGGCCGCTCACTTCGGGATGCTGAGCGTGGTCAGCACCTCGGTGCGCGGGGCCGCCGGGAGCGTGAACCGGAACTCCGTCCCGACTCCCTCCTCGCTCTCCACATCCATCGCTCCCCCGTGTGCGATCACGATCGCTCGGGTGATCGTGAGTCCCAGTCCTACCCCTGGCACGGCGTTCTGCGTGGCCGTCGACGCGCGGAAGAAGCGGGTGAACAGCATCCCCTGCTCGTCCTTGGGAATGCCGACGCCGGTGTCGCGCACCGAGATCTGCACACCTCCGTCGACCAGAACGAGACGTGCCGTCACGCTGCCGCCGGTCGAGGTGAACTTGATCGCGTTGGAGAGCAGGTTGTCGAGCGCCTGACCGATCCTCCCTGGATCGACGAGCGCTCGCACCGGCCCGATCGGTACATCGGCCGTGAGGGCGATACCCTCGCGCAGGGCGTGCGGCCCCGCGGAGACGACGGCGGAGCGCACGAGCTCGGCGACGTCGGTATCGGCGCGGTCGAGTGGGAACCGACCAGACTCGACCTGCGCGCTGAAGAGCAGGTCGCCGACGAGATTGAGCAGGCGCTGCGCGTTGCGCTCGATGATGCCGACGAACTCCTCCTGCTCATCGGTGAGGGGCTGCCCTGGATCGTTCTGCAGCAGGTCGAGGAACCCGATGATCGCGCTCAACGGTGTGCGCAGCTCATGGGAGATCATCCCGACGAACTCGTCCTTCATACGTGCGACCTCGACGGCCCTGCTCTCGTCCGTCACGACGAACAGGTACCCCTGCTGCGCCCCGTCGGCATCATTGTGCGGGGTGATGGTCACGCGGGCGGGAACCGTCGTCCCCCCGGCCGTGGTGACAGAGAGATCGCCGTCGAACATCTGCTCGGCATCGACGCGAGCGAACAGCGCCTTCACCCCCTGGGCGAGCTCGGGGGACTCCCGCGGGTCCGCGCCCCCCGGGCAGTCCTGAGCCAGCACCGTGAGCACGGAATCCGGGAAGAAGCGGTCGACGCGCACGGCTTGCACGGCCTCGGCGTAGGTGATGCCGAGCAGCCGCTCCGCGCCCGGGTTCCACGCCGTGATCCTCCCCGCGCGATCGGTTCCGATCACCGCCTGCGCGGTGATCGATGACCACAGGCCCTCATAGGAGTCGACGAGGGCCTGATTCTGCAGCTCTTTCTCGCGCAGCTGCACCAGCATCGCGACGTTGTCGCTCAGCGCCGCCGTCCGATCCGCCACGAGTCGCTCTGCCTGCTCGGCGCGGATGCGCTGCTGACGCGAGAGCTCGTTGATCACCGCGGCCATCGCGGCGAAGACGAGAGGGGCGATCACGCCGCGCAGCCATTCGACGGTCGTGTCGGGTGGGCTGGTGAAGTACGGCATCAGGAGTGCGACGGCGGTGAATCCGGCCACGACGAAGACATAGCGGATTCCCGGCGCGGCCGCCAGCCACACCACCGGGAGCAGCACCAGCGACGAGAACAGCGATCCCGCCCCGCCCGTGCCCGCGCGGAACATCCCGACCCCGAGGATGTCGACCATCGGGATGATCAGCACGACCCAGCCGTCGTACACGCGCAGCGCGCTCAGGACAGCGGCGTGCAGCGTCGCGATGAGGACGAGCGATATTCCCCCGAGCGCCGCCAATCCCTGGGTGAAGGCGAGGTCGGGATTGAGCCAGGCCACGATCGCGGCGACGGCGATCGCGATCGCCGTCGGCGCCTGCTTCAGCAGCGGACTCGGGTTGTCGAAGAGCCGGTACCAGCGGTTCTCGGCGCGGTCCAGAGGTGTCGCAGCGTTCACCGCTGCACCCGCTGCAGGATCTCGTGCAGGTCGGCTCCGATGATCGGTTTGGGCAACGCCGCATCCGCGGGCGGGTAGTCCGTGGCGTCGAGGACGGAGCTGATCACGAGGAAGCAGTCGGGGAAGCGCTCCCGCACCAGCGCTGCGCACTCCTGCCCGGACATCCCCGGCAGGACGAGATCGAGCACGGCAACGACCGGAACGATGTCGGAGAACGCGGCGATCGCCGCCTCGGCATCGGCCGCGGCGAAGATGTCGAAGCCCTCGCGGTCGAGGTAGCGGCGCAACAGCGCTGTCTGATCTGGACTGTCCTCGACGACGAGGGCGAGAGGCCGCCCGGTCACCGGAGGAACAGCTCTCGGATGATCACGACGACGACGACGATCGCCAGGGCGAGCAGGCCCTGTGGAACGAGGCGCAACTCGCGGCGGCGGTCCGCGGCGATCTCCTCCACTTCTGCGTCGTGTGAGGGTGTCTCGGTCATGAGTCGACCCTTCCGATCTTCTCGGTCTTGATCCATGAGGCGTCGGCATGACGCCACTCCTTGATGTACGAGTCCACCGTGATGGCGCACAGCAGTGAGCCGTAGCCGCAGACGTAGAGCAGCAGTCCGGCGAAGAAGCGTCCGCCCGGCAGTCGCTCGACGGCGCGCGCGAGCCAGATCCCCAGCATCGAGATCGGGCCCCACAGGTAGAAGATCACAGCCCAGGTGAACCGGGTCTGATCGGTCAGCGCCATGCCGAGTTCCGACAGCACCCGCTCGAACAACCAGGGGAACAGCGCGATCGCCATGAGGATCAGCGCGCCGAGGCCGGGGAACATCAGCGCTTCCCGCCATGACTGCCGGCCGATCCGCGGATCGAGCTGCACGGAGTACAGCATCGAGAAGAGGTAGATGCAGGCAGCCGAGATCCACATGAAGCGGAAGACGAAGTCGGCGATCGAGCTGTGCAGGATGAGCAGCGTGAGCATGGCCGCCGCTGCCAGGATCATGAACGCGGGCAAGAGCAGGATCGTGAACCATGCGAGTCCGAACGGGATGCTCCCGAGGTTGTGCACGCGGCTGGGACGGAACCACAGCTTGCGGTAGATCGAGGTGAGCTGCACGTTGCCACGCGCCCAGCGCAGACGCTGCTTCCACAGGCTGTCGACCGTGCGCGGCTCCTCCGCGTAGACGACGGCGTGCGGCTCGAAGACCATCCGGCGCCCCTTGAGCTGGCCCTCGAACGTCGTCATGGTGTCTTCCGCGAGCGTTCCGGTGGGGATCCGCCCGCCGATCGCCTCGAGGTTGGCCCGTGCGTGGAGTTGCGCCCCTCCGGCGAGACAGGCGATCGCACCCCCGACGTTCTGGGTGCGTCGGGCCGAGAGCTGTCCGATGACGTACTCGATCGCGATGAAGCGGGTGAGGTAGTTGCGGTCCCGGCTGCCCTCGGCGATGTAGGCGGTGACGGCGCCGACCTTCTCGTCGGCGAGGTGCCTGGTGAGCTTGCGCAGGGAGTCCCTGGCGAAGATGACATCTGCGTCCATGATGAGGACGGCTTCGGTCCACTCATCCGCGAGCACGATGTCGAGCCCGTGGTTCAGCGTGTGCGCCTTGCCCTCGCCGCCGACTTCGCGCCGCAGATGCACGACTCGGCCAGGATAGGCGGCCGCCTTCGCGGTGACGATGTCCGGTGTGTCGTCGGTCGAGGCGTCATCGACGACGAAGACGCGCAGACGATCTGCGGGGTACTCCAGCTGGAGCAGCCGCTCGATCGCAGGCCCGATGACCAGGCCCTCGTTCCACGCCGGGATCAGCACCGCCACGCGCGGGTGGTACGGCGCGGCCTTGGCGTAGTGGTTGCGGAACGCGTGCAGCGGCAGCGACAGGAACTGCAGACCGGTGTTGATCACGGGCAGGGTGCCCACGAACACGCAGATCAGCAGGAAGACGACGAAGGCGGTCTCGAGCCAGGTGAGGTCTGCCATCAGGATCCGGATTCCCCCGCCAACAGTGCGGTGACGCGGCGGTAGCGTCCGACATCCGAGGCCACGTGGCTGTCGGTGGAGGCGACGATCTCGACCCCTGCGGAGCGCAGCGCCGCAAGCGTCGGGGCCTCGGGGCATCCCCACTTCTCGTTCACCTCGACCAGGGTTCCGCTCTCGGCTGCAGCGCGTGCCCACGCCTCCACCCGCTCGGCGCCGAGCTCGCTCTCGGCGAGCCCGATCTTGGGGAGGAGCGAGAAGCAGTGCGCGAGCTGGTTGCCCGGATACCGCCTCATCACGGCGATGAGCGCCGAGACGAACTGATCGAGCACGTCGGCCTTCCCCCATCCGTCCGCGATGCGCTCGCGCACCGCGGTGGGACCGAGGGGACCATCGATCCCGGGGAACTGGTGATCGGCGATCAGGATGCGGTCGATCCCCGCAGGCAGGGCCGGGATGTCGAGGTCGCCCGCCGCATTCAGGATCTTGGCCTCCACGCCCGTGAGCACCGTGAGCCCCTCCGGGATCTCGAGGGCGCGCACGGCCTCGAGATACTCGGGCACCCAGGTCGTGCTCTGGCGCACGTGGTCCACGAGCCTGAGCGTGGTCAACCCGATCGCCGCAGCCGCAGCGACGTTCTCGACCAGGGTGGAGACGGCGTCGTCGGAGAACGTGGAGTGCACGTGGTGGTCACCGCGCAGCGCCTCGTGGCTCACGACTCCTCCTGATGCCCGGCATGCGCCGAGACAAGCACGTCCTCCACCTCGACGATGATGTCCTCCAAGAAGCGCACCGAGGCGACCTCGCGGAACGGCACCAGAGCGGGAAGCTCGCGCCCGAGGAACAGGTCGACCACCAGGGACGGGATGTCGACACCGGCGGCGATGGTCAGCGGCAGCGCACCCGGGAACCGCGGGTTGATCTCGAGCAGCACCGCACGGCCCGAGCGATCCCGTCGCAGCTGGACGTTGGCGACGCCGACGAGACCGATGGCGCGTGCGAGCGCCGCAGCAGTGCCTTCGAGCTCGGGGTCGCGCACGGTACGTCCGGCGATCGCGACACCCGAGTCCACTCGGGCCCGCGTGCGAGGCACCGCGGCGACGATGTTGCCCTCGGCATCGGCGATCACGTCGACCGAGTACTCCTCACCGGGGAGGAAGTCCTGCACGATGAGGCCCTCGTCCAACGGCAGTGCGTCGAGCGCGGCGCGATCAGGGACCAGGCGCACCCCGCGACTGCCCGCACCCTGACGAGGCTTGGCGAAGACAGGGAACTCCCAGTCCACGTTCTGCGCATCGGGCCCTGCGAGGACAGTGCGCGGAGCGAACCCTGTCGGCGCGCAGCGCTCGGCGAGAGACAGCTTGTCGAGCGCGGTGTGCAGCGTCTCGGCGGACGGCGCCGCCAACACGGCCGGAGCCAGCTCCTCGCGACGTCCGGCGACGGCTACGAGTTCGACGTCGACGGTGGAGATCACGAGGTCGAGCGCGTCCTCCGCCACGAGGCGCACGAGCGCGGGCACAAAGTCCTCGTCTCGTCCGGGCGGCACCAGCCGCCGCTGTTCTGCCGGTACCAGGTACAGGCCACTCGCCCAGCCGTCCATGTCGGCCGCGAACACCGTGAGGTCGGAACGACGCAGCAGAGACCTGATGACCGCGACTCCTGCCGGTCCCCCGGCTCCCGTCACCAGAACGCGCGTGGTCATCAGCTCTCCCGTCGTGAAAGTTCGTGCGCGCCGACGAACTCGGCCGTCTCGCGGATGACCTCGAGGGGTTCCACGGCGATGCCCCCGCCGAAGCGGGACCAGTAGCGTGCGGTGGCACTGACGAAGTCGGGGTCGAGGTAGTCACGGCTCGCCGTCTGCGACTGGAAGCACTCCAGCAGTCGCAGCTTCTGCGGAAGGTACTTGTCGATCCGCACGAACCGCGTCGGCCGGAAGTCGATGGTCGAAGACGGGCTCTGGTAGCACGCGACCGTGCCGACGCGACGGGTCGCGACGATCGTGGCCTCGCTCACCGCGCGGTGATCCTGATGGCGGTCGTTCTGCGAGTGCGTGTAGACGATGGTCGGCTGGATCTCGCGCACGACATCCTCGATCAGGCGGACGGTCGCACCGCCCCCGGAGATCTCGGTGTCGATCAGGTCCTTGAGGAAGAGCCGCGCTCCGAGGATCTCCGCGGCGGCGAGGGACTCGTTCTGCCTGCTGTCCGCGTCCCCTCCGCGCGCCCCGCGCGAGAGGGTGAGGATCGTGACGTCGTCACCGGCCTGCGCATGCGCCGCGAGGAGACCGCCGACACCGATCTCGACGTCGTCGGGGTGCGCGCCAATCGCGAGGACGACATCCCTCGGCCGGCTCGCTTCCTTGCGGAGTCGCCCCTCTTCTATCAGGCGTCCGACCGTCTCCACGAGGCGCACGTTGTCGAGCGGCTTGGTGAGGAACTCGTCGGCCTGCGCCCGCAGAGCGGAGACCGCGTAGTCGACGGAGACGTGCGCCGTCATCACCACCACAGGCACAGCGGGGATCAGTCGACGCAGCTCGGCGAGCAGTTCGAGCCCGCTCAGTCCCGGCATCTCGATATCGGTGATCACGAGATCCGGGCGCACGGCAGTGACCCGTTCGATCGCTGCTCGGCCGTCGGCTGCGAGGTCGACGACGCAGCCGGCGCGCCTCTCCAGCACGGTCTTCACGAGCAGGGCGACATCCGGGTCGTCGTCGACGACGAGAACGCGGGGTGCATCCTCAGGCATATGTTCAGCTCTCCTTGGGGAAATTCCCTGTCGGCGGTGAAGCCGACGTCGAGCTCACGGTGCCCTTCAACATCGGGAGCTCAGAGGGAAAGTCGAGCGGGGTTGTGAGTCGATTCTGGCATAGGCATGATCCCGCGCGGCGCAGTGCTCCATCGCGACTCTTCCGCGTGTGCGCGCAACGGTGAGAACGCGTGCCGTGCCGGAGCGGCGCACGGGGCATTCCGTCTCAGGACGCCGTACGCGCAGCGCGCTTCTCCTGCTGGTAGACCCGGATGGCCTCGTACCGCTCCGCCGAGCGCGCCCGGCGCTTGGCCGCCTCGTCTTCGCGCTTCTTCGGCGGAGCCGTGGTGACGAGGCTGTCCACCAGCTGACGCGTGGCGCGCGCGATCTGCTCGACCGCCTCGTCGAATGCGGCCTGATTCGCTTTCGAGGGCTTCGTGGTCCCCGAGATCTTGCGCACGAACTGCAGCGCGGCGTCGTGGCACTCGTCGTCGGTCGCGGCGGGCTCGAAGTTGTTCAGCGGAACGATGTTGCGGCACATGCCTGCCAGGGTAGGCCGATCACGGCTCGAGCCCAAGAGTGCTTCGGGTGCGAGCCGTGATCCGTCGGCCTGCTGCTACTTCTTGTAGTTCGGCGCCTCGACGACGATCTGCACGTCGTGCGGGTGGGACTCCTTGAGCCCCGCCGAGGTGATGCGCACGAACTTGCCGCGCTGCTTGAGCTCCTCGATCGTGCGAGCTCCCACGTAGAACATCGACTGACGCAGGCCGCCGACGAGCTGGTAGGCGACGGCGCCGAGCGGACCGCGGTACGGCACCTGGCCCTCGATGCCCTCGGGGATGAGCTTGTCGTCACTGGGCACGTCGGCCTGGAAATAGCGGTCCTTCGAGTACGAGGTCTGCTTGCCGCGCGTCTGCATCGCTCCGAGCGACCCCATGCCGCGGTACTGCTTGAACTGCTTGCCCGACTGGAAGACGATCTCGCCCGGCGACTCGTCGGTACCGGCGAGGAGGGAACCGAGCATGACCGCATCGGCGCCGGCCACGAGGGCCTTGGCGATGTCACCGGAGTACTGCAGGCCGCCGTCGGCGATCACCGGAACGCCTGCGGGTCGCGCCGCGAGTGAGGCCTCGTAGACCGCCGTGACCTGGGGAACGCCGACACCCGCGACGACGCGCGTGGTGCAGATCGATCCGGGTCCGACACCGACCTTCACGGCGTCCACCCCCGCGTCGATGAGCGCCTGCGCGCCCTCACGTGTGGCGACGTTGCCGCCGATGACGTCGATGTGGGCGAACGACTCGTCTGCCTTCAAGCGGCGGACGAGGTCGATGACTCCCTGGGACTGGCCGTTGGCCGTGTCGACCACGAGCACGTCCACTCCTGCATCACGCAGCGCCTCCGCGCGCTCCCAGGCATCTCCGAAGAAGCCGATGGCCGCGCCGACGCGCAGACGTCCCTGGTCGTCCTTGGTGGCGAGCGGGTACTTCTCGCTCTTGTCGAAGTCCTTGATCGTGATGAGGCCGGCGAGCTTGCCCTCGTCGTCGATCAGGGGAAGCTTCTCGACACGGTGCTTCGCGAACAGTGCGATGACCTCGCCGGCGGCGACGCCGACCGGAGCCGTGACGAGTCCCTCGGAGGTCATGACGTCCTTGACGAACGTCGTCTGACGCTCGAAGCCGGAGACGAAACGCATGTCACGGTTCGTGATGATGCCGACCAGCGTGCCATCGGCGTTGACGACGGGCAGGCCGGAGATGCGGTACTTGGCGCACAGGGCGTCGACCTCTTCGACCGTCGCATCCTCGGTCGTCGTGATCGGGTCGGTGATCATGCCGGACTCGCTGCGCTTGACACGGTCGACGTGTGCGGCCTGGTCGGCGATGGAGAGGTTCCGGTGCAGGATGCCGATGCCGCCCTCGCGCGCCATCGCGATCGCCATGCGCGACTCGGTGACCGTGTCCATGGCGCTCGAGAGCAGCGGGGTGGCGACAGAGATGCGGCGCGTGATCCGCGAGGAGGTGTCCGCCTCGCTGGGGATCACGTCGGTGTGCCCGGGCAGCAGCAGCACGTCGTCGTACGTCAGTCCGACGAAACCGAAGGGATCGTGCTGTTCCATGGGGGGCTCCTCCTGCGCTGGTCGCGCGAATCCGAGTGCGTGCGGGTCGGTCGACGTCGTCCGTCACGGGTGCGAACCCGTATGAAGATTCTAAGCGAGACGCGCCCGAGAACATTCCCGATGCCGAGGGGCCAGACACCCGTTGCGGGGATATCTGTACTCGGTCCAGGCGGAGGTGTAGGTGAATCGGGGATCGCCCACTACGCTCAAATGCACCGTCCAGGTCTGCGGTTCACACCCGATGCCGCAGACACAGCACTCACAGTGGAGGTTGCGTGGGACCCACAACACTCGCCGTGCAGAGAAGGCGCCCCTGGGTCGTCGCTTTCCTCGGCATCCTGATCGCTCTATCCGCTTTCCTGTTGCAACCTCCCGCCTCGGCGTCTGCCGAGACGACGGATGACGGCCAGGAGGTCACCGACTTCTACTTCGCCGGTGTCATCACCTTCGATGACGATCCCGTCGAAGGCGTCGTCATGACGATCGAGGGCAACGGCTTCAAGGGCGAGACCGAGACGGACGCCGAGGGCAAGTGGCGTCTGTACGTCCCCGAGAAAGACAAGTACACCCTGACGGTCGACGAGTCGACTCTTCCCGACGGGGTGATCGTCGATGCGAGCCTGCTGCCCCCGGGTACGCAGCCCATCGCCGGAACGACGGCCTCGTTCGAGGTCGAGTTCGGTCTCACCGGCACGAAGATCATGAACCTGTTCCTCGGCGAGGGCGAGCGGATCACGGTCTCTTTCATCGACCAGCTGCTGTCCCGTCTGGTGGGCGGCCTGAACTTCGGGCTTCTTCTCGCGCTCGCCTCGATGGGCGCCGCGCTGATCTACGGCACGACGCGGCTGTCGAACTTCGCGCACGCCGAGATGGTGACCTGGGGCGGCCTGGTGGCTCTGGTCACGACGACCTTCTGGCATCTTCCGCTCTGGCTCGGCATCGCCGCGGCCGTGATCGGCGGCGGACTCTTCGGCTGGGCACTGGACGCGGGGCTCTGGCGCCCCCTGCGACGGCGAGGACTCGGCGTCGTCCAGCTGATGATCGTCAGCATCGGTCTCTCGCTCGCACTGCGCTACGCATTCCAGTACCTGATCGGCGGCGGCACCCGGCAGCTTCCCGGAGCCAGCCCCGCACCGATCCAGTTCGGGCCGATCTCCCTCTCCTACATCGACCTGATCGCGATGGGAGTGAGCATCATCGTGATCCTCGGGGTGGCCTTCTTCCTCACCCGCACCCGCATCGGCAAGGCCACACGCGCCATCTCCGACAACCCGCAGCTCGCCGCGGCATCCGGCATCGACGTCGACAAGGTCGTCCGGTACGTCTGGATCCTCTCCGGCACGCTGGCCGCGATCTCCGGCATCCTGTGGGCGTACTTCCGCCCCGGTGTGAAGTGGGACATGGGCATGCAGATGCTGCTGCTGATCTTCGCCGCGATCACCCTCGGCGGTCTCGGCACGGCGTTCGGCGCACTCGTCGGTTCGCTCATCGTCGGGATCGCGGTCGAGGTCTCGACGCTGTGGATCCCGTCCGACCTGAAGTACGCGAGCGCGCTGGTCGTCCTCATCGTGATCCTTCTCGTCAGACCACAAGGGCTTTTGGGACGCAGGGAAAGGTTGGGCTGATCACCATGGACTTCGGAAGCATCTTCTCCAACACCGCCGTCTACCTCTTCAGCCCGGTCACGCTGGCCTACGCGCTGGCGGCCACCGGACTCGCTGTGCACTTCGGCTATGCCGGACTGCTCAACTTCGGTATGGCGGCCTTCATGGCCATCGGCGGCTACGGCTATGCCATCTCCGTGCTGAGCTTCGGCCTGCCCTGGTGGGTCGGCATGTTGATCGGCCTGCTCGGCGGAGCACTCTTCGCCGTGCTGCTGGGTATCCCCACGCTGCGATTGCGCGCCGACTATCTCGCCATCGCGACCATCGCCGCAGGCGAGATCGTGCGCCTGCTGTTCACGACCCAGGTCTTCGACGAGTTCACCAACTCCGCCGACGGTCTCGCCCAGTACAACGGCGGCTTCCGCGACGCGAACCCGTTCCCCCCTGGCACCTACGGCTTCGGCCCGTGGACGTACAGCGCCAACGACCTGTGGAACCGCGTGTTCGGCCTGATCGTGCTGCTCGTCGCCATCCTCCTGGTGTGGTCGTTGATGCGCAGCCCCTGGGGCCGCGTGCTCAAGGGCATCCGCGAGGATGAGGACGCCGTGCGTTCGCTCGGCAAGAACGTCTTCGCCTACAAGATGCAGGCTCTCGTCGTCGGTGGTGTGATCGGAGCGGCCGGTGGGATCATCTTCGTGCTCCCCTCTGCCGTCGTCCCCGGCAGCTACTCGACCTCGCTGACCTTCTTCCTGTGGACTGTTCTGCTCCTCGGCGGCGCCGCCACGGTATTCGGTCCGACGCTGGGCGCGATCCTCTTCTGGGTCGTGTTCGCGTTCATGGCGAACCTGCTCCCGTCGATGGCCAAGGCGGGCATCCTGCCGATGTCCGACAGCCAGGCGTCGACGCTGGTGTTCATCTTCGTCGGCGTCGCGCTCATGCTGCTCGTGATCTTCCGCCCTCAGGGCATCCTCGGAGACAAGAGGGAGATGACCTTTGTCAAATGAACTGAATCCCGAACCGGTCCCCGCCTCCGCAGAGGGAGCGGCGCCCGCCGCCCCCACGACAGGGAGCATCCGACGCCCGAAGACCACCGGTCTGACGAAGGGCGACGTGAAGCCAGGCGTCGCCAAGGTCGATCCGATCCTGGTCGTCGACGCCGTACAGCGACGCTTCGGCGGTCTCACCGCCGTCGACGTCGATCACCTCGAGATCCCGCGCGGCGCGATCACCGCACTGATCGGCCCGAACGGCGCCGGCAAGACGACCCTGTTCAACCTGCTCTGCGGGTTCGACAAGCCCAACAGCGGCACCTGGTCGTTCGACGGCAACAGCCTCTCCGGTGTTCCCTCCTTCAAGGTCGCCCGCATGGGCCAGGTGCGCACGTTCCAGTTGACCAAGTCGCTGTCACTGCTCACCGTGCTCGAGAACATGAAGCTCGGCGCTCCTCACCAGCGGGGCGAGAAGTTCTGGTCGAGCCTCTTCCCCTTCCTGTGGCGCACCCAGGACACCGAAATCGAGGGGAAGGCACGCGAACTGCTCGCGCGCTTCAAGCTCGATGCGAAGGAGAAGGACTTCGCCGCCTCGCTGTCCGGTGGCCAGCGCAAGCTGCTCGAGATGGCGCGAGCGCTCATGAGCGATCCGACCCTCGTGATGCTCGATGAGCCGATGGCCGGCGTCAACCCGGCTCTCACCCAGTCGCTCCTCGACCACATCCTCGACCTCAAGGGCCTGGGCATGACGGTCCTGTTCGTCGAGCACGACATGCACATGGTCCGTCATATCGCGGACTGGGTCGTGGTGATGGCAGAAGGCCGCGTCGTCGCGGAAGGTCCGCCCGACGAGGTCATGGAGGACCCCGCGGTCATCGACGCCTATCTCGGCGCCCACCAGGACGTCGACCTCGGCGCCGTGACCGGTCGCATCCCCGTGATCGAGAACGACGCCGCCCGACGACTCCGCGAGAAGATCGAAGCAGAGGCCGAGGCAGAACTCGAAGCGACGAGCACCCCCGGCCCCGACGAGAAGGGCAACGCATGAGTGCGGAAACGGCCCCCGCAGCCGATGACATCGTCGTCGAGCTGAAGGACGTCCACGCCGGGTACCTCCCCGGGGTCAACATCCTCAACGGCGCGAATCTGGTCGCCCGCCAGGGCGAACTGATCGGCATCATCGGCCCCAACGGCGCAGGCAAGTCGACGCTGCTGAAATCGATCTTCGGACTCGTGAACGTGCGCAGCGGCGACATCACCGTGAAGGGCGAGAGCATCGTCGGGCTCAAGGCCGACAAGCTCGTCAAGCGCGGTGTCGCCTTCGTCCCTCAGACGAACAACGTCTTCCCGTCGCTCTCCATCGAGGAGAACCTGCAGATGGGGCTCTACCAGAACCCCAAGATCTACACGGAGCGTCTCGAGTTCGTGACGGGGATCTTCGCCGAACTCGGCAAGCGTCTCAAGCAGCGCGCAGGCTCGTTGTCGGGTGGCGAGCGGCAGATGGTCGCGATGTCACGAGCGCTCATGATGGACCCGTCCGTCCTGCTCCTGGACGAGCCGTCCGCAGGCCTCTCCCCTGTGCGGCAGGACGACGCGTTCATCCGCGTCTCGGACATCAACAAGGCCGGCGTCACGACCATCATGGTCGAGCAGAACGCACGGCGCTGCCTGCAGATCTGCGACCGCGGCTACGTGCTCGACCAGGGCAAGGACGCCTACGAGGGCACGGGACGCGATCTGCTGAACGATCCCAAGGTCATCGGCCTGTACCTCGGCACACTGGGCACGGACGCGGCCTGAGGACGTCTTCGCCAGAGGGGCGGATGCTGCGGCATCCGCCCCTCTGGCGTTCGCTGGCGCTTCGACAGACTCAGCGACCCATCAGGGTGGAGCCGCAGGGCTGTCGGTCCCGACCACCCTCAGCCCCTGAGCTTGTCGAAGGGCCCACGGGCATGACGAAGGCCCCGGATGCAGCATCCGGGGCCTTCGTGGGGATCAGATCATGCGATCGGATCTTGTGATCAGTTGGTACGGGCGATCATGTTGTCCGCGCCGTACTTGTAGATACCGATCGTGGCACCCTGCGGGTCGCCGTTCTCGTCGAACGTGACCTCGCCGGAGTAGCCGTCGTAGTCGGCCGTACCACCGTCGTTGATGATCTTGGCGCAGTCGGTGAAGCTCGTGCACTTCTCACCTTCGCCGGAACCACCCGAGATCTCCTGCATCTTGGCCGCGATGTCCGCGCCCTCCGTGGAGCCGGCAGCAAGCGAAGCCAGGGCGACCAGCACAACGGCGTCGTACGCCTCAGCCGCGTACGTGAAGTCCTTGACCTCGGGGTTGCCCTCACCCGTCCAGTACGTCTGGAGACGATCGGTGAAGTCGTCCTCGAGCACGGGACCTGCCTTGGTTCCCTGTGCGCCCTCGAGCGAGACCGGGATCTCGTCACCGTAGTCGGACAGGTTGCCGTCGACCATGTAGAACTTGTCGGCCGAGATGCCGGCGTTCACCAGCAGCGGCGCGATGGTCTTGAACTGGTCGAACGAGACGATCGCGACGGCGTCAGGGTTCTGCGCCTTGATGGTCTCGACCTGTGCGTCGAACTGCGCGTCACCGACGTTGAACGATGCATCTGCGACGACCTCGCCGCCGGTACCTTCGAACGTGGTCTTGATGGCGTCGAACAGACCGGTGCCGTAGGCGTCGTTCTGGTAGATGATGCCGAGCGTCTTGGCGCCGTCCTCGGCGATCAGGTTGCCGAGCACCTCGCCCTGCAGCAGGTCGCTGGGCGCGGTGCGGAAGTAGAGTCCGTCATCGTCCCACGTGGTGAAGTCCGGCGACGTGTTCGACGCCGAGATCTGGAGGATCCCCGCGCTCACGTTGCCGTCGAGGATCAGCTTGGAGACACCGGATGCGGCAGCGCCGACGATCGCGGAGACGCCAGCGCCCTGGAGCTTGGTGATCGACGTCTCGTACGCCTTCGTGTCGGTGTCGCCCTCGTCTTCGGCGGTCAGCTCGATCGTGACGCCGGCCTTCGCATCGTTGACCTCCTGCACGGCCAGGCCGACGCCGGACTCCATGGGCGGTCCGAGGAACGCCAGCGAACCCGTCTGGGGCAGCAGCGAGCCGAGCTTGAGTGTGAGGTCGGCGGCCGGCTTCTCGCCACCCGTCCCCTCGTCGGAGGGTGTGCTGCTACAACCAGCGACGACGACGGCGGACGCGCTGAGCAGCGCGATCCCTGCGAAGACCTTCGCGGTACGCGAACCCTTCAATGCGTTCATTGGTGCTCCCTTGCGTAACTGAACGTGGATCGAGACCACGGTCGGGTGCTCTAACCCTAGGGCGTGAGACGCGCGCTGAGGGGTCGCAAGTATCTCGGTGCGTTAACGATCCGACACCGGGTTCCTGCCGCTCTGGACCTCGGAATCAGATGAACTCGGCCTGCGCGATCAGACGGCCGCGGCGGGTGGCGAGAACCAGGTCGACGAGGAAGACCGTGATGGCGATCCAGACGATGATGAACCCTGCCCAGCGCTCCGGCGGCATCGGTTCGTTCAGCACCGCGACCCCGATGATGAACTGCATCACCGGGGTGATGAACTGGATCATCCCGATCACGGTCAGGTTCACACGTCGCGTGCCCGCCGCGAAGAGCAGCAGCGGCACCGCAGTGGCGACGCCGGCCAGGGCGAGCAGGGTCGCGTGCCATCCACCCTGGGTTCCCATCGTCAGGCCGGCGGGGGTCTGCGCGACGATGATCAGCTGCACGATCGCGATCGGGATCAGCCAGAAGGACTCGAGCGTCAGTCCGCTGACGGCATCGACCGCGGGGCCGATCTTCTTCTTGATGAGGCCGTAGATGCCGAAGGATGCCGTCAGTGAGAGCGCGATCCACGGGAACGAGCGGTGGGCGACCACGATCACGATGACGGCGATCGCCGCGATGGCGATGGCAGCCCACTGGAGGCGGCGGATGCGCTCCTTCAGCACGAAGACTCCGAGCAGCACCGTGGTGATCGGGTTGATGAAGTAGCCGAGGCTGGTCTCGACGACGTTGTTGTTCAGCGTGCCGATGAGGAAGACCTGCCAGTTGACGTAGATCAGGAGCCCGGCCAGTGCGGTCCATCCGAGCAGCTTCGGCTGACGGATGATCGCGTGGAAGGCCGCCCATCCGCGCATCGCCGTGAGCAGCAGCAGGCAGAACACGAAGGAGAGCAGCACGCGCCAGGCGACGACCTCCCACGGCCCGGTGGGCGCGAGAAGGAGGAAGTAGAGGGGAAGGACACCCCAGAGGAGGTAGGCGGCACCGGCGAATCCGACCCCGGCCGTCTGCGTCGCGCGGTTGGTCGTATCGGGGGTCACCGCACAACCCTATGCCCGCGCTGAGCCTCTCTGGGGCGGGTGTCAGCGAGGGCGCCGAGTTTGGCAGGAAACGGATGCCGCCTGGCCGTGCGCGCTACCGGGCATCCCCGGGAACGCAGAAGGGGCCCGAGTGCCGTAGCACCCGAGCCCCTTCGAGGAACGCTGGTTCAGCGAACGACGACCGCGAGGACGTCGCGGGCCGACAGGACGAGGAACTCGTCTGCGCCGAACTTCACCTCGGTGCCGCCGTACTTGCTGTAGAGCACGCGGTCGCCCACGGCGACGTCGAGCGGAACACGGTTGCCGTTGTCGTCGATGCGACCGGGGCCGACCGCCACGACCTCACCCTCCTGGGGCTTCTCCTTGGCGGTGTCGGGGATGACCAGGCCACTGGCGGTGGTCTGCTCGGCCTCGACCTGCTTGATGACGATGCGGTCCTCGAGCGGCTTGATGGAAACCGACACGGTCTACCTCTTCTTTCTTGACGCTGACACGAAAGACTTGTTCGCACTCTCAACCCGAGAGTGCTAATCCAGTCTATGCGTTCCGCTGGCACTCATGCAATGCGAGTGCCAATCCGGGTCGTGCGGAGCACCTCCGCCGCGGCGCCGGCAGCCTAGGCTGGGCACGTGGAGATGTCCGAACTGCAGGCCCTGTTGACCCCCGACGGTCTGGAGCTGCTCGACGGCCTCGGACCGATCGACTCCACCGCCGAGGTCACCCGTGCCGTGTCGCGGCTGCGCGCCGCAGGCCACTCTCCCGATCTGGTCTCCGCGGTCGTCGGCCAAGCGCATCTGCGTGCGAAGGCATCCGCGAAGTTCGGCGCGTTCGCCGCGCGGATGCTGTTCACCCGCGCCGGGCTCGAACAGGCCACCCGTCTGCCGGTCGCGGTGCGTCACGCCCAGCGCATCCGCCGGGCCGGTATCACGAACGTCGCTGATCTCGGCTGCGGCATCGGCGGCGATGCGCTCGCCTTCGCCGGGGCGGGCCTCGACGTGCTCGCGGTCGACGCGGACGAGGTCACGGCCGCCATCGCCGCGTACAACCTCGCGCCCTTCGGTCCCGTCGAGGGCGAAGGCTCGGGAGCCGTCGTGCGGCACGGCACCGCCGAAGAGGCCGACCTGTCGACCAGCGGCGCAGTGTGGATGGACCCCGCACGCCGCACCTCCGGACACAGCGAGACCAGGCGCGTCTCCGCCGACGACTACTCCCCCTCGCTGGACTGGGCATTCGACCTCGCCTCCCGCGTCCCGACCGGCATCAAACTCGGTCCGGCGCACGACCGCGATGCCCTCCCCGGCGACGCAGAAGCACAGTGGGTGAGTGCCGACGGGAGCGTCGTGGAGCTCGTGGTCTGGACAGGAGCGCTGGCCCGCACCGGCGTCAGACGCGCGGCGCTGGTGATGCGAGGCGACCGGTCGCACGAGCTGACGGCGAGCGCAGACGCGGAGGACGAGCCGGCTCGCGAGCTGGGCGCTTTCCTGCACGAGCCCGACGGCGCCGTGATCCGCGCTCGCCTGATCGGCGACGTGGCACGGAGTCTGGATGCCGGGATGCTCGACCCGCGGATCGCCTATCTCACCTCGGACGCCGCGGTCACCAGTCCGTTCGTGCAGACGTTCCGGGTGCGCGAGACCATGGCCGCGAACCCCAAGGCGATCAGCGCGGTGCTGAAGGCTGAGGGCATCGGCACTCTGGAGATCAAGAAGCGCGGAGTCGACATCGACCCGGCGGCGTTCCGCAAGAAGCTCACGCTACGCGGGGACCGCAGTGCCACCCTGATCCTCGCCAGGATCGGCGACCAACGCCGCGCCATCCTCGCCGACCGGGTGCCGCCCGCCGCGTAGAGCCGCACTCAGCCCGTCGAGTCGGTGGTGGGCGGGACGACCTCGATCGGGTCGCCGTACTCGCCTCCGAGCTCGATCTTCGAGCCGTCGATCCACATGTCGCCGTCCGTTGTCACCGACACCGATTCGGGATCGCGGATGATCGTCAGATAGGGCGTCTGGCTCGGCGTGTACCCGACCTCCAGGCTCCAGATGGTGAGCGCATCGATCTCCTCGCCCGGCACGACCTCGTCATCCGACACGTACACGGCGATGCCATCGGAGAGTGCATCATCATTCGGGCGGCACGTCGACTGCCCCGCCGCGCCGTCGACGATGAGGCAGGTCTCCGCGCCGTCGCCGTTCCACCGATCCAGGAGCCAGACCGGCTGGTCGCGGAAGTACCCCACGATCGTGAGGTTCATGACTTCGGCACCATCCATCAGTTCCTCGGCCCTCGCGCGATCCTCGCCGGCGAACTGCTCGACGACGCCGTTGGACTGATCCCAGCGTTGGATGCTGACGAGCGGCACGCCCGCGGTCGAATACATCAGGTAGGCCAGGACGCTGGCCGCGGGGGAATCCCCCTCTCCGGGAATCATCGTCATGGCCGAGAGCCCGAAGGTGTTCGCGCCCAGGTCGTCACTGCGCTGACAGTTCTGGCCGGTCTCTGCGCCGACATCGAGCACGAGACACACGTTCTCGCCGTCGTTCCTGGTGCCGTACCAGACCAGTGCGTCGTCGTCCTGGCCGATGGCACGCACCGAGCCCTCGTCGTACCCGCCTTTCTCGTAGAGCTCCAGCTTGCGCTGCTGCTGGGCCTCGTTCAAAGGGATGTCGTCGCTCCGGTTTCCGAACAGCGCCCACCCGGCGCCGACACCGATCGCGAGGAGCACGACAGCGGCCGCGGTGAGGAGGCGCCACTGCGTCCTCAGGATCGCGCGGACGTGGCCCGCGCCGCCTCGCGCGTCCTCGACGCGCTCGCGCGACACCGAGACACCCTCCACGGACGGCACTGCAGATCCCGCGGCGGTGTCCACGTCGGGGAGTCCGAGCTCCTCCGTGACCGTTGCACCGTCCGCAAGCGAACGCTTCGCCGCAAGCGGGGCATCAGTGCTCGTCTCCGCCGGTGCCGCCGGTGCCGCCACTGCCGCTGGTGCCGCCACTGCCGCTGGTGCTGCTACGTGCTCCAGCTCCCGCAGCCGTCGCGCCTCCGCATCCGTCAGCCCGCCGTCGCGGCCATAGGCCTTCCGCTGCAGTTCGCGCAGCTCGACCCGCTCACTCTTCGACGGCGCCACGATCGAGCCCACCCTCCCGAGTGATCACCAGGTTGGTGCCGTGGTTCGAGGTGAATCCCCATTCGACTCGCGTCTTCTGCGCCGACACCGGATCGACGTGCTCGACCCAGAGCCCCTCCCCCGCAACGGGGTCCTCACAGCGGATGTCGGCCGTGCCCTCGGTCGCGCCGTAGATCAGGCACTGCGCCGCTTCGCCCGTGCGCACAGCCGTCCAGATCGGGATCTCGTCGTCGTATCCGACGACCCAGACAGCTCTGGGATCGAACCCTTGCTCGACGAGCGTCTCGGCGAAGCGCTTCTCCTCCTCGTTCGCATACGAGCTCATCAGCGCGTCAGGGCCGTGCTCGTAGCTGTCCGAGACCACCGCCGGTTCGCCGGCTGCGGTGAGGATCACCTGTGCTGTGACCTCCGTCTGGTTCTCACCCCGCTCGACCATCAGGTTGCCGTACAGCCCACTGTCCCGCACGGCGTCGGTGGTGTCGCATTCCGAGGTCGTGTGCGCCCCGTCCCCCAGCACGAGGCACGTCAGGTCACCGTCGTTCTTCGTCGCGATCCACAGCACGATGCCCGCCTCGACGGCGACCGCGCGCAGCGAACCCTGGTCGTAGATCGCCTCGCCGATGATCTCGCGCTGCCATTCCTGCTGCGCGGGCGTGAGCGCCACCGCTTCGGCTCCTCCTCGCCCGAACAGGAACCACCCGAGGCCGATGCCCATGGCGAGCACGGCGGCTACCCCGATCAGCATCGGACGCCAGCGCTCGCGCAGGAGAGCCCTGGTGCCCGGCGAGCGTAGAGAGTGGTCATCGTCGTGCGGCGGGTCGGTGGGCGACGCGGCAGCCGGTGACACGACATCCATCGGTTCGGAGTCGCGTCGCGCAGCGCCGATGTGATGCCCGCCGTCGTCCGGCACTTCGGAGATCACCGGCTCCGGAGCCGCGAAGTCCGCGACGACCTCCTGCGCGGCCCGCTCGGCCCGGCGCCGCGCCAGCTGATCCAATCGCGCGGCATCCGCCGCGGTCAGTCCACCGCCGCGCCCATAGGCACGCGCCTGCAGGGCCCGCAGTTCGATGACCTCGTCGTCATCCGGCATCCACCTATCCCAGCCTCTCGAATTGCATGCCGGCCCAGACCAGCCAGCCCAGGCTGTAGACCGTGGCGCAGAGACTCAGCACGAGCGCCCATCGCGCGATCGCGCGGCTCTCGACCGGACGACGCAGAGACATGATCGACGCGATCACCGCGACGATCGCGAGCGGCACGCCCCAGCCGACGAAGAACGACGCCACAAGGGCGACGATCGCGGCGAGCAGCGCCCAGGGCGCCAACCGGGCGTCATCGACGCCGGTCGCCCCCGTCGACGGCTCCCACCCGGTCTCCGAGTCGGCGTCGATCACCGGACCGGTGGCCACGACAGGCTCGATCCCGACGGGACCCGTCGGGAGCTTCGTGTAGCCGTCACGCCGCGCGCCGGGCAGCCGTGCATCGCCCACGGGGCGCTCCACCTCATCGCTCGGTCGATCGATGCTCGTGGGAGTGGGCGAGGCATCCGCCGTGGGATCCCTCCGCGCGTCGGCGTGCGGATCGCTCATGCCCGCACCGCTTCTCCGACCTGGATCTCGGTCACCGGCAGCGTCGAATCCGCACCGAAGGCGAGCGTGGACGGCTGCCGACCCGCCGAGATCAACTCCGCGGCGAGCGCCGCGATCATCGCACCGTTGTCGGTGCAGAGCGAGAGCGGCGGAATGCGTACGGTCACTCCGGCGGCTTCGGCTCGCTCCAGGGCGACATCGCGCAGGCGACGGTTGGCGATGACGCCACCACCGAGAAGCAACCGGGGCACTCCCAGATCGGCGCAGGCGGCGAGAGCCTTCGTCACGAGCACGTCGACGACCGCTTCACGGAAGCTGGCGGCGACGTCGGCGACAGGGACCTCGATTCCGTCGGCTTCGCATCGCTCGACCCACCGCGCGACGGCCGTCTTGAGTCCGGAGAACGAGAAGTCGTAGCGATGCGCGGCCAGGTCGGACGCGCGCGAGAGCCCACGGGGGAACCGGATGGCGTTCGGGTCTCCGTCGAGCGCGGCGCGATCGATCTCGGGCCCCCCGGGGTACGGGAGGGAGAGCAGGCGTGCGACCTTGTCGAACGCCTCGCCTGCCGCGTCATCCATCGTCTCGCCGAGCAGCTCGACGTCGGTGGTCAGGTCCCGCACGTGCAGCAACGACGTGTGTCCGCCCGACACGAGCAGCGCGATCGTCGGGTACTCGAGAGGATCGGAATCGGCCGTCAGGATGTCGGCCGCGATGTGCCCCACCAGATGGTTGACGGCGTAGAGCGGCTTGCCGAGCGAGACGGCGAGGCCCTTCGCCGCCCCCACCCCGACCATGAGCGCGCCGGCAAGACCCGGGCCGCTGGTCACGGCCACGGCGTCGAGATCGTCGAGCCCGACACCCGCCTCGGCGAGCGCGGCCTCGATCGACGGCTGCAGCGCCTCCAGGTGCGCGCGAGCAGCGACCTCCGGAACGACGCCGCCGTAACGGGCGTGCTCGTCCATGCTCGAGGCGATCGTGTTGGACAGCAGCGTACGGCCGCGGACGATGCCGATACCGGTCTCGTCGCAGCTCGTCTCGATTCCGAGCACCAGCGGCTCGCTCATGCGTTCGCCTCCTTGGCCGGCTCGGACGGCCGCATCGCGCGGCGCCGCAGATCGACGCGCATCACGACAGCGTCGACATCGTCCGGCTGATAGTAGTGCGGGCGGCGTCCGATCTCCTCGAATCCCTCCGAGACATAGAGACCCTCCGCTGACGGGTTGTCGGCACGGACCTCGAGGAACACCTCACGCGCGCCCCGCTCCGCAGCCGCATCCAGCAGTGCGCGCAGGAGGGCACGCCCCCGGCCGGTGCCGCGGTGGTCCGCATCCAGCGCGATGGTCTGGATGTCGGCATCCGCGCTCCCCTGCAGGGCTCGCACCCCGCCGTAGCCGATGATGACTCCGTCGTGCTCGTCGACGAGATAGCGTCCGTGCGGGCTGACAAGCTCGGCCGCCATGCTCTCGGCGCTCCATGCATCGCTCGGGAACGAGCGGTTCTCGATGAGCATGATCGCGTCGAGGTCGGCCGGCGTCGCCGAGCGGAGGGTCATGAACCCACCCGCTTGGGCACCCCGGGGACGCGCACGTCCGGCTGACGCAGATACAACGGTTCGGAATCCCCGAGCCCGCGCCCCGCAGCCACGGCCCTGGCGCCGACCTTCGCGAGGTCGACCGCCGAGAGCGACGCGACGTCGAGCCGGCGGATGCCACCGAGCTGCGCATCGGATTCGGCCTGCGGCACGAGCTGCGTCTCGGCGACGACCTTCGGGATGCCGTCGGCATCCGTCCCGTCGAAGACCGTGATCGCGACCTCGCGGCGGCGTGCATCTGTCACGACCGCGAACGGGCCCTCGACGCCGTCTGTCTCGATCGCGGTGAGCGCGGCCGCGTAATGGCTGGGGACAGGGACGACCGGGATGCCACGTCCCAGAGCGAACGCGCGGGCGGCGGCGATGCCGATGCGAAGTCCGGTGAAAGGGCCTGGCCCCATGCCGGCGACGACCTGGCCGATCGCCGCGTCGCCCGTGTCGTCGAGCACCTGCACGAGCAGGTCGCCGATGACCTCGGCATGGCCGAGCGGGTCGACCGCCGCGGCTTCGGACCATGAAGAGCCGTCGGGATCGACGACAGCGACAGCTGTTCCCAGAGAAGTGTCGACGGCGAGGATCACCTCTCCAGGGTAGTCGGCGTTCACAACTCAGGACGTCTGTGTCGCGCGGCTGTCCGGCTCGCCGGAATCAGTGGCGCACGCGAGGCGTGCAGGGAACTGCTCCTGAGTTGTGGACGCGCTGCTCAGCGCACGCCGCGCGTGATGGTCACGATGCGCGGGGCATCGGAATCCAGCTCGGAGGGGTCGATGTCGTCGCCGGTCGCTCCGACCGGACGCTCCAACTCGATGTCCCACCAGGAGTCCGCGAGGTCCTCGGCCATGCCGCGGCCCCACTCGATCACCACGACCGATCGCGTGAGATCGAGGTCGAGGTCGTCGAGCTCTGCGCCGGTGCCCAGCCGATAGGCGTCGACATGAACCAGCGGCGCCCGGCCGACCAACGACGGATGCGTACGCGCGATCACGAAGGTCGGGCTCTGCACCGGACCGCGCACGCCGAGTCCTTCTGCCAGGCCGCGCGTGAACGTGGTCTTGCCGGCGCCGAGTGGTCCGGTCAGGATCAGCAGGTCGCCGGCCTCGAGCTGCTCGCCGATGCGCAGACCGAGCTCTTCCATCGCCTCGGCGGTCGCGACCTCCGAGCGCCCGAGGAACGCGGGATCGAGGCTCACGACGATCTCCGCGGGACCCGAGCACCGATGCGCGTGACGATCTCGTAGTTGATCGTGCTCGCCGCCTCGGCCCAGTCGGCGGCCGACGGCACTCCGAGCGTGGGATCGCCGAACAGCACGACTTCATCACCGATCGAGACCGGAGTGTCGCCGACGTCGACCACGAACTGATCCATCGCGATGCGTCCGACATTGGTGAAGCGGCGGCCGGCGATGCTCACCGGCAGCTTCCCCGAAGCGTGACGGGGAACGCCGTCCGCATATCCCAGTGGCACGAGAACGAGCGTCGTGTCGCGGTCGGTGCGGTGGTCGTAGCCGTAGGAGACTCCGGTACCGGCAGGAACTCGACGCACAGCGGCGACCGCCGCACGCAGTGTCATCGCCGGGCGCAGCCCCAGCTCGGCGGAACTGCGGTCATCGAAGGGCGACAGGCCGTAGATCCCGACGCCGACGCGGACCGCGTCGAGCCTCATCTCCGGCCGCTCGATCGCGGCAGCGGTCGCGGCGATGTGGCGGATCTCGGGTCGGATATCGAACGAGGCCGCGACGGCCACACCCTCCTCGAACTTCTCGAGCGCCGCACGGTCGTCATCGAGCGAGGTGTTGGAGAGGTGACTGAAGAGCCCGATGACGCGAAGTCTTCCGATCCGCTCCAGGCGCGCCGCCTCCGCCAGCACCCGGCGCCAGTCCGCCGGAGCGATGCCGTTGCGCGAGAGGCCGGTCTCGAACTTCAGATGCACTCCGACCGGACGATCGACGCTGGCCACACGAGCGGCGGCCTCCAACTGGTCGAAAGAGGAGATACCGAGCTCGATGTTCTCCGCGGCCGCCTGCGCGAACGTCTCCCCCGGCGCGTGCAGCCAGGCCATGATCGGTGCGGTGATCCCCTGTCGACGCAGATCGAGCGCTTCGGGGATCTCCGCCACACCGAGCCGTGTCGCTCCCCCGGAGAGAGCAGCGACGGCCGATGCCGCCGCTCCGTGGCCATAGGCGTTGGCCTTGACGACAGCGATCACCTCGACGCCGGTGAGTCGGCGGAAATGGCGCACGTTGTCGGCGATCGCATCGAGATCGATGGTCGCCTCACGGAACGGGACGGTCACAGCGGTGCTCCTTCGGCGACGACGAACGCGGTGGCGAGCCCCGCATCGTGGGACATGGTCAGGTGGAGCCGAGTGATCCCCCGCTCCTCGATCACCTGCGCGGTCGATCCGGAGAGCACGAAGTGAGGACGCCCAGACGGTTCGGAGGCGATCTCGATCTCGGTCCAGTGCACGCCGTCCGAGCCGCCGAGAGTCTTGATCAGCGCCTCTTTCGCGGCATAACGGGCAGCGAGCGACGGGAGACGCAGACCACGCTCCGACGGTGCGAAGAGCCGCTCCAGGAGGCGCGGGGTCCGCTCCAGCGTCCGCTCGAACCGCGGGATGTCCACGAGGTCGATGCCGGTCCCGATGATCACCCGTTCAGCCTACCCGCGCGCTGAGACCCGACTGCGGCGGACGCCCGCACCGAGTGCACCGGAAACCGACGAGTGCACGGCATCCTCGCGGGAGGATGCCGTGCACTCGGCACGTTGTCGTGCACTCGGCGACCGAGCGGAGAGCCTTACTCGACCGTGACGGACTTCGCGAGGTTGCGCGGCTGGTCGACGTCGAGGCCCTTGGCGGTGGCGAGCGCCATCGCGAAGATCTGCAGCGGGACGACCGCCAGGAGCGGCTCGAACATCGCGCCGGCGAGCGGGATGTGGATGACCTCGTCGGCGAAGGGCAGCACGGCGGCGTCGCCCTCTTCGGCGATCACGATCACCCGGGCGCCGCGTGCGCGGATCTCCTGGATGTTCGAGACGACCTTCGAGTGGACCAGCGCGGAGTGGCGCGGGGACGGCACGAGCACGAAGACCGGCTGTCCGGGCTCGATGAGCGCGATCGGGCCGTGCTTGAGCTCACCGGCGGCGAAGCCCTCGGCGTGGATGTAGGAGATCTCCTTGAGCTTGAGCGCACCCTCGAGCGCGATCGGGTAGCCCACGTGGCGACCGAGGAACAGCACGGAGCGGGTGTCGGCCATCCAGCCGGCGAGCTGCGTGACGTGCTCCTGCTCGCTCTCGAGCACCTTGGCGATCTTCTCCGGGAGTGCCGCGAGCTCGGCGACGTCGACCGATGCGTCGGCGATCGCACCGCGCACACGCCCCATGTGCAGGCCGAGGAGCAGCAGCGCCGTGATCTGTGCCGAGAACGCCTTGGTCGATGCCACGGCGACCTCGGGACCGGCGTGCGTGTAGACGACGGCATCCGACTCGCGCGGAATGGTGGCGCCCTGCGTGTTGCACACCGAAAGGGTGCGTGCACCGCGCTCGCGGGCGTACTTGACGGCCATGAGCGTGTCCATGGTCTCGCCGGACTGGCTGATCGAGACGACGAGCGTGTCGGCACCGATCACCGGGTCGCGGTAGCGGAACTCGTGCGCGAGCTCGACGTCGACCGCGACGCGTGCCCACTGCTCGATCGCGTACTTGCCGACGAGAGCGGCGTATGAGGCCGTGCCGCACGCGGTGATGATGACACGGTTGATGCCGACGAAGAGCTCGTCGAGGCCTTCGAGCTCCGGGATGACGACCTGGCCGTCCTGGATGCGGCCGCGGATGGTGTTCGCGACGGCCTCGGGCTGCTCGGCGACCTCCTTGGCCATGAAGCTCGACCATCCGCCCTTCTCGGCAGCGGCGGCGTCCCACGAGACCTCGAAGGGCTCCGGCTCGACCGGGCTGCCGGCGAAATCGGTGACCGTGACGGCGTCGGGGGTGATCGAGACGATCTGGTCCTGGCCGATGGCGAGCGCCTTGCGCGTGTGCTCGACGAACGCGGCGACGTCGGAGCCGAGGAAGTTCTCGCCCTCGCCCAGGCCGATGACCAGAGGGGAGTTGCGGCGAGCGCCGACCACGAGGCCCGGGTGGTCCTGGTGCATCGCGAGAAGGGTGAACGCGCCCTCGAGCTGGTTCACGATGCTGCGGAACGCGAGCTGCAGGTCTCCGCCGTTCTCGGCGTAGGCGCGGCCGAGCAGTGCCGCGGCGACCTCGGTGTCGGTCTCGCTGCGGAACACGACGCCGTCGGCGAGGAGTTCGGCGCGCAGCGCGGAGAAGTTCTCGATGATGCCGTTGTGGATGACGGCCAGCTTGTCGTCATCGGCGAGGTGCGGGTGGGCGTTGACGTCGGTGGGACCGCCATGCGTGGCCCACCGGGTGTGGCCGATGCCGGTCGAGCCGTCTGCGAGGGGGGCGTCGGCGAGCGAGTCGCGCAGCACGGCGAGCTTGCCTGCCTTCTTGCGCATCCCCAGCGCTCCGTCGCCGTCGATGACGGCGACGCCTGCGGAGTCATACCCGCGGTACTCGAGGCGGGCGAGCCCGGCGAGAAGGATGTCCTGGCTGGGGCGCGGGCCCACGTATCCGACGATTCCACACATGAGATCAAGGGTACGGCGCGTTTTTTGCGAGTCGTCCGAACAATATGGCGGATGCCGGGGGCATCAGAGCTTGCGCAGCAGCACGCTCTCGACGTTGTGATCGATCCCCTTGCGGAGCACCAACCGCGCGCGATGCTTGGTCGGCATCACGTTCTCGATCAGGTTGGGCATGTTGATCTCGTTCCAGTACCCGAGTGCCGTCGTGATCGCCTCCTCGTCCGTGAGGTGCGCGAAGACGTTGAAATACGAGGAAGGATTGCTGAACGCCCCCTGACGCAGCGCGAGGAAACGGTCGACGTACCACTTCTCGATGTGCGCGGTGTCGGCGTCGACGAAGATCGAGAAGTCGAAGAGGTCGCTCACGGCGACATCGTTCGGCGCCGGCGGGGGCTGCAGCACGTTCAGTCCCTCGACGATCACCACGTCGGGGCGGCGGACGACGACGTGGGCATCGGGCACGATGTCGTACCGCATGTGGGAGTAGAAGGGAGCGCGCACCTCTGCGGCACCGCTCTTCACCTCGGTCAGGAACTCGAGCAGCGCACGGCGATCGTAGGACTCCGGGAAGCCCTTGCGCTCCATGAGCCCTCGGCGCTCGAGCTCGGCGTTGGAGTACAGGAAGCCGTCGGTCGTGACGAGCTCGACGCGGGGCGTGCCGGGCCACCGGCTCATCAGCTCACGCAGCAGGCGGGCGATGGTGGACTTGCCCACGGCGACGGAGCCGGCGACGCCGACGACGAACGGGGTCGTCGTGTCGTCTTCCTGGAGGAAGGCGCTGGTGGCCGCACCCAGCCGCTTGGTCGAGGTCGCGTAGAGGCTCAGCAGCCGGCTCAGCGGCAGGTAGACCTCGCGGACCTCGGTCATGCTCAGTCGATCGCCGATGCCTCGGACCTCGACGACCTCGGTCTCGCTCAGGGGCTGATCGAGGTCCGCCGCGAGGCGCGCCCACTCCGCTCGGCCGATCTCCCGGTAGGGAGACAGCGGCAGCGTGGGGTCGACAGTGGTCACGGGTCCATCGTATCGGGGACGAGTAGTGTCGTCCCGTGCGCTTGGGAGTCCTCGACATCGGATCGAACACCGTCCATATGCTTGCCGCCGACGTCCGTCCAGGGGGTCGGCCGCTGGCGACGACGAGTGATCGGACGGTGCTGCGCCTGATGCGCTATCTGACACCCGACGGCGCGATCTCGGAAGAGGGCGTGCGTGCCCTCGAGGCCGCCGTCGCGCAGGCCCGTCGCGTGGCAGACGAGGAGCGGGTCGATGCTCTCCTCGCGACCGCCACGAGTGCCGTGCGTGACGCCCGAAACGGCATAGAGGTGATCGCCCGTATCGAGGCCGCGCTGGGGCAGCCGCTGCAGGTGCTCGACGGCGAGACCGAGGCGGAGTTGACGTTCCTCGCCGTGCGGCGCTGGTTCGGCTGGTCGGCCGGTCGCCTGCTGCTTCTCGACATCGGCGGCGGCTCGCTGGAGATCGCCGCCGGTGGCGAGGAGATGCCGGACGCCGCCGCCTCGGTCCCCCTGGGCGCCGGCCGGATGACCGTGCAGTTCCTCCCCCATGACCCGCCGGGAGAGGACGACGTCGAGCGCCTGCGTGCGCACGCCGCCGCGACGCTCGCCGAGGTGCTGCCGCAGTTCACCGCTCTCCCCCGCCCCGATCATGTCGTGGGTTCGTCGAAGGCGATCCGCTCGCTCGCGAGGCTCGTGGGCTATCCGGCCCCGGGGTGGTCAGGCACCGAGCGGATGCTCCTTCCCCGGGCATCGCTCGGGTCATGGATCCCCCGCCTGGCACGGCTACCCGCCTCTGCCCGCCAGGAACTCCCCGGCATCACGCCCGACCGCACGTTCCAGATCGTCGCTGCGGCCGTGTCGTTGCACGCGGCGATGACCGCACTGCGAGTGGAGGAGCTCGAAGTGTCGCCGTGGGCTCTGCGCGAAGGCGTGCTGCTGCGTTACATCGAGCAGCTGAACTGGAGCGGCTCGCAGGGAAGCTGACCGCGACGAGGGCGTCGGGCCTTGATCGGATGCTCAGGCTCGCGCCCTAGGCTCGGACCATGCCCGCGCCTCGCACCCCGACCGTCGCGATGCTCGCTCGCACGCTCCTCGTTCCGTACGTGCTCGGTGTCGCCCTGATCGTGTGGCTGCCCGCGTCCATCGCCGGGCGAGTGACCGGACTCGCCTTCCGCATCGCCCGCTTCGTGTCGGAGAACTTCGGGATCGCACTGTCGACCAGCTACACGGTGTTCGAGTTCCTCGCCAACATCGCCCTGTTCGTGCCGTTCGGACTCCTGCTCGCCGCGGCGTGGCCCCGCACGAGCCCGTGGCTCATCATCCTCATCGGCTATGCGACCAGCGCCACGATCGAACTCGTCCAGACGCTGCTTCCCAGTCGTGTGCCCACGATCTCGGATGTCGTCGCGAACACGCTGGGAACCGTCATCGGCTGTCTCGCCCTGCATGCCGTGCTGCAGATGAGTCACGCAGGCCGACGACTCCGAGCCTCTACGGTGGAGGCATGAGCTTCCCCTTCGACGACGGACCACCTCCCGGCGTGAGCCGCCGTGAATGGCGGGCTCGGACCACCGCCGCGTCGTCTCCGGCGTCGCGCACCGCCGCCCCGGAGTCGCTCGCTGACCTTCTCGGCAGCGCCGCACCCGCCCCTGTCTCCCACACGCCACCCACGATCCTCACGGTGTGCACGGGGAACATCTGTCGCTCTCCTCTGGCCGAGGTGCTGCTGCGCGCGCGCCTCGAGCCGCTCGGCGTGCGTGTGCACAGCGCGGGCACGCACGCGATGGTCGGACATGGGATGACGGAGCAGGCGCAGGAGATCGCGGTGCGGTCCGGGGCAGCCCCGTCGACTGCGGCCGGTCACGCCGCACGGTACCTGGTCGAGCCGATGCTCGCGGAGTCGGATCTGGTGCTCACGATGGCACGAGAGCACCGTTCACACGCGGTGCAGATGATGCCGAGCCGGCTGCGCCAGACCTTCACCGCCCGTGAGTTCGCACGCCTGGCTGCGACTCTGACCGACGACGTGGTGCGCACGGTGGCCGACGCCGCCGGTTCCGACCCGCGCGCACGGCTCGGGGCCGCATTGCGGGTGCTCGGCGACCAGCGCGGCCTCACTCTCGCGGCGGCCGAGGACGACGATGTGGTCGACCCCTATCGACGGTCACAGGCGACGTACGAAGCCTCAGCGGCACAGCTGCTCCCGGCTATCGATGAGGTGGAACGCGTCGTCAGGGCCGCACTCGCCTGACGACGCACGGCACTTCGCGCACTCGGCTGCGAGCCCAGCCCCGTATGCTCTTTCTCAATGCCTTCCCGTGAGTGAGTCCTCGGGAGATGTGAGGGGAATCACAGGTGGAACTGAGCGACTACTTCCGGATACTTCGTGCGCACTGGGTCGTGATCCTGGTAGCGACCGTGCTCGGCGCGGGCGTCGCGTTCGGATGGAGCGCGCTGCAGCCGCGCGTCTATGCGGCCGACACGACCGGTATCGTGACGGCGGTCGGCGGTGACGGCACGTCCGGCAGCGCACTCGTCGGCAACCAGCTCGCGCAGAGCCGGGTGAAGTCGTACCTCAACCTCGGCTCCTGGCGCGCCGTCGCCGAGCACGCGATCGATGACCTCGACCTCGACGCCACCCCCGAGTCCCTGGTGGCTCGGGTCACGGTGACCAACCCCGCTGACACGACGGCACTGAAAGTCACAGCGACCGGCGCGACGCCGCAGTCCGCCCAGGATCTCGCCGAAGCGTGGATGCGCGGAATGGCCGTCGAGATCGAGAAGCTCGAGGGCGGCACCGCATCGACACCGGCGGCCGTGAGCCTGATCGTGGGCGATTCGGCCAGGCTCCCCACCAGTCCGTCCTCCCCCAACACACGACTGAACCTCATCATCGGCGCGCTCGTCGGTCTCGCTCTGGGCCTGATCTACGCGTTCGTGCGGCACACGGTGGATCGACGCATCCGCCACCCGCGCGACATCGAGCGCGAGACCGGTGTCTCTGTCATCGGAACCCTCCCTCTGGAGAAGACGATGGACGGCGAGCGTCAGGTGATCGACTTCTCGCTGGACACGCAGCACGGCGTCTCGCATCACACGATCGAGTCGATGCGCGAACTGCGCACGAACCTGCAGTTCATCGACGTCGACAACCCGCCGCGCGTCATCGTCGTGACCAGCTCTGTCCCCGGTGACGGAAAGTCGACCGTGGCCGTCAACCTCGCCTCGAGCCTCGCCGCTGCCGGCCAGTGGGCGATCCTGATCGACTGCGACCTCCGGCGCCCCGTGATCGCCGACATCTTCGGCATCTCCCGCGATGTCGGTCTGACCGACATCCTCGCCGGACGGGCCGAGCTTCAGGATGTCGCGCACCGCCCCAGCGGCGATGTGCCGCTGGCCGTGCTCGGAGCCGGACGCATTCCGCCGAACCCGAGCGAACTGCTCGGCTCGCACCGCATGCGCGATTTCCTGGCCGACATCAGCAAGTCGGCGATCGTGATCCTGGATTCGCCACCCGTGCTGCCGGTGACGGATGCCGCTGTGCTGGCCGCCGGCGCGGACGGCGTGTTGATCGTCGTGTCCTCCGGCAAGACCACGTTCGACATGCTGCAGCGCGCGATCGACAGCATCACCCGCACCACCGGCCGCGTCTTGGGCGTCGTGCTCAACAAGGTCCCCCGTAAGGGCGCCGAATCCGCCTACTACGGCCGTGAGTACTACGGCGCGTACGAGCGCTACGGCCAGGATCCCGACAAGGGCGCGTCGGCCACCGCCACCCCCGAGCCCGGGGTGCGCCGCCGCGGCACTCAGGCCTGAGCCGGCGTCTGCCGCAGCAGTCCGTCGTCGACGAGCTGTTGCGCGGCCGAGGCGACCATCTGCGCCGCATCGAGCCCCTCGGGTGCACCGTGCGCGTCGATGACGGCCCGCACGATCTCGTCGAGTTCGGAGGCGTTCGCCGCAGCCCAGATCGCGGGACCGATGCCGTCGAGGATGTTGACGCGCCCTCCCCCGCTGGACTGCTGGAGCACCGCGAGAAGGCCGTCGCCCAGATCCAGCGCATCGACGGCAGCCGCCCGCGCATATGTCCCTCCCGGAGCGTCGATCGCGGACTGGTCGATCTCGGTGCCTGACGAGGGGATCGGCGGAACGGCTGCGGGTTCGGCCGCGATCAGTGTGCCGATGACGGTGTCCAGGGTGGACACCTCCCGGTAGCGCAGCCGCACGGCTCCCCCCGTCGCGGTGAGAAGCGCGTCGATGAGCTGCAGCGGTGCGGGAACAAGGCCGAGGTAGCTGCTCTGCGGCGCCAGCAATTCGAGCGCTGTCGCGACATCCAGTTCATCGACCACCGGTTCGAGGGGGCCATCGGCGGTCCGATCGAGCACCACGATCTTCGCCACTCTGAGTCGATCGGGAAGCGCGCGTCCGCCGTCGATGCTCGACAGCGCCGTCTGCACCTTGTGCACCGCATCCGGCTCGATTATCGACAAGGGCTTGCGGTACGGCACCACCGCGCCGGAGCTCTCGATCGCGACCGTCTCGTCGCTCACGTACGCATAGTGCCGCGAGAGGTGGCGAGCCGCGGTGGTCTTTCCGGTACCGGAAGCCGCGCTCAGCACGACGACCCGACCGGAGTCGTCGGCGAGGCCCGCGGCGTGCAGCATCCAGACCTGTTCTCCCTGTCGGTGCGAGAGCGCGGCCAGGGTGACGTCGGTCGAGAGCAACGACAGTGCTTCATCGTCGCTGACCGCGTCGCGCACCGCGACCGTCGCATCCGGGGTGGCGTCCCCGGTGATCAGCGCATCGCGCCAGGCCGCACGCGCGCGACGCTGGAAGGATCCGTCGCGTGAGGCGGTATCGACGGCGACCACCGCGCCGACCGCGCTGACGAGGAAGCGATCAGACATGGCTCTCAGCCTAGCCAGCAACCGCCGAACTCCCCGTCACCCGTCCGCGTCGCACGCATGGCGCTCCGCACAATCCGCGCAGATTTGACGCACACAGCGCGCGAAATCGTGGTTCGATACACATTGCCCCGACGTCGCCTCTAACGTGAGCGGCAGGTGAAGCTCCTGGGGGATGCAGACGGAATCGTGTCGTTTCACCACGACATCTCGAACCTGCGAGCATACCGACCCGGAGAAGCGCGGCATGAATGAAAAGGCCTCGACGCCGAAGAGCAGCTCGCGCCGTACCAGTGCCGATACGCGCTTTTCCTTCCCGATCAGGCTCAATGCTCGACACACCTCCGCCGCGCGTACCGCAGCGGCTCCGGCGGCGGGTTTCGTTGACTACGCACTCATGCGACGCACGGAGGCCCGGGCGTTGACAGCCCCTGCCTCGCACCTCAGAATCAGAACTGAACCGACATTCAATCCAGCAGAATTGCCATGGGAGCGCTCACGCGAGGTCATGGGCACTGGGGATCGGAGACCAGGTATCCGCCGCCGGCACCGGACGCCGCTACCGTACGCCGATACCTTGAGGAACGGGGTCCCGTGGATCACTCAGACGCTCGACTGATCGACGATCGGGAGCTGTCCCGCCACGGCATCCGTCGGATCGGAGACCGCCCCGGGCTCCGCTCGCGAGAACGCACATCGGGCGGAGTCCTGCTCCTCGGACTCAACGGCTCCACGGCGGAACTCCATGTCGACACCGCCTCGGCGTACCCCGACCATGCGGTCTTCGCGTTCGTCGAAGCGCAGGCCCTGTGGTCCAAGCTCGGCGACGAGCCCTGGGTCGAGTCCGAGAGCGGTCTGGTCATCGCCCCGCAGGGCATCACCCGTCGCCTGCGCTGGTCGGGCACGTGGCGGTTCATCGCCGCACTCGTCCCCCGGGCGGCGATCGCGTCGTTCGTTCCCGCGCTGCCTGCCGAGGCGAGCACCTACGCCGATCGACGACTTCTCGACTCGTCGATGCAGAGGTTCATCGGCAGCCTGCTCGACACCGAGAACCGCGCATCCGCCATCGAGCAGTACGCGATCGAACAGCTCGTGATGGAGATGAGTGGCGCCGTGCTGCTCGACCGTATCGGTGCCGTCACGGGACAGGGCTCACCGCGCACCGTGCTGCGGGAGCGCGCCATCGCCGTGATCGCCCAGCAGTGCGGCGACCCTCGCCTCAACCCGTCCCGCGTGGCACACGAGGTGCAGTCTTCTCTCCGCCAGCTGCAACTGGTCTTCTCAGAGTCGGGGAACAGCGTCGCCGGTGAGATCCGGCGGCAACGGGCGCGTCTCGCCCATTCCCTTCTCGTCGACAGCCGCTACGACGTGCTCAGCATCGATCAGATCGCGCAGCGTGCCGGATTCAACTCTCCGATGAGTCTGCGCCGAGCCCTCGATGAGGCCTACGAGACGACTCCGCGCGCTCTTCGCGCCGCTCGTCGCGCCTGACGGATCGTCGCCGAAAAGCACAGTGCGCGCAGGTTGAGCGCACACTGCGCTGAGTTCCTCAAAACGATGTTCTCGCCCCTTCTCCCCGACCTAACTTGAGGTCACGGAGAGGCTCCTGGGGGATGCAGACGAACGTGTCGCCTCTTCACGACACAGCGGGAAACCGCATCTGCATCTAGAGGGAGAACACTCGAATGACCGAAGAAATCCAGAAGGACAAGGGCTTCTCGCGCCGCACCATCGTCAAGGGCGCAGCCTGGTCCGTCCCCGTCATCGCCGCCGCCGTCGCGACGCCGCTCGCTGCCGCTTCTGGTGGCGACGTGGAGCTCGGCGCGTTCACCACCGCGGGTACCTGTGGCGTCCTCGGCCTCATCGGCCCGGGCTTCACGCTCACCGCGAGCGCCACGGCGCCGCTGCCCGTCGGCACCACCGTCATTATCACCGGTAGTGGCATCGCCAACATCGGTGTGTTCAGCGTCACCGGCGGCACCGCCAACGTCTCCGTTCTGTCGCCGACCAGCCGTCAGATCACCCTGACGTCTGAGCTTCCGGCCGGAGCGACGATCGACTTCCGCACCACGCTGTCGATCTCCGTCGCGTTCACGCTCAACGAGGTCGTCAGCCTGCCGGCCGGCTACGTCGCCACCGGCGCGAAGACCACGGGCTCCGTCAGCTCGACGCTGATCCTCTGCTCCGCATCCTGACCCACCCCGCACGACCTGAGCCTTCGGGCCAACGGAGCGGCCGCGCCCCTCGGGGGCCGGCCGCTCTCGCAATCCAGGATGATGATCACATGAGCGCGTTCCTCCTCCCTGCGGCGGTGTTCCTCGCAGCGGTCTTCGCCGCGAGCGCGATCGGCAAGCTCCGCGCTCCCGACCGAGGGGCTGCCGCCTTCGACGCGCTGCGGATCCCCATCGCCCGCACACAGGCCGCGGCCACCGCGCTCATCCTTCTCGAGGCGATCGTGGCGATCGCGCTCGTCGTGACGACCGGGTGGCTCTTCGTCGCCGCGTCCGGCGCGGCCCTCCTCCTCACGAGCGGTCTCCTGATCGCCGTGATCCGCGCCCACCGCATAGGTGCCACGGCGGATTGCGGATGCTTCGGCGAGTGGCTTCCCGCAGCGATCGGCCCCCGCCTGATCGTCCGCAACGCCGTTCTGACGTCCGTGGCCTTCCTCCTCTTCACTCCCGCCGTGCTCTTCCTCGCCATCACCGGCCGATCCACGGGTGTGCCCCTGCTGCTGGGCTCGGAGTCAGCGGCGAGCGGATCCTTCGGCGCGCTCGCGGCGTCGATCCTGATCGCGCTCGGCGTCTGGTCGATCGCACGCGCGTCGTCGACCGCTCCGGCGGCCACCTCCTCGATCGCGCGCGGCGATGGTGCTGTGCTCATCCCTGCGACCTCTGAGGTCGTCGACGTTCTCGCACCGGGCTCCCGCGCACGGTTGCTCCTGTTCGTGTCGGCAGGCTGTCACGCGTGCGCCACGGCCCTCGACACCCTCATCCACGCGCAGAGCGCCCTCGGCTCGCTCGTCGAGATCTACGTCCTCCAGCGCGCCTCCAGCGGCTCCACGACTGCACTTCCCACCCACGAACTGCCAGCGGGGGCCCGCTTCGCGCTCGACATCGGAGGTTCGCTGGGCGGAGCACTGGAGATCGGGCCCGCGCGGCCGGTCGCCGCGCTGATCGGCACAGACGGTTCGCAGGCGGGTCCTCTCGCGCTGGGCTCCGAGGAGATCGCTCAGCTGGTCGGCAGCATCGTCGCCGTCGCAGACGAGGCGACGGCCTGAGGGGCCGTCCTCTACGCGGGGCGACGCACCGGCTTCGGACGCCCGGTGATCCAGCCCATGACCCACTCGACCGGTCCTGTGCCGACGAAGCGCCACCAGAGCCATCCCACGAGCATCACCCCGGGGACGATCACCAGCCATCCCACGTAGAGGTTCTCCGCCGGGCGTCCGTACGCGTTGTTCCAGAGCGCGATCAGTCCGACATGCAGCAGATAGAGCGAGAGCGCCACCTGGCCGCAGGCGCGGAGCGGCATGAATACGGCATCCCAGACCCGGCGAGCGCCGCCCGGCTTCGTCGTCGCGGCGACGACGACGAGCACGTATGTCGCGAGCACCAGGCCGATGTCGCGCGCGGTGTCGGTGTAGTTGCCGGATTGCGTTGGTACCAGGTCGGTGAAGGCGGTGATACCCCACGTCAGGTATGCGACGGGCGCGATCCCCGCCAGCGTCCACAGCAGTGCGTCCCTACGGAAGCCGTGCCGCACCAGCAGGGCGCCGAGCAGGAAGAACGGCAGCAGGTTCACCACCCGATATTGCGGCCCCAAAAAGATCCAGGTCATCACTTCGCGGACCGGCTCGGGGGCCGTGTAGATCCAGACCCAGGTGCGGGCCACCGCGAGCAGCGGCTGGCTGATGAGGAGCACCACCGCGGCGATCGCGATCACCACCGGGGTCCGCGCGAGCAGGATCGGAGCACCGATGATGATCAGCACCCCGAGGTACGCGAGGATGATCGCCACCCAGGAACCCCAGGTCGCCATCCACACGCCGAGAGCGATCAGGAACAGTCCTCGCAGGGTCTGTTGCAGCAGTGTCACTCCGATACGGGGGCGACGGTTCCAGACGAGCTGTGCCGACAGGCCCATGACCAGTGCGAACAGCGGCGATGCCATCTCGCTGAACATCGAGGTGACGAACGACACCGCACCCGGACGCGAGGGCACGAACGGCGCCGCGTGTGCGATGAGCATCGCCACGATCGCGATCCCGCGGAGCACGTCCGGGACGACGAGTCTGCCCGCAGTCGGCGCCGGCTTCACGTCGGAGTCGGCATGCTTCACGTCGACATCGGCTTCTCGACCCATTCTTTGACACTATTGGGTGTGCCCCCGACTGCGCGACCGGAGAACGTCATGATGACCACCACCGAGGAACCTCGACGGCGCCGTACTCCGTTCCGCAGCGTGTGGTTCCATGTCGCGCTCGCCCTCGCGCTCACTCTGCTCGTCGTCGCCTTCATCGGCCAGCCCTCTTCCGGCTCCATGGCACCGACGCTGCAGCCGGGAGACCGGTTGATCGTGAACCGCCTCGCCTACGTCGCCGCCGATCCGGAGCCGGGAGACATCGTCGTGTTCCGCCCTGACGAGAACTGGGGCGAGAGACCGGCACCGAGCAGCAACTGGATCTCGGAGGCGCTGCACTGGGCCGGCGAGACCACCGGCATCCGCCCTTACGTACTCGTCAAGCGTGTGATCGCGGGTCCGGGGCAGACGGTCGAGTGCTGCGACGCCGACGGAGCGGTCGTGGTGGACGGCGAACCGCTCGACGAGCCGTACGTCGACGAGAATCTACCCTACGTCCCCGGTCAGCTGGACTGCGACACGACTCCGGTGTCGACCCGGTGCTTCCCGACAGTGACCGTGCCGGAGGACTCGTATCTGGTACTCGGCGACAATCGGGCGAACTCGGCGGACTCCGTCTTCCCGTGCCGAGGGAATACGGCCGCCGACGACGGCTGCTTCCGTTGGATGACCCGCGACGATGTGTTCGGCAAGGCCGGGGCGATCCTGTGGCCGGTCAGCCGCTGGGGCGGTCCCTAGACGTTCCGCCGCCCGTCGTGACGGAACCCGCGACTCCGCCGCAGGACGCGCTCGACCTCGGCGGGCGTCAGAGGTCGTGACGCGGCGGTCTCGCCCGCGGACGCCGCGACCGGGTTGACGAAGACCTGGTCGTAGCCCGCGACGCCGCACGAGACTCCGATCAGCCGCTCCACCGCGTGCGCCAGCGTGCCGTCGGTCTCCGGCGAATCGCTGAACGCCGATGTCGGGACCTCGAGCTGTTGTACCGGGATGAGTGCGCTCGACCGCGCCCAGAACATCGAACCGGCCGCAAAGGCCAGGCGGTCGCTCTCCGGCAGCGCCGGCCACCCCTTTCCCCAGGTGACGACTTCGGCGATGGCACGGTTGGGCCCCCACTGCACCGTCTCTCCGAGGGACGGGTGCAGCGCCGGGCTGACCATGCCGACCCGATCGGTCTCTGTGAGCAGCGCGAGGATCGCCGCGACGCCCTCCGGGGACGGAAGCAGGCAGTCGAGGATGTGCGACAGCCATCCACTGAGGTCGCTGCGGTGCGGTGACCTCTTGGTATGCAGGTGCAGCACGACGTCATGGGCCGCATGCTCGGGCGCGAAGCCGAACACCTTCGGCGCGATGTCTCGGCCCTGGTTCGGGAAGACCCGCACGGTCGCAGCAGGTAGCAGGCTCCTGATCTGCTCTGCTCTGCTCTCGTCCGTCGTCGACACATACAGCGAGAACGGGTGGTCGATGACGGCGAGCCGCTCGGCGATCTGCACAGCGAGCTCGACGTAGTACGCATGCACGAACACACCGATGCTGCGGGAGAGACGGATGCTCCCGTGAGGTGCGAGTGTCACGCTGGGGTGCGGCACGCCTCCGACTCCGCTGCCGCGCCGAGGACGCGGGGGACGGCCACCGGTGCGGGCCCAGCGCGGAGGAGCGTCCGCGTCGTACTGCGTGACACGTGCGATCCTGCGAGCCGATGACTCGAGCTCCCGCACCAGCGGCCACGGTGGCTCCCCCGCGCGGCGGACGATGTGCAGGTCGGCCTGCTCCGGCATCACCGCGAGGAGCCGGGAGTTCTCCACCCAGATGCGATCGCCAGGAACCAGCCTCACGATCGTGTTCGCATCGCCGCACACCAGCTCGGGAGGCTGCACGAGCGTTCCGCGCAGGCCGGGAGCCTGAACGACCGCCACCGAGACCAGCGTGCGCTTGATCAGCGCGGCGGCATGCGCGGCGACCACCGGCACACGTCGGCGGACGAGCCGGATCGCTTGCAGGGCAGCAGAGCCTGCGCGATGCACCAGGCGTGGAAGCACGTTGCTGTGCAGAACACGGAGCGAGGCGAGTCGCACGTGTACGCGCAATCGTCCGGCGAAGCCGATGCGCGTGTCCGCGGAACCTCCGTCAGCGACGACGTCCTCCAGGGAATCGACGTAGCGGTCGAGCGATTGGTAGGAGCGGACGAAAGACGCACGACGGGCACGCGATTCGACCGACGACGCGCGCGCCACGTCCTGCGCGCGTGCCGCCAGCGCGTCGGTGTCGGCGACGAACTCGCCTGTCGCCGCGATGACGTCGGCGAGCGCGCGAAGTCCGATGTCGGCGTCAAGTCCGACGAACGGCACCCCGACGCTGGCGGCATTCATGACGGTGGTCGGGCCCGGGTCCTGGCGCGACGTGAGCAGGTAGACGTCGGTCGCGGCATACCAATCGTCGGCATCGGTGCGAAAACCAGGAAGAGCGAGACGCAACCCCTCGGAGAGGGCCTCATCTGCCAGCGAGCGCGCCCACCCGCTCAACTCCCCCAACCAGACGAATGTCGCGTGCCGGTCCCCCGCGGCGATCTTCTGCGCCGCGTCGAGGAAGAGGTCGAAACCCTTGCGCTCATCGGCGTAGCCGGCACCCAGGAACACTCGAGAGGGCGGCCCGAACTCTGCCGCGAGTCGCCGACGTACCCGTCGCTCGCCACGCTTCGACGGAGTGGGCGCGCGCACACCGGGGATGATCGTCTCCAGCCGTGGCGCCGGCGCGAGCAGCCGCGCCAGTTCCGCCTCGATCACGGGCATCGAGGCGACCACGACCCGGGCCCGCGACACGGGCACAAGCAGATCCTGGGCGACCAGGTAGTCGGGCATCTCGTGCACGAGCACCGTCGACCGCTCGGCGACTCCGAGCCGCTCGACCAGGAGTGCTCCCCAGGCGGTGTTGGCGAGGATCGGCAGATCGACAGGCAGCGCTGCGCCGAGAGCCGCGAGATCCCACCCTTCGTCGGCGATCATGGTCGGTCCGAGCGCGGCGAACCGATCGAACAACGGGCCGCCCTGTTTGAGCAGGAACACCGGCGAGCGCCCGCGGGCGCGGAGCCTGCGCGCGACCTCGAGCAGCAGCAGGGGGCCGCCGGCTGATCGTGCATCGTTCCCGACCAGGAGCACGGGGTTCACGCGGCCCTGCAGCGCCGCCCGCATCGCGAAGGCCGATTGTGCAGCAGTGACGGCCACGGCCCGGGGCGCGTGCCCGCGCAGACGCCCCTGTGTCACATAGTGCGTGAACGGGTGCTCGCCCTCCAACGGGAGGTGCGTGCGTCGGTAGAACTCCGGATCGAATGAGGGGCCGGGCGCCCGCCCCTCGCGCTCTCCGTGAGCGACGAAATGCCCCCAGCCGTTCTGCGTGACCGCCGCGACATCGGGATACGCGGAGAGGTACCACTGCGGATCGAACAGCGCGTCGGGGCGTATCGCGTCGAGCGCGCGCGCTCGCTGTTCACGACGAACGATCATCCCCAGATTTCTCCCTGCGCGATGTCCCCACGGACTGCTCGCTACACTGCAAGAGTGTATGTCCTGGGGAGGTCTGCCGTCCCGCCGAAGATGGCATGTTTCGGCGCGAGCGGCACGTGTGTGCAGGTGGCTCTCGACCTTGCGTTTCAAGCGCGCGGTGTGAGCGAGTTCGTGGCATATGTCGCGGATGATGATCCGCGCGACCTGCATCCCGACGGCACTCCGATCCTCGACTTCGATCAGCTCGCTGCGCTCGACGACACGGCCGTCTTCGTGCCGATCCACGACCCTGCCGGACGCCGAGCGGTCTTCGATCGATTGACCTCCGCTGGTGTGCCGATCCTGGGAGCGGCTGGTTCCCCCCACCTCTCCGATCCGCGCGCACAGCTCGGTGAGGGAGTGATCGTCACGTGCACCGCTCGTGTCGGCTTCGGAACCTCCATCGCACGCGGCACGATCGTCCTGTCGGACATCGTTGCGCACGATGTGAACATCGGCGAGTTCTGCACCCTCGCGGTCAGCAGCGTGGTTCTCGGTCATGTGAACATCGGGCGCGATGTCTTCGTCGGTGCCGGAGCGGTGATCAAGAACGGTACGTCACGTCGGCCGATCGTGATCGGCGACGGCGCGATCATCGGCGTGGGTGCCGTCGTCGACCGCGACGTCGCCCCAGGGGAAACCGTGGTCAGTCCGCGAGCGGTCAGCATCGCGGAGTGGCAGGCGATGCGGGCGGCGGCGAAGCCGCGCGGCACGGAAGCCCGATGACGGTCACGCTGGGCCAGCCGCTCGCGCCGGACGCGGCACTGTTCGGCACCCTCGCCCAGGGCATCTGGGAACGCGCTCGGTGGTCGAACGGCGGGCCACTCGTCGCAGAGCTGGAGCAACGACTCGCGCAGGCCGAGGGATGGGGGCACGTCCTGGCCACCGCCTCTGGCACGTCCGCGCTGACGACCGCGCTGCTCGCGCTCGGGCTGCCCCGGGGAGGAGAGGTCATCACGTCCGCCCTCACATTCCGCGCGACCCCCCTCGCGATCGAAGCGGCCGGTCTGACGCCGGTGTTCGTCGCCTCAGACCGTGAGACGTTGACGCTCGACACCTCCGCCGTCGAGCAGGCGATACGCGCGCGCACCGTCGCGATCCTTCCGGTGCACCTGTTCGGGGTAGCCGCCGACCCGGCGTTGGACGCCCTGGGCGAGGCACACGCACTGCCCGTCGTGTACGACGCCGCACATGCTTACGGATTCGCCGACATCGTCGGTCGCGGCACGGCGACGGCCTACTCGTTGCACGCGACCAAACTGCTGCACACGGGGGAAGGCGGGTTCGTCGCGACGGACGACGGACAACTCGACCAGCGCCTGCGGTATGCGGTGAACTTCGGCATCGACCGAGCCCATGACGTGCACGCCGGCATCAACGGCAAGATGTCCGAGCTGGCGGCAGCGGTCGGTCTGGCCACCTTCCCGAAGGTCGCCGCAGAGGTGGCCGCGCGGGAAGCGCTGCGCGCGGCGTACACCGCGGCAGCAGAGCGAGGATCTCGGGTGCGGCCCCACTCACCCGGAACCGCCCGCGCGCTCGTCATGGAGGTCGTGCGCTGCGACCCGCGAGACCAGGCCCGCATCATCGAGGAGCTCGCCGCGCGCGACGTAATCGCACGGAGATTCCCAGCGCTGTGCGGCGACGGTGAACGGTATGCGGATCAGCCGGTGGCGGGTTCGACCGCCCACGACGCCGATCAACTCTCACGCAGCGTCATCGCCCTGCCCCTCCACGGCAGGGTCCGGCCCGCGCATGTCGATGCGATCACCGAAGTTCTCGCGTCATGACTCATCCGCCCGCAGCAGCGGATTTCGACCACGTCATCCTGACTCGGTTCAGCGTGCGATTCCCGGGATCACCTCCGGTCGTCGACGACGACTGGCTCTTCTACCGCTGGGCGTTCTTCTGCGATGCGCTCGCATCGTCGGTCGCTCGCCAGACGGTGCGCACTTTCCAGTGGCTGGTGTTCTTCGACGTGGAGACCCCCGCCTGGCTGAGGGAGGAGATCGATGCCTTGAGTCCGGGGCTCTTCACCCCCGTGTATGTGTCTTCCTGGTCGAGCCTCATCGCTCAGCAGGCCGTCGCGGAGGTCGCCTCCGCGCCGTATCTCATCACCACACGGATCGACAGTGACGATGCGATCGCCCGTCAGTTCGTCGCCGACGTGCAGTCGCACTTCGATCACCAGGAGTCGCTCTACATCAACCTGCTCTGCGGGATCCAGGTGGAGCGCACAGGCGAGGTGTACCGGTACGACGAGCCCTCGAACCCGTTCATCTCCTATGTCGAGAAGCGAGTGGAGCACGGACTGCCGCGTACCGTCTTCTACAGCCTGCGACACGTCATGAGCCGCGCTAACGCTGACGTTCTCAACGTCGTGGGAGCGCCCAGATGGATGCAGATCATCCATGGATCCAATATTGCGAACTCGGTCCGGGGGGTGCGCGTACGCCCTGAACGGTACGAAGCAGATTTCGATCTCGAGCTCGCGTTCAGCCGCACGGTCTCTGGCACGAGATATCTCAGAGAACGGATACGCAGCATCCTTGATCTCGCTCGACTCTGGATCATGTATCCGCACTATGTTCGCGAGTTCCGATACGCACGCAGGCTATACCTGGCCGGGACCACGGTCCTTCCACGCGAGGATATCGACCCGAACTACACGCCATCCGCGTTCTGGCGCATCCCCGGCTCACGGCCGTTGTTCAATCTGATCAGGAAGATCGAGACCGCGCGCCGACTGCGCCGGAATCGACTGAGCCGAGAGACCTGAGAGGCACTACTTGCTCTCGCCGCGGCCTCTCGATCATCCGCAGCCCGGTGCGTCAAGCGTCACCGGCGTCGCGCGCACCATGGGTGTTGTCCACACCTCATAGGGCCCGTAGTCAGCCCCAACGGAACCTTCACCGCCTTGCATTTCCACCGTGATGGTGGCCGTCGTCTGCGGCGGGGTTATCACGCTGATCCGCACCACGTTCCGCCCAAGGTGGGTTCCCTCAGCCATCAGGTAATTGCTCTCAGCGCCCTCTACCGACCAAGACTCGATCGTCGCGCCGACGGGGGTGTATATCACGACATCGGTGGCAATGTACCCCGGCGCGTAGTGCGGCCCCGTGATGAAGTAGGGCAACGCTCCCGCCTGCTCAGGAGTGATGTTGTTCGCGAACTTGATGGTCTGTCGGAAGGTCGGCGGGCCCGAGGCCGTGCACTGGTCCGTGCTGGACGTTATGCTCGCGTCCGCGTAATAGTCAGTCTTGGCTGCGGTGGTGTCGTTGAAGAAGACGCCCGCGACCGTTCGTTCCTCGTTTGTAGCGGGAAGGGTTCCCGCTATCTTCGTTCCCGCGACCAGTGCCTCAATGTCAGGGTTAGACGACCAGACCTTCATCCGCCCCTCAATCGATGATTGGCGAAGCGCCTCCAGGAACTCCCCGGGGCTGTCGATACCTGCTGTGAGAGTGGAGAAGATCTTCGCCGCGGCCGACGCGAAGAAGAGATCTTGCTGCGAGCCGTCAGCGGGACGACCGGGGATGATCTCACCGTAGTTGAAGTAGACCTCGTTGAGGAGAAGGGAAACGACGTTGTCGCTTGTCAGCGTCTCTCCGGTGTCAAGCGGAATGGGCCCGGTGGCCCGCAAGATGTAGCTGAGAGCCACCGGATCGGTGGAGATCACATCGTCGAACGGCGGGAGGCCCTCGTCCGCCCACCATGCGCGCACTATCTCGACCGTGGTCGGGAAGTCGGGAGTCGCCGTCATATTCGGAATCCAGCGACCAATCGTGTCGGAGTAAAGATGCTCCGTTTCCGGATCCAAAGGAGCGATGCTCTCGGGGCGCGCATTGTCGAATTGGACACTCGTCGCCTGCGCAGTGAGTTCAACTCGTCCGTCAGTGGCCGTGACGAGGGCCAGAGCCGCCGGATTGCCGCCTGATGCCCTCAACTCAGAGTTTCCTTGGAACATCAAGAGATACGTTCGAGGCGCACCCTCGCCCAGTGCAGCCGGAAGCACCTTGAGGATCGGGGCGAGCGTGCCGAGCGCGTCGTCCACTCCGTTGACGGCGTCGTCGAGCGACGAGAGCGCGGTATCGACCTGAGGCAGGAGGAAAGTACGATCCGTCGCGTCGATTCGCCGGTTGACTTCGGCGAACAGCGTTGCGCCCTCCGAGGCGACGGTTTCGAGGTTGTGCACCGCGGCCAGATCGATGGCGCCTGCGTTCGGACGGAACGCCGTCAAATTGAGGTGTGGGAGGGAGACCACAGCAAAATCGGCAACCTCGTCCACGCTCTCCGCTGCGGCACGGATGGCCGACAGGTTCTGTCCGATGAACGGAACCCACTCGGCCAAGCGCCAGTCCAGGCCGACGGTCTGATCTGCGGCTCTGGCGGCAAGTTCCTGAAGGAGCGCAGCGTCCTCTGCAGCGCCATCGAGGTCACCCGCCACCACCTTCGCGGGCAAGCCGCTCGCTACCGGGACCGCAGGCGCAAGCGTATCTCGAACCGTCAGCGCTTTCGACGCCACGACCGCGCAGAGGACGACGAGCGCTGCGACGATCAGCGCAAGTGCCCCGACGATGATCCACGTCACACGACGACGATTCGGTCGCCGCATGCCGTTCCGTTCGGCTTCTGCGCGCAGACTGGCGCGGCTGTGGTGTGTGGTAGGCATCGGTCCTATTCAACCTCAGTTCCCTGAGCGCTGTGCGCGTCCACCACCGGGCGTGATGCCGATCGGGGCCAGACGACGACTCGGATGGGAGCGAAAGCACTCGCTGCCATCCCGTCCGTCATCTCGGCCTGGACCCCCGCACGGAAGCGGACGGCCTGCTGATCAATTGCCTGATCCCCCGATTCCATCGCCGGATCAGCGATTCTTGCCGATCTTCGCTCATCAGTCGTCGGCTGATGAGAATCTTCCACAACACAGCGGGCTTGCGCCGAACAGGAACCGACTTCAGCATGTACAGGTAGGTGAGCGCGGGGTTCGGCTGCGACAGCCAGATCCACTCGTCTGGAGGGCGGGCCGAGGAGACGTTCTCCTCGGGAAAGGCAGAGACAAGTTCCTGGCGAAGCGCTCCGACCGCGCCGAGCTCGTCTGCAAGACGCAGCGTCTCGGGCCCGCCCTTCTTCAATACGGCGGCTGACTCGCTGTAGCGAGCCGTCTGCACGTGCCCTGCTGCCGGTCGGGCGAGAGTCAGCGCCTGGATGAGGGCATGCGCATGAGTGGCGAGCGTAAAGCCGACGACGCCCGCGAACGAACGCTGCTCCGCGCAGCTCCAGAGCCTGTCGAAAGATGCCTGTGGGTCGACACCGATTCCCGGGTAGCGGAAGTGCACATCGATCTCACAGCCCCACGACTCGGGTGCCATGGTGGTCGAGTGCGGAAGCGGTGTGCCGCTCATCGGATTCCGGCGTGCGGTCCACCCCCACTGCTCGATCGCATCGATCAATTCCGCTGCTCGCGCCGGATCCACCAAGACATCTACATCGCCGGAATGGATGCGGCTCCGAAGGCCCTGTTCGTGAAGTGTCGGGCCCTTGATGACCAGGCAACGTATTTCGTGGATCTGCGCGATCCGGCAGACCAACGCACTGACCAGCTCGTGGAGAAGCGACTCGAACCAAAGGGGTTCGATGCCCTCGATGCCCCGCTCATCCGCCTCCGCGGCAACCGCGATTCCGGCGCTCGCAAACTCTCGCACCAGCTCACGTCCCTCGTCCGAGAGACGATCATCGTGCACACCTGGTCCAAACAGTGAGCGCCAGAGAACCGCAACCTCACCCGCGATGGCGAGTGGCTGTCCGGGAATCGTGGGGGTGATGGCGATCTCGCTTTCGGACTCACCCACCATCTGTCCGAGCCCGCGCACGTCGACCGCGCCGTTGCTCACCGCGATCCACCTATGCACGGGCACGATTCCCTCACCTGTTCCTGTCGGTGTAAACCGCCGTAGCCGAGCCCAGTGAAACCCCGCCCTGGCCACCAAGCGCCATGGCAGTTCAGCCTAATCGGCCAAGCCGGCCCAGCCTGGAAGACGCACGAGACAAGCTCACTTCGCCCACGCTGAGCGTCCAACCGACCGCCACGTGAAAGACTATGTCGTGACGATGCGAAGCATATGTCGCTATGCCCTTCGAATGGAGCCCCGATGTCGTCTGACCGTTCACGCACCGTCGTCGTTGTCGGGCAGGGCTACGTAGGCCTTCCACTCGCGATGCGCGCCGTTGAAGTGGGCTACGAGGTCTTGGGCCTCGACCTCGACGGTGTTCGAGTCGAAGCCCTGAACGCAGGCCGCTCCTTCGTGGAGGACATCGCGGGGTCAACGGTTCACGCAGCATTGGACTCAGGCAAGTACCGAGCCAGCACTGAGTATGAGCTCGCCCATAACTTCGGAGTGGCGGTCATCACTGTCCCCACTCCGCTGAAGGAGACCCTTCCGGACCTCTCCTTCATCGAATCGGCTGCACGATCTCTCGCTCCCCTTCTGACGGCGGGCGCGACGGTGATCCTCGAGTCGACGACTTACCCGGGAACGACCGAAGAGTTGCTCGTGCCTCTGCTGGAAGAAGGATCGGGCCTCAGCGCTGGGAGCGATTTCTTTGTCGGGTACAGCCCCGAGCGCATCGATCCGGGCAATCCCCGGTGGAACTTCGTCAACACCCCGAAGGTTGTGTCTGGGATCGACCCGAACTCGCTCGAGCGAATCGACGAGTTCTATTCCTCCTTGGTCGAGCGAACGGTGCCGGTATCCAGCCCGAAAGAGGCGGAACTCACGAAGCTGCTCGAGAACACGTTTCGGCACGTCAACATCGCCCTTGTGAACGAACTCGCGGTCTTCGCCGACGAGCTCGATGTCAACGTGTGGGAGTCGATCGACGCCGCCGCAACCAAGCCGTTCGGGTTCATGAAGTTCACCCCGGGGCCTGGAGTGGGCGGTCACTGTCTTCCGGTGGACCCGAGCTACCTGTCATGGCAAGTTCGCCGCACCCTGGGGAAGAGCTTCCGATTCGTCGAACTCGCAAACGACGTCAACGAGAACATGCCTGCGTATGTCGTTCAGAGAGTCATCGAGTTGCTGAACAACGAGCGCAAGTCGCTCAACGGGTCTACCGTTCTCCTCGCGGGAATCGCATACAAGAAGAACTCGGGCGATAGTCGCGAGTCACCAGCACTGCGAATCATCGAGCTCCTCAACGGATACGGTGCAATCGTTCAGGCAGCGGACCCGTTCGTCGTCGATGCCCGATGGCCCCGCAACGTCGAACGCCGCGATTTCACAGCGACAGCAGTGTCAGAGGCGGACCTCGTCATCGTGGTCACCGACCACGATGATTTCGACTACGCGTTGCTCGAGCAGCAGGCAGCCGCCGGCGACGTCATCGTGTTCGACACTCGCAACCGGATTCCGCACGCAAGCGTCCACCGCCTCTGACGTCCACCGCCTCTGAGCCCTCGGGCATCACCTGGGCGGTTCGATGAGCTCGAAAGCCGAGGCCCAGAGGTGTGGTGGGCGCGGACGAGAGAGCCACCGGTCGTATGCCGCACCGGCCGCCACACGGTGCGACATTCGCACGTCGCCTGTCGCCGCGGCGAACTGATCAATGCATCCCGACCACGACTCGGCATCCCTGTCCAGCACGAAACCGCCCCCCGCGGACAGATCCTCCGTCCACGGCGTGAACGGTGTGACCGCGACGACACACGAAGCCGACAACGCTTCCGCAATGACATGACCGAAGTTCTCCCCGGCCGTCGGCATCAGAAGGAGCTCATGCTCTTTCAATACATCGACCACGAGATCTGGTCGAACAGGACCGTGGAACTCTACGGAGACGTGGGGAGGAAGCGTCGCGACGAGCGAATCACACCGAAGCCCGTATGCGGCATCTTCTCGCGAACCGTATACATCGAGCCGGACATGTTCGGTGACGTCAGCTAGAGCTTCCAGAGCGACGTGCAAACCTTTGTGCTCGACGATTCTGCCGAGGAAAACCGCGCGAAGAGGTCCGTTGAAGCGACGCGGTCGGGATGACGATTCGGCGAGCAACGTGTCGTTCTCACGTTCGATGATGACGGCGGTATCCCCCCAGATCTGACGGAGGTCGCTCGTCTCGTGCGCAGCGGTCGAATGCCAGATGACGGCGTTGTGCAGCCGGAGCGCCCGAAAGAACCGCATATAGATGCGCTTCTTCGCTGAGCGTCGCTGAAGAGCCCCCTCGCCGAACTCGCCCCGGGGAGACAGCAGAATTCTTGCTTCACCCCAGAACCCGAGGCGCCACAAGATGAGCGGGAAGATCGTCAGCTGCGGGTTCAGGAAGCTGTTGAAATGCAGCAGTGATGGTTTCGTCCGCCGCAGCGAGACGAGTGAACGCCAATACGCGAGAGGCGATCGCATACTCGCGTAATAGACGTCGTCGCCATCTCGACGGCTCCAGCTGTTGCGGACGACCGGCATCGGCTCCGTCGCGCCGAGGTCTGTATCCTTCGTGAGAACGACCGCTCGAGCCGACGCAGGTGCAGTCGCGACGAGCGCGGCAATGGATCGGATCGGCCCGCCACCCATGAAGGCCGGTGGGTACAGCGGGGCGAATACCGCAACGGCCCTTCGCGCCTTGTCTGCCAAGGTCATCGTTGCGCTGCTCGTTCAGTCGCGGGCAGACGACGACGCCGCAAAGCTCGTTCCACGGTGAGGAAGAGCAGTATCGGGAGGAAGGAGACGAAGAACTGGATCACGCTGATGGTCCGGTCCGGGAAAGTGGAGAACCATCCCAACGGCCCAGTCAGCACAAGCGCGACCAACACGATGCGCGTCACCGTGAGCCTATTGCCACCCCGTAGCGTGATCGACAGGAACAACGCCCAGAATGCGTACCAGAAGACGACATACAGCGGTCCCCCAAGAACATAGGCAGTCGTCACGGGCAGGAAGGAATAGCCGGATGTGGAGCTTCCTCCGAGATAGACATTGATCTTGATACCCGTAGAGATCGTTGGCCTGTCCGGGTCCAGGAATCGAGGTATCAGACCGAATCGGACCATCTCAGCCGGTCCCGGTTGTCCAAGATCGAGTGGCACCTCCTGAATCTCGGCGGCACGCGCAACCTGTTGGTCAAGGCGAAGTCGATCGAAGGCACCCACGTCAGCGCTGACCGAGACACCGCTCGATTGCCGAGCATCGTTACGTATGTCATATACGAGCGGCCACACGAGAAGCACCGCGATGACTGCGACGATCGCAGACCGGATCCGGATCATGCCGAAGAGCAACAACACCATCATCAGGCTGGTCGCGAAAGCCATCAGAGTCGCCGTGATCGCAGTGAGATACGACTCGATGAGCTGGCCGAAAGTGATCGCAGCGATCCACAGCCAAAATCGTCGGCCGGTGATCTGTCCGGCGAGCCGTGCTGCCAGCAGGAGTGCAACGCCGATGACCGGCCAGCCACCCACGAGGGCCGTCGCCATCGAGAGCGGGGCCGACACGACGAGCAGGCCGACCTGAGACTGAATCGATCCGATACCGACAGCTGCCGACAAGACCCCGACTACCGCTCCCACAGTGGAGACGAAATAGGCCGACCGCCGAAGGCCGGGCCCGTACTCGTTGAGCCGTGATCTCGCGCCCTCTGCGGCGACATCTCCCGCTCCCCGTGTGTGTCCGCGCTTCGATGCTCGGATGAGATCGATGAAGATCTCAACGAAGAGGCTGGCGCAGATGGCGATCGCGAAGACTCCGAAAATGAAGCCGGTGTGCTCGTTTTCATTCCACAACGCCTGCGGGAGGATCAGAACCAGATAGGGCATTGCGAGAGCCACGGATACCGGATAGCGACGAAAAAGTCGCTCGAAGGCACCCGCGGGCCGAACAGCCGAGTCCGATGAGGACGGCGTCGAACGGTCCGAGCGTCGCGGACCCGATCCGCGCAGCCCAGAAGTTGTCTTCATCAACGAAACCTGTCGTTTATCGTGCAGGAGATTTCATCTGCCACAGGATGTGTCATACATCGTCATCCGACTGTGAAGCTCAGCCGACCGATGGCGTCCCTGGCGACTCGAATTTTCTGTCACGCTCTAGGATAGTCAAGATCCGCGCTCTCCCCACCGCGGACACCACCACGACTATTGATCGAGGACTGGAATGAAGAAGGCGCTCGTCACAGGCACGACCGGACAAGATGGCAGCTACCTGGTTGAGCTCCTTCTCCAGAAGGGCTATGAGGTTCACGGCACGAAGCGTCGCTCGTCCTCTTTCAACACCTCACGACTCGAAGACGTTGCTCGGACCGACGGGCACCGCCCCTCGGATCTCGTTCTGCACTATGCAGACCTTTCTGATTCCGGTTCTCTGACGAACCTCATCCGAGATGTGCAGCCCGACGAGATCTACAACCTCGGAGCCCAGAGCCACGTCGCCGTCTCTTTCGAGATTCCTGAGTACACGGCCGATGTCACCGGCGTATCGACGATCCGCCTGCTCGAGGCGATTCGGGCAAGTGGTGTCGACACGCGTTTCTATCAAGCCTCGTCGTCTGAGATGTTCGGCTCGACACCCCCTCCGCAGAACGAAGACACTCCGTTCCACCCGCGTAGCCCCTACGGGTGCGCAAAGGTGTTCAGCTACTGGGCGACCGTGAACTATCGCGAGGCCTACGGCATCCATGCCTCGAACGGCATCCTGTTCAACCACGAAAGCCCTCGCCGCGGCGAGACGTTCGTGACTCGCAAGATCACGCGGGCGGTGGCGCGTATCGTCGAGGGAGTCCAGGATCGCCTCGTGCTCGGCAACCTCGACGCGGTCCGCGACTGGGGATTCGCGCCCGAGTATGTCGAAGCCATGTGGCGCATGCTGCAGCAGGACACCGCGGACGACTATGTGATCGCGACCGGCGAGGCGCACACGGTTCGCGAGTTCGTGGAGGCGGCGTTCGGTCGGGTGAACCTGAACTGGGAAGACTACGTCAGTACAGATCCCCGGTACGAACGTCCTTCTGAGGTGGACGCGTTGATCGGCGACTATTCGAAGGCTGAGCGTCAGCTCGGATGGACACCCAGCACCACCTTCTCCGGGCTCGTTCATCGGATGGTTGATGCCGATCTGCAGCAGGTACGCGATGAGAAGGCCGGCAAGCATGTGCGGGTGGACATCTGAGCGTGCCCTCCACGCAGATGGACCCGCTGACGGAAGCTGTCACGCTTGACTTCACCTCGGTCAGTCCGACATCGGGCGGTGTCGGAGTCGTCGCGGCTGGCGTCGCCGAAGGCCTCGCCGCTTCAGGCGTGCCGATGCGTTGTCTCGTCAATGAGGATGCCTACCCGGCATGGTCGTTGCAGCTCCCAGAATTGGCAGACAAGCTTGTACCGATCAGCGTGCGTCTGAGCGCGACCAGCGCCTGGCAGCAGGCCCTCCGCCGATTGGTTCCCCGATCGTCGCGTTCAATACAGCATCTGATCGGACGTGTTCGGACGATCAGAGCGCGCTCGACCTCTCATGCTGTCGGGCACGGCGTCGTCTGGCAGCCCTTTCACCGTGTGCCGATCACCGGCGCGAACAGCGTCGTGACCGTGCACGATCTTCGTGTCTTCGAGCCCGAGCTTGCATCCCCGATGGATCAGGACATCATCACCGAGAACGTCCGCAAAGCTGGCGCGGTCATCTGCAGCTGGGCGCATCCGCACGACAGCCTGCTGCAACGCTTCCCAGAAGCGGCGAGCAAGACGTTCCTGATCCCGCTCCCCGTGCTCAACACCGGCGAATGGACCGATCGGGCTGCGCCGAACGATCGCGCGCTCCGACTGTTGCTGCCGGGCTTCGTCACCCCACACAAGAACCATGAGCTTCTCATCCGAGCCCTTCCCCAGCTGCCCGTTGCCCGCGCGGTCTTCACTGGTTCAGAGGATGGGAAGCACGGCGACTACCTCCGGTCGCTTGCCGACGAGCTCAAGGTCGGCGACCGGATCGAGTGGCTCGGCTTCGTCGACACAACGCGATTGGAGCTCGAGTACGCAGCGGCGGACTTGCTCGTGATGCCGACAAGGTGGGAAGCAGCGAGCGGCCCCGTCTTCGAGGCGATTGTCCGGGGGCTGCCTTTCGTCGCCAGCAGGATCCCTCCGATCACTGCTCAGCTCGACACGCTCGGCCTCGATTCTCCGACGTTCGATTGCGATTCTCCGGACGAACTGGTCGCCGCGATTCGGGCCGCCGTCGACGGCTTCGACACCTTCGTGGATTCGCTTCGCCCCCTGAGCGCAGAGCTTCGCGACCGCACCTGGAAGCAGATGGCCCAGGAGTACAACAGCGTGTTTGCCTGGTCCCTCGGACGGGGCGACAAGCCAGAGCATCTCATGAGAGGCAACCACGCATGATTCCCGTATCGGAGCCAGACCTCGGCCCCCTCGAGCGAGAATACCTCCTCGATGCCTTTGACAGCGGGTGGATCTCATCACGCGGAGAATACGTTGAGCGAGCCGAAAGGCAACTCGGATCGCTGACCGGCGCACCGTACGCCGCTGTGTGCAACAACGGGACAACCGCTTTGCATCTCGCGCTCCTCGCCGCTGGCGTATCCCGCGGAGACGAAGTGATCATTCCGAGCCTGACCTACGTCGCGACCCTCAACGCGGTCTACTACGTCGATGCGGTTCCTGTGATCGTCGACGTTCTGGACAGCACCTGGTGCATCGACCCGGCCGCAGTCGAAGCGGCGATCACCTCCCGGACGACAGCGATCCTCGCTGTCGATCTGTATGGCCAGACGGCGGACTACGTCGCCCTTCGTCGGATCGCGGATGAGCACGGCCTCCTCCTGATCGCTGACGCAGCCGAGTCTCTCGGCGCCACATTGCACAGCGCTGCAGCCGGATCACTCGCCGACATCAGCACTTTCTCCTTCTTCGGGAACAAAGTCATCACCAGCGGCGAAGGCGGCGCAGTCACCACCAACCGTGAGGACTTCCACACGCGTGTTCAGCAGTTGCGCAATCAGGGCAATCACGCGACTCAGCGCTACTTCCACGAGGTCGTGGGCTTCAATTACCGAATGACGAACATCGCTGCGGCGATCCTCACCGCTCAGCTCGAGCGTGCGGGTGAACTGATCACTCAGCGCCGACGAGTCGTAGACGACTACGAACGACTTCTCGGGCCCGACCCACGCCTGCAGCCTCAACAGATCGCGACGGGCGCTGTGCCGACGCCCTGGATCTATTCCGTGCGCATCACGGGCGCATCCGGCGCGGAACGCGACCGGGTCATCGATGCTCTGGCCTCTCAAGGGATCGAATCTCGGCCCGTCTTCCCCCTGGTCCAAGACATGCCGTTCGTCCCGGCGAACCAGCGCGCTTCCACTCCGATCGCGGAGAAGATCTCAAGGGAGGGAATCAGCCTGCCGACCTACCCGCGACTCTCCGGGGACGACATCGCGACAGTGTGCGTGGCACTCAGAGGAGCGGTACCGCCAACCTCGCTCGTCGGGTAGGGGCCGTGGTGCGCAAAGGACTGGTTTCCGCGCTCGCTCGAAGCAAGCGGCTTTCCTTCGCTGTCGTCGGCAACGGATTCGCGAGCCTGGCAAGTCTCGCGCTCTCGGTCGCCATCGCGCGCGCATCGTCCGTCGCCGTGTTCGCTGCGTTCTCGATCGCGATGGTCGCCTACCTCTTCGGGTCAGGACTGATTCGTTCTGCGTTGACCGACTCCGCACTCTCGCGCCCGACCGATCGCGACACATATGTTCGGAGCTTCCAGAGAGCTTCGCTTGTTTCCCTGTTCGGCGCTGCCGTTCTGATCGCCTGGGGAATCCTTGCAGATAACGCCTTCCTCATCGTGCTCGGCATCGCTTTCCACGGCCTCTTGAGCTTCGATTTCATCAGAACATTCGATTCAGCTGCTGGAGTGGCGGGTCGCGCGATGACATCCACGACGATCTGGTCGATGCTGACGGTCGGCGCATCGATCATGTCGATCGCGGGTGTCCTCGATGCCCGCATGGTCTTTGTCGTCTGGGCGGCGACCGGAGCGCTCAGCGGCTACGCTCTCATGCTGGCTGCACGGACTCCGCTGGTCCCGAAGTGGACTCGGCACCGCGAGGACACTCGAGTCGCGGGACTCTTCGCGCTCGATTTCGCTGTGGGTTCGGGCGGTTCGCTCCTTACCACGGGCCTGTTGGGACTTCTCGACAATGCGCGTATCCTCGGTGCCGTACGCGGTGCCGGCACGCTACTCGGTCCCCTCAATCTGGTATCGACAACCGTTCGATCGCTCCTGCTGCCGTTCCTCTCCCGACGGAACAACTCCTCGGGCGGACAGATCCGAGCCGCTCTGCGTGTTGCCGTACTCCAAGTGGTGTTCCTGCTGCCCTTCTTGGTCGGGCTTCAGCTCCTCCCGGCTTCGTGGGGGCGGCAGATCCTCGGAGAGACCTGGGACCTCGCCAGTCTCGCGTTGCTGCCGCTCAGCCTCGAAGCGGTGCTCGCGCTCATCAGCGCGGTTGCAAACTCTGGACATCGAGTCGCTTTCGCCGGCGCGAGAAGCCTCACCCTTCGACTGTCAGTCGGCCTACCGAGACCATTCGTGGTACTCCTCTGCGCACAGGTCTGGGGGATTCAAGGCGCCGCGTGGTCGATGGCAGCCCTCGCAGCGCTGAATGCTCTTCTCTGGTGGGGAAGCTACTACGATCTGTCCCGGCGAGCGCGCACGGAATCCTCCCCCGACGTAGGGTGAGGCGTCTGCAAGGCCACCTGGCTGCGGAACTCCCCTCAGCTCTCCGGGCCGATCAGCCCCAGCCGCCGGCGGTGTGAGGGAACGGTGCCGTGCACGAAGTTCACGACTCGCTGCGCGGTGTCGTCAATCTGGTAATCCGCAGGCGTGTAGGAAGGACGCTTTTGCTCGAGCACGACTCGGACAGCCGCGAGCACTCGCGCAGGTTCAATCCCGGCGGTGATGATCGCGCCGGTGTCGACCGATTCGGGGCGCTCGATGAAGTCGCGTAGGGTCACCGCAGGGAACCCGAGCAGACTCGACTCCTCACTTATGGTGCCGCTGTCCGAGAGGACGAGCTTCGACTCCAACTGCAACTTACAGTAGTCATGGAATCCGAACGGAGGGTGGAACCGGACGTTTTCGCTCTCCGCGATGCCGAGACCCTCGAGACGCTTACGAGTGCGCGGGTGTGTCGAGACCAGAACGGGAAGACCGTATTCCTCGCCTAGCGCCTGCAGCGCATTCACGGCCGACCGCAACCGCCCCGGGTTGTCGACGTTCTCCTCGCGGTGCAAGCTGACCAGGAAGTACTCCCCCGGCGTGAGACCGACGCGCTCGACGGCCGAGCTCGCCTCGATCTGCTCGCGGTTCTGCTCCAGCACCTCGCGCATCGGCGAGCCCGTGAGCAGGATTCTGGAAGGGTGAAGCCCCTCCGCAAGGAGGTTGCGACGCGCGTGCTCGGTATAGACGAGGTTGTAGTCGGCGACGTGGTCGACCAAGCGCCGATTGGTCTCCTCCGGGACGTTCTCATCGAACGAGCGGTTGCCGGCCTCCATATGGAAGACGGGGATCTTCATGCGCTTGGCAATGACAGCCGAGATACAGCTGTTGGTGTCGCCAAGAATGAGGAATGCGTCGGGCCGCTCGGCGAGAAGAACCTCTTCTGTCTTCGCGAGGATGGAGCCCAACGCGGTGCCCAGCGATGACGTGTCGGCATTGAGGAAGTAGTCGGGACGGCGAAGCCCCAGATCTTCGAAGAACACCTCATTGAGCTCGTAGTCATAGTTCTGGCCCGTGTGCACCAGAACCTGCTCGGTGTGCTCATCGAGCAGCTTGATCGTCGCGGAGAGGCGGATGATCTCCGGCCTGGTTCCGACGACCGTCATCACTTTAAGCTTGTCGGCCATAGTCACACTGCCTCGGCAATCGTGTCGGGGTTCACAGGATCGAAGATGTCATTGGTCCAGAACGAGGTGTAGAGCACGTCGTCACCGATGTTCGTGATGTTGTGGGCCCACATCGTCGGCATGTCGACAGCGCCTGGCGCGTCACCGGAGACCTCGAAGGACACGACGTCCTCAGAGTACAGGCGCCGCAACGCGATACGGGCTCGGCCTTGGAGTACGGTGAATCGCTCGATCTTGCGCCGGTGATAGTGATCCCCACGAGTGACGCCGGGAACCGTCGTAGAGAACGAGGACTGCCCCGGACCGCCGTGCGAGCGGATGATCTCGAAGAATGATCCGCGAGGATCGGCGTGACGAGCCAGATCGACGGGGGCCTGAGCCGGGAAAGTGTATGAACGATACGTGTTGAAGAGGTCACGGTCGAACGTGTCAGCGACGCTCGGTATCTCGCCGCGACGGTAGAGCTCGGCATATCCCTGGAGACGTGAGAGCACGCCCGACACCGTCTCGGCCCGCTGCAGACGGCCGAGGGAGTCCTGAGGCGCAAACCCTGTGAGCAGGTCGACGGCGTTCTGCGCATGCAGGAGCGTGAGTTCCTTGTCGTTCTCGACGGTCGGGGTCTCGCCTGCGGCGACGAGGTGGCTGAATGTCGCGGTGACCGAGTTGTAGAACGGACGACCATGCTCCCCGAAGAGATTCGGCAACTGGACATCGATGAAATCGGCGCCGATGTCCGAAGCGGCGGAAGCGAGGATTTCAGCGCCACGCGCCTTGGACTCGCCGTACACGGACCCGTTTGTGGATTGCGTCGAGTTCGCATAGACGACCACGGGTGGCGGCGTCACCGCGGCGCGCAGCGCGGACGCCAGCTGTTCGGCGAACCCGATGTTCCCCGCCGTGACCTCCTCGTCGCTCCCGCGATTCATGCCAGCGATGTGGATGGCGCGCGCCGCGCCATCCACATCGGCCGTCGCCTGTGCAAGGTCGAAACCCGCACCGACCGCGATCGGATCGACGACGATGCCTGATTCCTGTGCGGCACCGCGCAGGTGCCATCCGAGGAACCCTCGGGCACCGGTGACAGCGAAGCGGGTCACGATCCCGAGACCGCCGTTTCGGGGAGACCCGCCTGCCGCAGCTCGGCACGCACCTCGGGCAGAGTCAGCAGCAACTCCTCCACCTCACCCACCGACATCTGCTGCACGGTGTGCGAGTCGTAGTCCTCGAAGCGGCTCTGGCCGACGTTGCCCTCCTCGAAGTAGACGCTGTAGTTCAGATCGCGGTTATCGGCAACGACCCGGAAGTACTCACCCATGTCGCGCGCGCGAGCCAGCTCCTCACGAGTGGCGAGCGCCTCGGAGAGCTTCTCCGCGTGGCGGGTGCCAATCACGTCCACCTTCGCGTCGGAGTGGAACAGGTTGATCGTCGCCTGGGCCAACGTACCGATCGATGTCGCTTTCGCCTTGCGCACGAAGAGATCGCCCTGCTCCGCGTTGCGGAATGCGAACTCCACGAGGTCGACCGAGTGCGCGAGAGACATCATGAAGCGCGTCATCTCGGGATTGGTCACGGTGATGTTGTTGCCAGCCTTGATCTGGCGGATGAACAGGGGAATGACCGAGCCCCGCGAGTACATCACGTTGCCGTAGCGGACGCACGAGACGGTGGTGTCGGTGTTCGGGTTGTTGAGGCCGTGGGATTGCGCGACCTTCTCCATGAGCGCCTTCGACATTCCCATCGCGTTCACTGGGTACACGGCTTTGTCGGTGCTGAGCGCGACGACGGATTTGACGCCGTTGCGGTCGGCGGCACGCACGACGTTCTCGCTGCCGTGCACGTTGGTGCGCACGGCTTCCATCGGGAAGAACTCGCACGATGGAACCTGCTTGAGCGCTGCGGCGTGGAAGACGAAATCGACGTCGCGCGTCGCCCGTTCCACGCTGTCGTAGTCGCGCACGTCTCCGACGTAGAACCGCAGACGCGCGTCGGGGATCTCATGACGCATCAGATCCTGCTTGGCCTCGTCTCGGCTGAAGATCCGGATCTCGGAGACATCGCGCTCAAGCAGCTTCTTCGCGACGGTATGACCGAATGAACCGGTCCCCCCTGTCACCAAGACCCTCGCTCCGTCATATGACTTGCTCATAGTGAACTACTCGCTTCCTGTGCAGCTGCCGTCAGCCGCTCTTCGATGCTGGAGATGCCCGATTCGTGCGACGCGAAGGTCACGATGTGCGCTCTCATGATGCTTCTCCACGAGTGATCTCGCGAGCGGGGACTCCCACCACGACTCGGCGAGGTGAGACATCTCTGGTGACACAAGCCGACGCCCCCACCGTGGCCCCGGCGCCCACAGCGAGCCCCTGCAACACCACTGAACCGGCACCGAGAAGAACACCGACCTCGACCGTGACGTTGCCTGACACAATCGCCCCGGGGTTCACCGACACGAAGTCCGACAGCACGGCATCATGCCCGATGACACTCGCGGGGTTCAGATGCACGTGATCACCGATCGTGACGTTCGTCGAGATCTGCACCCCAGCAGTGACGACAACACCCTGCCCGATCCGGGCCTGGGATCCGATGGTGGCTCTCGGGTGGATCAGAGTCGCCGCACGTAGTCCAGCATCGGCGAACCTGTCAGCGACACTTCGACGAATGGCAGGATCGCCGATTGCGACGACGTACAGCTCGTCTTTCGCAGCTCCCGAGAGCCACTCCGCGTCGGTGCCGAGGTAAGGAATCCTTCGCGCCCTCAGCTGATCGAGATCGGCGTCCCTGGGAGCGGCATCGAGGACACCCAGTGCCTCGAACGGCTCTCCTGCGGCGATGAGCGCCTCGAGCACATCGAGCGTCTCACGCCCGAAACCGCCGCCCCCGACGACCACGACACGCTCAGTCATTGCCCTCACCGAACCTTCTCATCGTGACAGGCCTGCCTGCGCTGAGCGCGACGACGGGCCTGACCCCGTCGCGTTCGGCTGCGCGCACCGCGTTCCCGCTGCCGGGCGCGGTCTCGCTCGATCGGACCTGCCTCCTTGTGACGGTGCGACGAACCAGAACGGACCCGTCCGCCACCAGCACACGTGCACCGTCGTAGTTGTTTGACACAGGTAATACCTCAGTCCTGAATGTGCGGCTGTGGGGCTCCGAGGGAGTCCAGGATGATGCTCGTGGTGGAGGCGACCGAGAGATGTGAGGAGTAGTAGCGTCGACCGCTTTCCCCAAAAGCATGCCATTGCTCCGGCCCGCTCTCCGCCATCCGCGCGATCGCACCGGCCAGCGCTGCGGCGTCGCCGGGTTCCACGACCAGGCCCGCGCCCGCAGCTCGGATCAGGTCGGCGCCGTCTCCGCCGATCTGGCCGACGATCGGCACTCCCGACGCCAGCAGACTCGGAATCTTGCTGGGAGTCGTGAAACGAAGGAATGGGCTCGAAGCGAGACTCACCAGCTGGATGTGGGACCTGGCGATCAGTTCCGGGATCTCATCTTGGTCGACACGTCCCATGAATCGCACGTTGTCCAGACGTTCATCTGCTGTGCGTCGCTCGAGTCGCTCACGGCTGATCCCGTCTCCGTAGATGGTCAGTCTGATGGCCGGGATATCGCGCAGCAGCGCGGCGGCATCCAGAACGGTGTCGAGCCCTTGAACATCTCCGATCGCCCCGGCATACATGAAGTCGATCGTCTGATCGGAGGACGGCTCGACGCCGAGCTCCTGACGGATCTCCCCGACCGGTCGAAAGAGCTGCTCGTTCGTCGGGTTCGGAGCATAGACGATCTTGGCTGGATCCAATTGCGTGTGCCGCTCGAGAATGAGCTCCCGGACGCCGGGCGAGATCACTCCCACCGTCGTCGCCTTCCGCTCGGTGACCTTCACGATGCGGCGGATCATCGCGGCCGCGCGGTCGCCGATCCATCCTTCCGGGACCATGCCGCTTGCGATAAGGGAATCCGGCCAGAGATCCTGCACATGAAGGAAGTAGGGGATTGCGCCACGCCGGGTGTGCATGAGCAGCGGCAGGCTCACCGTCACGGGCGAGTTATACACCCACACCCCATCCGCATTCTTCAACGCAGCCCCGCCGGAGAGCGCTGCGGATGCCGCGAACGAGGCATAGTTGAGCACCCGTCCCACTGCGGAGCGGCTGTGCTGCGGGTACAGGGCGACGCGATGCACGTCGACTCCATCGCGTCTCTCGACGGTCTTGCGACGGATGCGGTAGCCGTCATGAACCTTGCCGTCGGGGTAGTTCGGAAATCCCGTGAGGGCGCGAACCGAATGGCCTTGGCGGATCATCTCCCGCCCGTAGATGGCGGGAAGCGCTGCGGGTCCCGGTTCCGGGTCGTACCACTGCGAGAGGATACCGATTCTCATGCGCGACCCTCGCCGTCTGCCTGGAGTATCGCGATGAGATGAGATCTCGGGATCGGGCGGTACCCGTCGGGGGCGTCGATCTGCGCCTGTCCGAGCCACATCAACTCCAGCCTGCGTCCAGCCCCGGCGATCTCGGGGACGACTCGCCCTACCCCTCGTGCAAGAGCCAGTGCGGTTTGACACAGCCAGCGAGGCAGCCGCAACGGTGCCTTCCCCCCCGCCGCACGAAGGACCTCCTCAGCCGAGCATCCTTCCCACGGCTGGAGCATGATGGACCTGATTCCCGTCGAAGCGGACCCCACGTGCTTGATGTAGTCAGACAGACCGTCGATGCTGCTCACGACCGTCGGCTGCGATCCGTCGCCCGCCACGCTTGCGAGCGAAGAAGCAGCGATCCGTCGGAAGCTCCGGGTCGTCCCCCGTCCCGTTCCCTGGACGCTGGTCGCCCTGACGACGATGGCCTGAACGTCGTCCACTGACGCGAGAAACGCCCGTTCACCGAGCGCCTTGGATCGCGAGTACGGAGAGAACGGCGCTGCGTCGGCAGTCTCATCGAGCACTGCACGACGACCTTGCACAGCGGCCGAGCTGATGTGCACAACTCTCTGGACTCCGGCACGAGACGAAGCGCTGCGGATGATCGCTGGGAGAAGAGCGTTCGCCCCGTAGAGGACGTCGTCGGCGGCGGCATCCGGACTCGCCAGTCCGGCTGCGTTGATCACGACATCGATGCCTTCCAATCGATCGGCGAGCGACGCCACCGCGACATCCTCTCGGGCGAGCTCCGCGATCGTCTGAGGCGAGGCCACATCCGGCGCGAGGGTCACCCGTGGGCCAGGGACGCGGAGCACGTCAAACCCCTCCGCCAAGAGCCGGTCAGCGACAGCGCTGCCGACGAACCCGCTGGCGCCGAACACGGCCCACCTCGCTGGAGAGAAACCCTCCGGAGTCCGCGTCGGAGCCGGCGCGTGGAAAGGCTCGAGCGTCAACGCGGGCACTGGGGCGAGCTTGTGGCCGCGTAGGCGCGGCAACGCCAGGTAGACAGCGCACAGCGCGACCATTCCCACGAGCGATACCCCCGGGGCCACCCCGGAGAGCTGCGGAAGAAGCGCGATCGCGAACACGCCGACGGTGAAGAGCGATACCAGGGCGGCGGAACCGACATGTCCCATCCCGGTGTCCAGCATCCGTTGGTAGACGTGAGTGCGGTGAGGGCGCAAGACAGGTTCGCCGCGGGCTGCCCGCCGCACCAAGGTCGCACCTGTGTCGGTCAGGTAGATCGCTACCGGGGCGATGGTCAGCAACGGCGAGACACCGAAGAGTGTCAAGCAGACGCCGAGCGCGGCCACGCTCGCACCGAGCAGGTAGCTTCCGACGTCGCCGAGGAAGAGACCGGGTCTGCTGAGATTCCAGGGGAGGAAGGCCAGGTAGGCACCCGCCACCATCAAGCCGATCGCCGCGGTCCAGTCGAGTCCGTAGATCATGGCCACGACCGCGTACATACCCCCTGCGACGACTCCATGCATGCCGGAGATGCCGTTGACGCCGTCCATGAAGTTGGCGACGTTGATGTAGCCCATGACGAAGAAAGCGGCGACTGCGGCCCACACCCAACTGTTACCGGTGACGATCACGAGCGGCACCGCTACGCCGAGCCCGATCACGAGTTGCAGGACTGCACGGACGGGCACAGAGACGCCTCGCACGTCCTCGATGAGCCCAAGCACGCCGGCGGAGACCGCCGCCAGGATGATGACGGCTACCGGTACTGCCGCCGCGGGGAAGACGAACGTGAGGACGAGACCGCCGCAGATGAACGCCGGCAGAATCGCGACGCCACCCCCGCGCAGTGTGGCGCGCACATGGGAGGAACGCTGGTTCGGCTCATCGATCACACCGTATCGAGTCAGCATCGGTCTCACCGCAGGCAGTGCCAGAGATGTGACCGCCAGACCGAGCAGAAGGGCCAGCCACAGGGGTGCAGTCACTCCGAGCCCTTAGCGAGTGTTGTGGCGCGGAGCTCCTCCGCGTTGAGAATGGCGGTGTCGTTGTTCCGAGGAACGGCCGACATCCGTGCTTCCCACCCCGCTTTGTCGAGACGCTCAGGCGAGATCGAGTCGGCACGGGTATGCGAGACCTTCGGGTGGAACGGACGCTCGAGATTCTCCTGCGTGCCCACCAGCACCTCATGCAGCTTCTCTCCGTGGCGGAGCCCGGTGAACACGATCTCGATCTTCTTGCCTGACATCGCGATCATCCGCTTAGCGACTTCGAGGATCGACACCGGCTCCCCCATGTCGAGGATGAGCACCTCGCCGGTGCGACCGATCCCACCGGCCTGGATGACGAGCTGGCACGCCTCTGGGATGGTCATGAAGTAGCGGGTGACATCGGGGTGCGTGACCGTGATCGGCCCGCCTGCCTCGATCAGCGTCTGGAACGTGGGCAGCATCGACCCGCGGCTGCCGATCACGTTGCCGAAGCGCACCGACAGGTAGCGCATGCCGGTCTCTTCGCCGGCCCAGGCAGTGAGCTTCTCCGCCACACGTTTGGAGTGCCCCAGCACGCTGGTGGGGTTCGCGGCCTTGTCGGTCGAGATGTTGACGAAGGTGTCGACGCCCACCGAACGTGCGGCAGTGAGCACGTTCAGCGTGCCGAGGACGTTCGTCTTCCAGGCTTCGTCGGGGTACTGCTCCAGCATCGGGAGGTGCTTCAGCGCGGCCGCATGGAACACGACCTCCGGGCGACGGTCCTCGAATATCGCGACCAGATTCGTCTCCTCACGGATGTCGGCGAGGACCACATCGCGAGAGTCGAGAAGGCCGTTCCCCGATGTGACCAGTTGCGCCATCTGCAGCCCGGTCTCGTCGCGGTCGAGCATGATGAGCTCACTGGGGCCGTACTTCGCCAGCTGCCTGCAGAGCTCTGAGCCGATCGACCCTCCGGCGCCGGTCACCAGCACCCGGCGACCGGTGATGTATCCCGCGATCAGCTCGACATTGGTGTCGACCGGATGGCGGCCGATGAGGTCCTCGATGCTGATGTCGCGCAGATCCTGCGCTGACTCCTCGCCCGTGATCATGTTCGTCAGCGTGGGAGTGATCGTCACCCGTAGACCGGCACGTTCCGCATCGTCGGTGAGTCGTCGCAGCAGAGTGCTGTCCGCCTGGCCAATGGCGATGACGACGGTCGTCGCGCCGGTGTCCTCCGCCGCCGCGACGATCTCGGTGGTGCGGCCGATAACCGGAACGCCACGCAGACGCAGGTTCTTCTTCGACGGGTCATCGTCGAGGATGCCGACCGGACGCAGCGGCGACGCAGGATCGGTCGTCATGTTGTGGAGCAGGATGTCGCCGACATGGCCGGCGCCGATGATCAACGCAGGCTCCGCCTCGTCACGTGGCTTCCGGCTCCGTTCTATGACGAGCCTGGCGCTGTAGCGCACGCCGAACATCAGGAGCAGCACGAACGGGAACGCGACGATGACCGTACCTCGAGGCAGGCCTATCACCGGTCCGAGGACGATGACGATCACCGCCAGCACGGTCGCCTGCGCCGTGACTGCCAGCCCGAGCGCCCGCACCTCATCGAACGACCCGTAAGAGAAGCGGCCACGGTAGAACGCGAGGTAATAGCCGATGATGATCTGCCCCGCAGCGGCGACCACCGCCAGCACGACCATCGATATCCATCCGTTGATCGACGCGTCGAACTCGAACCGGACCATCACGGCGACCACGATGCCGACGGCCCAGGCGGCGCTGTCGACGATCGCCGCGGCGAGACGTCGTCGCTTCTGCTCGACTGAGACCGCTTCTTTCAGATCAGAACCCGATGGCACTGCTATTCCCCCCGCGAGCGCGTGAACGCGCCGATCCTCTCGCCCAGGTCTGGGGCCCGACGAGAGGGTTGGTTCCTACATGGTGACCGATGTATCGGTTCCATCGTGACACAGGAGCGCGCCACGAAAACGCCGAAGCGCCGCGATTACGCGGCCCGATCGAGATATTGGCTGAACAACGCATCAACTTACGTCAGAAAACGCAACAGAACGCGCGTGCCGCAGCGTTCAACCGGCGGGATCGGGCTCCGGATCAGTCGGCTCCGGATCCGTCGGACCGGGGTCGGTCGGGCCCGGGTTCCCTGTTCCCGGATTGCCCGTCCCCGGGTTCGTCGGCGCGGTCGGCTCGTTCCCTGTCCCCGGGTTCCATGTCTGGTTCTGGCGAGACCGTTCCTCGAGCTCGATGGCGATACGCAGCTGATCCGCGCGCAACGCCCTCACGCTGTCGGCGTAAGCGCGCAGCGCCACTGCCCCTTCCGGGGTGGTGAGATCGGTCGCGGCCGCGCGGGCGCTCGCCGCCTGCACCGCATCGCGCAGAGCCTGATCCGGATCGGGCGACGCATCGAGCTCCGCCTCGACCCCGCTGGCGAGCGCTGTCGCGAAGACGTCAAGGGCCGCAGCGAACGCCGCGTCGGCGCCCTCGACGGCCGTGCGCACCCCGCGCAGTTCCGTCGTCGCCGCGTCGACGAGCGCCGAGCGCTCCTGCACCTCATCGAGCGCTGAGGCGACACTCGCGAGCGAGCCTTCGTCGACTTTCGCGGGAGTCCACGCCGGAAGCGCCGCCGGCAACGTCGCGGCGTCGAGCGCCGCCTGGTACGCGGCTGCGGCTGTCGCCATCGCGATGAGCGCATCCTCCCCGACGAACGGCCTCTCATCGGGGTCCGGAGTGAGCGACGCCAGGTTCGTCTGCAGAGCCGCCGCTCGTGCCTGCCCGGTCTCGATCTGCTGCTCGATGCGGCTGCGCGAGAAGGAGAGCGCCTGCTCCGCCGCGGCCAGCCCATCCTCATCCGACTCGAGCAGCACCAGGGCATCGCCGACCGGACTCGCTGTCGCGATCTGCACAGCCGTGAGCGTCGAGGCGATCGCGACCGCGACCACCGCCAGTCCCCCGGCGACCACCGTCATCCAATCGAGACGCCGAGGCGATCGCCGGGTCGTCCGCGGTTCGGGCGACACGGTCGCCGGCACCCGGTCGGCCGCTGCGGCCTCGACCATCGCCACCAGTCGCGGCACATCGTGCCCGGCACCGGCACTGATCCGCGTGCCCCGTCGGCGTCCGACCACCGCATCGAGCTCTCCGGCGAGCGACTTCGCATCCGGCTCGCGCAACAGCGAACGGTCGCGCGTCTTGTCGAGGTCGAAGATCTCGTCGAACGCCATGCGTGAGCCCCTCTCCCCGCCGCATCGAGAGACGTTTCGCGACAGGCCGCCGCAGAAGTGACAGGTATTGTCTAACGAGGATACGGCGATCGCCGGAGTATCTGAACTCGTGGGGGGCCATGAACGTCCAGTCGTCGTTGCGCGCACTGCGACAGTACATCGTGCTGCTCGTGTCCCTCACTCTGATCGGGCTGTCCGCCGGCGTGCTCTACGGCCTCACTGCTCCTGTGCGCTACTCGACGACCGCTGAAGTTCTCGTGATCGGCCAGGCTCAGAGCGTCGAGGGCGCCGCCACGACCGCCGAGCTGAACCTCGCACGCAGCTACGCTCTCCAGGCCGTCGGCAGCTACGTGGCGATCATCCCCAGCTCGATCGTCCTGCAGCCCGTGATCGACGAGCTCGGGCTGCCAGAGACGACCGCCGCCCTCGCCGACCTCGTGTCGGTGTCGGCAGCGCCGGGGTCGACCACGATCTCGATCAGCGTCACCGATGGCAAGCCGGGCCGCGCCGCGCGCATCGCCAACGCCGTGGCCGACAGCTTCGCCACGGTTGTCGCCGAGCAGCTCGAACGTCCGTCCGACACCCGTAGGAGCATCGTGCGGATCGACATGATCCAGCCGGCTGTCGTCCCCACGGCCCCCTCCGCCCCGAACCGCACGGTCGCCCTGATCGGCGGCGGTCTGCTCGGCTTGGCGGCCGGAATCGTCATCATCGTGCTCCGCACCGTCCTCGATGCGCGCGTGCGCACGATCGAGGATGCGGCGGAGGCGACGGGTGCGCCGGTCCTCGGCACGACGACGTTCGACGCATCCGCAGGTACACAGCCGCTGGTCGTGTCGGGCGGAGCGACCGGTTCGCGCCCCGAGTCCTACCGGTCGCTCCGCACCAGTGTGCAATTCCTCTCACCGGCCGGCGAGACGCCGTCGTACGTGGTCACGAGCGCAGGCCCCGGCGAGGGCAAATCGACCACGGTCGCCAACCTCGCCCTGGCCTTCGCCGAGACAGGCGCCACGGTCGCCCTCATCGATGCCGATCTGCGCCTGCCCCGCATCGCGGACTACTTCGGCATCGAGGGAGGCGTCGGCCTGACCGAGGTGCTGGCGGGTCGTCTCGCCGTCACCGATGCGCTGCAGCGGTGGGGACGCGGCACGCTCTTCGTGCTGCCCTCCGGAACCGTGCCGCCCAACCCGGCAGAGCTCCTCGGATCATCCGAGATGGCCGGCCTCCTCGCCGACCTCCGCGAGGCGTTCGACATCATCCTCATCGACGCCCCGCCTGTCGTGCTCGTGACGGATGCTGCGGTGGTCGCCCGGCGCACGTCCGGCGCGATCCTCGTCACAGCCGCCGGCAAGTCCGTGATCCCCCGGGTTCGCGACGCCGTCACCAATATCGAGAACGTCGGCGCCAAGGTCCTCGGGACCGTCGTCACCATGATGCCCGCCCGCGGACCCGACAAGACGCTGGTCGGCGCTTACGGGTACGGCGACGGCGCACGCTGAACAGCAGCCGCTGCCGCCCCGAGAACCTATTGACCATCGCCACGAGCGAGAAGAAGAACGAAGGAAAGACCACGTGGAACTCCGCGACTACATCCGCATCCTGCAGAAGAACTGGATAGCGATCCTCGTCCTGCTCGTGGTCGGCCTCGCAGGCGGCGGTGCATACGCGTATCTGCAGGCGCCGAAGTACGTCACGTCCACCCAGCTCTACGTTTCGGTGCGCACGGAAGGCGCCGCAACCGGCGACCTCGTGCAGGGAACCACCTTCGCCCGCCAGATGGTCACCAGCTACGTCGACACGATCGGCACGGCGCTCGTGCTCGACCCGGTGATCGAGGAGCTCGGCCTCGACATGACCGCGCGTCAGCTCGCGGGAAAGATCTCGGCGAGCACGCCGCTGAACACGGTGATGATCAACATTTCGGTCACCGACACCGATCCGAAGCGCGCCGCCGCCATCGCCGACCAGACGGCGATCAGCTTCACCGATGCCGTGCAGAACACCCTCGAGCGACCGGCCGTCGAGGGTGGCGTGAGTCCCGTGCACGTGACGGTGACCAACCCGGCGGCGGTACCCACGACCCCCTCCAGCCCGAACATCCCGCTGCTGATCATCATCGGCGGATTCCTCGGACTCGCCGCGGGTATCGGCTTCGCAGTCCTGCGGACGGTCCTCGACACCCGCATCCACACTCTCCACGACCTCGAAGCGCTCACCGACCGACCGCTTCTCGGTGGTATCGCCTTCGACCCTGACGCACCCAAGCGACCGCTGATCGTGCACGCCGATCCGCGAAGCCCCCGGGCCGAGTCGTTCCGCACGCTGCGCACCAACCTGCAGTTCCTCGACGTCGATGCCGACTCCCGCACCTTCGTCGTCTCGAGCTCAGGTCCCGGCGAGGGGAAGTCGACGACGACGGCGAACCTCGCCATCGCACTCGCCGAGACCGGTGCTCGCGTCGCCCTGATCGATGGCGATCTGCGCCTGCCCCGCATCGCCGACTACATGGCGATGGAGGGCGGGGTCGGACTCACCAACGTGCTGATCGGCCAGGTGCCGTTGTCCGAGGCACTGCGCAAGTGGGGAACGCATGAGCTCTACGTCCTGCCCAGCGGACCGGTCCCACCCAACCCGAGCGAGCTGCTCGGCTCCAGTGCGATGGACACCGTGCTCTCGACGCTCGAAGAGTACTTCGACTACATCCTGATCGATGCTCCCCCGCTCCTGCTCGTGACGGATGCCGCCGTGATCGGCAAGAAGACCCGCGGAATCATCCTCGCCGCGGCATCGGGAAAGACCCGCAAGCCCGAGCTGCAGGGCGCGCTCCGCACCCTGCAGACCGCGGGTGTCGACCTCCTCGGCGTCGTGATCACGATGCTGCCCACGAAGGGTCCCGACAGCTACGGCTACGGTGCGTACACCTACGGGTCGACCCACGAGCTCGGTGGTGCCGCCGGAACGAGGGCCGCGCGAAAGGCAGCGAGGCGTGCGGAGTCGGCGCAGTGATGCCGACAGTGAGTCAGCGGGGAGTCGGCGAGCGGAAGACGATCGAGTGGTAGAGCACGAACCTCAGCGCCACGACGATCACGATGCTCACGAGGTTGACGCCGTTCACAGCGATCGGCCCGGGCGTTCGGCCCAGGATTCCCGCCGCCAACTCGACGCCGAGCCAGACCAGTCCCGCACCGATCGCCGTGCAGGCGACGTTGGTCAGGATGAAGAGCACGAGCTCACTGATCCGTCCGCGTCGGTCACGGTGCCGGAAGGTCCACTCGCGGTTGCCGAAGTAGGCGTTGACGAGCGCGACCAGCGAGGCGACGATCTTCGCGGAGACGACGTCCCACCCCCACACGTAGACGAGAAGGTTGAAGACACCGATCTCGATCAGCGTGCTCAACCCGCCGACGATGAGGAAGCGACTGCCCAGGCCGGCGAGACGCCGCAATCGGGAGGTTGGTTTCATGACTCGACTAGGCTACTTGCTGCGCGCGCCCTCTCCGAACGCGGCAGTTCGGAGGAACCCGTGACCATCGCCCATCTCGCCATCGTGATGCCGGCGTACAACGAGTCGGAGGGCATCGGCGAGTTCATCGATGAGATCAGAGGCGCCGTCTCCCCCCTGGCAGACCAGGTCAGCTTCCACATCGCCGACGACCGCTCGACGGATGCCACGGCGACAGTATTCGACGGCGTCGACGATGTGACCGTCGAGGTGCAGCCCACGAACCGCGGGCACGGCCCGACCGCACTCGCCGCATACCGTGCCGGCCTGGCCGCTGCACCGGATGTGCTGGTGCACGTCGACGGCGACGGGCAGTTCTACGGAACCGACTTCCCCCGACTGATCTCGGCACTGCTCCGCGAGAACGCGGATGTCGTGCACGGCGTGCGCGACGGACGCACCGACCCGTGGTACCGCAAAGTGCTCACCTCGGCGGTCGGGGTCCTGGTGGCCGGCGCAGCCGGGCGTCGCGTCCCCGACGTCAACACCCCGCTGCGCGCCTACCGGCCGGAAGCGCTTCAGGTTCTGGTCGATGCGATCCCCGCCGATGCGTCGGTACCGCACGTGCACTTCTCGCTCGCGGAGGCGCGGGCGGGGTTCACGGTGCGCTACCTGCGCGTGGCCAGCATCCCCCGGCGCGGTTCATCGACGACCGGGACCATGTGGGGCCGCGGGGCCGGCGTCACGCTACCGCCCAAACGACTCCGACAGTTCGTCAGGGTCGCGTTGCTCGAGGCGTGGACACTTTCGCTGCGACCCCAGGCGCCGCTCCGCGCCATCCGCCGCCCGGAGCGCGTCCTCCGATGATCCGGGGTCGCACCGTGCTCTTCTGGGCGCTGGCGGCAGCCCTCGTGATCGGTCATGCCATCGTGTCGTGGCACAGCCTGGTGGTGTGGCGCTTCTGGGAAGACGAGGCGTTCAACCTGACCGTCCCGCGCAATCTGCTCGCCGGGCTGGGATACTCCAGCGACGGCGCGCTGTCCGGTTCGACCATCACCCCCTTCGATCCGCGCATCTCCACCGGGCCCGCTGTACTTCTCCCCGTCGCCGCCGTGCTCACGACCGGCGTCGACATGGTGATCGGCGCGCGGCTGATTCCTCTCACCTATTGGCTGCTGCTGCTCGTCGGGCTCGCGATCATCGGCCGCCGGATCGGCGGGCGCTGGGCCGCTCTGCTCGCGCTCGCGGTACCGCTCGCCTTCACGACCTCGGCAGGTGTCTCGCCGATCCAGGGGCCTGCCGACCTGCTCGGCGAGATACCCGCGGCCGCCCTCCTGGTCTGGGCGCTCGTCGCACTGCCGCGGCGCGCCTGGCTCGCCGGGCTGCTGGTCGGTCTCGCCGTGCAGGCGAAGCTCATCGCGCTGCTGGCCCTGCCTGCCTTCGCCCTCGCGCTGTGGATTCTGTCCGACGGGCAAGGGTGGGCGCGGTTGCGCGACTTCCTGCGCCGCTCCTGGTTGCCGCTGGTGCTCGTCGGCACGCCCACGCTGCTGGTCGAGCTGTCTGCGCTGCTGTCGCTCGGCGGATCGGGATACGTGCAGCACCTCCGAGATCTGGTGCATTTCGTCCGCAGCGGAGGCCAGGGCGCGTCCACGACAGTGCTGCAGAAGCTGATGACGCTCGCCGATTCCTGGTCAGTGCCTGCTCCGGTCGCAGCCCTCGCCGCCCTGCTGCTGGTCGCCGCGATCATCACCGCAGTGGTCATCGCACACCGGGCTCCCCTGTCTGCGGATCGTCTCGTGCTCGCCTACGGCTCGGCCGCCGCGCTGGGAACGCTCACCTTCATCCTCTGGTGGGCCACGGCCTCGCACCTGCCACTCTGGGTGCGGCATCCGAGCGTCGGCATCTTCGCGTTCGTCCCGGTACTCGCCGCCACCGCTGTCTGGTCGGCTCGACGCCTCCCGCGCGGGAACGCCGCGCGGTTCGCCGCCGTGACCGCGACCGCATTCGCCCTCGTCGTCGGCGTCGGCGCCACCGCTCACACTGCGTCGAGCTTCACCCCACGAGACCAGACTCTGGCGCATCAACGGGCTGCTGTGGCCCCGCTCACCGAATGGGTCTCCGATACCGGCACGGAGTGGCTCGCTGCCGAGCCCTGGGGCGCCGCAATCCCTGCGATCGTGCTCACAGGAGCACACGTGGGCCTGTTCGACGCGACCGCGATGGCGGAGGTTCCCCGTCTGACGGGTCTCACGTGCGCCACGGAGACGATCATCGATGGCAGCCCGTACCGCATCTGCGCCGCCCCCTGATCAGGGTGGGCAGGGTGCCCAGGTCGCGTGACGAAGAAAGCCGGCCGACCGCTGTGATCAGCGGTCGGCCGGCTTCGTGAAGCGAAGACTCGTCAGAGCGCGAGGCGCTCGCGGACGACGTCGGCGAGGCGCTCTGCGTAGGTCTGCACCGATTCGGCATCCGCCGCCTCGACCATGACCCGCACCAGCGGCTCTGTGCCGGACTTGCGCAGCAGCACTCGGCCGCTGTCACCGAGTTCCGTCTCGACAGCGCGCACCGCGTGCTGCACGCCCTCATCGTCGACGACGCGATCCTTGTCGACATCGCGGACGTTGATGAGCACCTGCGGGTACACGGTCATAACTGCGGCAAGCTCGGCGATCGACTTCTTCTGGCGGGCCATCTCCGCGACCAGGTGCAGGCCGGTGAGGAGACCGTCGCCGGTCGTCGCGAACTCGCTCATGATCACGTGACCGGACTGTTCGCCACCGAGGGCGTAGCCTCCGCGGTTCATGTCTTCGAGCACGTAGCGGTCGCCGACTGCCGTCTGGCGCACCGTGATGCCGTTCTCGCGCATCGCCACGTGCAGGCCGAGGTTGCTCATCACGGTCGCCACGAGGGTGTTGTCCGTGAGATGTCCGCGCTGCTTCATCGCGACCGCGAGGATCGCCATGATCTGGTCGCCATCGATGTGAGCGCCCTGCGCGTCGACAGCCAGGCAGCGATCCGCGTCGCCGTCGTGGGCGATGCCGATGTCGGCGCCCAGGCGCACGACGGCCTCTGCGAGGTTGTCGAGGTGGGTCGAGCCCACGCCGTCGTTGATGTTGAGACCGTCGGGATCCGCACCGATCACCGTCACCTCGGCACCGGCATCACGGAAGGTCTCGGGCGAGACTCCGGAGGCCGCGCCGTGCGCGCAGTCGAGCACGACGTGGATGCCGTCGAGACGGTTCGGGAGCGAGCCGAGCAGGTGCACGACGTAGCGGTCCTCCGCGTCGGCGAAGCGGTCGATCCGTCCGACGCCGGCGCCGGTGGGGCGCAGCATCTCTCCGGACATCGCTTCTTCGATGCGCAGTTCGACCTCGTCCGGGAGCTTCACGCCACCGCGAGCGAAGATCTTGATGCCGTTGTCGGGCGCGGCGTTGTGCGACGCCGAGATCATGACGCCGAAGTCGGCATCGCGGTCAGCGACGAGGAACGCCAGTGCGGGCGTGGGGATGACCCCGGCCTCGAGCACATCGACGCCCGATGAGGCGAGTCCCGCGGAGACCGCGGCAGTCAGGAAGTGTCCGGAGACCCGAGGATCCCGGGCGACCACTGCGGTGAGTCGCTTGCCTTCGGCCTTGCGAGCCTCCGCAGTACGGCCCTGGCCCAGGACGACAGCTGTCGCCTGGGCCAGGGTGAGCGCCAGGTCGGCGGTGAGGATGCCATTGGCAAGTCCTCGCACACCGTCCGTGCCAAAGATCGGCATCGGAGCAGTGGACCTTAACGCTTCGAGTACTGAGGCGCCTTGCGGGCCTTCTTGAGTCCAGCCTTCTTGCGCTCCTTGACGCGAGCGTCGCGCGAGAGGAAGCCGGCCTTCTTCAGGGTCGGACGGTTGTTCTCCTCGTCGATACCGTTCAGCGAACGGGCGATGCCGAGGCGCAGCGCGCCGGCCTGGCCCGAGGGGCCACCACCGGAGATGCGAGCGATGACGTCGTATGCACCGGTGAGGTTCAGCACGGTGAACGGGTCGTTGATCAGCTGCTGGTGCAGCTTGTTCGGGAAGTAGTCCTCGATCGTACGGCCGTTGACCGTGATCGTGCCGGAGCCGGGGACGATGCGCACGCGGGCGATGGCCTGCTTGCGACGGCCGACAGCGGCACCCGGGACGCTGAGCACGGGGCGGGGAGCCGCCTCGACTGCTTCGGTCTCGGGAGTCGACGTCGAGTAGTTCTGAGCTTCGGTGGTGTCCTGGATGTCAGCCACGAGTATGTCCTTAAGTCTTTACGGCGCTTACTGGGCGACCTGGTCGAGGGTGTACGGCGTCGGCTGCTGCGCGGCGTGCGGGTGCTCAGCACCGACGTACACCTTGAGCTTCGACAGCTGCTGGCGGCCGATGCTGTTCTTGGGGAGCATGCCACGGATGGCCTTCTCCACAGCGCGGACCGGGTTCTTCTCGAGGAGCTCGGCGTAGGTGACCGACTTCAGGCCGCCCGGGTAACCGGAGTGGCGGTAGGCCAGCTTCTTCTGGAGCTTCTGACCGGTGAGCGCCACCTTTTCGGCGTTCACGATGATGACGAAGTCACCCGAGTCGATGTGGTTGGCGAAGGTGGGCTTGTGCTTGCCACGCAGGAGCGTAGCGGCGTGCGAAGCCAGGCGGCCGAGAACGACGTCGGTGGCGTCGATGACGACCCAGTCACGCTGGACCTCGCCGGCCTTCGGGGTGTAAGTGCGCGTCACGATAGTGCTGCTTTCTTGTGTCGAACGGAGAAGTTCGTGAATCCCACTCCGGGGTGGTTCTTCCTCGCGATCTCATCGAGAGGGGAACACGCCAGTGGAGGGCTCACGTTCGGATGGTCGCCGTCCTCCGAGCACGGGGAACGGCACCAAAGAGACAGCATACGCCACCCGGGCGTGTTACCTCAAACCGGGCGCTGCGACTAATCCGGATGCACCGTCACCAGGATCGGGCGGTGATCGCTCGATCCCTGCGGGAGCGTGGTGATCGCGTCGACCTCGAATCCGACGGATGTCGCGAAGTCGTAGTGGCCACGGAACACGCGATATCGCGTGTACGTGTGGTCGTCGCTGAGGGTGAGAGCGTAGCCGTGGTTGCGCACGGCCTGGCCGAGGTTCTCCTTGAAGACCGGATAGTTGTAGTCCCCGACCATCAACTGCGGGAGTCCCTCACCGAGCTCGGCGAGGGCGGAGAGCGCCGCACGGATCTGATGACGCCGCAGGGAGTTGAGCGCCGTGAGCGGTGCGGCGTGGAACGAGGCGACGATCAGCTCGCGCCCGTTGTCGATGTCGAGCAGCCGGGCACCGAGCACGCGTTCGTGGGCAGGCTTGAGCATGCGGTCGTGCAAGGACTTCTTCAGCTCGATCGCGCGGATCCGCTGCAGACGGAAGGTGTTCGTCCGGTAGTACAGCGCAAGGCCGAGACGATTGCCCTGGGTCGCGTCGGCGAGCACCAGGTCGCCGATGCGCTCAGGCAGCCCCTGCACATCGCATTCCTGCAGACAGAGGATGTCGGGTTCGTGCTGGCTGACCAGCGCCACGAGCTCGGTGGCGGCACGGTGCTTGCGCAGGTTGTAGGAGATGACCTTCATCGCTTCTCACGCTAGCCCGTCCGGCTTGGAGTCGGGTGGCAAACACGTATCCGATCGGTGGAAAGCTCACCGATTCACCGCCGACGCTCCTCCACCTGATCAGACCGAACCTCAGCGGTCGTACCCCCAGCGCAGCCCGAGGACGCCGGGCCCGAAACCGTGCCGCACGAGGTGCACCGACCCTCCCTGCAGCGAGCGCATCGTCGCGGAGTACTCGTCCTCCGTCTCGATGTACTCCTCACACCAGCTGGGCAGCGCCGCGGGTGAGAAGTGCACCCAGATCAGCGACTCGCGAGCCGGTCGCGCGGTCGCATGCCACGCGGATTGGCGCGCCGGATACCCGGGAGGGAAAGTCTCGGTGAACTCGATGAGCGTGGTGCCACCCATCGTGATCGGCTCGTCGAGCGCGATCACCACGCCTGAGAGCAGGCGGCCGGGATGCAGATACTCGCGGTCGATGCGTCCGCCGACGACGTCGGAGATCACGGACATCATCTCGGTCTCCTCCGGCGCCACGTCGATCAGCGGTATCTCGGTGATCACGCCTCTGACCGCCTGCACGAGCGACCGCATGACGATCTTCTCGACCGCGCCGCGTGCACCGACGTACACCGTGACCTGGGTCGAGAGATCGCGCAGCGTCTCCTGCGGCACGGATCGCAACGCGGCGAACGTCTCCGCGGTCTCGCGCTGCTCGCGCTCCTCGTCGAACGGCAGCCGAGGCGGTACCACCGGACCGAGCCGGGTCGAGGGCCCCAACAGACTGGTGAGGTGTCCGCGGTGCAGGCCGAGTCGGTCCTCGATGCCTTCGACCGCCGCCAGTGATTGCGCGCCCTCCGGCTGCCGAGCGCCTGAGCGCCAGTAGCTCAGCGTCGCCATCGATACCCGGTTCCCGTCGTCCGCGAGGAGCGACTGCAGCCGTGCGAGTGTGATGCCACGATCCGAGATCGCGGCGCGCAATCCTGCGGCGAAAGCACCGCGGGGATCGCCGTTCGCTTCCGTCACAGTTCCCCCGGCATCCCGTGAAGGCCGTTCACGTAGGTTCAGCATACGGTTCCGGTGCGACTCTCCCTCGGCTCGCAGGACCGCCGCCACCGCGGATGCGTCTGGGACCCCGCGGTGGCGTTCCCGCCGCTGCGGTCGCCTTGTGGGGAGGCGGCCGCAGAGCGGACCGCGATCAGCCGAGACGGATGCCGCCGCGCCGATATGCCGGCAGGGGAAGGCCGCATGGGGAGTTGTCCCCATCGACGGCCCTGATGGTTTGTCCTTAGGGTGGAGTTATCAGGGCCGGAGTGGTCCGATCCAAACGATTTCCGGAGGTGTGGACGATGGCCGATTTCGGTGCGTCTTATGCAGAGATGGAGCAGGTGGCGTCGTCGCTGTCGCAGGCTCGTGATGACATTCAGGGGCAGTTGGACACGCTGAAGGGTCAGGTCGACACTCTTCTGGGTGATGACTTCAAGACGCAGCACGCGTCGGGCAAGTTCGGTGAGGGATACACGGAGCTGACCACGGGTCTGAAGACCGCGGTCGACGGTATCAACGACATGTCCGAGTCGCTGCTGGGCATGATGCGCGCGATCCAGGACCTGGACCAGCAGCTCGCCGGCAGCTGAACCACGACAGCGTTTCGAGCGGGAGGGTCGGTGACATGCACCGACCCTCCCGCTCTGCCCGGGCTCGGGCTCGGGCATCTTCTTGACTCCCGCGCAGGACAGCCCTTCTCTCGGGAGCCGAGTCTCGGTCCCAGACGGCCGCTACTCGCTGTCGCGGCGAGCGCGCGTCTGTTCGGCACGCGCTGAGAGCAGGTCGTCGGCCGGATACCCGACCTCCATGAGGGTGAGACCGCGCGCCGCCAGCACCTTGAACTCGCTCGTGCGCGTCACCGCGTCTCTGAGCACGACCAGGTCGGTGACGTCGAGGCGCCCCTCCCCCACAGCCACACAGCCGCCGACCAGTGCCCGCACCATGCTGTGGCAGAAGGCGTCCGCCTTGACCTCGGCGATCAGCACACCGTCGGCGTCGCGGGACCAGCGGTAGTCGAGCAGCGTGCGGATGGTGGTCGCCTCATCGCGAGGCTTGCAGTACGACGCGAAGTCGTGGAGTCCGATGAGGCTCTGGGCCGCGGCATCCATGGCCTTCTCGTCCAATCGCCCGCGCACGGTCGTGGTGTCGTGCCGACGCAGCGGATCGAACCCGGCCAGCTGGTCGGCCAGACGGTACCGATACCGGCGCCACACGGCCGAGAAGCGGGCATCGAATCCTTCCGGAGCCTCAGCGGATCGCGTGACCGTGACATCGGAGTACGCGCCGAGTACGCCGCGCATGCGTCCGGCGATCGATCCGGCCGGGTCCTGGGGAGAACGACCTTGGCGCGCCTCGATGCGCGACCACTGCGTGTCGTCGAGGTCGACATGCGCGACCTGACCCTGCGCGTGCACACCGGCGTCCGTGCGGCCGGCAACGACGAACCGCACGTCGGAGCCGACGATCCGGGCCAATGCCGCCTCGAGAGTACCCTGCACGGTGCGGAGAGTCGGCTGCCGTGCCCACCCGCGGAAGTGGGTGCCGTCGTAAGCGATGTCGAGCCGGATGCGCACGAAGCAAGCTTAGGTCGACGGCACCCCTCGGTCAGATTCCGCCGTCGATCGACCGGATGAAGTCGCCAGGCTCGTCGGGCACCATGACCTCGGTGTCGCGGTTGAGGCTCTCGCCGCGGAAGAACCGCTTGGACCGCGGGAAGGCGTACCAGGCGAACATCAGCACGAGCCCGAAGGCCAGAGAGCCGATACCGATCACGAACGTTCCACCGATGCCGAACAGCACGGTGTAGCCGTAGTCGACGTCCCACATGTCGATCGCGGACTGCACGAATGCCGCGGTCAGCATGAGCCCGCCCAGCAGCGGGAACAGTCCCTTGAAGAAGAACTCTCTCGGCGAGCGGAACACGTCGGCACGGAAGTACCAGACGCAGGCGAAACCGGTGATGGCGTAGTAGAAGGCGATCGCGAGGCCCAGAGACAGGATCGAGTCCTGCAGGATGTTGTCGCTGATCAGCGTCATCCCGACGTAGTAGACCGAAGCGACGACGCCCATGACGATGGTCGAGAACGACGGGGTCTTGTACGTCGGGTGCACGTCCTTGAACTTCGCGGGGAGCGCGCGATACACGCCCATCGCGAGAGTGCCACGGGCGGTCGGCAGGATCGTGGTCTGCGTCGAGGAGATCGCCGAGATGATCACCGCGACCACGAGCACCCAGCCGAACGGACCGAGCAGACCGTCCTTGATCGCGAGGAAGAAGTCGTCGGCGTTGGCTTCATTGCCCAGGCCGGTTCCGGTCTCGCCGAGACCCGCGTACATCATCGCCGCGATCGTGACCGTGACATAGGTGAACAGCAGGATGACGGTGGTGAGCAGCGCCGCACGGCCGGGGATGCGCTTGGGGTCCTTGGTCTCCTCGTTCAACGCCAGGCAGGTGTCCCACCCCCAGTAGATGAAGAGGGCGAGCAGGATGGCCTCGGTGAAACCGGACCAGTCGGTGAAGGCGAACGGGTTCATCCACTCCCAGTCGAACGCGGTCGCGCCCGGAGCCGTGCCGGCGAAGAACTGCCAGAGTGCGGTCACCACGAAGATCGCGAGGGCGAGGTACTGGATGCCGAGGAGGACGTTCTGGATGCGCTCGCCGATCTCCACCCCTCGCCAGCTGACCCAGGTCATCGCGGCGATGAAGAGGACGGCGAGGACGACCACGCGCCAGTCGTTGTTCTCCAGCTCCTGTCCGATCAGCGACCAGAAGTAGACAGAGGCGATCTGCGCCAGGTTCGCCAGCACGACCATTCCGGCGACTGCGACACCCCATCCGCCCATCCAGCCGACCCACGGCCCGAACGCCTTGGTCCCCCAGGTGAAGGTGGTCCCGCAATCGGGAACGGCGTTGTTGAGCTCTCGGTAGGCGAAGGCGATGAGCAGCATCGGCACGAAGGCGATGACGAAGGCGATCGGCGCCTGCGCGCCGACGGCGATGACCACGAACCCGAGCGAGGCGACCAGCGAGTACACGGGAGCCGTGGAAGCCAGTCCGATGACGGTGGATCCCCAGAGCCCCAGTGTGCCGGTGGCCAGTCCTTTGCCGTCGGGTCGTTCCAGGCGGATTGGCGTTGTCGACATGGTGTGAACATAGGGCCGCGGGAGAGGCCCGGTCAAGGGTCAGGCCGTGCGGCGGAGCATCCCGTCGGCATTGTCGGCGACCCATTCGACGAGAGGGAGCATACGCTCCATCAGGTCCCGACCCAGCGGGGTGAGGCTGTACTCCACGTGAGGTGGCACCGTGGGGAACGACTCCCTGTGCACGAGACCGTCATCGGTGAGCGTGCGCAGCGTCGAGGCCAGCATCTTCTCGCTGATGCCGTCGACCTCGCGGCGCAGCTCTCCCCAGCGACGGGTGCCCTCGGAGAGCGACGACAGCACCAGCACTCCCCACTTGCTCATGATGTGATCGAGGATGACGCGCGTGCCGCACCCCTGCTCGAAGAGCATGGGTGCTGTTTCCTTTATCTGCGCAAAACTCACCGTCATGTAGGTACCTTACTTCAAAGTGGGTACCTGCGGATTGGAAGGTTTGTCGTCGTCTCCCGGTTGTCGGTGGTGTCACTTACGAAAGGACTCCCATGACCATTCTCGTCACCGGCGCGACCGGCAACCTCGGCCGCCTCATCATCGACAGCCTCCTGGAGCGCGGGGCCGCACCGCAGTCGATCGTCGCCGGCGTGCGCGACGTCGCCAAGGCCGCTGATCTGAGCGCTCTCGGCGTGGCTGTCGCCGTCGTCGACTACGACCAGCCCGCGACCGTCGCCGCCGCTCTCGACGGTGTGGATGCCGTCGCCCTGGTCTCCGGTTCCGAGGTCGGGCGCCGCGTGGCCCAGCACCAGGCTGTCATCGATGCGGCAAAGGCGGCCGGCGTGACGAAGTTCGTCTACACGAGCGCCCCGAAGGCTCCGACCAGTGACCTGGTGCTCGCACCCGAGCACAAGGCGACCGAGGAGCTCATCGCCGCCGCGGGGCTGCCCGCCGTGATCCTGCGCAACAACTGGTACACCGAGAACTACGCCGCCGACCTCGCGCGCGCCGCCGAGACGGGTGTGCTCGCGGCAGGTGTCGGAGAAGGCCGAGTGGCTTCCGCCAGCCGCAAGGACTTCGCCGAGGCCGTGGCGGTCGTGCTGCTCGAAGACGGCCACATCGGCCAGGCCTACGAGCTCGGTGGAGACGTCGCGTGGAACTACGACGATCTTGCCGCCGCCATCGCCGAAGTCACCGGTCGCCCGGTCGAGTATCGCTCGCTCACCGCGGAGGAGCAGTCCGCTGCTCTCGAAGCGGCGGGACTCGACGCCGGAACCGTCGGCTTCGTCGTCGCGCTCGACGCCGGCATCCGCGGTGGTGCCCTCGGCGACACCGACGGCACGCTGGCACGCCTGATCGGTCGTCCGACGACGCCGCTCGTCGACGGGCTGCGCGCGATCGCCTGACCCCACCGGTACGGAAAGTTCGAGAAGCGCCGCTCACGGAGGGGCGAGCGGCGCTTCTCCTACGGCCGGGGCCGGCCGTAGCTCAGGACGCCTCGCGCGAATGCACGTAGACGACCGTGAGTGTGATGGCTGCGGTGCGCAGGCCTCGCGCATCCAGCAGAGCCGTGATGGCGTTCCCGACCGCCGCGAGAGTCGCCGGGGCGCTGACCGCGAAGTCCACGCCGACCGACGCCTCGACCCGCACCCCGTCGTCACCCTCGACCACGGCCACGAGCGGTTCGTCCGCGCCGCGCACACCGAGCGCGGCCGCGCCGGCCTCCACCAGATTCGAGATCAGCGATCCGGAGCGGTAGATGTCGTCCACGCCCGGGGTCGCCCGCACCGCCGCATCGATCGCGGCGGCCAGCTCCATCTGCCCTGTCATCATCGGCTCCTCTCCGCCCAGGCCGACACGTCGTAGACGTCGCGGATCCTCACATCGATCGCGACGATGTTGAGTTCGGTGTGCGCACGCAGACGTTGCTCCGCCTCCGCCCGCAGCCGCTCGACCATGCGGGGGATCGACTCTCCGAATCGCGCGCTGGCCTCGATGTCGATACGGATCGGCGCGCCCGGCACCGTCACGTCACCGTCCAGTCGGCAGCGACCGACGAGCACGCCGGGAACCGCGTTCTCCGCTGAGCGGATCAGTCCGCGCACGGCGCCTTCCGTGATCCCGAGATCGACGGAGGGCTCCGGCGCCTCGAAAGGAATCCGGCGACCGGCACGCGCGTCCAACGCGATACCGCTCAGAATACGGTCGACCCAGCGGGGGTCGACGTCCGGCGATTCAGCGGCATCGGCGTCGATCAGCTGTCCGCCGAGTCCCTGCAGTCGTTCGAGGGCGTCCAGCGCCAACTGGCATCCTGGGGACCCGTCGATCGAGGGGTCAGCCGGCTGCCTGCCCGCATCGAGGTAATCGGAGAGCTCCTCGAGCGTGTGGCCGTCGAGGTCGGTCGGCTCCAGGCCGAACTGACGCAGTTCGGGGATATCGTGGTCGTCAGTCATCGCCACTCCTCCATCCGTACGATCATGTATTTCCTGGCGCGTGCCAGCAGGCCGCGCGCCGTGCTCGTGGAGATGCCGAGCTCATCGGAGATCTCGTCGTACGAGTACCCGCCGATCTCGCGCAGGATCCAGCACTCTCGTTGCGCATCGGGGAGCTCGCGGAGCGCCGCTCCGAGGGCCGCGACTCCCGCCCGGGCCTCTGCGACACGAGGAGGCGACGCGTGCGACGGTGCCTCCTGGTCGACATCGACGACATCGACGACGGGACGCAGACTGCGAATGCGATCGACGGCCTTCCGACTCACGATCCGCATCAGCCAGGTCTTGACCTTCGCCGGATCCTCGAGCTCGGAGAAGCGCTGCCAGGCGGTCACGAAAGCCTCTTGCACGATGTCATCGACGTCTGACGAGGCGTTGAGCATCCGCTGGGTGTAGGCCCGCATCATCGGCGTGTACCGACGGACGAGTACCGCGAAGGCCGCGACATCACCGTCGATGGCACGGCCGGCGACGATCCCGTCGTCCGCCTCCTCCATTGCGCTGTGAAAGCGTTCCCCAACCATCTACTCACTCCCTCGTTCGGATCCCTGAGGAGATTCGGAGCGGCGGCGACATCGGATCGGGTTCTCGACCCCTTGTCGCGTGTCTGCCACTCCATTGCGCGTGCTCTCTCACGCTCGAGAGCGACGGCCGGTGATCGGGCCACACATGAGCAGTACCACGAGCGAGCCGCCGATGGCCAGCGCCCAGGCCCACAGGGGGAAGTCGAAGAAGCCCATGAGATGTCCTTTCGAGTGTGGATGGGGAGGGGCGCACAGCTCCCCTCCCCTGAGGTCCGCTTACTTCTTGAACGCATCCTTCACGTTCTCGGCAGCATCGCGGACGTTGCCCTTGGTCTGCTCGGCCTTGCCCTCAGCGACGAGCTTGTCGTCGTTGGTGACGTTCCCGACGACCTCCTTCGCCTTACCGGAGATCTTCTCTGCAGCGGCCTTGATCTTGTCTTCAGCGCTCATGGTTTCTTCCTTCCTCCGTTCGGTCCCGGATCTCGGTTCCGAATACTCTCCCGCGAACGGTGCCGCGGGAAGTCTGTTGTCGCACCTGCGTGTCGGGAGTGCGTCAGACGCGCGAATCCGCTGCAACGTCATCGTCGTCCGCGGGGATGTGGACATCGTTGATCGTCACGTTGATCTCGACCACATCCATGCCGACGAGGTCCACCATCACGGTGTGGATGGCCGCCCTGACGTCGTCGGCCACCTTCTGAAGGGACACCGGGTATTCGGCGACGATGGTCACGTCGACCGCGACCTGCGTCTCTCCGACCTCGACCGTGATCCCCTGCGAGAGATCGGTGGTGTTGAGGGCATCGCGGATGGCTCCCACGACCCGTGCTGCCCCGCCGCCGAGCGCGTAGACGCCCGGGACCTCGCGCGCAGCGATGCCGGCGATCTTGGCGACGACGCCGTCTTCAATCGTCGTCTTCCCGGTCGCGGGAACCTGCGTCGCCTGGACCTGAATGCCGCCTGCTGCGTTCGCCATGCTGATCTCCTCGTGTGTGCTCCGCATCCGGTGCCGAGTGCGGGTCGTTTTCGATCGACACCCCTAAGACGTATCGAGGGACGGATTCGTCACAGATTCGTTCGAACTTCTTCTGAGCGCGCCGCTGCCCACGACTCACAGTGCACTCTTAGGTTCAGAGTGCACAATTGCACTCTATGAATGAGAGTGCAGATTCATTGCGTGAGCAGCGCAAGCGCGAGACGTCCCGTGCGCTTACCGAAGCCGCTCGCGCGCTGACAGCCGACCACGGCTTCGCCGGATTCACGATCGAGGAGCTCTGCGCCGAGGTCGGAGTCTCCCGCCGCACCTTCTTCAACTACTTCGAGAGCAAGGAGAACGCGGTCTTCGGCTTCGCCGTGATCGATTCCCGCCAGGAGCAGCTCGAAGCGGACTTCCTGTCCCAGGATGGAGACCTGCTCGACGACTTCATCGATCTCACGATCCGCCGATTCGACCTCTTCAATCCGCTCGACGATGCTCCGGCCCTCTTCGCCGTGATCGAGCAGGAACCGCGCCTGCTGAAGGCGGTCTTCGAGCAGCTGTCCAAGAACGAGCGACGCGACATGGCCCTCATCGTCCGACGGACGGGAAGCGGGACCGATGCGGCGCTGCGCGCCGAGGTCATCGTCCACACCGTCGGCGCCCTCGTGCGCCTGTGCATGGATCAGCTCCTGCACCACCAGTCCACCGAGCCGTTCGCAGATCTCCTCACCCGACGACTCGACGTCGCCCGCTCCGCCTACGCGCTGTCACAGAAAGACCACTGAATGTCCGCCACCGCCACCAAGGATGCGCCCTTCCTGCTCACCAAGCGCCGCATCTGGATCATCTTCAGCGCCCTCATCGCGGGCATGCTGCTCTCCAGCCTCGACCAGACCATCGTCTCGACGGCCATGCCCACGATCGTCGGCCAGCTCGGCGGCGTCGATCACCAGGTGTGGATCACCACGGCCTATCTGCTCGCCACCACGATCGTGATGCCCATCTACGGCAAGTTCGGCGACGTGCTGGGACGGCGCAACCTCTTCCTGATCGCGATCGCGCTGTTCACGCTGGCCTCCGTGGGCTGCGCTTTCGCGACCGACTTCTGGATGTTCGTGGTGTTCCGCGCACTGCAGGGTCTGGGTGGCGGCGGGCTCATGATCCTGTCGCAGGCGATCATCGCCGACATCGTCCCCGCCAACGAGCGCGGCAAGTACATGGGCCCGCTCGGCGCCGTGTTCGGCCTCTCCGCCGTCGCCGGTCCGCTCCTGGGCGGCTACTTCGTCGACCACCTGACGTGGCAGTGGGCGTTCTACATCAACATCCCGGTCGGAATCGCGGCCTTCATCATCGCGCTGGTCGCCCTCAAGCTGCCGACGAAGAAAGCTCAGAAGCCGATCGACATCTTCGGTGTGATCTTCCTCTCCATCGCGACCACGTGCCTGATCTTCTTCACCGACTTCGGTGGCGACAAGGAATTCGGGTGGGGGTCCCTCGCCACCTGGGCTTGGGGCGCCGGGCTGGTCGTCGCCGCGACGGCCTTCGTCATCACCGAGTCTCGGGTGCAGGACCCGATCATCCCGCTCAGCCTGTTCCGCAACCCGATCTTCATCAACGCCACCGCGATCGGCCTCGTGCTCGGCATCGGCATGTTCGCAGCGATCGGCTTCGTGCCCACGTTCCTGCAGATGTCCTCCGGCACCTCTGCCGCGGAGTCCGGCCTGCTGATGATCCCGATGATGGTGGGTCTGATCGGCACCTCGATCTTCTCGGGCATCGCGATCTCGAAGACCGGGAAGTACAAGATCTACCCGATCGTCGGCACGATCCTCACGGGTATCGCGATGGTCTCGATGACCACGCTCTCGGCGGCGACGCCGATCTGGCTGATCTGCGTCTTCCTGTTCGTGTTCGGCGCCGGTCTCGGCCTGATCATGCAGGTCGTGGTCCTGGTCGTACAGAACGCCGTGCCCTCGAACGAGATCGGCACCGCCACCAGCACGAACAACTACTTCCGCGAGGTGGGCGCCTCTCTCGGTACGGCCGTGTTCGGCACGATCTTCACGACCCGGCTCACGGAGAATCTGCTCGGCGTATTCGCGGATGCCGGAGCTTCTCCGGATGCGGCTTCCCAAGCCGCATCCACGATCGACCCCTCGACGCTCAGCTCGCTTCCCGACGAGGTGCGCGATGGCATCGTGACCGCCTACGCCGACGCCCTCGCGCCGGTGTTCTGGTACCTGGTGCCGTTCATCGTGCTCGCGTTCGTGCTGTCGCTGTTCCTCAAGCAGATCCCGCTGTCGGATCAGGCAGGGCTCGTCGCCCGCGGCGAGGCCATCAGCGGCGAAGAGGCGGAGCGCCTGGAAGCCGAGTTGCGCGGCCACAGCGCGAGTGCCGCTGTCGGCTCTGCCGATCCGGGCGGCGAGAAGCTCGACACAGGGAGCGTCCCGACATCACGCTGAACGCACGAAGCCCCGGCCGATGAGGCCGGGGCTTTCTGCGTCCGTCGAAGGGGAAGCTCGCGGTCAGGACAGCCGTCGCTGATCGTGCGCGAGGCGTGCCCGCAGACCCGTGTGGATCGAGATGTAGGTCTCAGTCTCGCGACCGGTCAGGGTGGCGAGGTTGGCGAGCAGGCGATCCACGTGGTCGACGAGCAGCCGCGGGTCGGTGTTCTGCCTCGGAGTCACCGAGACATGCAGCACCGGCTCTCGGCGGATGTCGTTCGCCGTCACCTGGGTCGAGAGGATCTCGTCCCGAGCACTGAGCGAGTTCTTCACGGCATCCGACACGAACGACTCCGTCACCGTGACCCGACCGAGCGGGTTCTGCGCGCCCGAGGAGCGGAAGACGGTCTTCGAGCGATGACCGGCCACGCTCGTGAGCGCGAGGATCAGCAGGATGATGACCACGACGATCGCCGCGACACCGCCCACGGCGATCCAGGTGATCTGAGTGCCGGCGATCTGGGTCGACGCGAACGCCTGGTCGAGCCAGGATTGGGCACCCTTGCCGCCGGCCTTCCACACGTCGGCGACGGTGGGCCACGTCATGATCGCGATTCCGATCGCGCCCAGACCGAGGAACAGCAGTCCGATGATCAGCAGCAGGGTGCGGTTCAGCGCACGGTTCGTGTTGTTCACAGCTCGTCTTCCTTCTCGGTGGGGCGCTCGATGCGCGCGCGGGTGCGAACCGTGCGGGTCAGGCGATAGCTACCGAGTTCGGCCTCCGCCGCCGCCTGCACCTCGTTCTTGTCCAGCGGGATGCCGGCACCGGGCCGCACGGTGACATCGACGCTGCGGTGACCGACGCCGACGGTGATGTTCTCGCGCGCGATGCCGATCTCCTCGGAGAGGTGCTGGGCGAGCGCACTCGCGATGACGCCGTTGTCGACGACGACAGCACGACCTCCGACTTCGAGCGTGTGCTTGGAGAGCCTTCCGGGCATGACCGCGAGCCAGATGAAGACCAGCCCGATCAGGGCCAGAACCACGCTGCCGGCGATCACGAGCCCCGCAGGCTGGGCTGTCGGCAGGCCGACCAGCCATCCCCATCCGGCGACGGGACCCGCCAGGAGCGCAGGCTGCGCGGCCAGGTACAGCACGATCTCAAGCCCGATATAGGCGAGTGCGAGGATCAGCAGGATCACGGCGACGAAGACCGCGACGGTCCGAGGTGAGTGCGTCTCGCGTCGCACGACGCGGCGCAGCACGGGCGTACTCATAGCACTCGTCTCCTCACGGGTGTCGTGGCACCGGTGATGGTCAGGTTGATCCGGTTGACGTCTCTGCCGAGGAGAGTCGTCAGGCGCTGCTGCAACTGCTCCTGCAGATCGCGGGCCTGATCGAGCACCGGCACGGTCTGCGCGATCGCGGCGGTGTCGTCCAGATCGGGGATGGGAAGGGGGGTGGCGATGCGGACGGCGATGCCGCCCGGATGCTCGGTGACATCGACCTTCACGTCACCACGAGGCACACCGATCAACGTCGCTGACGCCTGTTCGGTGACCGTACGGTACACGCGCTCTTTCACGTCGATGCGGCCGGGAACGGGGACCTCTCCGGTGGTGGCCGCGGAAGGGCCACCACCGGAGATGAGGTGCTGGTCGGCGCGCATCAGGAGGTACGCCGCCCGGTGAAGGCATCAGCGAGACCGCGCACGTCGATCTTGCCCGAGGCGATGCGACCGACGAGCGCTCCGATGCCGGCGAACAGGGCCATGAGGAGGAATCCCCAGAACCCGAACAGCAGTGCCGCCAGAGCGAGGAGGGCGCCGATCAGGGCGCCGGTGGTGGTGGGGCTCATGAGACTCGCGACTCCTCTTCGGTGTCGCTGTCATCGCCGGGGACATGCACATCGTTGACCTCGACGTTGACCTCGACGACCTCGAGTCCGACCAGACGACTGATGGCGCCCGCGACTGCGGCACGCACGTTGCCGGCGACTTCCTGCACGGGGGCCGGGTACTCGACCACGATGGTCAGGTCTGCCGCGGCCTGGGTCTCGCCGACCTCGACCTTGACGCCCTGCGCGAGGTCGGTGGCGTTGATGACATCGCGGATCGCACCGAAGGCGCGCGCTCCGCCACCGCCGAGCGCGTAGACGCCCGGAACCTCACGGGCGGCGATACCGGCGATCTTGGCGACCACCCCGTCAGCGATGACCGTCTTTCCGGCGGCGTTCTCGTCAGCGGGAACCCGCGACGTGGAGAACGCAGTCGAGCGGTCGACGCGCGACGCCGCAGCGGCCTTCGGCGCTGCCGTCTTCGGCATGGCCTGAGCGAGCTCCGACTCTGCGGGAGTGGTGGGGGTGTTCTGGTCCTGGTTTGCCATGACGAGTCCTGTCTCGATGAGTGTCCGACCGAGCCCGTGAGCGTCGGTCAGGAGCGATCTCCTCGCTCGTCACTAAGACGTGCGGAGCGGGTGATTCGTCACAAATCAGTTCTCGCTGTCGCTGAGATTGCTGCGTCTTCCCGGGCGCACACCAACGGTGAGTTGGGCCCCGTCACCCTCGTGCGGCTCGGACGATCGCTTCGAGCCGTCGAAGGTAGGCGTCGAAGGACTCCCTCCCGGCGTCAGTAAGCGCGATGCGACGCGCCCTCTTGTCGGCCGGGCTGTTCGAGACCTCGACGACCCCGGCATCGGTCAGCGCGGAGACGTGCTTGGACAACGCCGACTTGCTCACGCCGACAAGGCCGAGTAGTGCCGAGAACTCGATGAAGTCGGCCGGAGCAAGCGCCGCTAGGACGGCCAACCGCACCGGCTCATGCAGCAGCGGGTCGAGATGCACAGCCGCTGTCTCCTCCCCGGGCGTCTCGCTCATGCTGCCTTCCGGGATTCCACAGCCGTTGAGGCGTTCGCCAGGCGCTGCAGGCCGGCCCGGCAGAAGATGAGGATCACGACGATGGCAGCCAACGCCCCGATCGTGTTGGGGGCGATCCATCCGGCCGCACGCGCGGGAAACTGCACGGCGACGTATGCCGCGAGCGCCAGAACTGCGCCGCCGCCGACCAGCCACGCGCCGATCCGGTCGGACCACGTCAACCGCGGCCGGATCGATCGGATCGACAACAGCCCCACCACGCCCAGCACGATGAGCCCGGAGAGATACACCATGCCCAAGTCGAGAACCACTCCGTTTGCCAGCGCCGCGGCAGAGATGACGAGAGACATGACCCACACTCCCCGTCGAACCGACAGGCGCTTCACCCGATGCACCTCTGCAAGGCGGTGCGCTGCTTCGTCGCTATCCATCATTCCCCCTCAGTAGTTTCCTTTCAAGAAACTAACATGTAGTTTCCTCATCGGCAACTACATGAGGGAAGGAACTCGTCCAGCCTCGAAGCGGTGCAGGCTGGCGATCGCGAAGAGTTCGCCCTCAACCGTCCAGGACCCCACCCACCACTCACACAGACCGGGCGCCCGAGTCGGGCGCCTTCGCACCGCTCGAGCCGTCGTCGGCAGGGAGTGCCGGCGGTTGCTCTGCCGCCCACGACGCCAGGAGCGCGAGGCGCTCTGCAGAAGGCGAGCCCGGTTCTGCGGTGTAGATCATGAGCACGTTGCCTGGTTCCGCCGTGATCGCGAGCTCTTCGTAGGCGAGAATCAGCTCGCCCACGACCGGGTGATGGAAGCGCTTCGTGCCCGCGCCGTGCGTGCGCACGTCATGCGCCGCCCACAACCGGCGGAACGTCTCACTGCGCGTGGAGAGCTCGCCGACCAGATCCTGGAGGCCCTTGTCATGCGGGTCCCGCCCCGCTTCGGCGCGCATGATCGCGACGCACATCTCCGCGAACAGGTCCCAGTCGGGATAGAAGTCGTGCGCGGCCGGGTCGAGGAACTGGAACCGGGCGAGGTTCGGCGTGCGACCGCCGTCACCGATCACGGGCGAGTAGAACGCGCGGCCGAGGTCGTTCGTCGCCAGCAGGTTCTGGCGGGGGTCCCGCACGAACGCGACGGCGTCGGTGATCGACGACAGCGCCCGCTGCAGGCTCGCCCGCGGAGCCCCCGGCTTCGTGGTGCGCCGGCGCGAGCGACCGCTCGACGGGATGCCGTCCGCCGCACGCGCGAGGTCGAGGAGATGAGCGCGCTCGGCATCATCGAGCTGCAGCGCCGTTGAGATGGCATCGAGCACCGAGGAAGATGCGCCGGCGATCGCACCGCGCTCGAGCTTGGCGTAGTACTCCACGCTGACTCCGGCGAGCGCGGCGACCTCGCTGCGACGCAGACCCTCGACCCGCCGGTTCGATCCGGCCGTGAGCCCTGCCGCGTGCGGGGTGACATGCGCGCGGCGGCTCATCAGGAACTCACGCACCTCGGCTCGATTGTCCATGTGCAGGACGTTACCCGCCAGCGGTGTTCGGAGGGAGGCCCTCGCAGTACACGTCTCATCAGGGACTCCCCCACGCGGGAGATCGGAAGGAGTCTGGATGACATGACCACGACACACACCCGCGCTGCGGCGAGCAGCCTGCTCCCTGGGCTGCTTCTCCTGCTGACGGTGTTCGGACCGATCTCGATGGACCTGTACCTCCCTGCACTCCCCGCGCTGACGGGCGAGCTCGGGGCATCCACGTCGATCGCGCAGCTCACGGTCACCGCGTGCCTCATCGGCCTCGCCGTCGGGCAGCTGGTCGCGGGCCCGGTCTCGGACCGCCACGGGCGCCGTGGCGTCCTCCTGTTCGGCATCGTCGCCTACATCGCGACATCACTGCTGTGCGCGATCAGCCCCACGGTGGAACTGCTCATCCTCGCGAGGTTCGTTCAGGGGCTGGCGGGAGGCGTCGGCATCGTGATCGCGCAGGCCGCCGGCCGTGACGTCTACACCGGAACCGCGCTCATCCGCTTCTACGGACGCCTCACCGTGATCGGCGGCTTCGCTGCGATCGTCGGACCGCTCCTCGGGGGTCTGCTCAGCAGTGTCACGGATTGGCGCGGGCTGTTCGTCTTCCTCGCCGCGATCGGGGCCCTCATCCTCACCGTGACGCTCCTCGTGTTCCGCGAGACCTTGCCCGCGGGCGATCGGGCCGCAGGTGGCTTCGGTCGCACCGTGCAGGACTTCCGCACGCTGTTGTCCGACCGGGTGTTCCTGGGAGCGATCCTCAACCAGGGGTTCCTGTATGCCGCGCTGTTCGCATACCTGGCCGGGGCGACCTTCGTGCTGCAGGACATCTACGGTCTCTCTCCGCTGGGGTACGCTCTCGCCTTCGGCGCGAACTCCGCCGGCTTCATGGTGTGCGGGTATCTCGCCGGACGCGTCTCCGAGCGCGTGAGCGTGCGCGGCACTCTGGCCGTCGGCATCGCGACCTCGCTGCTCGGCGCCGCAGGACTGCTGGCCGCCGGCATCACGACGATGCCGTTGGCCGTGGTACTGGTATCGCTGTTCCTGCTGTCCAGCGGCGTCGCGATCTCGTCCCCTCCCGCGACGACCCTCGCGCTCGTCGGCTACCCGCAGATCGCGGGCACCGCGTCATCGCTGCTCGGGATGGTGCGCTTCGGGTTCGGCGGCATCGCCGCTCCCCTGGTCGGCATCGCCGGAGCGACGAGCATCCTCCCGCTCGGCGTCGTCACAGTCGCAACGACCGTGCTCGCCGCCGTCGCGCTGCTCCTCACCTCTCCCTTCCGTCGCCGCAGCCTGCCCGACGGCTCGCATCCGGCGGCATCCGCCACTCTCACCCATTGAAGGAGAACCACCATGCGTGGAGTCATCATGCACGCCCCCGGCGACGTCCGTGTCGATGAGATCGACAAGCCCGTGATCGTCGCCGCCACCGACGCGATCATCCGCGTCACCGCCGCCTGCATCTGCGGATCGGATCTGTGGCCGTATCGCGGCATCGAGCCGGTGCACGCGCCGACACCGATGGGTCACGAGTACATCGGCATCGTCGAGGAGATCGGCGACGACGTGCGCGACATCCGCATCGGCGATCTCGTCGTCGGGTCGTTCGTCGCGTCCGACAACACCTGCGAGATCTGCCAGGCGGGGTTCCAGTCCCGCTGCATCCACCAGGTCATGATGGGCTCGGTGGGCACCCAGTCCGACTACGCGCGCATCCCCCTCGCCGACGGCACCCTGGTCGTGGTGAAGGGCGAGCCGACCGAGGCGCAGAGGCGCAGCCTCCTGGCCGCCTCTGATGTGCTCGGCACCGGATGGTTCGCCGCTGTCGCTGCCGAGGCGGGCCCGGGCAAGACGGTCGCCGTCGTCGGGGACGGGGCTGTGGGACTCCTCGCGATCCTCGCCGCGAAACAGCTCGGCGCCTCGCGCATCATCGCGATGTCACGCCACCCTGAGCGCCAGGCGCTCGCGAAGACCTTCGGCGCGACCGACATCGTCGAGGAGCGCGGAGAGGCGGGCGTCGCGAAGATCAAGGAGCTCACGGGCGGCTACGGCGCGCACTCCACCGTGGAGGCCGTCGGCACGCAGGAGTCGATGATGCAGGCCATCCATGCCACGCGCCCCGGCGGTCACGTCGGCTACGTGGGCGTGAGCCACGGCGTCGAGCTGGACGGCCTGGATCTGTTCTTCTCCACCGTCAGCCTTCTCGGCGGCCCTGCTCCCGTTCGGCGCTTCCTGCCCGACCTGATCGAACTGATCATGACCGACCAGATCGACCCGGGGATCGTGTTCGACCTCACGCTCCCGATCGAGGAGGCAGCGGCGGGATACAAGGCCATGGATGAGCGCCGCGCCACCAAGGTGCTGCTGACCACCGACTGAGCCCTCAGCGCGGGTGGGCTCCGCTGGGCCCCACCCGCATTAATCCGCCCATCGAACGAGGAGAACCCATGCACATCGAACCCGTCCAGCCGACCGTCAAGAACCCTCCGGAGCAGTTCGCCGGTGACGTCTGGGTCGACATGATCGCCGTTCCGCACGAGGGCGACCAGCGGATGTCCGTCGCGGTCGTGAAGTTCGCGCCCGGCGCGCGCACGGCCTGGCATCCCCACGCCCGCGGACAGTATCTGCGAGTCACGCAGGGCGTCGCGCGCTTCGGCACCCGCGATGGAGCGATCATCGACGTACACGCGGGCCAGACGCTGTACACCCCGCCGGGTCAGGACCACTGGCATGCCTCGGCCGCCGGATGCTTCATGGAGCACATCGCGATGCTCGAGAGAGGCGACGACCCGGCCACCAACAGCGTCTGGAAAGAGCACATCACCGACGCCGAGTACAACGGCCAGGTGACGGCGTGACCGGGTGGACGGGCGGACAGGACTCTGTCGGCGACATCGCCCCTGCGCTTGCGCGCTACACCGACAAGGTGCTCTTCGACGAGGTCTGGGCACGCCCCGAGCTTTCGCCTCGCGATCGCAGCCTGGTCACCGTCTCCGCTCTGGTCACGATCGGCGCCGTCGAACAGTTGGGCTTCCACCTCGCCTTCGCGCGCGACAACGGCGCGACGGAGGAAGAACTCGTCGAGGTGATCACGCACCTCGCCTTCTACACGGGCTGGCCACGCGCCATGTCCGCCATCGGGGCCGCGCGTGCCGCCTTCGCGCAGGGCGACCGCCTGTCGAGGTGAGCCTTCCATGGCCCACCCGCTGGTTGCGCTGCAGACGCCGGCAGTGAGTACCTGAAGACGGTCCTCACCGCTCCACGCTGCCCAGATGACCGGCGATACTCTCGCGCCGGGCCTCGCTACGTCAGACGCGGCGATGGCGGCTGATCCGTGACCGTACGCCCCGCCGACCGCGTCTTTCTCGACGAGTCCAAGGCGCGGCTCCTGCGTCCTCGCGGCCGCGTCCGCGATCGGGGCCCCACACGTCCGACCGAATTCGGCGGGACCTTCTCAAGCCCGGTTAGCGGCGCCTCCGCTTCACAAGCGAGAGCGACACCCGAAGACGGCCGATCCTCTCTGTCTGGAGCCGCGACCGGCACATGGCCAGACGTTCGGCCACACCGCCCGGGGATACAGAAAAACCCCGGCGAACCGGGGCTTTCACATCTGTAGCAGGAGCGGGGCTTGAACCCGCGACCTCACGATTATGAGTTAGATGCGGTGGGCTGGCGGGTGCTGGTTGGTCGCCGCTTACCGCGCAATTCCGGGGAAGTCGTCATCGTTAGTCGCGGCTGGTTTGGGGTAGTTTCAGCGGAGCTACCGGCACAGAACCGGCACGGGTCCGGCATGTCAGTACTTACACTCGTCGCACGTCGACATCGTCTTCTCGCAACGTCATCGACGATAGCGAGTGCAACCAACTAGTCACACGAACGACAGAAACGCTCGCCAAAGCGACGGGTATGTGGCCTCCTGATCGACATCCACAAGGAGCGTCTGTGATCCTTCGGCGCCAAGGGACGCTGCTTCGCCTCCCGGTCGCTTGACCGCGCACATAGGGCGGTTGGGATGCATACTTGCGAACATCGCGAACTCAGACTGAACGCCTTCCATGCCTCCGATGAACGCGGCTCCTTGCGGATCCGTGTCATTTAGCATGCGCGTACGCATCAGCTCCAAGCTTGAGTCCCAATGCCCTGGCTCCGGCCTGTCGCCCTCGTGGGCGTCTGTCCAAACCAGTTGTCCTACGCCCTCGGCTTCGAATCGTCGCGTCGCAGTCGGGAGAACATCCGTGAATAGAAGCGATTGGTAGATGATGATCGAAGGTTCGGCCGAGGCGGGAAACTCCGCAGCAACGTACAACAGAAGCGGCGCAAGCGTTGGATGCGCGGCAGTTACGATCCGGTAGTTCTGAGTCAGGCACGCGCGCGCGAGCGCAACTACGGCGTCAGTGATCTCCAGCGCCTCGAAGTCGCCGTCCCATCTTCCAGGGTCGGGAATGCTGCCCGACAAGAAGATCGTTCCGGCGTTTTCGCCGCCGTCTCGCATGGGGGTCAGTTCAATGGCCATCGATCCACCATCCCCCAATTGCGTTTTCTGGAATGACACGCATGCTTCGAGTATGGGACACCCACTCCAAGTGTCTCCTCAAATCGGTCGGCAGGGCCCGTGCGCTGTGGACGAGCACACCCGGCAAGTCCGCGTTCGCCTGAGTAGATGCTTCATCGACCGCCTGCAGATCGATCGCGGATGGCAGCCTAGGCGACGTCCCCACCACAGAGAGCCCCTCCGAGGTCCCGATAAGCAGCTTCCAGTCCCGCAACGAGATGCAACTGTCAACGCCAGCAGCAACGGCGGCCTCGCGCACACTCTCTACGAGCAGTCGCCGCCGCCTGACCAGTCCACGCGCGTGAGCTGCTTCAATGGCCTCAAGCAGGCGATCAAGGCCAGCGTCCGTGAGGATTGAGTAGCCATGATCGTCCGTAGTAACTTCGTCGTCACTTAGGGAATGACGGGGAAGGCCACCGCTGCCAGGCACCTCGCGAACATCGCCTGGCCAGCGCACGATAAGAATTCCCATCGCATGACTCAGGGCGTAGTCGACCTCGTCGAAGACCCAATCGGAGGTGTGCGCGTCGGGGGTCTCTAGCAGCAGCAGAAAGGCATGATCTTCGAGCGCGTGGCTAATTTCCTCCTGAAAGTCAGTTCCTTCTCGGATTGCAAAGCGGTCGATGAAAGGCTGGAACTTGAAGTGGCTGAGCTGATCATGCAGTTGTTCCGCTACCCCGAGCCCGTCAGTGCGTCGATGGCTAATGAAAACCCTCCGCTGCTGATCTTCGATACCCAGTTCCTCGAGCAGCACTCGCACTAGACGTTGGAGCGACGCGTCATCTTGCCAGGCGATACCGTTCGCAAACGTCAACTGCTCAGGCACTAGCTCGCTGAAGAGCTTCAGATCCTCAACCACCGGGAAGATCGTGGTGCCGGACTCCAACTCATCGCGGATGTCTTCACCAACGGATCTATCGGACTTGCTACCCCTGTCACAGAGGCAGACACAGATATGCGGCATCCCCTGCGGAAGATCGCTGTCAGCCACCGCGACCGAGACAGACCGGTGAAGACCTATCGATTCCAACTCTTGCGCGATAGCTTGACGGAGCGACGCTACATCTGCGCCTCGTCCGCGATGCACTACTCGGATTCCGTACGTAGCGGCCATCTCGCTCCTAGCAGTTACTCATCAGCTGGCATTGCGCTGCCGGAGCGCACGCGAGTTGTCCACAAGGTTTCCCTTGGAACTTCGCGCCTGAAACGCAGTTTCAATATCGCCTCGAAGACCCGCCAACGTCGTGGGGTATGAGCGATAGCTCGCGTACGATGCTGCCGCGTTATCAGCGACCCAGTTGTCTTTTACTCGATCGGGCAACGTCGCCCTGTTGTTCATCGAGGGGAGCGGGATGACAAGCAAGCCGCTTCTCCTGTTCACCGTGTCATTGCGAAGGCTGGAAGAAATCTCCCAGTCCACAAATTTGCGGCCCCAGGTTCCCGTTCCGAGAAGGACGATAGTGACCGTCGAGTCAGCGAGGTATTTCTCACGTATGCGCCGTTTGATGTAGTCAGTGTCGATGCTCGCGACAAAATCGTCATCCTCCGTGACTCCAACTGAACGAGGGATGAATTCGGAACCGAAGTCCGTTACAAAAGTCTCGACCTCCGCCAGGTCAGCGACATGATACGAGATGAAGCACTTGTGACGCGTGTAGTCGATCTTCTTCTGCGAAGCACGTTCAGCCAAGACTTGCACCTGTTGCATTTGGAACTTCGTTGTCATGATCCTCTTCCTGGGTGGCATCGGGACTTCGGCGGCCCGCGAAGCAAGAAATTTCACGGATACAAGCACATTAGCGTGGCGGAGCGACATCGTCCGACCCCCGTCTTCACCTACGAAAGAAGGCCACGGCCGATCGGTTGGTGACAGCCGCCGAGGAGCGCCCGGACCGCAGCGGAGCGAGGACCGGACGCACCGCAGGTGGCGCAGCCGGCCGTTAGGCCGGCCCTTGAAAGAGTAAAGAAAGTTCTCACAGCTCCACACTTGATTCAGCGGCCGGGCCGCGAGACTTGCACAACCACCTTGATGCGTCTGAGGTGCTGTCTAGGGTTGAAGGGTGATCTTCCACCCTTCCGACCGTGTCTACGTCGACGAGTCGAAGGCGCGAGGCTACTACGTCGTCGCGACCGCCTCCGCAGTCGGAGCCGTGCAATCATCCGAGCGGGTACTCCGCGATCTCCTCAAGCCTGGCCAGCGGCGCATTCACTTCAAGAGCGAGAGCGACAGCCGACGCCGCCAGATCCTTTCGCGCATGTGCGCTCTCGACGTGCGCGTGTCTGTCTGGGTCGTGAAACAACGATCCGACAAAGAGGCTCGCCCACTCTCACTTGGCGCGCTCGCTGAGGAGGCCGTCCGCGCTGGTGTGGCGCAACTGATCATCGAACGAGACGAGTCCCTGCAACGTGCCGATCGGCGTCTGATCGCCGAAGTGATCCGTCACGCTCGGTCATCAGAGATGCAGTACCGGCATGTCGCTCCACACGAGCATCCGCTGCTCTGGGTGAGCGATGCCGTCGCCTGGTGCTACTCGAACGGGGGCGATTGGATACGTCGCGTCGACACGATTGTCGAGTCCCGGGTCACCCGGCTGTAGAAACACGTGAGCCTGGCTCGTCATACCGTCCGGAAGACTGCCAGGCTCCGAGGGCTACTGCCCGCCGTACTAGAAGTCTAACTTGTACACGCTGTAAAGGGCCAGCAACCGGAACAGCGGTGCCGATGTCGGTCGTCACAGCTAGTCTCCTCGCGTGACCGTGAGATGCCCCACAACCCGCGCTGTGATCGACTCCGAGGCCGAAGCGATCGCAGCAGCGCGACGCGTGCACAAACCGGTCCGCGCAATGAGATGCCACTACTGCGGATGGTGGCACGTCGTCGGAATCGGCTCGCCACTGGAACGTCCGTCGAAGCCCCGTAAGCGCCGCTAGGTGTACTGACCTCGACCGTTGTTGATTCGGTCGATGGGGGTTTTGCCGTCGATGCCGAGGTGGGCTCTGTCTAGGTTGTAGTAGTCGAGCCAGATGGGCAAGGCAGCTGTGCGTTCGGCGTTCGAGGTATAGGCGCGGGCGTAGGCCCATTCGGTGGCGAGGGTGCGGTTGAGTCTTTCGACTTTCCCATTGGTCCAGGGGCAGTGCGGTTTGATGAACTTCTGGGTGATGCCGTGGGCGTCGAGGACCGCGCGGAACGCGGCCGAGTGCCGGTAGGCGAAGGCGTTGTCGCTGATGACCCGCTCGACGGTGACGCCGAGGGCGGCATAGAACGCAATTGCGCGTTCGAGGACTCCGGCTGCGGTGGTGCCCTTCTCGTCGTCGTGGATCTCGGCGTAAGCGAGGCGGGAGTGGTCATCGATCACGGCATGGATGTAGTCGTAGCCGATCCCACGGCTGCGGACTTTCTCGCTGCGGCCGTGCGCGCGCCATCCGCCTCCGTCTGGGATGCGTCCGAGCTTCTTCACGTCAATATGGATCAACGAGCCGGGATGGTCGTGCTCGTAACGGCGGGCGGAACGCCGCACTGCGCGGATCACGGTCCCGGTGACCGGGTCCGTCTCTCGCAACAGCGGGGTGTGGTGCCGGGCCAATACCCGTCCGACGGTCGAGGAATGCATCCCCAGCTTCGCCGCGATGAACACCGGGCCGCGACGGGTGAGATGTCGCATGATCCGCACCCGTGTCTCCCGACACGGGCCCGTCCGAGCGGGATGCGACCTGGCGACACTGGACCGGTCAATCAGACCCGCCCGCCCTTCCTCCCGGAACCTGCGCCACCACCGCCACGCGGTCGTGCGGGAGACCCCCATCTCCGCCGCCACATGCGCGACCGCACGCCCGGACTGGATGCGCTGGACCATGATCAATCTGCCGGCCGGAGCCAACCGGGCATTAGCGTGGGACATGAGAGACCTTCGTGTGATCGAACCGGAACCTAGACAGCTCCCACTCGACACCGAAGGTCTCTCCTACGTCAACAACGATCCGGGTCAGTACAGCTAGGCGCATGTCGCCGCGCCGCTGACCGGCACAAAACCGGCACAGCCCTCCCCCGCGCCGCCCCGGACATCGCCTCGGATACGACAAAACCCCCGGAAAACCGGGGGTCCTAGTCTGTAGCAGGAGCGGGGCTTGAACCCGCGACCTCACGATTATGAGGTCTGAGACTCGCCGCGAAACCTGCTGACTGAAGGGCTGGCGGATGCCTTCGCAGATGCGATGCGGCGTTCGAACTGCGCTCGTCCGTATGAGGCTCAGCCCGGGGTTTTCGTGCGTTGTCAGTCGCGCCGCTCGGCTGTGTGCCCATCGTGCGCGGCACAGTATCGGGGCGATTGGCAACGGCTCGCGCGGTCTGGCATGTACGACGCGGACGCTCAGCCAGTGAAGGGCTTTCGCTACTTCTTCATCACCCTCAGCGCACCCAGTTTCGGTGCTGTTCACCGAATCCCGAAGCCGTGGGACAAAGCACGGCGGCGATGTGCGTGTGGAACCGTACATAAGCCCTCGGACATCGATCTGCGGGGCCTCCCGGTCGACCTGGACGGATACGACTACGTCGGTCAGGTGGCGTGGCATGGCGTGGTCTCGAGGTTGTGGGCGTCGTCGGTGGATGCGATGCGGCGGCGTGCTCCGTCGATGGAGTATTTCGTGGTGCGGGAAGTTCAAGCGCGGATGGCTCTGCATCTGCACGCGGTGGTGCGGGTGCCTGATCAGGTGCCAGTGTCCGCTGCGGCGATGGGTGCTGCGGCGCGCGCTGCTACGGCTGTTCATCCGGTGACAGGCGAAGTTGCATCATGGGGCCAGAAGGGCGTGCAGGATCGGGAAATTCAACCCCGACGCTCTCGGGAGGAAGGCGTGCCGCCGGACATGTCTACGGCTGCGGCGCGTGTCATCGGGTACGTCTCGAAAGCCCTGAACTACAGCTTGAAGGACATCGTTCCGGGGCAGGATGCTGCCGACGGCGAGCCGTCACCGGAGCGATTCGAGTTCGTGCGTCGGCTGCGGCACGCCACGCGGTTTAAGGTGCGCTGCAAGGACTGCCCGCTAACGGGTGCGGCAGATTGCTCGAAGCGTGGGCATCGGTCGTTGGGCTACGGCGGTCACACTGTGACCATGAGCCGTCCGACGAAGCGGCGTCCGGGCTGGTCGTTCGCGCATCTAACCCGAAAGCGCATTCGCGAAGAGCGCATGGCGTGGGCTGCTGCTAACACGGCCCCGGATGAGGCGGGCGGGATCGGGCACGATGAGGTTTGGTGGGCGAACTACGCCGCTGATCTGAGAGCGCGTCGTGCCCGAGAAGCATGGGAGTCACGGCAACACGCCCGTGCGCCGTAGCGGTAGCTGCTCGGAATAGCCTCGCTGGTGACGGTGGGGCTACTAGGCGTGTTCGTGGTCGAGGGCAAAGGCGCTCGCGCCTGCGGCAGTGGCGATAGATGGCTGCGGATTGCCAGGAATGGCCGACTTGAGAAGGGTTGAGTTCGCGCGAGGGCGGGACGGGGGCGGCGAGAACGGCGTCAGCCGCACGCGCAGCCGCCCCCGTCCCGCCCTGCGACCGCGAAGCGGTCGCCTTTATTTCATGGATTGGAACTTTCCGCGGATGGTGCTATGACCACGGTCGGCGCTGGCAGTGTGGTCCCGATTGGTGGGATCTGATCCCAACTCCGGCCATTTACTTTGCCATAGAGCACCCCGTAGACCTCGCTGGGCGAAACCGCGACGGGGCCTAGTTCGGCACGAGCAATCGCTACCGCTTCAACGGTCAACTGTGCAAGTTGGGCCTTTCGGTCGCCAATATCGATTGTCACGGTTGCGTTCGGGTCGCCCGCTAACTCGCGCACTCTGGCGACCTCGGGGCCAAATTCCTCAGCAATCACGTTGATCAAGCGAGTTCTTTCGGCAATCTTTCGCAACAGCGCCGGGGAACCCCAGGTCGTCATGTTGGCGCGCATGGGCAAGTCGACACCCTCCAGGTTGATCCCCTGAATGATTGCTGGAGAGATGGCGATGAATTGCTCCAACGCTTGCCTCGACTTCTCGTCGAGCGCGGCCGCACGAGTGTCCGCCCAAGTCTCGATACCAAGAACTGCTGCTGCTGCGCCCAACGACGCAGGCACGCTGGTAGTTGCAAAGCCAATGAGAGCCGCGTCAGCACGCAACAGGCCGACGATAAGCAGACCGACACCGCCCAGAAAAACCAGCGCTGCGGCGGCAAGCGCAATCCATTTGATACTGCTTCTTAGCCGTTGACCACGCACACGAGCCTCCCAAGAGCTTTGCGCTCAGGCTATCGGTCGCGGCTACTCCGAGACTCTCGATCTAGTGAAGTGCCTCTCAACGAGGTCAACGGACAATCGAAGGTGTGAGACGGTTCGTGTCCAGCGGGTCATAGCGCCATTTGTAGACCCGGCTGGCGCTCACGACCTCGGCATCGAGCAGCACGGCGAGTTCGCGTTGAGTGCGTAACTGGTGGCGGGTGATGAACTCTACCCAGAGCCGCCGGGCTTCTTCCGCCTGTGCGACTCCAACGCGAATCGCCTCCCCCGTCTCGTCGATCAGTTCAGGTGCGGAGTCCTCGGCAAGCAGCGTTGCGACGAGCTTGAGACTCTCCCCTGCTGCCTCAAAGTACTGCGCAAGCGCGCCAGGATCGTCCCCTGCGGCTAACGCCGGGTAGGTCTTGCGCTCGTCGTAGCTGGGTTCGGGCTGTCTGCGTGCCATAGGACTGATCATAGGCGTTCGCCCCAACTTGTGGCGAACACCTATCGCGTGTTACCTTCGACCCATCGCCACAGATTGTGGCGAACACGCAGTGAAGCGAGCCGGATCGGATCGCTCTAGTTCGAAGGAGCCACAGATGGACGGACAGATGTTTCAGCACACCGAGTACGCGCGGCTTGAGGAGGAGCTGGCTCGGCGGGCGTCGACCGGCAGCAGGCTTGGCGACTGGCTGCGGTTGCAGCGTGAGGCGGCTCGGCTGGGTCTGCTCTCCGTTGGGCAGGAGTTGACGCTCGATCAGGACTTCCCCGGGTGGCGCAACGCTGCCACGAGCTAGAACCAGGGCGGGGTGCTGTGGAGGGTGCCCCGCTCCCCGAGCCCCTCGGTGGCTGGGTGGCTTCGGTCACCGAGGTCTACACGTCGCGCAGGATGCGCGGCACGGGGCATCCGACCGGATGTCCCTCATCACGAATGAAAGAAGAAGAACATGAATGCTCATCTGTTTGCCGCGCCGCTGTATGAGAAGGCTGTGGCTGACGGGGTTCCGTCTGCTGGGACGGCGGTGCTCGCTGCTCTGCTGCATTCGGTGCCGCGTGAACTCACGTCAACGGAGTTCCGTGTGGTCTCCCCGACGAAGCTCGCTCGCCGTCCGCACAGCACGCGCGGCACGGCTCGCACGGGACTTCGACTGTTGGAAGGCTCGCCGTACGTGCACGTCCGACGAGTCACGGGCGCGAAGAAGAAGAACTGGACGTTCGAGGTGCAGCTCTTGACCGACGCTGAGGCGCTGGCGGTGGTGCGCTGATGGCTGGTTCGATCTCGCTTCCGTATGCCTCTGGCATCAAGCTCCTCGCAAAGAGCGGGCAGCCGGGACGCGCCGTGATGGAGTTCGACCGCGAGGCAGGCAAGTCCAGTGACCGCCCGCAAAGGAACGAGCGCGGGGCGGCGCTGTATAGGCACGCCGCGTTGCTCCAACTTCAGGACGGCAGCGACGTCATCGACGTGTCGGTGACCACCGACCGCGAGGAAGGCGTCGGCGCTTTCCAGGAGATCTCGCTCGATCCTTCCAACGCACGGATCACCGTGTCGAACCAGAAGGATTCGTTCGACCTCCGCGTATCGGTCAGCGGTTCATGGCAGGGCGGCAAGAGGACGGCATCCTGATGCCTCGTCGTCAGAAGCGCATTGCTGCGGGGGCGGGCGTCGTTGCGCTCGCCCTCGTGGCGGTTGGGATCGTCGGGTGCGCCCCGTCACCGGTCGCGGAGCCGAGCGTGTCCCCGACACCTGTGCACGCGGACGACGCTTACGACATGCGTCTGGGCGAGGTCTCCCCGTCGACACCCGGGATGTTGACGACCTCCATATTCGTTCCCGCCTTCTCATCGGGCGTGTGGGTGCGGATGTCGGAACTCACGTCGGACGGTGTGTTCACCCGGGATGTGTGCCAGGTGGCGGTTACCGACACGGTCAAGTCGTCGTCGGATGCGTGCTCGGTGGAGGTTTTCGAACGGGACGAGCACGGGAATCTGCAAGGTGTCGTCCTCCACGTGGAGGGGTTGGACGAGCTCGGTTACTTCGAGACGGACGCCCGCAAGCTGCGACAGATGCACGACGGCACATGGTCAGGGGAGACGGGAACGCGCTCGGTGAAGCTCTGGGGCTACCTCAGCGTCAAGGGGGAGAACAAGCATGAATAGGTTCATCGGTTGGTCGATCGTGGTGCTGATGACCATTCTGCTGCTGGTCTTCGGCCTGATTGGTGCCCCGGCTGGTCTCGAAGGGGTCGCCACGCTCGGGCGTGTGTTGTGGGTCGTGCTCATCCTCGGTGCAATCCTCGTCGCGATAATTCCCGCGCTTCGCTATCGTGTCCTAGGCCGGAGCAAGTTCCTGGCGACCGTGTTCCGACCTCGGCTGGCCCGCGCGGATCGTGCATCGTTGTCGAAGTTCGAGAAGTCGGCGCTCGCCCGTCTGCGGCATGTCAATCCGGAATGGGCGGTGGCAGCGGGCGTGACCCGCGATGGAGCAGCTCGGAATGGCGAAAAGCTGCGAACCTTCCCGGCGCTCGTGCGCGTTGAACTGCGTGCGCATGGCCCTGCGGCTGTGTATCAAGTCGTGCCGGGAACTGTGCCGAGCGACTATGACGACGAGAAGATGAGCGCGGCGCTTGGGTTCCCTGTCGAGTGCTCGGCGGCGTCGGCATCGTCGGTTCGGGTTCAGGTTCGCAGTCGCGACGCTCTGGCGGATCAGGGAACGATCCCGTTCCGCATGGTGCCGCTGGCCGATCCTGCTGCGCCGGTTTGTATCGGCGTCACGTCGGAAGGCCCGTTCTCGCTTCCGATCTTCGGTCGGCAGACGCTACTGGTCGGCGCTTCTGGCTCGGGCAAGGGCTCCGTGATCTGGAGCGTGCTCGGGCAACTCTCGCCGAGCATCCACGCGGGCATCGTGCGTGTGCATGGCATCGATTTGAAAGGCGGCGTTGAGCTCACGGCAGGTCGGGCGTTGTTCCACGATGTCGCGTACACCTATGACGAGGCCGCTGCGATGATCGAACGCCTTGCCCGACGGCTTGATGATCGACTCGAGTACATGCGCTCGAACGGGCTGCGCAAACACGTGCCGACAGTCGAGCATCCACTAGAGGTGCTGCTCGTGGACGAGGCTGCATCGCTGAACTACCTTGCACCGGATGCGAAGTCTCGGGGCGCGGTGGATGCGAACCTCAAGCGGTGGCTCTCGACTGCGAGGGCAGCGGGCGGGGCGACCCTCGCGGCGATGCAGGATCCCCGGAAGGAATCGCTGTCATCGCGCGATCTGTTCACAGCGACTATCGCGCTGCGGTTCCGCACGAAGGACGATGCAGTGCTTGCGCTCGGCTCGGCTGCGTATGAGGCCGGCGCCCACTGCGACCGCATTCCGACCTCAACGCCTGGCATGGGCTACGTAATCGACGGTGAGAGCGGTGACGTGGTGCAGTTCCGTGCATCGTGGGTATCTGATCAGGACATCGCACAGATTGCACAGCGGTTCGCGGCACCGGTAGGGGTGAGCGACGATGACTGACCACGATAACGAGTTCGCCGGTGAGGAACTACCGACTGAGGTGGCGCGGCTTCGCCTTGACGTTGGCGAGCAGACAGGTCGCTCCTTCTGGCGGTCATTTGTTGCGGCTGATCCGGGTGAGCCGATTCCAATCCTTGAGTCGTTGGATGAGCGAACTGCCTTCGCTGTAGATGTGCGGCTGTATCGGTATGCCGATCATGTCGAGTGTCTGATTGGCATACAGCGACCGGTGGGCGGCGGGCTGGTGCACGAACGGCTTTCGGTTGACCAGACCGACGAGGGCAGTTGGCTCGCCCTGAACATTCCTGCGCCGGATCAGCCGACGAGTGGCAACGAATGACCCTCGATGACCTCAATGAGCGGATCGAACGTGCCGAACGAATCGCTGTCGGCAAGGCGATGTGCGGTCAGTGGACGAAGGCCGATGACGAGGCGCTGGCGGCTCTGTACGACGAGCGTCGTCGCCGGTACGAGCAGCGCTGAGCGCACGAATAAGAAACGAAAGGAGGTGAGCTGATGCCGACTTTGGCTGAGTGGCACGACGAGTACGTGGTGCTGATCGCGGAAGGCCTGACTTCGAACACTGTGGCGTCGTACGGGCGCGCGTGGCGGCATCGGCTCGCCCCCACGCTCGGCGCACTCGATCTGACCGAGTTGACGCCTTTGAAGATTGCTAAGGCTCGCGAGTCCTGGGACGGCGCACCCTCGACGAAGACCGACGCCTTGGCACTGCTCCGCCGCCTCTGCGAACTCGCGGTACTTGATCAGAAGATCCCCGCGAACCCCTGCCGGTCGCTCCCCCGCGCTCGGTCGAAGGCAGATGACCCCGATCCCGTGGCACGCGCTCTGACGCCGGTTCAGGTGGCGCGGATGCTCGATCTGACAAAGGACACTCCGAACGGGCAGCGCACCCTTGCTGGCCTCGTTTACACCGGGCTGCGGCTTGGCGAGTTGGTCGGCCTTCGATGGGCGGACGTGGACACGGATGCAGGGTTGCTGACGGTTCGTCGCACGTTCTCCCCTGACGGCAACGGCAAGCTCGTTGAGCGCCCGACCAAGAGCGGGCGCGTGCGCTCGGTGCCAATCCTCGCCGAGTTGCAGCCGTGGCTGACCCCGAACGACTTCGATCATGTCTTCACCGGGATCAAGGGAGGCGCGTTCGATTCCGGCAACCTCGCGCGCGCTGTGCGCTGGCATTCGATCCGCGATCAGATCGCCACCTTCCCCGATGGGGAACCGCTGCGCTTCCACGACCTCAGACACACGGCGCTGACCTGGTTCGTGCACCTCGGCGCTGCACCGGATGTCGTGCAGCGCGTGGCCGGACATGCTTCCGTGACGACGACAGAACTATATACGCGTTCATCATCACGAGCTGCTGCGCTCGCACTACGCGACCTTGCAGCATCCCGAAATCGTGAGGTCGCTCCTGCTGCGGGAGGTGAAGCGGTCGAAACGACAAAACCCCCGATAAATCGGGGGTTTTCATCTGTAGCAGGAGCGGGGCTTGAACCCGCGACCTCACGATTATGAGTCGTGCGCTCTAACCAGCTGAGCTACCCTGCCGCGAGGCATCCGTCCGCGTGAGAAGAATGCTGCGAGCCCCGAGTCAGGATTGAACTGACGACCCCTTCCTTACCATGGAAGTGCTCTGCCACTGAGCTATCGGGGCATGCTGCCCCTCGCGGGGCAACCGTACGAGAATACCATCACTGTGGCGTCCTCATGAAATCGAGCCGTCAGTACGAGTACCGGCCCGCGTTCTCGCGGAGCCACGGCAGCGGATCGATGGTCGTTCCGTTGACGATGAGCTCGAAGTGCATGTGGGCGCCGTAGGAGCGTCCGGTGTTGCCGGTCTTGCCGACGACGGTGCCGACCGTGACCTTGTCGCCCGCCTTGACCTGCAACGAGTCGTACTGCATGTGCGAGTAGTGGCTCGTGATGACCGATCCGTCGATCACGTGATCGATGTAGACGGTCACGCCGTAGGCGCCGCCGTCTTCGGTTGCGATGCGCACGGTACCGTCGGCGATGGCCTGGACGGGCGCGCCGTCTCCCGGCACGAAGTCGATGCCCTCGTGGAGACGTCCGCTGCGCATGCCGTAGCCGTAGCTCATCCCCACGCCGACCATGAACGGCCACTGGATCGCGGCGTCGGGGTCGTTCGTGAAGATCTCGCTGGAGTAGTTGATGCCCTGCTCTGCCGCGACATCGACGAGCGAGATCGTGCTGAAGTCGTCGTCACGGGCGAGAGACTCGCTCTGCACGTCGGAGGAGGCGATGAACGCCTGGATCTCATCCTCGCCCGCTGCGCCCTTCGCGGCGGCAGAGCCGGCGACCAGTGAGGTGGAGGCGACCGAGGTACCCTGCGCCGCGGCGACAGCCTCCGCGGGAAGAGTCATCGACACGGCGAGGAGACCGGCGAGGCTCATGACGCCGACCGTGGCACCGAGGGCGAGGAACTTGCGGGGGCTGCGCGAACGGCGCGGGGCGACGTGCGCGTCGGAAGCGGCGACGTTCTCGGCACCGTCTTCGTCGGAGGCGTTCGGCGCGGATGCCGACTGCACGGCGACCGGTCCGGTCACGGCACGGAAAGCACGGGAGGCCAGCTCGAACGCGTCGGCGTGAGCATCGGTCTCCGCGGACGCGGCGGGTGCGGCTACGAAGGGAATCGCGGGAGTCTCGACGCTCTCGGCGAGCAACTCGGCCGGAGTCGGGATGCTGACGGCCTCATCAGCGGCTTCTGCGACCGGAGTATCGACGGCCATCCGCGCACGAACGGCGCGTCGTGACAGCGGAGTCTCGGTGGCGCGGGCGACGGCGGAGTCAATGGAGACAGAGTCCGTCGTTCCCGCCGCGGGGGCCTCGAAGGCCGCTGTGCGGAGTCGGCTGGAGCGACGCGTGGGCGCGGCATCAGCCTGGGAATTCTCGAAGGGCAAAGCGATTCTCTCGGGTCGTGCGGGAAGCTCGGGGGCGCTTACTCAGCTCTCATCATTCGGGGATGAAAGTAACGATCGCATAAACCCTACCGTGCTGAGGCTGGGAAAGCCATGTACCGTTCACTGTTCGTCCTCCACGATCGCGGCCAGTCGCTGATGCACCGCGGCCCCACCGGCGATCAGCATCGGGCGCGCTGAGTCGACATCCGTGCGCGTGACGACTCCGCCCGCTTCTGTCACCAGAAGGGCACCCGCAGCGAAGTCCCAAGGCTTGAGTCCGCGTTCGAAGTACCCGTCCAAGCGGCCGGCCGCGACGTACGCGAGGTCGAGCGCGGCGGAACCCATCCGGCGCAGATCCCGAGCGATCGGCATCACGCGGCGCACCAGGGCGAGGTCACCGTCGTGCGTCGACGGGTCGTATCCGAATCCAGTGGCCAGCAGTGCACCCGCGGGCGTCTCCGTGGTCACACGGAGCTGCTGGCCGTCGAGCCAGGCGCCCTCGCCCCGCACCGCGGTGAAGAGTTCGTCGAACACGGGCGCGAAGACCGCGCCCGCCAACGACTCCCACGATTCCGGGAGCGGGGTTCCCCGTACAGCGGCGATGCTCACGTTGTACGCGGGGATGCCGTAGGCGTAGTTCACGGTGCCGTCGATCGGGTCGACGACCCAGGTGATCCCGCTCGCGCCCTCCTGCGCGTCGGACTCCTCGCCGAGGAACCCGTCATCCGGCCGCGCGGAGCGCAGGCGCTCACGGATCAGGCTCTCGACTTCACGATCCGCATCGGTGACGATGTCAGCGAGCGTCGACTTGGTCGCTGCGAGGTGCACTCCTTCCGTCCGGCGTTGCCGGGCGAGCGCTCCTGCTTCTCGCGCGATCTCCGCGGCGAGCTCTCCGAGCTCGAGTTCGAGACTCACAGCGGGGGAAGAGGCGGCGCGGGAGGTGCCGGCGGGAAGGCGGTCTGCGGGGACTGCGGAGCGGCGGGCGACTCCGGTACGGGCGGGACCGGCGGTGCCGGGATGCCGATGTGCCCGCCGTCGAACGTCGGTGCGGCCGGGGTCGGCGCGGCCGGCTCCGGCGCGACGGGGAACGCGGCGGCAGGTGCCCCGGCGATCGCCTGCTGCGCCTGCGGGATGACCGTGGGGTACCCGGTGTAGTACGCGTTCCAGTCGGGTGACCCGTCGGGCAATGCCGGCAGCGGCGTGATGCCGTCGGCATAGGTCGGCCACGACGGTGCCGCAGCGGCACGCACCGCGACACTCGGCTTCTTCGGCGCGAACAGGGCGTTGAGCAGCGGCACCAGCGTCGTGCCGACCGCGGCGAGGATCGTCAGCGCGACCACGATGCGCCAGTACAGCTCGCTGTAGTCGAAGGTCTGCGGGAAGGTGAGGAAGAACACCAGAAGCGCGACCAGTGCCCCGAGGAACACCACGGTCGCGATGAAGATGATCCGCGTGAAGGTCGTGACGTGGCGCTGGGCCGCCGGGGTGAACAGCCGCACATGAAGAAGCGCGAGCTGCAGGATTCCCACCACCAGAAGCAGCTGGAAGAAGCGCTCCGCACCGCCGAAGTAGTCGCCGTCCTCCGGGAGCCAGATCTTCACCGCACCGACGAGCAGCGCGACGATCCAGGTCACCATGCTGGTCAGCGCCAGCCAGTCGGGGCGGTTCGGCGCGAGCCCCGCCTCCAGGATCGCGATGCCGGCGAACCCCGCCAGCAGCAGGATCGTCAGGAAGGCACGACCGATCAGGCCGTCCTGGTCTCCGATCAGAACCCACACGACGCACACGAGGGCTGCCGCGATCAAGGCGCCGATGGCGATCCAGATGGCACCCCTGATGAGCAGGGATGTGTTCGTCTTTCCGGTGTTCGCGATCTCCGGCTTCGACATGGCGATCCTCTCGTAGATGCGGCGGTGCCTTCATCCTGCCACGCTGCTGGACCGATGCCAGGGAGGTCGTCCCGGTCGTGGACTTCTGCCGACGTGGAGCGAGCTGTGCAGGAAGGGTCAGCCGGCCTTCTTGGCCGAGGCCGCCGCGAACGCCGTGATGCGGGCCTGCGCGTCGGGCGTCTGCATGGCGGCTCCGATCGAGCGCGCCTCCTCGCTGAGCTGTTCCGCGAAGGTGCGCTCCGGTTGCGAGCGCACGAGGCGCTTGGCGTGCCCGTACGCCTCAGCCGCGCCGGCGAGCCAGAACCGGGCGATCTCCTCACCCCTGGCGCGGACGAGAGCCGCTTCCGATGCGGCATCCTCCCCCGCGACGGCCTCAGCGACCAGGCCCCACTCCTGCGCCTCCTGTGCGCTCAGAAGACGGTCCTGCAGCACCAGTTGCAGTGCCCGCCGCTGTCCGACGGCATGAGCCAGTTGCGCCGAGACCGAGAGGTCGGGCGTCAGACCGATGTTCGCATAGAGGCTGCCGAGGCGAGAACGCGATCCGACGACGGCGTAGTCGCTGGAGAGCAGAATGCCGAGTCCCCCGCCGGCGGTCGTGCCGTGGGCGGCGGCGACGACGGGAACGGACGACTCCGTGAGCGAGCGGATCCCGGCGTTGATGACCTCGGCGAGTGCGGTGATCTCCGCCCCGGAGCCCATCGTGGTGGCCATGTCGATCACGTCGCCACCGGCGCAGAACGCCGGACCGGACGCATCGATCAGAATCGCCTTCACATCAGGCCGTGAGGTCGCCTCCGCGGTCGCGTCTCGCCAGGCGTGAGCCAGGTCGGCGTTGAACGCATTGAGTCGCGCGGGCCGGTTCAGGGTGAGCCGAGCCAGCCCTTCGTCGACAGACAGCAGAATGGCATCGCTCATGGCATCTCCTTCGAGCACGGACGTTGCCTCCAGCGTAACCGCGATCAGTCGTGCGGCTCCCAGACGCGGGAGACGAAGGCCTCCATGCGCCGACGGGTGCCGTCGAGACGGAAGTCGATCTGTCCTGCGGCCCTAACCTCGTTGGGGGCGAGCGGATGCGCCAACCGCACGCTCTCGTGGCAGGAGAGGTCTGCGCATACGTAGGTGCCGACCGAATCGCCGCGTCGCCCGGCGTCGCCTGCTCGCCGCGCGGAGAACAGGGCGACCTGGTTGCCCGGCTGCATGGTGTGGCAGATGTTGCACATGCCCGACCGCGCCCGACCGGGACCCGACGCATGCAGGACGACCCCCGCGACACCGCCCTCATGCTGGATCAGCACATAGCCCCGGGCGCCAGCACCCGGATCGCGCCAGGCGAAGAAGTCGAGGTAGTCCCAGTCGACGAGGAGGAAGTCATGCGGCATCTCCATGACCCGCAACTCATCAGGGTCCGCATTGACGAACGAAGCCCGCACTTCGGTCTCGGTGAGCGCTCGCATTCGACCAGTCTATGAACCTCGGCGACCACACGCGCCCGCCCCGCTTGCGGGCGCATCGGCCGGTTACCGGTAAGAATGGGTCCAGGCCCTTCGCGGCCGGAGGAGGCAATGGTGGCAGAGAGCGGATCGCGCACGCCCGTCGCAGACCAGATGTACGAAGTACTGCTCAGCCAGTTCATGGACGGCATCCGCGGCGCAGGAGAGCCCCTGAACATCGGCGCCCTCTCCCGCGAACTCAACGTCAGCCCCACTCCCCTGCGCGAAGCGCTGGCCCGCCTAGAGCACACCGGGCTCGTGCACCGTGAAGCCCTCCGCGGCTACCGCGTCGCGCCGATGATGAGCCTCACCGAAGTGCGCCAGCTGCGCGATGCCCGCCTGCTGCTGGAACCGCACCTGGCCGCCGAAGCGACCGCGCGCGCCACCGACGCGTTCGTGGATGCGCTGGAGGAGACCGTCCGCGACTTCGAATCCACGATCGACCACGCCGACCGCGAGACCGAAGGCTTCCGCATCTACTGGCGCTCGGACGACAAGTTCCACCGTCTGATCGCCGCGCACGCGGGCAACCCCTTCCTCGAGAACGCATACACGACGCTCGCCGGTCAGATCCAGCGCTTCCGCCTGTTCTCGAAGCTCGGTCGCACCGGCGCCAAGTGGGCGGCACCGGAGCACCGTGCGATCCTCGACGCGATCCGTGCTCGGGATGCCGAGCTGGCGACCGAGCGGATGCGCGAGCACATCGAGGCTTCGGCGGGACGCCTGCTCGACCCCTGATCCCCCGCACGGTCCCGCTGTGGGATCTTGCGATCGGGTCATCCGTCCCGCTACAGTCGCAATACTATTGTCGATAGTATTTCTTCTTGAAGGGTCAACGATGACTGAACAACTCGCCTCAGCCACGCGCACCGCCGTGGGGGGCCGCCGATACATCATCGGCATCGGACTCATGCTGCTGGTGACGCTCGGCTACATGGACCGCATCAACTGGTCCATCGCCGGCAGCCACATCATCGAGGAGTTCGGCCTCACGACGGGGCAGTACGGAATCCTCACCTCTGTCTTCAGCTGGGCCTACCTCGCCCTGATGATCCCCGTGGGGCTCATGGCCGACCGCTGGGGCGCTCGCCTCCTGCTGCCGATCAGCATCATCGTCTGGTCTATCGGCGCCGGCATGACCGGAGCCGCCACCGGTCTCACCGCGCTCGTCGTGGCCCGCCTGCTGCTCGGCGCCGGCGAAGCGCCCATGTACCCGGTCGGCAACTCCGTCATCTCCGAGTGGGCACCCCGCCAGGAGCGTGCACGGTTCACCGGGCTGCTCAACGCCGGTGCCCTGTTCGGCCCCGCGATCGGCGCCGTGGTCGCCGCGTACCTCATCGCCTCGCTGAGTTGGCACGCCTCGTTCTTCATCCTCGGCGGTGTCGGCATCGTCTTCGGTCTCATCTGGCTGCTCGTCTACAACACCCCCGAGAAGACCAAGTGGCTGCGGCCCGCCGAGCGGGAGTACATCCTGCGTGAGCGTGTCGACCCGCAGGTCGCGGCGCAGGGCTACTCCACCACGCCGCTCACCCTTCCGGTCCTGCTGCGCACACGCACGATGTGGAGCCTGCTGATCGCACACGGCTGTGCGGCATACACGAACTACCTCTTCCTCTCCTTCATGCCGCTCTACCTCGAGAAAGAGCGCGGGCTGGAAGGCCTCGGATCCGGCTGGGTCACCGGCATCACGTACGCCGTGGCCGCCGTCGGCAGCATCATCCTGGCGTACCTCGCAGACCGCCTGGTCCCGGCCGACAAGCTGCACTCCGGCGGCCGCCGCAAGCTCGTGACCGCGGCGATGGTGGCCGCACTCCCCCTGCTGGTGCTCCCGTTCGTCGACAACGTCGTGGCGATCGTCATCCTGATCGCCTGGGTGCTCATCATGATCACCTCGGCGATGACCCTGAACTTCGCGCTCGCCGGCGACCTGATCCAGGGCAACCCCTCGAAGGGGCGCGTGTTCGCGCTGGTGCAGGTGGGAGGTAACACGTTCGGTCTTCTCGCCCCGATCGTCACCGGATTCCTCGTCGACGGAACGGGCTCCTACACGATCCCGTTCATCCTCGCCGGTCTGCTGCTGGCGGTCGGCGCGACGCTGACCGCGAAGTTCTCGCGTGGATCCCTGGCCTCGAAGGCGCAGGATTGAGGCATGTACGAACTCCACTCGCTCGTCGACGGCTTCCCCGGGAAGTCGTCCTCGCACGGCGCCTTCGGGTGGAGCAGCCTGTGGCTGCTCCACCAGGGGGATCGTCGCGTGCTCATCGACGCCGGGCCTCCGGCCTACATACCGCTGATCCACGAGGGCCTGGCCGAGCTGGGCCTCGACACCGGTGACATCACCGACGTCGTGGTGACGCACCTGCACTGGGACCACGTGGGCAACTTCACGATGTATCCGAACGCCACGACCTGGGTCGGTGAAGAGGAACTCGCCTGGGCCGCTACACAACCGGCCGGCACCAAGTTCATCCCCGACCTGCACATCCAGGAGCTGCTGCGGCGCCGCGAGGGCGTCGAGCGGATGCGCGACGGACAGGAGATCCTGCCGGGCATCACTGCGATCGCCAGTCCGGGACACACGCCTGGCCACCTCGCCTTCCACGTGGAGTCCGCGGAGCGTTCGCACGTGTTCGCGGGAGATGCCGTGAAGAACGTGTTCGAACTCAACACCCTCGTGGTCGATTCCACGATGGATGCGGATGCCAGCCGCGCGAGCGTCGACCGTCTCCGGTCGCTGCTGCGCGACACGTCCGGCGTGCTCGTGCCAGGACACGATGTGGCGCTCGCCCTCGACGGCACCGACGCCGTGCGCCTGGCAGAGCAGTCCTCCCGGATCGGATTCTTCGCGGACGGTGTGCGCGGCGAAGTCGATCGGAGCATCCGCTGAACCGCGCGTGACCGCGCACGACCCATCCGCCCCTCAGGAGATGACATGACCACCCCTCTGCGCTTCGACGCGAACCTCAAATGGCTGTTCACCGAGCACCCCTTCGAGGAGCGATTCGACGCCGCCGCCCGCGCCGGCTTCCATGCCGTCGAGTACCCCGCGCCGTATGAGTACGCGCCGGCCCGTCTCGTCGAGCTGCTTGCGCAGGCGGGCCTGGCGCAGGTGCTGATCAACACTCCGATGGGTCCTGCCGGCTCCCCCACCCGTCAAGGACTCGCCTGTGTTCCCGGAGCAGAGCAGGCATTCCGCGACGGGGTGCTGCGGGGTCTCGAGTACGCGACCGCCCTCGAGGCTCCGTTCCTGCACGTCGTCGGGGGTATCGTCCCCGACGACGTGCAGCGGGACCGCGCGTTCGCTCTGTATCTCGCGAACATCGCCTGGGCTGCCGATCAGGCCCGCGGAACCGGCATCCGGTTGCTGCTCGAACCGCAGAACAAGCGCGATGCTCCTGGTTTCATCCTCGAGACGCAAGCACAGGCCGCTGCCGTCGTCGACGCCGTGGGCCGAGAGCAGACCGGCCTGCTGATGGACTTCTACCACGCGCAGATCGACGAGGGAGATCTGATCCCCACGTTCCTCGCGCATCGCGACCAGATCGCGCACCTGCAGATCGCCGACCCGCCCAGCCGCCACGAGCCGGGTACGGGCGAGATCGCGTTCGACCGCGTCTTCACCGCGATCCGCGACTCAGGCTACGAGGGCTGGATCGGCTGCGAGTACCAGCCGTTGACCGACACCGTGACCGGCCTCGGCTGGATGAAGGAGCTCTCCGCATGACCACTCCCCCGAGGATCGCCCTGATCAGCGCCGTCACCGCGGCGATCGCCCCGGCCCGATCGGCACTCGACGAGCTGTACCCCGAGGCCCAGGTCTGGAACATCCTCGACGACCGTCTGCTCAGCGACGCCGACGACCGGGGCGGCCTCGACGACGCGCTCCGCGCCCGGATGGTTCGCTTGATCGATCATGCGCTGGCCGAGGGCGCCGATGGAGTGCTGCTCACCTGTTCCCTATACGGCCCTGTCGCCTCCGACGTTCGACGCGATGCGCCTGTGCTGGCCCCCGACGAAGCCGCGTTCCAGGAGATCGCGACGGCCGGCTACGGCGCGGTACTCGTGGTCGCCTCCTTCGAAGGTGCCAGAGACGATTCGGTCGAACGATTGGAGGCGACGCTGCGCGAGGCAGGAAGCGCCACGGCCGTGACCGGCATCGCTGTCCCCGCCGCCATGGCTGCGACGAAGGCCCAGGACCCGCATGCACTGCTCGCCGCGCTGGCGGAGGCCTGCGCCCCCTACGCAACGCAGGTCGATGCGGTCTTCCTCGCCCAGTACTCACTGGCTCCCGCTGCGCACGATCTGGCGCAGACGCTCGGGATTCCGGTGCTGTCCGGTCCCGCCAGCTCCGCCGTCGCCCTGCGCCGCCTCCTGGCCACGGGGTCCGCACGATGATCGGGATCATCGCCGACGACGTGACCGGCGGAACCGACGTCGCGGTCGCCTGCCGCCGCCAGGGATTGCGCACCGGCATCGTGTTCGGAGAACCCCAGGAGCACTCGATCGATCCGAGCTGGGACGTGGGCGTCGTAGCCCTCAAGACCCGCACGATCCCCGCAGCGGATGCCGTGGCCCAGTCGCTCGCCGCCGCGCGATCACTGCAGGCCCAGGGCGCGGATCAGCTGTACCTCAAATACTGCTCGACGTTCGACTCGACCGCCGACGGCAACATCGGCCCGGTGCTCGACGCACTGGCCTCGCTCGTCGGCGCCCGACGTGTCATCACGACACCGAGTTCCCCCGAACACGGCCGCACGGTCTCCGGCGGGCAGCTCTTCGTGAACGGCGTGCCCCTCGCCGAATCCCCCATGCGCGACCATCCGCTCACCCCGATGCGCGACTCGGATCTGGTGCGGCTGCTCGACCGCCAGCTGACCGCCCCGTCGAGCAGGGCGCTCCCCCTCGATGTGGTGCAGGCCGGCGCGGACGCGCTGCGCACGGCGATCGTCGACCCGCAGCACGACGCGCGATACCTGTTCCCCGATGCGGTCACCGACGACGACCTGCTCACGATCGCCCGGGCCGCTCTGCACGAGCCACTGCTCGCAGGAGCAGCGGGGCTCGCCGGGGCCCTCGCCCGTGCCGTCGTCGAGAGCCGCACGGCCGCGGAGCATCCGACTCCATCCGTCGATGACAGCGGCCGCACCATCGTGCTCGCCGGCAGCTGCTCGCGGCGCACGCTGGAACAGATCGACGCGATGCGGAGCGCCGGCCGCCCACTGCACCGGCTCGACGCCCTCGCCTCTCAGGAGCCGGCCGCTCTCGCCGCACACGCGCTCGCCTGGTACGACTCCCTCGATCAGGACGCGCCTGCGCCTCTCATCTACGCCTCCTTGCCTCCCGCGCAGCTGCATGAGGTGCAGGAGCATCTCGGCGTCGAGCTATCGGCCGCCATCCTGGAAGACGCGATCTCGCTGGTCGCCCAGGGCGTCCGCGACCGCGGAGTCACTCGCTTCATCACGGCGGGCGGTGAGACCTCCGGTGCGGTGATCGCCGCACTTGCCGTGCACGGCGGCGAGATCGGCGCCGAGGCCGCACGAGGCGTCCCGTGGATCCACGGCCACGACGGCACGCGATTCCTGTTGAAGTCGGGCAACTTCGGTGACCCCGACCTCCTGGTGCGCGCGTCGGAGAGGAGCGCCGCATGAGTGCACAGCGCGACGACGTCATCCGCGCAGCTCGATCGCTGTTCGACCGAGGACTCACACACGGGAGCACGGGCAACATCTCGGTGCGGGGCGAGGGCGGCATCCTGGTCACCCCGACCGGATCGAGCCTGGGCACCGTGACCGCCGACGAGCTCTCGCTGATCGATGACCGGGGCCGGCACCTGGCAGGCGCAGCACCCTCGAAGGAAGCCTTCCTGCACGCCGCCGTGCTGCGTGCCCGGCCTGGCGCCCAGGCGGTCGTGCACACGCACTCGACGTACGCCGCCGCCGTGTCGTGCCTGGCAGACCTCGACCCGAACGACGCGCTCCCCCCGCTCACGGCTTACTTCGCGATGCGCATCGGCCGTCTGCCGCTGCTGCCGTACCACGCACCTGGCGACGACGCACTGGAGGATCTCGCCGAGCGCACCGCGCGCGACCACGTGGCTCTGCTGCTGAGCAACCACGGCCCTGTCGTCGCCGGCACGACTCTCTCCGCCGCGATGGACGCTCTCGAAGAGCTCGAGGAGACGGCGAAACTCTTCCTGCTGCTCCGCGGCGTCGCCACCCGCCCGCTGACTTCCGCACAGGTCGACGCGCTACGCCCAGCGAACTGATCACCTCGCACACGACGAAGGGCGTGTGGGCTCCGGATTCGGAACCCACACGCCCTTCGGCATGCGGTCGAGGTCAGGAACCCACGAACACTCCGTTGCGCTTCTTCGCCAGCACGTAGAGCACGACACTGATCGCGCAGAGCGTCGCGATGTAGATCGGGAACATCCACCCCGCGCCGATGCTCTGCAGCCACACGAACAGGTACGAGGCAGTGCCACCGAAGAGCGCGACGCCGACGCCGTAGCCGAGGCCCATGGCCGTGCCGCGGATGTGCTGCGGGAACAGCGAGTTGGCGACGGCGTTGTAGATCGTCAGGTTCAGCAGCAGCACGAGTGAACCGCCCAGCATGACACCGGCCAGCGGACCGATGCCGCCGTCGTTGTACAGCAGCACCAGGAAGATCGTCGGGATGGCCAGGATGCGTCCGACCAGGAACCAGCGCGACAGCGCCCACTTGTCGAGGATCCGGCTGAGCACCAGTGCCCCGAGCGTCAGCACGATGCTCATCGTCGTCGAGACCGCGAACACGGCGGTGGGGTCCTCACCGAACGCGCCGGTCGCCAGCGAGGGCAGTCCGGAGAGCCAGGTGTAGTTGTACGCCATGATCGCGCCGATCACGAAGACGACGGCGATCACACTCAGCCAGTAGTGACGCACACCGCGCCAGACCTCGATCGTCTCGGTGCGGGTCGCCACCTCGCCGTTCGCGCCGACGACGCCCTGCGGGAGCGTCTCGGGAAGCGAGCGGCGCAGCCACAGCACGAGGACGCCGAGCACGCCGCCGAGGATGAACGGGATGCGCCATCCGTACTCGCCCATCGCGGTCGCGCCCAGGAGTGCGCTGGCACCGAAAGCCGTCAACGGGGCCAGCAGGTTGCCCAGGTTGTTGAAGAAGGCCATGAAGCCGGCGACGTAGCCGGGGCGCTCCGGCACCAGCTCCAACCCGTAGGCCTGGCTCAGCGGCGCCTCGATACCCGTCGAGATGCCCTGCACGATGCGCATGAGCAGCACGATGATGCCGGCCCAGACGCCGAGGGTCTCGTGGGTCGGCAGCACGCCGATCACGAGGCTCGCAGCGGCCGTGACACCGACCGAACCGATCATCACGACCTTGCGACCGACGCGGTCGGCGACGAGGCCGAACACCACGCCGCCGATCGGGCGGAAGATGAAGCCGACCGCGAAGACGGCCAGCGAGTTGAGTGTCGCCGATGCTGGGCTGTCGCCCGGGAAGAAGGCGTTGCCGATGTACACGGAGAGCAGTCCGAACATCGCCCAGTCGAACCACTCGAGAGCGTGGCCCGCGCTGAGCGCGAAGAGATTGCGGGTGTCGTGCCGACGCGAGCGGGCGTCGTCGACGGGTCGGGTGGTGGTTTCCTGCGTCACGGGAGAGCTCCTTCGCTCACGGGGGGGGTGATGCTTCTTTTTTGGGGGGGGTGATGCTTTTCGAGGTGGGTCAGCGCCAGGGAAGCGGACGACGGAGGGTGTCGCCGATGAGGTCGAGCACGCCGCCGAAGTCCATGTCGAAGATGACGCGGTGCAGCGGACGGTTCTCCTCACGGGACGGATGCACGCCGGCGAGGTAGCGGTCGCCGGTCGCGGGGTCCTGGAACGTCTGCAGCGGGCGGCGGACCGATCCGGCGACGAGCTCCGGTCGCAGCAGGGTCGCCACGGCCAAGCTGTCGTTGATGCCCATGACGCGGTGGTCGTCCGGCTGCGGGTACGACCGCGTGTAGAAGCCGGCGTAGTCCGCGCTGATCGCGGTGATCAGCTGGGCGGGAGGCGAAGCGGTCTCAGCGGCGATCTCGAGGAAGAAGTCCTCGGGGACGAGCGCCTGTCGGGTCACATACGGTCCGCACCACGTCACGTCGCCCTCGTGACGGGCGACCTCCTGCGCGGCGTCGATGTCGAACGACACGTTCGGGTCACGCGAGACGCGGAAGCGGCGATCCGCCCACGGCTCGGTGTCGTTGTAGAGGGCAGGGCCGAGGGTGCCGACGATGGTCGTGCTGCGCAGCCGCTCCAGCAGCCGAGGCTCCCGCTGCAGAGCGAGTGCGAGGTTCGTCTGGGGACCGAGCGCGAGGTAGTCGATCTCACCCTCATGCGCGTCGACCAGGTCGAGCAGCACCTGCACGCCGTCGGGTTCGGCCGGCACGGGAGTCGCTGGTCGCAGACCGGTGTTCCCGAATCCGTCCTCGCCGTGGATACCGGGGTTCAACCGGAGCTCCTGGCGCAGCGGCACCGAAGCACCGCGGTACACGGGGACGTCGGAGCGGCCGCACGTGTCGAGCACGTACCGGGCATTGTCGGCAGCGCGCTCGCTCTCGCAGTTGCCGAAGACGCTGATCGCCGCGAGTATCTCGACCTCGGGATCGGCGGCCAGCAGCATCAGCGCGAGCGCGTCGTCGACTCCCGTGTCGGTGTCCACGATGACTTTTCTCATGTTCTCTCTTCTCGTCAGTGCGACGGGTATCGGTCGCAGCTTCCGTGATGACGCCCTGCGGCGTCCGATGTCAGGGGGCGCTCAGCCCGACGGATGCGAAGGCACGGCGCGCATCGTCCTCGCCCAGTGACGCGGCGAAGGCCGCAGCCGTCTCCGGTGCGCCGGAGCGCACGCCGATCGCGAACGAGGCGTACGACTGGAGCGCGTGCGGGATCGGCGCCACGACGTGCGGTCCCGCGACGGCGCGAAGCTCGCTGACCTGCTGGATCGCGACGCTCGCGCGGCCGTCGACGACGGCCTCGGCCGTGAGCCCTGTGGAGAAGCGGACGGCGCGCTCATCGATCACATCCAGTAGGTCGTGCGCGCGCAGCACCTCCATGAAGTGCAGCCCGCTCGCACCGCTCAGCGTGTAGGCGACGGCCGACGCCGCGCGCAGATACTCGAGGAAGCTCTCCGCCGACTCGTCGGACGGCGCAGGGCTCTCGGGCAGGCGGGCGAATCCGACGGCGGACACCGCGATATCGGCGAGACCTTCGTGGCCGAGCACTCCCTGGTCGGCCAGATCCCGCACCGAGGACGAGACGCCCAGCACGAGGTCGGGGCGCTCCCCCTCCGCGATGCGGCTCAGCAGCACCGTGGTCGGCTCGAACGTCGCCTCGACGCGTTCGCCTGTCACCTTCTCGAAGATCGGGATCACGGTCTCCTCGAGCGCCTGGCGGACGACGAGTCCGCTGTAGAGGGTGATCATGCGGGCACTCCCTGGTAGTCGGGGTTCACGACGAACCGGGGGTCGCGCCCGCCGAGAACGTCGATCACGGTCGTCGCGGCCATGCGACCGGATTCCCCTCGCGCTTCGCGGGTGGCCCCGGCGACGTGGGTCGTCGCGAGGATTCCGGGAGTGTGCAGCAGCGGGCTCGTGGGCGAGAGCGGCTCCTCGGCGAAGACGTCAAGCGCGGCGCCGCCGATCACTCCAGCCTCGACCGCCTCGACCAGCGCCTTCTCGTCGATGATGCCACCGCGGGCGGTGTTGATCACGATCGCATCGGACTTCATCAGCGCCAGTCGCTGCGCATCGATGAGGTTGCGGGTCGAGTCGTCGAGGAAGAGATGCAGCGTGACGAAGTCGGACTGCGCCAGCACGCCCTCGAGGTCGGCGCGGCGCACCCCGTTCGCGGCGGCGAACTCCTGGTCGAAGTAGGGGTCATAGGCGACGATGTCCATGCCGAACCCTCGCCCGATCGAGGCGACCGCCTTGCCGATCGAGCCGAGTCCGAGGATGCCGAGGGTCGCGCCCCTGAGCTCGCGGCCGGTCAGCTGCTCCCAGCGCCCGTCGGACAGGTTGCGGATGTTCTCCGGGATCCGGCGTGCGGATGCCAGCAGCAGCGCGAACACGTGCTCTGCGACTGCCTGACGGTTGGCGCCGGCCGTGATGCACACCGGGACACCGCGACGGGTGGCGGTGTCGACGTCGACGCTGTCGTAGCCGACGCCGGTGCGGACGATGACCTTCAGGTTCTCGGCTTGGGTCAGCTCTTCGGCCCCCAGGGGACGAGTGCCGGCGATGATCGCGCGGACTCCGCTGAGCAGCGCGGCACGGTCGTCAGCGGAGAGCGCGGCGAGGTCGGCCTCGTGGCGGGTCGTGAATCCTGCCGCGGACAGCATCCGGTCGACCTCGTCACCGGGGGCGAGGAACGCGGTCGTGATGAGCACATCGACGCTCTGAGTCGTGGTCACCAGATGCCTCCTTCGTAGTCGGATGCCGTGAAAGCACCGCCGTGGTAGCGCGGGGCCGGGGCGTCGCGGTCGACTCCTTCGGCGTGGTCGGCTGCGTCATCCTTCGGGACGAAGCCGATCGCATCCCAGCCGGCCTGGCCGTTCCACCAGGATCCGGTGTTGTTCGAGCAGCCGTAGACGACCTGGCAGCCGACCGGGCCGCTCTCGATCGCGCAGCGCGTGAGCTCGATGCCGTCGCGCCAGCTCAGCCACAGCGCGAGCTGACGCTGGTCCTCCGGCGCGGGGCGGAAGGTGCCGATGCGCAACAGCACCGATTCGACACCCCACTTGTCGTGGTACATGCTGGCAAGCGCCTCACCGAAGGCCTTCGACACTCCGTAGAAGGTGTCGGGCCGAAGTGGTGCGCTCTCGTCGAGAACCTCGGTCGCGTCGTGGAAACCGACGATATGGTTCGAGCTCGCGTAGACGACCCGGCGCACACCCGCCCGGCGGGCGGCTTCGTACACGTGGTACGTGCCGTCGATGTTGGACGTACGGATGCTCTCGTAGGTCGACTCGTCGGCGATGCCGCCGAGGTGCACGATGACATCCACCCCCGCCGCCGCCTTCGTGAGACCGTCGAGATCGGCGAGGTCGCCGATGACGACCTCCTCCCCCGAGTGCAACGGCTCCTCAGGAGCGCGACGCGTGAACAGCACGACGCGGTCGTATCGACCGGCGAGACCCTCCCGGATCACCCTGCCCATGCGGCCGGCGCCTCCGGTGTACAGAACTGTCGTCATCGTCGTCCTTCCCTGCGTCGGGGTCTCTCCGCCCCGCTCATCTCCACCATAGTATTGGCAATACTATTTTATTTCAACGGGAAAGCGAGCACGCACACCGATCAAGGCTACGTCCTCCCGCCGCGCGAGAGAGGGTCCTCGCGACTCAGGCGTCGACGTCATCCTTCGTCGGAAGCGCGACCGTCGCCGACCTGTCGCGGATGAGGAACCCGAAGCCGAACGCGATGAAGAACATCAGCACGCCGTAGACCGCGGCGGGCAGACTCAGCTCTGTGGAGCCGAGCACGGACTGGGCGATCACGATCGCGAGCGTGGCGTTGTGGATACCGATCTCGAACGACGTCGCGATCGCCTGGCGCCGTCCGACGCGGAGTGCTCTGGGCACCAGGAACCCGACCGTCAGACTGATGAGGCAGAAGAGCACGGTGATGAGCGCGAGCTGCGCGACGTTCGCCACCAGCAGCGACCAGTTCGACGCGACTGCCCCCGCGATCACGACGATCAGGATGATCACCGAGGCGATGCGCACCGGCTTGTCCATGCCGTCGGCGAACCCGGGGCGGAAGCGGCGGATCAGCATGCCAAGCGCGACCGGCAGCAGCACGATCGCGAACACCTCGAGCGTCTTCGACCACTGCAGACCGAGGCGGTCATCGAACGGCTGGAAGTAGGCGATCGCGAAGTTCGTGATGAGCGGGAGCGTGATGACCGCGATCACCGAGTTCACGGCCGTGAGCGAGATGTTCAGGGCGATGTCACCGCGGAACAGGTGGCTGTAGAGGTTCGCGGTCGTGCCACCGGGCGATGCGGCCAGCATCATCATGCCGACCGCGAGCACCGGCGGCAACTGGAACGCCAGCACGAGTCCGAAGCAGATCGCCGGGAGGAGGATCAGCTGGCACAGCAGCGCGATGATCACCGCCTTCGGCTGCTTCAGCACCCGCGCGAAGTCGGCGAGGGTGAGGCTGAGTCCGAGCCCCAGCATGATGATGCCGAGGGCGACGGGCAATCCGATGGTGGTCAACGCTGATCCCATGACACTCAGTGTGGCCGACGCAGGGCCTCGGTGTCACGCGTTTGGGGGGTCCGCTCCCGCGCGCTCATCCCATCCACCTCATCGATTCGCCCCGAGGGGGATAAGCCTTCATCCGACAGCGCCACAGGATGAGTGCCCTCACATCGGTGGCGCCTACGCGAACGACCGACCTTTCAGAACGGCCGCGAAGAAGACCGTTTGGTCAGGGACCATTGCGGGCGCGCTACCGAGGCGCGGAGCCCCGCGGCGATCTGTGCGCACGCAATACCCTGTTCATACATGGACTGGCGGATACTCGCGAAACCACCAGACTCCGCGTCCTGGCTATCGTCCCATCCCGTCACACGGGCGTTCTCGCCCAGCGTGTCGCGCGCTCCAACCGCCAGCTGATCGCTCATTGCGATGACGACGTCAGGTCGAACGCGTTCGATCGCTTCTCGGACCGCCCACGCGCCTTCGGCTCGTCCATTGCGAGGAACCACCGCGACAGGAACATCAGCCCATTCGTGGCCGGCCTGCGTGAGCGCGTCGCGAAACCCTTCCAGACGCGCTCGGGTCACCGGGTAGTCCACCCGTGTGCTTGGCCCTCGGGTGAAACCCCCGACTCGATCCTTGGCCAGCGGGAACGACAGAATCAGCGGTGACGACGCTGTCTCGAGTGCGTACGACGCGATGCTCCGCGCCGCTGCTCGATCATCCGGGGAGACGGAGATGATGCCCTCCACAGCGGGCCCGCCCTGGATCGCGGCGGGACGCCCCGTTGCCGCCACGGCGTCGAGCACGGGGTCGCCGTCGACCGTCGTCCACATCACGAAGCCGTCGACGGCTGCCTCCCGAACACGATCCGCATCGTCAGGTGCGCCGATCGCCGGGATGAGGACAAGTCCGAACTTGTTCTCGACACAGACGTGCGAGACCCCGGAGAGGAATCGAGATGCCTGGGGATCCTCGAACGCATAGCTGAGGTGCTCGCCCAGAACGACCCCCAAGCTTCCGGTTGATCCGCTCCGGAGAGACCTGGCCACCGGGTCAGGGCCCAGATAGCCGAGTCGCCCCGCCGCCGCGAGCACTCGCGCGCGGGTACCCTCTGCGACCCGGTCCGGACGTGTATACGTGTAGCTCACCGTCATTGGCGCGACACCGGCCTCGGCCGCGACATCCCGCATGGTCACTCGGCTACTTTTCACACCCTCAGTCTATATGTGTATCGTTACACATATGCGAACTCCCACTCCCCCCTACCTTGCCTTCGCCGCGTTCGGCGTCTTCTGGGGCATATGGGGCGCCAGCCTGCCCGGGTTGCGCGACGGCGGCGGGTTGACCAACGCGCAATTGGGGGCGGCACTTCTCTGCGTGGGGATCGGCGCCGTTCCAGCCATGGCGCTGACAGGACTGGCCGTGGATCGATTCGGCACACGCGTCGCCGGGTTCTCATTGATCATGCTGGCCCTCTCCGGCATTGCGCTGGCCGCGTTCGGACGCGACATCGCCAGTGTCGCGGCAGGAATGCTGTTGGTCGGAGCGACATCAGGATCCGCCGATGTGGCCGCGAACGCTCTCGCCGGCGCCTCAGAAAAGGCGACCGGGCGGCGAGTGATCACGCTTGCGCATGCCGTGTTCTCGTCCTGCGTGGTCGTGGGCAGTCTCGGCGCCGGGGCGCTGACAGCGGTGACCGCCGACCTCGTGATCACATATGCCGTGGCAGGTCTGGCGATCGCGGGTCTCGGAGTGATTGTCTTCGTCACGGGGCCCCGAGCCACGCGTCCAACCCGACAGGACACGATAGCGCCGCATCGCAAGATCTCAGCCTTCTTGCCTCTCCTCATGGTGGGCGTTGTCGGTGCGCTCGGATTCGCCTCCGAGAACGCGCACCAAAGCTGGGGCGCCGTCTTCCTGACAGACGAACTGCACGCTACTCCTCTCATGGCGTCGCTCGCGCCTGCCGCGTTCGCACTCTTCGCGGCAGCCACTCGCTTCACCGTCGGGGTCTCGCATCGCATCCCCGAGCCCAGCATCCTGCTCGGGGGCGCGGTGACTGCCGTTGCCGGCACACTGATCCTCGCCATCGCACCGAACCTCGCGGTCGCCCTGAGCGGGCTCGCTGTCGCCTCGGTCGGAACCTCGGTCCTGTTCCCGACCCTCCTCAGTCAAGCCACCCGCCACATCGATGAGGACAAGCGCGGCCGCGTGACCTCGGTCGTCGGGACGACCGCGTACCTCGGGTTCATCCTGGGGCCGGTATACGTCGGCTTCCTCTCCAGTGCCTTCGGACTCCGCGGCGCCATGGTCGGGGTGGCGGCACTATGTCTGGCCTTCGCCCTTCTGGCACCGTTCGTCGTCCGCCGGATGCGAAACGTGGCGTCGATGCATGACCATGCGGCCACGCGATGAAGCGTCTCGCCACGGTGGACCTCACGGGTGACGACGACGAACCAGCGGGACAGTTCTCTCCAGGACAGCCTCATCGGACAGAATCGAGTCACGACCGGCGCGTGCGTCGATCATCGAGTGCCGACGCAGCCGCTGACTGCCGAGTGTCATCACGGCATCTTCACGCGAACCGCCAAATGGCCAGCTCGGCCGCATCGTGCTCGAACCGAGTCCGAGACAGATCGCCAGGAGGAGCACGAGCTAGCAGAGCAGTGCGATGATCACCGCCTTCGACTGCTCAGTACCCGCGCGAAGTCGGCGAGGATGACTGAGTCCGAGTCCCCGCATGATGACGCCGAGGGCGACGGGCAAGCCGATGGTGGCCAACCCTGATCCGATGGCACTCGGGGGGCCGACGTAAGGCCTCGAAATCACGCGTTGGCGGGATGCCATCGATTGCCTGGCACGCGGGAGCGCCCCTTTTGGGTCCGGCCGTCCTAGACGGAGAACCTGTTCATGTGGAGTCGATGCACGACCTCGGGGGATGACGGCGCCGGCCAGACCTCGAGAAGGTAGCTTTCAACGACGTCATCGGTAACCCCCTTCAGGCGGTCGCGGCGGCCTCGCACGGAGACGCGTATCCGGTACGTCCCGGGCCCTGAAGGCGTCAGCGTGGGAAGTGACGGAGCATCGCCCAGGATGGCTTCGACTCGCAAGTCGCCGAGGGGAGCGGACACAGAGGCGTCTACGACCTCATCCCATTCGCTCACGGCCTCCAGGCGAGGCTCGGTGTCGAGAGCGCGCACCTCGACTCTGACGTAGCCCATGTCGATCCCTGTTGCGATGACCGCCCCTGTGTCGAGCGTGCAGATGAGACCAGAGCTTGCCGCGAGCTCACGGGGGGACGGCGTCACGGGAAGGCCCGAGTCGGAGATCGCGAAGACGTTGTAGTCGATTCGCACGACCTCGTTGTCCGCTGCGTGATCCATCAGCTCGGGCCTCCCAGGCGGTCAGGGCACCAGTCGAACGTAGAACGGATCCGCTTCGAGAATGCGCTGCTGGCGATAGGTGTTTCCGAGAATAGTGCCGCCGCTCATGTTCTGTGAGGCGTTGATCATGCAGCGGCTGAATCCGGGGCCGGTAGCGACCGCCTGAGGGACCCGTGTTTCCGCGGCTTCCATCCAGGGCCGCTAGCTGACGCATGCCGCGCCAGGGAACCGCGCATGTACCCATCGAGAGCTGCGCGAACGGCGTAGCCGTATAGGAGGAAACATGAGCACCAACATCCAGCAGTCCACCGAGGTTCACGCCTTCCAGGAGGCGTCCTTCATCATCGACGAGTCCGCCGTTGCCGAGAAGGTTCGCTACTGGCTCGACCAGGACGGCCAGCACCCCGAACTCAGCGACGTCGACATCCACAACGTACTTTCCGGTTGGCTCGGCACCGCACTCACCGGCCTCCCCCTGACAGAGGGCAACGTGGTCCGGGTCCTTCGCACTTCTCCCGTCAAGTACGCAGCATCCGAAGAAGACGTGCGCGAGCTGACCGAGCAGGTGCTCGGTGCCATGGACCCTCTTCCGTTGCCCCCGCGCGACAAGCCGATGACGAAGTCCGAGTTCCAGGACCTCAGGATGGACGAGAGCGTGGCGGATGGAAGCGCGCGGAAGCGCGAGCGTTTCGTCGAGTTCACGAACGCTATCCTGCGCGCGCAGCGTGACATCGCCGATTCGGTGGACGACAGCATGAGTGTCGCGCTCGGCTCGGTGTTCCGCACCGCCGGCGTCGACGGGGTCGCCCCGAACCGATACCGGCAGATGAGCGGCTCGGAGCACGTGTCCCTGGAGCCGGACGCGGGCTTCGTCACGCGCAACGGCGGGGTCGACTACGGCTGGGAGTTTGAGGTCGCCACGCTTGTCTCGTCGGACGTTCTGCGCCCCGAGGCCGTTCCCAACATCGTCGTCGGTGTTGTCGGTCATCGACCCGGCGTCCTCGGCCATGCGGCGCCGACGCTCATCAACGAGTTGCTGGACGGCAACCTGGAGGTTCAGCGCGTGACGGGTGACCTCGCCTACTTGCCGCACGCCCATCCTGACCTCGTTCAGCGCCGACTGCGGGAGTACGGTGCGGAGCTCGTGATGGAGTACTCACCGCTTCACGAGGGAAAGGTTCTCGCAGCGTCCGAGGAAGCAGCCCTCGCCGAAGGGACGTGGTACCGGAAGGACATGCCCGACGCGCTGAGGACGGCAATGAGCGACTTCCGAGAGGCTTCAAAGGCCAACCGGAGCGCGGACGGGTCCCGTGTCCTGTCGGCTGACGTTCAGCAGCGGCTGGAGGAGCGCCGTGACGCGCTGCTGGATGCACGCCGAAAGTTCCAGGTAGCCACGCCGTCGTCGGAGTCGAGCAAGTACGAACAGGACTACGCCTACGGGTCGGCAGCATGGTCGATGGCGTTCACCCAGGGCCGCTACGCGAACACGCAGTTCGAGAAGACGTTCCGGGACCGAGAGCGCACCCTCACCCCGCCCACTAGGTGGTACTCCGGCGAGACCGCGCACGGCTTCTTCACCACTCTCATCGTCGCGGCGACCAACGCGCAGCTCATCACCGAGTGGGAGCTGTACCACTCGCTCGACGAAGGCCGCGGCCTGATGGTGGACGAGTGGTACGCGATGTACCAGCTCCTCGTCCCCCGCATCCAGGAAGGTATGGCGCGATGGAGCCGCGAGACCCAGCCTCACGATGCCGGCGCCTACTGGAACGTCGACAACGACGAAGACACCTGTGACTGGCGCCCAGATGGCGCGGCAACCGTCGTCGAGTTCACGCGCGCGACCGACGCACTGGCCGAATCCGTCGCCGATGCTCTGCTGTCCAGCCTCCGCTCCCAGGCGCAGCACTTCCTAAACGATGACCCCGAGACGGAGAACCTGAGCCGCGAAGCTCGCATCGAACTCGCCGTCGACTTCGTCGACGCTAACCGCCACGGCGGCGAGGAAGGAACGTGGCTGCCGGTGCCCGCTGGCGGCGCGCTGCTCGCGGCCGAGGCAACTCTTATCTGGAGCGAGCTGTAGGAGGCAGGGGCCGGGCTGAGGCGGATGTCTCAGCCCGGCCGTCTTGACTCGCGCTCGCGTCCCATCGACTGCAGGATCCGGTTCGAGTAGGAGGTGCCTCGCCTGCAGGGAGACACCATCAGACCACTGAGGCTCGCTCTTCGAACAAGGCCAGTGCTCCGTCGAACGTCTCCAGGGACGTTCGAACGAGAGCGCTCACCAACGCCCAGCTCGATGTTGCGCTGTGGACGTGGGGTTCGGTCTCTCGGATCTGTCGATGCTGAAGCGCCATCACCGCGGCAGCAGAGTTTCCGTGCGCAAGGGAGCTGCACAGACGCCACGCGAGGAGGGGCGACGGCTGCTGAGTGATCTTGAGCCCGCGCCCCACCTCGGTGAGCATGTCCGTGTGACTGAGCCGGGGAAGGTCGAGGGTTGCCTGGTGAAGTCCTTTCACCTTACTTCGCAACAAGTCGAGATGAGCACGGCGCTCAAGGTCCCAGTCCGTTGCCGCATGGCCGCTCGCCACAGTGAACTCGGCGCTGTCACGTTGGTCCCACCACGCCATTCGCAGGGCGCGCAGGACTCGACGGTTGCTCACGCCCGGCTGTACAAGCCAATACCCCGCGGCAGAGGTTTCGAGTGCTGCACGGATGAGGACGTAGCCGGCGTAGTTGGGCAGACCGTGCGCCTCGATGAGCTGATCCAGAGCAGTCAGGTGTTCGGAGGCGAGCTGCAGCTGGAAACACACCTGATGGGAAATCGGACTGTAGGACGTCTTCTCGTCTTCCCTCGCCAGCAGCCCTCCAGGGGCAAGCGTCACAGCCAGCGCACGTGACCTCATCTCATGGATACGCGGGCGCAGCGAGGCGTATTGTTCACGCCCGTACTTCTCGAGGCCGGGATTGACGGTGGAACTGTCAGCCATGTCCCCCGTTCTAGCAGGCTCCGCTCTGTTGAGAGCGGTGGCGTCCGCCAAGATGGGGGAATGACGCAGGTAGTCCTCACGCGTAAGCCCCGCACCGTTTACGTCCTCGGTGCGGGGTTCTCCCGAGCGGTATCCTCCGAGATGCCGGTCACCGATGAGTTAGGCAGTCGAGCCGCCGACAGGCTTGGCATGCTCGGGTCGGCCTTCATTCCGAAGTTCGACGCTGACGGGATCACGTTCGAGACATGGATGTCGTGGTTGTCAGAACGCCAGCCCTACCAGGACGAGGAAGCCTACTTCGACGACCAGGCGAAGTTCGCCGGGTTCACCCGGACTCTCGCTCACATCCTCGACGAAGCTCAGGGGCGCGCATTGCAGGCCGGCCTGCCGACATGGGTATACGAGTTCCTGAGCTTGGTGCACTGGTCGTGCGGGAACGTCGTCACGCTCAATTACGACACCCTCATCGAGACCGCGCTGGACCAAGCCCAGTTGTTCGACAATACCGGGCGCGTCGGATCCGGCTCCGTCGTCACCTCATTTCCGAGCAACGCGTCAGTGATGTTTGGCGACGGACGTGGACACATCGAGCAGCGAGACACGTTCTCCCTCCACAAGCTCCATGGTTCTGTCGATTGGTTCGCTGTCGCCGGAGACCGCACCGGCGCAACCCTGGATCGCTTCACTACGACGCAGTACGCGCATCCGTCGGTGCGGGAGGTCGCCATCGGCGGGCGAGATGTCTTCCTCGTGCCGCCGACATCGAGCAAGACGGGGTACTTCGACAACCCGAAGACGCGGTTCATCTGGCGTCGTGCACAGGAGACGCTTCTCACCGCAGACCGCGTCGTCCTCATGGGATATTCGCTCCCCCTCACCGACTCCGCCCTGGCACGAATGCTGTGGATGACGCTGTCGCCCGGTAAACAGCAGATGGTCGTCGTCAACCCGTACGCCGGCGAGGTCTCAACGCGCTTGACGGCTCTGGGTGTCGACCCCGCAAGAATCACCGAGGTGACAGGGCTGTCCTGCGTGCGTAACTTCGTCGAGGCGGAACGCGACACGCTCGCCCGTGAGGTGGCGTCCGATTTCGCCGGGCAGCACCATGACGCGCCTGTGGCGGTGGGATGGAGCGCGCACTCGATGAGCGCTGTCACCGAGGCGTCGTTCGACGAGGCTGCGGAGACACTACGTCTCGACATCGACGCTCCCGGACAGCCTCTCGCCTCAATCTCCCGCCAACCAGGGCGTTCGAAGGACAATACTTCACGTCACACGCATACTGTCGGAGAGTTGCTGAGTCTCGGCACCCCGGCGAAGATCGTCGCCCGGCACGGGGACCATCGATGGACCATCGCTGCCCGACACGCGGAGCGTGGGGACGCGCCGGCGTGGATTCTTCTCGAGCCCGCAGGAAGCTACGACGTCAATCGTCGTCGGTAGGTAGCCGGTCCGCAAGGAAGCGATGGAGGAAGAAGCACGGCGGCTCTCGATGAGTGTCGAACCAGGTGAACGGGTGGCGAGCTTCAACAAGAAGCGGGAGCATCGGCAGTCCCAGTGGAAGTTCCCAAATCATCTCTGGCCTTGGCCACTGCCGGCGCCGGCTATCGCCTCTGGGTGACCCGAACCGTGTACGTTCCATGGAGATCGAGACGGGCGAAGTGACCGCGAACGACGTGCGTGACGCTCTCATCGAGGATCTCGATAGAGGTCACGTTCCAGCCCTCCCGTTCTTTCGCGAGAGCCGTCGCCTCGTCGACGACCTTCGCCAGCGGGAGTCGCGGATCCTTCGGGCGCACCGGCATCTCCGAAAGGCCAAGGGACTGCAGGCGATGCTCCGCAGTGGACGCGTATTGGAAATCGATGTCGAAGTGCCGCTCATCCGACCACCGCGCGCCGAGTTCCATCGACAGGAAGTCACGCAGCTGACCCGCGTCTTCCGGAAGTTCGACGACCACACGAAGCCCCTCGGTGTCGGACTTGTGCTCCAGCTCGAAGGTGAAGGTGGTGATGATGTCGACCATGGCATCAACCTAGCGCGCAGTGCGGTTTGATGGGTGCAACACCGCCTTGCCGGAAGGACCGTTCATGACCATCAATCAGTGGTCTCGCCTGAAACTCACGCGCAGCTGGTGGATCTTCAGCGAGCTTCTTGGACGGGTCGAGACGTGGAACACGTCTGGCGAGTTCTCAGCGGACGTGCGCGTGCTCGAGGACAGGACCGCCCTGGAGTTCCTCACTCCATCCGGGTTCCGACCCCCGGTCGCAGAATGGGGCCTGCTCCTCGGCGACGCGGTGCACAACGCTCGGTCGGCCCTCGACGCGCTCGTCTGGGACCTCGCACACTCCGATGGGGCGACGCCGTCCAAGCCCGGCAGGGTAGCCTTCCCCGTCACGACCAATGAGCGCGAGTGGATGAACAACATGAAGGCGTTGGAGATGGTTCCGGGGGCACATCTGGAGCGGATACGCCTTGCCCAGCCGTGGGTCACTTCTCCCGACAATCCGCAGCTCGATTGGCTGAGCGTTCTGAGCCGATTGGACAACGATGACAAGCATCGCGGACGCGTGGTCGCAGTGCCGCTCGAGGAGGGCGTGGAGCTGCATCTCAACGGTCTGACGCTCGGTGACCGGCTCCCCGAGGGCGGGTACTTCCACGTGTGGGGATCCGGGTTGTCCGGAACGGAAGCGGCCGGCACCCCGTTCGCTCGATTCGGTTTCGGCGCGCTCATCGCCGGAGAGGATACGGCCGCGGGCACGGCCACTATCAATCTCGCTCCTGCCGTGACGGTGTTTGACCAAGTGTTCCCCGTTGGGGCATTGCAGGAAGGGATGCTCCGCTACGTCCGGCAAGTGCTGGATGAAGTCGCGACGGGCAGCGAGTTGCAGGAGGCATGGATCACGCCGGAGTCCTTCGACCCCACCGCAGGTCCTCCTCGGTAGATGTCAGACAGAATGCCCTCGCTTCGCCCGCGGCGAAAATCGGGGATGCGCTGTTAACTCCGATGCGCACGGCGTTCGACACATCGGTCCCGGGCTTGGCCGACGGCCCGATCACCCGTATCGCCGTCGCGGAGCTCCTCGACGACGCGGGCGTCACTGGCGTCACCGACTTGGCCCGCGCGCTAGGCTCCGACGGTGGACATCGACCTCAAGCTGGCAGACCCGTCCGTCCAGATCAACGACGACGTGCCGCTCTGGCGTTACGTCGATCTCCCGAAATTCCTCGACCTCCTCACCACCGAATCGCTGAAGATGCCACACGCGTCGAGCATGGAAGACGCCTACGAGGGAATGATGGCGCCCGGCGCCATCGCTGGGACGATTGCGAAGGATCTGGCGGACGGCGCACCCGGATACTTCCGGCACGCTCGCATCAACAAGATCCATAAGGACTCGTTGTTTCTGACACATCGGACCTACATCTCCTGTTGGACCGCCTTCCCGTCTGAGAACGCTGGCCTATGGCGCCTTTACGGTGATGAGAAGGGCGTAGCGATTCGGACGACGTGGGGGTCGCTCCGCAACTCCCTCGCCGGCACCGCCGACTGCGTGCGTGACGTCTTCTACGGCAAGGTCGACTACCGCTCGGCCCAGGAGGACGACCGGATTCCGCAGACCTACACGGACCAGTACTTCATCAAGCGGAGAGAGTTCTCCCACGAGAACGAGTTCCGTCTCGTCGCCCACGACGAATCCCGCGAGCACAAGTACAACGAACCGTCTCTCGAGGGACTCCCCCGCCTGGCGACTCTGCCTTGCGACCTGAACACCCTCGTCGAGGAAGTGGTGGTCAGCCCGCGGCTCGGCGAGTGGGTGTGGGAGACCGTGAAAGCCGTGTCTCATACATATGGAGGGAACTGGAACGTCACCCATTCCCGTCTCTACCAGCCACCGCCTGACGAGATCATGGACTACTAAAGGCCGCGCTTCTCACAACCAGACCAGGGTGAGCTGCGCGCGGTTTGTGCCGGTACCCGCCATCGAGGAGCGCGGTGATCTCTTCGTTGGATAGCACCTGCTCGACGCAATGGATGTGCGAGCAGCGCTAGTCGTAGCTGCGATGGACATGCCAGTCCTCCTCCGCCTTGTACACGTCGAAGACGAACGACAGCCCCTCGTCATTGGTGCCCTGGAACCTCCAGGCGTAGAGTCCCCGACCCGGCTCGAGGCCCGTGCTCCATACCGAGTGCCGTAGGCGTGTGGGGGTGTCTGTCACGCGCCACCGTCGACCGCGGTACACCATGCGCTCGGGAATGTCGTTGTTGAGCCATAGAGTCACAGGGTGTTCGGCGGTCGGGAGCATGCACACGAGAATAGAACATAGTTTCGATACTTGCTAGTCTGGCCGGAGAAAGGATGCCGGTATGGGGACGAGCAAGCGACTAGCCCCGTATTACGACAAGCAAGCCCAGCATCAGGCGATTCTTTCCGCAGCGAGAGCCGGTCCTCTGCAGTCACTCTCCGACCGCGAGCTCGCCCTCCGCGAGTATCCGCTGACTATCTACCCTCACCCGCTTCAACCGGTGAGTGCATGGGTCCGGTTCGGTCCGGAGGCTATCCGCGTTGACGCGAAGCTCGCCCGGTCGACGCCCCTGACCGCGGGCATCGAGTTTCGCGCCGGAGAGAGAACCTTCCGTTGTTGGGTCTGGGGCAACGCCGTACAACATCGGGAGGGATGACGCCTGGCAGAATCTGGCACATGAGAGTTGCAGTGCTACTGGGGGCCGGGGCGTCGCTCGACGCTGGGCTGAAGACCACATACGGCCTCGCGCAGGATCTGATGACCCGCATCAACTCCCGAGATGTCCGCACCTGGGATGCGGTGCAGCCAGAGCTCCTTCTTCACGGCCACATGCACGTCCCTGGCGGCGGCATGACCGACGACGGACGACGGGGGGGGGAAGCATGGGCCGCGACACACAACCGGGCAGTGTCGGCATCCTCGACATGGAAACACTGACCATGGAAACGCCGACACTGCGACAGATCCGAGAAGCTGCCGGCTTCTAGGACCGCGTGGCAGCGACGATGCGAGCGATGAGCTCTCCAGCGAGCTCGTCCGCATTACTACTGATGGCATCGCCGAGAACCGTGTCCAGCATCGGAACGGGGAACTTGTCGTCGTATCCCATGCCCAAGGAGGCCGAGTTCCGATGACCCACGGCGGAGGCATCGCCAACCATGAGCAGGCGTGATGGCTCGATTCGGGCCGTGAAACCGTACCGTCCGGCGACCGGCAGCTGCACACTCATCAAGAGCTGCAGCACACGAGCAACGCGCGGACGGATCTGCGCTGGATCCAGGACACTCCCCAACATGTCATGGGGCAGCGTGATCCAGGCCGTCCGCTGACCGCTCCGGGTGACGAGGATCCCCGCCGCATCGTCCGAGCCTGTCTTCGCGTACGCGACCTCCGATGTCGAGCCATTGTCCACGGCAGATGCTTGCGCGAACAAGCCAGACGCTCGCCCCGCGGTGACGAATTCTTCTTCCATAGCCTCCAACTGGCTCAAACGCAGGACCTGCCCATCGGCAGGAACGAGCGTGACCTCCAGCGCGGCATAGGTGTCGTTGGACCACTGGCGCGGGAGTGCGGCCTCTCGCGCCACGAAACCAAGCGTGACGCTCGAAGGCTCCCATCCGAGCGCGGGCGGAGACGGCGTCGGGGCTACCTTCGTCACGTCTGCGGTCGCGCGCGCCCCCGGGAATGGCGGCTCCGAGGTCGGCTTGCTGCGCCCCGGCTCGACCGCTGCGATCAGAGTCGCGGCCGCATCTTCCCTGCTGAGCCCGATAAGGTTCGCGTGCACGATCTGGCTGAGCAGACCATCGAGCTCTGTCTTCTCGACGAGCACCGGGACGACGTTCAGCGACTGCCCTTCCGGGTCCTTCGCGAACGCAGCCGCCCATTCCGCGGTGGTGTACTGACTCTGCAAGAACGCCGGCGACAACACGACCAACGTCCGCTTCGCTCTCTTGGACGCCTTGTCCATCTCGATAACGAAGTTGCTACCGACCTTGAAGTCCCACTTCTGGATGACGGTCGTGTACCCGGCCAGTTCTAGCTGCCAGGCAATCCACTCTGCCCACTCGGAATCAGCCGAGGTGTAGCTAATGAAGAAGTCGCGAGGGTCGCTGTCAGACGGGGTGCTCATACAGCGATCTTGGCAGAGGAGACCGACACGAGGGCCGAGGTTAGCGTGACCCCAGCACGATTCCGTGCGTGTGCGGAAGACCACCGCCGCGAAGGTGGCGTGCAATCTCGGCGGCGGCATCCCGGGAGGCGGCGCTCATGGCTGCGTACGCCTCCTGCCACCCGCCGTTCGTCAGATCCATGAGATACAACACTGTCGCTTGGTCACCGATGTCCACCCGCCAATCCGGCTCTGCGGCGTCGAACGCATCAACGACCACGGTGTCGGGGAGGCCAGCCCGAACGAACTGCCCGAACGAAGGATCGAGGAGGAAGTCCGGGTCGTGATGAACTGCTAGAAGAGCGGCATTCAGATCCCGGCAGCGAGGAAACGACGCTGATTCTCACGCCTCCATCAGCGTGCTTGTCGTCGAGGGTCCCGTCGACCCAGACCTCTTTTGAGTTGACGTTGGCTCCCGCTCGGGGGGCTCCTCGTAGTCCGCGGTACGTTCGGTCCATGAACATCACGCGGTACGACGGAAATGGAAACGAGTTGCGTCCCGGTCTGCGCAGCCGCCACCGGCACAACTCCGAGAACCTGAAGCTTGAGATCTACACCGTGCTGGACGCAGTCGAACCCGACAGCTGGCATGCAGAAGTCACGATCTTCAACGAGGTCGTCATCAACGTCCCCGGCCCGTTCCCGAACGACATCGCAGCGTTGGCTGCTGCCGAAGCGGCGCTCCAGCAGCGCGCTGTCGAGATCTTCCGCGAACCGCGCTGACTGCCGCCATCCGCCTCGTTCGGCGGCGTGAGTTGCGCGGGTCTGAGACACGATCTGAAGAGCGGGAGCGGTGTTCCTAACGAACACCCCCTGCAGTCGCCGAAAACAGGGGTTCGACGAGGAAAGCCGCCGGGGTTCCGGCGGCTTTCCTCGTTTGACCTGGCCTTCTGAGATACGAGAACAAAATCCTCGAGATCCGGGAATGGCCCCTGGTGGCGAGTGAGGGATTCGAACCCCCGAATGCTGAGCAGTCTGATTTACAGTCAGATCCCTTTGGCCGCTTGGGTAACTCGCCAGAGCGCACCCGTCCGACTTGAACAGCCAACCGGGGGCACGAAAGATAATCATACCCGCCAGACGCGGGTGCAAGAAATCGAGCCGTCAGCTGCCGTTCACGCCGCGGCCGGAGTCCGCGAGCGACTCCGGAGTACGCAGCAATCCGCCCTCTGCGCGGCACGTCGCAGCGGCCACGTCCATGGCCCGTGACAGCAGCGCACGCCACTCCCCCAGCTCCGTCGGCGACTGTGCGACCAGACCCTCCGACACCGCCGCGAGCGTCGCATCCCCCGCGCCGACCGTATCGATCACAGCGCCGGGCAGCTGTGCGATCGGTGCCGACGCTACGCCGGCATCCGTGTCGATCGTGGCACCGTCGGCTCCGGCTGTGGCCAGCACCGCAGCGGCGCCCAGGTCGCGGAGGCGCACCCGCAGAGCATCCAGGTCACCGTCGTAGAGGATCGCAGCGTCGTCCGCTCCGACCTTCACGATCGCCGCATCGGCCACGAGGCGCTCGAACCCGCGCACGAACTCCGCGCGATCGCTCAGCATGCCCGTCCGCGGGTTGGGGTCCACCGCGACGCGGGCATCGGCCAGAGCGTCGACGAGAGCGTCGACCTCTGTCGGCACGTCGAAGGGGAAGCAGCTGATCGCGACAAGACCGGCATCCGCGATCGCAGCGCGCGCCTCGTCAGAGTAGCGGATGCTGCGCTGCTGCGCCGCCTCGTTGAAGACGTATTGCGGCTCACCGTTCGCCGCACGCTGCACGATCGCCCGAGATGACCCGTGCGGGGCCTCGCTCGAGATCAGTCGAACTCCATGGTCGGTCAGGTACTCGCGGATATGCGCACCCGCTTCGTCGTCACCGACCATCGCGATCAGCGTCGTGTCGACCCCCAGACGCCGCAGGCCGACAGCCACGTTGAGCGCCGCACCTCCGACCAACTCGCGCACGCCGGAATCGTCACGGATCTCGTCGATCAGGGCATCGCCGATCACGACCACGGAACCGGCGGGAGAAGTCACGTTGCTCACCCGCCGACACTACCGCGCCGTGGGTGGCGCGGGGGTATCCCGCGATCCTTCCCCTCCCCCGGCATTCCGGGCAGTACGGTGTGGCCATGAACGTCCGCCTCGCCGGCGCCGCCGCCGCTCTTGCACTCATCGCCGCGCTTGTCGCGTGCGCACCGCAAACGGGAGGCGGTGCCGGTGATGATCCGTCGTCGAGCCCCACGGCATCCGAGACGGACGGGCCGGACGCGACAGGGGCCCCCTCCCCCAGCCCGACACCGTCGATCGCTCCGATCGCGCTGCCGACCGACTGCCGCGCGATCCTGTCGGCCGACGTGCTGGCGCAGCTCGACGGCATCCCTCTCAACGACGCCGCATTCGGCCCCTCGGGCGTCGGCAGCGACGGCACGCTCACCTGCATCTGGGGCGACCCCGCGGCCGACACTACGGGCCTCACCACCACGATCTCGAAGATGAACCGCGGCCCCGCGCTCGACATGCTGAACGCGCTGGCCGACGACGAGGGCTTCTCGTGCTTCACGCCCGACGGCGGCACCCGCTGCGAGAAGACCTGGCAGAACGAGCAGTACCCCGTCACCGACGGCCGCACCCTGTTCTGGCGCCAGGACGTGCTGATCGACACCCGCTACTCGAACCTCGCCCCGACGGGATACACCTCCGCGATCGTGGCGCACCTTTTCGACTGATCGCATCGCCCGTTCCGACGGCTTTCTCCCGAAGAGAAGGAGTCTTTCGCCGATTTTGTCCGTCAAAGCGCGCGATCTCCGTCAAAGCGCGCGATCTCCGTCAAAGCGCGCGATCTCCGTCAAAGTGCGCGATCTCCTCCGAAGGCGAGACCCCCCGGACACGAAGAAGGCCCCAGGCGAATCGCCTGGGGCCTTCTCAGTCACTCAGTACTCAGTTGTAGGTACCGGGGGTGATGTCGTCCGTCGAGAACGCGTCGAAGTCGACGTAGCCGAAGTCGCCGTCCGCGTACGCGCCGTCGGATGCGAAGATCCGGTTCGGGTAGCGCTCGCTCTTGGCTTCCTCGGTGGCCTCGACCGTGACGTCGCGGTACTTCGAGAGACCGGTTCCGGCGGGGATGAGCTTTCCGATGATGACGTTCTCCTTGAGACCGACCAGCGGGTCGCGCTTGCCCTCCATGGCGGCCTGCGTGAGCACGCGGGTCGTCTCCTGGAAGGACGCAGCGGACAGCCACGACTCGGTCGCAAGCGACGCCTTTGTGATACCCATCAGCTCCGGACGGCCGGACGCGGGGCGCTTGCCCTCTGCCACAGCCTCGCGGTTGATCGCCTGGTAGCGCTTGAGGTCGACCATCTCACCCGGCAGCAGGGTCGTGTCGGCGTGATCGACGACGGTGACCTTGCGGAGCATCTGGCGGACGATGACCTCGATGTGCTTGTCGTGGATCGGCACACCCTGCGAGCGGTACACGCCCTGGACGCCGCCGACGAGGTAACGCTGCACCTCGCGCGCACCCATGACACGCATGATCTCCTTGGGGTCGAGCGTTCCGACCAGGATCGGCTGACCGACGGTGACGTGCTGGCCATCCTCGACGAGAAGCGTCGCACGCTTCAGCACCGGGTAGATGACGGGCTCGTCGCCGCTGTCGGGCGTCAGGATGACCTTCTTGCCCTTGTCGGTCTCGTCGATCGTGATGCGACCGTCGGCCTCGGAGATCGGGGACGCACCCTTGGGGGTACGAGCCTCGAAGAGCTCCTGCACACGGGGCAGACCCTGCGTGATGTCATCCGCCGATGCCGAACCACCCGTGTGGAAGGTACGCATCGTCAGCTGGGTTCCGGGCTCACCGATCGACTGGGCCGCGATGATGCCGACGGCCTCGCCGATGTCGACAGTCTTACCCGTCGCCAGCGAACGGCCGTAGCACTGCGCGCACACACCGACGGCGGAGTCGCAGGTCAGGACCGAGCGCACCTTGATGGTCTCGACACCGGCCGCGACCAGCTTGTCGATCAGCACGTCACCGACGTCTTCACCGGCATCGGCGAGAACGTCGCCGTTGCTGTCGATGACGGCGGAGGAGAGCGTACGAGCGAACACGGAGTTCTCGACGTTGGCGTCGCGAACGAGCGTGCCGGACGAGTCCACTGCAGCGATCGGGAGCTCGAGGCCCTTCGACGTGCCACAGTCCTCTTCGCGGATGATGACGTCCTGCGAGACATCCACCAGACGACGGGTCAGGTAACCCGAGTCGGCGGTACGCAGAGCGGTGTCGGCCAGACCCTTACGGGTACCGTGCGTCGCGATGAAGTACTCCGCCACCGACAGACCCTCGCGGTACGAGGAGATGATCGGACGCGGGATGATCTCACCCTTGGGGTTGTTCACCAGACCACGCATACCGGCGATGTTCCGGATCTGCAGCCAGTTACCACGAGCACCCGACGACACCATGCGGTTGATGGTGTTGTCCTCGGGGAAGTTGGCCTTCATGGCCGCCTGAACCTCGTCGGTCGCCTCGGTCCAGATCTTGATGAGCTCCTGGCGACGCTCCGAGTCGGTCGTCAGACCCTTCTCGTACTGCGACTGGACCTTCGCGGCCTGCTTCTCGTAGCCCGCGACGATCTCCGCCTTGTTCGGCGGGGTCAGGATGTCGCTCAGGGCGACGGTCACACCGGAGCGCGTGGCCCAGTAGAAGCCGGCGTCCTTGATGCGGTCCAGCGATGCAGCGGTCTCGACCTTGGGGTACTCCTCGGCCAGCTTGTTGACGATCTGCGACAGCTTGTTCTTGTCAGCCTGCTCGCGGACGAACGGGTAGCCCTTCGGCAGCGTGTCGTTGAAGATCGCCTGACCCAGCGAGGCGTCCACGAGACCGTGGCGCTCGTAGCCCTCGGGGGCTTCGCCCTCGAGGAAGGTCAGACCGGGGATGCGGATGCGGATCTTCGCCTGCAGGTCGAGGGTTCCCTCGTCCTTGGCCAGGATCGCCTCGCCCACCGAACCGAATGCACGGCCCTCACCGGCTGCGCCCGCCTTGACCGTGGTCAGGTGGTGCAGACCGATGATCATGTCCTGCGAAGGCAGGGTGACCGGGCGTCCGTCGGACGGCTTCAGGATGTTGTTCGAGGCGAGCATCAGCACGCGGGCCTCGGCCTGAGCCTCGACAGACAGCGGCAGGTGCACAGCCATCTGGTCACCATCGAAGTCGGCGTTGAACGCGGCGCAGACGAGCGGGTGCAGCTGGATGGCCTTACCCTCGACGAGCTGCGGCTCGAACGCCTGGATGCCGAGGCGGTGCAGCGTGGGTGCACGGTTCAGCAGAACCGGACGCTCACGGATGATCTCCTCGAGCACGTCCCAGACCTCGGGACGGGTGCGCTCGACGGCACGCTTGGCGGCCTTGATGTTCTGCGAGTGACCGAGGTCGATCAGGCGCTTGATGACGAACGGCTTGAAGAGCTCCAGAGCCATCTGCTTGGGCAGACCGCACTGGTGCAGCTTCAGCTGCGGGCCGACGATGATGACCGAACGGCCCGAGTAGTCGACACGCTTGCCGAGCAGGTTCTGACGGAAACGACCCTGCTTACCCTTGAGCATGTCGCTGAGCGACTTCAGGGCACGGTTACCGGTACCGGTGACGGGGCGACCACGGCGACCGTTGTCGAACAGTGCGTCGACGGCCTCCTGCAGCATGCGCTTCTCGTTGTTGACGATGATCTCGGGGGCACCGAGGTCGATCAGACGACGAAGACGGTTGTTGCGGTTGATCACACGACGGTAGAGGTCGTTGAGGTCGGAGGTCGCGAAGCGGCCACCGTCGAGCTGCACCATCGGGCGCAGCTCCGGCGGAATCACCGGAACGACGTCGAGGACCATGGCGGCCGGGCTCATGCCGGTCTCCAGGAACGAGCTGACGACCTTCAGACGCTTGATCGCACGGATCTTGCGCTGGCCCTTGCCCTCGGAGATCTGCAGACGCAGGTTCTCCGCCTCGGCGACGAGGTCGAACGCCGCGAGGCGACGCTGGATCGACTCGGCGCCCATGTAGGCCTCGAAATACTGACCGAAACGGTCCTGCAGCTCGTGGAAGACGTCATCCTCGGGGCGGAGTGCACCGACCTCGAGAGTGCGGAAGTCCTCCCACACGCGCTCGAGCTTGGCGATCGCCTCGTCGGCACCCTTGCGGATGAGCGACATCTCCTTCTCGGCGGCGTCCTTGACCTTCTTCTTGACGTCGGCCTTGGCACCCTCGGCCTCGAGAGCAGCGAGCTCCTCCTCGAGACGGGCGAGGCGCTCGGCGATCTTCGAGTCGCGACGGTCACCGAGCGTCTTGAGCTCGAGACGGATGTTGTTCTCCTGCGTGCCGAGGTCACGGTGACGAGCATCCTCGTCGACCGAGATCACCATGTACGCGGCGAAGTAGATGACCTTCTCGAGGTCCTTCGGCGCCATGTCGAGCAGGTAGCCCAGACGCGAGGGCACGCCCTTGAAGTACCAGATGTGGGTGACGGGAGCGGCGAGCTCGATGTGACCCATGCGCTCACGACGGACGGAGCTCTTGGTGACCTCCACGCCGCAACGCTCGCAGACGATGCCCTTGAAGCGGACACGCTTGTACTTGCCGCAGGCGCACTCCCAGTCGCGGGACGGGCCGAAGATCTGCTCTCCGAAGAGACCATCCTTCTCCGGCTTCAGCGTGCGGTAGTTGATGGTTTCGGGCTTCTTGACCTCACCGTACGACCACGCGCGGATGTGGTCCGCAGTGGCCAGGCCGATGCGAAGCTCGTCGAAAGTGTTTGACTCGAGCACTAATTCTCCTGTGTCGGAATTCTTCTGAAGAAATCGGGGGCTTCGACAGGCTCAGCAACCCACTGGGTCCCTGAGCCCGTCGAAGGGTTAGATCTCGTCGATCGAGGCGGCCTCGAAGCGGCTGGAGATGTTGATTCCGAGCTCTTCCGCTGCACGGAAGGCCTCATCGTCGGTGTCACGCAGGTTGACCAGCGTGCCGTCGGCCGAGAGCACCTCGACGTTCAGGCAGAGCGACTGCATCTCCTTCATGAGCACCTTGAAGGACTCGGGGATGCCGGGCTCCTGGATGTTCTCGCCCTTGACGATCGCCTCGTACACCTTGACGCGGCCGAGGATGTCGTCGGACTTGATCGTGAGGAGCTCCTGGAGCGCGTATGCGGCGCCGTAGGCCTCGAGGGCCCACACCTCCATCTCACCGAAGCGCTGTCCACCGAACTGCGCCTTACCACCGAGCGGCTGCTGGGTGATCATCGAGTACGGACCCGTGGAACGTGCGTGGATCTTGTCGTCGACCAGGTGGTGCAGCTTCAGGATGTACATGTAGCCCACGGAGATCGGAGCCGGGAACGGCTCGCCGGAGCGGCCGTCGAACAGCTGCGTCTTTCCGGTCGAGTCGATCAGGCGCACGCCGTCGCGGGTCGGGGTGGTCACGTTGAGGAGACCGGCGATCTCCTCCTCGCTCGCACCGTCGAACACCGGGGTGGCGACCTTCGTGTTGGGAGCGGCTTCGAACGCCTCTTCCGGCAGACGGGCGGCCCACTCGGGCTTGCCCTCGACCTTCCAGCCCTGCTTGGCGATCCACCCGAGGTGGGTCTCCAGCACCTGGCCGAAGTTCATTCGACCCGGGATGCCGAGCGGGTTCAGCACGATGTCGACCGGAGTTCCGTCCGCGAGGAACGGCATGTCCTCGATCGGGAGGATCTTCGCGATGACACCCTTGTTGCCGTGACGGCCGGCGAGCTTGTCACCCTCGGTGATCTTGCGCTTCTGGGCGATGTAGACCACGACGCGGCGGTTCACACCGGAGCCGAGCTCGTCGTCGCCGTCCTCGGCGTTGAACTCCTTGACCGCGATGATCGTGCCCTGCTCACCGTGGGGCACCTTCAGCGAGGTGTCACGGACTTCGCGGCTCTTCTCGTTGAAGATCGCGCGGAGCAGACGCTCCTCGGCCGACAGCTCGGTCTCACCCTTCGGCGTGACCTTGCCGACGAGGATGTCGCCGGGGCGGACCTCGGCACCGATGCGGATGATGCCGCGCTCGTCGAGGTCCTTCAGCAGCTCAGGGCTGACGTTGGGGAGGTCACGGGTGATCTCCTCCTTGCCGAGCTTGGTGTCGCGGGCGTCGACCTCGTACTCCTCGATGTGGATCGAGGAGAGGGTGTCGTCCTTCACCAGGTCCTGGCTGAGGATGATCGCGTCCTCGAAGTTGTAGCCTTCCCACGTCATGAATGCGACGAGGAGGTTCTTTCCGAGTGCCAGCTCACCGTTCTCGGTGGCGGGGCCATCGGCGATGACCTCTCCGACCTCGACGCGCTCACCGGCGTTGACGACGACCTTCTGGTTGTACGACGTGCCCTGGTTGGAGCGGTCGAACTTGCGGAGGTGGTATTCCTGCGTTCCACCCTCGTCGAGCATGACGACGACGCGGTCTGCGGAGACCTCGGTGACGACACCGGCCTTCTCGGCGGTGAGCACGTCACCGGCGTCGATGGCCGTGTAGCCCTCCATACCGGTTCCGACGAGCGGCGAGTCGCTGCGCAGCAGCGGCACAGCCTGACGCTGCATGTTGGCACCCATGAGGGCGCGCTGTGCGTCATCGTGCTCGAGGAAGGGCACGAGCGAGGTCGCGACCGACACCATCTGGCGCGGGGAGACGTCGATGTAGCCGATGTCCTCCGGGAGGAACATGTCGACCTCGCCGCTTCCGCCCTTGGGGCGGGCCAGGACGTGGCTCTCGATGAAGCGACCCTTGGCATCGAGCGGGGCGTTCGCCTGCGCGATGTTGAAGTCGACCTCTTCCGAAGCCGTGAGGTAGTCGATGTGCTCGGTGACCACGCCACCCTCGACCTTGCGGTAGGGGGTCTCGATGAAGCCGAACGAGTTGATGCGCGCGAACGTCGCGAGAGCACCGATCAGACCGATGTTCGGGCCTTCCGGGGTCTCGATCGGGCACATGCGGCCGTAGTGCGACGGGTGGACGTCACGGACCTCGACGCCGGCGCGGTCACGCGAGAGACCACCGGGGCCGAGCGCGGACAGACGACGCTTGTTCGTCAGACCCGCGAGCGGGTTGTTCTGGTCCATGAACTGCGACAGCTGCGACGTTCCGAAGAACTCCTTGATCGCGGCGACGACGGGGCGCACGTTGATCAGGGTCTGCGGCGTGATCGCCTCGATGTCCTGCGTGGTCATGCGCTCGCGGACGACGCGCTCCATGCGGGACAGACCGGTGCGGACCTGGTTCTGGATCAGCTCGCCGACGGCGCGGATACGACGGTTGCCGAAGTTGTCGATGTCGTCGGTCGCGAGGCGGATCTCGGCCTTCTTGCCCGAGCGGATGCCCGAGAAGGTCTCCTCGGTACCGGCGTGCAGACGCACGAGGTACTTGATCGTCGCGACGATGTCCTCGACGGTCAGGACCGACGAGTTCAGCGGCTGGTCGAGACCGAGCTTCTGGTTGATCTTGTAACGACCCACCTTCGCGAGGTCGTAGCGCTTCGGGTTGAAGTAGAAGTTGTCCAGCAGCGCACGGGCGGCCTCGGCGGCGACCTGCTCGCCCGGACGCAGCTTGCGGTAGATGTCGCGGAGCGCATCTTCCTTCGTGACGATGGTGTCCTTCGCGAGCGTCTCCTCGATCGAGGTGTAGCCGGCGAACTCGGCGAGGATCTCCTCGCTGGTCATACCCAGCGCCTTGAGGAAGACCGTGACCGACTGCTTGCGCTTGCGGTCGACGCGCACGCCGACCTGGTCGCGCTTGTCGATCTCGAACTCGAGCCAGGCACCACGGCTCGGGATGACACGTGCCGACACGATGTCCTTGTCGGACGTCTTGTCGGGGGTCTTGTCGAAGTAGACACCCGGCGAGCGCACGAGCTGCGACACGACGACGCGCTCGGAGCCGTTGATGATGAACGTACCCTTGCCCGTCTGAAGCGGGAAGTCGCCCATGAAGACCGTCTGGGTCTTGATCTCACCCGTGAGGTGGTTCATGAACTCGGCCTCGACGTACAGCGGAGCGGCGTAGGTCTTGCCACGCTCCTTGCACTCCTCGATGGAGTACTTCTCCGGCTCGAGGTAGGGGTTCGTGAACGAGAGCTGCATCGTCTCGCCGAGGTCCTCGATCGGAGAGATCTCCTCGAAGATCTCGCCGAGACCGCTGATCTCGTTGACGTCGGTGCGGCCGGCCTTCTTGGCCTCGGCGACGCGGGCCTTCCAGTCGTCGTTACCGACGAGCCAACCGAAGGATTCGGTCTGCAGGGCGAGAAGGTCAGGGACCGTCAGCGTGTCGGAGATCTTGGCGAACGAAAGACGGGAAGCTCCGCGTCCGTTCTTGGTGGTGGTGGATGTGGATGCGTTGCGAGCAGCAGCCAAGGGAATAACCTCCGTGAGCCCCGCAGGGCTTCTCGATTCCTTTGTCGTCAGGTGGAGTGTGCGCTCAAAGACTCAACAGATGCCGACCACCATATGAGGGCAGGGAGAAGCGAGCGCAACTACCAACTATACGCACGATTCGGCGACATGGCAAGCTCAGTCCTTGACCAATCTTGGAAGCTGCGGTATTGGCGCCGTCCGGGCATCTCGAGACCCACCGTCCGCGTCGAGACCCACCCGTCCAGACGTCTGGACGGGTGGGTCTCGACGGGCGCGATGGGTCTCGACGAGCGGGGCCTCAGGACGCGATGTTCAGCTCGTTGCCAGGGATCGAGGCGAGCAGACGGCGCGTGTACGGGTCACGCGCGTTGGTGAAGATCTCCTCGGACGACGCCGCTTCGACCAGAGCACCGTCCTTCATGACGCACACGTAGTCGCTGATCAGACGCACCACGGCGAGGTCGTGCGAGATGAACAGGTAGCTCAGCCCGTACTCGCGCTGCAGGTCTCCGAGCAGTGTCAGGATCTGGTCCTGCACCAGCACGTCGAGCGCCGAGACCGGCTCGTCGCACACGATCAGATCCGGCGACAGGGCGAGCGCCCTGGCGATCGCGACGCGCTGACGCTGTCCGCCGGACAACTCCGACGGATAACGCCGGAGCATCGACTGCGGCAGCGCCACGTCGTCGAGCAGCTGCCGCACTCGTGCGCGCCGCTCCGCTCCGCTCCCCCTCCGGTAGAAGTCGAGCGGTTCGGAGATCAGCCTCTCGATCGTGAACATCGGGTTCAGGCTCGAGTACGGGTCTTGGAAGATCGGCTGCACGCGCTGCCGGAAGTCCCGCGTCTCCGCCTTGGTCAGCGAGGAGATGTCCTTGCCTTCGAAGCGGATCAGGCCGCTGGTCGGCTCGACCACCTTGAGCAGCATCCGCGCCGTCGTGGTCTTGCCCGAGCCGGATTCGCCCACGATCGCAACCGTCTCGCCGCGCGGGATCGACAGCGAGACGTCCTTGACCGCCACGAAGTCCTCTCCGCGACCGCGCACCGGATACACCTTGGTGAGGTTCTCGATCTCGACGATGTTGTCCGTGGGGACCGCCGCCTCAGGCTCCGACTCCGCCTCCCGCTCCTCGACGTGGAACGCCTCCGGTCGCAGTCGCGCAGCGGCGACCGACGGCGCGGCCTTCACGAGCGACTGCGTGTACGGATGCTGCGGCGCCTCGAGGATCTGGCGCGCAGACCCCTGCTCGACGACCTTGCCTCGATGCATCACGATGACCCGCTCCGCACGCTCGGCCGCGAGACCGAGGTCGTGCGTGATGAGCAGCACCGCGGTGCCGAGCTCCCGCGTCATCGCCCCGATCTGGTCGAGGATCGTCTGCTGCACCGTGACGTCGAGCGCGCTGGTCGGCTCATCGGCGATCAGCAGTCGCGGGCTGCAGGCGAGGCCGATCGCGATGAGCGCCCGCTGCCGCATGCCGCCGGAGAACTCGTGCGGATACTGCTTCGCACGCCGCTCGGGATCGGGGAGGCCTGCCGCGGTCAGCGCCTGCACGACCTTCTCGTGCACGTTCTGCCTAGTGGCGAGTCCATGTGCGAGCAGGGTCTCGGCGACCTGGGTGCCGATCTTGGCGACCGGGTTCAGGTTCGACATCGGGTCCTGCGGAACCAGCCCGATGTCACGCCCGCGGATGGCACGCAGCTCGTGCTCCGATGCACGCGTGATCTCGCGACCGTCGAGCCGGATGCTCCCCGCGGCGACGCGACCGCCACCCGCGAGCAGGCCGATGATCGCCATCGCCGTGGTCGACTTGCCCGAGCCGGACTCGCCCACGATCGCGACGGTCTCCCCCGCCTTGATGTCGAGGTCCACCCCCTCGACCGCGTGCACGACACCGTCCATGGTGGCGAAGTCGACGGCGAGTCCCTGCACAGACAGCAGCGGTGCGTCGGACGTCTGATTCTCTTTCCTGGCGTTCATCGTGCCCTCGTTCTCGGGTCCATGGCCTCGCGCAGCGCTTCACCGAACAGCGTGAAACCGAGCGCGGTGACCGCGATGCAGATACCGGGGAGGAACGCCAACCAGGGCGCGATCGCCAGTTCCGCCTGCGCGTAGGTGAGCATGCGGCCCCACTCCGCCGTCTCCGGGCGTCCTCCGCCGAGACCGAGGAACGACAGCGCGGCCGCATCGATCACGGCGGTCGCGAGCGTCAGGGTCCCCTGCACGATCACGGGGCCGATGGCGTTCGGGAGCACGTGCGACATGGTGATCGACCCGCGGCCCAGACCGAGGGTCTGAGCCGAGAGCACATAGTCGCTGGAGCGCTGCTGCAGCATCGACGCCCGCAGCAGTCGCGCGAAGATCGGCACCTGCGAGGCACCGATCGCGATCATCACCGCATACGGCGTCTGCCCGAGGATCGCGGCGATCGACACCGCGAGCAGCAGGTTCGGCACCGACAGGATGATGTCGACGATGCGCATGATGAGCGTGTCGACCCAGCCGCCGAAGGTACCGGCGAGCAGCCCGAGGATCATGCCGCCCACCAGTCCGAGAGCGGTCGAGATCACGCCGATGAGCAGCGAGGCCTGTGCTCCCCAGATGAGTTTCGACAGCACGTCTCCACCGAAACGGTCGAGCCCGAGGGGGAACTCCGGCAGCTCCCCCGGTCCGGGGATGTGCGTCGGAGTGATGAACTTCGCCCCCGGCAGCGCGGTCTCCGGGTACGGCGCGATCACGGGTGCGAGCGCGGCGACCAGGATGAACAGCAGGACGATGCCCGCTCCGATCCAGGCGGTCGGGTTGCGGCGCAGCCGGCGGAACACGTCGCGCCAGAATCCACCGGGGCCGTCCTTCAGATCGGCCTGCGCGATGGCGACGGTGTCGAGCATCCCGCCACCCTGGGCGGGAGGAAGGGCGACGCTCATGACGCAACCTCCTGTGAAGCAGTGGTGCGAGTCATCATTGGACCCTCACTCTCGGATCGATGAAGCTGTACGACACGTCGACGGCGAGGTTGATCAGGGCGTAGGCGATCGCGATGAAGATGATGAAGCCCTGCAGCACCGGGAAGTCACGGGTGAAGATCGCCCGCGCGAGGAACGAGCCGATCCCCGGGAAGGCGAACACCGTCTCGGTGAGCACCGCCCCCGAGATGAGGAGCCCGGTCTGCAGCCCGATCGTGGTGATCACCGGGAGCATGGCGTTGCGCAGGATGAATCGGTTGCGCAACGTCGAGGATCCGACGCCCTTGGCCCGCCCCGTACGCACATAGTCCGCGTTCTGCACCTCGAGCACGCTGGCCCTGGTGATGCGGACGATGATCGCGAGCGGGATGGTTCCGAGCGCCAGTGCCGGCAGCACGAGGTGCAGGATCGCATCCCACGCCGCGTCGAACTCCCCGGTGATGATGCCGTCCCACACGTAGAACCCGGTGGGATGAGTGGCGTCTATTCGTGGATTCTGGCGTCCGTCCGACGGCAGCCAGCCCAGTTGCACCGCGAAGATGTACTTGAGGATGAATGCCAGGAAGAACACCGGGATCGTGATGCCGACCAGGCTCAGCACCACCGAGGCGTGGTCGCTGAACTTGCCGTGACGGCGCGCTGCCCAGTAGCCGAGCGGGATGCCGACGCCGACCGCGAAGATCAGCGCCATCACACTCAGCTCGAGGGTCGCGGGGAACCGTCGCATGAACTCTTCCACGACGGGGCGGTTGGTCTGGATCGAGGTGCCGAAGTCTCCCTGGAGGAGACGTCCGACCCAGATGAAGTACTGCTCGATGAGCGGCTTGTTGAAGCCGTAGAGCTCATTGACTCTGGCGACGGCCTCCGGTGTCGCCTTCTCACCGAGAAGGGCGACGGCGGGGCCGCCGGGAAGGGCCCTGACCCAGGCGAACAGCAGGATGCTGAGCCCGAACAGGGTGGGGACGAGGAATAGCAGTCGCCTGCCGATGGTGCGCAGCAAGAAGATCTCCGTTGATCAGAAGGTACGCCGTGCCCCCGGTCCCGCAGAAAGCGCGGGACCGGGGGTCGACATCTCAATCGGTCAGACCTACTTGGTGAGGACGATGCCCGTGAAGACCTCGTCGTTCACCGGGCTGGCGGGGTAGCTCTTCACGCGCGGATCGAACGCCAGGGTCGGCGCCGGGTGCGCGAGCGGGATGCCGGGGATGAACTGCGCGACCATCTCGTTGATCTCTTTGTACAGCGCGGTCTGGTCCTCGAGGTTCGAGACGCCACGCGCCTCGTTCAGCTTCTGGAACAGCTCCGGGTTGTCGAAGCCCCACTCGGAGCTCTTCTGTCCGAAGAAGACGCCGACGAAGTTGTCGGTGTCGTTGTAGTCGCCGGTCCATCCCAGCAGGTGGATGCCGTGATCCGAGGTGCCGGTGGTGCGGTCGAGGTACTCGACCCACTCCTCCGAGACCGGGGTGGTCTCCACGCCGACCTCGGACAGCTGCGACGACAGCACGGTGAAGATCTGCTCGGGGTCCGGCATGTACGGACGCGAGACGTTGACCGGGTAGTTGAAGGTCAGCTTCAGCGGGTTGGCCTCGTCGTAGCCGGCTTCGGCGAGCAGCGCCTTGGCCTTCTCGGGGCCGTAGTCGAAGGTCGTGACGTCGGCGTTGTAGCCGTTGACGACCTCGGGCACGAACTCGATCGCCTTCTGCGTCCCCTCCGGCAGCACCTGAGTGATGAGGGCGTCCTTGTCGACCGCGTACGACAGAGCCTCACGGACCTTGGGGTCCTGCAGCTCCGGTACCGCCTGGTTGAAGGCGAGGTACAGGATCGTGAACGGCGGGCGCGACACCATGGTGAAGCCGTCGTCCTCGAGCGCCTTGGTGTCGGCAGGACCGACGAGGTCGTAGCCGTCGATCGAACCGGACTCCAGCGCCTGACGGCGTGCGGTCGGGTCGTCGATCGTGCGGAAGATGATCTTGTCCACCTGACCCTTGTCGCCCCAGTAGTCGCCGTAGGACGTGAGCGTGACCTGCTCGCCCGGAGCCCATTCGTCGAACTGGTAGGGGCCGGTGCCGACCGGGTGCGCGGTCGCGTACTCCGAGAGCACGGGGGCCTCGGCGGATCCGCTCACGTCATCCGCACCGAACTCCTTCATCGCCGAAGGGCTCTGCATCGAGAAGGACGGCAGCGACAGCGAAGCCACGAAACCGGCGAACGGCTTGTTCAGCTCGATGGTGACGGAGTAGTCGCCATCGGGCGTGCAGGACTTGTACACCGCGTCGGCGGCATTGGAGGCGTAGCCCTTGAAGAGCTTGTTGTAGTAGTACCCGAATGCCTCGGATGCGGCGAGACCCGTCCAGTTGTACCAGCGGTCGAAGTTGACGCAGACGGCTTCGGCGTTGAACGGAGTGCCGTCCTGGAACGTCACTCCCTCCTTCAGCGCGAAGGTGTGCGACATGCCGTCCTCCGACGACTCCCAGCGCTCGGCGAGCAGCGGTGCGGGGTCTGCCGTGCCGGGCTTCGTACCGACGAGTCCCTCGAAGATCTGGCGCGAGACGCGGAAGCTCTCGCCATCCTGGGCGAAGGCGGGGTCGAGGCTGGCCGGGTCGGAGGATGCCGCGAAGACGAACGTGCCGTCGACATCCCCGGATCCCTCTGAACCTTCGTCTCCTCGGTCGCTGGCGACGCATCCTGCCAGGACGAGAGCTGCGAGCGTGGCTCCGGTGATGGCGATGAGTCCTCGCCGTCGCATGACTGATTGGTGCATTGTGTGTACCTTCCCTGTCGGGCGCTTCGTTGCGCGTTCCCGAGGCGTCGTCGCCTCTGGACACGGTGATGCCTCGACGCTACCCAGCGGATCCACAGATGCCAAACGCTTCCAGGTTGCAATCCGGTATCGACGCCGCGGCGATGCCTCAGACAGAGGATCGGGTGCGCGGGCGTCAGTCGTGCGGGCTCAGGCGCGGGCGCTGCCGGGAGACGGCTGCGTCGTGCGTGCGCTGCAGCGGGATCACGACAGGCTCTCCTCGGAGCTGCACGACCCGCACGAACAGCACATCGACCAGCGCGAGCTGCGCGATGCGACTCGACATCGCTGCCATACGGAACGGTGACTCGTGCGCATGCGTGAGCAGCACCACGTCGGCGACCCCCGCGAGCGTGGACTCCTCCACGCTCGTCACGGCCACTACGAGCGCGCCCGCGTCGCGTGCGACCTCGAGCGCCCGCACGGTCTCCTGCGTCTCACCGCTGTGCGAGAACGCGATGGCCACGTCCTCCGCCGTGCGCAGTGATGCCGTGGTGACGGCCAGATGAGGGTCTGCGGAGTGCGCGACCGAGCAGCCGATGCGTGAGAGCTTCAGCAGCAGATCCTGCGCGGTCAGCGACGACGCGGCCTGCCCGAAGAGGTCGATGTGCCGGGCGGCGACCAGAGCGTGCGCGACCCGATCGAGGCCGACCGCGTCGATGCCGAGCGCGGTCTTCTCGATCGCGTCGATCTCCTGCGCCGCGAGCTTCGCCGCGATCGCGGCCGGCTCATCACCCGGATCGATCGCGGTCGTGTCGAGGCTGAATCGCGCCTGCTGCGCCTGCTCGAGCGTGACGGTGCGGGCCACCGCGACGCGAAGCTCGCGGTAGCCGCTGAAACCCAGCGACTGGGCGAACCGGGCGACGGTGGACAGCGACGTCTGGCAGAGCTTGGCCAGATCCGTGATCGCGAGATCGATCACGAGGGTCGGATCTGCCAGGATCGTCTCAGCAACGCGCGCTTCGGCTGCGCTCAGTCGTGAGACCGAGCGTCGCACCAGCGCGAGAACGTCTGCGTCCACCGTGCGGCCCGACTCAGCCGGTCCTGCCGAGCAGCCGCTCTCGGGCGACCTGCGCCCCGACCCGGCTCGCGGCGGCGACCTCGACGGTCGGCAAGGGCAGGGGCGTGCGCGCCGGAAGTCCGACGTTCACGACCACCGCGCGCGGATCACGGACGGCCGCGCGCTCCACGAGCGCTCGCTGTGCGGCGTCGGCATCCGGTCGATCGATCAGGATCACGGTGGTGCCGGCATCCGCCGTCATCTCGTCGAGTACGCGGTCCTGCTCGAAGATGTCGGTGCTCGCGACGTCGAGACGGATCCGTCGGTCCTCGCCAGCCAGAGAACCGGCGACATACGCGGCCGCACTGTCGACGGCGAGAGTGGAACGGCGACGCGCATCGACGACGGCGAGGGCGGATGCCGGTGCCGGCTGCTCCCCCGTCACCGTGATGACGCGACGAAGGATCTCCGCGGCATCGAACTCGTCCGTCGGTGCGACCGTCGTGGCCGCAGCGGCGCGGAGCTTGGTCGCCAGAGCCGCGACGCGTCGCGAGGCCTCCTCGACCCGCTCTCGCGCGAGCGACCCGTCCTTCAGCGCCGCGACGATGCCGTCACGTGCCGCCAGGAAGTCGCGCAGGTCCTGATCGGGCAGTGCTGCTTCTCCCGGGTTCGTGGGGTTTCCGATGCAGAGCAGGTCTGCTCCGGCAGCCAGCGCCAGTGCGGCTCCTCCCCCGATCCCGACGGTCTCGCGGATCGCCGCCATGTCGAGCGCATCCGTGATGATCACGCCGTCGAATCCCCAGCTGCGGAGGATGCCGAGGATGCGCGGGTTCAGCGTCGCCGGGGCCTCGCCCCACGCCGGGACCACGATGTGCGCGGTCATGATCGAGTCGACGCCGGCCTCGACGGCCGCACGGAACGGCTCGAGGTGCACCCGCTCGAACTCCTCGATGTCGAGCGAGATCTCCGGCAGGGCGTGGTGCGAGTCGAGGTGCGTGTCGCCGTGACCGGGGAAGTGCTTGACGCACGCGGCGACGCCGCCGTCCTGGATTCCGTCGATCGCGGCGACCGCATGTCGGGCCACCAGATCCTCGTCGGAGCCGAACGAGCGCACACCGATGACGGGGTTGCGCGGATCGGTGTTCACATCCGCGACAGGGCCCAGCACGACATTCGCGCCCACCGCGGCGACGCGGCGTGCGAGCTCCGCACCGGTGCGCTCGGTGGCGACCAGGTCGTCGAGCAGGCCGAGCTGAGCGGCCCCGGGGATCGTGGATCCCTCGGCGGACTCGAGGCGGGTGACGCTGCCGCCCTCCTCGTCGACGCCGATCAGGGCGTCGGGGTTCGCCGCGAGGATCGAGGCGCTCAGCGCCGGAAGACCCGCACCGATGTTCTGCCCGAAGTACACGACGCCGGCAAGACCGCCCCGCAGCTCGTCGAGCAGCCAGGCCGGAGCCTCGGTGCCGAAGAAGCCGGGCCAGAGAACGCTGTTCGCGAGTCGCGTCAGATCCGCACTCATCCCTTGACCGCCCCTGCCACCATGCCGGCCGAGAGGCGGCGCTGCACGATGATGAAGAAGACCATGACCGGCAGGGTGATGATCGTCGACGCGGCCATGATGCTGCCCCAGTCGTTCGCGAACAGACCGAAGAACGACTTCAGGCCGATCGAGACGGTGTACTGATCGGTCTCCGCTCCGAGGATCGTCATCGCGAAGATGAACTCGTTCCAGGCGGTGATGAAGCTGAAGATGCTCGTGGCGACGAGACCGGGCATCACGAGCGGCAGCAGGATCGAGCGGAACATCCGCCACCAGCTGGCGCCGTCGATGTAGGCGGCCTCCTCCAGCTCGACGGGGACCGCCGCGACGAAGCCGCGCAGCATCCAGATGCCGAAGGCGAGCGACAGGGCGATGTAGACCACCATGAGGCCGAGGATGCTGTTGAGCAGACCGAGCGTCTTGACCTGCAGGAACAGCGGGATGACGAGGGCCTCGAGCGGCACCATCTGCACGACCAGGATCATCATGAGCACGGTGGTGCGGAACTTGAAGCGGAAGCGTGCCACCGCGACCGCCGCCAGCAGGCACACCAGGGCGCTCACGAGCACCGTGACGAGCGCGACGATCGCCGAGTTGCGCAGGAAGGTGCCGAAGCCGCCCTCCGTGAGCACGAAGGTGAAGTTGTCGAACGTGAACTCCTGCGGCAGCAGCGACTGACCGCCACTGGACGCCTTCTTGTCGAAGGCGCTGGAGACCATCCAGTAGACGGGGAACAGCGTGAAGATCAGGACGGCGGCGACGGCGATCCCGATGCCGATCCGGGAGCGGAGAGAGGCGCGGGGGTTCACAGCTCGTCCTCCTTCATGAGGGATCGGATGTACACGATGGTGATGCCGATCAGCACGAGCGTGAGCAGCACGGCGAGCGCGGCGCCGAAGCCGTAGCGGTTCTGACCGAACGACTCGACGTACGACCACACGCCGAGGTTCAGCACCTGGCGATTGCCGCCACCACCTCCCGGCATGAGGTACACCTGCGCGAAGACCTTGAAGTCCCAGATCGTCGACAGGATGATGACGACCGAGAAGACGGGCTTGAGGGTCGGGAAGATGATCTTCCAGAAGCGGCGCCAGGCGCCGGCGCCGTCGAGGGCTGCGGCCTCGAGCATCTCCTTGGAGACACCGAGCAGACCGGCGAGCACCGTGATCGCGACGAACGGGAAGCCGTGGTGCACGACGTTTAGCAGCACGATGGCGTAGAACGACCACTGGTTCGTGAACCAGTTGACCGATGCATCCATCAGGCCGAGGTCCTTGAGGACCGCGTTGAAGATGCCGCGGTCGGCATCGAAGATGAAGGTCCAGACGTAGGTTCCGGTCACGGCGGGCATCGCCCACGCGACCATGATGCAGCTGGAGACGATGGTGCGCCAGACGATGCCGAGGCGAGCCAGCAGCAGCGCGACCAGCGTGCCGACGGCGACCGTGACGAACACGGCGACGGCGGCGAACCCGACCGTGTTCGGGAGCACCACGGTCCAGAGCGTCGGATTGGTGAGCGCCTCGACGTAGTTCTGGAATCCGATCCAGTTGCTCTCACCCGTGTTGATCTCGCGCAGACCGTAGTCCTGCAGCGAGTAGATGAAGACCTGCACGAGCGGCCAGAGCATGAGCACCGCGAGGATGATCAGCCCCGGGGCGAGGAGGAGCCAGGGGCGGGCCGTGACGAGCGAGAGTCCTCGCTTGCGCGGCCGGCCGCCGGCCACGGAGGCGGAGGTGGACTCCGTCTTCGTGGCCGGCAGAGGCGCTTGCACCATCGACATGGAAGGGATGCGTCCTTACTGGTTGAGCAGTTCGGTCATCTCGGCTGCGGCGTCCTTCGTCGCGGTGGCGACGTCCTTCTGCCCGCTGAGGATGGCCTGCATCATGGAGTTGGTCGTCTTCTTCGCCTGGACAGCTCCGAAGTTCGGGGTCACCGGGACGGATGCGCCGCCGTCGACCATCTGCTCGGCGAACGGTGCGACGAGCGGGTCGGTCGAGGCCAGGGCCTCTTCCATCGCGGACTGGACGCCCGGGAAGTAGCCGGTCTCGTTCGACCACTTCTCGGCGAACTCACCGGTGGTCATGAGCTTGACGAACTCCCACGCGAGGTCGGCGTTCTTGGTGGTGTTGAACACCGAGAGGTGCGATCCTCCGAGCACGGACGGGGCGATGCCGCCATCCTGTCCGGGGATCACGGCTGCGCCGATCTTGCCCTCGAGCTCGGGGTTCGCCTCGATGAGCGTCTTCGGGGTCCAGGAGCCCGACAGCATCATGCCGACGTTGCCCTGGGTGAAGGCGTCACGGAGATCGGTCTCCTTCCAGGTGGTGGCCCCTGCGGAGGAGAAGCCGTGCTCGGTGGCCAGGCCCGTGTAGAACTCGATGCCGGCCTGCGACTCGGTGCTGTCGAGTTCGCTGGTCCAGGTGTCGCCGTCCTTCGTGGCGATCTCTCCGCCGGCGCCCCAGACCCAGGGGTAGACCTGGAACTCGGCGTCGCCCGCGACCGGGAACGGCATCATCTCGGGGTGAGCGGCCTTGATGGCCTCGCCTGCGGTGACGATGTCATCCCAGGTCTTCGGAGCCTCGAGACCGAGCTCCTCGAACACGTCGGCGCGGTAGACGATGGAGCGGACGCCGGCGTACCACGGCATGCCGTACAGCTCGTCGTCATAGGTGCCGGCGACAGCGAGGCCCTCGACGAGGTCGTCGCGCAGACCGTCTTCGGCGTCGACGTAGGAGTCGAGAGGCTCGAGTGCGCCGGCGTCGGCGAACTCGGCGGTCCAGGTGGTGCCGGTCTCGGCGATGTCGGGGGTGGTGCCACCGGCGATCGAGGTCACGAAGCGATCGTGCGCGTCAGCCCACTGGATCTCCTCGATCTTGACCGTGGCGCCGGTCTCCTTCTCGAAGGCCTCGGAGACCTCGTCGTAGAAGGCGGATGCGTCGGGGTTGGTGCCCTTCATGATCCAGACGGTGAGCTCCTGGCCCTCTCCATCGGTGGTGGTGCTGCCACCCGTGCTGCCGCCTGCGCAGGCCGCGAGACCGAGCGTGGCCGCGGCGCCCAACGCCACGACCGGAAGAATGCGCTTGTGCATCAGAAAGATCTCCTCTTTGAAATGTCTCGGCGGCCATCGAGTGCTCGCCTGTAGGAAAAGTATTTACGACTAACTAATTATCTGCAAGTTGTTTCCGAGATTGTCATCCCGCTGTAACAATTTTTTCCAAAGGTAGGCTCGCGTCATGGCTCGTAGTAACGCACGCGGTGATCGCACGACAGTCGCCCGACACGCGCCACTCCCCACCCGCAGTGCTTTCTCGACTTTCCTGCGCATCCTCGGCATCTCTCTGGGAGTCGTGCTGGTCTCCGCGATCGCTGTCGGAGCCTTCGTCGTGGTCGACCTGTTCAACCGCGCAGGGCAGGATGCAGTCGCGCTCGAGGGAGCTCCCGAGGTCGACCCCCCGACCATCGGCGCCTTCCCGGCGGACAAGGCGTTCACGATCCTCGTGGTGGGCACCGACGAGTGCAGCGAGCAGACGACCGCGCTCCTCAAGGAGCGCTGCACCGAGGCCGACGGGATGAAGCGCAACGACGTCAATCTGCTCGTGCACGTCTCCGCCGAACCGCGCAACGTCACGGTCGTCTCGCTGCCCCGCGATCTGATGATCCCCGTGCCGGAGTGCACCCGCGAAGACGGCTCCGTCGCGTCGGCGATGGAGAAGCAGTCGATCAACTCCGTCTTCGACCACGCCGGCCTCTCCTGCGTGGCCAAGACCGTGAGCACCCTCGCCGACATCCCGATCGAGTTCGCCGCGAAGATGAGCTTCGATGGCGTGATGGCCATCACCGATGCGATCGGCGGCGTCGAGGTCTGCATCGCCGGCGACGGCATCCGCGATCGCCACACCGGCATCGACTGGCCCGCAGGCATGCGCGAGGTCTCGGGCTATGAGGCCCTGCAGTTCATCCGCACCCGCCACGGCGTCGGCGATGAGAGCGACCTGGCTCGTATCTCGAACCAGCAGCAGTACATGTCGCGGCTCGCGAAGAAGGTGCTCAGCTCCGAGACGCTGACCGACATCCCCACGGTGCTGCGCCTGGCCGGCGCTGTCGCCGACAACATCGTGCCGAGCGAGTCTCTGAACGATCCGCTGCGGCTGGCGCAGATCGCGCTGACCCTCAAGGACGTGCGGTTCAGCGACTTCGTGTTCGTGCAGTTCCCGAACGTCGTCGACCCCGACGACAAGAACAAGGTCGTGCCGATCTGGGACTCCGCCGACGAACTCTGGGCCGCGATCAAGTCCGGAGATGCGCTCCAGCTCACAGGAGACGTCACCACACGCCGCGGGGTCGAGCTCGTGGAGCCGTCGCCCACGGAGACGCCGACCGAGGAGACGCCGGATCCGACCTCCACCGAGGTGCCCGAGGTCAGGACGACGCTGCCTCCCGACATCTCCGGCCAGACGCTCGAGCAGGAGACCTGCGCGGTCGGCAACCAGCGGTAGGCGACTCCCACCGGATGCCACGGCGTAGGCTCGTGCCATGGGCCGGACGCGATCACGAGACACCGAGCACCCGGAAGCTCGCCTCGATCACGGAGGCCTGGCCCGGATCATGCCGTCGGAGTTCGCCGGCGGCTTCGAGCTCATCGTCGACGACACCCCGCAGTCGCATGTCGACCTCGACGACCCGACACATCTGCACTTCGAGTACATCGTGCGGATGGGCGCCGTCATCGACCAGCTCACCTCGCCGGGAGAGGCACTCACGGCAGTGCACCTCGGTGCCGGCGCACTGACGATCCCCCGCTACATCGATGCCACACGCCCCGGCTCGCGCCAGCAGGTGATCGAGCTCGAAGCACCGCTCGCACAGCTCGTCCGCGAACACCTCCCGCTGCCGAAGGGCGCGGCGATCCGCATCCGCATCGGCGATGCACGCGATGGGGTCAAGCGGCTTCCCGCGGCCCTCGCCGGGAGCTGCGATCTGGTCGTCTCCGACGTGTACTCGGGAGCCCAGACCCCCGCGCATCTGACCAGCGTCGAGTTCTACCGCGAGTTGTCCGCACTGCTCGCCCCCCGCGGCGTGCTGCTGGTGAACGTCGCCGACGGCCCTGGCCTCGCCTTCGCCCGACGACAGGTCGCGACGATCGCGGAGGTGCTGCCCGAGGTCGGTGTCCTCGCCGATACCCAGGTGCTCAAGGGCCGACGATTCGGCAATCTGGTGATCGCCGCGTCCGCCTCTCCGCTGCCGACGGAATGGCTTCCCCGCCTGCTCGCGGCGGGTCCGCACCCCGCCAAGATCGCGCAGGGCGCGGAGCTGAAGGCCTTCGTGCAGGGGGCTCGGATCGTGACAGACGCGGACGCCGTGGCATCGCCTCGACCCGACGCGTCGCTCTTCCTGCGCTGACCTCGGGGACGGGATGCCCGGTCACGGGCGCGCCGCCTCGGCGAGCGCGCGCGAGCCAGGCAGACTGGAACAAGGGCGCTGCGGAAGGAGAGCAATGAGTTTCATCCGGGGATACGACCAGGAGAACCTCCGTGAGCTGGTCGACCTCAGCGAATGCGCGGTGCGTCTCGAGGAGATCGAAGGGCAGCGCAGTCTTCCTGCACTCCTGGAGCGCGTCTGGCTGCTCAAGGTGCTGGACCGGCTCGATGAGGCTCTGGCTCTCGCCGACGAAGCGGTGCGGCAGGCTCGCATGGCCGGCACTCGCAAGGACGTTTTGCGGGCGCGCGTGCTGCACGCGACGATCCAGCAGTATCGCGGACAGCATGCCGCCGCGGATCAGGAGCTCGCGATGTGCGCCGCGGAGGCGGAGGGCCAGGGGTGGATCTCCATCGCCGCGTTCGCGCATCAGCACCGCGGCAAGAACGCGTTCGACGCAGAGGATTACGACACCGCGCGAGAGAGCTTCAAGCGGTCGCTGTTCCTGCGCCGAGAGGCGGGTGCCGCCGACCGTGACCTCGAGACCGTGCTGCTCGCGATCGACGCCACCGAACGCCGCCGCACCTCGCAGCTCGTCGTCGGCTGAGACACCGCACCGACCGCTGGCGCACACTGTCGGTGGTATGGCTTAGCCTGGGCGCATGGCGGATCTTGACCGTGTGCGCATCTGGGGCGAGGCGCTCATCAGGATGCATCTCGACGACACCTGGTCCTTCGGCTTCGACCATGCCAAGCGGCGTGCCGGGCAGTGCGATTACACGAAGAAGCGCATCACGGTGTCGCGCTACCTCGCCGCCCGGTTCGACGACGACGAGATCCATCAGGTCCTCCTGCATGAGGTGGCCCACGCCCTCGCAGGGCACGCCGCCGCGCACGGCTCCACCTGGAAGCGCGTCGCGCGCGATCTGGGCTACGTCGGCGGCACGACGCATCGCGGCGAGACCGCGGTCGAGCTCGCCCCGTGGGTCGGTCGGTGCCCGGCCGGCCACGTGACCTATCGGCACCGCCGCCCGACCAGACCCACTTCGTGCGCGCGCTGCTCGCGCACGTACGACGCCCGCTACCTGTTCGACTGGACCCGTCGCGAGATCACGACGGATGTGCGGCTCGCGGCGCAGATGCCGCGCTGAGCGCGGCTTTGCACACGCGGAGGAGATGACGTCAGGCGGCGGGGTCGTCGTCGGTCGACGTCGGTGAAGCGTCCTCGGTCGCAGGAACTTCGGTCGCAGGATCCGTGGTCGCGGCATCCGTATCCGTGGTCGCGGTGCGTGAGCGATTCCTCCGCACGAGCGCCGTGATGCCGCGCCATCCCACCAGGAAGACGCCGAGCGTCAGGGTGGCGACGATGATGAACGGCACCTGAGCCGTGTCGCCGCTGAGCACCCGCAGCAGCATCCCCCCGACGACCGTCACCACCCAGACGACGACACCCCACAGGATCGACCAGGGGCGGCGCGGACGCGCGGGCAGCAGCGCCGCGAGCAGGTGCCCGAGCAGCAGTGCCACCAGGAACGGCCAAGCGGTGAGCAGGAATCCGGCGGGGTTCTCGTCGTGCGATGCGCGGCCGATCGCCGCGAAGACGAGCACCAGCAGGGCATCGACGATGACTGCGGGGAGATACCTCATGCCACGACCCTACGCGTGCGCCTCGTGCCCTGGTCGTTGCACTCGCGCGTGGCGCGAGAGCCCCTGCATGAGGCCGGCGCAGATCGCCGCGGCCGCGTCGGCGGAGAGCCAGGAGAAGTCAGGCGAACGAGACGAAGACGCGGTCCCGGAGCACGGGAACCGTCGAGACGGCGTCGAGTCGGGATGCCGCGGCGACGGCCTCGGCATCCGCCGCGTCGCGCCCGGAGCCGCTCGCCGAGACCAGGTGTCCGAGCGCGCGTCGGAGGGCGCGGAATCCCTCGGCCGCGACCGCAGCGTCCGGGGCCGTGTGGTCGATGCCGAGGTCGGTGAGCGCGGCGATGACCGCCCCGGCGCCGAGATGATCCTCGACGGCGAAGCGCAGGTCGTTGGAGCCGTCGCGCTCCCCTGCCGCGATCAGTGCGACCGAGGTGCGCGCCTGCCGCTGCTCCTGGATGGCCTGCACGGTGCGCGCGACCGCCGACGCGTTGCGGATGCCACCGGCCAGCACCGTTGCCCCGCCCGCGGCCGCCGTCACCGCGAGCGCCGGGGCGGTGGAGTCGACCGACCAGCTCGCCGCCTCGGTCAGGTCGACCTCGGCGCCGTCGGCCACGGCATCCGCCAGTCGCGAGGAGAAGTGCAGCACATCGACGATCACGACCACATCCGCGTCCGCGAGCCGCTCGAGGCCCGCGAGGCCCCAGTCGAGGCGGACCTGATACGTGGACTGATCGAACGGCGGCATCCGTCCAGCCTAGGCGTCCGCCGAGGAGTCAGGACATGCCGTCAGCGGGGTCCCGCTCACGGCATGTCGTGACTCCTCACGGGGGTCAGTCGGCGGCGAGCGCCTCGACCGGGGCCACGCGGGTGGCGAGGCGGGTGGGCGTGGCTGCGGCGACCAGGGTGAGCACGGCCGTCGCCGCCACGATGATCGCGACAGGTACCCACGGGATCTGCGGGGCGACCAGACCGGCGGGCGTGAAATCGGGAAGGGTCGGCACCGAACCGAGCAGCGACTGCGCCGCGATCCAGCCGTAGGCGACGCCGAGCACGAGCCCGGTGAGGGTCGCGGCCACCGTGATGTGCGTCGCCTCGAGCAGCACCATCCGCCGCACCTGGCGGTTCGACAGGCCGATCGACCGCAGCAGCCCGAGCTCCCGGCGGCGCTGCACCACCCCGATCGTGAGGAGGTTCACGAGCCCGACCGCGGCGATGACGGCCGAGACCGCCACGAGCACCATCATGATCGCGGCGAACGCATCGAACGGGGCGAAGAACTCGTCCGGCACGTCGCCCGACTGGTTCATCATCAGCCGCTTCGCGGATTCGAGGGCGACCGCGAACATCGTCACGAGGGTCACGCCCATGACCACGCCGATCGCCATACGGGAGGAGCGCTCCGGGTAGCGCAGCGCATTCTCGGCGGCCAGGCGTGCCGTGGCGCTCGACCCGAACATCTTGCCGACGAGTCGCAGCACAGGCGGCATGAACAGCACCGACCCCAGAGCGAGTCCGGTGAAGGAGAGCAGTCCGCCCAGGAAGGCGACAACGACACCGAGCGGTGTGATCAGACCGATCACGACTCCAGCGGCGAGCAGAGCGGCCCCACCGATCAGCAGCACCCACGCACCGATGTGCCGCCCCTGCCGACCGGACACCTCATCGTGCGTGCGCTCGACGGATCCGCCGAGAGCCTGCAACGGTGTGACGGTGAGCACCCGCCGCGATCCCGCCCAGGCGGCCGCCCAGGTCGTGAGTGCGACCCCGATCACGGGAAGAGCGATGAACGGCTGCGCCATCGAGAAGCTCGAGGGGTCGTTGTCGAGCAGCATCGCACCGACCTGCACGCCCACCACGGTGACCAGGAGTCCGGCGAGCAGACCGAGGCCTGCACCGATGATCCCGACGATGAGCCCCTGGCGTCCGACCTCGGCGCGCTGCGAGCGGGCGGTCGCTCCGATCAGGCGCATGAGCGCGATCTGGCGCGTGCGCCCGGCGATGATCGTCGAGAACGTGTTCGCGGTGACGATCGCGGCGACGTACATCGCGACCGCGGTGAGCAGCACCGACAGCAGCGCGACGACGAAGGCGAGCGTCTCGCTGTCTCCGATGAAGGGATCTGCCTGGAGCACGGCACCGATGTAGGCGGTGACCTCGACCAGCAGCACACCGAACGCGGCAGAGAGGGCGGCGACCAGAATGCTCGCGCCCATGCCGCGGTCGCGCAGCCAGCCCAGTCTCGGCGCGGTCGCCCGCGACTCGGGGACGACCGTGGCGACCGCGGTCATGCCGCCACCTCGGCGGCGAGCATGTAGGCCGAGATCTCCTCGGCGGTCTGGCGCGGGTGGTCGGCGACGATACGACCGTCGCCCAGGTAGAGCACCCGATCGGCGTGGCTCGCGGCGATCGCGTCGTGCGTCACCATCGCGATGGACTGGCCGTGCTCACGGCTCGCGCGGGCGAGGAGCTGCAGCACCTCGCGGCCGGTCTGGGAATCGAGGTTGCCGGTGGGCTCGTCGGCGAACACGAGGTCCGGCGCGGTGGCGAGAGCCCTGGCGATCGCGACGCGCTGCTGCTGACCGCCCGACAGCTGGTGAGGGCGGTGACTCAGTCGCGCACCAAGGCCCAGCGTGTCGATGAGCCCGTCGATGCGTGCGCGTTCGATCGCACTCGGACGACGGCCGTCGAGCTCGAACGGCAACAGGATGTTCCCGAGCGCATCGAGCGTGGGCACCAGGTTGAACGCCTGGAAGATGAAGCCCACGCGGCGGCGGCGCAGGATCGTCAGGTCGAGGTCGGCGAGGCCGGTGATCTCGGTGTCCCCGATCCAGGCGCGTCCCTCGGTCGGGGTGTCGAGCCCGGCCATGATGTGCATGAGCGTGGACTTGCCCGAGCCGGACGGACCCATGATCGCGGTGAACTGTCCGCGGCGGATGCCGACGCTCACATCGTCGAGTGCACGCACGGTGCCCTCGCCGCTGCCGTAGGTCTTCTTCAGGTGCTGGACGCGGGCGGCGAGCCCGAGGTCGGTGGTCGTGATCTCCATGCTTCGACGCTACGGAGAGCACCTGCCGCGCCGCGTCGCCCGCCCGACGCATCCCCCTACATCGCAAGGATGATTCGACGGGGGTCCGAGTCAGGCGAGGCCGTGCTCGAACGCGAAGACCACGAGCTGCACGCGATCGCGCAGCGTGAGCTTTGTCAGGATGCGACTGATGTGCGTCTTGACGGTCGCCTCACTGAGGAACTCGCGGGCGGCGATCTCGGCGTTCGACAATCCCCGGGCGGCGAGAGCGAAGATCTCACGCTCGCGGTCGGTGAGCGTGGTGTACTGCGCCGGCACGGGTTTCGGCGCCTCGGCGAAGTGGGCGAACAGGTCGCGGGTCGCGGAGGCCGCGATCACGCTCGACCCGGCATGCACCGTGCGGATCGCGGCGAGCAGGAACTCCGGGTCGGCGTCCTTGAGCAGGAACCCGCTCGCCCCCTGCCGGATGGCCCTGGCAGCCGCCTCGTCGAGGTCGAAGGTCGTGAGCATGACGATGCGTGGCGCATCCGGCTGGGTGAGGATCTCGGCGGTGGCGGTCAGCCCGTCCATCACCGGCATCCGGATGTCCATGAGGACGACGTCCGGCCGGGTCGTGCGTACGACGTCGAGTGCCTCCCGTCCGTCGCCGGCCTCACCGACCACTTCGAGGTCGGGTTGAGAGGCGACGAGCATGCGGATGCCGGCGCGGAACAGCGACTGGTCATCGACGAGGACGACACGGATCATGCGGCAGAGCCTCCTGCTGGTGAAGAAATCATCCGTCGACGGACCCGCCGATCGGAAGGGAGGCGGCGACGACGAACTGCTCGCCGTGACGCTCCGCCTGCAGGCTACCGCCCACCAGCTGTGCGCGCTCGCGCATACCGATCACGCCGTGCCCGCCCGACGCCGACGCAGCCTCGTCACCGATGACGTTCCGCACCTGCAGGTCCACACGATCCGGCAGCCATGCCAAGTGCACCTCGACCGCACCGTCGCCGTGTCGGATGGCGTTCGTGAGCGCCTCCTGGAGGATGCGGTAGACGGCGAGCTGGATCGCGCCAGGCGGCTCCCCCGGCGGCATCGGATCCACGGTGATGCGCGGCTCCACCCCTGCCTGCCGCACCTGGGCGAACAACGTCTCGAGATCGGCGAGGGTCGGCTGCGGTCCGTCACCCTGCCGATGACGCAGCTGCGTGAGCAGCATCCGCACGTCCGAGAGCGCCCCGCGCGCGGTCTGGGCGATCGTTCCGAGTGCTTCCGCTGCGATCTCCGGTTGTGCCGCGGCGGCGTAGCGCGCGCCGTCAGCCTGAGCGATCACGACGGCGAGTGAGTGCGCGACGATGTCGTGCATATCGCGGGCGATCCGCACGCGCTCCTGTTCTTCGGCGGCCAGCATCTCGGCCTGTGCACGCGCCACCTGGGTCTCGCGACCGCTCAGGACCACGCGCCACAGCAGACCCGCGCCCCACGACATGACCATCGCGAGCACGAACACCGAGGCCAGCAGCGCCGCGATGAGCGCAGCCCTCAGGGCACTCGCGGCGTCCGTCAGCAGCTCCCCCGACCAGACCACTCCGAAGTACAGCCCGCCGATCACGCCGCCGCCGAGAGCGGACACGCCGCCGATCCACAGCAGCCGCCTGCTCCCCCAGGCCGCGGTCGCGAAGAGCACCACAAGAATGCCCATGTCGAACATGGCGGGAGGAAGGCCCATGCCCATCTGGATCACGGCGCCGAACCACGCCACGCAGAGCGCCAGCGCGGGCGACAGCCGCGCGATAGCGGCGGCACCCCACACGACAGCGCTCACCGCCACCGACGCGGTCACCGCCAACGGCGTCGAGCCGCTCCATGCGCTCAGCTGACTGGCCGAGAAGAAGAGGGTCAGCGGGGTGGTGACGGCGAAGCCGAGCACAGCGCCGACGATGTCGACGATGAGCCAGGTGCGGGAGATCGGGCGGAACACCCTCCTCACGCTACGCGAGCGGTGTGCGGGGTGCGTCCGTCTGCGGATGTATCCGCACGCTCCTCAGACGCAGACTCCTCAGACGCGGCAGAGGATCTCGCCGTGCGGCACGAGGTACCACCCATCGCCGTCATCGGCCCAGCGCTTCCAGGCGTCGCTGATCTCGTGCAGATCAGCCGTGGTCGCCATGTCGCTGTCGACGAGCTGTCGGGCGAGGGCGGACTCGAGGATGCGGTCGGCCCACATCCCACCCCACCACGCGCGCTCCTCCGGTGTCGCGTAGCACCAGGTGGAGGCAGAGGGGGTGATGTCCTCGAAGCCCGCGGCCCGCGCCCAGGACAGCAACCGTCGGCCCGCGTCCGGCTCACCGCCGTTCGCGCGTGCCGCCGCCCGGTACAGCGCCAGCCAGCGGTCGAGCTCCGGCACAATCGGGAACCAGTGGAAGCCCGCGTAGTCCGCGTCGCGCGCAGCCACGATCCCGCCGGGCACCGTGACGCGGCGCATCTCGCGGAGCGCCTGGACGGGGTCGCCGACGTGCTGCAACACCTGGTGAGTGTGCACGACATCGAAGCTGTCATCCGCGAAGCTCAGGGAGTGCACGTCCTCGACCGAGAAGGCGATGTTCTCGACGCCTTTACTCTCCGCCAGACCGCGCGACAGCGAGAGGGCGGCCTCATCGATCTCGGTCGCGGTGACATGGGAGACGATCCCCGCGAAGTCCATCGTGATCGATCCGGGTCCTGCGCCGACGTCGAGCAGCCGCGTGGCGGGCTGCAGGTGCGGGCGGAGGTACTCCGCCGAGTTCGCGATGTTGCGGATGCTGTGCGAGCGGAGGACGGACTCATGATGTCCATGCGTGTAGGAGGCCATGTTCCATCCTGGCAGATCGGCGCCGTGCGAAAATCCTCAGCGCAGCTCGGCGACCGCACGTCGGATCGCCTCGCGGTCCGGCTTCCCCGAGGCCAGCACCGCGAGTTCGTCGACCAGTATCAGTCGCGCGGGCCTGGCGTGCTTTCCCAGCGCCTCAGCGACGGCGTCACGCGCCTGCACCAGCTGCTCCGACTCGCTGCGCCGGAGCGCCGCTCCGCGGGCGGCGACGATGACAGACGCCTCGCCCCAGTGCTCGTCATCGACTCCCACCACGACCGCCTGGTGGAGCCCAGGCACCTGCCGCACGACCTGTTCGACGCGGTCGAGGGAGATGTTGATGCCGCCGGACACAATCACGTTGTCAGCGCGACCGTGCACCCGCACGACGCCGCCCTCGACCATGCCGAGGTCACCCGTGCGGTACCAGCGGATGCCGTGCTCGTCGCGTACGAACGTTCGCGCGGTCAATGCATGGTCGTCGAGGTAGCCGTCTGCGAGCATCGGCCCGGCCAGGCGGATCTCACCCTCCACGACCCGCACGGCCACGGTGTCGAGCGGGACCCCGTCGTACACGCATCCGCCGCTCGTCTCTGTCGAACCGTACGTGCGCACGAGTCGCACCCCGAGGTCCTCCGCACGCTCGCGCAGCGGCTGGGGCAGCGCCTGTCCGCCGACGAGGATCGCCTGATAGGCCTGGAGCGCGGCCCGCACCGCCGTGTCATCCGCGGCGTCGAGCAGGGTCGCCACCTGCGCCGGCACGAGCGAGGTGTACAGACCGGGGATGTCGCCTGCCGCGCCGGGCTCCGGGCGCAGCATCGACAGCGACGCCTCGGCGAACGCCAGCGGCGAGAAACGACCGTCCAACGACACCGGCTGCGTCCCCGCGAGCACCGAGCGCACCAGCACCTGGAGCCCTGCCACATACCCGGCCGGAAGCGCGAGCAGCCAGCGACCGCTCCCGATGCGTCCGGCCGTGGCCTCGGCGCTCGCACGCAGGGCTTCGGCGCTGAGCACCACCCGTTTCGGGATCCCGCTCGACCCGGAGGTCGCGATCACGGCCGCGGTTCCCTCCTCGACCTGGGCCGGCGTGCCGTCGAGCATCCCGAACCCCAGGGCTGGGCCGCCGTCGAGAGCACGCCGCAGTTCATCCCGCAGCTGTGCCGGGTTCTCGGCATCCGTGGGGATCAGGGGGATCATGATGCGACCTCAGTAGTGCCAGGGGAAGGACGACCAGTCGGGGTCGCGCTTCTCGAGGAACGAGTCGCGCCCCTCGACCGCTTCATCGGTGCCGTAGGCGAGCCGCGTCGCCTCACCCGCGAACACCTGCTGCCCGACCAGGCCGTCGTCGACCGCATTGAATGCGAACTTGAGCATGCGGATCGCCGTCGGCGACTTCGTGAGCACGGTGCGCGCCATCTTCAGTGCTTCCCGTTCGAGCTCCGCGTGCGGCACGACCCGGTTCACGGCGCCCATCTCGTACGCGCGCTGCGCCGAGTACTCCTCGGCGAGGAAGAACACCTCGCGAGCGATCTTCTGCCCGGTCTGACGGGCCATGTAGGCGGACCCGTATCCGGCATCGAAGCTGCCCACATCGGCATCGGTCTGCTTGAAGCGTCCGTGCTCCTCGCTCGCGATCGTGAGGTCGCAGACGACGTGGAGCGAGTGGCCTCCACCGGCCGCCCACCCGGGGACCACGGCGATGACGACCTTGGGCATGAAGCGGATCAGGCGCTGCACCTCGAGGATGTGCAGCCGGCCTCCGCGCGCCGAATCGTGCACGGTCGTCTCGGAGTCGGAGTACTTGTAGCCGTCGCGACCGCGGATACGCTGGTCGCCGCCAGAGCAGAACGCCCACCCGCCGTCCTTCGCGCTGGGGCCGTTGCCCGTGAGCAGCACCGCCCCGATACGTGGATCCTGTCGCGCGATGTCGAGCGCGCGATACAGCTCGTCGACCGTGTGCGGACGGAAGGCGTTGCGCACCTCAGGACGGTGGAAGGCGATGCGCGCGACCCCGCCGTCGTGGGAGACATGCGCGGTGATGTCGGTATAGTCCTCGGCGCCGGGCGCGAGAGTCCACTCGCTCGGGTCGAACAGGTCGGAGACGAATGCGGTGGTCACGGCGTCCAGCCTATTCCTCGGCCCGCTCCGCCGATGGAGGATCCACGACGAGCGCGCACCGCTTTGATCCAGCCGTCGACGATGTCCCACCCCACCCCGGCCGCGATACCGAAGCCCAGGAGGACCGCGAGGATGCGGAAGATGCCGCCCTCGTCCGCCGCCTTCGCGTCGCCGGTGGCGAACCCCTCTCCGCCGACGGCGGTGATGTGCGAGAGGAAGTCGGGGTTGACGAGCTCACCGCGCAGCAGCAGAGTCAGCGCCCACGCGAGGAAGGCCAGAGCGAGAAGGGTGTTCGCCACGGCGAGCCCGGTGCTCCATCGCCCCTTCACGAAGACGACGATCGCGAAGACCGCTTCCAGTGCGATCAGGGCGAACAGCGCCGCGATCCCCCACGGCCAGAGCCGCGGATCGAGGATCGGGAGCGCTTCGCCATCGACCACCACGAAGCCGCGGAAGCGGTCCCAGAGCAGAGCGCCCGCCGCGATGCCGAGGAAGACGAGTGCGGCGATCAACTCACTGCGTCCGCCACTGTTCTCCATCGGCTCGGGGAGCTTGTCGACGTTCCAGGTCTCGCCGGTGTCTGTACCTGCCCGCTCGAGAACGACGAACACGAGCGTCGTCCAGAAGCACAGGTGGATGGCCACCGCACCAGCCGCGAGGATCGACGAGGAGATGATCTCGCCGACCGCCGCCCCGGAGATGGTCTGGCCGAGCGCGACGACGCCGAGCACGCACACGGGCACGGTGAGCAGGAGCACCTTGAGCAGTCGCCACCAGGTCAGGTAGTACCGGGGCCCGATGAGGTGCAGAGGGCGGTCGGCGTAACCGGCGGCCAGGATGCCGGGGTCGCCCAGCTCCGTGAGAACGGCCCGCTCCGCGTCGGCCGGAGCCTCTCCCTGTTCGAGGCGCGCCTCGACGGCATCCGCGATGGAGGCCTCGAGCTCGGCTCTGACATCGGCCTGCGCCGCGGGGTTCAGACTGCGGATCGTCGCGCTGATGTATCGCTCGGTGAGCGTCGCACTGGTCATGTCAGTTCTCCTCTGCGGTGAGGCTCGTGATCGCGGTGGTGAGCGATCGCCATTCTTCGGTGAGGGTGTCGGCGAGACGGATGCCGGCATCCGAGGTGCGGTAGAACTTGCGCGGCCTGGCCTCGTCGGTGTTCCACTCACTGGTGAGGTACTCCTGCTTCTCGAGTCTCCGCAGCAGCGGGTACAGCGTGTTCGCGTCTGTCGCGAAACCGCGCCGCTCGAGTTCTTCCAGCAGTCCATAGCCGTAGCCCGGGGTGCGCAGCAGCTGCAGGCAGGCGAGCACGATGGTGCCGCGCCGCAGCTCCTGCAGGTGCGTGTCGAGGACTTCGTTCATGCCACAGACAATAGTGTGTGTCACACACCATTGTCAATCACACATTTATGTAGCAAATGCGTCCCGTGGTCGAGCCGCCTGCGGCGACGTAGCGTGGAGCGCATGACGATCGACATCAGCCGGATCGACCCGTTCGACACGGAGAGCGTTGATGCCTGGTGGGAGGCGTACGCCGCCGCCGAGCGCGCGGACCGCGGCGCGGATACCCCGGTGTGGACGCGCGAGGAGAGTCGCAGCGAGCTGCAACAGGAATCCGCCGTCATCGAGCGGAGGGCCTATCTGCTGCACGATGGCGATGCACTCGCCGGCTCCGCCAGCCTCGCGCTGCCCCTCAAGGACAACACTCACATCGCGCACCTCGCCATCAGCGTGCCCCCGGAGCACCGACGCCACGGGGTCGGATCAGCGGCACTCGCGTTCCTCGAAGCGGAGGCGTTGGCATCCGCCCGCACCACCGCGCAGGCAACGACATCGTGGCCCTACGAGCTCGGCCCCGACGGCACCGGCTCCGCCGGACGCGAGTTCGCCCGCCGCCACGGCTACGCCCTGGCACTCGGCGACGTGCAGAACCGCCTCGAACTGCCGGTGGAGCCTGCCGTGCTCGACACGCTCGAGGCCGATATCACCACCGCGATCAGGGGCTACACGATCCGCAGCTGGGTCGGCCCCGTCCCGGATGACGTGATCGAGGGGTGGACGGTGCTGGACGCGTCGATCGACACCGAAGCCCCCAGCGGCGACCTCGACATCGAACCCATGAAGCCCGACGTCGACAGCATCCGCGAGCAGGAGGAGCTCCTGATCCGCCAGAACCGCACCTCGTTCGGCACCATCGCGCTGACCGCTCAGGGCGAGGCCGCCGCGTACACGCAGGTGGTGGTGTCGGGCGATGACGGCAACGCCTACCAGTGGGGCACGCTCGTGCGCGGCGCCGATCGTGGGCACCGGCTCGGAACGGCCGTGAAGCTCGCAAACCTGCGGATGCTGCAGCACGAGGCTCCGCAGGCACGCGCCGTCTACACGTACAACGCCGAGTCGAATGCGCACATGCTCGCCGTGAACACGCTCCTCGGATTCCGCCCCAGCGAGCGGATGGGCGAACTTCAGAAGCGTCTCGGCTGACTCGACCCGCGCGTGCCGCTGCGACTCGCCCCGGCGCGGGATGACGCGCACGGCCGCGCAGAGAGCAGAATGGGCACATGATCCCGCCGCTCGCAGACCTGATCGACTCGGCCAGGGTCGTCGCCCTCCCGATGCACAGCCGCTTCCGCGGCGTGGACACCCGAGAGGCGCTGCTCTTCGAAGGCCCCCAGGGGTGGGCGGAGTTCTCCCCGTTCACGGAGTACGAAGACGCGGAGGCTGCGACCTGGCTCGCCGCGGCGATCGACTTCGCCTGGAACGTCCAGCCCGAGCCGCTGCGCGACCGCATCGGCGTGAACGCGACGGTGCCGGCGATCGATGCCACCCGCGTGCCCGAGCTGCTGGCGCGTTTCGCCGGATGCCGCACGGCGAAGGTCAAGGTCGCCGAGCCCAGCCAGTTGCTCGCCGACGATGTGGCACGGATCCGTGCGGTGCGCGAGGTCATGGGGCCGGAGGGACGGATCCGCATCGACGCGAACGGAGCGTGGAACGTCGATGAGGCCGAGCGTGCCGTGCACGCGCTGAACGAGTTCGACCTGGAGTACGTCGAGCAGCCGTGCGCGACGGTGCCCGAGCTCGCCGAACTCCGTCAGCGCGTGAAGTACCTCGGCATCCCGGTCGCCGCGGACGAGAGCGTGCGCAAGTCGTCCGACCCCCTGGCCGTCGCCCGCGCCGGAGCCGCCGACCTGCTCGTGATCAAGGCACAGCCTCTCGGCGGCGTGACCCACGCGCTGCAGATCGTGACCGCCGCCGGCCTTCCCGTCGTCGTCTCGAGCGCCCTCGACACGGCGATCGGACTCTCGCAGGGAGCCGCCCTGGCTGCCGCTCTGCCGAAGCTGGAGTTCGACTGCGGACTGGGCACGTCGTCACTGTTCCTCGACGACGTCGCCGACCTCCGCCCGATGGACGGTTCGATCCCGGTCGGACGGCTGACACCTGACCCCGCCGCGCTCACCCGTCTCGCCGCCTTCGACGAGCGCCGGGAATGGTGGACGGCACGGCTCGCCCGCTGCCACTACGAGCTCTCCGCCGCCCACTGAGTCGGCGCGCTCCGCCACTCACGGCTCCCCCAGCACCTCGGCGAGATGACGCGTGGCCAGTTCGGCACTGCGGTGCCCGCGCTCACCATGCGCGCCGAAGATCGTCAGGATCTCGGCATCCTGATCGCCCTCCGCCCCGAACCAGTGCGGGGTCCGCGTGTCGAACTCCGCGACCTCTCCGCTCTCGATCACGACATCGCGATCTCCGACGATCAGCCGGATACGGCCACTCAGCACGTACATCCACGACGATCCCTCATGCGATGTGAGCCGAGGCTCCTGTGACGAGTGCGGCACGAGGATCTTCCACGCGTGCCGCTCCCCCGGCTGCCGTGTCAGCGCGACCACGGTGCGGCCGTTCACCTTGCGTGGCCGCAGCCGCACCCGGGGGTCCCCCGTCTCGGGCGCTCCGACGAGATCGTCCAGCGACACCCGGTACTCGCGGGCCAACGGCAACAGGAGTTCGAGACTCGCGCGCCGCTGTCCGGTCTCCAATCGGGAGAGTGTGCTCTTCGAGATCCCGGTGCTGGCCGCGACCTCGGCGAGAGTCACACCCCGGCGCAGACGCAGAGCCTGCAGCCGCGGCCCTATCCGCTCCAAGGTCGGATCCAGTTGCACAGCCGTTTCCGTCTCATCCACGCGGCAACTCCAGCACATCATCCCGGTTTCGGCAACATGAGTTGCCGAATGAGCACCGGCGCGACGAGGCTCTGAGCATGACCGAAGCCCCGCCCAGCCCTTCCCTCGTGCGCACAGGAGTCGGCGCACTCGCCCTCAGCGTCCTGGTCGCCTCACTGGGAACCAGTGCGGCGAACGTCGCGCTGCCGACGATCGCGGTCGACCTGGGAGGCACGTTCGCCCAGACGCAGTGGGTCGCCCTGGCCTATCTGCTGGCGATGACGGCGACGAGCCTCACGGTCGGACATCTCGGCGACCTGCTCGGACGTCGGACAGTCCTGCTCGGGGGGATCGCGGTGTTCAGCGCCGCCGCCGTCCTGTGCGCGATCGCCCCGACGCTGGGGATGCTGGTCGCCGCCAGGGCACTGCAGGGCATCGGCGCCGCCGTGATGATGGCCCTGCCACTCGCGCGCGCTCGCGACACGGTGCCCCCTGAGCGCCTCGGCGCGATCATGGGGCTGCTCGGCACGACCGCCGCGGTCGGCACCGCCTCCGGCCCCGCGCTCGGCGGTCTTCTGATCACCGTTGCAGGGTGGCCGGCGATCTTCGCCGTCATGGCCCCGCTCGGACTGCTCGCCGCGCTCTTGATCGGCCGGTCGGAGGGAGAGCCCCCGCGCGCCGCACACCCCAGGGGCCGGTTCGACGTCGCGGGAGTCCTGCTGCTCACCGCCGCCGTCGCGCTGTACACGCTCGGGGTGACCGATCCGGGAACCGCCGACTCCTGGCCTTCCGCTCTCCTGCTCGCCGGTGCCACAGCGATGGTCGCACTCTTCGCCGTCCGGGAGAGTCGCGCGTCGCACCCGATCCTGCCGCTCTCCCTGCTCAAGGTGCGCGCCGTCTCCCTCGGAGCGGTCCTCAACCTGATCGTGGGCACCGTCATGATGAGCACCCTGGTCGTCGGCCCGTTCTTCCTCGCCGGGGCGCTGCACCTGCCCCCGGCCGCGATCGGCGCGACCATGGCGGCGGGCCCCGTGGCCTCGATCCTGAGCGGGGTACTGGCCGGACGAGCCGTCGACCGATTCGGCGCCCGCGGCATGACCGCGGTCGGACTCACGGCGATGATCGCCGGCTCCCTCGCACTCGCGCTGCTGCCCACCGTGTGGGGGCTCCCCGGCTACATCACCGGAACCGTGCTGCTGGCCCCGGGATACCAGCTCTTCCTCGCGGCCAACAACACCGGCGTGCTCGGCGCGACTCCGCCCGAGCGTCGCGGGGTGACATCGGGACTGCTCGGACTCTCGCGCAACCTCGGGCTTGTCACCGGCGCCTCGGTTCTGGCCGCGCTCTTCGCCTCGACGGCGGGGGCCACCGAGATCGACACCGCGTCAGCGGATGCCCTCATGGCCGCCCTGCGCACGACATTCCTCGCGACGACCGCGATGCTCGGGGTCGCCGTACTGCTGTCGCTCTTGCCCTCCCGACCGGATCCGCAGGCCGTCGACCGCTGAGCTGATCCGCCGCTTCGCTACCGCTCGATACGCCTAGGGCTCGATGAGCAGATCCACGAGACGCGCGAGCTCCTCGCTGCCAAAGTGGCGAAGCCGCTCGTCGTCCTGGCCGGCCATCGCTCCGCGCACGGTCATGCCCTCCCAGAGGATCATGAGCATGCGGGCCGCTGCGTCGGCCGGGAGGCGCAGCCGCAGAGCTCCGGCCACCACGATGTCGTCGACGATCTGAGCGACGCTCGCGACCATCTCGTTCTCCTGCGCGAGATAGGCGGCACCGAAATCCGCGTCACGCAGGGCGCGGATGCGGATCTCACTCATCAGCATGACCCCGAGACGGTCGTCGCCGCCGAGCTCCATGACCCGCTGCACGAGTTCGATCGGATCGCAGCCCTCCGCCAGTGCCCCCTCGGCGGTCATCTCCTCCACGCGCGTGCGCACCGCGCTCACACGCACATCGGCGACGCTCGCGGTGAGGGTCAGGAACAACTCGTCCTTGGACTCGAAATTCGAGTAGAAGGCGCCGCGCGTGAACCCGGCTCGCTCGCAGACGGCTTCGACCGATGCGCCGTCGAGGCCGACCTCGGCGAAGACCTGTGCGGCCGCTTCGAGCAGCCGCGCGCGCGTGTTCTCTCGGCTGCGGGTTGCGGGTGTCGTCATCGAAACCTCCTGGCCCTTCACTCTCGCATGATTCACACCCCGCACACAGATTCCACCGCGCGGGTCACCTTACGATACATCTATGTATTGGATACACCTGTGTATCTACTTGGCATCCCTCGGAGGAACGCGTGTCCACATTCCTGTCCTCGCTCGGCCGCTGGTCCTTCCGGCACCCGTGGCGGGTTCTCGTCTCCTGGCTCCTCGCGCTCGGCATCGCGGGAGCGGGAGCTCTCGTCCTCGGCGCGGGAACCGACAACTCGTTCTCCATCCCCGGAACCGAATCGCAGGCAGGGCTCGAGCAGCTCTCCCGCTCATTCCCCCAGGTGAGCGGCACGAATGCGCAGTTCATCGTGGTGGCAGCCGACGGCGACAAGATCACGGATGACGACTACCGCGAGCACATCGAGGATGCCGTCTCGGAGCTCGGCGACCTCGACGAGGTCCTCGCCGCCACATCGCCGTACGATGAGATGGTCAGCGGCATGATCAACGACGACGATACCGCCGCGATCGTGCGGGTGCAGTTCGACGGAGAGTCGACCGATGTCTCCGAGGCGACCAAGGACTCCCTACGAGCGGTCGTCAGCGACCTCTCGGCCGAGCTGCCGGACGGGTCCCAGACGTCTCTCGGCGGCGACCTGTTCGCGATCTCGATCCCCGGCGTGACCCTCACCGAGGCGGTCGGCCTGCTGATCGCGCTGCTCGTGCTGATCGTGACCTTCCGCTCGTTCGTGGTCGCCGGGCTTCCACTGTTGACCGCGATCCTCGGCGTCGGCATCTCGATGGCCGGCATCTTCGCGGCCACCGCATTCGCGACGGTGTCGTCGACCACGCCGTTGCTGGCCCTCATGCTGGGGCTCGCCGTGGGCATCGACTACGCGCTGTTCATCATGGCGCGACATCAGGACCAGGTCCGAGAAGGCGTCGACCCCGAGGAATCCGCTTCGCGCGCGGTCGGCACAGCCGGCTCCGCGGTCGTGTTCGCCGGCGTCACGGTGCTCATCGCGCTGATCGGCCTCGGCTTCGCGGGCATCCCGTTCCTCACGACCATGGGCATCGCGGCGTCCGCAGCCGTCGCGGTCGCCGTCGCCATCGCCGTCACCCTCACCCCTGCTCTGCTGGGCTTCATGAAGGGCAAGGTCGTCGGCCGCCCGAAAAAGGCGTCGAAGGCGAAGAAGTCGGAGCGGGGTCAGGAGTCCGAGGAATCCGAAGACGCAGATCGGTCCCTGAGCCCGTCGAAGGGCAGCGACCGCTGGGTCCGCGGCGTCACCAAGCGCCCCGTGCTGGCCTCCCTCGCCGTCGTCATCGGGCTGGGGATCGTGGCGATCCCCGCGCTGAGCCTGAACCTCGCCCTGCCGAACGCCGGAGTACTGCCGAAGGACTCGGAAGCCCGCCAGAGCTACGACCTCGTCGGCGAACAGTTCGGACCCGGGTTCAACGGTCCGATGATCCTGACCGGCACGATCGTCACCTCCACCGATCCCCTCACGCTGATGGAGGATCTCGGAGATGCCGTGGCCAAGGTCCCCGGCGTCAAGGAGGTCGCTCTCTCGACTCCGAACGAGACCGCCGACACCGGCATCGTGCAGATCATCCCGGAGACCGCGCCGGATGACCCGGCGACCGCCGATCTCGTGCGCGAGCTGCGCTCCCACCACGACGAGTGGCTCGAGGAGTTCGGGATCGATCTGAAGGTCACCGGCTTCACGGCCGTCGGCATCGACATCTCCGACCAGCTCGGCAACGCGCTGCTGCCGTTCGGCATCTTCGTGATCGGGCTGTCGCTGATCCTGCTCACCATCGTGTTCCGCTCGATCTGGGTGCCGATCACCGCCGCGGCTGGATACCTGCTCTCGATCGTCGCCGCCTTCGGCGTCGTGGGCGCGGTGTTCGAGTGGGGCTGGTTCGCCGATCTGCTGCACGTGGCCAAGGTCGGCCCCATCATCAGCTTCATGCCGATCATCCTGATGGGCGTGCTGTTCGGCCTCGCGATGGACTACCAGGTGTTCCTGGTGTCCCGCATGCGTGAGGACTTCGTGCACGATCCCGACTCGAAGAGCCCTGACCGGGCGACCCGTCGCGCCGCCGCTCTGCGCACGGTGCGCAGCGGATTCACGGGCTCGGCGAAGGTCGTCACCGCAGCCGGACTCATCATGTTCGCGGTGTTCGTCGCGTTCGTTCCCGAGGGAGATTCCTCGCTCAAACCCATCGCACTCGGCCTCGCTGCCGGAATCGCGATCGACGCCTTCCTGGTGCGGATGACGCTGATCCCCGCGCTCATGGCGATCCTCGGCGAGCGCGCGTGGGAGATCCCGGCCTGGCTGGAGAAGATCCTGCCGAGCGTCGACATCGAGGGGGAGGCTGTCGAGCGCGAGCGGCACCTGGCCGCGTGGCCCGGCGACGAGTCCGTCGTCGCCGCCGACGACCTGACCCTCAGCGCCGACGCTCCCCTGCTCGATGGCGTCTCGCTGCGTGTGCAGTCCGGCGGCGCGCTCATCGCCACGGGAAGCGACCGCCGCGTGCGACGGGCGCTGGCTCTCGCGATCGCCGGCCGGGTGCCGGCCGACTCCGGTCGGCTCCGCGTCGTGGGACATCTGCTCCCCGGCCGCGCAGCCTGGGTCAGGGCCCATGTCGGCTGCGTGCTCGTCGACGATGCGGACGCCGCTCTGCTCGACCTCGCCGAGGCATTGCGCGGCACCTCCGAGCTGGTGGTGGTGGACGGCATCGACCGTCTCGCCGGAGGCCAGCGGGATCAGGCCACCGCGATGCTCCGGGATGCCGCAGCCGCTCGTCCGCTCGCCGTGTTCGCCACCGCATCCGATGCCGGAATCGCGCGCACCATCCTCGCGGAGGCCGGCTGGCCGACCGCCGACATCATCGACACACGGATGCCCCGCCGGGCAGCTGAAGAATCCACCGAGGTGACCGCATGACCCTCTCCATCGAGCGCGCCCGCTCCCGCAAGCCGATCACCTGGCTCACCATCCTCGGTGTGCTGCTGCTCCCGGCTGCCGTCGGCGGCATCCTCGTCGCTGCGCTGCAGAACCCGACCGAGCGTCTGGACTCGATGACCGCCGCGATCGTCAACCTCGACGATCCGGTGACCATCGACGGTCAGGTCACCCCGCTCGGGCGCCAGCTCGCGTCCGGACTCGTGGAGGGCTCCGACGATCTCGACTCGAACCTCACCTGGGTGATCTCGAACGAGGAGGATGCGGCCGACGGACTGGCCGACGGCTCGTACCAGGCCGTCATCACGATCCCGGAGGAGTTCTCCGCCGCGGCGACCTCCGCCGGCCAGGCCATCGCCGACGGAGGCGGGAAGGCCGAGCAGGCGACCATCAAGGTCACGACTCCCGACGACGGCCTCGTCGCCGACGACCTCATCACCGGTCAGATCGCGACCGTCGCCGCCTCCACTCTCGGCACCATGCTGTCGGAGGCGACCATGGAGAACGTGTTGGTCGGCTTCACCACGATCGGCGACCAGATCGGAGACGCGGCGGACGGTGCCGTGAAGCTCGCCGGCGGTGCGCGGGATGCCGCCGACGGTGCGGCCGAGATCCCCGACGGCGCCACCAAGCTGGCGTCGGGCGCGAGCGAGCTCGGCTCCGGGGCGTCGTCGCTGGCCGCCGGACTCGACACGATCTCGTCGAACACCCGTGATGCCGCACAGGGCGCGGGGACGATCGGTGCGGGGCTCACCCAGGGCGGGGCGACCCTGCAGCAGAACGGACTGGTTCCGGATGAGCTGTACGCCGGGGCGAACGGCACAACCCAGCTGACGGCAGGTGTGCAGCAAGGCGTATCCGGGCTGTCGACCCAGCTGGACGAGCTCGTCGCCGACTGCGATTCCGCCGTCACACCCGCACTCTGCACCGACCTGGAAGCCGCCGCTGCCACGGCCAAGGGGCTCAAGCTTCCGGCTGCGCAGGCAGCGGGAGCCGCCGCAGGCACCGCCGCCGGTCTGAAGCAGTTCGACGCGGCAGCCACCGCGGAGCTCTCCGGCCAGCTCAGCCAGGCAGGCGCCGGAGCCACCCAGCTCGCCGGCGGCCTGAACCAGCTCGCGAGCCAGGGCATCGATCAGTCCGCGGCCGGCGCGCGTGCGCTCTCCAGCGGCGCGACGCAGCTCGCCGACGGGGCGACCGCCCTCGCGGACGGCACGACCGAGCTCGCGACCGGACTCGACACCCTCGCCACAGGCACCGGCGACCTCGCCGGTGGCCTGCGCACGGCATCCGAGTCCCTCCCCTCGTTCAGCGACTCCGAGTCGACCTCGCTCGCCTCGGTGATCGCCGACCCGGTGACGACGAACTCCTCGATGAACACGATCTTCGGGCCGACCGCCATTCCGCTGCTCGCCGCCGTGGTGCTGTGGTTCGGGGGCCTGGCCTCGTTCATCGTGATGCGCGCCCACACGGCACGCACCCTCACGTCGCGCCGCTCCTCGGCCTCGCTCGCCCTGCGCGCATTCGCCCCCGCCGCACTGATCGGGGCCGGTCAGGGACTCCTGGTCGCGCTCATCGTGCAGTTCGTGGCCGCGTACGATGCGGCCGCCTGGTGGGCGTTCGCCGGCACTGCGGTCGTCGCCGGAATCGCATTCGCCGCCGTGAACCAGGCCCTGGTCGCCCTGTTCGGCGGGATCGGCCGCTGGATCAGCGCCCTCGTCGGAGTGCTGGCGGTCGCGACCGGACTGATCTCGACCGTGCCAGGGTGGCTCGCCGGACTCGGTGCCGCGCTGCCCACGGCACCCGCGTTCGCCGGGCTCATCGCGGGAAGCGGCAGCGCGGTCGCCGCGCTGGTCGTCTGGGGCGTGCTCTCGCTGGTCGCCACGACACTCGTGGTCGCCGTGCGTCGCACCACCTCCACCAAGGCGGTGCTGGCGACGGCCTGATCCGCTCGCGCCGCGTGCACAACTTCGGAGATCACCGCCGACACGCCGCCCGCCAGCCCCGGCGGGCGGGCGGCGTGTCCCGTCTCCGGTCCGAAGTTACGCACGCCGCCGGGGACGCACCGTACGCTCGACTCATGCGTCGACCGTTCATGGCCTCACCCGCCCAGCTCACCTCGCTGGAAGGACAGCAGTACCTCGTGCTGCGCCCGACCGGCGCGGTCGCCGCGGAGTACCAGGCGCTCCAGCGGGAGACCCTCGCGGCGCTGGACACCTCCGTCACCTTCCCGCACACCGGGCACGTCACCCTGCGCGGATTCGCAGAGTCGGGCCGTCTGGAGGAGCTGACCGCGGTCATCCGGACATGGGCGGAGCGACAGCATCCGATCACCGTGTCCGCCGACGCGGTGGACACGTTCGCCGGTCCCTGGCAGATCGTGATCCTGCGCCTCGCTCGCACCGACACACTCGTCTCCGCGTACGCGGCGCTGACCGATCTTCTCGTCCACACGGACTTCCTGCGACTCGGCGAGCTCGATCTGGAGGACTGGACCTTTCACCTCTCGGTCGTCTACGGCAAGACCCTCGATGCGAATGCCTGGGACGAACTCGACCGCGCCGCGCGCCGCCCCCTCCCTGCGCTGCCGACCGAGATCATCACCGAAGCCGAACTCGTCTGGTACCAGGACGGCATCGAGCATGCAGAGGTCATCCCCCTCGGCCGCCCCTAGCCGTCAGCTGTCCCTCACTCCTGGAACGGCTGAATCGGCGCGTAGCTTTCGATCTCGGTACGGATGGCGTCGATCGCCCCCTCGTCGAGCCCGGCATCACCGGTGACCTCGCGCCACCCCGAGGTGACGACGTCGCCGAAGTTGTGTCCGTGACGCGCGGGCACGGCCTCTCCGCCGAGCATGTCGATGCCCACCTGCACGGCCGTGACCACCGGGATCCACCGCATCGACGGGCTGACGTCATCGCCACGCTGCTCCTGGTCCAACCACTCGGGGGCACTCCACAGCAGCTCCGGCGACAGCCACGTCACCGGGTCCGTCGCATGCTGCAGGTACAGCACGCGCGGCTGCCCCCACGGCCCATCGAGCAGGCGCTGATCGCCGTCGCGCGACATCCAGCGCACCTCACGCCCCTCGTCGAGCACGGGCCTCCACACCGGACTCCCGGGGTCCCGTGCGTCCTGCAGCGACCGCCACAGCGTCGATCCTGCCGGACTCCCCACGAACATCGCGCCATCCGTCCGCTCGCGCACCGCGTCGACGTCGTCGAACACCGCTTGGCTGCCATGCGCCCCGAGGCTGAGTCCGTAGCTGATCAGCTGGGGTCTATCGTCGGCCGGCAGCTGCAGCCATCGTTCCTCCACCGCGTCGAACAGCACACGAGCCGCCTCGACCGGAGCGTCGGGATCGAACAGGAACGACACCCAGCTCGGAGTGTAGGCGTACTGGAGAGCCGCGATGGCCGTGTCGCCCGCGTGCAGGTACTCGATCGAGTCGACCGTCTGCGCCTCGAGCCACCCCGATCCGGTCGTGGTCGCGACCACGAGCACTTCACGCTCGAAGGCACCGGTGCGCTCGAGTTCCGTGACGACCAGCCGGGCGCGCTCCTCGACGGTGTCGGCGGATGCCAGTCCGGCGTACACGCGGATCGGCTCTGTCGCAGGCACATCGGTGAGCGCCGCGATGTCTTCGGCTGTCGGTCCCCCTCCGACGAACGCCGCCCCGTGCCTCCCGAGGTCCTGCCAGTCGATCGCCGACTCCGGACCGGCCGAACGGAACGTCGAGCTCGGCTCCTCGAGATCCGCTTCGGGCGCCGCGTTGAGCCCCGCGTAGACGGTGTCGACCGCGATCATCGCGGCGAGCGCGACGCCTGCCGTACCGGCGACGACGACGGTCACGGTCCCGAGTATCGCCAGCGGCGTCCCGCTCTTGCGCCGAAGGGCGAGGAAGAGCCGCCGGTTCGCTTTGCCGATCGCGAGCGACAGCACCGCGACCGGCACGAAACCGACCAGGAAGGAGGCGAGGTCCGCGCCACCCAATGGTGGCATCTCGACCAGGGCCCGCACCTCGTTCTGCCACGACAGCGCCAGCACCGACAGCGCGGCGACCGCGGCGAGCCAGAGCGCGGCATACGCGATCCACAGCGCACGGCGCAGGGCGGGGCCGGGCCGGCGGTGCACCAGCGAGCGCAGGGCACGCCACACCGCGACACCGATCAGGTACCCGACGGCGAACGCAACGGCGGTGACCACGCCCTGGAACAGAGCGGTTCGCGGCAGCAGCGACGGCGTCACCGAGAGCACGGCGACCCCGAGTCCGCCCAGCGCACCCCCGGGATCGAGGTGCCACCAGCGGCGAGAGAGGTTCGGGGAGTCGGTCAGCGCGTCGGCAGCGGAGGGAGTGTCGATGGTCGTGTTCCGGTCAATGGTGGATGAGTGCTTTGAGCGCGATCAGGATACCGCCGAACGATGCCGTGACCAGCGCCCCGCCCAGCCGCGCCCACACGCTCCTGGTGCGTGCCCCGGCGATCACCCAGCCGACGACGGCGAGCAGCAGGACGTCGGCGCCGAGTGCCATCCACACGGCGAATCCGTCGTGCAGCAACCCGGCGAAGCCGAGGAAGAGGATCAGGACGGGCACGGCGGCGAGCCCCAACAGACCGACCGATTCGTGGAGCCCGTGCCTGATCGCTGCGCGGATCCCGCCGTCGCGCTCCGGGTGATCTGCCATCCACGAGACGGCGGACGCGTACACGTGCGCCGCGAAGAACACCAGCAACGTGGCGATCACCGACAGCAGCGCCTCACCGGAGCTGGCCGTGAGATTGCGGCTGACCACGATCATGCCCGCCACGATGATGAGCCCGTAGACGCCCTCGGCCGACGTGGCGAGCGTGCTGATCCGCGCGGCGCCGGACGGCGCGGCGCCCCCACCAGAAGGCAGGGGCTCCGCGCCGCTGGGCACCGCGCGGGAAGGATCGTGCCTCATCGGCTCGACCCCTCCTCCGGCGCTCGGGTCATACCGTGACGCGGGCCAGCGCCGCCTGCTTCAACGCGGCGAACTCGCTGTCGCTGATGGCGCCCGCATCGAGCAGGCGCTTGGCCCGCTCGATCTCATCGGTCGGTGTCGCCGCCGAGCCGGCGATCGAACGCACGTAGTCCTCAGCCTGATGCTGAGCGGCCGCCGCCTGCTGCGCCGAGCGCTCACCCATCCCCTTGCCGCGCGCGATCAGGTAGACCAGCGCGGTGAGGAACGGCAGGAACACCAGGAACAGCAGCCACACCGCCTTGGCGAAACCGTTGAGCGCACGGTCGCGGAACAGGTCGCTGATGATCGAGAACAACGCCATCAAGTACGCGATGAACACGAAGATCGTGAGGAACCACCAGATGGCGTCGACGATGGTTGACCAGAAAGACATGCTGTTACTCCCCTTGCCGCCGGAGCGGCCTTCAATGACGGATGCCGCGACTGCGGCATCCGAGTCTGTGATGCCTCCGTCAGGACCCGAGAAGACGCTGCTTCTGGGCTGTGAACTCCGCCTCGGTCAGCACGCCGGCATCACGCAGTTGTCCGAGCTGCTGCAGCTGGGCGATCAGCTGCTGCGTGTCGACTGCAGGCACAGTGGCTGCAGGCGCAGGCGCCGAGGGCGGGGGAACCGATGCTGCCGCCTGTGCGGCATCCTGCGCGGCCCACTGCTGGCGCTGGCGGCGCTGGACGTTCCCTACGACACGTGTGGCCACGGAAGCTCGTGCAGCCGTCCTCAACAGGCTCATGCTCCTGCTCCTTCCTGCGGTGCGGAATCGTCATCGAGATCGGCGGCGTCGATCCCGCCCGACCAGATGTTGCGGCCGCCGAGTCCGCCGATCAGACCAGCGACCCCGGCGAGGCTGCGGTCCTCGTAGACCACAACCAGTGCGCGTTCTCCAGCGGCGAGCTCTCGACCGATCTCGGCCAGGTCTTCGTCGTCGAGCAGATCCGTCTCGGCCGCATCAGCGGAGGCGTTCTCGAACGTCTCCCGCCGCACACCGCCATCCGCCGTTCCGGCGATCAGCTCGATGTCGAGCACTTCGATCGAATGTGCGCGCTGGAGCGTCTCCAGTTCCTTGATGACGACCGTGAGATCGACGCCGAAGGGAACCGCGAACACCGCGAAGTTGAGCGGTCCGACATACGTCCATGAAGCCATGGCACTCCTCGTTCTGTGTGGGGGTTCAGGAAGCCGGAGCGAACCGGCGTGCGACCTCGAGCAGGATCCGGGCTCCGAACCCGGTCGCTCCGGCGGTGCGCCACGCGTCGTCCTTCTCGGTCTGCATGGTCCCGGCGATGTCGAGGTGCGCCCAGGGGGTCGTCCCGACGAAGTGCTCGAGGAACAGCGCCGCCGTCGTGGCACCAGCGAACGGGCCGCCGAGGTTCGCGATGTCGGCGATCTCCGAGTCGAGCTGCGGGCGGTACTTCTGCTCCAGCGGCAGCTGCCAGACCTGCTCGTCGACCGCAGCAGCAGCCGCGGTGACCAGATCGACCGTGGGCTGGTCGTTGCCGAACACGGGAGCCCGCGCGGATCCGAGCGACACCAGGGCGGCACCGGTCAGCGTGGCGATGTCGATGATCGCGTCGACCCCGTCCTCGTTCGCGAGCACGAGAGCGTCGCTCATCACGAGGCGCCCCTCGGCGTCGGTGTTCTTCACCTCGATGGTGGTCCCGCCGCGCGCGGTGAGCACATCGCCGAGCTTGTACGAGGTGCCCGATGGCATGTTGTCGGTGCACATGAGCCAGCCGGAGACCGTCGCCGTCGTACCGGCGTCGCGCAGTCCGGTGAACGCTCCGAGCACGGCGGCCGCACCGCCCATATCCATCTTCATCAGCAGATGCATCGGATCGCTCGGCTTGAGGCTGATGCCACCGGAGTCGTACATGATGCCCTTGCCGACCAGGCCCAGGTGGCCGCTGCTCTCACCCGTCGGTGCGTACGTCAGCTTGATCATGCGCGGCTCTTCGGTCGATCCCTGGTTCACGCCGAGGAGTCCGCCGCAGCCGAGTTCGATCAGCGCCTCCTTGTCGAACAGTTCGACGGCGAAGCCGAAGCGCTCCCCCAGCGACTGGGCGATCTCGCCCATGTTGACCGCGGTGAGGTGACCGGGCGGGGTGTTGGCGAGGTCGCGTGCGACCACTGCCGCACGGGCTCCGACGAACGCCTCGGCAACAGGCCCTTCGAGCTCGCCGTAACCGGGGAGATCGAGGGTCAGCGCGGCAAGGGCGACGTGCTTCGTCGTGCTGTTCAGCACCGTGTAGCGGTAGCGGGCGAGCAGCGCCCCCTCGGCCAGCGCCCGGATGGCGATCGCGAGATCGACACCCGCGAGATCGTCGATGCGCAGCCCCAGGCGCGCGTGACGGGAAGCGCCCCGCATGAGCGCCGCCGCAGCGTCGCGCAACACATCGGCGGTGAGGTCGCCCCGCACGCCGAGACCGATCACGACGAGATCGGGTTGCCCGGCGCGCGGCACGGTCAGCACACTGCCGGGTTTCGCCGTGAACCCGGCATGCTCGAGCGCCGCGCGGTCGAACCCGACCTCGGCGGGCACGTCGCCGTCAGCGTAGACACCGATGCCGATCGCCTGCGCATCGGCGGGGACCTCGGCGACCTCGATGCGCGTGGCGTCGAGGGCATCGAGTCCGGGAACGGTCGGCAGGTCGGCGGGGATGATCTTGTTCGGTCTGCGGTCCATGGTCGGTTCCTTCGGTGCGGGGGATCTCGGGATGCGTCGTGCTGCGTCGGTGGCTGCTGCGAGGTGACGGTGGCGGTCAGCCGACCATGTCGACCGGGGAGCCGGGTCCCCACGGGATGCCGAGCAGGAACCAGACCACGTAGAGCGCGACCCAGGAGATCAGCATCCACATCGCGTACGGGATCATCAGGGCGATGATCGTGCCGATGCCCGCATCCTTCTTGTAGCGCTGGGCGACGGTGACCATGAAGGGCAGATAGACCATCAGCGGCGTCAGTACGTTGACCGGCGAATCGCCGACCCGGTAGGCGGCGAGCAGCGTCTGCGGTGCCACATCGAGCGAAGCGAAGATCGGGATGAAGACCGGCGCGAAGATCACCCACTTGGGCACCAGCCCCGGCAGGATGAAGTCGAGGATCACGATCACGAGGATGAACGCGAGCAGCAGCACGATCGCCGGCACGTTGGCCTGCTGCAGCAGCTCCGCGGCCGACACTGCCGCCACCGTCGGCAGGTTCGTCCAGTTGAACAGGGCGATGAACTGGGCGATCATCAGGAACATCACCAGCAGCCCGCCCAGGCTCGCGAACGTCTTCGCGATCGCTCCGACCGCAGCGGAACCACCGCGAAGGGTGCGCGCTCCGGCACCGTACGCGAGGCCGCACACGAGGAACGCCAGCGAGATGATGAACACCAGGCTCGCCATGAACGGCGTGGTGCCGATGATCGCTCCGGTCTCCGGGTCACGCAGCGGCGCACCGGGAGGAGCCGTGAGCAGCGCGATCAGGGCGACGTAGCCCAGCAGCGCCCAGAACGAGAACCGCAGGCCGCGCGCCTCGGCATCATGGTCGATGTTCTCGGTCTCATCCGCGATGGTGAGCCCGCTGCGGTCGTACGCGCCCAATCGCTTCTCGGTGATGAACACCGTCACCAGCAGCGCGACAACCGCGAGAAGGATCGACGACACGATCCCGAAGTAGAAGTTCTGCGTGACCTCGATCGGCTCCATCCCGGCGGAGGTGAGCACCTCGTTCGTGATCTCGGTGAGCATGCTGTCGCTCGGGGTGATCAGCAGGTTGGCACCGAACGCTGCCCCGACACCCGCGAACGCCGCAGCCAGTCCGGCGAGCGGATTCCGCCCGACCGTGAGGAACGCCGCCGCCGCGAGCGGGACGAGGATCAGATATCCGGCATCGGTCGCCACCGACGAGAGCACCCCGACGAAGATCAGGATGAATGCCAGCCAGCGTCGCGGTGCGACCTTGACGACGCGGCGGATGAGCGCCCCCATGAGTCCGGCGTGCTCGGCGACGCCGACACCCGCCATCGCGATCAGCACGACGGCCACCACCCCGAAGCCGGCGAAGTTGTCAACGAACGACGTGAAGAAGAAGCGCACGCCTTCGACCGAGAGCAGGTTGCGCACGTCGAACGTGCGCTTCTCCACGATGTAGTCGGGAACCTCCGCCGGCTCGCCCGTGACCGAATCGTAGATGCTCCACGTGCCGCCGAGGTGCTCGTTGATCTGAGAGAACTCGTCGCGCGGCACCGGGGTGACCACCTCGTCGGTCACCGACACCCCGACCCACGACAGGATCGCGGAGAGCACGGCGATCAGTCCGATCAGGTAGACGAACATGATCGTGGGGTCGGGCACCTTGTTGCCGACCTTCTCGATCCAGTTCAGGAACCCCTTGCTCTCGGCACCGGGGGTGCTCAGTTCCTTCTCGGCAGGCATGATTCCATCCTGGCGTGAGTGACCCGAACCTGACCCCCCCAGTATTGGGGGATGCCGGGTCGCTCACCGCCGTTTATGGTCAGCCCTATGGACCCGATCGTGACGACGCTCATCATTCTGCTGTGCGCGGTGATCGCGTTCGTGTCGAATCGCATTCCCCTCGGCGTCGTCGCCGTCGGCGTGTCCGTCGCCCTCTACCTCTTCGGCGTGCTCGATCTGAACAGCGCGCTGGCAGGCTTCGGCGACCCCACCGTGCTCTTCATCGCCGCTCTGTTCGTGGTGAGCGAAGCTCTGGAGTCCACCGGCATCGTCGCCTGGGCAGGGCAAGAGGTGATCGCCCGTACCGGCACGAACCGCAGTCGCCTGTTGGTCACGATCGGTCTGCTCACGGCCGTCCTCACGGCAGTCATCAGCTTGAACGGCGCTGTCGCCGCGCTCCTGCCCCTGGTCGTCGTCGTCGCAGCTCGCGCGGGTATCGCGCCTTCGCAGATGCTGATGCCGCTCGCATTCTCTGCGCATGCGGGGTCGATGCTCGCGCTCACGGGCACGCCGGTGAACATCATCGTCTCCGAGGTGTCCGCTGACAACGGCGGACGCGCCTTCGGCTTCTTCGAGTTCGCGCTGGTCGGCCTCCCACTGGTGGTCGGCACGCTCGCGATCATCCTGCTCTTCGGCTCGCGCCTGCTCCCCTCACGAGCCGCGGCGTCGGCACCGGTCGATCTCGAGAAGCTCGCCCGCACGCTGCGGTCGGACTACGAGATCACCAGTGACCGTCCGCTGATGTCGGCGACGAGGGGCGTGGCAGAGGTGATCGTGCCTCCGCGTTCCTCACTGATCGGGCTGCATGTCTTCGCTGGCATGTGCACCCCGAGTGGCGATCTCGTGGTGCTCGGCGTGCGGCGCGGAGGCGAATCGCTCGACAGCGCCGGCGACAGGCTTCGCGTGGGCGATGCACTGCTGCTCGATGGTCCCTGGGACGACCTGCAGCGCCACACCGCTCAGCGTGACGAGGTCCTGGTCGTCGATGCGCCGCTCACGCTGCGTCGGTCCGTCCCGCTCGGCGCTGGTGCGAAACGCACGGCCGTCATCCTGCTCGCCATGATCGTCCTGCTCGCCACCGGCATCGTTCCGGCCGCGATCGCCGGGCTCCTGGCTGCCGGGTCGCTGATCCTGACCGGGGTGGTGCCGATCGCGCGGGCCTACCGCGCGATCTCCTGGACCACCGTGATCCTGGTCGCCGGCATGATCCCGCTGTCGACGGCTTTCCAGGAGACCGGCGCTGCGACGCTGATCGCCGAGACCCTGCGCACGTGGTTGGGGGACACCGGACCGCAGGCCGCCGTGGCTGTGATCGTCGTGATCACGCTCGTGCTGGGCCAGCTCATCAGCAACACGGCCACCGTGCTGATCGTGGCGCCGGTCGCCGTCGCGCTGGCGAGCGCGATGGACGCCTCGGTGCTCCCGTTCCTGATGGCGCTGACGGTCGCCGGTGCCGCCGCATTCCTCACACCGGTGGCGACTCCCGCGAATCTCCTGGTCATGGAGCCGGGCGGCTACCGGTTCGGCGACTATGCGCGACTCGGCCTGCCGCTCACGCTGCTGTTCTTCGCGGTCGCGGTGTTCTACGTGCCGCTGATCTGGCCGTTCAGCGGCTGAGACCTGGCAGCGCCTGAGACCTCATCGAGCCCTCGCTGCGCTCTGGCTCAGCGCTCCGGAGAGACGAGCCCGTCCTCCACGGCGCGGCGGAAGAGATCGACCTTGGTCGGTGCCGCACGATCGACCGCTGCGTACTTTGCGCGGATGCGGCGCACATGATCGATGATCGTCTCCGGCGACAGGTACAGCAGCTGGGCGACCTGTTTCGCGGTCTCTCCGGAGGCATACAGCGACAGCACTTCCGATTCGCGGGGGCTCAGCTGTGCCGACACGAACTCGCGATCGGATTCGAGCGCAGCAGCCCAGTCGGCACTGGCGACGATCTCGCCGCGGGCGGCACGGCGCACCGCATCGGCGATCAGGTCGATCCGATCGGACTTGCGGATCATCCCGGAGGCGCCGGCGCGCGCGGCCTCGCGGATCAGGTGCGGCCGCTCGCCGGACGTGTAGGCGATGATCGGCGCGCCCACGGGCGCCAGCACCCGAATGTTCTCGGCGGGGCCGGTGCCGTCGGCGAGTGACAGATCGAGCAGGACCACGTGCAGCGGACCGCCGTGTCGCACGACAGCCGCCGCCGTCGTCCCATGAGCGACCACGCGGATGTCCTCGCTCTGATGGAGGATCGCGACGGTGCCGAGCAGCATCGCAGGATGGTCTTCGATGATTCCGATCTCGATGGTCACGGATCAGTCCTCCCGTTCACAGTGCCTCCCCCGCGATGAGCATACCTCCGCGTATCGGCAGGGAGAACCACCCTGATCGCGAGGTCAGGAGAGGCCGGAGTAGGCGTGCAGTCCCTTGAAGAAGACGTTGACGATCGTGAAGTTGAACATGACGGCCGCGAAGCCGACGATGGCCAACCACGCCGAAGGGTTCCCGCGCCATCCGCGGGTCGCTCGTGCGTGGATGTAGCCGGCATAGAGCACCCAGATCACGAAGGTCCAGGTCTCCTTGACGTCGAAGCCCCAGAAGCGGCTCCACGCGTAGTACGCCCAGATGGATCCGGCGATCAGGGTGAAGGTCCAGAGGATGAACCCGATGATGGTGAAGCGGTACGCCATGCTCTCGAGCCGCTCGGAACCGGGGAAGGTGCGCAGGAAGCCGGGGCCGGTCTTCTCCGCCCCTTCCGCCACGCGACGCTCCCGACGCGACTGCATGAGCTGGATGACCGACAGCGCGAAGGCGAGAGCGAAGAATGCCGTGCCGAGCGAAGCCACGAACACGTGGATGACCAGCCACACGCTCTTCAGCGGGTCCATGAGCGGCGAGACGTCGATGTAGAAGTTCGTCGCCGCCAGTCCGAGCAGCACCACCACGAGACCCGTGATGAACGTGCCGAGGAACCGCAGATCGACGCGCACCAGCACGATGAGGTAGACGGCGATGATGAGCAGCGTGCCGATCATCGCGAACTCGTAGAGGTTCGCCCACGGGACGCGACCGGCCGCGATGCCGCGGGTGAGGGTCGCGGCGAAGTGGAACAGGAACGCGAGCACCGTCAGCGATGTGCCGATGCGTGCCATCACGAACTGCTGCGGGGCGGCATCCGTGGTTCCCGCCGTGGCCTTCGTCGCGGCAGCGCCCCGGGCACCGACGCCGGCACCGACGAGCTCGGCCTGGGCGACCGTCTGCGAGTCGGCGCTCAACTGCGAACGACGCGCGAGATCGAAGGCGTAGGCCACGAACGCCGCGGCGTAGATCGCGATCGCCGTCCACAGCAGGATCGGCGAGATCACGTTGAGGTCGAACATGGTGTCAGTCTACTTTCGGGGTATCGGATGTCGCCTGGGTCGCTGAGCCTGTCGAAGCGTCCTCCGCATCGACAGCGGTAGAGCCGCCGGCCGCGTCGAGCAGACGCGCGTGGCCGGCGACCAGGTCGTCGAGGGCGATTGCGATGGTGGGGTCTTCGCCGCGCGCGAGTCCTGCGTACTCGAGTGCGATGCCGTCTGGGTTCGCCGTGGCCTTGACCCACATGCGACGGCGCGGCACGAACAGAGCGAGCATGAGACCGCCGAGCGCGAGCAGCGCGAAGCCGAGCACCCAGGGACCCGAATCGTCACGGTGGATCTGCAGCGAGGCGAAGCGCTTGACGGACTGCGAGGCATCGGTCGCACCGGCCGGCGAATCGTCCTCGAAGGTCACGGTGCCCATTCCGTTGGGCAGGTCGGCGGTGTCGCCGGGAGCCAACTGGATGGATTCCTTGCCGATCGCGCGCCCGGTGAGCTGGGTCAGGTCAGACGTGTCGAGCACATAGACGGACTTCGGACTACCGCCGTCGATGCCGAGGTCGCCCGCGAACACATCGAGGGTCAGTGTCGGATTGGTGAGGGCGGGATACGCGGAGAAGAAAGCCCCCGATTCCAGGACACCCGTCGTCGGATAGAACAGTCCACGGATGCCGAGCTGCTCGGGCATGCCGTCTGTGACCTTGATGATCCCCAGGGAGAACATCTGCGTGTCCTGCGGCAGGAACGGGGTGGCGCCGGTGAACACCACGTCGCCGTCGGCGTTGCGCACCGTGATGGTGGGCGCGTAGCCGTTGCCGAGCAGGAAGACGTTGTCGTCGGCGACGCCGAGCGGCTCGTTGACCTTGACGGACCCGGTGCGCTCCTCGCCGTTCTCCTTCACGGTGACGTTGGCCGAGAAGTCGCCGGCCTGCCCGGAGCCGGGCTCGCCGAAGGGCTGGTAGCTCACGTCGAAGGAGTCGAGCCGCATCGTGTACGGCGCGAGAGCGTCATCGCCGACGAAGCGTCCGCGGTTCATCGAGTCGTAGTCGACCAGGGTGTTCGCGAACGTCTCGCCCTCGACCAGCACACGCTGCCCCGTATAGGAGAAGCCGCCACCGATGCCGACCGTGATCAGCACCCCGACCAGGGCCAGGTGGAAGAGCAGGTTGCCGGTCTCGCGCCAGTAGCCGCGTTCCGCCGACACAGAGAATGTGCGGCCGCGGTCGTACCGCTCGACGCGGTACCCGAGCGCCTTCAGCTGCGAGGTCGCGATGTCGACCGATGCGGCGGCGGCTGACTCGGGCTCCGTGGCGGTGCGCTGCACGGCACGGTAGTCCTCGAGTCGCTGCAGACGAGCGGGGGTGCGCGGCGGCCGGGCCTTCAGTGCCTTGGCGTGGTGCTTGATGCGCGGGATGACGCAGCCGACGAGCGAGGCGAACAGCAGCAGGTAGATCGCGGAGAACCACGGCGACAGGTAGACGTCGAACAGCTTGAGCCCGTCGAGGATCGGGAAGATGTCGGGGTTGTCGCGCTGCCACTGCGTGACACCGTTGGGGTCGGCCATCCGCTGCGGGAAGATCGACCCGGGAATCGCGGCGATCGCGAGCACCAGCAGCAGCACGAGAGCCGTGCGCATCGAAGTCAGCTGACGCCAGCCCCAGCGCAGCCATCCGACCAGGCCCAGGCGCGGCTGAGCGATCGAGTCGTCTCCGTCGACGTGGTCCGAGGGGCGCAGCGGATCCGACGCGTCGCTGTTCTTCTTGTTCACGGCGGCCTTGGTCATCTCGTCTGCGTTCTTCTCATCAGATGGGGAGCGGGACACTGCTGATCACCGCCGTCATTCGCGACATGATGTCGGTCCAGAGGCCGGTGACCATCAGCACGCCCAGCACGATCAAGAGCACTCCCCCGATGATGTTCACCACGCGGATATGGCGGCGGAGGAACCCGACGGTCTTGGTCGCCCAGCCGAAGCCGAGCGCCACGAGCAGGAACGGGATGCCGAGTCCGAGCGAGTAGGCGAGGCCGAGGAATCCGGCACGCACGGGGTCGCCGGCGTTGAAGGACAGGGCGACGATCGCGGCGAGGGTCGGGCCCATGCACGGCGCCCAGCCGATGCCGAGCGCGATGCCGAGCAGAGGAGCGCCGATCACGCCGAACTTGGAGTCGACGTGGAAGCGGAACTCACGCTGAGCGAAACCGAAGAGTCCGAGGAAGACCAGTCCCATCAGGATGATCACGACGCCGAGGATGCGGGTGATCAGATCTCCCCAGCGCAGGAAGAACACACCGGCGGTCCCGCCGAGCACCGTCAGCGCGATGAAGACGACGCTGAACCCGAGGATGAACAACAGCACGCCGAGCACGAGCCGTCCGCGGCCACTGCCGGCGGCGTCCGTCGATCCTGCGCCCGTCCCCGAGGGACGCGGCGCGACGGCACCGCCGAGGAACCCCAGGTATCCGGGGACCAGAGGCAGTACGCACGGCGAGAGGAAGGACACGAGACCCGCGAGCATCGCGACGGGGATGGCGAGCCAGAGCGCACCGGATCCGATGATGGCTTCAGCGTTCACAACGCTCCCGCACGGCTCACGAGGTCTCCGCGAGCGCGTCCTTGACGAGCGTGGAGAGGATCGAGGTGCCCTCGATCGGTCCGATGATGCGCGCGGCCACACGACCCTGCTTGTCGAGCACGAGCGTGGTCGGGGTCGCTGCGATCGGAACGGCCTCGGCGAATGCGAGCTTGGCCTCAGCCGTCTCGACGTCGATCAGGCTCGGGTAGGTGATCCCGAACTCGTCCGAGAAAGCCTTCGCCGTGTCGGCCTGGTCACGCGTGTTGATCCCGACGAACGAGACACCCTGGTCTTCGTACTGCTGCCAGACGCTCTCGAGGTCTTCGGCTTCGACTCGGCAGGGCGCGCACCCGGCGTACCAGAAGTTGACGACCGTGACCTGACCGGCGAGGTCGGCACTGTCGAACGGCTCACCGTCTTCCGTGACGCCGCCGAAGTCGACCGCTTCACCGCGCTCGGCCACCGGGATCTCCACGATCGCACCATCGGCCGCCACGTAGCCGGTGTTCTCCCCGCTGAGGAACGACTCACTCACCGGATCCGGAGCGCAGGCGCTCAGACCGATCGCGAGAACAGCGGCGAGCGCAGCTCCGAACGCACGGCGCGAACGCACGGTGCGGGAGGCGCGGCCGCTGCGGGACGAAAGCCCCTCGACAGGCTCGGGGACCCAGAGAGCAGGAGGCACGATTCTCAGCTTACGCGGGGGTTCCTATGCATAGGCCGGACACTGGGCCGCCTCAGAAGCCCGCGAGCACGTCGGCGACACCCTCGCGAAACGGGGGCAGGTGCACGTCTGCGGTCGGTAGCCCAGGGCGTGAATGCGAGAGGGGCAGCGCGCCCGAGATCGTCGAACACGCTGCCCCTGCTCACGGCTGCGCGCTACTGCTGGATGAACGCCAGGATGTCGGGGTTGATGACGTCGGCGTGAGTGGTGAGCATGCCATGGGGGTAGCCCTCGTAGATCTTCAGGGTCGCGTCGCTCAGGAGCTCAGCCTGCTTGACCGCGGCGTCCTTGTACGGAACGACCTGATCGTCATCGCCCTGCAAGACGAGCACCGGCACGGAGATGGCCTTGAGGTCCTCGGTCTGGTCGGTTTCGGAGAAGGCCTTGATGCCCTCGTAGTGGGCGAGCGCGCTGCCGGTCATTCCCTGACGCCACCAGTTGGCGACGACGGGCTCCGATACCGTCGCCCCGTCGCGGTTGAACCCGTAAAACGGACCGGAGGCGACAGCGTGGAAGAACTCGGCACGGTTCGCTGCCAGCGCCTCGCGGAAGCCATCGAACACGGAGATCGGCGTGCCCTCGGGGTTCGCGTCCGTCTGCACCATCAGGGGCGGAACGGATGACACGAGCACGGCCTTGGCGACGCGCCCCTGGGGCTCGCCGTACTTCGCGACGTACCGGGCGACCTGTCCCCCGCCGGTCGAGTGACCGACGTGGACGGCGTTGCGCAGGTCGAGATGCTCGACGACGGCGTTCACGTCGCTCGCGTAGTGGTCCATATCGTGGCCGACGCTGGTCTGCGAGGAACGCCCGTGACCCCGACGGTCGCTGGCGATGACGCGGAAGCCCTTGCCGAGGAAGTAGAGCATCTGGGCATCCCAGTCGTCCGACGACAGCGGCCAGCCGTGGTGGAACACGATGGGCTGGGCGTCGCGAGGACCCCAATCCTTGAAGTAGATTTCCGTCCCGTCGTCCGTGGTCACGAAGGTCATGAGAGTCTCCCTGGGATAGTCGAGCCGGGCAAGGCCCGGATTCTGTCATGCGATCTCCGCGTGGGTCGGCGGAGCTCCTTCAAAGTAACCTCGACGTCGATCCGTTGTGCTCCTACTTTTGACGAGTGTGCGTGCTCGTTCCTCCGGTCAGGGGGTGGGATTGTTCTGCGACGGATCGACGGACCCCCGATCGGCGGCCGCGAAGAGGAAGAGCACGAGCAGGAGTACAGCGGCGGCAGCGAGGGATGCCCCTTCCCAGAGCTGGTCGATGGCGAACCCGAGGCCACCGCCGACGAGGAAGGCGATGAGAACGACCAGGTACGCGCCGGCGGGCCGCATATGCGGCTGCCCGTCATCTGAGATCCGGCGCCCGAGTGCGCGCCCCACGAGGCTCGCGGCCATCTGGACGACGGATGTGACGGCGATGTTCCCGTAGAGCATTCCCGTCTCACGATGGAAGGCGTTGCCTTGCACTCCCGCGATGAAGCTCACCGCCCACGCGACGATCCACCCGCTGATTCCGGTCGTCGCGGTGAGCAAGGCAAGGATCGCGATAACTGTGAGCTCGAAGACGAGGACCTCAGCGGAATAGGGCCTGCTCTCCCGCGCTCGCCAGAGCACGTAGATGCTGCACACGAAGGCGCCGAACGCGAAGACGATGACACTGGTCGCGGCGAGAAGCACTTTGGCGTGGTCGCCCTCGGCGAGGAAGTAGCCGATGGACAGCAGGTTCCCGGACTGGACCGTCGCGAACGTGCCCACCTGCGCGAACGTCCAGGCGTTGAGGAGGCCGGACGTGAGCGCGAGGGCGACCGCGGCACCCGCGGTCTCGAGCAGCGGGTACTGATGGGTGGCCGTGCGGGCGGTTGACGACATGGAGCCTCCGTAGGACGGGCGTGTCCTCATGGGACCGCGCTGCCGTCAACGGATCATCCGACCAGAGTCGAAAGAGCACTCGTCACTCCTCGATGCGCCGTTCGACCCCACGTCGGCAGACTCCTCAGTAACGTCCGGAACCGTCATGAAGGAGCTACCAATGGACACGTCCGAGAGCGCCCAGCTGGGACATGAGACCCCCACGTTCGGAAACCCCGATCTGCCGCAGGAGGGCGAGGTGAACATCGCTGACCGCCCGCAGAGCAACACCATGACCGGGCCGCAGAACGAGGCCATCGAGTCGCAGTTCCCGAATCAGATGCACGCACCTGCGACGGACATCAGCACGCAGCCGTTCTTCTGGTCCTCGTTCAACATCTCACCTCGCCGCGTGCAGCGCGGCGGATGGGCGCGCGAGCTCACGAAGCAGGATTTCCACATCTCCGACGAGATCGCCGGCGTCAACATGTACCTCGAACCCGGCGGCATTCGCGAACTGCACTGGCACCAGACCGCCGAGTGGGCGGTCATGACCCGGGGCAAGGCACGGGTCACGACGCTCAGCCGGTCAGGGCTCCCCGCCGTCGAAGACGTGGAGGAAGGCGACCTGTGGTTCTTCCCCGCCGGCACGCCGCACTCCCTCCAGGGACTGGGGCCGGACGGTGCGGAGTTCGTCCTCGCGTTCGACGACGGCGACCAGTCCGAGTCGAACACGTTGCTGCTGACGGACTGGTTCGCACACACGCCGCCCGAGGTCCTCGCGAAGAACTTCGGCGTGGCGCAGGAGGTCTTCTCCGACATCCCGTTGCACAACCTCTGGATCTTCCCCGGCGATGAACCGCCCGCACTGGAGGTCGATCAGGCCGCTGCAGGAGTCGAATGGGGCATGGAGCCCGTGATCTTCCGCCTGTCGCGGTCGAAGCCGCTGTATCAGAACAGCGGAGGAAGCATCCAGATCGCCGACTCCTCCAACTACACGTACTCGAGCACGGTGGCCGCAGCCTTGGTGACGGTGGAGCCCGGCTCCATGCGTGAGTTGCACTGGCACCCCAACGCCGACGAGTGGCAGTACTACCTGCGTGGATCCGCCCGGATGACCGTCTTCAATACCGGTCCGCACGCGAACACCACCGATTTCCGCGCCGGAGACGTCGGTGTGGTGCGCAAGAACTTCGGCCACTACATCGAGAACACCGGTGACGACGTGCTGCAGTTCCTCGAGGTGTTCCGCACCGACAAATACGAGGAGATCTCCCTCGCGAACTGGCTCTCCCATGTGCCGCCGCAGCTCGTCTCCGCGCACCTCAACATCGATCCCGTGGTGCTCGCGACCTTCCCGCGCGGTGCACAGGGCATCACCCCGCTCCGCTGAGCAGGGAATCCCTCGACGAAGGGGGTGTGACGTATGCGTCACACCCCCTTCGTCGAGCTCGGGGTTCGAGTGCCGCGCACGGCCCACCGGCGGCTGACAGCTGCTGCGCACAGCACGGCGCCGGCGACCGCACCCCCGGCGACGGTGTCGATGATCCGCGTACCCATGGATGCCTCGAGGAGCGGACGACTGCCGCCGGCCACCAGAAGCAGCGCCATCGGAGTCACCAGCATAAGCGCGAACATGAGGTTGCTGTGGAGGAAGAACACGAACCCGAAGACGAGGGCACCGACGACAGCGACGAGCGCGAACCCCTCCGGTATCCACAGCAAGAACACGAGTGCGATGCAGACACCGAGAGACGTTCCGATGAGCCGCTGGGCCATCCGGAGGGTCCCGAGGTGCAGATCGGAGTCCTTCTGCAGGATGCCGATGACGGCGAGGAGCACCCATCCCCCGTGGTGGAGCCCCAGCGATGCGCTCACGAGCACCGCAAGGGCGACGGCGACGGCGAGGCGTGCGAAGATGCGGACGGAATCCGGTCCCCGGGTGTACGTCCAGCGGTAGTCCGTGGGGAGCTTCGCATCCCCCGCGCGTACGCGGTGCACCGCGAGTGGCGCGACGATCACGAGGTACCCGGCCACGACGCCCAGCCCCACGACCGGGAGCACGTGCAGCGGGTCCGCCCCGCCTCCCCCCGTCGACACGGGTGCCGTGAGCTGACCCAGGGAACCGGCGGTGAGGACAGGGAAGATGGCGCCGGGCGGGCCCACATCAAACGTCAGGCTCAGGTACGAGAACCCGACGCCGATGATGCTCATGGCGAGCAGACTGGCCGGCAGGGAGCTTCCGGTGCTGATGCCGGCGACGGCTCCCGCGAGGAAACCGGCAGCGATGACCGGCAGCTTCGCGGCGCGCTCGCGTCTGCTGCGCCCGGAGAGGTAGAGCACGATGAGTGCTCCGAAAGAGGCGAGCAGCCCCAGACGCAGATGTCCGACGGCGGCGAACACCGCCGGCGGACCGGCGACGGCGACGGCGGCCTGTGTGGCGGGAACCCACGCACCGGACGCGGGAGCAAACCGCACGAGCGCCCGTGCGATACGGGCCGCGCTCATGTGTCGTGCTCGATGAGGTGGTTCACGTCCACCGACCGTGCGAGGGCGCTCGCCGTCTCGATCACGACCTGGTCGTATCGTGTGAGTCTGGTTCGGTGCTGTTGGAGATGTTCGCTCCAGCTGCCGATGCCGAAAACCTCCACCCACGTGCCGTCCTCACGGTCCTGATACAGCGCCCAGGTGCGCGCGCCTGTGCGTCGTCGGCTGTGCTCGACGGCGCCCATCTGCTGCACGAACGCGGCCTCCTGCTCCTCGGCGACGTCGTAGCGGACCAGGACCAGGGTGGGGCGCGTGCCATCGACCTCCTGCACGGCATCCGCCAACGGAAGCGTGAAGGTCTCTCTTCTCTTGTCTGCTGTGTCGAGCAGTGGCCAGAGGAGTTGCGACGCGGCGACGAGGAGCGTCACCGCTCCCGCGATGGCGCTGGTGACGATCGCGCCGATCCACCCCGCGACAATTCCGCTCGCGAGACCACCGGTCGCCATGGCCCCGTAGAGCACCATCTGGTAGACGGACAGCCCCCGGGCGCGGACCCAGATCGGGAGGAACGACTGAACGGCGCCGTTCAGCGTGGCGACGACGCCGATCCACGCGGCCCCGGCAACCGCGAGGATCGGCAGTGTCAGCGTGATGTGAGGCGACGCCGCAACTCCGACTGTCGCGAATCCGAACAGCACCGATGACAGCAGCACCGTCCGATTGGCGCCGAGGGCGTGGAACCACGGGATCAGGAACGCGGCCGCGACGGATCCGATCCCGAGTCCTGCGAGCAGAAGACCGTACCCCGCGGAGTCGAGCTTCAGTCGCTGGGTGGCGAGGAGCGGCAACAGCGCGTACAGCACGCTGGCCGGGACGACGAACGCCCCGAGTCGCACATACATCCGCCGCACGACGGCGGCCTGCGCGACGTAGCGGAGCCCCGCACGCGCCGCGTCGACGAAGCGCTCGGCCTGATGGACGTCTGGGCGATACGTGCGCCAGGCGACCAGCACGACGAGGAACGCGGCGAAGGAGAGCAGGTTCATCCCGAAGACGAAAGCGACTCCGAAGCTCGACAGGAGCACACCCGCGATCGCAGGTCCGATGGCGCGGGCCACGTTGACCGATACCGCGCTCAGCGAGGCGGCCATCGGCACCATCCGCAGCGGGACGATCTCCGCCGACAGCGCTTGGTAGGCGGGCAACTGCACCGCCGTCGCCGCGCCGAGGAGCAGAGTGATGACCAGCAGCAGGTAGGGCGTCATCTCGCCCGTCGCGGTCAGCGTCACCAGCGCCGCGCTCAGCAACACCTGCAGCGTCTGCATCCAGATGAGGACCGACCGACGATTCAAGAACTCACCGAGCACCCCTGCGGGAATGCCGAGAAGCAGGACGGGGGCGGCGGACGCCGTCTGGATGAGGGCGATGAGCAGCGGATGAGTGTGCTGCTCCACCATGAACCACTGCGCTCCGACGGTCTGCATCCATGTACCGATGTTGCTGACCAGGGCCGTCAGCCAGAGCGCCCGGAAGATGGGAACGGACAGCGGCGCCCAGATCGACTGTGGCGCGGCGGAGCTCAGGGCGGTGGCGCCGCCGGGTGCCGGTCCGGGACCTGATGTGTTCATGATCTCTCCAGAAGTGAGGTGATCCGTCGGGAGCAGCACTCCCCGTTCGATGCCGCTGCCGACAGATCCAGCCCCGGGCGGGCTACTGCTCGAGGGCGTTCAGCACGACCTTCCCCACGGTCTGCCCGCCTTCGAGAAGTTCATGGGCGCGGTTCGCCTCCGCGAGGGGGAACACAGCGTCGACGGCACCGCGGATCGCACCGCTGTCGACGAGCGGCAGGACGTCGCGTGTCACTCCCGCGACGATCTCCGCCTTCTGCGCCGCGGGGCGCGCCCGGAGGAGAGTGGCTGAGATGCTCGCTCGACGCGACATGAGCTCCCACAGATCCAGGGTGACGGGACCCGTGGATCCCCCGATGATGACCAGGTGTCCACCGTCGGCGAGGCATTCGACGTTGCTCTCGAGGTACGGCGTTCCGACGATGTCGAGGATGGCATCGACGCCGCGCCCGTTCGTGACGGTGCGCGTGACCGACGCGAAGTCCTCGCTGCGGTAGTCGATGGCGACCGAGGCTCCGAAGCCGAGGACGGCGTCTGTCTTCGCCTTGCTGCCGGCGGTACCGATGACGCGGGCTCCGATGGCGGTCGCCCACTGCGTGGCGAAGGACCCGATGCCGCCGGCCGCACCGTGGATGAGGACGGTCTGCCCCGCCTTCAGCCCCGCGATCATGGCGAGGTTCGAGTAGACCGTGCAGGCGACTTCAGGAAGGCCGGCCGCTTCCAGCATGGTCAGAGTGGTGGGCTTGGGCAGCACCTGAGCAGCGGAGACGACGACTTCCTCCGCGTAGCCGCCGCCGTCGAGGAGCGCACAGACCTCGTCCCCCACTTTCCAGCCGGTGACCTCCGCGCCGACGGCATCGATGACTCCGGCGCATTCCAGCCCGAGCCCGGGAGGAGCCCCCGGCGGCACGGGGTAGTGGCCTCGACGCTCGAGCAGGTCGGCGTTGTTGATGCCGGCGGCATGGACGCTGATGCGGACTTCGTGCGGCGCGGGTTGGGGGCGCTCCACCGAGATGAGACGGAGCACGTCGGGTGGACCTGGTCGGGTGAAACGGACTGCTGAGGTCATGGGTTCCTTCGTCCTCGAACGCGAGCGGGTGGAGGAGACAGTCTGCCTCCCCCACCCTGACGGGTCAGGCGGATGCGTTCGCCTTGGCGTACGCGACGATGCTCTGCGCGTAGTGCGGCGTCTCGAGCTCGCAGTGGCGGCCCGAGGCCTCCTGACGGGCGGCGGCGGCCTCTTCGAATGTCGCTCCGCTGGCCGTGATGAATTCCAGGAACTCCTCCGTCGGGTGCGAGGTGACGGTGTTGACGTAGCGCAGCTGGTCGCCCTCGAGCTGCTCCATGCCCAGCTCCCAGATCACCTGCGTGGTGGTCCAACCGGTCGGGGTGAGGATGTCGGAGATCGACACCATCTTGCAGTAGTGCTTGCTCGCGACCTCGTAGCGGTACTGCTGGATCACGAGGCCGGTGCCGATGACCTCGACGTTGATCGACATGGGCGTGCCGTCGTCGTCGACCGTGTAGCCGGCCGCCTTGTGGTCGCCAGGCGCGCAGCGCTGGTACTCGTGGGTGGGGAGGTTCTTCAGCCATGCTTCGATGTCGATGTCATCGAAGTTGCCGGTCACGTCAGACGTGACCACTGCGTGCGAGAGCACGAGGTCGGGGCGAGGGGTTGCAGCCATAGGAGGCTCCTTCGTTTCATGCCGGCGTCCGGCGGGTGTGTGGATGTGGCACGATCCGCCGATCCGGCGTTCGCAGGTGCGACGCTATTCGGCAGTTTTCGCGGGCACATCCCCTGCTGCCGACCGGTACATCGCATGCTCTATTCGCGCACCATCCGACCGGAGATCCTTGCGACGATTGGCGAGACCCGCTTCGTCTCACGTCCAACCGTCGTCCGAGTATCGTGAGTGCGTGCCCCCGTCCCGCAAGCTGTATCGTGCCGGCAGCCGCGACGCGCTCGCGGGAAGTGCAGCCGACCTCTACCTGATTCCCGTCCGCGGTCGACGATCTGAGGTGCACGCGATCGAGCAGGGCTTCGACCTCGCCTTCGCCGGCGAGAGCGCCGTCACGGTCTTCTCCGGCGACCCTGGCATGGGAAAGACCCGCCTGCTGCAGCATGCTCTGCAGCAGGCGCAGGGACGCGGATGGTCGACGCTCGTCGTCGCGCCGGATTTCGATTCGCAACTGTCGCCGTTGGGCGCTCTCATCGATGCCGTGACCGAGACGGACCCACCACTGCTCAGCACTGACGAGCTGCACACGGCGATTCGAGGAACGTCGCCGCAGTACTGGATCACACGCGCGATCGGAGACGCGCTGGAAGCTGCGAGTTCTCGGGCGGGCGTGCTCGTCGTCGTCGATGACCTGCAGTGGATGGATTCCGGATCGCTCTCGGTGATCACCGCACTCCTGCGAGCCCTTGACGGCCTCCCCGTGTACTGGGTCTTCGCGACACGCAGCGGAGCCTACGGTCCCGAGCATCGACGGTTCCTCATCAACCTTCGAGAGTTCGCGTCTGTCATCGATCTCGCTTCACTCGGCGTCGATGCCGTCGATGCGATGGCCCGCGATGTTCTGGGCGCCGCGCCTGGCCCTAAGGTCGAGGCCGCGATCCGCAAGACCGGCGGGTCGCCGCTGCTGATTCTCGAGCTGCTCCGCGGGATGGAGGAAGAGGGGCTTCTGCATCCGTCCCGCGGCATGGTCGATCTGGAGCAGAACACGGTTCCCGCAAGATACGGGGCGTCTGTGCGAGAACGTATCGCAGCGCTCGACGCTGACGCCCGTCGAGTCGCTCAGATCGGCAGCCTCTACGGACGGGAGTTCCCTCTCAGCGGGGTCCTGGACGTCATCGGCCAATCGGCGGCGGAGGCCGTGCCGGCGATTCAGCAACTCCTCGACCTCGGATTCGTCGTCGACACCGGGAGCAGTTTCGCGTTCCGACACGACACGATTCAGACGGCAGCGTACGACAGCCTGTCCCCGACGGTGCGGAGAGCGGTCGCTCGTGAGGTTCTGCAGCAGCGGCTGCGGGCCGGGGAGTCGGTGTCTTCGCTCGCGTCCCCGATCTCAGCAGCGGCCGAAGCAGGAGACGACGCATCCATCGAGCTGCTCTTCACCGCGGCCAGGGAGCTCGCTCTTGCCGATGCCCGCGGCGCGGCAGAGTTGACGGTACGCGGAGCACAGCTCGCGCAGGGGCGGACTCACCACTCCACCCGCGTGGTCGAGCTGCTGCCCTTGGTGCTCGCCGGCGGTCTCCACGACGATGCCGTTCGCATACGCGAGTCGCTCACGCCCCGACTCAGCGCGGAGGAACGAGCACGGGTCAGTCTCGCCTTCGCTCGGCAGCTGACGGAATCAGACTTCGGCAAGGCGATCGCGGAGACCGAAGCGGCGCTTGCCCTCGGGGGCGTGTCACAGGAGACCACGGTCCAACTGCTCGCGGTTCGAGCGCTCAACTACGCGAACAGCGCCGACGCCGTCGGTCTGCGCGACAGCCTTGCACGCGCCCGTCAGCACGCCGACGATGAACGCGATGTGCTCGCAGTCGCCACCGTGGACGCCACCGAATCGGTACTCCTGTTCAACGAGAATCGCTTCGACGAAGCCCAAAGGCTGCAGACCTCGGCGCTCGAGAAACTCGAACGCGTCGGCAGGTCGGCGGCGCTCTGGGTTCCCGAGGGCCTGTGGATGGCTTTCATGGTCAACAGCAGGGGCGACTGCGCCGACGCTCTGCGGCTCGTCGACGACGGTTTGCGCGATGCGAGAACCGCGAAGCACGTCGTCGCCGAGGCGTACTGGATGATGGTCCGCTCACGTGTCCTCTATGACCTCGGTCGCCTGGATCTGGCTCGCGAGCAGGCGGAGACCGTCCTCGACCTGGCCGAGCTGCTTCATCTGGGAGATTTCGCGAACGCGACGGCGGGCGTGGTGCTGCACCGGATCGCCTTGGACACCGGAGACGTCGAACTGCGACAGACTGTTCGGCCGCTCGTGCAGCAGCTGGCGGATGGCGTGAGCCTGACCCGCACCGGTCGCTGGAGCCTGGCGCTCGAAGCGTTCGATCTCGGAGACATCGAGGCGGCATACCGGCACACGGCGCTGGCCCGTGAGTGCGTCAGCGTCCCCGTCCCCTCGATGACCACACCCGCGGACTTCTCCGACGACGTGTACCTCGCCTATCTGAGCAAGAGGATGGGCGACGACGCCGCTGTCGAGAAGGTCGCGCGACACGCGGCCCGTCGCGCTTCGCAGAATCCCGACAATGCATACGTCGCGGCGGTGTCGTTGTCGGTGCAGGCCGTACGCGATGGATCGTTCGCGCGCGTGATCGAGGCCGTGGCCCTGATGGCGGAGGTGGACCGGCCACTGATTCGCGCGCGGCTGCTCGAGCTCGCCGGCAGCCTCGCCCCGACCGATGCGGAAGCGGCCGATTGCTATGTGCAGGGGATGCGACTGTTCGAGGAACTGGGCGCGGCCCGCGAAGTGAGTCGTGTGCTGCGAACGCTTCGGAACCGCGGAGTGCGGACCAGGGCGAAGTCCGTCAGCGACGGCCCGATGGGGTTGTCTTCACGCGAGTATCAGGTCGCCGAACGCATTGCGGCAGGGCTGACGACACAGAAGATCGCCGAGGACCTGATGGTGTCCCCGCACACGGTCGTCACCCACATCCGCCACATCTTCTCGAAGTGGGGAGTGAACACGAGGCGGGCCGCGGCACATCGATTCCGCGAGGAATCCGCCGTCACGATGGATTCGTCGCGCCAGGGCTAGCTGTGATGTCCAGGGACGTTGTTGCGTGAATCGCGGTTGATCTGTTGATGAGTGAAGGCCTCCCGTTGTGGAGTGGAGCTGTCTAGGAACCGCTTCTCACAACAGGAGGCCTTCGTGTCCCACGCTAACGCTGCTCTCACTCCTCGTGCTCGCCTTCGGTTGGCTCGGCTGATTGTCGATGACCGGTGGACGGCGGTGGTCGCGGCGAAGATGTTCATGGTCTCGCCCGTCACGGCCCGCAAATGGGCTGCCCGGTATCGTGCTGAAGGCGTCGCCGGGATGAGTGATCGGTCCAGCCGTCCACGCGCAATGCCCACGAAGACGGCGCCGGAAACGGTCAAACGAATCGTGCAGTTGCGGTGGCGGCGCCGGCTCGGACCCGCGCAGATCGCCGGCGAGCTCGGTCTCCCGGCTTCGACTGTTCATGCCGTGTTGGTGCGGTGTCGCATCAACAGGCTCAGCCGCATCGACCGGGTCACCGGGGAGCCGATCTGCCGCTACGAACACGATTACCCCGGGTCGATGATCCACGTCGACGTGACCAAGTTCGGCAACATCCCCGATGGCGGCGGGCACAAGTTTCTCACCCGCAAGCAGAGCAAGATCAACGCGCGCACGCAGGCGCAGAAGACCGGCCAGCGAGGCCGTGAATACCGCCCACTCATCGGCACCGCGTTTCTGAACACCGTGATCGATGATCACTCCCGCGTCGCCTACGCAGAGATCTGCTCTGACGAGAAGGCAGCCACCGCGATCGACGTCCTACGCCGCGCTATCGCTTGGTTCGACGAGCGCGGCGTCACCGTCGAGCGCGTGCTCTCTGACAACGGCTCCGCCTACCGCTCACACGCCTGGGCCGACGCCTGCGCAGAGCTCAGCATCCGCCACAAACGAACCCGCCCCTACCGTCCGCAAACGAACGGGAAGATCGAGCGGTTCCACCGCACCCTCGCCGACGGCTGGGCATACGCACGCTTCTACGAATCAGAGACCGAACGGCGAGCAGCATTACCCGCCTGGATGCACTTCTACAATCATCACAGGCGCCACTCCGCCATCGGAGCCCCACCCATCAGCAGGCTCAACAACCTGCCTGGACATCACAGCTAGCCCGATTCCGCCAGGTATCGGTGGATGAGGGTCACCGCCATCGCGCCCTCTCCCACGGCCGATGCGACGCGTTTGACGGAGTTCGCCCTCACGTCGCCCGCGGCGAAGATCCCGGGGACGGACGTCTCCAGGTAGAACGGTGCACGGGTCAGCGGCCACCGTTCCAGATCCCCCGGCCTCAGATCGACGCCGGTCAGAACGAACCCGCGACTGTCGAGGCGGACGTCGGTGGGGGCGGCCCACTCGGTGTTCGGTGCACCGCCGATGCAGACGAACAGGTGCGTCGCGGGGATCCGCTTCGTCCTGCCTGCCTGGTCGAGGGTGATCTCTCGCAAGCGCTCATCCCCGTCGACGGCCACGACGCGGGTGTGGACGAGGATGGTGACGTTCGACTTCGCCGCGAGGCGGTTGAGCAGGTACGCCGACATCGTCGATGAGAGCGATGCTCCGCGCACCAGGACGGTGACGTGCGCCGCGTGGGCGGCCAGGTTCATCGCGGCCTGCCCTGCGGAGTTCGCGCCACCGACGACGTACACGTGCAGCCCGATGCAGGCGGAGGCTTCGCTGGTGCCTGCGCCGTAGTAGATGCCCGCCCCTTCCCATTCGCGCTCCCGGTCGAGGCCGAGTCGCCTCCACTGCACGCCCGTAGCCGAGAGCGCCGCGCGCGCATGGACCTCCGACCCGTCTGCGAGCACGGCGCGTACATCGTGATCCTTGAACGTGCGATCGACGCCGTATCGCATGACGATGAGCTCGGCCCCGAAGGAGAGCGCCTGCCGGCGGGCCCGCTCGGCGAGCTCTGCTCCGGAGACCCCGCCGGGGAAGCCGAGGTAGTTCTCGATGAGGCTGCTGAAACCCGCCTGCCCGCCGACGGCGTCGCGCTCGACGACGGCGACGCCGAGCCCCTCGGAGGCTGCGTACACAGCCGCGGAGAGGCCTGCAGGTCCCGCCCCGTGGATGACGAGGTCGTACATCGACCGTGATGGGGGCTTCACCCAGCCCAGGGCGGACGCCACCTGAGCCGGCGTGGGGTGCTCGAGCAGAAGCCCGTCGGCGAACAGCACCAGCGGAAGCCGCCGCCCGGTCAGGATCACGCCCTCGGCCTCCCGCGCGCCGGTCGGCACGCTGACGCTCAGGAATGGCACTTCACTGCGCGTCAGATAGTCGCGCAGTGCATACGCATCTCGTCCGTCAGCGTCTGCGATGACTTTGAGAGGCAGCATGCCGCCGACCGTGGAGTTGGTCACGCGTCTCCGGCGAGTTGGTCTTCCCAGTCCCGCGGCACCCGGTTCGCGGGGCCGGGAGTGGTCTGGGATCGAGGGTGGCTTCGCGGGGGCGCGAGAAGCGGACCCTCGAACGCCGTCTCGGTGGCGAAGTCCCAGAACCAGTCCTCGCCAGGTTCGAAGCTCTGGATCACTCGATGACCGCTCTCGTGCGCGTGCTTCGTTGCGTGCTTGTGGAGGGAGTCGTCACAGCATCCGACGTGTCCGCAGAAGGCACATCGGCGCAGGTGCAGCCACCAGGAGTCGATCTTCTCGCAGTCCACGCACCCGGGGCCGGATGGCGGAACGTCCGCACGGATGAAGTCGTTGGCGTCGCTCATGATCAGCTCTCCTGTCGTCGATGCACTGTCGGGGTCATGCAGGCTCTTCTCATCACTCGTCGCCGTCACACCGGAGAGCGGAACGAGGCGAGGACGTCCGCGCGAGGTGCGAAGAAGACGGAGCCGGTGAGGGCGGTGGAGAAATCCAAGAGCCGGTCGTGCATGCCCGGCGGGTCGCCGATGAACATGCGCTCGAGCATCTTCTGGATGACGGAGAGATCTCGCGAGTATCCGAGGAAGTACGTGCCGAACTCGCCATGGCCTGGCCGGCCGAAGGGCATGTTGTCGCGTTGGATGTCGTGTTCGGTGCCATCCTCGTCGGTGATGGTCGCGAGCGTCTTGTGCGACTTCTGGCCCTGTTCTGCGTCGTCGAGCTCGAGACCCTCGAGCTTCGTCCGACCGATGATGGCTTCCTGTACCTCCGTGGGGAGAGCACGCCAGGACGCGAGAGGGTGAAGATACTTCTGCGTGACGACGTAGGTGCCCCCCGCATGAGCCGGCTCCTCCGCTCCGATCAGGACGGCGTCGTCGGCATCGGGGCCGACCGGGTTCGCGGTGCCGTCGACGAACCCGAGGAGGTCCCGGCGGTCGAACGAGCGGAATCCGACCGTCTCGTCTTCGACGGTGACGGCATCTCCGAAGGCCTCGAGCAGCTGCCGCTCGAACTCGAAGCAGACATCGGCCCGCTCCGCACGGATGTGGAAGAGCAGATCGCCCGGGGTCGCCGGGGCACGGTGGACGGCGCCGATGACCGGAGTGAAGTCTCGCAGTTGCGCCGGTGCCGGCAGCCCCGTGAGCTCAGCCCAGATGCGATTCCCGATCCCGACCGTGCAGGTGAGCATCGCCTCCGGGAATCGGAAGGTGAGGGCTTTGAGCGTGTCGGCGAGGCCGCCGACGACGTCGCGCGCGCTGTCGATGCCGCCAGGAACGACCGACACGACCAGGAACACCGCGTTCGCGGTCAGCGGTGTCGTCAGTGCCTGCACAGCCTCGGTCGTCTCGGACACGCATCCCTCACTCTCGGCCCGCGCAAGTGGTGGGACCTGGGGACAGTATCGAGGAAGAACGTGAAATCGTCATCCGACAGTTGTCGAGAAGACGTCCGACGTCGCATCATGCGATGTTCGGGTTCCGAGCAGGTGATGTGACCGTCATATCGAGCCGATACATTGCATTCACAACGTTGGACACCGACCCCCGAGGACAACGCATGGACACCGCTCTGACGGCACTTGGCGACTACTTTCGAGCGCGTCGTGCTGTGCTCTCCCCGGAAGATGTGGGGTTGCCTCGCACGCGCGGACGTCGGGTCGCCGGTCTGCGCCGCGACGAGGTGGCCGACCTCGCCGGCATCAGCAACGACTACTACCTCCGCATCGAGCAAGGCCGTGGGGCCCGGCCCTCCGATCAGGTCATCGGGTCCATCGCCCGGGCGCTGCGTCTGGACGTGGAGTCCACCGCCTATGCGTTCCGGCTGGTGTCCGGGCAGATGCCGCGTGGCCCCGTCATGCGCGACACGGATACCCCCGACCGCATCTCTCGCACCCTCACCCAGTGGACGCACACACCCGCGTACGTATCGGACCCGCACCGGGACATCGTCGCGTCCAACCCGCTCGCCACCATCTTCGGCGAAGGCGGTCTGGCGGCCGGATCGAATCAGGTTTCGGCCCTGTTCAACGAACGGATGCGTCGGAGCCTCGTCGAGTGGGAGCCGATGGCGCGCTCGGCAGTGGCGACGCTGCGCCGCGACGCACACCCGGAATCGCCGCGCCTACGCGAGCTCCTCCAGCAGCTGTCCGTGGACAAGGATTTCGTGCGCATCTGGGAGCGGCACGATGTGTCCGGACCGGAGGACGCGACATTCCGCTTCCTCTTCGACGGCGTCGGAGAGATCGCCATCGATGCGCAGAACTTCGCGGTCCGCAGCATGCCCGGATACCAGTTGACCGTTCTGTCGGCGCGACCGGGCGGCCCCGGTGCGGAGATCTTCGCGCACCTCGCCAAGTCGCTCCCTGGCGGACGCTCCGTCGGAATGACCGAGACCAGAAGATGACCATCGACGCAGGGTGGTACAACGCGGACCTGGATACCGCGGCCGACCTCTCAGTAGCGTCGTCGGTGTGGTCAAATCAGCAGCAGGCAAACGGTGAGGATCGCGGCCGAGTCCGTGCCGATCTGATCCCGCTCCCGTCGGGCAGCGGCGCAACGAGCCTGCAGGATCTCATCGATGAACTGTCCGCGGTCCTCGGGCGTTCGGTCATGATGCAGGACTCCGAATTCCGGCTCGTCGCAGCCAGCGCCCAGGGCGAGGACATCGACGAGCTTCAAGTGCGCACGCTCCTGACCCGCACCCTTGCCCGCCGTGAACGGGAGTGGGCAGAGCAGTCGGGCGTTGCGCGCACCCGCCATCCCCTCACCGTCGACTTCGCGGAATTCGGCGCGCACGAGCGCTTCGTCATCCCGATCTGGTCCGACGATGATCAACTCGGAACGATCTGGCTGATCACGACCGGTCTCCCGCCGCTCAGAGAAGACGACTTCCGGGCGATCGATGCAACCGTCGCTGTCGCCGGCACCTTGCTGCAGGCGCGAAGACGAGGCGCTGCGCGCACGGCACGCGAGACGGTCTTTCGTGCATTGCTCGCCGGGGATCCGAGCACTCGCCGCGAGGCCCTTGCCGCGGCCGTCCGCGGCCACGGCATCCTCAGAGGCCCGGAAACGGTGGTGCGCGCAGTGACGTTCGGCGAGGACGCGCCGGTGATCCTGCGCGCTGCGCTCGGCCACGCACTGGAGTCCAGCGCCCGACAGGCGCTCACGTTCATCGGAGAGATGGGAACGGCGCTGCTCTTCATCGGACGCCTCAGCCCTCACGAGGGGATCGACGAGGTGATCCGCTCGGAGGCAGAACGCGCTGGCGTTCCCCTGAAGGGCATCGGGGCAGCGGCACTGTCGGAGCACGAAACGGATCTGCTCCCCGTCGCGGCACGCGCGGTGGCCACCGCGAAGGTCGTGGATCTGGTGCCCGAGTTGGGCTCGAGTGCCCAACCGGACGACGTCGGCCCGTGGCTGCTGCTCGCCGACGTCCTCGCAGACCCCGAGCGTCTGCAGTGGTACTCGCCCGCAGCACACGCCCTCCTGCACGACCCCGACCCGACGCGCAGGCAGACGGTGGAGGTGCTCTTGGATGCCGCGAACCACATTCGGGAGGTGTGCGACACCCTGCACATCCACCGGACCACCCTCTACTACCGGCTCGAGAACATGCCGGAGGTCGTCAGGAACGCCCTCGGCAACGGGATGCAACGCAGTGCCCTGCATCTCGCTCTCAAACTCACACGGTATTGGGAAAGCGCCGGCCACATCCGGTGACCCGCTCCATCGGACCCGGAGGATGAAGCCATGACGACACCGACCAGCACGCGGCCCCGCACCATCGGCTTCTGGGTCGTCGCCATCACGTTCCTGCTGGTGATGGCGTACTCCACGGTGCCGACCCCGCTCTACCCGCTCTACCAGCAGGAAGACGGGTTCCCTGTCGCCACCATCACCGTCATCTTCGCCGCCTACGCCGTCGGTGTCGTCGCGAGCCTGTTCCTCCTCGGCCATGTCAGCGACTGGATGGGGCGGCGACGGATGCTCGTCATCGCGGTTCTGGTTTCGACCTTGTCCGCCGTGCTGTTCATGGTGTTCACCGACGTCGCCGGTCTCCTGGTCGCGCGGGTGATCAACGGCGTCAGCATCGGCGTCCTCACGGCCACGGCGACCGCACACCTCAGCGAGCTGCGCGCCCGTGCTCGGCCCGATGAGAACAGCATCGTCGCCGCATCCGTCGCCGGCGGAGCGAATCTCGGAGGTCTCGCTCTGGGCCCCGTGCTCGGGGGCATCTTCGCCGACTTCTTCCCCGACCCGCTGCACCTGCCGCACGCGGTGTTCGCGGTCATCCTCATCCTCCTGGCCATCGCTCTCACCCTCGTTCCCGAAACCGTGACCGTGGCACCGCGGGTGTACCGTCCGCAACGCATCGCGGTTCCCGCGACCTCCCGGAGCGCTTTCATCGCCGCCGGCTTCGCGGCCTTCGCGGGCTTCGCGCTGTTCGGGATGTTCACGTCCCTGGCCCCCAGCATCCTCATCGGCACGTTCGAGTTGACCGACCACCTCGTCGCGGGCCTGACGGTGTTCGCCGTCTTCGGCTCTGCCGCGGCCGCTCAGGTGGTTCTGGCATCCGTGCCTCGCCGCACGCAGTTGCTTTTCGCGGCCATCGCCTGCGGCGTGGGGCTGGCGGGCATCGCCCTCGGCGCCGTGCTCGCACTGTTCGCCCTGTTCATCGTCGGCGGCATCATCGGCGGCGCAGGAGTCGGGGCGCTCTTCAAGTGCTCCTTGGCCGTGGCCGGCGAGCTCGCTGAGGATGGACGCCGCGGTGAGACGCTGGCCGCGATCTTCCTTGTCGCGTACTGCGGACTCGCGTTGCCGGTACTCGCGATCGGTGCGGCGCTGTCGTTCGCGCCGCAGATCGATGTGCTGCTCGTCTTCGTCGTCGTGGTCGGGGTCGTCACGGTGACGGCGGCGCTGCGGATGCGTCGCCAGTCTCGCTGAGCTCCGAGCGTCTGGGCCGGTCTGGCGGCCGCTCCTGCCTCACCGGTACCCGCCCGGCGCCCGCTTCGCTCAGCCGCGCTCTCCTCTGAAGCCCGCGAGCACGTCGGCGACACCCTCTCGGAAACGGGGGCAGGTGGCGATATCGTGCGACCGGCAGCGCATGGCGTGCTCGGTCATCTCGCGCGACCGCCGCATCTCCTCCATCCGGCGGTCGAGGTCGTCGAGATGCTCCTGGAGCACGTGGTGCCGCCCCGCACTGCCGTCGTCGAGCAGCACGCCGATCTGCTCCAGACTCATGCCGGCCGCCTTGCTGCGCTGGATCACCGCGATGCGCACGACCTCGTCCTCGCCGTAACGACGGCGGCCGGCGTCGTCTCGCGATGGTCGCAGCAGGCCGACGGTCTCCCAGTGCCGGAGCACGTTGGTCGGCAGATCGAAGCGGGCGGCGACCTCGCCGACGGACCAAGGAGTCTCGACACTTGACTTCATGTTGACATGAAGTCACAGACTGGCGGAGAACACAAGACCGAACGGCGGAAGGACCCTCCCCCATGTATGACGCGATCGTGATCGGCGCCGGCCCCGCAGGCCTCCAGGCCGCACTCACCCTAGGGCGGATGCACCGCTCGACCCTGCTCCTCGACTCCGGCGAGTACCGCAACGGCACCGTGCTGCACATGCACAACGTGATCGGCAACGACGGCACCCCGCCCGCCGAGTTCCGCGCGACCGCTCGCACCCAGCTCGGCGCCTACGACGACGTGGAGGTCCGCGATGTCCGAGTGGAGAGCGTACGCGGCACCGAGGGCGACTTCACCCTGACGCTCTCCGACGGATCGACGGCAGCGGGGCGGAACATCATCCTCGCGACGGGGGTGATCGACGACCTCCCCGAGGTCGAGGGGTTGTCGGCCCTCTGGGGCACGCGCGCCTTCGCGTGCCCGTTCTGCGACGGACACGAGCATGCGGGCCGGCCGATCGCGATTCTCGGCGGAGCAGCCCGCGCCGAGCATCTGATCGGCATGCTCGGCCGGATCGTGAGCGAGATCACTGTCATCCCCGTCGAGGGCAGCTTCACGGCTGAAGAGGTCGCCTCCCTCGAGGGCCACGGGGCCAGGGTGAGCGGGTCCGCGGTCGTGGCAGTCGCGGCCACTGACGCCGGCGTCGTGGTGCGCACCTCCGACGCCGAGCACACCGTCGACGGCGTCTTCGTGGCGTCGGGGACGATGCATCAGCGCGCACCGTTCGCGGCGCAACTGGAGCTGCGGATGCTGGAGTCCGGCGCGATCGAGATCGACGACTTCGGCCGCACCTCGGCGCCTGGTGTCTTCGCGGCGGGCGACCTCGCGCATCGCGCGGCACTGCCGGGGCCGATGGCCGCCGTGATGATGGCGGCCACAGCCGGACAGCTCGCCGCCGTCGGCATCATCCAGTCATTGCTGGCCGGAGGGCACTGACCCGGCATCCTCTTTCGCGGCCTCCCGCACCTTCTGCGGCCTCGCTGCGGGTATCAGGCCGCGAAAGATGCAGGAGGCCGCAGAACTCGCGGCCGCAACGGTCAGGAGTCAGACGGCCCCGACATCCACAGCGCCCTCGGTGGTCGCCGGTTCCGCGTAGGCGACCTCGCGCCACACGTCGCCGACGAGTTCGAACGAGGTGACGCTCGACAGCGCACACCGACGGGTGCGCGGGTCATGCCGCAACGGCAGGCCCGCCACCCGGAGGTGCGTGATCCAGATCGGCGCCTGGTGGGAGACCATCACGACATCTCCGCCGTCCGCCGCCTGCCAGGCCTCGCCCATGGCACCCAGCATCCGCTCCGCGATCGAGGAGTACGGCTCGCCCCAACTCGGAAGGGAGGGCTGCCGCAGGTGCCACCAGTTCAAAGGGTTCATGAGCGAGCGACGCATCTGCGTACCCTCGAACACGTTCGTGGGCTCGATGATGCGGATGTCGATCTCGGGCACCAGATCGAAACGGGCCGCGAACGGCTCCGCCGACTCCTGCGCGCGCTCCAACGGCGAGGAGTACAGGGCGGCGACCGGACGATCCGAAGACGCCACGTGATCGGCCGCCGCCTGCGCCATGCGACGCCCTGCCCTGCTCAGGTGATAGTCGGGCAACCGCCCGTAGAGCACCCGTGCAGGATTGTGCACCTCGCCGTGGCGGACGAGGTGCAGTCGCGTCGCCGCCATGTCACGCCTTGCTGTAGCGGGAGTCCCCGAACCCGAGGATCAAGTAGCCGATGTAGGGGAAGACGAAGAGCAGGAAGAACGAGAACAGCCCGCCCTTGCCGAAGCGCTCACCGAGCTTGATGGCCACGATGATGCCGAACACGATGTTGACGAGCGGGATGATGTAGAGCAGAGCGAGCCATCCGGACATGCCGGCGATGCGCACCAGGATGACGATGTTCACGATCGGGATGATCGCGAGGATGCCGGGGTACCCCGCCTTGGAGAACACCTTCCACAGGCCGATGGCGACCAGGACGTAGAAGACGAGTGCGATCAGACCGGTGGTTCCGGAGAAGATCGTCGCGTAGAGCTCGGAGATGCCGTTGGTGTCCACGGTGCACCCTTTCTGTGTGATGGCTGTGTCGTGGCCGATCATACTGACGATCGGTGGCGACGCGGGGAACCCGCCGGAGGGGCCCCGACCGCCCACGTAGACTGGGCGAGTTCACCCTTTCGCAGATCAGAAGGAATTCTCTGTGCTTCGCACCCACTCGGCAGGCTCACTGCGAGCCGAGCACATCGGTCAGACCGTCACCCTCGCGGGTTGGGTCGATCGCCGTCGTGACCATGGAGGAGTCGCATTCATCGATCTGCGGGATGCCTCGGGCATCGCCCAGGTCGTCATCCGCGACGAGGAGATCGCCCACCCGCTGCGCAACGAGTTCGTGCTCAAGGTCACCGGTGTCGTCTCACAGCGCCCTGAGGGCAACGCGAACCCGAACCTGCCGACCGGCGAGATCGAACTGATCGCCGCCGACGTCGAGGTGCTCAACGAGTCCGCTCCTCTCCCCTTCCAGGTCTCGACGGCACTCGCCGACAGCGAGACCGTCGGTGAAGAGGCCCGTCTCAAGTACCGCTACCTCGACCTGCGTCGTCCGGCACAGGCATCCGCTCTGCGCCTGCGCTCCCACGTCTACAAGGCGATCCGCGACGTGCTGCACGCCGAGGACTTCACCGAGGTCGAGACCCCGACGCTCACCCGTTCCACGCCGGAGGGCGCGCGCGACTTCCTGGTCCCCGCTCGCCTGAGCCCCGGCAGCTGGTACGCGCTGCCGCAGTCGCCGCAGCTGTTCAAACAGCTGCTCATGGTCGGTGGCGTCGAGAAGTACTTCCAGATCGCGCGCTGCTACCGCGACGAGGACTTCCGCGCCGACCGTCAGCCCGAGTTCACGCAGCTCGACATCGAGATGAGCTTCGTCGACCAGGAAGACGTCATCACGCTGATGGAGTCGCTCATCCAGGCGATGTGGGCGACCATCGGCGTCGAGGTCGCGCTGCCGCTGCCGCGCATGACCTACGCCGACGCCATGGCCAAGTACGGCTCCGACAAGCCCGACCTGCGCTTCGGTCTCGAGCTCGTCGAGGCGACCGAGTACTTCCAGGACACCCCGTTCCGCGTCTTCCAGGCCGAGTACGTCGGCGCCGTCGTCATGCCGGGCGGCGCGAGCCAGCCGCGCAAGCAGCTCGACGCCTGGCAGGACTGGGCGAAGCAGCGCGGTGCCCGCGGTCTCGCGTACGTGCTGTTCAACGAGGACGGCTCGCTCGGCGGCCCCGCCGCCAAGAACCTGTCCGAGGCCGAGCAGGCCGGACTCGCGGAGTTCGTCGGCGCGGCCGCAGGCGACTGCGTGTTCTTCGCCGCCGGTTCCACGAAGGAGAGCCGCGCCCTCCTCGGCGCCGCGCGCGTCGAGATCGGACGCCGCCTCGGCTACCTGAACCCGGACGAGTTCGCGTTCACCTGGGTCGTCGACGCGCCCATGTTCGAGCCGGCGGCTGACGCTGTGGCCTCCGGAGACGTCGCGGTCGGCGCCGGAGCATGGACGGCCGTGCACCACGCGTTCACCGGACCGAAGCCCGAGTTCCAGGACACGTTCGACACCGACCCCGGTTCGGCCCTCGCCTACGCGTACGACATCGTGTGCAACGGCTCCGAGCTCGGCGGCGGATCGATCCGCATCCACCGCGAAGACGTGCAGAAGCGCGTGTTCGAGGTCATGGGCATCAGCGACGAGCAGGCCGACGAGCAGTTCGGGTTCCTGCTGGACGCGTTCAAGTTCGGCGCCCCGCCGCACGGTGGAATCGCGCTCGGCATGGACCGCGTGCTGCAGCACCTGACCAAGACCGAGTCGATCCGCGAGGTCATCGCGTTCCCGAAGTCCGGCAACGGCTTCGACCCGCTGACCTCCGCTCCGGCGCCGATCACGGACGCGCAGCGCGCCGAGGCCGGCGTCGACTACGAGCCCGAGGACGACGCCTGACCCATGCCCTCGCGGCGACGAATGTGGCACCTCGTGTCGGAATAGCTGTGGCTTTCCGGCACGAGGTGCCACATTCGTTTTCGGCGCCGAGGAGGAGGTGCCAACTCTGGACAGAGGGGCAGGCGCCAGGGGCAGTACTCAGAGGCTCAGGGCCAGCGCTGGCACGATGTTCTCATTCCAGACGTCGACGCCCAGCTTCGCGATGAGCCCGATCACGACGATGAGGAACACCACGCGGATGAATGTGGTGCCGCGGGCGATCGCCATGCGCGAGCCGAGGTAGCTCCCGGCGACGTTCGCGACAGCGAGGATCCCGCCGAGCAGCCACAGCACGGAGCCGTGCGGGATGAAGAGCAGCAGCGCCCCGAGGTTGGTCGCGAAGTTCACGATCTTGGCCTTGGCGCTCGCCTGCAGGAAGTCGTAGCCCATCAGCGCGACGAGCGTGATGACGAGGAACGTCCCGGTACCCGGGCCGATCATGCCGTCGTAGAAGCCGATCCCCAGCCCGGCGGCCCCGGCCATGATGTGGTGCTTGTGTCCGCGGAAGCGCAGCTTCGTCGCGGCCCCCATCTGCGGACGGAACGCCGTGAACAGCGCCACGGCCAGCAGCGCGACGACGATGATCGGCTTGAACGCGGCCGGCGGGAGGACGGTCGCCACCGCGGCTCCGCCGAACGAGCCGACCAGGGCGACCGCCGCCATCGGCAGAGCGGTGCGTATGTCGGGTTTCGCGCGCCGATAGTAGGTGACGCTGCTCGTGGCCGTGCCGAACACAGACGCGAACTTGTTCGTCGCGAGCGCCTGCACCGGTGCGATGCCCGGAATGAGGAGCAGCACGGGCAGCTGCAGCAGGCCACCACCACCGACGACGGCATCGATCCAGCCGGCGCCGAACGCGGCGAGGATCACCAGCAGCAGCATGCCCCAGGTTAGCTGCTCGAGACCCAGCACTGCGCCGATATCCATCCCGCCAGGATGCCAGACCCCCAGAGCCCCGGATGACATGACGCTGGCAGACTGGTGCCATGCTCGACGCTCTCCCCCTCCCCCACTCCTTCGACTCCCGCGTCGGTCGCGCCGTGCTGCGCCGCGCCACGGCCGCGGATGCGGATGCCGTGATCGCCCTCCTCGCCGATGACCCGATCAGTGCGGCGCGCGGTGACGTCGCCTCCGATGCCGACCGACCGGCGTACACCGCCGCGCTCGCGGATATCCTCGCTGAACCGTCGAACGATCTCCTGGTCGTCGAGCTCGATGGCGCGATCGTCGGCACCCTGCAGCTCACCTCGATCCCCGGCATGGCGCGACGGGGTGCGCGGCGTCTGCTCGTCGAGGCCGTGCGGGTGCGCAGCGATCTGCGCTCCGCCGGCATCGGCTCGGCCGTGATGCGCTGGGTCGGCGAGGCCGCTGCTCCGGCCGTCGACGCGGCGATGGTGCAGCTCACCTCCGATGCGGCGCGCACCGAGGCGCACCGCTTCTACGAGCGACTCGGCTACGTCGGCTCCCACCTCGGCTTCAAGTACACGGTCACCGGCTGAGCGACGCGCCTCCGCGTCCGTCCGCCACCAGCCGGACACCGCGCGTTCACCCGACCCGCGACGACCGGTAACCCCCACCCCGTAGCGTCCTCTCGCAACCCCGAACCGGCGATCGCCGGACACCCGAGAGGACACTCATGGCACGCTTCACCCGCCGCGCACGCATCGGCGCCGGCATCGCCCTGGCCACCACGGCCGCACTCGCACTCACTTCCTGCGCCGGCGCGACCGACGCCCCCGCTTCCACCGGCGACTCCGACGTGGATGCCACGACTGCCACCTCGGTTGCAGACTTCGGCACGTTCGCCGACCTCGAGGCCGCAGCCAAGGCCGAGGGCGCCCTCAACGTCATCGCCCTCCCCCGCGACTGGGCCAACTACGGCGAGGTCCTCGACCTGTTCGCCGAGAAGTACCCCGAGATCACGATCAACGAGGCATCACCCGACGTGTCGAGCGCCGAGGAGATCCAGGCGGCGGAGACGAACAAGGGCCTGGACACGGCTCCTGACGTGTTCGACCTCGGCCTGACCGTCGCCCTGCAGAACACCGACACCTTCGCCCCCTACAAGGTGCAGACGTGGGATGACATCCCCGATGCGCTCAAGGAGCCCACCGGCCTCTTCGTCGGCGACTACGGCGGATACATGTCGATCGGCTACGACTCCTCGAAGTTCGACGCTCCCGCTGAGCTCTCCGACCTGCTGTCGGCCGACTACAAGGGTGCTGTCGCCATCAACGGCGACCCGACCCAGGCCGGCGCCGCATTCGCCGCCGTCGGTCTCGCGACCGTCCAGTCCGAGGGATCGCTCGACGACTTCCAGCCGGGCATCGACTTCTTCTCGGAGCTGCAGAAGGCCGGCAACCTGCTCAAGGTCGATGTCACGACCGCGACGATCGCCAGCGGTGAGACCCCTGTCGTCTTCGACTGGGACTACCTGAACGCCTCGCACACAGCCGACAACGAGAACTGGAAGGTCGTCGTGTTCGACGGCACCGGTTACGCGGGCTACTACAACCAGGCCATCAACGTCGATGCTCCGCACCCGGCGGCTGCCCGCCTGTGGCAGGAGTTCCTCTACAGCGACGAGGTGCAGAACCTGTGGCTGAAGGGCGGCGCGCGCCCGGCACGCATGGAGGCCATGACCGAGGCCGGCACGATCGACGCCGCCCTCGCGGCTGCTCTGCCCGAGGCCCCGGAAGAGACCGTCGTCCCGACCGAGGAGCAGTCCACCAACGCCGGCACGCTGCTCGGCGAGAAGTGGGCAGCGGCGGTCCAGTGACCACCCTTTCCGCACCGGGGACGGATGCCGCGGCATCCGTCCCCACCACCCCCGCCGGGTCCTCGCACAGCGCGAGGGCCCGGCGGTCCGCGCCGTCGCCGGCCTGGCTGGGCCTGGTGCCGTTCGCGGCGTACGTCGTACTGTTCCTCGCGGTTCCGACCGTTCTCGCGATCGGCTCGGGGTTCTTCACCGAAGACGGCTCCTTCACCTGGACGAACGTCTCTGCGCTGGGCGACCCGGTCGTGCTGAACGCCTTCGCCAACTCGGCCGGCCTCTCACTGGGCACCTCCCTCGTCGGCGCCGTCGTGGGCGCACTGGTCTGCTACGCGCTGCTGGGCATGAACCCCGATGGCGCCATCCGCGCGAGCGTCGATGCCGCTGCCGGCGTGTTCGCCCAGTTCGGCGGAGTCATGCTCGCGTTCGCCTTCATCGCGACGATCGGCATCCAGGGCATCATCACGGTCTTCCTCAAAGACACCTTCGGCGTCAACATCTTCGAGAACGGCACCTGGCTGTACGAGCTGCCCGGCCTGATCCTGCCGTACATCTACTTCCAGATCCCGCTGATGGTGATCACGTTCATGCCCGCTCTCGCCGCGCTCAAGCCGCAGTGGGCCGAGGCCAACCTCACGCTCGGCGGCACGCGTGCCAGCTTCTGGCTCCGCATCGGCATCCCCGTGCTCGCCCCCTCGTTCCTCGCCAGCTTGCTACTGCTGTTCGCGAACGCGTTCTCGTCGTACGCGACGGCCGCCGCACTTGCCAGCCAGGGTTCGCAGATCGTGCCGCTGCAGATCCGCACCGCGCTCACGAGCGAGACGGTCCTGGGCAGGGAGAACCTCGCCGGCGCACTCGCGCTCGGCATGATCGTGATCGTGGGAGTGGTCATGGGCCTGTACTCACTCGTGCAGCGTCGGGCTGCGAGGTGGCAGTCGTGAACAGGCTCGCCCCGTCGCTCGCGACGCGCTGGATCATCGGCATCCTCGTCGGCGCGTTCTTCGCGATCCCGCTGGTGTCGACCTTCCTCTTCACACTCCGCGGCAAGGAGGGTCTGTCGCTCGAGCACTGGATCGCGCTGTTCGATCCCGCCGCATCCGCAGCGATCAAGCCGATCTGGATCGGTCTCGGCAACTCCCTGATCCTGGCCGTCGTCACCGTGGCGATCGTGCTGCTCCTGCTCGCGCCGACCATGATCCTGGTGAACCTCCGCTTCGGAAAGCTCAAGCCGATGTTCGAGTTCGCGGTACTTCTGCCGATCTCGATCCCCGCGATCGTCCTGGTGGTGGGCCTCGCGCCGATCTACCTGCAGATCGGTCGCACGCTCGGCACCGGCACCTGGACCCTGGCCTTCGCCTACGGGATCACCGTGCTGCCGTTCGCCTACCGTTCCATCCAGGCCTCGATCGATGCCGCCGACCTGCGCACACTCTCGGAAGCGGCGCGCTCCCTCGGCGCGAGCTGGCCGACGGTCGTGCTGAAGGTGCTCGCCCCCAACCTGCGCCAGGGGCTCCTCGCGGCCTCGCTCATCTCCATCGCCGTCGTGCTGGGCGAGTTCACGATCGCCTCACTGCTCAACCGTCAGGTGTTCCAGACGGCCATGGTCGTCGTCCAGAAGCAGGATCCCTACGCCCCGGCGATCTTCACGCTGCTGGCGCTCGCGTTCGTCTTCGTCCTGCTCCTCCTCATCGGCCGCGTCGCCCGCGGCAAAGGAAAGGCCCGCTCATGACCCTCGACCACGCACTCCCCCGCACGGCGGACAACCTGCTGCTCGCCGAAGCCGGCGAGGGCACCCGCGTCGAGCTGCAGGGCATCGTCAAGAGCTACGCGGGCACCCGCGTGCTGCACGGCGTCGACCTCGACATCGCCCCCGGCGAGTTCGTCTCGCTGCTCGGTCCGTCCGGCTGCGGCAAGACGACTCTGCTGCGAGTGCTGGCCGGTCTCGAGGGGGCGGATGCCGGTGCGGTACTCCTCGGAGGCCACGACGTCTCGCGCATCCCGACCAACAAGCGCGACATCGGCATGGTCTTCCAGTCGTACTCGCTGTTCCCGCACCTCCGGGTCGCCGACAACACCGCTTTCGGTCTGCGGCGCCGCGGTGTCTCCGCGTCCGAGGCCTCGAAGCGCGCCCTCGATGCGCTGGCGCTGGTGGGACTCGCCGACTTCGCCGACCGCTTCCCGCACCAGCTCTCCGGTGGGCAGCAGCAGCGCGTCGCCCTCGCCCGCGCCCTGGTCACCGAGCCGAAGGTGCTGCTGCTCGACGAGCCGCTCTCGGCCCTCGACGCGAAAGTGCGCGTGCAGCTGCGCGATGAGATCCGTCGCATCCAGCTGCGCCTGGGCATCACGACCGTGTTCGTGACGCACGACCAGGAGGAGGCGCTGGCCGTCTCCGACCGCATCGCCGTGATGAACTCCGGACGCATCGAGCAGATCGGCTCACCGGAGCAGCTGTACACGACCCCGTCGACGGCGGGGGTGGCCGCATTCGTCGGACTGTCCAGCGTCGTCTCCGGCGTCGGCGAGGGCGACCACGTCGTGGTGTGGGGTCAGCGGCTCCCGTTGCAGTCACCGGCGATCGGCCCTGTCGACGTGTACCTGCGCCCGGAGAACGTGTTTTTCGCCAGCGAGGCGGATGCCGCCACCGACGCCCTGGTCGAGGAGAGCACCTTCCTCGGCAGCATGCGGCGCACCCTCGTGCGCACCGAATCCGGAGAGCTCGTCCGGGTGCAGCATGCGCCCGGCATCCGCCCGTCCTTCGGCGACCGCGTGCGGATCTCGATCGCCCCGGAGCCCGTGGCCGTGCATCCGCGCGGCTGAGTTCTCACACCCCCGAGATTCACTCTTCCCCCACATGTAGGGGTCGGGATAGCGTGAGCCCGGAGGAGCTCCGCTCCCTCGACCGACAGAGAAAGGACGCCTCATGGCAGGCAAGTTCGAGCTGTACACCGACAAGTCCGGCGAGTACCGGTTCCGTCTGAAGGCAGGCAACGACGAGGTCATCGCCACGAGCGAGGGCTACTCCTCGAAGTCCGGCGCGTTGGACGGCATCGCATCCGTCCAGCGCAATGCCCCCGGTGCCGAGGTCGTCGAGGTCTGACTCAGACACCCCCACTTCGCAAAGAGACCCCCTGTTGCAGTGACTGCAACAGGGGGTCTCTTCGGTGTCAGGCGCTCTCTGCGACCGTGCAGATCAGAGCACGCGTGCGAGGAAGTCCTTCGTACGCGGATGCTGCGGGTTGCCCAGCACCTCACGCGGGTCGCCCTCTTCGACGATGTGTCCGCCGTCCATGAAGATCAGGCGCGACCCGACCTCACGAGCGAAGCCCATCTCGTGCGTCACGACGAGCATCGTCATGCCCTCATCGGCGAGCTTGCGCATCACCTGCAGCACCTCACCGACGAGTTCGGGGTCGAGCGCCGAGGTCGGCTCGTCGAACAGCATCATGTCGGGGTTCATGCAGAGCGCACGGGCGATCGCCACGCGCTGCTGCTGCCCGCCGGACAGGTGGCCGGGGAACGCATCCGCCTTCTCCGACAGTCCGACACGGGCGAGCATCTCCTTCGCGACCTTCTCGGCCTCGACCTTGGAGCGCTTCTTGACGCGCTGCTGCGCGATCATGAGGTTGCCCATGACGTCGAGGTGCGGGAACAGGTTGAAGCTCTGGAACACCATGCCGATGCGGGTGCGCACACGGTCGATGTCGACGTCGGGGTCGGTGATGTCGATCCCCTCGATCAGCACCTTGCCCCCGGTCGGCACCTCGAGCAGGTTGACCGAACGCAGCAGCGTCGACTTGCCAGAACCCGAGGGGCCGATCACGCAGACCACTTCGCCGGCGGTGACGGTGAGGTCGATGCCCTTGAGCACCTCGTTGTCACCGAACGACTTCACGAGCCCCTGCAGGTCGATCGCCGGGGCGTGCACATCAATCAGGTCGGTGATCATCGCTGCTTCGCCATCCGTCGTTCGAGCCACGCACTGAAGCGCGTGAGCGGGATCGTCACGATCAGGTACAGGACCGCCGCCAGGATCAGCGGGGTCGCGTTCGAGTTCTGCGTCGACGCGTCACGAGCGAAGTTCGTGAGCTCCTTCGACCAGATGAACGTGCCGGCGATGAAGAGCAGCGAGGTGTCCTTCAGCAGCAGTACGAACTCGTTCGTGAGCGGAGGGATGATGATGCGGAATCCCTGCGGCACGATGATCCAGAACGTGGTCTTCATCGGCGACATGCCGAGCGAACGGGCCGCCTCGGTCTGTCCCTTCGGAACCGCCTGGATGCCGGCGCGGATCGTCTCGGCCATGTATGCCGAGGCGACGAGCACGAGACCGACGAGTCCCAGCACGACCGGACCACCGAGATCCTTGCCCGGAATGCCGGAGGCGATCGGCAGGATGAACGCCACGGCGAAGATCGTGAGGATCGCGGGAAGTCCGCGGAACAACTCGATCCAGGCCGTGGCGATCCAGCGGAACGGTCCGATGCTCGACAGCTTCAGCAGTGCCAGCACGATACCGAGCAGCAGACCCGCGATGAACGCCACCGCGGTGAACCACAGGGTGTTCACGAGCGCCGTCGTGATGATCCCCGGGAACATCTTGATCGCGATCTCGGGGTTGAAGAACAGCGGTCCGATCTTCGCCCAGTCGGTGCCGACGATCGCCCAGACGACGATCGCGATCAGCACCGCATAGACGATGTACCGGTACAGCTTGCTCTTGGTGGTGCGCCTCAACGCCATTGTCAAGGTCCTCCCGACCTACCGTGCCTGCCGATTACTTCGCGGTGAAGTAGTTGTCGTAGATCGTCTGGTAGTCGCCGCTGTCACGCAGCTCCTGCAGCGCTCCGTTGACCGCGTCGAGCAGCGCATCCTTCTCACCCTTCGCGAAGGCGAAGCCGTAGGACTCGTCGGTGTTGTAGGTCTCGACGATCTTGTAGGCGGAATCGGCCTTCTCGTGCTCGAGGTTGACCGGCTGGTCCTGCAGGATCGCGTCGATCTGACCGGCCTGCATCGCCGGCCACAGCTCGCCGTCGGAGGGGTACTGCACGAGCTCGGCGCCCGTGGCGTTCTCACCGGCGTAGGTCTCGCCCGTGGTGCCCTGCTGCACGCCCACGTTCTTCCCGGAGAGGTCGTCGATCGACTCGATGCCCGAGTCGGTGCGGACCAGCAGCGACTGGAGCGAGTCGTAGTACGGGTCGGAGAAGTCGATGTTCGCCTTGCGCTCGTCGGTGATGGTCATCGCCGAGGCTCCGACGTCGCAGGTCCCGGCGGCGAGGGTCGTGCCGGACTGCAGTGCGTCGAAGCCGACGTCCTGCACGGCGAGCTTGAGGTCGAGCTTCTTGGCGATCGCGTCGAGCAGATCGATGTCGAAGCCGGTGTAGCCGGTGCCGTTGTCGCCGCCCTCGAACTCGAACGGTGCGTAGGGGATGTCGGAGCAGACCGTGAGCGTGCCGGCCTCGACCAGACCGTATTCCTCGCCCGCTGCCGGTTCTTCGGAACCGGTGCCCGAGCCGGAACCCGCGTTGGTCGCGCAACCGGTGAGGACGAGAGTGGCGGTCGCCGCGAGCGCGAGCCCGGCGAAGATGGTGCGACGCTGCATGACAGCTCCTATGAGACGAGGGCTGAGACGCCCACGGACGGGTTAGGAGTTCATCTAAACACGCTGCTCGACGCGGCCACCAACGAGATCGACCCTTAGCGGATCACGTTTGTGTTGCAAGTGTGACGAAAAGTGACGTTCGCCGGAGTCAGATATCGAAGTCGACGGCGACCCGCGAAGCGACGACCGTGCGGATGTACGCGGCGGCTTCCTCATGCGCAGGATGCACCTGGTACTCCTCGAGGGCGACGATGCTCTCGAAGTCGGCGACGAGCGTGACATCGGCATTCGTCTCCGGGTAGGCGCTGTTCGCACCGGCCGAGATCGAGAGCAGCTGGGGCACCACGCCGTAGAGCGCGTTCAGACGCCGGGCGACCTCCTCGGCCTGCGCACGACGCTCCGCCGCATCCTCCGCGGCGAGCTTCCAGATCACGACATGGCGAACGGTCATCTCGACTCCTCCTGCGGGGTCAGCACGCCGCCTCGCACGGCTTCTTCCAGTGCGTGACGCAGCCGGTCGGGCGAGACCCGCCAGTGCGCATGCAATTCTCCATCGATCAGCACGACCGGGATTTTCTCCCACCACAACTCGTAGAGAGCCGGGTCGTCGTGGATGGACGCCTCGACGATCTCGATGCTCTCGGCCGCGGCATCCGGAAGCTCGGCGACGACCGCGTCGATCACTTCGGAGGCCACATCGCAGAGGTGGCAGTCCGGCTTGCCGATGAGCGTGAGCGTCGTCACGCCGACGGCACCTCCACCGCGCGCCCCTGAGCGATCCACTCGCCGGTTCCGCCTTCGACGTTCGTGGCGTCGTAGCCGCGCGCCTCGAGCGCCTCGACCACACGTGCAGAGCGCCCGCCGGCCTGGCAGATCACATCGAAGGCCTCGCTGGGGAGCTCCTCCAGGCGGTTTCCGATCACCGACATGGGGATGTTGACGGCGCCGGGCACATGGCCGGCGGCGAACTCATCGGTCTCGCGCACGTCGATGAGCGGCGTGCCGGAGCGCTCGGCGAGTTCGGTGACGGTGATCGACTTCATGACGTCCTCACGATGTTGCGGATGCTCACGCGGCGCAGAGACACAAAGCGCCCGTCCGAAGACAGGCGCTCGTGTCTGGCCGCTTACTTCTTGTTGCGACGCTGGTGGCGAGTCTTGCGAAGCAGCTTGCGGTGCTTCTTCTTCGCCATGCGCTTGCGGCGCTTCTTGATGACAGAACCCACGGAAACCTCACTAAGTCAGTGGCTGGGTGTCGCACGGTGACGGACACCCGGGTACGGGCACGGAAAAAATGCCTCGGGTCAGTCTAGCAAACCGCAGGACCCCGACCGTCACGGGCGGGGATCACGGCCTGCGAGACGTCAGCCGACGTCGGCGATCGGGCGCTGCAGAGCGTCCGCGACGGCCGATTCGGGCACGCGATAGCTGCGGCCGAATCGGATGGCGGGCAGTTCGCCGGCGTGCACGAGTCGATAGACGGTCATCTTCGACACGCGCATGATGTCGGCGACCTCGGCCACCGTCAGGAACCGGACGTCAGGTACTTCGGGCATCCCACGTACCCCTTTCTCGATGAGCACACTCTATGGGGTAGCTGGGACGCATGTAAACCCGTGTGGCCCTTGTGATCAGTGGGAACCGGGGACCGTCGCGAACGCCCGCACCGGAAAGGTCCCGAAGCCGCGCACGGCCGGAGGCCGGGGTAGGTCACCCGCCCCGCTTCGATCGGATGACGAGCGCCAGCCCGAGGTGCGCAACCAGCAGCGCACCGATCACGTCCGACGTCACGTCGCGCCGGGGGCAGATCGAGCCGGAAGCCCTCGCCAGTGAGGCCACCGCCGCTGGCGAAGGCGGTCGTGGCACCGGATCTCAGCGAAGACATAGACCTTCACCGAGATTCGCATAGCCTGCGCTGTCAGGCTGACAGCACGATCCCGGACGGCACTGCCGGGATCAGCGCGGGCTGGGGCCCGCGGCTCGCCCCTGATGACATGCCCCCCTGTCGTCGGGGGCGATGTGCGTCCGGCGTCAGGCTCCGAGACGCTTGAGCGCAGTGGCCACCACGTGCTTCGCGGATGCGGCCGCACGACCCACCGCTTCCGCCGCATGCGTGGCTCCACCGGGCAGCGGCACAACGGGGTACTCGATATCCGGCGCGTCGTCACCGTAGGCGTCGACCAGGAACGGCACGAGCCAGTCGTCCACGGCCTCGAGCGGTTCGACAGCGAGGCTGTAGAACCGGCGCTGGCCGTCTTCACGGACCGTGACGAGTTCGGCATCGCGCAGCACCTTCAGATGCTTCGAGACGGTCGGCTGGCTGATGCCGAGATCCGCGACGATGTGGCTCACGCTGGTCCCGGCGTCTCCTTCGGCGGTGCGTCGCAGCAGGAGCTGGAGGATGTCGCGCCTCGTACCGTCTGCAATCACGTCGAAGATGTCCGTCATGAGTTCAGGCTAGTCGCCCCCGGCACGGAGTACCATGACGAAGGCTCGGCGATCGGCGTCGTGCGACCGATGACCGCGGTCGAGCAGGACGAAGGGGGATGCGATGTCGGGCATGGTTTCGGCGTCGTCCCCGAAACAGCGCATCCGCGACGTCGGTTCCTGGTCGAAGCACATCATCACTTCGTCGCCCTCACGGTTCGCGATCGTCATCTTCGCGCTGCTCATCCTCGTCTTCACCGTGCTGCTGTCGCTGCCGATCGCCTCGGCCAGCGGAACCGTGACGCCTCTGAGCGACGCGCTGTTCACCGCCGTCTCCACCATCTGCGTCACGGGCCTCGCAACGGTCGACATGGCCAACCACTGGTCGCCCTTCGGCCATGTGCTCGTCTTCGTCGGCGTCAACATCGGCGGGCTGGGAGTGCTCACCCTCGCGTCGCTGATGGGCATGGTCATCTCCAAGCGGCTCGGGCTACGGGCCAAGTTGATGGCGGCCGGCGATACGAACCCTCTGCGCGCGCACGGTGGAGTGGTCAACGAGAGCCAGACCGTTCGCCTCGGCGAGGTCGGCCAACTGCTGCGCACGGTGGCGCTGTCGTCCCTCTTCATCGAGGGTGCACTCGCGATCCTCCTGTATCCGTCGCTGGTGATGGCGAAGGTCGACCCGATCGCCGCGCTGTGGGAAGCACCGTACTTCGCCGCCATGGCCTTCACGAACACCGGCTTCGCCCCCAACGACGGCGGCGTCGCGGTGTTCGCCGACGATTACCTCGTGCTGTCGCTGCTGATGGTCGGCGTGTTCTTGGGGAGCATCGGATTCCCCGTCATCTATACGCTGGCCAAGCATGTCTGGCATGTGAAGCGCTGGTCGCTGCACACCAAGCTCACACTCGTCACGACCGTGCTGCTGTTCGTCCTCGGTGCTGCCGTCTTCCTGGTCCTGGAGTACGCCAACCCCAAGACGTTCGGATCGATGGACGCTGCCGACACCACCTTCCAGGCGTTCTTCCTGTCGGCGATGACTCGCTCCGGCGGCTTCAACGTGATCGACATCGCCGACCTCAACGGCTCGTCCCTGGTCGCCGCGAGCATGCTCATGTTCGTCGGCGGTGGTTCGGCGTCGACCGCCGGCGGCATCAAGGTCACCACACTCGCAGTGCTGGCGATCGCCGTGTGGTCGGAGGCCAAGGGCCGCCAGTCGGTCGAGGTGTTCGGTCGACGCATCCCCAGCGACGTGCAAAGGGTCGGGCTGAGCGTCGTCGCGTGGGGAGCGACGATCGTTGCGCTCTCGACCATCACGATCGCCCAGATCACGAAAGCCGACATCAGCCATGTGCTGTTCGACGTGATCTCCGCGTTCGGCACCGTCGGCCTGTCGACCGGGCTCACCGCCGAGCTCCCCGACTCCGGTTCGTACGTCCTCGCGGCCACCATCTTCATGGGCCGCGTTGGTACAGTGACACTCGCCGCGGCAGTCGCCGCGACATCGCGATCGCAGTATTACTCGCTGCCCGTGGAAAGGCCGATCGTTGGTTGAAGTGCTCAGGGGCGACGCTCCCGTACTCGTCATCGGCCTCGGACGCTTCGGCGCCGCGTGCGCCGGAGAGCTCGATCGACTCGACCGCGAGGTTCTCGCGATCGACGGGAACCTCGAGCTGGTCCAGAAGTGGTCGGACCGCGTCACCCACACGGTGCAGGCGGATGCGAAGAACATCGACGCGCTGCGACAGATCGGCGCCCAGGACTTCCAGGTCGCGGTCGTGGCCGTCGGCTCCTCGATCGAGGCCTCGGTGCTGATCACCGCGAACCTCGTCGACCTGAAGGTGCCGCAGATCTGGGCCAAGGCGGTGTCGCAGTCGCACGGAAAGATCCTCGCCCGCGTCGGCGCGAACCATGTGATCTACCCGGAGCGGGAAGCCGGCGAGCGCGTCGCCCACCTCGTGAGCGGACGGATGCTCGACTTCATCCGCTTCGACGACGACTTCGTCCTCGCCAAGATGTACCCGCCGAAGTTCATCCGCGGCGTCGGACTGAACGAGTCCGGCGTGCGCTCGAAGTACAAGGTCACCGTGGTCGGCGTGAAGAGTCCTGGGAAGCCGTTCCGCTACGCCGAGGCGAACACGATCGTCACGAACCACGACCTCATCATCGTGTCCGGCACGAACAGCGACATCGAGCGGTTCGCGGCGCTCGATCGCTGATCGCTCGCGCCTGATCAGGCGTCGATGTCGAGCGTGACCTGCACCACGTCATCCACGCCGATGCTCTCGCGATCCTGCAGAGCCTTCTTGATCGGCACGATGTAGCCGCCATCCTTGGGCCACAACGCCGTCGTCACACTCGTGCCGCCGATCGTGACGCTCGCCGGGATCATGCCCCAGCCGTACGTCACGACCGCCGCGACGTCATGGATCATCTCGCTCTCGGCAGGCGGCACCGTCACGAAGTGGTAGGGCGCGGGACCGCGCCAGAACCAGATCTCACCGACGATGTGCAGCCGCATACGTCAGGCTCCGGCGGCGAGTTCCTTGGCGCGTGCGAGAGCCGCGGCCGCGGCGTCCGCGAACGTGCGGTCGAGATGTGCGGCCTGGAGGACCGCGACCGCCCGCTCGGTCGTGCCCTTCGGGCTGGTCACCCGACGGCGGAGTTCGGCCGGCTCCTCCCCCGAGGCGTCGAGCAGAGCCGTCGCACCGATGAATGTCTGCTCGACCATGAGGCGGGCATCCGCCTCGGCGAAGCCCATCCCGATCGCGGCGCGGGTGAACTCTTCGATCAGCAGGTAGACGTAGGCGGGTCCTGAGCCGGAGATCGTCGACAGTGCGTCGATCTGCGACTCCGGCACTTCGACGACGGCCCCGACGGTCTCGAACAGTCGACGGACGAGCGCGAGATCATCCGCGGTCGCCGCAGGCCCTGCGGCCAGTCCCGTCACGCCCTTGCGCACGGTGGCCGGGGTGTTCGGCATCGACCGGATGACGCGGGCGTCGGCGCCGAGGTTGTCGGCGAAAGTCTGCAGCGTGACGCCGGCCGCGAGGCTGACCACGATGGCGTCAGGAGCGAGACGCGGCGCGATCTCCTGCAGCAGATCAGGCACCATGGCCGGCTTCACACCGACCAGGATGATGCGTGCCCCGGCGGCGGCATCCGCACTGCCCGAGGGCTGCGACTCGAGGGCGATGCTGGTGACTCCGTCGAGGTCGGCGAACGCCTCTGCTTTTGCGGTCGTGCGGTTGGTCGCCGTGATCCCACCATCGATCGCGATGCCGGAGGCGACGACGCCACGAAGGATCGCTCCTCCCATCGAACCGGCACCGAGGAACGCGAGAGCGGGGAGGGATTCAGCCATGTCGTCATCCTACGGCGGGCTCCCCGACATCCGGAGGCGGGCGGTTCTAGACTCGGATCATGAGTGCATCCGGAGGCAACAAAGCCATCGTCGCGGCGTTCCTGGCGAACCTGGGCATCGCGCTCGCGAAGTTCGTCGCCTGGGCCCTCTCCGGCTCGGCGTCGATGCTCGCCGAGGCGATCCACTCCGTGGCCGACTCCGGCAATCAGCTGCTGCTGATGCTCGGCGGACGCAAGGCGAGACGCGAAGCCGATCGCTCGCACCCTTTCGGCTACGGACGCGAGCGGTACGTCTACGCGTTCGTGGTGTCGATCATCCTGTTCTCGGTCGGTGGCCTGTTCGCGATCTATGAGGGCATCGACAAGCTGCGCGAGCCGCACGCACTCGACCCGAACTGGTGGTGGCTGCCGATCGTCGTGCTCGTGATCGCGATCGGCCTGGAGTCGTTCTCCCTCCGCACTGCGGTCAAGGAGAGCAACCTCGTGCGCGAGAAGGGGCAGTCGTGGGTGTCGTTCATCCGCCGCGCCAAGGCTCCTGAGCTGCCGGTGGTTCTGCTCGAGGATGCCGGCGCCCTGACAGGCCTCACCTTCGCCCTGCTCGGCGTCGGACTGACCGTGATCACCGGCAACTCGGTGTTCGACGCGATCGGCACCCTGATGATCGGTCTCCTGCTCGTGCTGATCGCGATCGTCCTCGGCGTCGAGACCAAGAGCCTGCTCGTCGGTGAAGGAGCGACCTCCGCCGACCACGACAAGATCGTCGACGCGATCAACGGCGGCCCGGAGGTCGAGAAGCTGATCCACATGAAGACGCTCTACCTCGGACCCGACGAGCTGCTCGTCGCGGCGAAGGTCGCCCTCACCTCCGACAAGACGGTGCGCGAAGCGGCGGATGACATCGACGCGATCGAGGCGCGAATCCGCGAGGTGGTGCCGGTCGCGCGAGTCGTCTACATCGAGCCCGACGTGTACCGTCCGGCGATCGACCCGGAGCCGTCGACCGACGTCTTCGTGCTCAAGTCCTCGGACTGAGCGGGCCATCTCCCGCGCAGATATATCGGCCTTGTGCACGTTCCGCGGATGATCCGCGCGATCTGATCCGCAGAACCTGCGAGGCACCGCCGAAGTTGGCGCGCATCGGCCGTCAAGGTCAGCGGCGCGCGGAGAAGAAGTCACGCAGCAGCACGGTTGCGGCATCGGCCTCGATCCCACCCACGACCTCGGCACGGTACGGCAGTCGCCGATCGCGCAGCACGTCGTACATGGAGCCTGCCGCACCGGCCTTGTCGTCCCATGCGCCGAACACGACGCGTCCGATGCGCGCCTGCAGGATGGCGCCGGCGCACATGATGCAGGGCTCGAGCGTGACCACCAGCGTGTGGCCCTCGAGATTCCAGGAGCCGACGGATGCCGCTGCGCTTCGCAGCGCCTCGATCTCAGCGTGACCCGTGGGGTCGTGCGTGGCCTCGCGCGTGTTGCGCCCTTCAGCGATGATGTCACCGGCTGGGTCGAGGACGACCGCCCCCACGGGGATCTCGGATGCCGCGGCCGCCTCCGCTGCGAGCTCGAGTGCTCGACGCATCGCGGGAACGTCTGCAGCGGTCATGCGTCGAGCCTACGACAGTGACGCGCGAGGGCCGCAGAGCGGATGTCGTGCCGAGCCCCGCCGCCGACTACCCTGTATCCATGCGTGTTCACGTCGCCGACCACCCTCTCATCACCCACAAGCTCTCGGTGTTGCGCGATGTGCGCACCCCTTCGCCGGTGTTCCGACAGCTGACGGAAGAGCTGGTGACGCTGCTCGCGTACGAGGCGACCCGTTCGGTGAAGGTCAGCCCGGTCGAGATCACCACCCCGGTCACGAAGACCATGGGTGTGAAGATCTCCGAGCCCCGACCGATCGTGGTCCCGATCCTGCGTGCCGGTCTCGGCATGCTCGAAGGGCTGGTGAAGCTGCTGCCGACCGCGGAGGTCGGATTCCTCGGCATGGTCCGTGACGAGGAGACCTTCGAGCCGACGACCTACGCCGAGCGCCTTCCGGATGACCTCAGCGACCGTCAGTGCTTCGCGATCGACCCGATGCTCGCCACGGGCGGTTCACTCGCCGCGGCGATCCAGTTCCTGTTCGACCGCGGCGCCAAGGATGTCACGGCGATCTGCCTGCTCGGCACTCCTGAGGGCGTCGCAGCGATCGAGGCCATGGCCGGGGACCGCGACGTCACACTCGTGCTGGGCGCGCTCGACGAGCGCCTGAACGAGAAGGGCTACATCGTGCCCGGACTGGGCGACGCCGGCGACCGTCTCTACGGCACGGTCTGAGCGTATGAGGCTTGACCGCCCACGCTGACTCCGCTCAGGCGACGATCAGTCGGTACGCCCGCTCGTCGCCGTAATACGTGAATCCGGTGCGCTCGAGAATCGGCGCCGAGGTCGAGACGCGCCCTTTCACCAAGGCGGTGGCCGCGCCGCGCTCCGCGCTCGCCCGCAGCCTCTCTGCCAGCACCGCGCGATAGGCCCCACGCCCACGCGCACGCTCCAGAGTCGCCGCGCCCCACAGACGTGTGAACCCGTCGACGATCGTGCACCCTCCAGTACTCACCGCTTCGGCGCCGAGACGACCCAGCACGCGGATTCCTTCACCGGCGGCCAGGCCGGAGAGCACCTCGGCGAGCTCGTCGGCCAACCCGGCGTCGTCGAGAGGCGATTGCTCCCAGACGGGCACGTTGATCGCGTCGACCTCGCGAACCTGGTCCAGGGTGCGCACGATCTCCGCGGTGGCACCCGGCGGCACCTCGACGACGAGCTGATCGATCGGCCGGGCGAACACGGCGACGGTGTCGAAGTGCTCTGCACCGCGCCTCTGCAGCTCCTCTTCGAGATCGGGCCGGTCGGACGCATTGGTCCAGAAGGTCAGCTGCGACTCACCCCAGTCCCGCGTGCGTGTGATCGCGTGATCGAGCACGGCGCGTGCGTCATCGGTCGAGTCGACCTGCGACGCCCGCACGCCTCCCCCGAACCGCGCGGGATAGCGCACCAGCTGGAGGGCGCTCTTCTCCTGCTCGCTGTCGCGCGGGAACCAGACCCATGCTGCAGAGGCGCGAAGAATGTCATCGGTGGAATGCACGCCTGCTCCTTCAGTCCGCCGCGCCGACGAGGCGCGCGAAAGCGCTGAGCCGTGCGACGCCCTCAGGAGTGAAGGGCAGATCGTCGAGCAGCGCCGGCGAATGGATCAGATAGGCGACGCACTGTGCGCGGGAGATCGCGACGTTGAGTCGATTCTGCAGCAGCAGGAACTCCGGCCCCCGGGGCGCATCCCTTCCGCTCGATGCGGCGAGCGACGTGATCGAGATGACCGCCTCCTTGCCCTGGAAATTGTCGACCGTGCCGACTGCGACGTCGGGGAATCCCGCCACGGCGAGGGCGTCGTGCACGAGCTGACGTTGGGCGTTGTAGGGGGCTACGACGATGATGTCGGCGGCGGCGAGCGGCCGCGTCGTGGCAGGTTCGTCGTTGTCGGTGAAGGCGCGGCCCACGAGGTCACGCACGATCGCGACGACTTCGGCCGCCTCCTCGGCTGATTGCGTGGCATTGCCTCGGTGACGCATCGGCACGATGTGAAGCCCCGGATCGATGCCCTCGACCGACCGCCGCTCCGTTCCCGGCGCCGAGGCGAGCTTGCCCGCGTACGCGAGCCGTGACACCGGAGCGGCCACGAAGGGGTGCATCCGCCACGACTTCGCCAGGAAGTATCCGTACTCGGGCCGGATGACCGCGTCGCCGTCCATCACCCACCCGAGCGCCGAGGTGTCGACCGGCTCCGGATGGACTCCCTGGCTCACCTGAGGGAGCTGCTGCGGATCGCCGAGCAGCAGGAGCCGCCGAGCACCTGCCGCGACGGCGATGGTCGAAGCGAGCGAGAACTGCCCCGCCTCATCGATCACGAGCAGATCGAGCCCACCGCGATCGACGCGCGAGGTGTTGCTGAAGTCCCAGGCCGTGCCGCCCACAACGGCGCCTTCGTTCTTGTGTTCCGCGAGGAACGCCGCCATTCCGCTCTTGGGGATCACCGTGTACGACGGATCTGCATCCGGATTCTTCGGTGCCTTCCCCACCTGTGCGGGAGCGACGCCGTGCGCGACGACACGATCCAGCAGCGTCTCGATGATCGCGTGCGACTGCGCGACCACCCCGACCTTGAAGCCGTGCTCGTTGACCAGTCGCGCGATCACCTGGGAACCGGTGAAGGTCTTGCCGGTTCCGGGAGGCCCCTGCACCGCGAGATAGCTGCGGTCGAGGTCGAGGACCCCGCGCACGATCGCGTCGATCGCGTCATCTCCTGCCGCGGGCAGCGCGGCCCCGGAAAGCGTCCGCGGCGGCAGCCGCCGCAGGATGTCGGTCGCGGCGTCCTCGGGGAACGCCGGCGCCGCCGCGTGCACGGAGTCGGCCCACTCGTCGATCGCGCCCTGCAGGGAGACGACTCGCGGTGGGGCCGCCGGCGTGAGGGCGAGAGGCAGCTCATCCCAGGTCTGACCCTGGATCGCGGTCTCGGTGATGAGATAGCCGTCGTCGAGCACGTCCGACACGGTCACCGTGTGGGGCACGTGCACCGCGCGCGACGGCACCTCGGTATCGAAGGGCGCGGGCACGGGGTACAGCGCGAACGGCTGGGCGCCTGCGCCGAGCGTGGTGCCGGGCGACACCTCACCTCTGACCTCGATCTCGCGCGACATCACCCGACGTCCCTCGGCCACGCTCCACTCCCGCCTGACGGTGGAAGTCGCGCGATCGATCCGCACCACATCGCGCGTGCCGTCCCACATCGTGACGGGTTCGCGGAGCCGCTGGAAGTGCGAGACCCAGAAGTTCTTCGCCTCGCGGGGGAAGTAGTCGATGGCGGCCGCCGCGATGCGGTGCACCTGCCCGTCCTCCCCTGCGGCGACGGCCCGCTCGGCGTCTGCGAGCAGTGCGACCGATCTTGGCGAGGGCTCGTAGATAACCTCGTCGGCCGCGTCGGGCGGTGCCGGATTCACGCCTTCGCGTCGCGCGATCTCGATCAGCCAGTTGCGCAGCGCCCGCGTCGACACGCAGTCGTACCGGTTGTAGTCGGCGAGATCCGCCAGCACGGCATCCGCTTCGCTCTGCTCACCGGCTGCGGCGAACTCGCGGGCTGCGACGTACTGAACGATCGAGTCGTCGCCCTTCTGCACGTCGCTGGTGCGGACGTCAGCGCCCATGTAGAGCGGCTCGAGCTTCTTGATCGAGTAGGAGCGGGATCCCACGCGGACCGTGCGGAGCACCAGAGGATACAGATCGACGAACACGCCTTCGCGCAGCAGCCGATCCACCTCGCTCTCCCGGACGCCGTGCCGTGCCGCCATCGCCACCAGGTGCGACGTCTCGTAGGGCGCGTAGTGGTAGATGTGCATGCCGGGGTGCGCCGCACGACGCGCGTTGACGAAGTCCAGGAACTTCTCGAACGCCTCACGCTCCTCGGCGAAGGTGTGCGCCCAGAGAGCGGAGTACTGATCGTCGTTGTCGACCCAGCCGAACAGGTAGTCGATGCCCCAATGCGCCTCGCCGTCGAGCGCGGGTTCGGTGTACAGCGGGTCGCCTTCGAAGTCGAAGAAGATGTCGCCCCTGCTCGGGACGGGCAGCGTGTGGATGGCGGCCGCGTAGTGCACGTCGTAGGTGGGCACACCCTCGGCATCGGCGCGCAACTGCACCCGCGCCTGTGCGCGCAGGTTCTCGAACGTGTCGACGTTCATCCCCTCGGGAGCATCGACCGCCGCCGCGAGCGCATCGATCGTCTCGATGCCCCCCGCACGAAGACGGGCGCGCTGCACCGGACGCATGCGCGCGACCATGAGCAGATCACGATGTGCGACGACCTGTTCCTCGCAGGTGGCGCACCGGCCGCACGCGACCACATCCAGATCGCCCCGTTCGTCGCCCCACGCGAGCGGTACCCCCGCGGCACCGTCCCCGATCCGCCGGTCCGCGATGAGCGCGCGCAACCGGGCCCTGCGCACGTGGAAGAGCGGGAGCAGGTCATCGACGGCGTGCGTGCTGAGGGTACCGTCACCGAGGATGAGGTCGACTTCATCGGAGCGCGGGATCCCCAGGCGGTCGAGCTGGTCGACATATGCCGCCAACTGCATGAGCGCGGTGACTCTGGCCTTGCGGGCGAGCTTGGAGTCCTGCACGCGCCAACGGCTCTGGTCGTCTCGGCGGAGGAAGTCCGCGAAACCGACGAACTCCTCGGTCGCGAACGCTGCCTGGAACACCACGAGTGCGTCCGAGCGCAGAGCGTCGACGGTCTCGGCCACGGCGGCGGCGAGCGCCTCGGCATCGACCGAGGACACCTTGTCGACCTGATGCACCTGTTCGTCGCCGAGGTCGGCGATGTACCGGGCGAGGACGTTGCGCTCGTGCACGTCTCCCAGGAGCGCGGCGCGGGCGAGCGTCGCATCTTCCGGCTCCACGACGGCGGGCACACGGCCCAGCTTCGCGTCGATCGCGCGGCACCATGCGAACTCGCACTCGGCTGCGGCCTTGAGGTCGCTCGCGCTCCAGATGACGCGCTGCGCCTGAGTGTCTATCCGCACGATGCTCCATTTCCTCGGATGCTTCGACACTAGCCGCGACATCCGACACCGGAGCGGCCTCGCTCGAGCAGCGCTCAGCGCGCAGGCGTGACGGCCTCACCCCACCCGAAGGGGAGCGGTGCGCTCAGCGCCACCAGGTGTCGTCAGGGGTCACCGGGAGGTGGCGCTTGTGCTGCGTGGCGAGGTACTTCGCCTCGATGCGGCCGGCGACGTCCGGGGCCACCTCACGCCCCTCGAGGAAGTCGTCGATCTGCTCATAGGTCAGGCCGAGCTCATCCTCGTCGGCACGGCCGGGCTGCCCGTCGAGCAGGTCGGCGGTCGGCACCTTGAACGCCAGACGATCCGGAGCGTCGAGCGACCGCAGCAGCGCGCGGCCTTGGCGCTTGCTGAGGCCGGAGAGCGGCAGGATGTCGGCGGCGCCGTCGCCGAACTTCGTGTAGAAACCGGTCACGGCCTCTGCCGCGTGATCGGTGCCGATCACCAGGAGGCCGTCGTGTCCCGCGAGCGCGTACTGCGTGACCATGCGCACCCGCGCCTTGATGTTGCCGCGGTTGAAGTCGCTGATGTCCGACGTCACGGCGAACTCGATATCCTCCTCGACCCCGTCGACGCCGTTCTGGATGTTCACCTCGACCGAGGCATCCGCGCCGATGAACTCGAGCGCCGCCTCGGCATCCGCTGCATCGTGCTGCACGCGGTAGGGAAGACGAACCGCGAGGAACTTCGCCTCGCCGCCCTCGGCGCGCACGCGCTCGACCGCGAGCTGGGCGAGACGGCCGGCCAGCGTGGAGTCCTGCCCGCCGGAGATCCCGAGCACGAAGCCCTTCGCGCCGGTCACGCGCAGATAGTCGACCAAGAACTGGACACGCCGCTGCACCTCGGCCTCGGGGTCGATCTCGGCCGAGACGCCGAGTGCTTCAGAGATCTGCTTCTGCAGGGACACGGGATCCTCCACTCTTCCTGAAATCAGTATCGCCCCTCCGTGTTACGTGAGGATGACATCGACACCGCACGACCAGGATGCCGGCGGTCGGACCTGACAGGATGGACGGGTGAAACTCCTCGTCGCCGCCATGGCCTCCGAACTCGAAGCATTCCCCGAGGAACTCGAAGGGTTCGATCAGCTCGTCACCGGCGAGGGCAAGCTCCAAGCCACCTACGCCCTCACGCGCGCTCTCGATGCGAAGCCGTACACCGAAGTCGTCGTGGTCGGCACCGCCGGTGGCATCGACCCGGAGCTGGATGCCACGGCTCATGAGATCGGCAGCGCTCTGCAGCACGACGTGTTCGACCTGGAGGGCGTCCCCGGACAGCACGTGTCGCTGCCTGCGCGCGTGTCGACGGGCCACGAGGGCGTACTGATCGCCACGGGCGACAGTTTCGTCGGAGACGCGGGCATCACCGCCGTGATCCGGCCGTCCGGCGCCGGTCTGGTCGACATGGAGACCTATGCCTACATCTGGGTCGCGAACCAGTTCGGCGTGCCGATCCGGGCGTTCCGCGCCATCTCCGACCGTGCGGAGGAGGGTGCGCTCGTCGACTTCCGTGCAGCGATCGCCCGCTGCAGCGTGCAGCTGCGCGAAGTCATCCGTCGCGAGTACGGCGTCTGACCGGACCGACGAGCGTCAGCGGGACTCCACCACGCTGGGTCCTTCCGGAGTCGCCCGCACTGTGAGCTGCGCCGGAATCTGCTCCTGCATCGCCTCGACGTGACTGATCACGCCGACCGTCCGACCCCCCTGACGCAGCTCGTCGAGGGTGCGCATCGCGACGTCGAGGGTGTCGCCGTCGAGCGATCCGAAACCTTCGTCGATGAAGAGCGTGTCGAGGCGGATTCCGCCGGCGCGCGCCGTGACGACCTCGGCGAGACCGAGCGCGAGAGCGAGCGAGCTGAGGAAGGTCTCACCACCTGAGAGCGATTGCGCGGGGCGGGTCTGTCCGGTGAAGGCGTCGAACACCACGATCCCGAGGCCCGAGGCGGCACCCCTGGCCGCCAGGGCGTCGGAGTGCTGCAACTGGTAGCGCCCGGTGGACATGTCGCCGAGGCGCCGGTTGGCCGCCTCCACGATCTCTTCGAGCTCAGCCGCGAGCACGAAGGTCTCGAGCGTCATCTTGCGTGTATTGGCCCCACGCCCGGCGATCGTGTCTGCGAGTCCGCGCAACACATCGAAATCGGCCGTCTGCGCGGCGGTTCTGGCATGCTCCGAGGCCGCAGAAGCGATGAGTCCATCGAGTCTTTCCACGGTGCCGGCGGCGCGGGCGGCATCGTCGACGGCAACGCTCCAGGCGGCCCGCGCCGTCGACGACGCTGCCTCCACCGGCGCGAGATCGATCGGTTCCTCGGGAAGCGTGCGCAGTTCGAGGTCGAGCAGGATCGCGCGCTCCTTCTCGCGCTGCACGGCGTGCGCGGTGATCCGCGCATCCAGGGCCTCCAGCGCCGCCGTGGAGCGCACTGCCTGCTGCTGCACGGCGGCGGCATCCGCGAACGGTGAGGAGGCGAGTGCGGCCTCCTGCTCTGCCGCGGCCTCTCCGACCGCCACCTCGCGGCGCTCGCGCTCCGCGAGGGATTCAGCCAGGGTGTGCGCCGCGGCCACCTGCGCCGTGGCCTCGGCCAGACGGTCGGCGACAGTCGGCGCGTCACCCCGCGCCTCTGCGATGAGGCCCTGCGCATCGGCGTGCCGCTGCGTCAACACCGCCTGCTGCTCACGAGCGGCTGCGAGCGCGGCCAGATCTGTCGCCCGGTCCTGCTCCAGACGCTCGGCGCGTTCCGCGAGCTCCTGTATCCGCACGTCGAGGGCGAGCGTCTTCTCCGCAGCGGCAAGAGAGTCCGCGTGCTCGGCAGCGACCGCTGCCACCTCGGCCTCCGCCTGTGCGAGGGTGCGACCGTCGGCGCGGGTGGTGGCGACCGCAAGCTCCGCGCGGAGCTCCGCGGCCTTCTGCGACGCCGCTCGTTCGTCTGCTGCCGCCGCGTCTCGTCGTCGTTCGGCCACGGCCACGTCGTCGGCCGTCACCGGGTCCGCGTGCGCGGCGAGGGCCGGATGCTCGTGCGAGCCGCACACCGGACAGGGGTCGCCCTCAGCGAGGACCGATGCGAGCTCACCCGCGAAGCCGTCGAGCCGTCGCTTGCGCAGTTGCGCAAGGGTTGTCTGCGCTTCCGCATGTGCGTCGGTGGCGAGCGCGAGCGCATGTTCCGCCGACACCTGCTCGGCATCGAGGCGAGCGACCTCGAGTGCTGCGACGGCACGCACCTGAGCCTGCCCGAGAGCCACACCCAGATCGGCCGTGCGGTCCGCGCGACGGCGGGCCTCATCCCGTTCCGTGGTCAGCGCGATCGTCTGCGACGGGAGCGTCGCTCGATCGACCTCCCGCTCGTCGAGACGCGCCACGATCGCCGCGACGGTCGCCTCCGCAGCGCGCAGGTCATCGGCGAGAGCAGGGGCCTGGGTCTCGAGGGCGAGCGCGCGCTCCCAGGCACCGGTCTCTCTGGTGCGCTCAGCCGCCCACGCTTCGAGGTCGTCGGCGCGAACGCCGAATGCGTCCCACGCGGCCTGTGCTCGTTGCGCGGTCTCGACCGCACCTATGAGCGCGACCCGTGCGCGCTCATAGGCTGCCAGAATCCCTCGGATGCTCTCAGCGGCGCGGGCATCGGAGAGCTCGGCGCGCGCCTGCGCAATGAGCGGCTCCTCGAGCTCCAGCTGAGCGAGCGCCGCCCTGGCTCGATCGCGCTCCGCCTGGTCGCGCTGAGCCTCACGCGCCGCGGCGAGTGCCGCATCGGCCGCCGCGGATCGACGTTCCGCGTCCTCACGCTCCGACGCACGCCGCTCGGCCCGATACTCCGCCCGTGCCTGCGCACGTCTCAGATCGTCGAGACGCTGATCGGTCGAGGCACCTGCTCGCGGACCGGGCCCCCGCGGAGCGGACTCCTGCGGGTCGGACTCCTCGGACGGCTCTCCCCACAGTTCCGCCTCGTCGACCAGGCGCTCCGCTTCCTCCACGCGCGCCGTGACCGTCGCCACCCGCGCGCCGAGCGCCTGCTCCGCCGCGCGACGTCGCTCATCGAAGCGCGCCTGCACGTCTTCGAACCGCTGCGTACCGAACAGTCGACGCAGCAGCGCCTGGCGATCCTTGCTGTTCGCGAGCAGGAATTCCGAGAAACGGTTCTGTGCGAGCAGGATCACCTGCAGGAACTGCTCCCTGCTCAGTTGCAGGATCTCGTCGAGCTCATTGCCGACGTCGACCGCACGTGCGGCCCGACCGATCCACCCGGCATCCGTCCACTCGTCGAGGGCGACAGCAGATGCCTGCTTCGTGAGGCCTCCGCCACGCTTCGCAGGCCGCAGGTACTCGGGCGATCGTGTGACGCGGAACCGCCCGGCGGGTGTGCTGAACTCGACGACGACCTCGGAGGGATCATCCGGCTCGCAGTGATCGCTGCGCAGCCGCTTCTCCCCGCCGTCGTAGCGAGGGACACCGCCGTACAGCCCGAAGCAGACCGCGTCGAGGATGCTCGACTTGCCCGCGCCTGTGCGTCCGGCGATCAGGAAGATGCCATCGTCGGCGAAGGCATCGAAGTCGACGCTCTGACGGGCGCGGAACGGACCGAACCCCTCGACCTCGAGGCGATGGAGTCGCATCAGACGAGCGCGTCCGCACGCACGCGCTCATCGAGCACGTCACGGATGAGTGCGCCTTCCGCGTCAGTCGCGCCCTGCCCCTCGCGTACATGCTCCAGGAATGCCTCGACCCGGTCGACATCGGTCACCGCCGAACGCAGCCGCTGCACGTAGGAGCGCTCATCCTTCACCGCAGCGACATCGGGCTGGTGCTGCACCATCGCGCAGTAGGCGAAGCTCTCGCGCAGGCGACGCATCGGCTCGGTCTGCGGAAGGACATCGGTGTACACGGCGCACACCCAGTCGCCCGCGTGGGCGGCGACGTTCTCCTCGGAGAGGATCTCGGCGAGAGTTCCGGTGAGCGTCACCAGGCGGCGCGGCACGGGTAGCTCGAGCCACGACACGGTCGAGAGACCGGAGGAGTCCAGATCGACGAGCCAGGATCCGCGCTGCTTGTGCTGCTCGCCGAAACTGTAGTGCAGCGGCGCACCGGCGTAGCGGACGCGCTCGCTGAGCTGCTGACGGCCGTGGATGTGGCCCAGCGCGACGTAGTCGGGGCCGTCGAACACGCTGAGGGGAACGACGTCGAGCCCGCCCTGGCGCACCTCGCGCTCCAGCCCCGCTGTGGCGTCGACGCCTGCGGCGAAGCAGTGCGCGATCGCCACGGAGCGGCCCTCGTGGGCGCGCATGCCGGCACGGACGAGCTGCATCGCATGTGCCATGGTCTGCGCCTGGGTGCGGAGCGGACGCCCCTCGGCGTCGCCCTGCGGCCAGTGCTGACGCACGATCGCCGGCTCGAGGTACGGGATGCCGAAGAAGTGCACTGGTCCGTCGGCGTCTTCGATCGTCACCGGCGTTCCGATGCCCAGCGGGTCGGTGAGCACGTGGATGCCGTCACGGAGCAGGCGCGCCTGGAAGCCGAGTCGGGCGGCGGAGTCATGGTTGCCGCTGGTGACGATGACCCGTGCGCCCGTGTCGTGCAGCGCGACCAGGGCATCGCCCAGCAGCGTGTACGCGGCCGCGGACGGCGTGGCGGAGTCGAACACATCGCCGGCGATGATCACCACATCGACGGAGTTCTCGCGCACCTGCGCCGTGAGCGCTCCGAGCACCTCGGCCAGCGCATCCATGGTCGAGGTGCCATGGAAGGTGCGGCCGATGTGCCAGTCGGAGGTGTGCAGGATGCGCATACTCACACGGTACGAACCCCCACCGACATTCGGTCCGAGGCGTGCCGTGGCATCCGCTCCTGGCAGGGGAATCACAGCGATCTCCCCGCGGCGGACGCCACGGCCGCTCTCAGTGCGCCGCGAGCACGGTGTCGCCCTGCGCCGGCAGGAGCGTCTCCTTGGACCCGCGCACCATGCATGCTGCAATCACGGACGCCCCGACCATCAGGATGGATGCCGCGATGAACGTCCAGCCGTACGCATCGGTCAGCCCCTCAGGCGACACCTCCGCCTGCGCGTGCCCGCCGACCGACGCCGCGTACACGGCGGTGAAGACGGAGAGTCCGATCGATCCCCCGATCTGCATGGCCGAGTTCGCGACCGCCGAGGCGACGCCGGCGTCGTGCGGTGCGACTCCCGAGAGCGCGAGGTTCTGCAACGGGATGAAGACGAAGCCCATGCCGATGCCGAGCAGCACGAGTGCCGGCGCGATCTGCACGAAGTACGCGCCGTCCGGGGTGATGCCGGAGAGCGTGAACAGCCCGGCGGCAGCGATCAGCGGGCCGACGATCAGCATCGGGCGCGGACCGATGACGGGGAGCAGCTTGGTCGCGATCGGGGCGAGCACCATCGTCGCGATCGGGAGCGGCAGGCTCGCCAGTCCCGCCTGCAGTGCGCCCATGCCGAGCACGAACTGCAGGTGGAAGGTCAGGTAGACCGTGGCCCCGATCATGATGGCGCCCGCGACGCCCTGGATCAGGAAGGCCCCGCCGCGCACGCGGTCCGCGACGACCCGCAACGGCAGGAGCGGTTGGGAGACCCGCGACTCCACCCACACGAAGACGCCCAGCAGCGCGAGACCGCCGACCAGGAAGGCGACCGTCAGCGGGTCGCCCCACCCGTTCTCGGCGAGCGTGAAGCCGTAGACGAGCAGGCCGAGCCCGAGCGTGACGGTGAGCGCACCCCAGACGTCGTAACGGTTCTCCCCCTCGGCCTTGCTCTCGGTGAGCACGATCGCGCCGCCCACGACGCCGACCACCACGAAGAAGAGGTTGACGAGCAGGCACCAGCGCCAGTCGGTGAACTCGGTGAGCACGCCGCCGAGCAGCATGCCGATCGCCGCTCCGGTACCTGCGACGGTTCCGAAGACGGCGAAGGCCGTGTTGCGCTCGCGACCGGAGGGAAACGTGACCGTGAGGAGGGCGAGAGCCGCCGGCGCCAGCAGAGCGGCGAAGACGCCCTGGAGCCCGCGGGCGAGGATGAGCTCCCATCCCTGCTGCGACAGTCCGCCGTAGAGCGAAGCCGCGCCGAAGCCGAGCATGCCGATCATGAAGACGCGCTTTCGGCCGACGTAGTCCGCGATCCGACCGCCGAGCAGGAGCAGCGCCCCGAACGCGAGCGCGTAGGCGGTCACGACCCACTGGCGCTGCCCGTCCGTGAGCCCGAGGTCGGCCTGGGCACGCGGCAGGGCGATGTTGACGATGGTGCCGTCGAGGACGACGACCAGCTGCGTGAGCGAGATGACGATGAGCGCCCACCATCGGGTCTGAGGGCGGGCGCGCAGGGATGACGACATGGAAAAACCTCCGGTGTCTGGTGAAGGATGCCGGAGGTTTCGAGCCTCGGACCAGCGCGCCGTGAGCGCCTGACCACCTCAGCCGACGGGGCTGAGCAGACGTCCACTCTATCCCTGGTCGCTGGCTCTCGTAAGCGGAAGGTCCCCTGACCCACCCTCGTCACGACGATCGACACTCGGTGATGCATGATGCGCGGTGCGCGATCACATGTGCGGCGTGCGGGGCTGCGCGATGCGTTCCGGGCTGCCCTCCGCCCACATGAGCCGGATTGCCCCTCCGGCAGGGGTTGTGTCCGCCTCGTCGTGACTACCGACTTCCGCTGCTACTCCTTCAGGTCGTTGCTCCAGTTCGCCTGCTGGATCCGGTTGTCGAGCTCGCGCAGCTCCTGCGCGACACGGTCAGCGCGTGCGCGCAGCTCGCCGACGGGAAGTGCCGAGATCTGACGCAGCTCCGAACGCATCTGGCGCAGGAACTGGTCGTTCGCACCGGATGCCGCCGCAGCCGCATCCGCGAGCAGCGAGTGCTGCATCCTGAGCACATCACGGGCGGCGAGAGCATCGGTCATGGTTCCGTCGACGCCGAGATCGAGACGCGAGTTGGTGGCGTTGATGCGGCGGATGAGCTGTCGCAGCTGTTCGAGGGCGGCATCGGCCTCGACGATCAGCGCGGCCGCGTCCTCGGCAGGCTCCTCACCCTCCTGGTAACGGGCGTTCGCGGTGATCCGTGCGCGGAGTTGTTCGATGCGGCGCTGCAGATCGGCGCGCGCCGTGAGTGCCTCGGCGAGTTTCATGACCTCATCCTGCCAGCCGGATTCCGCGTAACACAGCGTCACACTCTCGCTGAGGCGCCGAGGGGTCAGCGGACGCGCAGGAGCCCGGCATGCTCCGGGTGCGCGTCGAACCAGTCGGCGACGTACCAGCACACCGCGTCGACCTTGCGATCACCCCGCGCGATGATGTCGGCCACCGCTCCTTCCACGACGACGCCGGCGTAGCCATGGCCCCGGAAAGTCGGGATGGTGAAGGCCCTCGTGAGTGCCACCGTCCGTCCGTCGTCGCGATAGTCGAGCACGCTCACCAGCTGGCCGTCCCGGTGGAGCGTGTAGCGCGATGCGTCCTTCTCATCAGTGAGGAGGAAGCCTGAGGCAAGCGTCGAAGTCGTCACCTCCTCCACGTTACGCCCGCCGTGCGAGGGTGTCGTCGTTTTGACACGGACCGACACGATCCGACATAATCCCCCCATGACCACCAACGCAAGCCCTTTGTCCGCCCAGGAGGCGAACAGGACTGCCGGGATGATGATGCCCGGTCGCGTTGGCATGTGTTGCCGAATGTGTCGCTGAACGAACAGCCACCCCGCCCGACTCGCCCCTTCGCGATCTGCGAAGCCTGAGTCCCCGAGCATCCACCCTTTGCTCGTCTTCCGGCTCGCCCGGTCATTCATGCAACGCATCAGAGCCCATCGGCTCACGTCCTGAGGACTTCATCATCATGTCGAACATCGCACTCCTTGAGCGTCCCGCCGCCACCTCCGTCCACACAGCACAGGATTCCGCCGTGCCGCTCGCCGCCGCCGCCGACCTCCCCGCCGTCCGCTCCCCCCGTGGTTTCGCCCTCTATGTCGGTCTCGACGAGATCAAGGCAGCCGAAGCCGGAGTGAGCCTCCCGCTTCTCGTCGACGCACTGCGTCGCACGCTCGCCGAGCTCGCCCCCGGCGCCGAGACGCACGCGACCGTCGCCCTCGCCCCGCACGGCTCCGGCGGTCGCGACCTCGACGTCGTCCGCCTCGCATTGCACGAACCCGGTGCGATCGCCCGCACCAAGGCCGCGGCCGAAGAGGACGCCACTGACGAAGAGGGTGGCGTCGTCGTCGACATCTCACGCAAGCGCGTGCTGATCGATGGCGAATCCGCTGCGTTCACGTACAAGGAGTTCGAGCTGCTGCAGTATCTCGTGCTCCGCGAGGGCCGCACGATCGAGCGCAGCGAGCTCGTCTCCGCCCTGTGGCAGGCTCAGGACGACGAGACCCCGGGTGAGCGCACGATCGACGTGCACGTGCGTCGTCTGCGCGCCAAGCTCGGCCGCTACGAGGACATCGTCCGCACCGTGCGCGGCATCGGGTACCGCTTCGACCGGCACGCCGACGTCGTGATCCGCTACGGTCACGGCACGCCTTCGCCCGACCGCTTCTGACCCGAGTCCGCACCCGGGCACCGAGGTTCGACGTCCACAACTCAGGACCGTCGATGCTCCGGAGCCCGAAATCGCAGTTCTGACCGGTGCGCGAGGCCGAACGGCCTGAGTTGTGGACGCCCCCCGAACCCTGCGGAGCAGCGAGCCGCAGCCGAGTGCGTCCGCCGCAAATCAGGACGCCTGAGCCAGAACACGCGGATTCCGACGCTGCACCCGCCGGTGGCGCGACTTCTTCCTGAGTTGTGGGGGCGCCCGAGTGTCGGGCCCGCCACGTAGGGTGGGCGCATGACCCTGACAGCGGATGCCGGAGCGGCCGACGCCGCGATTCCGGAGCCGCCCAGGGAGACCGTGTACCGGCCGGCGCACCCCGTCGACCTCCTCTCGACCGTCGGCATGCTCCGCCGCGGACGCACCGACCCGACCACCGTCATCGACGGGCCCGTGATCTGGCGCGCGATCCGCACACCTTTCGGTGCCACCACCCTCGCGCTGCGCGCCGTGGGCGATGAGATCCGCGCCTCGGCGTGGGGGCCGGGGGCCGAAGACGCCCTGAGCCGGGTACCGCGCCTGTGCGGAGCAGACGACGATGCCGACGGTTTCGATGCGTCGCTGCACCCCTTGATCGCCGAGTCCGCCCGCCGCCATCCCGGACTGCGCCTCACGCGCACCGACGAGATCTTCGATGCCCTCGCCTGCGCGATCATCGAGCAGAAAGTCACCGGCATGCAGGCCTTCGGCGCCTGGCGCGCGCTCGTGTCTCGTTTCGGAGAGCGCGCACCGGGTCCCACCCCTCGCCCCATGCATGCCCCTCCTCCCTCTTCCGTGTGGCGCGGCATCCCCTCATGGGCGTGGCACCGTGCCGGCGTCGAGCCTCCGCAGTCGAAGACGATCGTGCGTGCCGCCCTGCGCGGCGACAGCATCGAACGCGCTGTTCAGGCGGCGCCGACGGGAGCGGATCGCGACCGGGTGCTCACGAGCCTCCCCGGCATCGGCGTCTGGACCTCGGCGGAGACCCGCATCCGCGCGCTCGGCGACCCTGATGCGGTGAGCGTGGGCGATTACCATCTGGCGCACGAGGTCGGCCACGCGCTCACAGGGAAACGCACCGACGACGACGGAATGGTCGCGTTGCTCGCCCCGTGGAGCGGTCACCGTCAGCGCGTGATCCGACTCATCTTCGCCAGCGGCGTGCACGAGCCGCGACGCGGCCCACGACTGGCGCCGGAGGACCACCGCGCGCGCTGAACGCCAGCCCCTAGGCTGAGGGCATGAACGCACCCCGGCGCCTCGGTCTCCGCCTGCTCGTCACGATCGGCCTGCTCATCATCGGCGTCGTGGTCGGACTGATCTTCCAGAACGTGTGGCTCGGCGTACTGCTGGCCGCGATCGTCTGGTTGGGCTGGTTCCTCGGCTACGAGTCCCGCCGAGGCCACAACGCCGGCGTGAACGACGAGGACCACGGCATCGAGCTCTGAGCCCGACGCTCAGTAATACACGGCGAGCGGGCCGGAGGGTCCGTCGACCACCTGCACGGCGGTGTCGAAGACCTGGCTGAGCACCTCGTCGGTCATGATCTCGGACGGCGGACCGAACTCCACGACGGCGCCTTCCTTCATGGCACAGATGTGGTCCGCGTAGTGCCCGGCGAAATTGATGTCGTGCAGCACGATCACGATCGTGCGTCCCAGCTCCTCCGCCGCGCGACGAAGGTGCTTCATCATCTGCACGGCGTGCTTCATGTCGAGGTTGTTGAGCGGTTCATCCAGCAGCACGAACGCAGTGTCCTGCGCCAGCACCATCGCCACGTACGCACGCTGCCGCTGCCCACCCGAGAGTTCGTCGAGATAGCGGCCCTCGAGCGGCGCGAGGTCGAGGAAGTCGATCGCACGACTGATGATCTCCTCGTCCGCCCGCGTGAGCCGCCCCTTCGAGTGCGGGAATCGACCGAAACCCACGAGCTGACGCACCGTGAGGCGCGTGACGAAGTGGTTCTCCTGGCGGAGCACCGACACGATCTTCGCCAGGTCCTTCGATCGGGTGGACGCGACGTCGTAGCCGGCGATCTCGATGGCACCGGCATCCATCCCGCTGAGCCGCCCGATCATGGTGAGCAGCGTCGACTTGCCCGCCCCGTTCGGACCGATCAGCGCCGTGATGCCGCCGGCGGGGATCTGCAGGTCGACGGGGCCGATGACGACCTCGCTGCTGTAGTCCTTGCGGACGCCCTGGAGTGTGATCACAGTCGGCCCTTTCTGAGGATGACGATGAGGAAGACGGTGCCGCCGACGAGCTCGATCAGAATCGACACCATGCCCTGCGCGTAGAAGACGTTCTTCATCACGAAGTACGCGCCGGCGAGGATCGTGAACGCCGTGAGCACGGCCACAGGGAAGATCAGGCGATGGTCGTGCGTGTCGGCGAACTGGTAGGCCAATGTCGCCACCAGGAAGCCCAGGAACGTCATGGGTCCGACCAGTGCGGTCGAGGTCGCCATCAGCACCGCGACCAGGAACAGCACGATGAACAGCTCCCTGCGGTGGTCCAGGCCGAGCGAACGGGCGGTGTCGGGGCCGAGCGCCATGAGGTTCAGCCGCCGCGCACGCATCCACAGCAGCACCGCGGCGCCGACGCACAGCGGTATCGCCAGGGGCAGGTATGAGGCGTCGGCGTTCGACACGTTGCCGAAGAGCCGTGCGGCGAGTACGTCGAACTCGCTGGGGGTGAGCAGACGCTGCATGAAGGTGGAGATGGCGCCGAGCCCTCCCCCGATGATGATCCCGATCAGCAGCATGATCTGCAGGTTCCCGTACCGCCCGGACAGCAGCCATCCATACAGCGCCATGGCGAGGCCGACCATGATCGCGACCTGCAGTCCGAACTGCCAGATGCCCTGGATCGCGACGAGTCCCGCCACTCCGAAGAGGTACACGGTCGAGGTCTGCACCACCCGATACAGCGACTCGAAGCCCATGATCGAGGGCGTGATGATCCGGTTGTTGGTGACGGTCTGGAAGGCGACCGTCGCCACCGCCTGGGCGACGGCGACCACGGCCATGACCGTCACGCTCGTGGCGCGATGCTTCGCGATGCGCCAGAAACCGTCGGAACCGACCGGCATCGGGTTGTCCCACGCGAGAACGCCGAAGCCGAATACCGCGGCGGCGACGATCAGTGTGCCGAGCACGACGGCGTAGCGCCGCCGGGCGTGCGCCGTCGTGAACGACCCGGCCGAACGCGCGTCCGTCGCCACGGGGCTAGCCACGACGACGCTGCCTCAGAAGAAGAAGGATGAATACGACTGCACCCACGATCCCCAGGATCAGCGACACCGGCACTTCGAACGGCATGATGATCGTGCGTCCGATGATGTCGCAGACCGTGACGATCGCGATGCCGAGCAGACACACCCAGGGCAGGTTGCTGCGCAGATCGTCTCCACGCACCATCGAGACGATGTTGGGGACGATGAGCCCCAGGAAGGGCAGGTTTCCGACCACGACGGTCACGACGCCCGTGGTGATCGCGATGAGGATGGTGCCCAGCAGGATGATGCGGTTGTAGTTCACGCCGACGTTGGTCGCGATCTCCTCCCCGAGCCCGGCGATCGTCAGTCGGTCAGCGACGATGAACACCACGACGCCGACCAGGGCGACGATCCACAGCATCTCGTACTGGCCTCGGAGCACCGAGGTGAAGCTCCCCGCGAACCAGACCCCGAGGCTCTGGAGTGAGTCGGTGACCAGGGCGAAGTAGGTCGATACGGCCCCGACCACTGACCCGAGCATGATGCCGACGATCGGGACGATGAGCGAGGACGTGAGCGAGACGCGGCGCAGGAACGCGAAGAACACCATCGTCCCGATGAAGGCGGCGACGATCGCACCCACCATCCGCAGAGGAATCGACGGATGCGGCACGAGCACCATGACGACGAGCAGTCCGAGACCCGCCCACTCGGTCGTACCCGTGGTGGTCGGTTCGACGAACCGGTTCTGGGTAAGCAGCTGCATCACGAGACCGGCCATGGCCATCGCGGCCCCCGCCAGCACGAGGGCGATCGTGCGCGGGACGCGAGTGATCTGGAACATCTCGGCGCCGTCGTCGGCACCGGCGATGTCGTAGACCCCGGTGAACAGGGACAGCCCGAGGAGTGCAGCGACGACGAGCACGCCGATGAGCAGCTTCACGTCGAAAAGGCGCCCCGCGTATCGCGGGGGCGTGGTGACAGCAGTGGATTTCATGATGACGGTGCGGCGGCACCCGCGCGTGCGTCGGGTGCCGCCGCGGGTCCTCAGTTGCCCGCGCTCTTCTCGAGTGCGTCGGCGAGGTCGTTGAAGAAGGTCGTGTAGGTCTGGATGCCTTCGTTCAGGTACGTGTCGGTGGGCATGTAGACGATCTGCTCGTCCTTGACCGCCGTGACGCCGGCGAGCGCCTCGGAGTTCTCGAGGATCTCCGCGGCCTGCACGTAGTCGGGGGTCTCGTCGGCGAACACGGCGTCGCGGTCGAGCACCAGGATCCAGTCGGGGTTCGAGGCGGCGATCGCCTCGACCGAGATGTCATCGCCCTGGTGGTCGTCGGTCGCGTCAGCGACTTCGAGGGCGGGCGTGAGTCCGAGGATGTCGTAGACCGGTCCGAGCGAACGCCCCACGGTCGGCGCCAGGTAGCCGATGGCTCCGCCCGAGGTGTTCACCGCCATCACGGTGTCGGCGTCGTCGTAGGCGGCTTTCGCGCGCTCGACGGCAGCGTGGAAGTCGTCGACCAGCTTCTTCGCCTCGTCCTGCTTGCCGAAGATCTCTCCGAGCACGGTGACCTGACGGGTGAGCTCCTCGTCGAAGGGCTCGCCCTCGCGCGGTTCGAGATCGATGATCGTCGCGTCGGGCACGAGGTCGGCGATCGCCGTGTTGTGCTGAGTGAAGCGCTGGCCGCTGATGATCAGGTCGGGCTCGACGGCGACGATGGCCTCCAGGTCCGGCTCGCTGTGCAGACCGACATCCACGATCGCGTCGTCCTTCACATACGACACGGTGTCGGGCATCAGGGCGACCGCCCCGGCCGACAGCTCCACACCCCAGTCCGAGAGGGTCTGGAACGTGCGGTTGTCGAGGGCCACGACGGATGCCGGCGGCGTCGCGATCTCGTGCTCACCGGTGTTGTCCTCGATGGTGACGGATGCCGCTGCGGCTTGCGACTGCTCCGGTTCGGCGGTGCCGCCGGTGGCGCAGCCGGAGAGGGCGAGAAGGCCGACGAGGCCGACGCCTGTGGCGCTGAGAGTTCTGGGCATGGACATGGAGAGACTCCTGTTCTGCGGGGATCGATGCGTCGCACAGGGGACGCCGTGAGTGAGTTAGGGTTGCCTACCCTCACCAGAATTAGGTTAGCCTTAATCCATGAGCGAGACGAAATCCGATTTCACGATCGAGCGCCGCGGCCTGGAGCTGCGCTTCCGCACCGTCACCCTGACCGCGCGCGAGTGGCTCGCTCCCGACTTCGTCCGCGTGCGCCTCAGCGGCGAGGATCTCGCCGGGTTCGATTCTCCCGGCGCCGACGACCACATGCGCCTGTTCTTCCCATCGGGACCGGTGGACTCGATCGAGGAGCTGCGGTCCGCTCCGAGCCGGGAGTACACCCCTCTCGCCTGGGGCGACGACTGGCTCGACGTGGAGTTCGCGGTGCACGGCGACCAGGGCGTCGCGGCGCCCTGGGCGGCGACCGCTCCCCTCGGCTCCTCCATCGGCGTCGGCGGGCCACGAGGCTCCGCGGTGCTCACCGGTGCTCCCGGTTCCTGGCTTCTGGTCGGCGACGAGACCGCGATCCCCGCGATCCGCCGCTTCGCCGCCCTCATCGCACCCGACGACCCGGCGCGGATCGTCATCGAGACCGTCTCGGCCGGGCGGGAGATCGACATCGATGCCCCTGTCACGGTCGAGTGGCTGCACCGGGGCGAGGCGCCCGCCGGCTCCGCACTCGTCTCCTTCCTCGAATCCCTCGCGCCCGGAGACATGGTGGGCGACGATCCGTTCGTGTTCATCGCCGCCGAGCAGGGGATCGTCAAGCCGGGGCGCGCTCTGCTCGCACGATGGGCGATCGACCCCGCGAAGGCCGTGATCAAGGGCTACTGGAAGCGCGGCGAGTCCGAGTACCACGCCCCGCACTGAGCAGGCCGGATCCACCGCACGCGCGCCCGCAATCCCGCTCCCCCGCACGTCGGCCGGGAGACTGGGAGCATGGCTCTTCTCGATCACCTGGGCATCACCGTCGCCGACCTCGAGCGCGGGCGTGCGCAGTTCGACCCGATCCTCACCGCGCTCGGCTATCAGAGCGGCGGCGAGAACGACCACTCGATCTCGTGGCACAACGGCGATGAGACCGAGATGATCCTCTACACATGGGACGAGGACTCCACCCCGCATCGGCACGGCCGAGTCGGCTGGCAGCATCTGGCGTGGGCCGTGGACTCCCGCGACGAGGTCGATCGCCTGCATGCGATCGCTCTGGATGCCGGGTGGACCGCCGTGCGCGATCCGAAGGAGTACCCCCGCTACAGCGACCGGTACTACGCCTCATTCGTCGAGGATGACGACGGCATCCGCATCGAGTTCATGTACAACCCGCCGCGCGATCCGGCTTGACGCCCGGGCGTGTCGCGCCCTAGTCTCGAAAAGCTGTGCCGACCGGCGCAGCGCCCAGCCGAGGAGACGACGGATGACCGCCCTGCGGAATCTTCCCCACGCAACGGCATTGCCGCTTCAGCAGAAGCGCAATGACCGTTTCGAGTCGTACCCTCCGGCACGTGCCGTGTGACAGCATCCGCTTTCGCGCAGCCCCGTACCGTCAGGTCCGGGGCTTTTCTCATGAGGATCCCGACCTGTGGCTGAACACCACCCAAGGAAGGAATCATGGAGAGGCTCTCCGCACGGCTGCTGTCGTGGGCGTCGCTGATCGACGAGAAGACACTCGATCAGGCGCACACCACGGCCCGCATGCCGTTCATCCACCCGCACCTGGCGCTGATGCCGGATGCACACCTCGGCAAGGGGGCGACGGTCGGCTCGGTCATCCCGACGCTCGGCGCGATCATCCCCGCGGCCGTCGGCGTCGACATCGGCTGCGGCATGATCGCGGTCCGCACGCAGTTCACGAGGAGCGACCTCGACGGGCGCGACCTCGCGGAACTCCGGGAGCAGATCGAGCGCGCCATCCCGCTGTCGGCCGGCCGGTACAACAAGAAGATCGTCGCGACCGCGGAGCCGCGCGTCGCCGAGCTCGAGGACCTGGCCGCGAGGCACGAGTTCGACCCCGAGAAGTACGCGGGGAACTGGCGCCTGCAGCTGGGGACGCTCGGCTCCGGCAACCACTTCATCGAGGTTTCGGTCGACGAGCTCGACCGGGTGTGGCTGTTCCTGCACTCGGGTTCGCGCGGCGTCGGCAACAAGATCGCGGGACACCACATCGGTGTCGCACAGAAGCTGTGCAGACAGTGGTGGATCGACCTCCCCGACCCCGACCTGGCGTACCTGGTCGAGGGCACCCCGGAGTTCACCCGGTACATCAGAGAGCTGCGGTGGGCTCAGCACTTCGCGTTGCTCAACCGCGAGGAGATGATGGACCGGGTCATCCGTCAGGTGTCGGAGTTCCTCGGCACGGCGGTCGACGAGAAGGAGCGCATCAACTGCCACCACAACTTCACCGAGTCGGAGAAGCACTTCGGCACGCAGGTGTGGGTGTCGCGCAAGGGAGCGATCCAGGCGGACGCCGGTCGGCCGGGGCTCATCCCCGGGTCGATGGGCACCGCGTCGTACGTCGTGGAGGGCCTCGGCGACCCGCAGTCGCTGAACTCCTCGCCGCACGGTGCTGGACGCGAGTACTCCCGGTCGTCCGCGCGGAAGACGTTCACGCATGAGCAGCTGCGGGAGGCGATGACCGGAATCGAGTTCCGTGACACGGACGCGTTCATCGACGAGATCCCGCAGGCCTACAAGCCGATCGACCAGGTGATGGCGGATGCCGCGAGCCTGGTGACCATCCGGCACACGCTGCGCCAGCTGGTCAACGTGAAGGGCGACTGAGCATGCGAGGTGGGCGGTGACGATGCCATCGCCCACCTCGCACCCAGCGGGCAACCAACATACTGCGCGGCCGGGTGCGCGGTCATTACACTGGCGTCCGAACGAGGAGGCGCCTCCCATGTCACGATCCGCACTTCGCCTGCCGCACATCGGGATCGGACGGAACAGCGATGTTCGTCCGCACTGACGATCTCACCACGGCGCTGAGACTCATCACCGCGGGCTCCTGCGTCAGCATCGTCGGGCCGGACGGAAGCGGACGATCGATGCTGTTGCGCGAGATCGCCGCGACCCTGGAGCAACGCGGCTACCCGACCACGCAGATCGTCGGCGTCGAATCGCTCCGCGCCCGCCCTTTCGAAGCACTCGATCTCGCGGGTGAAGTGCCGACTGGATCGTCGATGCCAGGCGCCAGACTGATGGTCACCGCGATGGCCGAGCGCGCTGCCGGCCGACGGTCCGTGCTGCTGGTCGATGACGCCCCGTTCGTCGACGAGGAGTCGTGGGGCGTGATCGCCGCCGTGCACGCGCGCACGGGGGCCACGATCGTCACGACCTCGGCCGCACCCCGCGAGGGCGGGACCAAGAGACTGCATGCGATCGTGAGCCAGGCGGCCGAGCTGCGTCTGCGGCCGCTGACATTCGAGGCGGTCTCGGATCTCGTGCACGAGCAGCTCGGCGGCGCGGTCGACACCGGCCTGGTGGGACGCGTGTACACCCGTTCGGCTGGCATCCCCAGCCTCGCGGTGGCGATGATCACCGCCGCCCGCACGTTCGGCCACATCGCTTCCGTCGACGGCACGTGGACGATGACCGGCGAGCTCTGGCACGATTCGATGTCCGGGGCGGTCGAACATCTCCTGGCGCATGCGGATGCGGATGAGCTCGAAGCCATCGAGATCCTGGCGCTCGCCGGCGTGCTCGACATCGACACAGCGGAAGAGCTCGTCGGCCGCCACCTCATCGAATCGCTCGAGGCCGCGAGCCTGCTGCTGAGCATCGAGCCATTCGGCCGTCTCTCGGTCACGGTGACACCACCCCTCATCTCCGACTACTTCCAGAACCGTCCCAACTCCGTGCGCCGCAGTCGCATCCTGCGGACGATCCAGGATCAGTTCCGTCGCGCCGGCGGACCGGCCTCGCGCACCGATCTCCTCCCCGGGAGCGCGGCAGACGCCTCGCTCGAACCGGATGCCGCCGAGATGGCGCTGGTCCGACTCATCAGGGACCGCCACGCCGCCCAGCTCTCGGCCCGGCGGCGCGCCTGGGAGCGAGACCCCGGCGTCGACACGGCGACCAACTACCTGTTCACCCTGTTCGACGGGAAGCACGACCCCGAAGTAGCACTGCAGGTGTTCGACCGCACTCCCACCGTCGTCGGCGACGGCGGAGCGCGCGCCATGTTCCGCATCCTCCAAGCGCGGTGGCACGCGCTCGCCGCCGGTGAGACCGCCTCAGCGCTCGCCATCCTGACGGCAGCGGCAGCTGATCAGCCCCGATACGAGACGATGCTCGAGGTCTGGGCGACCCACTTGCGGATCATCAGCACCGGGGTGACGCCGGCGCTGATCGACCGGCTCGCAACGCTCACCGGTCGGGATGCCACGACGGCCGACTCGATCGCCTCGGTGCATTCCACGGCGCTCATCCTGCGCGGTCGCGCCGAATCGGCGCACGATCTTCTCCGGCACGCGGATGACACCTCCACGAAGATCGGGCGCGTGCTCGCTCTGCTGCGGGGCTGGGCTCTGCTCGGTCGAGGCGACGTCGCCGAGGCGCACGACTGGGCGGTGACCCACATCGAGCAGAGCCGCGTCGAGCTCGACCTCGAGAATCTGCGTGGGCACACCTATCTGGCAGCCGTGTCCGGGATCAGTCTCGGACGATTCCGCACCGCAGAGATCCACCTCGGGCGGTTCCTCGCGCTCGGCGAGCCGGGCTTGGGGCAGGAGGGGAGCCAGATGGGCGCATTGGCCCTGGCAGCGATGCTCGCCGCCAGGGCAGGGCGGCTCAGTTCGGCGACGTCGCTCGCCGCGCAGGCTGCGGCCACCGGCGTCGCGATCGGTCCGTGGCCGGGGATGGTGGCCGCGCTCCCCGACATCACCTTCCGTCTTCTGGACGGCGACACGGTCGGCGCCGAGCAGGAGATCCGTGCGCAGATGACCGCCCTGGAGGCACGCGGCTATCTGCTCGCCGCAGGCATGCTGCGTGTGCTGACCGCGGGCTTCGGCGCGCACCCTCGTGAGGCTGGCGAGACGGATGCCGCTATGAGCACGCTCGAAGGCACCCTCGTCGCGCCGATGCTCGACATGCACGCCGCCATCGTGCACGAGGACCATCGAGAACTGGAGCGCCTGGGGGCGTGGTTCGCGGCACAGGAGCGTCTCGACCACGCGGTGCTGGCCTACGAGCAGGGACGCGACATCGCGCTGAGGCGTGGAGAGGACGCATCCGCCGATCGCCTCACGGCGGCCCTCGTCGGGCTGCGCGCACGCCGCGACCCCCTCGATACGGTGCCGGTCGTCGGGCGTTCCCGCACTCCCGCAGATCTGTCGAACCGAGAGCGCGAGGTCGCGCGTCTCGCCGCCCATGGGCAGTCGAATCAGGAGATCGCCGAGCATCTGGGGATCAGCACGCGGACGGTGGAGAGTCACCTGCTCAAGACCTTCCGCAAGCTCCGGGTCTCCGGGCGCGCGGAACTGGCGGAGTTCTCCTGGCTGTAATCCGTTCGTCGGCCTGACCACCACCGGGTCCGTCGCACCGTGCACGTGATTCCGTGCCGGCTCCACTGACTTCGCCGACCACAGCACGGAGAGCGTCACTGACGCGCCCGGAGCGATAGGAGCGTTGAGGAGTTGCCCCGCGCAGCGCACTCACATCGCACCGCTCTCAGAGAGGACTGCCACATGGCACGTTCAGCCCATCGCCCCTCGCACGCGCCGGAAGGAAGGCCTCGCTCCCGCCGCCGCAGGGTCGCCGGTCTCGCCGTCACGGCACTCGCTGTCGGAGCCGTCGCGATCCCCGGTGGCCTCCTCGGCGCTCCCGCGGCGCAGGCGGCCGACGCGATCGACTGCTCCGCCATCTACGCGATGAACTCGACCAACGGTGCCGGAAGCACGCTGTGGAGCATCGACACCGACACCGGTGCGCAGGCCAAGGTGGGCGAGTTCACCCCCGGCGCCAACGCGAACTCGACGTTCAACGGACTCGGCGTCGGCGTCACGCCCGAAGCCCCTGCCGGGCAGGCGTACGCCATGCGCTCCGACACCTGGACGTTGAACGAGGCCGGCGCCTTCGAGACGTTCGACTTCGCGACCGGGACCACCACCAGCGTGAACGTCACCCGTCTGCCCGCCACCTGGACCACGACGCAGTCCCACGGCGCCGCGGATCCGCAGAGCTCCCGCTACCTCCACGGCAACGCCAATGGGGGCGTCCTGACGATCGACAGCCGTGACATCGCCACGGGCGAGCGACAAGGGCGCTTCCGAGTGAACTTCGGCGCGAACCCGGCTCCCGGCCCGAACGGAGACATCGCCCTCGACCGCGCGGGCAACATGTACATCGTGATGAGCGGCGCCAACGACGCAGCCATCTACGTGCTGGACGCGAACGACGTCGCGCCTGCCGCGACGGAGCCGTACCCGACCGCTCGCGCTCGGATGATCCAGACCTTCACGGTCGCCGATGCCGGCGGCGTCGGCGTCAACGGGATCGCCTTCGATCGCGACGGTTACCTCAACGTCAGCACCGGACTCGAGCTCATCCGGGTCAACCCGATGTCAGGCGACGTGACGAGCCGCGTGACCTTCTCCGAGTCAGGCGTCGTCGACCTGGCGTCGTGCTCCGCTCCGAGCCATCTGACGCTGGAGAAGGATTTCCCCGAGGGCCGTGAATCCGGTGATGACACCGACCAGGTACGGCTGACGATGTCGGGATCGGGGCTGGAGAACCTCCAGGCCTTCACTACCGGCACTGATGCGGGTGTGCAGAGCGCACGCCTCACCGCCCCCGTGCTCCCCGGCGCGGTGATCACCATCGGGGAGTCCGGCACGGGCGCGGACCCGACCAGGTACCAGTCGTCATGGAGCTGTGTCGACGGAACCACCGGGGCCCGGATCGCCTCGGGCGCCGGGACCAGCGGAGAGGTCACCGTTCCCCCGAGCGGTTCCGATGTGAGCATGCGGTGCACCTTCACGAACACCCCGCGCGGCGAGGGCGCGATCGCGCTGACGAAGTCGGCGGACGTGTCGCACGCGCAGAACGGTGACCTGGTCACCTACTCGTTCGATCTCACCAACATCGGCACCTCCGACCTGAGCGACGTGACGGTGGATGAGACCGGCTTCACCGGTGTCGGCACGCTCTCGGCCGTCGACTGCCCGTCGACCCCGCTCTCGCTCACCGTGGGCGAGACAGCGACCTGCACGGCGACGTACTCGCTGCAGCAGGGCGACGTCGACCGTGGATCAGTGGAGAACTCCGCGACCGCGGCCGGTACCACGCCCACCGGCGTCCGCGTCGTCTCGCCCCCGTCATCGGCGACTGTGCTCTCGGTGCAGTCACCCGCGCTGGCGATCGTGAAGTCGACCGACGCCGAGTGGTTCGCGGACGGCAGCACGCTCGACTACCTGTTCCTGGTCACCAACACCGGCAACGTGACGCTCACGGACGTCCGCGTCGACGAGACGGCGTTCACGGGGAACGGCACCGTGTCGGCGGTCGACTGCCCCGCGGGATCCGCCGCAGCTCTCGCACCCGGACAGTCGATGACGTGCACCGCCACCTACGCGGTCGAAGAGGCCGACCTCGTCCTCGACACGATCGACAACACCGCGCTGGCGGCCGGGAGCGCCCCGGACGGCGGATCCGTCGAATCGGACCCGTCGACCGCAACCACTCCCCGCGGCGAGGTCGCGCTCGACCCCGAAGTGACCGAGCCGGAGGTGACCGAGCCCGAAGTGACCGACCCGCAGGTACCTGAGGCAAAGGACACCGACACCGCGCAGGCGGACGGCGCCCTCGCCGCTACCGGCCTCGACACCACCGGCACTCTCATCGCCGGCGCCGTGGCCCTTGCTCTCCTGACACTGGGGACCGTGTTGCTCGTGCGACGCGCCGCCCGCAGACACCAGGCCTGAGCACGACCCAGACCGCCCCGGGGCTCGACAATCCCACCCCACTCCCCTCGTCGAGCCCCGGGGTTCTGTGCGCCACTCGTGATGCGCTGACCCGGCATCTGCTGCCGACGCTCAGACGATCGGCGCAGCCTCGACGTCGACCGGGCGATCCGTGAACGCCGTCTTCGGCACGAACACCAGCAGCACAGCCGCGGCGAGGGCTGTGACGCCGCACACGATCCAGACGGTGAAGTAACCGGCCAGGGACCCTGCCGTCCCCTCGGCGGCGCCCGCGGTCGTGGTGACGCCGTGGAGGAGCGCGATGCCGAAGACGCACGAGGCGATCGCGCCGCCGACCGTCTTGACCGAGTTCGTGAGGCCGGTCGCGACGCCGGTCTGAGAGGCCGGAGCGGCCGAGGCCGCCGCCGCGGGAAGGGCCGCGACGAGCGCTCCCGATCCGAGCCCGACGATGACCATGTTGGTGATGACCTGGGCGTAGGCGGCGTGGAAGGGCAGGAACATCAGGAACCCGACTCCGACCAGGACCGAGGCCCCCATCAGGGTGATCCGCGGCGAGATCCTGCGCGCGAAGAACGGGAACGACAGCGCGCCTGCGATCATCGCGATCAGATACACGCCGATGATCAGCGACGTGGCGAAACCCGTGGTGCCGAGACCGTAGCCGTACACCGCCGGGTCGGTGCGGGCGAACGTCGACAGCGGCGCCTGGGCGCCCAGCACGCTGACCCCGAAAAGACCGGCGGTGAGGAAGACCGGGCCCAGCGCCGGGGAGCGGAACATGCGCACGTCGATCAGCGGGTCGTGGTGGCGCAGCTCCCACAGCGCGAACGGGATGATCAGCAGCACACCGAAGACGACGACCGCCCAGGACCACGGGTTCACCAGGCCGCCTTCGAGGCGCAGCAGGCTGAGCCCGCCGGTGAAGCAGATCAGGGCGAGCGAGATCAGGATGAGGCCGATCGTGTCGAAGATGCCGCCCGTCGGCTCGGGCGACTCCTTGACCCCGAAAAGGATCACGAAGAAGCACACGACGATCAGCACGGCCGGAACCAGCAGCACGATCGTGAGCGGGAGCACATCGATGAGGGCACCACCCACGAGTGCGCCGATGATCGCACCGCCCTCCAGCGCGGCGACCAGCAGCCCTGCGGCCTTGGCGGTGATGCTCGCGCGACCCTCCATCCGGCGTGAACGCGACCAGATGAGCGCGATCTCCAGCGGCAGCCACACCACGTAGAAGCCCATCAGCGCCCACGCCGCGAGAAAGACGGGGAACGAGTCGGTGAACGGCAGCACGAGCGCCGCCGCCGCCGTCAACGCGGTCGAGATCAACAGCATCCGCTTGTGCCCGACCATGTCACCGAGCTTCGCGAAGGCGGGGACGACGAGTGCCGACAGCATCAGCTGCGCACCCTCGAGCCAGTTGACGTCGGCGTCGTGGATGCCCAGGTGACGGGCGATGTCGGTGAGCATGGGCGTGTAGTAGCCCTGCAGCACTCCGCTGGTGAACTCGACGAAGGCGAGGAACCCCACGACGACCGCGAGGGTGCCCAATGTCCGACTGCGCGTCATCGCGTCTCCTGCTTCTTTCTCGGCCGCGAAGCGCACCGAAGGACGGGTGAGATCACACTAGCCGTTCGAGGAGAGCCCGATGGAACCGCTCCCCGCGCTCGAGGGCCGCGATCTCGACGTTCTCATCGACACCGTGGATCGACGCCCGCTGCGCATTCGACATCTCCAGGGGTGCGAAACGGTATACCGCGGGCGAGAAGCGGTGGAAATGTCGGGAATCGGTGGCAGCCATCATGACGTAGGGCACCGCGGGCACGCCGGGATGCGACACGGCCAGCGCATCGGAGAGCAGAGCGAACTGCGCGTTCTCGGTCGATGACTCCGGCGATGGCTCACTCGCCTCGACCACCTGCACCGCGACGAGCGGGTCGCGGATGCGGCGTCGCACGCGCAGCACGGTCCGCTGCGTCGTCTCCCCCAGCGCGATGCGCAGGTTGACGGTGGCGGATGCCTGTGACGGGAGCACGTTGGCCGCGGTGCCGCCGGACTGCATCGTGGGGGCGACCGTGGTGCGCACGAGGGCCGCCGGCTCTCCGCCGAGAAGCGCGAACAGCCGTGCGGTCACCAGCGGCGCGGCCCCGAGGAACCGCAGCAGGTGGCGGGCAGGGCCGGGTGTCTGCGCGGACAGGCGCGTCAGCATCCGCAGGATGGCCTTCGATGCCCGCGGCCGGAAGGTGGTGGGGCCGAGGCGATCCACCGCGCGCGCGACGCGACGCACCGCTGTGAGCGACGGCGGTGCGGACGCATGGCCGCCCTCGCCGCGCGCCGAGAGCTTCACCGTCATGACGCCCTTCTCGCCGACGCCGATCATCGCCGCGCGTCCTGGTACGAAGGGCAGTGGCGCGTCGACCACGGCGCCGCCTTCGTCGACCACGAGCCAGGGGACGATGCCGCGTTCGCGGAACACGGCGGCGATCTCCTGCGCCGCATGCCCGTACGTCTCCTCGTTGCCGCCGAACGAGAGGTAGACGTCGCGCGCCGGCACGAAGCCGTCGCTCAGCAGGTTCTCGACCGCTTCGAGCACGACGATGAGCGGTCCTTTGTCATCGAGCGCGCCGCGTCCGTAGACGATGCCGTCGGCGATGACCCCGGCGAACGGCGGATGCGTCCAGGCGTCGCTCTCATCGACCGGGACCACGTCGTAGTGCGCCATCAGGACGACAGGTCCTTCCGACGGTGCGGCCTCTCCCTCCCAGTGGAACAGCAGGCCGAAGTCCGTATGACGCTCCCGCGTCAGGTGCGCGTGCGTGAGCGGGTAGAGCTCGGCGATCAGCGCGACGAAGCTCTCGAACGGCTCGGCGCCGCGCTCCTCGAGTTCGGCCGACACGGTGGGCAGCTGGATCATCCGCGACAGTCGTTCGTCGATGCCGGGGCGCACGGTCACTGGGGTCACGTTCGCCATCGTAGCGACGAGAAACGGCTGGTGCGGCTGCACCTCCGAGGCGTCGGCTCGGCGTCCGCGCAAGAGGCGAACTCTGCGGCGGCGCACAATGGAAGAGTGAGTCTTTTCGCCTTCGCGCCGTCCCGCGGTCCCCGCTGGCCTCTGGCGACCCAGGCAGCTCTCGGCATTGCCGCACCGATCGCGGTGATGACACTCCTCGGCAACGCGCCCCTCGGCTACATCGCCGCCTCCGGCGCGTTCACGGTGTTGTTCGCCGGCTCAGCCGCGGTGGTCGACAGAGCACGGATCCTGCCGTTCGTCGCCCTGGGCCTGATCCTCTGCGCCGCACTCGGGGTGCTCGCGTCGGGCGACGACTGGCTCGCCGGCATCGGCGTCGTGCTGGTCGCGATCGCCAGCGCCGCACTCGCCTTCGGCTTCCGCCTTGGCCCTCCCGGCCCCCTGTTCTTCGTGCTCGTGTTCGGGCTCTCCGGGCACGTGGTCGGCGCCGGATCCATCTCGCCGGTCGTGTACGTGGCCGCGCTGGCCGCGGGATGCGTGTTCTCCTACCTGGTGGCGATGACGCCGCTGCTGCTCCCCCGCGTGCGCGCCATCACCGCGAAGCCCCTGCGCGAGCTCCTGCCAGGTCCGGCGTTGAGCGCGGACTCCCGGCTGCTGCTGTTGCGTGTCGCCATCGTCGCGGTGCTCGGCGTCCTGCTCGGGCTGATCATCGACCCGGAGCGCACCTACTGGATCGTCGGCTCGGCGATCGCCGTGATCGGTGTCGCGGCCGCGCGGCGAGCGGCGTTCCAGCGCGGACTGCATCGCATGCTCGGAACCGTCGTCGGCGCGGGCGTGTACGTGCTCCTCTCCCTCCTGCATCCGTACGGGTTGTGGCTGGCTCTGCTGCTGGGCGCGCTGCAGTTCACCATCGAGCTCGTCGTCGTGCGCCACTACGCGCTCGCTCTCGTGTTCATCACGCCCCTGGTACTGCTGTTGACGGGGGCTGCGACGGGCAGCATCGGTTCACTGGACGTGGCGCTGGAGCGGATCGTCGACACCATCGTCGGGGCGGCGCTCGGAGCCGCGTCCGGGCTGCTGCATCCGCGCGCGAACCCCGCGCGCGACTGACCCTCGCGTTTCCCCTGGCGCGGCGACATACTCGGTTCATGACGCGCCCCGCCGAGATCGACGACTACCACCGCCACCTCTCCCCCGCAGATCAGGAGATCTGCGCGGTGCTCGCCACCGAGATCGAACGGGGACTGCCGGAGGCGGCGAGAAAGGTCTGGCACGCGCATCCGGTCTGGTTCCTCGACGGCAATCCGATCGTCGGCTACCACCGGCTGAAGGATGCGGTGCGGCTCATGTTCTGGAGCGGCCAGTCGTTCCCTCTGCCCGGTCTCACCGCGTCCGGCACCTTCCAGGCCGCCGAGGTGCGCTACGACGACGTCTCAGAGATCGACACCGACGCCCTCGCCGCCTGGCTCGCCGCTGGACGCGACATCCAGTGGGACTACGAGCACATCCGCACGAACCGCAGCCTCGTCAAACGCACGACGTTCTGACGCGAGGGAACACTGCGGGCTCCTTCCCGGTTGCATTCCGGGGACGACAGGCGACCCGAGGAGGCATCGATGGAACTGACACTGGTCACCTCCGCGTTCTGCGGGGCGTGCTCGCGCACGCGCGCGGTGCTGGCCGATGCCGTCCGATTCCTCCCCGACGCGACCGTCACCGAGATCGATGTGGCGCGCGATCCCGACGCCGCCGAGGCGCTCGACATCCGCTTCACGCCGACCGTGATCATCCGCGACGACAGCGGGGCACAGGTGTTCCGCGCCGAGGGCGTGCCGACTGTCCCGCAGGTGCTCACCGCCGCGGTCAGAGCGCTCCCTCGCTCGATCTAGGGGACTTCGATCGATCGGTCTTGTGGAGGTGTGACCGCGGTCGCAGACTGGGCGTGAATCGGGTCGCACACGGCCCGCCGCTCATCCCGGGAGTTCTCATGGCCAACCTCAATCCGTATCTCTCCTTCCGCACAGAAGCACGTCAGGCGATGGAGTTCTATCAGAACGTGCTCGGCGGCGAGCTGGAGATCAGCGCCTTCGGCGACTTCCCCGACATGGTCCAGGATCCGAGTCAGAAGGACCTGGTGATGCATGCGCAGCTCACCACTCCCGACGGGCTGGTGCTGATGGCGTCGGACTCCCCCGACGGCATGCCTTACGAGATTCCTCAGGGGTTCTCGGTGTCACTGAGCGGCAACACTCAGGCCCGCACCCAGGAGGTCTGGAACGGGCTCTCCGAAGGTGGCACCGTCACGATGCCGCTCGATGTGCCGCCGTGGGGTGGGACGTTCGGCATGCTGGTCGATCGCTTCGGCATCCCGTGGATGCTGCACGGCGACCCCGAGTGACGCCCGACTGACGCGAGCGCGCAGAACAGACGAGACCCCGTTCCGCTGACATCAGCAGGACGGGGTCTCGTCGCAAGTGCGAGGTGCTCTCCTCAGCGCAGTGCGTGGGCGGCGATGAATGCCCGCAGCGCATGCTCGTCGTCGGCCATCTCGGTCACGTGCTGCGGAGCGTCGAGCATCTGCCGGAGTTCCGGCGAGTAGTCGAGCTCGACACCGATCGCCTCGAGGATGGTCTCGGCGAACTTCTCGGGCTTGGCGGTCTCGAGCACAAGCATCGGCACGCCGTCTTCGACGTGCTCGCGAGCGACCTTCACGCCATCGGCCGTGTGCGGGTCGATGATCTCGCCCGAGGACTCGTGCACCGAACGGATGGTCGCGAGACGGTCAGCGTGCGTGCTGGTGCCGCTGACGATGCCGAACTCCTCGGCGAAGCGGGACTGCTGGTCGCTGAAGTCGAAGAAGCCCTGGTCATCGAGCTCCTGCCAGGCGCCGACGACACGCTCGGGGTCACGCTCGACGAGCTCGAAGATGAAGCGCTCCAGGTTCGAGGCCTTCGAGATGTCCATCGAGGGGCTGGAGGTGGCCAGCGTCTGTGCGGCGCTGCGCGGGCGATAGATCCCCGTGCGGAAGAACTCGTCGAGCACGTTGTTCTCGTTCGCGGCGAGCACGAGGCGGCGGATCGGCAAGCCCATCTGCTTCGCGAAGAAGCCGGAGAGGATGTTGCCGAAGTTGCCCGACGGCACCGTGAACGACACCTCGGTCGCGCCGTGCGCATCCGTCGCCCGCAGCCAAGCCCAGAAGTAGTAGACGGTCTGCGCCGTGATGCGGGCGAGGTTGATGGAGTTCACCGCGCCGAGGTTCTGCGAGCGCTTGAACTCGAGATCGCCGGCGAGGTGCTTGACCAGGTTCTGGCAGTCGTCGAAGACACCCTCGACTGCGATGTTGTGCACGTTCGCGTCGTCGAGCGAGAACATCTGCGCTCGCTGGAACGCGCTCATACGGCCCTGCGGCGAGAGCATGAAGACCGAGATGCGCTCCTTGCCGCGCAGCGCGTGCTCGGCTGCCGAGCCGGTGTCGCCAGAGGTGGCGCCGAGGATGTTGAGCACCGATCCCTTGCGCTCCAGCGCGTACTCGATCACCTGGCCGAGGAACTGCATCGCCATGTCCTTGAACGCCAGAGTCGGCCCTTCGGACAGTCCGACGAGGGTGAGACCGTCGCCGATCGAGCGCAGGGGGACGACGCTCTCCGGGAAGGAGGCGTAGGCCGCATCCGTCATTCGCGCGAGGTCTTCGCGCGGAATGTCGGTCGCGAAGAGTCCGAGCACCTCGGTCGCGAGCTGCGGGTAGGTCAGCGCCCGCCAGCGTTCGAGCGTCTCGGTGCTGACGGCGGGCATCACCTCGGGAACGGCGAGCCCCCCGTCGGGCGCGAGGCCCTCCAACAGCGTCTCGCTGAACGGCTGCGGCTGCATACCGCCGCGGGTGGAGATGAACTGCACGTTGGCTCCTCGGCTCGGGACTCGGCGTGTCCATTCTCTCAGGCCGAGCCGACGCCCGATGACGGATGACGGATGCCGGATGCCGTTGCCGCGCTCAGGGTCGCCGCGTTCACCGTCGCCGCGGTCACGGTCGCCGCGTTCAGAACAGCGAGGTCGGCAGAGCGCCTTCGTGCTCGAGCAGCCAGCGCTTGGTCACGAGGCCTTCGCCGGGGTCGCCGCCGGAGTAGCCGCCCAGCCCGTCTCCGGCGATCACGCGATGGCAGGGCACGATCAGAGGCACCGGATTCGCGCCCATGATCGAACCGATCCCCCGCGCCGGAACGGTCGTGCCGCTCCGAGCCGCCAGGCCCCCGTAGGTGACGGTCTCGCCGTGGCCGACGGTCTCGTACAACGCCATCAGCACCGCGCGCGTGGCGACGGTCTGGTCACCGAGGTCGATCGGCACGTCGAACACGCGCAGCCGCCCATCGAAGTACGCGCGCAACTGGGCGAGAGCCTCGTCCACCAGCGCGTCCGCCTCCGAGGAGACGCCGTCCGGGGCATCGGATCGCCAGGAGACTCGAGTGATCGCCGAGCCGTCGCTCACGACGCCGACCGCACCCACCGGGGTCGACAGCGATCCGAACGAACTCATGCGATGAGGCTACCCCGGGCTGCGCACACCGCGGTCGGGGCGACCGTCAGATCCAGCCGCGCTCCTCGGCGATCAGCACCGCCTGCTGGCGCGTGCCGACCGCGAGCTTGCCGAGGATCGCGGAGATGTGATTGCGCACGGTTCCCGGCGCCAGGGCGAGCGCCCGGGCGATCTGTCCGGTGGTCTCCCCGCGACGCCCGGCGCGCAGCACGTCGAGTTCGCGATCGGTCAGCGGCGAGCGCTCGTCGCTCAGGGCGTCGGCGGCGACCTCGGGGTCGACGTAGCGAGCGCCGGCGGCGACGCGGCGGATCACGGCGGCCACCTCATCGGCACCGCGGGATTTGGGCAGGAACCCCGCCACACCGGATGCCAGCGCCCGACGCAGCACGCCGGGACGCGCATGACGCGTCACGACGATGCAACGTGTGGCGATGGCCCGGTTCAGGCGTTCGGACACCTGCACCCCGTCGAGTCCGGGCATCTCCAGATCGAGCAGGCAGACATCGGGCTGCAGGCGCAGCGCTTCCGCGACGGCCTGTTCCCCGTCTTCGCACTCGGCGATGACCTCGATGTCGTCTTCGAGTCGCAGCAACGCGGCGAGCGCGGAGCGGATCATGGCCTCGTCATCGGCGAGCAGCACCCGGATCATCGTGTCTCCTCCGTGTGCGCCGGCACCGTCACCGTCACCGTGAACTCCTCGGCCTCGCGTCCCACCTCGAGCGTGCCGTGCGCTTCATCGATGCGGCGTCGGATGCCGTCGAGACCGGAGCCGACCGCGTGCGGCGGGGCATCCCCGATGGCGTCATTCGAGATCGTGTACCGCCACGCGTCTCCCGCCCGGGCGAGCACGAGCCGTGCGCGGTGACCGCCGCCGTGACGGAGCACGTTCGTGGTCGTCTCGCGGATCACCGGGCCCAGTGCCGCAGCGGGAGCGTCGTCGGCATCCGCGGGGATGACCGCCTCGACCTCGAGTCCGGCGGCGCGGAGGAGATCACGCGCGTTGGCGATCTCGTCACCCAGAGGCACCGAACGGAACCGCAGTGCGAGGTCGCGCGTGCCCTGGCGTGCATCATCGACGCTCGCACGCGCCGCACGGAGCTGCTCCATGCCGGCAGCGGCATCCTGCGGCATCAATCGTTCGGCGAGTTCCAGCTGCAGCGCGACGACCTGGAGGTGATGCCCCTGCAGGTCGTGCACATCGGTCGCGACGCGCAGTCGTTCCTGGGTCGCGGCGAGTCTCACTTCCGAGGCTCTGGCCCTGTCGAGCGTGATCAGCACGTCCCACCACCACAGCGAGCTGACTGCCATCACCGGAAGCAGCACCGTGTACACGATCGGCACGAGGAGCGGGATCTCATCAGACGCGTCGAAAGCGGAATCGACGACTGCCAGACAGGCGAGGGCGACTGTGGCGGCGATGACCACCCGGTACCGCACGCCGCGCGGCCAGTTCAGCAGCACGAGGGATTGCGCGATCGGCATCAGCATGAGCTGCCAGCTCCCGGCGATGGCTCCCGCGGCGATCCCGTAGCCGACCGCGATGAGCAGCGGCACTGCCAGTCGCGCCCAGCGCATGCCCGGTTCGGCGTCGAGCCGATGCCGGTAGTCGCCCAGCAGCGACACCGTGGAGGCGACCCAGACCAGTCCCCCGCCACCCACGACCAGGCCGACGAAGGCCCGCAGGTCGACGGCCATCGTCACGCCTGTCCATGCCGCAACCAGAGCGAGCTCGAGGAAGACGACAGCGGTCGCCGTGTACCACCAGGTCGCGGTGATGCGACGGGACAGCTGTCGGGCTCCCGGCGTCGGAGCGACGGGGGCGAAGGGCGCGTCTGGGCTGCTCACCCCACCACGATACGGGCGTGACAGTTGTCACGGACGGCGCGTGCGATCCACCCGGAAAGAGGTGACAGCCCGGCACTGCCGCTCGACGCACCGTAGCGATGGACTGGAGTCATCGCAGCGGGGACACCGTTGCACCGACATCCAGGAGCATCATCATGAACCTCATCGAAACATTCCAGAACCTGGTCGCCCAGGTCCCGGATCTCGTGCAGCCGCTCATCATCGCTCTCGCCGGTGCCATTCCGTTCATCGAGGGCGAAGGCGCCGCGAGCATCGGCATCATCGGCGGCATCCCTCCTGTGATCGCCGCCATAGCCGCCATGATCGGAAACTTCGTCTGCGTCGCGATCCTCGTGCTCGCGAGTTCCGGGGCTCGCCAGGCGATCGTCAACCGGTCGCGCAGCCGCGAATCCGTGGTCGCCGGCGGCGGAGCGACCAGCGTCGACGAGACACCCTCTATGGATGCCGGCCACCGCAGCGCCCGCAACGAGAAGTTCCAGCGTGCCTTCGAGCGCTACGGCGTTCCCGGAGTGAGCCTGCTCGGCCCCCTCCTGCTCCCCACGCATTTCACGGCGACGATGCTCGCGGCGGCCGGGATCGGCAAGGCGCGCATCCTTCTCTGGCAGGCCGTCGCGATCGTCGGCTGGACCACGGTCGTCGCCGTGATCGTGGGCAGCGCGATCTACGCGGTCACCTGATCCGCACACGAACCAGAACACCCCCGTAGGGTCGACGGGGGTGTTCTGCGTTGTCGTCATCCTCCCCGCCGACGGATCGCGGAGAGGATGACGATCCACGGACTGATCCGCAGGGAAAGGTCCGCGAACCGTCAGGAGTTCCGCGAACCGTCGGAGTGGATGCCGACGGCACGGCCCGGCATGGAGGTCCGGCGGCGGACCCCGGCGGCGGATCGGGCGAGAGGCCCGGCGGCGAACCCAGGCGGCGAACCCAGGCGATGGACCGGGCGGCGTCCCCACCGACGGATCACGGAGAGGATGACGATCCGCGGACTGATCCGTGAGAAAAGATCCGCGAATCGTCAGGAGTTCCGCAATCCGTCCGGGCGGATGACGGACCCGGCACGGCGGGACGGCGGCGCTCCCGGGGGTGAGGGGTACACGAAAGCGGTTGCCGACCCCACGAAGATGAGGTCGGCAACCGCTCGTACGACGTCAGCGAGACAGCGCTACGAGGAACGCCGCGGTCCGCTCGGCGATCTCCGCCGACAGTTCGTGGTGGAGGTAGTGCGGCCCATCGAGGACCACGATCTCGCCGTGCTCCACGCTCGCCGCCTGCTGCTCGTGGATCTCGATCCACTCCGCGGTATCGTTCGCGCTGACGAAGGTCAGCACCGGGAGATCGGCCGGGAACACCGCCCCGCTCACCGACGCGAAGTTGCCGGGAGTGTTCTCGACCTCGTCGATCATGGTGGGGGCACCCGCGTTCTTCGCACTCAGGAGCGCCATCTGCCGCCGGGACTCGTCGTCGTAGGGCAGTCCCTCGTAGGGGTCCCCCGCGATCGCGGTCAGCAGTCGGGTGATCCCGAGGTTGCGCAACACCACCATGGCGTCCGTCGGGATCGGCTCGCCCGCCCCCGGCTGATCCGGGACGCTGTTGTCGATGCCGATGAAGGCCGTGAGCTCGTCGGGGTACGCCGCACTGTACGTGAGTGCGTAGATGCCGCCGATCGAGTGCGCCATCAGGGTGAACTTCGTGACACCGAGCTGCTGGAGCGCCTCATGGATCTCCCCTGTGATGTTCTCGGCGGTGCGGGGGCTGTCTGTGGCGTCGCTGAGTCCGGTGCCGAACGGCTCGACCACGACCACGCGATAGTCGTGCGACAGCTCGTCCGTCAAAGGCTGGAAGTCGCGCCCTGGCGACGCGGTGCCGAGGCCGGGCAGCAGCACGATCGTCTCCGCGCCGTCACCTGAGACCACGACGTTCATGGTCTTGCCGTCGACCTCCACTCCCTGCCCGTAGTCGGTGATCTGGGACGATTCCACCTGTGTGGCGATCGCGTTCCCGATCGCGGTGGTCGCCACCGCGAGCACGGGGACGGCGACGATGACGCCGACGGTGATGAGCAGGGACTTCGCGAACTTCCGCATGGGTTCCGTTCAGGTCGGGGACCGATGAAGACAGGTCCGGGAGTGTCCTCTCAGCCCACCACCAACGGCATCAGGGCAGAAGTGTCGGCCCGTCACCGATCGCGGTGACAACTGTCATGGCATTTAGTTCAGACTTGAGTGAATTCAGCATTATCTGTACCGTCGGAGGGTGACCACCGCACCTGCTTCCCTGACGCACACCGCCGCCGTCGCCCGGCTCGGACACGCCCTGTCCGACCCCACGCGGGCCGGCATCCTGCTGGCACTGCGCGAGACCGGGTCGTACCCGGCCGACCTCGCCGAGTCCCTCGGCGTCTCGCGTCAGGTGATGTCGAACCACCTGGCGTGCCTGCGCGGGTGCGGTCTCGTCGAGAGTGTGCCCGACGGCCGCCGCAGCCGGTACCGACTGGCCGACGAGCATCTCGCTCCCGCGCTGAACGAGCTGATGCGCGTGGTGCTGATCGTCGAACCCGACTGCTGCTCCGGCGACGGATGCACCTGCTGATGTCGACCGCTGTCTCCTCGGCCCGACGCGAGACTCTGCACCGCCGCATCCGTCTGATCGTGGCGATCACGATCGGGTACAACCTGATCGAAGCCGTCATCGCGATCACCGCTGGCTCGGTCGCATCATCCGCCGCCCTGATCGGGTTCGGGCTCGACTCGACGATCGAGGTGCTCTCGGCCGCGGCCGTCGCGTGGCAGTTCACGCGTCGCGATCCTGCGCGCTGGGAGAAGCCGACCCTGCGGGTCATCGCCGTGGCGTTCTTCGCCCTCGCGATCTACGTCACCGCGACCTCGGTGCTGTCACTGTTCACTGCGCAACGTCCTGAGCACAGCACCGTAGGCATCGTGTTGACGGCGGTCAGCGTGGTCGTGATGCCCTTCCTGTCGCTCGCGGAGCGGCGGGCCGGCCGGGAGATCGGTTCCGCGACCGCAGTCGCCGACTCGAAGCAGACGCTGATCTGCACCTATCTGTCGGCCGCCGTACTCATCGGGCTCGTCGTCAACACGCTGTTCGGGTGGTGGTGGGCGGATGCCGTGGCCGGCCTCGTGATCGCGACCTTCGCCGTGCACGAGGGCCTGGAGGCCTGGAAGGGCGATGCGTGTGCCACCTCAGTGGGCATGCTGCTCGAGGATGAGCACGACGAGCACTGACGAACGAGATCCCTCCGGCTGCTAGGTGATCTTGGACGCGCCCGGTCGAGGCTCCGACCGGGCGAGCAGCCGCCGCACGCCACCGCGCGACAGCATGAGCACGACGATCAGCAGCGTGACGAGGAAGAAGCCTCCGAGCTGCACGGCATCGCCGAAGACGAGGTCGACGAGTTCCAGCACCAGGAACTTGCTCCCGGGAAGCACCAGGACGAGAACGATCACGCCGATCGCCCGCGAGGCGACAGCCCCATCGGAACGGATGCGGGCGAGCGCCTTCGACTTCACCCACACGACGATCTCGAGCACGATCTTGAGCAGGATCGCGGTGAGCAGAGCCAGGAGGAAGGTCTCCGAGATCACCGCAGGGAAGAGTTGGCTGAACGCGCCGAGGACCACCAGATACACCAGGACATCGACGAGATCGATCGGGCGGATCCGCATGCGTGGAGTCTATCGAGCAGCATCCGCCTGACAGAATGGGGATCGTGCATCAGTCCAGGAGGCCCGCGGTCCTGCGCGGGTTCGCGGCGTCGTCCGTGGCGATCTTCGCCGCGCTCGCCGGCCACGTCTCCGCCGGTGGCGCGATGCCTGGCCTTCTGGGAGTCGCTGTTCCCTGGGTGCTGTCGTTCATGGTGTGCGTGCTGCTCGCCGGCCGCCGGCTCTCCGCACTGCGGCTCACGCTCTCGGTCGCGATCAGCCAATTCCTCTTCCACGTGCTGTTCGTGCTGGGGACGGTCTCCTCCTCCGGCACGGTCGCGCCGCACGTGCACGGATCCCCCGTCGTCCTTCCCGCGATCACCGGGAGCGCCGACACAGTCGTCGCACTCGACGCCACGATGTGGGTCGGCCACGCCTTCGCCGCACTGGTCACGATCGTCGCCCTGCACCGCGGCGAGCGCCTGCTGCTCGGTCTGCGCGATCTGGCCCAGCAGAGCGTCCGCTGGGTGCAGCGGCGCATCGATGCCGTCCTCGCCGCACCGCTTCCCCACCGCGCGACGCGCACGTTCGTCGGCGCGCGGATCGATGCGCTGCACAGCGCCCCGCTTCTCGCGACCCTTCGCGGGCGCGCCCCGCCCTCGCGCCTCTCGGTCTGATCCACACCCCCCGGCTGTCCTGACCGGGTGGTGATCCGCGCCCGCCCGGAGACTCCTCCGCGCGAGCGCTCCGAACGCACGTGCGGCGTCGCTCGACGACGCCTGTCGAGAGGTCCTTCATCATGTCTCCTGTCCGCCGATGGGTGGTGGGGGTGACGGTGGCGGCGGTCGCGGTTCTCGCGACGGCTCTGCCGGCATCCGCCCACGACGCCCTGGTCCACAGCACCCCGCAAGTCGACGAGCGGCTCGCCACCGCTCCCGAGAACATCGTCCTGACGTTCTCGGGAGAGCTGCTGACGCTCGGCGACTCGGCCACGGGCGCCGTAGTCCTCGTGCTCGACGAGAATGGTCGCGACTGGGCCGGCGACGATGTCGAGGTCGCGGGCAACACCGTGACCGTCGGCGTCGATCCGGGCATGCCGGAGGCGGGCTACCAGGTGCGCTGGCAGGTCGTCTCGGAAGACGGGCATCCGATCTCGGGCATCGTCCCGTTCACGATCGGCGATGCGGAACCGATGGCGCTGCAGGGCGCCGGCGGGCAGACCGCTGCGCAGGCAGAGGACCTCGAGGATCAGACCACTCAGGAACCGGGCGGCGTGCCTCGCGCGCTGCTCATCGGCGGAGGCGGGGCGGCCATCGCCGTCGCCGCGTTCGCCCTCTATCGATTCCTTCGCCGTCCACGGACGGCAGCTGCGGCGCCCGAGAACGACGGCACCGCAGAACGAGAACTGTGAAAGGTAATCCCATGAACAACACCTCCCTGAACCCGCTGTCTCGCTTCGCCGCGCTGGTCGCGGTCTCGCTGCTCGCACTGACCGGGTGTGCCGGCACCAGCGCGCCGGCGGAGTCGGAGTCCGCTCCGGCCGGAGATTCGGTCACGATCGAGGACGCGTGGGTGAAGTCCGCCGAAGAGGGGATGTCGGCGGCGTTCGGCACCCTCACCAACACCGGTGCGGATGACGTCACCGTCGTCTCCGCCGAGACCGCCGCGTCGAGCATGGTCGAGCTGCACGAGACCGTGGAGAACGAGGCCGGCGAGATGGTCATGCGCGAGATCGAGGGTGGATTCGTGATCCCGGCCGGCGGCACCCTGGTGCTGGAGCCGGGCGCGAGCCACATCATGCTCATGGACCTGGCGGCCCCGCTGCAGGCCGGCGCCGAGGTCACCGTCACCCTGACATTCTCCGACGACTCGACGTACGAGTTCACGGCCCCGGTGAAGGACTACTCGGGCGCGAACGAGAACTACGAGGACGGCGACGAGCACGAGGGCATGGATCACTGATGCCGGCGCCCGCTGAGGGCGCGCGCTCCGATCGCACCGGGTCGACCCGGCGGCAGTTCCTCCTCGGAGGAGCTGTCGCCGGTGTCGGCGCGGCCGCGGCGATCGGTGTCGACTACGCGCTCAACCGACAGGACACCCCGGCGCCCGCGCCGGCGACACCCATGAACGGCGAGGAGACCGTCCCGTTCTACGGCATCCATCAGGCCGGGATCGACACCCCCGCGCAGGCCCACGGCCTGTTCCTGGGGCTGGATCTCCTGGACACGACCGACCGCGAGGGTCTCACCCGGCTGCTGCGCATCCTCACAGACGACGCCGCCCGACTCACCCAGGGCGTCCCCGCGCTCGCGGATTCGGAGCCCGAACTCGCCATGGCCCCGGCGCGACTGACCGTGACCTTCGGCTTTGGCCCCGGGCTCGTGGCGCGCGCCGCCGGCACGGCTCCGACGTGGCTCGCGCCGCTCCCGGCCTTCACGGTCGACCGGCTCCAGCCCGAGTTCAGCGACGGCGACCTGCTGCTGCAGATCGCCGGAGACGATCCGCTGACTGTGGCGCACGCGGCGCGCATGCTGCTCAAGGACACCCGCAGCTTCGCGAGCCTGCGGTGGAGTCAGAACGGTTTCCGCCGTGCGTACGGCACGGAACGGCCCGGCACCACCATGCGCAACCTGTTCGGCCAGGTCGACGGCACCACGAACCCGCAGCCGGGGACGAAGGACTTCGACGCCGTGGTGTGGTCGGATGACGGGTGGCTGACCGGTGGCACGAGCGCCGTGATCCGCCGCATCAGGATGGACCTCGACAAGTGGGATCGGCTGGACCGCAGCGGACGGGAGGCATCGGTCGGACGGAACCTCGCGAACGGCGCTCCTCTGACCGGGAAGAAGGAGTTCGACGAACCCGACTTCGAGGCCACGACCGCGATCGGCTTTCCGGTCATCCCGCAGTTCGCGCACATCCGTCGCGCGCGGGGCGACGACGGAGAGAAGATCTTCCGACGCGCCTACAACTACGACGAGCGCCCAGCCGGAAGCAGCGTCTCCGAGTCCGGACTGCTCTTCGTGTCGTTCCAGGCCGACGTCGACCGGCAGTTCACCCCGATGCAGCGACGGCTCGACGAGCTCGACCTGCTCAACGAGTGGACCACCCCGATCGGCTCCGCCGTCTTCGCCGTTCCGCCGGGCTGCCGCGAGGGCGGCTTCATCGGCGACACCCTTCTCGCGTAGGTTGAGGGGATGGATGCTTCCGCCGAACTGCACGGCCGCACGATCCTCGTCACCGGGGCGAACGCGGGGATCGGCTACTGGTGCGTCGAGCAGCTCGCGGTGCGTGGTGCCCGTGTCATCCTGGGATGCCGATCACCCGAGCGCGCACGGCTGGCGGTGGATGCGGTCAGGTCGCAGGCGCCGCAAGCCGATCTGGGCATCCTCCCCCTCGACCTCGGCTCCCTCACGAGCGTCGCAGAGGCGGCATCCGGTATCGACGAACGGCTCGATGCCGTCGTCTGCAACGCCGGGGTCAAAGCCGCTCAGCGCGACGCCCGCACGAGCGATGGGCTCGACCTGATGGTCGGCACGAACTTCCTCGGGCACTTCGCGCTCATCGCGCAGCTCACGCACGCGCTGGCAGAGGATGCCCGCGTGGTCGCGGTCGGTTCGCTCGCCCACCGCTTCGCACCGATCGCCCCCGCCACACTCTCCGATCCGTGGCGGGGGTCTTCCCTCCGGCAGTACGGACGCTCGAAGGCGGCGCTCATGGCCTTCGCGTTCGAACTCGATCGCCGTTGGGCCGATTCCCCTCGCATGGCGGTCTGCGCGCACCCGGGCTACGCGGTCGATCCGCTCACGCCGCCGCGCCCCGGAGCCGTCGAGACCCCGGGCATCCTGCGCGCCCTCGCGTCGATGACACGCGGAGTCGTGCAGGGCAAGGACGGTGGGGCGCTGCCGATCGTGCACGCGGCCACCGGCCCCGATGTCGTGAGCGGCGACTACTGGGGGCCGAGCGGCGCGCTCGAGTTCCGCGGCACGCCCGCGCGCGTGACCGTGTCGGACGAGGTGCACTCGCCCGCGAACGGCTCCTCCCTGTGGAGCGCGGCGGAGAAGATCACCGGAGTGCCCTTCCCCACCTGAGCATCATCCGCCCGCTGGTCGGTCCCCGTCAGGATGTGCGGTCACCCGCACGCGAGCGATGCGGCGCCGATCGAGCTCGGCCACCTGGATGGTGGCGCCCTCCACTTCCACGGTGTCGCCGACCACGGCAAGGCGACCGAGCTGCTCCGTCACGAATCCGGCGATCGTGTCGGAGGAGCCTCGCGGCAACTCGATGCCCGTCGCCTCTTCGAAGTCCTGCAGGTTGAGGCGCCCGTCGAGTGCTCCGCCCGGAGCTTCCAGCTCAGCCGTGTCGTACTCATCGAAGATCTCGCCGACGACCTCCTCCACCAGATCCTCGAGCGTGACCAACCCGTCGGTTCCGCCGTACTCGTCGACGACGACGGCGATGTGCTGGCCCTCTGCCCGCAGGCGCGTGAGCGTCGGCAGCACCCGCGCCGTCGACGGGATGTAGAGGATGGGGCGCACCAGCGTGGCGAGCGGCTTCGTCGGATCTTCAGCGACAGCCTCGAACAGGTCGCGCACGTGGACGAAGCCGGTGATGTCGTCGATGGACTTGTCCGAGACGGGGTACCGCGAGAACGGCAGCTCCCGTGCCTGCGCGATCGCCTCAGCGACCGTGAACGTCTCGTCGAGTGCGACGACCTCCGGACGAGGTCGCATGACCTCGCTGATCTGCCGCCCGCGCAGAGACAGCACGTCATCGAGGATCCGTCGCTCGTCATCCGGAAGACCCTGATGACTGGCGACGATCTCACGCACCTCTTCGTCGGTCATCTCATCGGCGGTCTTATGCGGATCACCACCCAGTACGCGCACGAGCGCGTTGGTCGAGACCGACAGGAGCCAGATCACCGGACGCATGACGGTGGCGAAGCCGTTCAGCGCAGGTGCGACGGCATACGCGAACTGCGCGTTGCGCTGGATCGCCAGACGCTTCGGCACGAGCTCGCCGAGCACGAGCGACAGGTACGCGATGATCAGCGTGAGCACCAGGGTCGCGACGGTGAGCGACAGCGGAGCGGCCATTCCCCACGATTCGAAGACCGGAGCCACGGACGGCGCGATCGAGGTCGCCCCATACGCGGCCGACGCGAAGCCGGCCACGGTCACACCGATCTGCACCGCCGAGAGGAAGGTGTTGGGGTTGCGAGCGAGGGCCGCGACTTTCGCACCGCGGCGTCCGCGCTGGCCGATCGCGGTGATCTGGCTCTCGCGCAGCGTGACGAGCGCCATCTCAGTGGCGGCGAAGACACCACCGATGAGCACGAACGCGAAGACGAGGGCGATGTTCCAGAGCAGGTCGCCCATCAGCGGGCAGCCCTGTCTGTCGTGGGGTGAGCGTCCGGGACGAACCGGACGCTCGTACTGTCAGAGTCCGAAGAGTCAGAACAGCGCTGCGCGCTCAAGAGTGCTCCTTGTTGGTGGGCGTGTCGATGGTGTCGGTGTGCGAGGAGACGGAAGTGGGAGTACGACGCGTCTTCATGAGGCTGGCGACGGTGGCGACGGCGATGGTCGCACCGATGAAGAGCAGCGAGAACCAGATGGGGATCTCGGGCGCCCAGAGCACCGGCTCTCCGCCGTTGATGAACGGCAGCTCGTTGACGTGCAGGGCGTGGAACACGAGCTTGACGCCGATGAAGGCGAGGATGACGGCGAGGCCCTGCGCGAGGTACACGAGGCGCTCCAGGAGACCGCCGATCAGGAAGTACAGCTGACGCAGACCCATGAGCGCGAAGGCGTTCGCGGTGAACACGATGTACGCCTCGTCGGTCAGACCGTAGATCGCGGGGATCGAGTCGACCGCGAACACGAGGTCGATGAAGCCGATCGCGATGATCGTGAGGAGCATCGGGGTGACGAAGCGCTTGCCGTTCTTGACCACCGTCAGGCGATCCTTGTTGTACTCGTCACTCACGGGAAGGTGGCGGCGGACGAAGGTCATGAAGCGTCCGTTGGCGGGGTCGCTCTCGTGGCTGCTGAAGGCCTGACGGTAGGCGAGAACGAGGAGCAGCGCACCGAACAGGTAGAAGATCCAGGAGAAGTTCTCGATCAGCGTCGCGCCGACCGCGATGAAGATTCCGCGGAGGATCAGCGCGATCACGATGCCGATCATCAGCACCTTCTGCTGATAGATCTTCGGTACCGCGAACCCGGTCATCACGATCAGGAACACGAAGAGGTTATCGATCGACAGTGCCTTCTCGGTCAGATACCCGGCGAAGTACTCCCCGCCGAACGTCCAGCCCGAGAAGACGCCGATGCCGACACCGAACAGCAGCGCGAGGCTGATGTAGAAGATCGACCACCGCGCGGACTCGGCGACGGTCGGCTCGTGAGGCGTGCGCACGTGCGCGAAGAACTCATAGACGAAGAACGCGATCGTGACGGCGATCGTGATGACCCAGATGAGGGGGGTGATTTCCAAGAGAAGCTCCAGAGTCGGCGTAGCAGAAAGCAGCGCCAAAGTCTTCTCCATTCCTGAGATCAGGAACCGGTGAACCGGGATGCGATTGCATCCGTAATGACGAACCCACCGTGTCGGAGTACTCCCCTTGGTCCCCCCAGTCTAAGGGGTGATCGCGGGTGCTCTCTGACGGTTGGCCGGGAACGGGCTCGCCGGCCGCCTACGCTGGATCCGCCCCCACAGAGCGGAGACCGACATGGCTCACGAGATCGACGACGCCGAACGAGCCGCGCGCGCTGCGCACCTGAAGGAGCGGATCTACCTCACCTTCGCCGCACTCGCGGTCGTGATCACCCTCTCCAGTCACGGTCACCCGACTGCCGGAGAGTCCGCCGCGACCCTGATCGTCACAGTGCTCGGCACCCTGCTCGCGGTGTTCACCGCTGATCTCGTCTCGCATCTGGTGGTGCACGGGCGCCTGTTCACCCGCGCCGAGCTGCGCCATGCCGTCGGGACGAGTTTCGGGGCGCTGAGCACTGTGGTGCTGCCTTTCATCTTCCTCGGCGTCGCCGCGCTCGATGTGTGGAGCACCGAGGCGGCCCTGCGCGCGAGCGCGATCGCCCTGCTCGCCTCCCTGATCGTGATCGGGTGGGTCGCGGTGCGGCGCATCCCGCTGACCTGGTTCCAGCGACTCATCGCGCTCGGCGCCGAGGCCGCACTCGGGTTGGCCGTGATCGGGCTGCAGGTACTGGCCCACGGATAGCGGTTCGCTCCCCGTACAGATGTCTTCCCGACACACGGGGAAGACATCCGTGATGCCTCTCAGTATTCGAAGACGAGGCGGGCCAGCACTTTGCCGGAGAGGACTTCGACGATGGCGTCGTTGACCTGCTCCAACTGCCGGGACTCGGCGATGATCCTGGTGCGCCCTGCCGCGTGAAGCGCGAACACCTCGGCGAGATCCTGCCGGGTGCCGACGATCGACCCGATGATCGAGATGCCCTTGAGCACCGTCTCGAAGATCGACACCGTCATCTTCTCGTCCGCGGGCAGGGCCACGCAGATCAGTCGACCTCCGCGGTTGAGCGACGCGAACGCCTGCTCGAACACGCGGGGGGATGCGGCGAGCACGAGCGCCACGTCTGCCCCGCCGAGATCGCGGATCGCGGCGACGGGATCGACCTTCGCCGCGTTCACACCATGCTCAGCACCGAGTTCCCGCGCAAGGTCGAGCTTCGCGTCCTCCACATCCACGGCGATGACCGACCCGCCCATGATCCGTCCGTACTGCACCGCGAGGTGTCCGAGTCCGCCGATCCCGAACACGGCGACGCGCTCTGTCGGCACGATCTGGGCGACCTTCAACGCTTTGTAGGTGGTGACGCCTGCGCAGGTGAGCGGGGCAGCATCGAGTGAGGAGACCCCCTGGGGCACCGGAACGACGAAGCGCGCTGCCGCGACGGCATACTCGGCGAACGCACCATCGACCGAGTATCCGCTGTTACGTTGCTGCTCGCAGAGGGTCTCCCGCCCGTCGATGCAGTAGCGGCACTCGCCGCAGGCGTATCCGAGCCACGGGATCGCCACCCGCTCGCCGAGTGCGCGCGTGGTGACTCCGTCGCCCAGCTCCTCGATGATCCCGACGCCCTCATGTCCCGGCACGAACGGCGGGAGCGGCTTGACTGGCCAGTCGCCGCGGGCGGCATGGATGTCGGTGTGGCAGAGCCCACAGGTCTCGAGCCGGACGAGGACCTCCCCCGGTCCTGGCGCCGGTACTTCCCGCTGGGTGACTTCCAGCGGTGACGTGAACGAGGTGACGACAGCAGCTTTCACAACAGACTCCTTCGATGACCGCGCGAGGGGAAGTTCACCGTGGAGGGGCACGCGGACCGCCTCACCACTGAACTGACTCTGCCTCCCCGTGCACCTGCATACGAGGGCCGAAAGTCCCTCCAGGTGAGAGGCGATGCCGCCGGACCCTGCCTGGCCACGCGGAGCGAACGCCGGCAGCTGATGGCTAACGCACGACGATCGTCGCACTCACCGGCCACGACAGCACCTCGTGGCTGGTGGACCCCAGCAGGAGTCGGGCAAGGGGTCCACGCCCATGCGACCCGACCACAGTGGTCCGCGCCTCGGCGGAGAGCCTCCCGAGAACGACGCCGGGGTGTCCTCGTTCCACGATTCCGCGCACCTCCAGATCGGGGTGGCGCTCGACGATGCCGGATCGAGCCTCGGCGACCATCTCCTCGCCGAGCTTCTGCATGCCCGCCAGATAGCCTGCGGGGTAGGCATGCATCGCCAGCGGCAGGGGCACCGTGGTCCAGGCATGCACCAGCGTGAGCGGATCACCGATGCCCGCGGCCTCCGCAGCGGCGAACTCGATCGCCTTCGCCGAGAACGGTGACCCATCGACGCCCACGAGCACACCCTGCCGACCGTCGAGATCGATGTCGGGGATCACCGCGACCGGACAGTGGGCCGCGGCGACGATCCGAACGCCATGCGGACCCCGTCGCGGGCCACTCTGCGGACCGCGATAGTCGCTCCCGATCACGAGGAGATCGAACACCATCGAGGCGTCCACGAGTTCGTCGACGGGATTCCCCCGTGCGAGGCGGACCTCGACATGCAGTCCCCGCGCCCGCGCACGCTCGGCTTCCCGCTCCAGCATCGCCTCGGTCAGGGCGAGCGCCTCCGCCACGACGGCGCCCTCACCGACCGCGCCCACCGCGCCGCCGACGATCGAGATGAGCTCGATCCTGCTGCCGCGTTCCTCGGCCCGCCGGCACGCCCACTCGATCGCACGACGCGAGGCGACGGCGTCGGTCACTCCCACCAGCATGCTCTCAGCCACGTTCCTCACCCCGTCACCCATCACTGCACCTCTCCCGTCACGGGCGATCGCCGTGACAGCACCTCGGCGGCGAGCGCATCGCCCCACGCGCGTGCTCGTTCCAGTTCTCCGTCGAGAAGGTGGCTGTCCTTGTCCACGAGGTAGCTCTCCGGGGGGCTGAGTCGGTTCAGCCCGGCCTTCGTCAGACGCTTCGCGATCGCGGACGAGGCGGCACCCGTGAAGATCTTCGGCATGTCGACGCGCGTGTCGAACGCCGCATACCCGAGACGCGCTTCCGGAGCGCCCTCCAACCATTCCCTCACCCCGGTCGCCCCGGCTCCGGGTTCGAGCGTCAACCGCTTCCCGTGATCGCGGGCCCAGACTCCGGCTTCGGCGCGCGAAGACGGCCGGCTCAGGGAATGGGCATGAGTGGGCGCGCCGATGACCAGCACATCGCACGACACGCGTGGCGGGGCATCCGCTGCGGAGACGATCGTCACATCGATACGATCCTTCATTCCCGAGGCGACGGCCTCGGCGATCCTCCTGGTGCTGCCGAACATCGACTCATAGACGATCACGGCTGTCGGGCGGGGTTGCTGAACGGTGCTCATGGTCCCATCGTCGGCCGAGGCGGTCCGATGCAACAGGACCTAGGTCACACTGAGGCGGCTCGCCGTCACGTCACGATCCCTGCGCCTTGGTCCGCGCGGTGGCACCGTAGACGGCGACCTGGGTGCGGCGTTCCATGCCGAGCTTCGCCAACAAGCCGGACACATAGTTCTTCACCGTCTTCTCCGCGAGTCCCAGGCGCTCGCCGATCTGCCGATTCGTCAGTCCCTCCGCGATCAGCGTCAGAGCCTGACTCTCGCGCAGCGTCAGCTCGGGTGCGTGGTCGGAGACCGGTGCCGCACGCGCGGCCAAGCTCTCACGGACCCGATCCGTCATCGCCGGGGAAAGCAGATCCTCTCCCCGTGACACCCTCCGGATGCCGTCGATCAGCGAGCGACTGCGGATCGTCTTGAGGACGTATCCTGATGCGCCGGCGACCACAGCGGCGACACTCGCGGTGTCATCATCGAAGGCGGTCAACATGATGCAACGGATCCCGGGATGGTCGGATCTGATGTGCCGGCAGAGCTCCACGCCGCTGCCATCGGGGAGACGGACGTCGAGCACGACGACGTCGGGGAGGGTGGCCGCGACCCTTCCGAGCGTCCCGCGCACGGAATCTGCCTCCCCGACGACCTCGAGATCGGGTTCGGCGTCCACGATCTGCGCGATTCCACGTCGCACGATCTCGTGGTCATCGACCAGGAACACCCGCGTCATTGCCGTGTCTCCGCCTTCGACCTGAGCGGGACGCACCACCGCACACGTGTGCCTCCCGTTTCGCGCGCGTCGAACGTGCAGTCGCCCCCATACTCGCGGGCGCGCGCGATGAGATTCACGGTGCCGCTCGCTCTCCCTGGCTCGGCCGGCATCCCTCTCCCGTCGTCGTCCACGACGACGGTGACGTCCGACTCGTCTGCGGAAAGAGCGACCTCTGCTGTCTGCGCGCCCGCATGGCGAGAGACGTTGCTGAGCGATTCCCTCACCACCGCGACCACGTCATCAGCGAGGCCACCCGTGACGAGATGGTCGACAGGACCAGCGAACGACAGTCGCGGCATGGCGGCCAGGCTCGGAGCGAGTTCCGTCACGACATCGAGCAGCCGGTGGCGGATCGAACCACTGTCAGTGCTCTGCAGAGAGAAGATCGCCGTACGGAAGTCTCCGATGGCCCCATCGATCTCATCCACATGCGCGGTGATCGCTGCCTCGTGCGCGGGGAGGGACGCCGCCAGCGCCTGTAGGCCGAGTCCGGTGCCGAACAGCCGCTGGATGACGTTGTCGTGAAGATCCCTCGCGATGCGGGCGCGGTCTTCGACCACATCGAGCCGCTGACGGTCGGCGCGAGCCTGTGCCAGCGCGAGCGCGACACCGGTCTGCGCGGCGAACTCGGCGAGTGTCTCCAGGTCCTTCTCGGAGAACCTCTGATCCGTCGAACTCCGGATCGCACACAGCGCGCCGTCCGGCATTCCGGCGACGACGAGCGGGACGGCGATGATGGGGGCGTCGGCGGACTGCCCACCGAAAGACGGGAGATCGAGCAGGCCGACCGTCGCGCCGGAAGCGCCGCTCGCCATCACACGCGGGACGAGCGAATCTCCACCGGGAACGTCTGCGCCCTCGATCAGTTCTGCGCCCGCACCGCGCGCCGTCTGCACCCGATGATGGCTGCCGACCGCTCCCGGCACCACGATGAAGACGGTGTCTGCGCGGATCAGCGCCGCAACGCGCTCGGCGACCACTCCGAAGACGTCTCCGGAATCGGGGGCGAGCAAGGCGGCATTGATCTCGACCAGCGAGCTGCTGAGCCGCTCGCTGCGTCGAGACTCTTCGTAACTGCGGGCGTTGTCGATGGCGATCGCCGCCGTCGATGCCAAGGCGATGACGAGTTCCTCGTCTTCGTCGGTGAACACTCCGCCGGCGCGGTTCGTGAGATAGAGGTTCCCGTAGATCTCACCGCGCACGCGGATCGGAACCCCCAGGAAGGTGCTCATCGGTGGATGATGCGCAGGGAATCCGACCGAACGCGGATCGGAACCGAGGTCGTCGAGTCGTATCGCGTGCTTACTCCGGATGACGGCACCGAGGATGCCGTGACCCTCGGGCAGATGTCCGATGGCGTTGGAATCATCCTCGGGAATGCCGACGTGAATGAACTGTTCCAGCCGTCCCTCGCGATCGATGACGCCCAGCGCACCGTAGCGGGCGTCTACCAATGCCACCGCCGCCTCGGTGATGTGGCGAAGCACTTCTGCCAGATCGAGGCCCTCGACCACGGCCTGCGTGGCGCGCAGCAGATGCCGCAGGCGGCCCTGGGCCGTCAGCACCTGCTGCGCATGCTCGAGAAGCTCCCCGATCGTGCGCTCGAGTTCTGAGCGCCGCTGATCGGGGAAACGGAGACCCTCTTCTTCCATCGCTCCCCCTCTCGGACGTCGGCGTGTCGAGACTACTCCGGAACCTGAGCGCTGGGACCTTGGACCCTGGTCCCGATCCCCGGCGAGCGCAGGATGGAGACATCGATACCGAGGAGCTTGCCATGCCAGGACGCTATGTCGTCGCCGTCGGCGGCGCGGACTCCGCTGCCACCGCGCTCACGTGGGCCGAATCGCACGCGGCGATGGCCGGCGTCCCGGTGGTGCAGGTCTCGGTCGCCGACGGCCCGTCGTCGCACGCACCCGCACGATCGCCCGGGGCTCAGGTCGCCGTGCTCGCACCCGCTCCGATCTCACAGGCGCTGGCACAGTTCCTGCACCACGATGATGTTCTGGTCATCGGCACGGGAAAGCGTGGGTTCATCCACAGTCGTGTGTACGGTGCGAGGGGGATTCAGATCGCAGCTGCCGTGCCCTGCAGCATCGCCGTCGTTCCGGAGATAGATCTGCGTTTTCGACGCGGAGTCGTCGCAGGCGTCACGAGCGATGCCGCGCTGGCAGCCGTGGTGGACGCGGCGGGCGCGGAAGCGGCGAGCAGAGCCGACACACTCCAACTGGTCCATTCCTCGTTCGCAGGCTTCGTCCCTGGGCCCGTCGAGACCGCGGGGCCAGTACTCGATCGCGCCCTCGCGATCGCCAGAGCCCACAGGCCGGGGCTGAGCGTGCGGAGCCACCTCAGCACGCGTCGCCCTGCAGAGGCGCTGCTCGACGCGTCACGGACGGCCGCGCTCCTCGTGATCGGCGCCGGGACCGAACACCATCTCGGCGCCGTTGCTCATGACGTGCTGGTGAACATCAACGCGCCGGTGCTTCTGGTCCGGCGCACGGACTGAGTTCTCTGCTCAGCGCATCGAGCGAGGGCGGCGACCGGCGTACTGTGTTCCTCGAGCGCGTCGCACAGAGAGCGTCTCCTGACCCCTCCAGCAGAAGACCGGGTGACGTGGTGGTACGCATCTTTCTCGTCGACGACCACGAGGTCGTGCGCCGCGGCATCGCCGGGATCCTGGCGGGTCAGGACGGTTTCGCCGTCGTCGGCGAGGCCTCCACGTGCCAGGAGGCCATGGCAGGGATTCCCGTCGTGGCGCCTGACGTCGTGGTGCTGGACGTGCATCTCCCCGACGGCAGCGGAATCGACCTGTGCCGACAGATCCGGACGGAGCACCCGCGCACACAATGCCTGATCCTCACCGCCTATGACGACGACGACGCGCTGGTCGCGGCCGTCCTCGGCGGCGCAGCGGGATACCTGCTGAAGAACGTGCGGACGCTGGAGCTCATCGCGGCGATCCGCAGCCTCTCGGAAGGGCGCACGCTCCTGAGCAACGCTCTGGTGCGACAGGTGTCGCAGCGGATGGATGACGCGCCCGTCGACGATCCGCGATTCGGCTCTCTGAACGAGCGGGAGAAGCAGATCCTCGCACTCATCGCAGACGGGATGACCAACAGGCAGATCGGCGAGACGCTGAGCCTGGCCGAGAAGACCGTGAAGAACTACGTGTCCTCACTGCTGAACAAGCTCGGTCTCGAACGGCGCACACAGGCGGCGATACTCCACGTCGAGAACAACAGGGACGCGTCCCCGCACTCGCGCTAGGCGCTGCTGCGTCATCACGGCAGGACCTTCGACCCTGTCATCTCGGGCGCAGAACAGCCAGGATCCGATCATGACCGAGATCGAGCGTTCGCCGACACGGAGGCTGACAGAGGACGAGTGCTGGGAGAGGCTTGCTCTCGCTCCCTACGGGCGGATCGCATCGGCCGCCGCGGGCGAGATCGACATCTTCCCCGTCAACCACAAGACGGACGGGCGATCCATCGTCTTCCGGACAGCGGCGGGGACCAAGCTGGTCGAACTGACCATCCATCACTCGATCGCCTTCGAGGTCGACGGTCATGACGACCGTGAGGCGTTCAGCGTCGTCGTCAAGGGCGAGGCCGTGGAGTTCGACCGCGACGCGGAGGTGATCGCCGCGGAGCGGCTGGGAGTGCGCCCCTGGGCCCCTGAGGAGAAGGATCGCTGGGTGCGGATCATTCCGACTGCCGTCGATGGCAGGGTCTTCGATCTGGCTCCCCGTTCATGATGTGACCTTCGTCCTGCTCTTCCTCGGTGTGCCGGCGGAAGAGTGGGCGTATGGAACACACAGATGCAGAACGAATCGTCGTGGGAGTCGACGGCTCCCCCTCATCCATCGAGGCGCTGCTGTACGCGGCCAGAATGGCCGAAGCTCTCCGCCAACCGCTGGAAGTGGTCACCGCCTGGGGTTCGCCTCCTCTCGATCCATACCTCGTGTTCGAGTGGTCTCCGGAGAAGGAGGCGCGGGAGATCCTCGACTCCTGCGTCGATGAGGCTTTCGGCGACCGCGTTCCGCACGGACTCTCACGTACCGTGCTCCCCGGCTCGCCGGCCCGCTCCCTGATCGAACTGAGCGCGCATCGCTCGATGCTCGTTCTGGGCAGTCGCGGACGCGGCGGCTTTCTCGGCCTGCTGTTGGGATCGGTGAGCGCCGCGTGCGCGGCACACGCTCACTGTCCTGTACTCATCGTGCACACGGGGAGCGCCGCGGAAGCAGAGGCAGGCGCTCACGACGACGATGCGTGAGCGGGGCCGTGTGCTGTCTGCTCTGAGTCGCTACCCCGCGATCACCATCACGATCCTCGTCTCCACGGTCGTCGGTCTTCTGCACCTCAATAGCCAGGAGACAGCAGGCCGGTGGGTGGCCACGTTCTACGTCGGGGCATTCATCGCCTGGACTCTGGTCGGAATGGTCCGCGACGTGTTGCGCGGACATGTCGGGCTCGACATCCTCGCGCTGGTGGCGATGGTGGCGACGCTGGCCGTCGGGGAGTACATCGCCTCGCTGATCATCGTGCTCATGTTGTCGGGTGGCGAAGCGCTCGAGGACTTCGCCGGCCGCCGGGCGAAGAGGGATCTGTCCGCTCTGCTCGACCGTTCGCCCCGAACCGCCCATGTGCTGCTGCACCCGCACAGCACTGACTCCGACGAGGTCCGCGACGTCGGCGTCGACGAGGTCGTCATCGGCGACGTCATCCTCGTGCGCCCCAGTGAGGTCGTGCCGGTCGACGGCAGTCTGCTCACCGCGACCGGCTCGTTCGATGAGTCCTCGTTGACCGGTGAGAGCATGCCGGTCACCCGCGAAGCCGGCGGTGAGGTTCTCTCCGGGGCGATCAACGGCAATCGAGCCGTACGCATCCGAGCCGTACGCACGAGCGCAGACAGCCAGTACCAGCAGATCGTCGCCCTCGTTCATGCCGCGGAGGAATCGCACGCCCCGGTCGTGCGTCTCGCCGATCGCTTCGCGATTCCGTTCACGGCGGCCTCTCTGGTGCTCGCAGGCACGGCGTGGGCACTGTCGGGCGACTCGACCCGCTTCGCCGAAGTGCTCGTGCTCGCGACGCCCTGTCCGCTCCTGATCGCTGCGCCGGTGGCCTTCCTCGGCGGACTCTCGCGGGCCGCGAAGGCCGGCGTGATCATGAAGGGAGGCGCCGTCATCGAACAACTCGCACGGGTGCGATCAGCGGCCTTCGACAAGACGGGAACGCTCACGCAGGGACGGCCGGAGCTGGTCGATATCCGCCCCACGCCCGGCTTCGATGCAGACGAGATCCTGCAGCTCGCCGCATCCGCGGAGCAATACTCCTCGCACGTCCTCGCCGCCGGCATCCGTCGAGCCGCCCACGACCGCGCCCTCACGCTCCGGGTGGCGTCAGAAGCGAGCGAGATCGCGACGAACGGCGTGAGCGCCATGATCGGCGGGCGCTCCGTCATCGTCGGCAAGCCGGCGTACATCGCCGCTGTCGCAGCGGATACCGTGCGGGCGCACCTCGACGTCGGCGAAGCGGCAGCCTATGTCTGCGTCGACGGTCGATTCGCCGGGGTCCTCGTCCTCGCCGACGATCCGCGACCCGAAGCGGCCGGCGTCGTCGCCTGGTTGAGAGGCCACGGCATCGAGCGCATCATGATGCTGACCGGCGACATCCGTTCCACCGCCGAGTCCATCGGAACCCAGCTCGGGATCGAGGATGTCCGTGCCGAACTCCTCCCGGCCGAGAAGGTTCACCTCGCCGCGGACCTGCAGCCACGCCCGATGATGATGGTCGGCGACGGCGTGAATGACGCGCCGGTGCTGGCGGCCGCCGACGTCGGCATCGCGATGGGGGCGAAAGGGGCGACCGCGGCCGGAGACGCCGCAGATGTCGTGATCCTCGTCGACTCACTCGCCAAGGTCGTCGATGCCATCGCGATCGGGCGTCATACGGTACGTGTGGCGCTGACGGCGATCTGGATCGGCATCGGGCTGAGCGTGTGCCTCATGATCGTCGCGATGACCGGGGTGATCCCGGCCGTCGTCGGCGCGCTCGTGCAGGAGCTCGTCGATCTCGCGACCATTCTGTATGCCCTGCGCGCGCTCCGTGGACCCGCAGGCGGGATGGACGCTGATCTTCCCTCCCCGCTCAGGTCGTCGGCAGATACCGTCCGGCCCGCGTGACGTCGACCGGCAGTCTCACTGGCACCGCGGTCAGGACAATGACAGGAAGAGCTTCTCGAGTTCTGCCAGCGACACGCCCTCCGCGTTCTGCGCACCGTCGTCGGAGTCGGCGAGGCACTCCTTCATCGCGGTCGCGATGATCTGGAAACCCGCCCTGTCCAGGGCAGAGCTCACTGCAGAGAGCTGGGTGACGACGGTCCGGCAGTCGCTCTCCGCCTCCACTGCGGCGATGACCGCCGCCAGCTGCCCCTGAGCGCGCTTGAGCCGGTTGAGGATCTTTCGTTGCGCGTCTGCGTTCTCGATGACCATCGTCTCTCCCTGTGTGCGGACTGAACTTCCACGATACCCCCTAGGGTATAATTCCAAATACCCACCGGGGTATACGAATGGAGATCGAAATGTGCCGAGCCGTCAGCTGTCGAACCTGCGGGAAGACCACATGGGCGGGGTGCGGTCAGCACATCGAGTCCGTGCGCCGCTCGGTCCCGTCGTCACAGTGGTGCCCCGGGCACCCGAAGCAGCAGAGCCAGGGCGGTTTCCTCTCTAGGCTCTTCCAGCGATGACCGCGCCCCGCAGGGTCCTGATCATCGGAGGGGTGGCCGGCGGAATGTCTGCGGCGACCAGGCTGCGCAGACTCGACGAATCCGCCGAGATCATCGTGATCGAACGCGGGCCCGAGGTCTCGTATGCCAACTGCGGCCTGCCCTACTACGTCGGGGGCATGATCCCGGAGCGCGCATCGCTGCTGCTGCAGACACCGGACTCCCTGCACAGACGCTTCCGCCTCGACGTGCGCGTGCGGCATGAGGCTTCGCATATCGACACGGCTCGGAAGACGGTCGACGTGATCGATCTCGACAGCGGTCGGCGCACCGTCGAGACGTACGACGCGCTCGTGCTCGCGCTCGGCGCCTCCCCCCGACGAGCCGAAACGGAATCGAGCATCCCCGTCCTCTCGCTGCGCACCGTCGCCGACGCCGACGCGCTCCAGTCGTCCCTCACTCGGCCCGGCATCCCCGTCGTGGTCATCGGCGCTGGCTATACCGGGCTCGAGGCTGCCGAGAACCTCGTCAGCCGGGGCGCCGCCGTGACACTGGTGCAGCGCGGCGAGCAGTTGCTCTCGCCGTTGGACATCGAGATGAGCGCCCCGATCCTCGCCGCCGTGCGCTCACACGGCGTGGATGTGCGGCTCGGCGTGACGATCACCGGGACGACGGACAGCGCCGTCGCGCTGAGCGATGGCGCGTCGATCCCCGTCGAATTCATCGTCGATGCGTCCGGTGTCACCCCGGAGACGCGACTCGCGGCCATGGCGGGGATCTCGATCGGCAAGACAGGCGGCATCCGCGTCGACGAGACCTGCCGCACCAGCGACCCGGACGTCTTCGCCGTGGGCGACGGCGTCGAGAAGACCGAGCTCGTGGGTGGCGGCACCGCGCTGATCACGATGGCCGGCTTGGCGAACCGCCACGGTCGAATGGTCGCCGACATCATCGCCGGTCGCACTCCGTCGTCGCGACCGGCACTCGGCACAGGCATCGTCAGCGTCTTCGGAACCGTCGCCGCGAAGGTCGGCTGGAGCGAAAAGCAGCTGACGACCACCGGCCAGGACTTCTACACGGTGCACGTGCACCCCGGATCGCACGCCGGCTACTTCCCCGGCGCGGAGACGATGTCGATGAAGCTCCTCGCGGACCCTCTCACGGATCGCATCCTCGGCGCGCAGATCGTCGGTCGCGACGGAGTCGACAAGCGGATCGACGTGATCGCGACGGCGATGCACGCGGGACTACCGGCCTCCGAGCTGTCCCAGCTCGAACTCGCCTATGCCCCGCAGTTCGGCTCAGCCAAGGATGCGGTAAACATGCTCGGATACGTCGCGGAGAACACGCGCAACGGCACGACCCCGACGACGCAGTGGTACGAACTCGACGATGCTCTGGCTGCGGGAGCCACGCTCGTCGACGTACGAACCCCCGCGGAGTTCGCAGCCGGGGCCATCCCCGGAGCGATCAACGTGCCGCTCGACGAGCTCAGAGAGCGTCTCGACGAACTTCCCGACGGCCCGCTCATCGTCCACTGCCAGGTCGGATTGCGGGGACACGCCGCCACACGTCTGCTCGCGCAGCGCGGCTTCACGGTGCGCAACCTCGACGGAGGCTACCGCACCTGGCACGACGCCCGGAGCGCGAGGTCCGGCAGCCCGGACTGAACGCTCAGATCAGTTCGCTCACCAACTGTTCGATCCGCGCACGGATGTCGTCCCGGATCGGGCGCACCGAATCGATACCCTGGCCGGCCGGGTCGTCGAGCTTCCAGTCCTCGTAGCGCTTGCCGGGGAAGAAGGGGCAGGCGTCGCCGCATCCCATCGTGATCACCACGTCCGAGGCCTGAACGGCCTCCGTGGTGAGCACCTTGGGCCGCTCGGCGGTGATGTCGATGCCGAGCTCGGACATGGCTTCGACGGCGATCGGGTTGATCTGGTCGGCGGGCATCGAGCCTGCGGAGCGCACCTCGATGCGGTCGCCGGCGATGTCGCGCAGGAACCCGGCGGCCATCTGCGAGCGGCCGGCGTTGTGCACGCAGACGAAGAGGACGGAGGGCTTGGTGGTCGTGTCGGTCATGATTGCTCCAGGTGCGAGGGATGTGATCAGGGAAGAAGGTCGTCGACGAGTGCGCGCACGCGGCCGGCGATGTCGTCGCGGATGGCTTCGACGCCCTCGCGCGAGGCGAGGGCCGGGTCGCCGACAGCCCAGTCGTCGTAGCGAACCCCGGGGATGATGGGGCAGACATCGCCGCACCCCATCGTGATGACGACGTCGGCCGCGCGGACGGCGTCGTCGGTGAGCGGCTTCGGGAATCGCTCGGCCGCGGTATCGCCTTCGATCTCGGCCAGCAGCGAGCGCACATGCGGGTGGATGACGTCCGCCGGGCTCGATCCCGCCGAGCGTGCCACGACCTTGCCACCGGCGAGCTTGTTGACGAGCGCCGCGGCGAGTTGCGAGCGGCCGGCGTTGGCGACGCAGACGAACAGCACCTGGGGCACCGCAGTGGCCCGGTCACGGGTGAGGTCGCTGAGGCGCTGACGGGCGAAGCGCTCGGTGAGGGGAACGAGCGCCGAGGTGACGCGGGCGGTCCGCGCGAGCGCTGTATAGGACTCGCGGACGGTCGTGAGCACGACGTCGGCATCGAGCTCGGGCACCTCCGCCGCAAGCTCTTCCGCGAGACGGGTCACCCGTGCATCGAAGTCGGGCCGGCGCTGTTCACCGTCGTCGCTCCAGGGCGCGACGCTGGCGGGCGCGAACGAATCCAGCAAGGCGGTGACGGCGCTCCGCCGACTGGGGCTGATCCGGTACCAGACCCAGGTTCCCCGCCGCTCGGAGATGAGGACATCGACATCCTTCAGCACCTTGAGATGGTGTGAGACGGTCGGCTGAGAGACATCCGCGAGTTCGGCGAGATCGCAGACGCAGGACTCGCCGCGCGGGTCGGATGCGATGGCCGACAGCATCCGCAGCCGCAGCGGATCCGACAGGGCCTTCAGCGTGGCCGCGACCGAGGAGGCGGCCTCCAGCCCGATGGCATGGGTGGCGACGGGACTGCAGGCGTCATCTGCGGTCGTCAGGGTGACATTCATGACGGCATCCTCTCAGCGGTGTACGGGTCGGTGTGGAACCAGCGGCGCGCGGCCCAGAGCGAGACATAGACGAGGCCGACCAGGACCGGCACCTCGATCAGGGGCCCGACGACTCCGGCGAGAGCCTGACCGGACGTTGCGCCGAAGGTCCCGATGGCCACCGCGATGGCGAGTTCGAAGTTGTTGCCGGCAGCGGTGAACGCCAGCGTCGTCGATCGGGCGTAGCCGAGGCCGAGGGCCTTGCCGGTGAAGAGGCCGATGAACCACATGATCGCGAAGTACGCCAGCAGCGGGAGTGCGATCCGGGCGACATCCCACGGGCGGCTCGTGACCTGCTCGCCCTGCAGTGCGAAGAGCAGCACGATGGTGAACAGCAGCCCGTAGAGCGCCCAGGGGCCGATCTTCGGCAGGAAGCTGCCCTCGTACCACTCTCGTCCTTTGGTGCGCTCCCCGATGAAACGGGATGCGAAACCGGCGACGAGAGGGACGCCGAGGAAGATCAGGACGTTCAGGGCGATCTGCCCTATCGAGATGTCCAACCCTTGCGAGTCGAGTCCGAGCCAGCCGGGAAGCACCGTGAGGTAGAACCAGCCGAGCAGCGAGAAGGCGATGACCTGGAACACCGAGTTGATGGCCACGAGCACCGCTGCGGCTTCGCGATCGCCGCAGGCCAGGTCGTTCCAGATGACGACCATCGCGATGCAGCGGGCGAGACCGACGATGATGAGCCCGGTGCGGTACTCGGGCAGATCGGGCAGGAATGCCCAGGCGAGGGCGAACATCAGTGCAGGGCCGATGAGCCAGTTGAGCGCCAGGGAGGAGATGAGGAGTCTCTTGTCCCCGGCGACGGCGGCGACTTTGTCATAGCGGACCTTCGCCAGCACGGGGTACATCATCACCAGCAGGCCGAGGGCGATCGGGATCGAGATGCCACCGATCTCGAGGCCGGCCAGGAGGTCGGAGACGCCGGGGATGAAGCGGCCGACGACGATGCCGCCGACCATGGCGAGACCGATCCACAGCGGGAGCCACCGGTCAAGGGTCGACAGTCGGCGAGTGGCCGGTGCGGTGGTGGGCACGGTTGCGGTGTTCATGCGAGGACCACGTCCTGCTGCTCTGCGACCAGAGGCTTCGCCTCGTCGAGCGCAGCCAGATAGTGCTGGGCGTCCTGCGCGGCAGCACACCCCGTACCTGCGGCCGTGATCGCCTGACGGTAGGTGTGGTCGACGAGATCGCCGGCCGCGAAGACCCCCGCGACGTTCGTGCGGGTGGAGGGGTGCTCGACGAGGACGTAGCCATCGGCATCCGTGTCGACGAGTCCGACGACGATCTCGGAGCGCGGGTCGTGGCCGATTGCGACGAAGACTCCCGTTGCCGCCAATTCCCGCTCGACGCCGGTGACGGTATCGCGCAGCGTGACCGCTTCGACCTTCTCCGCACCGATGAGGCCGGCGACCTCACTGTTCCACGCGACGTCGATCTTCGGATGGTCGAGTACGCGCTGCGCCATGATCTTCGACGCGCGGAACTCCCCGCGACGGTGGACGACGGTGACCTTCGACGCGAAGCGGGTGAGGAACAGCGCCTCCTCCATGGCGGAATCGCCGCCGCCGACCACGACGATCTCCTGCTCGCGGAAGAAGAAGCCGTCGCAGGTGGCGCACCAGGAGACACCACGGCCGGTGAGACGCTCCTCGTCGTCGATGCCGAGCGTGCGGTACGCGGAGCCCATCGTCAGGATCACGGCGCGAGCGAGGAACATCTCACCTGAGCCCGTCTCCACGGTCTTGGTCGGGCCGTCGAGGTCGAGCGCGATCGCGTCGTCGAGGAGGATGCGGGCACCGAAGCGCTCGGCCTGCGCACGCATCGACTCCATCAGCTCTGGCCCCTGCACGCCGTCGACGAAACCGGGGAAGTTCTCGACCTCGGTCGTGGTCATCAGCGCGCCGCCGGCGGTCACGGAACCGGCCAGGACCACGGGGGCGAGCCCCGCACGCGCGGCGTACACCGCAGCGGTGTATCCCGCTGGGCCGGACCCGATGATGACCAGCTCAACCTCTTGAATCGACATGTGTCTATATTGACGTTCATCGATGTGCGGCGCAACTCTCCGGACCAGTGTTCACCCGCTCGTCATCTTCGCGCAGCGCGAGCGGATGGATGCGGGCGTTCACCATCTCCGACCGCACGCGGCCGGGTGGGCCGTTTCCCCTTGCGGCAGACTGAACGACCGTTTAGCATCCTGAATATGCGTTCAGCATCCGAAGATCTCACGACGAGGGCGCGCATCCGCGACGCGGCGGTCGCGCTGTTCGGGCAGCAGGGGTTCGCGGGCACCAGCCTGCGACAGATCTCCCGGGACGCCGCGGTCAGCCCGGCGCTCATCCTGCACCACTTCGGCAGCAAAGAAGGGCTGAGGGAGGCCTGCGACGCACACGTCGTGAGCACGTTCCTCTCGGAGCGCGACGGGATGATGGGTGCCGACGCTTCCCGGTTGATGCGCGAGGCCTTGGACGCGCCGGAAAATCGCAGCGTCGCACTCGACTATCTCGCGGGGATGCTCGCAGACGACTCCGCAGCCTCCGACAGGCTCTTCGATGCATTCCTCGCGAGCACCCGGGAGATGCTGCGTGAGCAGATCGCCGCAGGCATGATGCGCGAGCAGTCGGATCTCGAGACGACCGCCGTCTACATGACCCTCTACGGTCTCGGACCGATCATTCTGCGACGACACCTCGCTCGCGCTTTCGGTGAGAGCGGGCTGACGACCTCGTTGCTGGAACGCTCGACCATCCCCGTGCTCGAGTTGTACACGCACGGTCTCTACGCCGACGACCGCCTGCTCGTCGCCGCGAAGGAGGCGCTGTCCAGACGCAGCGGCCCTCGTTCGGACAAAGGAGAGAACGATCCGAATCAAGACCCGGATCCGCCGCGCTGACGCGACCTCCGAACCTGATTCTTCTCCCCTTCCGAAAGGAGCAGGGACATGACCCCTGCCATCGAACTGACCCGTCTTCGCAAACAATACGGCCGACGCATGGCGGTCGATTCCCTCGATCTGCGCATCGAGCCCGGCACCGTCTTCGGGCTGATCGGCCCCAACGGGGCCGGGAAGACCACCACGCTGCGCATGATCCTCGACATCATCCGCCCCACCGCTGGCGACATCCGTGTGCTCGGCGAGGACCCCCGCCGGGGCGGTCCCGCCCTGCGGCGACGCATCGGGTTCATCCCCGGTGAGCTGCGGCTCGACGGCCGCATGACCGGGCGACGCCTGCTCGACTTCTACGCCGAGGTGTCAGGCCCCGTGAACTCCGGCATGATCAGCAGCCTCGCCGACCGACTCGGTCTCGACCTGAATCGCCCGGTGCGCACACTCTCGAAGGGCAACAAGCAGAAGCTCGGCATCGTGCAGGCCTTCATGCACGAGCCGCCGCTGCTCGTTCTCGACGAGCCGACCAGCGGGCTCGACCCCCTCGTCCAACGAGAGTTCCTCCGCCTGGTCACGGACGCCAGAGAGCGCGGCCAGACCGTGCTGTTGAGCTCCCACGTGCTCAGTGAGATCCAACAGACGGCAGACGCCGTCGCCGTCCTCAGCCAGGGAAAGGTCGTGGCGGAAGGTGATGTGGCGTCGCTCCGGCTCGGAGCGATCCGGCGAGTGCGCGCCGGGCTCGCCATGCTCGCCATGGCGGACGAGAGCACGATCAGCGAGCAACTCCGCGCGCTGCCGCAGGTCTCGGAGCTGGATGTGCGCAGTAGCGCAGATGCCGTGAGGGTGAGCGCGACCGTCGAGGGCGACATCGACCCGTTGGTCAAGGTTCTCGCCCAGCACCGCGTCATCGACCTCGCCGTCGAGGAGCCCGATCTGGAGGAGTCCGTGCTGCGCCTCTACGGCGAGCCCTCGGCCCGAGGGGAGGACGGTCGCGATGCGTAAGTCACTCCCCGTCTTCCGACGTGCGCTCCGTGAAACCTGGCGTGGGATGCTCGGCTGGACCATCGGCGTCGCCGCGGTGCTGTTCATGTACCTCCCTCTCTTCCCCAGCATCGGCGGGAACGGGCAGATGCAGCAGATCATCGACAGCCTGCCGTCGGAGCTGGTCTCGGCGCTCGGCTACGACCAGATCGGCACCGGAGCCGGATACACGCAGGGCACCTTCTACGGACTCATCGGATTCCTCCTGCTGACGATCGCTGCCACGTCGTGGGGCGCTGCCGCCATCGCCGGAGCGGAGGAATCGGGCCGCCTCGAGATCGACCTCGCTCACGGCGTGGGCCGCATCGGGTATGCGCTCGAATCCGCTGCCGCAATCCTCGTCAGGCTGCTGTGGCTCGGCCTCTTCGCTGGTGCCGTCGTCGCCATGCTCAATGGACCCGCCCAGCTCGGGATCGAGCCGATCAGGATCGTCGATGCGACGGTCGTGTTCGTCGGCCTCACCGCGCTCGCGGGGAGTAGCGCCCTCTTCGTCGGCGCTCTCTCCGGTCGCCGTTCTTGGGGCGTCGCCGCAGGCGCCGGCATCGCCGTCGCCGGATACGCATTCAACGCGATCGCGAACCAGGTGGAGTCAGCCGCGTGGCTGCGGACGATCTCGCCGTACTCCTGGGCCTTCCATCAGCCTCCGCTCGTGGAAGGCCTCGATCCGACCGGCGCCGTCTCGCTCTGGGCTCTGAGCCTGCTGCTGATTGCGGGAAGCGCCTGGGGCTTGCGCCGCCGCGACGTGATCGGCTGATCTCCTCGTGGAGGCGGCGATCAGCCGACGGCGATGGGCCGCGCACCGATCTGAAGGACCGCTGGGGCGGCACAGCACCCACCCGCGTCGTCGTCGAAGTCTCCGGATCCGCCGCACACTCCGGTAGCCGGGAGTGCGAGCTCGTTGCGCGAGGCCGCCGCAGCGTCGCCCGCGAGATGCGCGGCGACGCTGCGGGCCTGCTCGTACCCGGTGAGCGCCAGGAAGGTCGGCGCTCGTCCGTACGACTTCACGCCGATGATGAAGAAGCCTTGTTCCGGCTGAGCAAGCTCTCTCGCTCCGGTGGCCGACACCGATCCGCAGGAGTGGATGTTCGGGTCGATCTCGGATGCGATACCCGCGACGGCCTCGAGCGTGGGATCGAGGTCGATCCGCAGCTCTCGCAACATCCCGGTGTCAGGGCGGAAGCCGGTGAGGGCGAAGACGCGCCCGACAGCCGCTACCTCGCGTCCGTCTTCGGCGACGACTGTCAGCCTGTCATCGCGCTGCCGGAACTCGGCGACCCGGAACCCTGTCACCAGATCCACGACACCGTCGTCGATCACCTTGCGTGCACGGGAGCCGAGTGCGGCACGCTCGGGAAGCTCGTCTCCGGCGCCGCCGCCGAAGAGGTTCGCCGCACTCCCCCGGCGCAGCAGCCAGGTCACGCGCGTTCCCGGTGACCGACGTGCCACCTCGCTCAGGCGCAGTACGGCGTGAGTCGCCGAGTGCCCTGCTCCCACGACGACGACATGCGAACCGGCGAGTTCCGAGATGTCGGCAGGGATGCGGTAGGAGATCAGGTCCACTGCCGCGGCCTCGCCGAGGGCAGGGAAGCCGTCCGCCCCCGCAGGATTCGGCAGCCCCCAGGTGCCACTCGCGTCGATGACGGCACGGGCGAGAATGCGGGATTCGCCGCCGTCGCCATCGACCGTGTGGACGACGAACGGTTGACTCCTGCGCCCTGCGTCGACGACTTTGTCCCGCCCCTGGCGCGCCACTCCGGTGACGGTCGTGCCGTAGCGGATCCGCTCTCCCATGACGCCGGCGAGCGGCGCCAGGTAGTCGCGCACCCACTCCGCCCCGGTCGGATAGCCCGACACGGGCGCGCTCCACCCTGTCGGCTCGAGCAGGCGACGGGCGGCTGTGTCCGTGAGCTCCGGCCAGGCCGAGAACAGACGCACATGCCCCCACTCGGACACCGCCGCTGCAGGACCGTGCCCCTGTTCGACGACGATGACGTTCTCGTCGCGCTCGACGAGATGCGCTGCTGCGGCAAGACCCTGGGGTCCCGCTCCGATGACGACGACAGGAAGCTCGGACATCACATCTCCTCACATCGAGATTCTTCAATATGAAGACTCTGACCGACCTATCGAAGATTGTCAATACGTGTCAGACTCGACTCGTGAGTGTGATGACGACGATCGAAGCGACCGCCTGCTGCGTGCCGCCCATCACATCCTCGATGACCGTCGAGGATGCTGACCGTGTCGCCCGCGTGTTCAAAGCACTGGGCGACCCCACACGCGTCAGACTGCTGTCCCTCATCGCTGCCGGCACAGGTGGGGAGGCGTGCATCTGCGACCTGACCGAGCCCGTCGGCCTCTCGCAGGGCACCGTCTCTCACCACATGAAACTCCTCGCGGATGCCGGACTCGTCACACGCGAACAACGCGGCAAGTGGGCCTACTTCGCTCTCGACGTCGACGCGATGGACGCCGCAGCAGACGCCCTCCGCGCGGTGCGAGGGCCGCGTGCACTCCCTCTCCAGGTGCACCGTCAGCGCTCCCGATAGGCTTGCAGAGTGCCCCTTCTCTCGATCGCCGGCTCGACGCGTGCTCCGCATGAGCTGCGCTCGGCGACCCCGATGAGGGAATGGATGCGCGTCGTGCTGCACCCCGGCACGAACGGGTGGACCAGCGTGTGGGGCACGCTTTCGCACGGCGAGATCGCCGGCTGCCCTCCGCCACGCACCTAGACCACGCCTCGCAAGGGGCGGTGGTCTTCTGCGCCATCCACCCCTTCTCCCGCGTGAGGTCTCGTCGTGTCCACTTCCCCTTCTCGTTTCTCCCTCGCTCCGCATGAGCTGTGGCGGGGCATCCGCTCCAACGCCCGCAGCGATGTGCTCGGAGGTTCCCTCCTCCTCGTGGCGACAGTGGCCGCCCTCATCCTCGCGAACAGTCCGGCAGCCCCCTGGTACGAGTCGATACGCGACTTCACCTTCGGCATCCCCGAACTGCACCTCGAGCTCAGCATCGGCGCCTGGGCGGCAGACGGGCTGTTGGCGATCTTCTTCTTCGTCGTGGGCCTCGAGCTGAAGGAGGAGTTCGTGACGGGGCGTCTCCGCGATCCGCGTCAGGCCGCTCTGCCGATCGCCGCGGCTGTCGGAGGTGTCGCCGTGCCCGCGCTGATCTTCGTGATCATCAACGCGAACAGCGGAGCGGACGCGCTGCGCGGGTGGGCGATCCCCACAGCGACAGACATCGCGTTCGCAGTGGCCGTGATCGCCGTGGTCGGGAAGTTCCTCCCTCCCGCCCTCCGCGTGTTCCTGCTGACGCTGGCGATCATCGACGATCTGATCGCGATCACCATCATCGCGACGTTCTACACCGAGACGATCAGCTTCCCCTGGCTCGCCCTCGCGTTGCTGCCGCTGGCCGGATTCGCGCTGCTCGTCCAGAAGGGTGTGCGCGCCTGGTGGATCCTGCTGCCGCTGGCGATCGCCGTGTGGGTGTGCATCCACGCGGCGGGCGTCCATGCGACAGTCGCCGGTGTGCTGCTCGGTTTCGTCGTGCCCGTCGCACCCACCGAACGAGCGCGCGTACGAGCCGGAAGCGACGAGTCCGGTGAGCCGCTGTACGACGGAATGGCCCCGCACTTCGCGGATCGGTGGGGCGTCGTCGCGACGCTCTTCGCCGTGCCGATCTTCGCCTTCTTCGCAGCGGGGGTGACGATCGGCGGTGTCGACGGCCTCCGCTCCGCACTGGCTGACCCGATCACGATCGGCATCATCGTCGGGTTGGTCGCCGGAAAGCCGATCGGGATCCTCGCGACGACGTTCCTCCTGAGTCGGCTCCCCGCACTGCGCCTGGACGAGACGCTGCGCTGGCCCGATCTGGTCGGCATGAGCTTCGTCGCCGGAATCGGATTCACCGTCTCTCTCCTCGTCGGTGAGCTCGCGTACGGATCGAGTTCGGTCGCCGACGAGCATGTGAAGATCGGCGTGCTCCTCGGGTCGTTCCTCGCTGCGGTGATCGGTGGGATGATCCTGGCCCGCCGCAACGCTCGCGCACGGCGGGCGCAGCTCGTCGGCTGAGGGCGGTTCGCCCGCGGTGTTCAGCCGCGCGGAGCGGAAACCCCGCACTCTGGGGCAGGCTCATCCCGCTTCGAGCGCTGCGCGCAACGCCGCCCGCGCCCGGCTGTAGCGACTGCGGATCGTGCCCGCAGGTTTACCGAGGTGCTGTGCGATCTCGGCGAGCGCGAATCCATCCCAATGGAGCAGACGGATGATCTCCGCGTCGAGGGGGTCGAGCGACGCGAGTGCCTCGCGCAGATCGTCGTCCTGCTGTCCCGTCACCGGCGGTCGCGCGAGCGCCTCTTCGCGCAGGCGATCGGTCAGCGCCTGACGTCGCACGCCGCTGCGGCGGCTCGTCATGAGCACGCGGCGGGCGACGCCGAAGAGCCACATGCGGGCTTCTTGGTCGTCTGCGGGCACCGCTGACACCCGCCTCCACGCGATGAGAAGCGTCTCGCCCAACAGGTCGGCGGCGTCGTGGGGGCTGCTCCGGCGCTCGAAGTAGGCCAGCAGCGCCGGAGCTTCGCGCCGGACGACGGACTCGATTCGTTCGGCGTCGGCGGTGATGTTCGGCACCGGCATGCGCAGCTTCGATGTCATTCGCCGGGCTCGAGACTGTCGAGGTCGTCGCGGCACAGCTGGGTGACCGACGCCAGATGCGGATCACCCGGCTCGAAGGACGCACCGGGAGTGGCGGCCCCCCACTCGATACCGGGAACCACGTGATCGAGGACGGCGAGGCTCTGCTCGACCACCGCCCATGATTCGATCGCCTCCGGGTAGCCGATGTCCTGCTGTCGAGGGTTCTGCATGCGTTCATGAACGGATGCAGCGAACGCAGCCGGATCCGCCGATGACCAGTAGTCGCCCACGGTGGCACGCTGATCGTCGGTGAGTCCTCCCAGATCGACGTACAGCGCGCACTGCTCGCCGCGATCCTGCCCTTCCGTCGGAACGAAAGGCAGACCGGACGCCGGACGGAAGTCGGCGCCGTGCTCGAGGCCCGCGAACGGAGGCACGGAGAGCAGGAAGCTGTCGATATCCGTCGCCGCAGCAAGCGCTCCGACCAGCACCAGGGTGCCGCCGACCGCGACGACGGGACGCCAGCGTCGACGCGGGCTGCGGGCGAGCGGGAGGGCGACCAGTTGGCCTATCGTCGCGTCGAATGCCTCCGGCACGGGGCCGGCCGGATCAGCGCGGCGCAACCGCTCATCGAGTTCTTGATCGTTCATGACGCTCCTCGTCCATCGTGGCTCATCAAGAACATGGCCGGCAGAGGAGGAGACGTTGCATGCCGACGGATTCAGTTCATCGACGCGTCAGTCGTGGATGCGCGGGAATGGCTCGCCGCCCGACAGTCGGTCGGTGATCGTCTCGGCGATCTCGGCCAGAGCCTCCAGCTGTGCGGGGGTGAGCGCATCGATCACGAGGCGCCGGGCGGTCTGGATGTGCCCCGGCATCGCCCGGACCAGCACGCGCCGTCCTTCAGTGGTGAGCCGGATGTCGGTCGCCCTCCGGTCGTCGAGCGCCGGAGTCCGCGCCACGATCCTGCGCTTCTCCAGGCGGGTGCAGACGTGGGAGAGCCTCGTGAGCGTCGCGTTGGTGGCGTCGGCGAGCGCGGTCATGCGCAGCGTGCTCTGCGGCGCGAACCGGAGCGCCGTCAGCACCATGAACTCGAAGTGCGTCAGGTGCGCTTCGCGTTGCAGCTGCGAATCCAGCGCGGCGGGGAGCAGTTGCGCCACGGCCACCAGACCGAGCCAGGCGCGCGACTCGCGCTCATCCATTCTCGGAACCTGGAATGCCATGCGACCAGCGTACGTTAGTTGAAGCAACAACCAATCCGCATCCGGATGGCAGTACTTCAGAAGGGGATCACGATGTTGATCGCAAATTGGATCGTCGCGGGGCTGCTCGCCATAGCCGGCGCCTGGCTCGGATTCGCATCATGGGCGTGACGTCTTCGCCCTCGGCCGGGGCCTGGCGGGCGGCACCGGCTGCGACCGCAGGGGCCGCGCCCGACGGCACGCAGATGGACACCGTCGAACTGCTCGTCCGCGACCTCGACGCCATGACCTCCTACTATCGCGATGCCGTCACGCTCGATGTGCTCGAGCAGTCCGGCGCCACCGCCGTGCTCGGGCGCGGCACGCAGAGGATCATGACTCTGCGGCAGGAGCGCGACCTCCCGACCGCGAACCCACGTGGTGCCGGGCTCTACCACACGGCCATCCTGTTCCAGGATCCGCAGCAGCTCGCATCGTCCCTCTTCCAGATGGCCCAGCGGGTGCCGCAGACCTTCACGGGTTCCGCCGACCACCTCGCCAGCGAGGCCTTCTACTTCACAGACCCGGAGGGCAACGGCCTCGAGCTATATCACGACCGCCCTCGCGATCAGTGGCAGCTGCTTCCCGGTGGCGGCGTGGTGATGGACTCGCTCCCGCTCGACCCGAACGCGTTCCTGCACCGGTGGCTCGACGAGGATGCGGGCCGCACGGGAGACACCGCGGCGATCGGACACGTGCACCTGCAGGTCGGCGACATCCCGACCGCGAAGCGGTTCTACGTCGACGTGCTCGGCCTCGATGTCACCGCCGATCTGGGGTCCGCGCTGTTCGTCTCCGCTGGCGGCTACCACCACCACATCGGCATGAACACCTGGCAGAGCGCGGGGGCTGGACCGCGTGCCGCGTCTCTCGGACTCGGAGATGTGCGCATCCAGGTGCCGACCCGCGACGATGTCGAGGCGATGGCGGAACGCGTCCGCGGTCACGGCATCGAACGCGCCGATGACGGCCGCAGCCTGCATCTCGCCGACCCCTGGGGCACACGGTTGGTGATCTCTCCGGCAGCGAACTGAGTCGCGGAGAGTTCAGGTGAGCATCCCGTCGAGGCGGTAGCCCATCCCCGGCTCGGTGATGATATGCACCGGATGCGAGGGATCGGCTTCGAGCTTCTTGCGGAGTTGCGACACGTAGAGGCGGAGATATCCCGTGTCCTCTGCGTGTTCGGTGCCCCAGATGCTCGTGAGGAGCGTCTTTCGCGTGACCAGCTTGCCGGGATTGCGGATCAGGAGTTCGATCATCTGCCACTCGGTGGGAGTGAGCCGGATGTGCGAGGTCGCGTCCGCACTGACGCGAACGACGCTGTGAGCGGAGAGGTCGATGGTCACTTCGCCGAGGTGCACGATCGGCGCCGAGATGTCCTGGGGGACCCTCCGCGTCAGAGCGCGGATGCGCGCCAGCAGCTCCTGGACCGCGAAGGGCTTCGTGATGTAGTCGTCGGCGCCCGCATCGAGCGCTTCGACTTTGTCGGCAGCACCCGCGCGCCCTGAGACGACCAGGATCGGCGCCTGAGACCACCCGCGGATGCCTTCGATGACTTCGATGCCGTTGAGCTGCGGCATGCCGAGGTCCAAGAGGAAGAGGTCCGGCTGATGATCGATGGCGGCAGCGATCGCCCGAGCGCCGTCCGCCGCGGTGACGACGTCGTAGCCCTTCGCCGTGAGGGTGATCCGCAGAGCTCGAACGATCTGCGGATCATCGTCGGCGATCAGGATCTTCACGGTGCGACCTCCCCGGAGTGCGATGCGGATGATGTCTCGGCGGGCAGGGATATGACCATCGTGAGTCCCCCACCCGGTGAGTCTTCGGGAACAAGCGTGCCGTGCATGGCTTCCACGAACCCGCGGGACAACGCGAGCCCGAGCCCGAGCCCGGTGGAGTTGTCGGTGTCGCCCAGCCGTTGGAAGGGCAGGAAGATGTCGTCCTTCTTCTCTGCGGGGACGCCGGGGCCGTGATCGATGATCCTGATCTCGAGCTGGCCCCCGAAGGTACTGGTGCTGATGTGCACGGGCGGCCCTTCCGGGTTGTACCGGTGGGCATTGGCCAGCAGATTCACGAGAGCACGCTGCAGGAGCACGGGGTCGGCGTGGGCGAGCGTGTCTCCATGGTTCAGGGCGAGTGTGACCTCGGTGGGGCCGAGATGGAGTTCATCGAGGGCGGGCGCGATGACTTCCGCAGGGTCTGTGGGCATATCGGCGATCGAGAGCACTCCTGTCTGCAGGCGACTCACGTCGAGGAGGTCGGTGACGAGCGTGGCGAGAGCGACGAGGCTTTCGTCTGCCGTCTCGAGGAGCTCCTGCTTGTCGGCGTTGGCGAGTTCGGGACCGGCCGCCCGCAGGCCTCCCACGGCCGCGGACGCGGCCGCGAGCGGGCGGCGGAGATCATGGCTGAGAGCGGAGAGAAGCGCCCCGCGAACACGATCGGATGCCGCGATCGGCTCGATCTGCTTGGCCGTGTTCTCCAGCTGCTGGTGCTCGAGGGCGGCGGCGAGCTGTGCGGTGACGACCGCGAGCAGGCGTCGCTCGGATGCGGCGATGTCGGCTCCATGCAGTTCGAGGACGGTATCGTCGCCGATGCGCACCTCGGTGTGCCGGTTGTCCGCCACCGGCTCCCCCGCGCGCGCCAGCACATCATCGCCCCTGAGGAGACGGACTCCGGGGAGGTGGAACGCCTCACGGGTGCGGTCGATGAGCGCTTGGATCGCGTTGTCTCCGCGGAGCACGCTTCCCGCGATGGTCTGGATGAGTTCGGACTCTGCTGCTGATCGCCGCGCGGCGCGCGTGTAGCGAGCCGCACGGTCCACGATGAAGCTCACGAGGCTGGCGATGACCACGTACAGGCACAGGGCGAGCAGGTGATGCGGTTCGTGGATGTGGATCGTGTAGAGCGGTTCGATGAAGAGGTAGTCGAGAGTCAGTCCGGAGAGCACCGCGGCGAACAGCGCCGGCCAGATCCCGCCGACGAGGGCGACGACGACCACGAGGAGCTGAAAGCTCAGCACGTCCGTGGTGATGGACTCCGGGCTCCGGAACACCGAGAGCAGGGCCGACAGCATCGGGCCGCCGAGAAGAGCGACGACGAAACCGAGTATCCGGCGCTTTCGTGTGAGAGCCCCCGTCAACGGGGGAAGCGCGAACCTTCTGCCGGCCGCCCCATGGTTGACCATGTGCACGTCGATGTCGCCGGACTCCCGCACCACCGTCGCACCGATGCCCGGTCCGGTGAACGCCGCGGCGATGCGTCCGCGACGGCTGGCGCCGAGCACGAGTTGGGTGGCGTTCACGGACCGGGCGAACTCCACGAGCGACGTCGGGATGTCATCACCGATGACCTGGTGATACGTCCCGTTGAGCTTCTCGACGAGCGTGCGCTGTTCCGCGAGGGCGACCGGATTGCTTGATCGAAGACCGTCCTGACTCGTCACATGCACAGCCAGCAGTTCGCCGCCGGCCGAGCGGGCGGCGATGCGCGCGCCACGCCGCAGCAACGTCTCCCCCTCGATACCTCCCGTGAGGGCGACGACGACGCGTTCGCGCGCCTCCCAGGTCGAGTCGATCCCCTGCTCCTGCCGGTATCCCTTGAGCGCCTGGTCGACCTCATCCGCCAGCCAGATCAGGGCGAGTTCACGGAGCGCCGTGAGGTTGCCCAACCGGAAGTAATTGGACAACGCGGCATCGATTCGTTCGGCGGGGTACACGAAGCCGCCGCTGAGACGATCGCGCAGTGCTTGCGGTGCGAGGTCGACGACCTCGATCTGATCCGCGCTGCGCAAGAAGCTGTCCGGCACGGTCTCACGTTGAGGCACCCGCGTGATCTGTTCGACGACGTCGTTGAGGGATTCGATGTGCTGGATGTTCAGGGTCGAGATGACGCTGATACCGGCGTCGAGGAGAACCGCGACATCCTGCCAGCGTTTCTCGTTCTCGGCCCCGGTGGCGTTGGTGTGAGCCAGTTCGTCGACGAGGGCGATCTGGGGACGACGCGCCAGGACCGCGGCGAGGTCCATCTCCTCGAGATCGACACCGCGGTGGGCGAACCTGGCACGAGGTACCGAGGGGATCCCGTCTGTCATCGCTGCCGTCGCCGCCCGTCCGTGAGTCTCGACGATGCCGATCACGACGTCCTTGCCCTCTGCCCGCAAGCGTCGGCCCTCTTCGAGCATGGTGAAGGTCTTGCCGACGCCGGGGGCGGCGCCGAGCAGGACGCTGAGCCGCCCCCGTTTCGACATCGTCACTTCCTCATTTCGTCGAGCGCGAGGTTGAGCTCGAGGACGTTCACTGTGGGGTCACCGAGGTATCCGATGTCCGGACCGTTGGTGTGCGCATCCACGACCTCGCGCACCGCCTCGACCGACAGGCCGCGCGCGTCGGCGACGCGGGCGATCTGGATCGCCGCATACTCCGGGCTGATGTGCGGGTCGAGGCCTGACGACGACGCGGTGACCGCGTCGACCGGCACCTCGTCCTCGGCGACATCATTGAACGTGGCGACCTGCGCCTTGCGCTCAGCGATCGCGGCGATGAGATCCGCGTTCTCCGGCCCATGGTTCGACCCGGAGGAGGCACCGCCGTCGTAGCCGTCGCCTGCCGCGGAGGGCCGAGGCTGGAAGTACTCCGGGATCGGGTTGCCGTCCGCATCGGCGAAGGACTGGCCGATCAGGGACGACCCGACCGGTGTTCCCTGCGCGTCGGTCACGACGGACCCGTTGGCCTGAGCCGGGAGTGCCAGCTGACCGATGAGGGTGATCGCGAGCGTGTAGATGACCCCGAGGACGATGGTGAAGAGGACCATCGCCCGGGTGGCGACCCAGATCGTTCGTCCCGCTTGGCGGGTTGACGTGTTCATTGTTTTCCTTCTTTCGCGGCGATCAGAAGCCGGGGATGAGACGAACGACGAGGTCGATCACCCAGATGCCGAGGAACGGAGTGATCACACCACCGAGCCCGTAGACGGCGAGATTGCGTCCGAGGATGTGGGAGGCATTGCCCGGCCGATACTTCACACCCCGCAGGGCGAGAGGGATGAGGAAGACGATCACGATCGCGTTGAAGATGATCGCCGACAGCACGGCGGATGCCGGGGAATGCAACCCCATGATGTTCAGCGCGCCGAGCTGCGGGAACACCCCCATGAACATCGCGGGGATGATGGCGAAGTACTTCGCGATGTCGTTGGCGATGGAGAACGTGGTCAACGCGCCGCGGGTGATGAGCAGCTGCTTTCCGATCCTGACGATGTCGATGAGCTTCGACGGGTCGGAGTCGAGGTCGACCATGTTGCCGGCCTCCTTCGCTGCCGAGGTGCCGGAGTTCATCGCCACGCCGACATCCGCCTGCGCGAGCGCGGGGGCGTCGTTCGTACCGTCACCGGTCATCGCGACGAGGTTTCCGCCCTCCTGTTCCTTGCGGATGTAGGCCAGCTTGTCCTCGGGGGTCGCTTCGGCGAGGAAGTCGTCGACTCCCGCCTCCTTGGCGATCGCCGCGGCGGTGAGCGGGTTGTCACCCGTGATCATGACCGTGCGGATTCCCATGGAGCGCATCTCGGCGAACTTCGCCGGCAGCCCCTCCTTGACGACGTCCTTCAGGTGCACGACGCCCAGCAGGCGCCCTTCACCGGCGCGGGTCTTCGTCGCCACGACCAGCGGGGTACCGCCGGACTGCGCGATCACCTCCACGGCGTCCTCGATCTCGGCGAGCGCGCTGCTGGGCAGGCGATTGCCCTCTGCTTCCAGCCATGCGACCACGGCCGAGGTCGCGCCCTTTCGGATGCTCACGCCGTCGGGGGTATCGAGTCCCGACATGCGTGTCTGCGCGGTGAACGGGACGATCTCGCCTTCTGCGCTCGGTCCGACGACCGCGCCCTTGTCTCTGGCGAGTTCGACGATCGAAGCTCCCTCGGGTGTGGGATCCGCCAACGAAGACAGCGCCGCCGTCAGGATCAGTTCGTCTCGCGGTACATCGCTGAGAGGGATGAACGCACTCGCGCGCCGGTTGCCGTAGGTGATGGTTCCTGTCTTGTCCAGCAGCAGAGTCGTGACGTCTCCCGCTGCCTCGACCGCGCGGCCCGACATCGCCAGCACATTGCGCTGCACGAGCCGGTCCATACCGGCGATGCCGATCGCGCTGAGCAGAGCGCCGATGGTCGTGGGGATGAGGCAGACCAGAAGGGCGATCAGGACGGTGACGCTCACCGGTGCCGCCGCGTACGACGCGATCGGGTTCAAGGTCAGTGCGACGACGACGAAGACGATCGACAGTGAAGCGAGCAGGATGTTCAGCGCGATCTCATTCGGCGTCTTCTGACGAGATGCTCCTTCGACCAGTGCGATCATCCGGTCGACGAACGTCTCGCCCGGCTTGGACGTGATGCGCACGACGATGCGGTCGGACAGCACCCGCGTGCCGCCGGTCACCGCGGAGCGGTCTCCGCCGGACTCGCGCACCACCGGAGCGGATTCGCCGGTGATCGCGGATTCGTCCACTGAGGCGATCCCCCAGACGATGTCACCATCACCGGGAATCAGTTCGCCCGCAGACACGACCACGACGTCGCCCAGCGACAGGTCCGCCGATGACACGTCGCGCGAAGACGTGCGCTCGGCCGAGGCATCACCGACGGCGTCGTAGTCGGCGACCCGGTGGGCCATCGTGCTGGTGCGGGTCTTGCGCAACGTCTCCGCCTGGGCCTTGCCCCGGCCTTCGGCGATGGACTCCGCGAGGTTCGCGAACAGTACTGTGAGCCACAGCCACACGGCGATGGCACCGGTGAACGACCACGGGACGGTCGTTCCTCCCGAGTCGGCGGGCCCCCCGATGAAAGGCTCGGCGATGGCGAGAACGGTCGTGAGGACCGCTCCGACCCACACCAGGAGCATGACGGGGTTGCGCCACTGTTCCCGGGGGTCGAGTTTGCGAAGGGCGCCGGGAAGCGCGGCTCGGACCTGCTCCCAGGTGAATCCTCCGCGCTGGGCGGGTGTGGCCGCCGCAGCGGGGCGGGTTTCGGTGATTGTCGACATGATGGGTTACATCAGCCCTTCTGCCAGGGGACCCAGCGCAAGAACGGGGAAGAAGGTGAGTGCGGTCACCAGGACGGTGACGGCGGTGAGCAGCCCCACGAACATCGGGCGATGCGTGGGCAGGGTTCCCGAGGTGGTCGGGACCTTGTCCTGGGCGGCGAGAGATCCGGCGAGAGCGAGCACGAAGACGATGGGAACGAATCGGCCCAGCAGCATCGTCACTCCCAGTGCCGTGTTCAGCCAGGGTGTGTTCGCCGTGAGACCGGCGAAAGCCGAGCCGTTGTTGTTCGCGGCTGAGGTGAAGGCGTAGAGGACTTCCGACATCCCATGGATACCCGGGTTCCAGATCGAGGTGCTCTCGATCTCTTCCCGCACGCCGGGAATCGCGAAGCTCAGAGCGGTTCCGCCCAGAACCAGAGTCGGCATCACCAGGATGTACAGGGCGGCGAGCTTGATCTCCTTCGGGCCGATCTTCTTCCCGAGGTATTCGGGCGTACGACCGATCAGCAGACCGGAGATGAAGACCGCGATCACCGCGAGGATGAGAATCGCGTAGAGCCCCGAACCGACGCCACCGGGCGAGACTTCACCGAGCATCATGTTCAGCATCGGCATCATGCCGCCGAGCGCCGTGTAGGAGTCGTGCATCGAGTTCACGGCGCCCGTGGAGGTGCCGGTGCTGGTGGTGGCGAACAACGTGGATCCGATGATCCCGAAGCGCTGCTCCTTACCCTCCATCGCGCCTCCCGCAAGCTCCGGTGCCGTTCCGCCTCCGATGGACTCGAGCGTGGTGAGGATGACGAAGGACATCGTGTAGAGCGTCGCCATGACGCCCAAGATCGCGTAGCCCTGTCGGTTGTCGGACACGATCTTCCCGAACGTGCGCGGGAGGGAGAACGGAATGACGAGCATCAGAAGAATCTCGAAGATGTTCGTCCATGCGGTCGGGTTCTCGAAGGGGTGCGACGAGTTGGCGTTGAAGAACCCGCCACCGTTGGTTCCCAGAAGTTTGATCGCCTCCTGCGATGCGGTCGGGCCACCCGGGATGGTCTGCTCGCCTCCGGTGAGGGCCGAAACGGTCGTGAATCCGTTGAAGTTCTGGATCACGCCACCGACCATCAGCACGATCGCTCCGATCACCGCGATCGGAAGCAGCAGACGGAACGCGCCACGGGTCAGGTCGACCCAGAAGTTGCCGATCGTGCCCGAGCGACGGTAGGCGAAGCCGCGCACGAGCGCGATCGCCACGGCGATGCCCACAGCTGCGGAGACGAAGTTCTGCACCGCGAGGCCGGCGAACTGCACGGTGTAGCCCAGCGTCACCTCCGGCGAGTAGGACTGCCAGTTCGTGTTGGTGACGAAGGACACGGCCGTGTTGAACGACAGCGGCTCAGACGGCGCGCCCAGTCCCAGCGAATAGGGCAGCCACTGCTGGGTGCGCTGCAGGACGTAGACGAAGAGCACTCCGACCGCGGAGAACGCGAGCACACCGCGAAGGTAGGCCTGCCACGTCTGCTCGGCCTTCGAGTCGACGCCGATGATCTTGTAGATCCCGCGTTCGATCTTCCAGTCCTTGCGTGAGGTGTACACCCACGCCATGTAGTCGCCGACCGGCCGGTAGAGAACGCCGATGACGATCGCGACCGTGGCAAAAGCGAGAAGAGCGTACAACCACGTCATCAGAATCGCTCCGGCTTCACGAGTGCGAACACGAGATAGACGATTGCCGAGACGCCGAGGACGGCTGCAAGGAGCTCGAAGACGATCACAGCTTCTCCACCGCCTTCCCCAGGAATCCGATAACCACGAACAGGACGATCACGCCCAGTACGTCGACGATGTCAAGCACAACAAGCTCCATTCGAAGGACCACGGCAGCGCGCACGCTCACCGGACTGCCCAGTACGGGCGCAATCACCGATCAAACACCCCGCTGCGACCCGCCAAAGCCGTTCTTACGGAACCCATACGCCGAGTTGGACGACTCTCATGGCGCCCTAACAGAACCGAGGATCAGGCCGTCGCCGCCGGTCGATGCACGGATCCGCGAGTGCTGTGGACGATCCGACCTGAGGCGCATGAGTTCCGTAGGGACGCGTTCCCCACGGTCGGAATGAGCCGTAGGACAGAGACATGACCCTGACGGAAATCCTTCCCACACTGCGACTGAGCATCCCTGACCCTCTCGAGATCGGCTACTGGCCGTTGCACACACACGCGACCGTCTCCGACGTCATCGTTGCGGGAGTGTCGTTGACGAGACTCGTCGACCTGAACGGCACGCCCGCCGTACTCACCGGGGACCTCCCTCGCCCAGGGATGCCGCACGCACGCGCGCTCGGTGGCGGAACCGACGTCACCGTGCTCGTGTTTCGAGTCACACTCCGCGTCGACACGCAGGAGGACAAGCGAATCGCCCTGACCGACTGCACGTTCGACGGTGTCTCGGCACAGTGGGGTGAGTGCCGGCTCATCGGTCGCGCCTCCACGAGCAAGAGCACCCGCATCGAGCTCATCCCCGGGGACGTCGGAGGCGCGTCGTGGCCCCACCCGGTCGTGCTCCTGCCGGGCGACCTGAGGGAGGGCGATCTGCTCGCCGTCCCCTGCACCGGCGCGGTGGCATTGCATGACGTGCGGCCCCGACCGGGCGCAGCCGGCGGCGAACCTCGCGTATCCGCCACGCTGGTGGTCGCACGGACGGATGCCTCATGAGCATGCTGCACGGCATCGTGTCAGCCGCCCGCCTCGCGCGGACGGGATCACAGCACGGTCAGCGTTCGACCTGGCCGAACGGGACGACCGTCAGCACACACGACATCCTCATCGAGGAGAGATCGCTGACAGCGCACGCGCACACTCGAGGCACGCCCTGTGTCCTCATCTCGCACGTGGGAGAATCCGACGACCGCGCCGGACGACGGACGGTGGTGCTCGCGACGGTTCTGGAACGTGTACAAGGTCGGCGTCTCAGGCCCGACGAGATCACCGTGAACTGCGACCTGCGCACCATCCGTACCCAGTGCCTCGAGGCTCGACTTCTGAACAGTCCCCGAGCGCTGGCCCGCACGCCGATGCTGATTCACTCGTGCGACGACCAGTCGCCCCCGCTGCAGGTCACGCTTCCCCGTGAGACCTCGCCAGGCGACCTCCTCGCACTCGTCTGCAGGGGAACCATCGCAGCGAGCCAGACCCGACCTCACATTCGTCATCCGGAATCTACCGATGACGAGTGGCACGGCAGGTGCATGAAGTGAGCAGCGACTCGGGATCCGGCACCCTGAGCGCGGTGCTCTCGCCTCAGCTGCCGAGAGCAGTGCTCCGCGGCGATCCCCTCGATCACCTTCTCGGTGCCGGCGCCGAGCGCCCGGCCAGCGCACCGGAACCGGCCTCGAGCATGATCAGAGCTGCCGTGATCGGCATCGATGGACGTCACCTCCGCACCCGAGAGCTCCGACAGCGGCTCCGCGCCGAACGGCACGATTTCGCTCACGCCGTCGCCCGCCTCCCGGGCGTGCGTCACATGATCATCGTGCTGCGAGTTGAGCGCGACGCCGAACGCGTCGCGACCCGTGTTCTCGACCGGATGGCGCACCTCGCTCACATCGAGCTCGAGATGCGACGGAGCAGGGACATCTGCGTGACCGGGGTCGTGATCGCGGATGACGGGAACGCCGGAACTCTCATCGAGCATCTGAACGAACGTATCCGGCACACTCCTATCGAGGGCTCCTACGTCGTCTCCGCGCGACAGCTCGTCGAGCGCGATATCTCCGCGACCGCGGCCGAGGAGCTCCTCTAACGCCTGTCCCGGGCGTCGGCGAGGAGCGCGTCCCCGTACACACGCGCCCAGATGCTTTCGAAGGTCTCGACGGTGATGAGTCCGCGCCGCATATCATCACACGCGCCTTCCATGACGGACGAAAGCCTCGAGAGCATCTCCTCACGCCGCTCGTCATCGGGATGCGCCCACATCCCCGACCTGCTCGACCGCAGAGAGATGGTGCGAGCGTGCAGCGGTCGCGCTCTCCACCACAAGGAGATTCCGATGGGTGCGATGAGAACGGCGAGGAGGACCGCGGAGGTCTCCGGAGACACTCCCAGCGCGATCAGGAGCAGCCAGCACGCGGTGCCCCCACCCAGAGCGATCGGGGCGAAAACATGGAACCGATGAGCCCACAGTCGATCGCGATCCGAGGCATCCGGCGGGTAGACGACCAATCGCGACGTCACTATGCCGTGCCGAGCCACTGCCTGATGCAGATAGCCCCACCGAACAGGTCGAGCCTTGCGCCCTTGCGTGCGGGTCAGACGATCTTCGGGAGCTTGTTCGAGGGGCATGAAGAGAAGGGTCGAACAGGCCGGTTCGCAATGCCAGTGCTCCACACGAAACACATACAGGCTCGTCTCACGGCATTCAGCTGGTACCCGCCAGTTCGTGCAGTCGAGGCGGGGCCGCGCCTGGTCCTCGGAACTGAGTGGTGAGAGTAGATATTATTATTAGGGTGGTGTGGTTTTGTTGTGTGTATAGTTGACGCGTGTT